>DAORDH010000004.1:0-281935 GCA_035345875.1 Leptospiraceae bacterium | reverse complement strand
CAACGTGAAATCTTTCTTCAAGATCTGGCTTGAAGATATCAATTTTTATATAATCGAAATTCTTGCGTAGTTTATTTTCATAATCTGTAAAATTGATTTTCATGTAGGTTGGAATTGTGTGCATATTTGTTTCAATGGATACACCACTCGTCCTGATATTTGTGACCCATACCTGTTCTGGTGGAGGATGAATTCGGTCATTTAATCTTTCTTTGCTTGATACTAAAAATTTATTGATCTGAAGTAAAAAAAGATTCCCTGGCTTTTCGCCTAGGATTGTGCAGTCTAATTGAACATATCTACCCAGAAGTTTTGTGAGAATTAGATTTTGCCCTTTTCTGAGTATGTAGGTTGGATCGAGCCTTTCTACTATGATTTTTGTGCCATCTGCATTATGCTCGAGCAATTTCAGATGGGTTTCTGTATCCTTGATTTGCATTTCAGTTTTACTTAGATGCTTGGCAAGGATGACAACTCGTTTATGTGCATCCTTAATATCTACAGTTTCACGAATTTTTCTGTCAATAATCTCCAAATTCTTTTGGCTCCCTCTGCAGTCTCATATTAAATTTCTCTTGCAATTCATCCCAAGGCGTTTTAAGTGTGGATATGACCAGTTCAATTATTAAAAATCAACCAGTTCAAGACGGACTTTCCGGAGAGCAACTATTCTCGGCTCAAATCGGACTCACATACAGGGATTTTTTAGTTCTCCCTGGCTATATTGACTTTAATCCTTCGGATGTAAATCTAGAATCTAAAGTCAGTCGTAATATCACAATTAAACGTCCCCTCATTAGCTCGCCGATGGACACAGTAACTGAATCTGCGATGGCTATCGCGCTTGCTCTACAAGGTGGATTAGGCATAATACATTATAATAACACAATTACAGAGCAAGTAAATTTTGTAAGAAAAGTGAAAAGATATGAAAATGGTTTTATTACAGATCCAATTATACTCGGGCCTGAAAATACAATTGAGGATTTGGATGATATCAAAGAAAAGTTTGGGTTTTCAGGAATTCCAATTACTGAGGATGGGACATTCAATGGTAAATTAATTGGTATTGTCACCAATCGGGACATTGACTTTGAGCCAAATCGAAAAATAAAACTATCTTCTGTCATGACTAAAACTCTTGTTACAGCACCTGTTGGTATTAGTTTGAAAGAAGCAAATAATATACTCAGAGTCAAGAAAGTAGGTAAACTTCCAATTATTGACCAAGATGGAAAGTTAGTTGCACTAGTGAGTCGTTCTGATCTAAAAAAGAATAAAGATTTCCCAGACTCTTCTAAGGATCACAATAAACGTTTACTTGTTGGGGCGGCTGTTTCCACTTTGCCTGAATCTAGAGATAGAGTCGCAGCTTTGTATGATGCAGGTGTTGATCTTATCGTTATTGACTCTGCTCAAGGGAATTCGAGCTATCAAATTGAAATGATAAAATTTATCAAAGCAAATTTTAAAAATTTGGATGTTGTGGCGGGTAACGTCGTAACAAAAGAGCAAAGTAGATCTTTGATTGAAGCAGGTGCAGATGGACTCCGAGTGGGCATGGGTCCTGGTTCTATTTGTATAACACAAGAAACAATGGCAGTAGGAAGAGCGCAGGCAACAGCAGTGTATATGACAGGAAGTTATGCAGCACAATTTGGAATTCCAGTGATTGCAGATGGCGGTATTAGTAACATTGGAGACATTGCAAATGCTTTAGCTATTGGAGCATCTACTTGTATGATGGGTTCTATGTTCGCAGGAACCAATGAAGCTCCCGGTGAATATTTTTATGAGAATGGAATACGACTTAAAAAATATCGTGGAATGGCAAGTCTTGAAGCTATGAAAGCAGGTGGTGACAAAAGATATTTCAGCGAAAGCCAAAAGATTAAAGTTGCACAAGGGGTAAGTGGTGCGGTAGTCGATAAAGGCTCTGTTATTAATTTTGTTCCTTACTTAGTGCAAGGTTTAAGACAATCATTTCAAGATATGGGTCATAAAACGATTCCTGATTTGCATGCAGCTCTTTATAATGGAACTCTTCGCTTTGAAAGACGTTCTGAGTCTGCACAAGCGCAAGGATCGGTTCATGGACTTTATTCTTATACAAGCCCTACCATGAGAGTAGAATAAAACTAGCATAACTATCCTTGCATAGTTTTAACCATACAATCTCCTTCTTGATTTATCCTTTTCACTGTATGCTTTAAGGGATTTTTAGGAAGGAGAGAATTATATAGATCCCAAAATTGAATATAATTCTTGGATAGGTTACAATTCTAAAGATAAGCCTTATATGATTAAAATAATTTTATTACTTCTAACTATTTTATTAAATACAACGTTATTTGCTAGAGAAGTTACTTTTCTACCCGCTTATGTGATAGGAGAGGAGCCTCCTGCTTTAAAAAAGAAAGACAATGTATCTTCAGGAATCTCTGAGTTGATTGCATATTATGCAAATGAAAATTTCTTAATCGAGGTTTCTGATCCGGATAAAGTAAAAAATTATGTGAGAGACTCCGGTGAGACAATGGATCGAAAGCCAAGCAAATCTCTTTTAAATGGAGTCTGTGAAGAGTTTGGCTCTGACTATATTGTAAAAACAGAAATAAATTTTGATTCTAGTATCTCAATTCTTTCAGAGGTTTATAACTGTAGAGGAAAAGTGATTGGTTCGAACGAAAGTTTATTCAAAGAAAATTTCTATTCATCTATAGAGAAGCATACAAAAAGAACTCTTAACTTTCTAGTCCCAAAAAATAAATCGGATTCTGCGTATGATCTTAGCGGAGAGGAAGAAATTATATTTCTTTTTGACATGTCTGGATCTCTTTCTAGGGAAGTAAAAGGAATCTTTAGATATATACTGTCTATTACTGGAAGCAAAAATTTATCGTTAGGTGCAGTATTCGTGAGTGAGTCTTCTATAAAGATTCTAAAACCTTCTTTGAACCATGATAAATTAAAGGAAGAGTTAGGACGTATTAAGCAGGGCGGAGATGTAGGGATTGATCGAATTACCCAAGGATTGGTAAAAATACGTTCCGAATTAGGTTTAAATAGAATTACAAAAAAGAAAATGATTATTGTAACAGATGCTAAAAGCAGTGGAACAGGAGATTATGGATATTTGTCTGCTGTTCAAGCAATCAAAGAATTGGGTTATAATACTTTCATTGTATCAGGATCTTTTTTTGATTATAAATCAATGAGTCTTCATAAAAAAGCTGCAAAGCTTGGTGGAAATACTTTGCAGCAAATAACGCATTTTCAAAAAGTTGGAACTACTAAAGGTTATAAGACAATTTATTTAAATGATAGAACAATCTATTATGATGAATCTGAACAAGTTAATCCAAGAGAAATTGATCTTAAAGAAATGGTAGCCTTAGATGAAGGTAGAATTTTAAGCAAGGTAGACTTTCCTCATCCAGACAATATGAGTGATGTTTTTGAACGAGTGCAAGGAACTAGATTGATAGAACGTCAGTCGATATCTTCGAATGCGGATAGCGTTGTAGAAAAAATTGTTCAAAGTAAAGGATCAATTAGCTTTATTGGAAGTAAGATATTAATTAAAACAGGGCATACATCATTTTGGATTACATTGAAAAATACTTCTGAGGATTTGGAAAATCAGGATATAGTTATCAAGGCAAGTTTTGTTCGAGATGAATTCAGTGCGAATGGTTTCATAAACATTCCTGCTCAAACTGAAATTTACAAAGAAAGCGTTCCTAAATTATTAGTGTTAGAACCTGCACAAATAAGAAATTTCTTAAAGTCAAATAGTGTATTTACTTGCTTTGTTCAGGGAAGAGTAGTAGAGGTTAAATAGTGTTATCCGCGAGATTTGATTTGAATCTCCGATTCTAATTTAATAAATGATCTTTCTAAAAAGATATGAATTGATAAGAATGATAAAAGAAATTCATATATTGCATTTCTCTAATGTATTAATAGAGAAGTAGACTTAGTAGGTTATAGTTCCAGATATAGTAATTGAATTGATGTTTCAGTTTTGAGTGATCGGAGTTACCTCCCTTTTTCTCGCTTTGCAATACTTCGCTGTAAGATTTGTTATTTAAGACAAATAAGTTCTATATGCATTCTCAATGACTCGAATATTGAATCTTATAATTTAGATAAAAGGTAAGATAATAAAAAGCTTTTCAATTGAGAATAAAATCTGATAATGAAATCAGTGAGGATAATTATGAATAATACATTAAAATTATTTTTAGTAGTTGTGATTTCAGTTTCTATATCTCTTTACGCAGATGATGAAAAAGAGAAAGGTCATCATGGTCATGGGAAAAAACATTTTAAAAAAATGGATACAAACGGGGATGGAAAAATCTCAAAAGAAGAATGGGTAAAATTTCATGAGACAAGATTTACCGAAATTGATAAAGATGGTGATGGATCAATTACGGATGATGAATTCAAGAATTTTCATAAAGATAAGGAAGAAGCCAAAGACAGTAAAAGAACTAAGAAATAATTCTATCAAGATGCATAAATCGATATAAGGAAACATAGACCACTACTACTGAAAGAATTTTTAAATTCATCGGAGAGTAGTTAACCTTATATCGATTTGTTTTCTTTAGATGACAAGATTAAAACTAAAAAATATTAACAAAAAAAATTCCATCCTAATTTACTATGAAAAAAACAATTTATATTTTATTATTTCTAATTTTATTAATATCATGCGATAGACGCCTTAGGGCATCTAAAGAGTTCAGTAACTCATTGGATGAAATCAAATTTGATTGGAATGGGGAAGAGCGTAGGGCATTGATTTATGATCCAAAGTTCCAAAAAGCCCAACCTCTCTTACTAGTTTTGCATGGAGGTGGGGGAAAGCCTGAAAACTCTGTCGGAATAGATGGAGAGTATTTTCTTAAAGCAGCAAAAGAAAATGGATTCATTGTTGTTTACCCACAAGGTAATGATAAAAAGTGGAATGATTTTAGGGAAGATCCTACAAAATTAGATGTCAAATATAGAGATGATGTTGGCTTTATAAGGGAATTGATTCAAAGAATCTCTAAATCTACTTTAATTGATGAAAATAAAATTTTTCTAACTGGAATTTCCAATGGAGGAATGATGTCTTTTCGTCTTGCTTGTGAAATGTCCAAGACATTCAAAGAAGTATTTCCAATTACAGCTAATATGCCATTAAATGCGGATACTCTTTGTAAGCCTCAAAACTCCGTTTCGATCACTGTTTTTAATGGAACAGAAGATCCTCTTGTTCCTTATAAGGGTGGAACTGTTAAGGTTTTAGGTAAGGCTCATGGAGAGGTTGACTCTACGGATGCAACTCTAAAATTTTGGGCAGATAAAGCAGGATGCGCAAACAAGGAATCAGCAGAGCTACCTAAAAAATATTCCAATGATCCAACTAGCGTTATTCACCATAGATGGGAATGTCCTGCAAATCGAATTGAGTTGTATGAAATTAGAGGGGGAGGTCATACATGGCCAGGTGGAACAAAATTTTTACCGGAAATGATGGTAGGTATTACTACCAAAGAAATTGAAGCTTCTAAAATTATAGTGAACCGAATTTTAGAATAAGTTATTAACACTCATTCTGACGGAAAATTGAAAAGATTTTCACCAATAACACAGTCAGTGGGCACCGATAAACAAAGGGTTTTAAGAATCGGTGCTAGGTGAAAATTATTTCCCTTCTTGTCTGGCTTTATCCGTTAGATGAAAGAGAAGTATATCTATATCAGAAGGATCTACTCCCGAAATTTGAGATGCTTTTTCTAAATTGATTGGTTTGTGTTTTGTTAATTTTACAATTGCTTCGGCTTTTAAAGCTGTTAGCTGTGAATAGTCAAAGTCTTCTGGAATTTTCACTGAAAGACTTTTGTTCCTTTGTGTAATCATCTGCTGTTCGCGTTTTATATAGCCTTCATATTTTATTTCCATTTCTAATACTTTGATTTCTTTATCTGAAATAGTATTTAGTTCGGGAATGATTTCTTTGCAATCACTTAGAGAAATTTCGGGACGACGAATAAAAGAATCCATATCGGTTCCAAATTTGATAGCTTCAATCTTCTTAGCTTTTAGTAATTCAGTAAGTGCATCTGAAGGTTTTAAATTCATTCCGTAAATTTTTTGTCTGAGAGAGTCAATACGATTGTATTTTTCTTCCATGCGATGGTAATCGTCTTTACTCACAACACCGAGTTGCAAACCATATTTCATCAGACGTTTATCTGCATTGTCTTGTCTGAGTAGCAATCTATGTTCTGCTCGGCTTGTGAACATACGATATGGATCTTCTACTCCTTTGTAAACTAAATCATCTACCAGAACACCGATATAACTTTCACTTCTAGAAAAAATCATTGGCTGCTCTTTTCTAAATGAGAGTATAACGTTATATGCTGCAACGACTCCTTGGGCTGCTGCTTCTTCGTAACCTGTCGTTCCATTGATTTGTCCCGCATGATAGAGACCTTTAATTTTTTTTGTTTCTAGAGTTGGATTTAATTCAGTTGGATCAACAAAATCATATTCAACTGCGTAACCGGGGCGCATGATCTCTGCTTTTTCTAGACCTTTGATAGATCGAATCAATTTCCATTGCACTTCTTCAGGTAAGCTCGTGGATGTTCCATTTACATAAACCTCCATGGTTTCATACCCTTCTGGTTCTAGGAAAATTTGATGACGCTCTCTCTCTGCAAAACGAACAATTTTATCTTCAATAGATGGGCAATATCTTGGTCCTGTTGATTTGATTTGACCAGAATACATTGGAGAGAGTTCTAAGTTTTCATTTATAATTCTATGGGTCTCAGAATTGGTATACGTTATATGACAGGGAATCTGTCTCCTTGTAATTGCATCATTTGAAAAGGAAAATGGTGTTGGATCCTCATCTCCATCTTGAATTGCTAATTCGGAGTAATCGATTGAGTTTTTGTTCAGCCTAGGAGGAGTTCCAGTTTTTAATCTACCTAGACGAAAATTAACATGACGGAGTGATTCAGAAAGTCCATAGACTGTTCCATCCCCTAATCTACCAGATTCCTTTTGGTATTTTCCAATGTGAATAACGCTTTGTAAAAAGGTTCCAGTTGTTAAAATCAAATGATTTGTAAAAATTTCGAAACCTCGTCCTGTTTTAACGCCTACGACTCTATTGTCTTCGATAATTACATCTTCTACTGTGTCTTGTCGGATTGATAATAATTTCTCTTTTTCTAGAGTATGTTTTACTTTCAGTTGGTATTCTTTTTTATCTGCTTGTGCACGAGGTGCCCAAACAGAGGGGCCTTTGGAAGTATTTAGCATTTTAAATTGGATTCCAGTTGCATCTATTACTCGTCCCATGAGACCGCCTAACGCATCTACTTCTCTGACCATGTGACCTTTTGCAATTCCGCCAATCGCTGGATTGCAACTCATTTGACCGATTGTGTCCATGTTCATCGTGATAAGTAAAGTTCTCAGACCACCACGAGCTGTAATAAAAGAAGCTTCTGATCCAGCATGACCTGCACCAACTACAATACAATCGAAACGATTTGGGAAAAATGAATCCATAATGTTATTAATTTTTAGACAGATTCTATATAAACAATTTTTTAAAACTAATTCTCAAAATAAGAATAATTCTATGTTAAATCTTGATAATGTTTCAAATAGTTTAGTATTATGTGACAGAAGCCTGTTATCCCTTGCTATCTAGTAAGGATTTTAGACTGAGGAAAGTTTTGAATCTTTGAACCCGACAGGCAATGCCGTCAAGTTAAGAGATATGAAAAAGAATTAACCACGAAGAGCACAGAGAACACGAAGAAAAGAGAAGGTTTATTATTTATTCACTTCGTGCGCTTCGTGATTGAAAATCCTTATGTTCACAGGATTGCCCGACAGGCGCGCAGATTGTTAATATAAGTAAGTGGGGAGGATCATTGTTACGAATTGGATTCATACTTTTTTTGATTAGTTGCTCTAGTTTTAAGACTTGGAATTATTTACCAGACACAAAGGAAGAGGAAACATTTATATATGTTGTGAGCCACGGGTGGCATACAGGTATTATCTTAGCACAGGAAAATTTGGGAAAAGACTTTGAATTTCTAAACTCAAATTTTGGCTCTAATCCATTTTATGAATTTGGTTGGGGAGATAAGGGATTTTATGAAGCCGAAGAGATTACTACTAAGATAACACTAAAAGCAATGTTTTTACCAACGGAAAGTGTTTTACATGTAGTGGCAATTCCAAAGGATCCAAAATTATATTTTAATGGATCAGAGGTAATAAAACTTCCAATTTCGAAAAAGGCGCATGTCATTTTAAATCAAGCGATTCTAAACACATTTAAAAGATCTAATTCTGGTGAAATTATAAAAACAAGAGTTGGAATTTATGGGAATAGCTTTTTCTTTTTAGCAAATGGTTACTATTATATTACAAATACTTGTAATACTTGGACAGCTAAAACTCTCGAAGAAGCAGGGTTGCCATTTGATCGGTTTTTTACTTTAACTGCAAGGAGCGTTAGATCACAAGCTTGGGACGCTCTCGCAAAATACAATTGTTGTCAAAAAGGATCGGATTGAAAAACGCATTATTTTTAGTTTGGATTTTTTAGAATTCTTCTAGGAATAAAAAACGGAAAATCAGTTGCAAAAAATGGAAATAAATTATTAATTAAACTATGAATAAAATACTCATTATTCTTTTGTTTATCTTCCTCCATTGCGGAAAAGATTCGATTCGTGGTAACATACCAATTGATTATATTTTACTCCATGAAAAAATATTGATAAACGAAAAGGAAAGGGAGTTTATTTTATTTAAACCTAAAGAAATTAAATCAAATATAATTCTAATCGGTCTGCATGGAAGAGGTGGAACTGGAGAAGAGTTTATGTGGAAGACGGAGTTCAATCGTTTAGCCGAGGAGCAAGGTTTTATTATTGTTTACCCTTCTGGACTCAATCGTGCTTGGATAGATGGAAGAAAACTACCTGAAGAAGATCCGGATGCAAATGATGAAACCTTTTTGCTAACACTTAGAGAGCATTTAATAAAACAATTTGGGAATAAAAAATTCTTTCTATTTGGATATTCAAATGGTGGTTTTATGACCCAGCGAATGGCTTTCAAATATCCAGAAGCATTTGTTGGATATGCAAGTGTAGTTTCTACCATGTCAGATGTATTAAGTAAGGAAAAACCGAAACAACCAGTTCCGGTTTTATTTATCAATGGAACTAACGATCCAATCGTTCCATATCGAGGTGGTCTTATCAGCGGGAACAAAGGAATTGCAGTTGGAGCCGAAGAGACTGTGAGAAATTGGGTCAAATGGAATCGATGCAATATCAAGCCAGATGCAGAAATTGTAAATGAGTTAGATGATGGAGTAAAAGTTTTTTCTCATTCATATTCGAATTGTAAATCCGGTAAGCCAGTTCGATTTTTAAAATTAGAAGGAGCAGGTCATGGATGGCCTGGGAAAATTGAAGAAGAAAAGCCTGGGTTTGGAAAATTTACGGCTGAGATCAGTGCGAATCTTGAAATTTGGAAATTCGTCGATTCTTTAGTAAGGAAAAATTAAATTTCTTTCTAGAAGTTGAATTGGTAAATTTAAAAATGCATTTGTTTTTCTTTCTGTTAATTTACATTCAGGTAATATGTCACAATTATTTCTATCTATATATGGCTCAGTCATCGGGAAGTTCAAAGTTTTAGTAGAAATTCCTATATTTTGAAAATAAAAATGTTCCTCATCAATCCAACCATATAAGTATCCAAAACAGAAATAAGCAAAAGATTTTATATTAGAAGCAAATAAATCTTTTCCCATTGCAGAGAATAACAGTGGTTTACCAGTAAGTCCAACGATAGTCGGAATTATATCTAGTTGAGAAGAAATTGTATTTCTAATTTCTGGTTTAAATCGATTGGGTGCATAAATTAGAAATGGGATATTTCGATCTTCATAATGATTTAAAAATCTATGATGAGTATGATCTGCCACAAATATAAAAATAGTATTTGAAAAGTATTTTTCTTTCTTTGCTTCTTCAATGAACTTTCCTATTGCATAGTCCGCATAGTGATATGTATTCAGGAAGTCAAAGTCCATCGTTTTTGAATCAAATATTTCAAACTTAGGATCAGGGACTTTGTAAGGATAATGAGTAGAAATTGTTAGATAAATCCCTAGAAACGGTTTGTCTGGATTTAATTCTCGCAAGTATTCATTAAATAGAGACAATCCATCTGCATCATCATAGCCCCAAACGCCTTTTTTGAATTTATTTGTGGATTCAATATTCCTTTCATCTATAATTCTATCAAATCCCCATCTTTGAATATGTGGAGAAATATTTTCGAATGCAAGACTACTTCCCGTCATAAATAGGTTTTGATAGTCGATTTGTTTTAAAATTTTTCCGAGTCCTGAAACTCTTGCATTGGCTTCTTGAGTATGTAATACACTTATCATCGGTCGATCAGGTAGACCTGTAAGGGATGCAAATAATCCATTGGAGGTTCTGCCGCCTGTCGCAAAGAAACGCTTAAAAAAGACTCCCTCTTGAATTAATTTATTGAAATTAGGAGTAACTTCTTTTCCATCTATTAATCCATCTTTAGAGATAGGCTTTACAAATTTACCAGTCCAACTTTCTAAGAGAATCAGAACGATACTCGGTGGCTTATCGCTATTTGCCTTTAATGATTTTCTTAAAATAGGATAAGCGGGATTTACAAATTCAGCACCTTCATACTCTATTGATTCTCTAACATGTAGAATTGCTTCTTCGATTGGAATTTTCTTTGAATTAGGAATTTGAGTTTGAATCATATCACTAAAGGATGTAAAAATTCCATTTAAGCAGAGTGTGTTTATAAAGTTATTATCTGATATAATCGAATGACTTGGGCGTAAGGATGTAGTTTGAATTCCACCTCTAATCAGAAAAACAGAAAGAACTAGAATCAGAATGAGCTCGGCTAGTCGATTCATTATTTTTCGACTTGTTTCGACAAAATGAAAATGACGCACCCACAGAAAAAATGAACTTGTTAAATAAAATATACTAATAGCAATCGATACAAAAAAAATAAAAGGTTTCTCTAAAAGAAAAGATTTTATTAGCAAAATTATATCTTTATTTAGAAAAATAAATCCCTCATAGCCTAAATGTTTATTTGAATTTGCGAAGTATACAATATCTCCAATCAAGTGGAACGCTACCCAAATAGAGAGGATAATCGGTGTAAACCCCCAAATAAATTGATAGAGCTTGTATCGGTTTAATGGAAATATTAAAGAGAGAAAATAGAATGGAGATAGAACCGCTGCAATTACAGAAAAGTCAAAGCGAAATCCGACAAGGATACTTTTTAGAATTAAACCAATACTCGCATTATCTAATTTATCTTGATAAAGATAAAGGAAGAAAATCCTGTAAGATAAAAAAACAAATACAAAGAATAAAAAATAAAAAGAAAATAATCGGCTACGGGGATTTATCATGAATTTAGCAGTAGAGAAAATTTATTTTCTATTAAAAAATGAGCTACCCAATTCAAATAATTTAGAAATCAATTTGTATCTAATAAAGGTTAAATGGACAAAGAGTAGCAGAAAATAGTATTAGAATCTACTTCCTGCTTCATTGATTGCATCTCTCACTTGTTCGTATAGATCCGGTGGGATAGCAATTCCTTTCTGAGTTGGTTTATATTCTCCGTTTGCATCTGTATACCAAACTCTTAGATTTAAAAGTTTCTTACCTTTAAATTCACTAATCTCTACCCGAATAATTTCCCCTTTCCCTTTGTCTATATCACGAATGATTCCATTTTCTCCCATTAGTATGTCTCCACAAATAATTGTTTTTGTTCTTTTAGTTTTTCTTCAAAATGAGCTAAATCACCGTTATCCCCAAGGGCGGATTGTAGTTCTTGAATCACTCCTTTCTCCATACCTTTAGGACCACCGCATATATAGAGTCTACCGCCATTAGCAAAGGATTCTTTAATTTGCCCTGCAAGTTCTCTTACTCTATGACCAATATACATTCGTCCACCGTCAAAAGAATTTTTTTGTTCGCGGCTAATTGCTGTTATAAGTTTAAAGTTTTTGTGTTTCTTCTCTAGTTCTAAAAATTCATCTAATAAGACAATCTCATCCGAATAAGGTGCGCCGTATATGATAGTAATTCTTCCAGTAAAGTTAATCAGCTTATGCTCTAACAATTCATAAGTCATTCCATAGAATGGAGCGATTCCAGTTCCTGTTGCACAAAAGTAAATATCTCCGCTGAAGTCAGAGGTCGGTAGTAGAAAGTTTTTCCCGGCAGGACCAGTCATTGTAACCTCGTCGCCTTCTTTCAAATTACACATATAATTGGACCCTACACCAGAGAAAAGTATATTGCCTTCTTCGTCGTATGCATTGTCTCTTTTAATTATAAATTCAATGGAGTCTTCTTTCATTCCCATTGAGTAGGTAGGAGAGGAGATTGAATAAAGACGAATTGCATAATCGGTGTTATCTGCACCCTTTGCAACTTTTTCTGGATCTTTTCCTGGAGGGATAATGCCGGCACTCTGTCCAATAACGTATGGGAACTGAGTGTGATCGATACCAATCACAATTCTATGAATGGAAGCCATTCCTTCTTTTTTGGGACGTTTCCCTTTTCCGGGATCAGGGGTTAGCTGAATATTTTTTAAAACTTTTGCTTTAAGTGGTGCCGATTTTTTAAAGAGATTTATTTTAGGCTCTCTGACTGGTTTCATATCAGTTCCTTTTTTGAAAACTTACTACTAGATTTTAGTTTAAAAACCTAGGGTCAAGAAAAAACTATATCCTTTGATCCTTGCAGTTTAAATAATAGGACGAATTATGGCAGATGTGAAAGATAAAATTTACAGCCAATACCTCTCCGAACAGAAAAGATATAAACGTTTTGTGCCTATCCTTCGTTATTTCGGGTATAGCATGCTTATTTTGTATTTAATTTTGCTTTTTACTCAAAAGGGTTTGCCCCCTAAGTTTTTTCTACTCAATATATATTCTATCTACTGTAATATGTCCTTATTTATTATTTATGAATATTATAAAGTTCCAACAATTTTTCAGAATTTATTTTCGGACGATGAGGAGATTGTTAAAGAGTCCTATTGGTTAATCAATAGTAAACGCAACGAAATTTATCAGAATTTTCTAATAGAGCTATATGGAAAAAATTATAAACCTGAACAATTAAGTTTTGATTTGGATGAAATAAAAAAAATGATTCTATCTCTTGAAAGAAGCGACTGGAAAAAAATCGGAAAAATTTATTTCACAGTCTTTCTGATAGTGTCTCTTTTATTATTTTATTTGTTGCTACCTGATGAAGTAATTTAATTCACCAGGTAAAATACTAAGCTGGTTTTTTTTCAAAAATTTTAAATTTAAACAAACCCATTTTTTGAATTCTGAACTTGAGACTAACGCTTAAAACTCCTAGTCCATATTTCACGCTTCGTTTGAAGTTAATGGAGGATGCTTCAGGAAAATATTTTGTCGGACAGGTAACTTCTCCAATTTCAAAGCCTTCATAGAAAATTTGTCCTATCATTTCATTGTCAAAAACAAAATCATCCGAGTTTACTTCATAATTTGTTTTGAGTAATACTTCTCTAGAAAAAGCACGATAGCCGGTATGGTATTCAGATAATTTTTGTCCAAGTAAAATATTTTGAAAAAGAGTTAAGCATCGATTGAAAAAGTATTTATAAAGAGGCATCCCACCTTTAAGGGCACCAGTTCCTAAAATTCTAGAACCAAACACTACAGGGTAAAGACCTAGAGAAATGATACTTGCCATTGCAGTGATCAGCATAGGTGTGTATTGGTAATCAGGGTGAAGCATAATCACAATATCAGCTCCTAATTTTAGAGCAGTGTTATAACAGGTCTTTTGATTTCCACCATACCCTTTATTTTTTTCATGAACGATTACATGTTTGATACCAATTTTCTTTGCAACTTCGGGAGTATTATCTGGACTTGCATCGTCTACTAGGATCACATCATCTACAATATCAAATGGAATTTCTTTATAGGTTTTTTCAAGGGTTAGGGCAGCTTTATAAGCTGGTAGAACTACGATAACTTTCTTTTTATTAATCATGACTCTTCTTCTTTGGTTGAATTGGACTTAAACTATCTTATGGATTTAAGTCTTAAGTTGAAAAGAAAAATATTTATAGTTTAAGTGCAATCTATTTTTATTGTTCTAATGTAGCACTCATCGGACCTTTGGATTCAGCCATTCTTGGATCGGGTCCATAGGCATGGATTCTGTCTTGGACATGTTCTGCATGTTCTAGTTCCCCCTCGAAAACAATGGTTTTCTTTTCTGTATCCACCTCTAGTGCATGATGAAATGCTTTTTCTATAGACATTTGACAAATTTCCATTAGCATTTCTATTACATAATCGTAGGTATGTTCATCATCATCCCATAGAACCACTTTCCATGGTCCACCTCGATTTCCTTCTTTAATCTCGGTATCTATATCTGTATCTGGTAATACTGTCGCGGGCATAGGCTCTATTTCTTTGTTCTACCAATATTTGTCATTCTATAAATTACCAACCGAATTTTTGGTTGGTTGATACTTTTAAAAACTTTTTCTCATCTTGCCAGACGACGCCTCCGGTAGAAAGCTTCAAAAGACGAAGTGTAACAACTATATATTGCACTTTTTCTTCATTCACATAGCGAACGTTATCTGTTATTTCTCCATTTAATTTGAAGTTAGGTGAAAGAAATTCTCCTGTAGGTAATGCAGAGTTTGCACTCACTATCCCTCTTTGTCCCAATTCCATTTCCTTTAGTGCATCTCCTCTATGGCTTCTATCAACGAAAACGATTTTCCTTTTTATGAGATTTGTAGATATTTCATTCGCAAGCATTCCAGTATCAATATGTTCTGAAGTTTTATTTTGTATTTTATTCAATTCAATATATGGCTTCTCTTTAGTTGTTTCGAAATAGTTTTGGACTGAGACAACCATTGTATCAACCGTTGCACTTATTTCGGTTGGACCCCATTCTCGGGTGGGCTCTGATTCCTCAGGATTTATATACCTTGTGCTCGCACATGAGATAAATAGAAAAATAATTATAAAAATGACTTTCATGATTCAAATTTCTAAGTTCAAAATCAAAAAGCAAGATGAAAAATATTTCTATTCAATCCAAATCTTCCGATGAATACATTGATGAGATTTAAAAAAGAAATTCAACTAACAGACCGAGTTATATCAAAAGATCATAAACCTTTCCTAGTTGCAGAGATTGGATTGAACCACAATAACGATTTAGAAATCGGTAAAAAAACAATTGCGGCTGCAAAAAAAGCTGGAGCGGATGCGGTAAAATTCCAATCCTATGTTACGGAAGAATTTATTGATCCGAGAAGTTCAGATGCAAAATTCTTATTTGATATTTTTAAGCAATATGAACTTTCAGAGCATTTTCACAGAGAGTTTCAGAAAACTGCTTTGAATGAAGGGTTAATCTTTTTCTCAACTCCGCTTTGTGTGACAAGTGTTGATTTATTATTAAATCTTAAAGTGCCAGTTTTAAAAATTGCATCCGGTGATATTGTAAATTCAGAGTTGTTAGAAAAATGTGCTTCGAGTGGTTTACCATTGTTTGTCTCTACGGGTGCAGCAGATTTGTATGAAGTTACTAGAGCGGTCGAATTTCTTGAAACCAAAAATGTTTCCGAACTTTGTCTTATGCATTGTGTCTCTCTATATCCAACTCCTCCTGAAAAATTAAATTTAAAAACAATTCAACTTTATTCGAGTATGTATGATTTCCCAATTGGTTTTTCTGATCACTCTGCTGGTGCATTGGGTGCTGCTGTTGCGATAGGATATGAAGCCTGTGTAATCGAAAAGCATTTTACATTAGATAGATCTTTACCAGGTCCTGATCATTCTATATCAATTAATCCGGAAGAAATGAAACAATTAGCGGATAATTGTAATTTTGCGTTTCAGATGAAAGGGGAAAAAATTAAAAAGGTAACAGAAGAAGAATTTAAAGGTAGATTCTTTGGTAGAAGATCACTTTATTTACATCCTGAGAAACAAAAACCGATTGCGATGAGACCAGCCCTCCATGTAAAAGATGATTATTCTGTGGATGCGTGGAGTCATCTCACTTTTAAGGTTAGAGATTTTAATAAAACGAAGCCAGGGGAACCAATTCGTTTAGATATTTAAACTATTTCATTTCGATTTTTGGAAAAGAAATTGATTTAAAAAAATTTTCACCACGGATGAACACCGATAACTGAACGGTGAAGATAAGATGGATAATTTTAAATTATCGTATCTTTTATCGGATAGAATCATCCCTATCGGTGGTAAGTTTCTCTCTTATTTTCCATTGATATATCTTGCAAAATAAATGCATTCTTTGATGATTTCAGAATAATATCTAGTATTAGAAAAATTCTTTTTCAAAATAGAGTAATAAAGTCCTGATTGAAAATGTTTATCATAGTTTTTGTTTTGCACATGCCATTCGTTTAATTCTGCCTTTGCGGCAAAGAAATTCATCTTTGCTTTGAACTCTGGATCGTTACTTGCACTTGCTGCGAGTAAATAATATTTTAGTGCAGTGCTATTATCCATTTCAGGGAAATCCATTTTACTAAATTTTGAATATTGCCACATCTCATAATTTTGTTTAAAGCTATGGACATCATTCCTGTAAAATTTACTCGTTCCAAAGAAACTCATATTATAGAATGCATTTGCAACTAAAAAATAATTCTCTGCTTGTTTATTTTTATTTTGCACGGCCTCCTTTTTTAAGTCTATGAGTTTTTGTATAAAATAAATACTATCATATTTTTTAGCGGACTTAGGGAGAATATCGCATTCATAACAATCTTTTTTTCGAATCGCAAATGGATCTGTTTGAAATGTGTATTTATAGTTTGGAATGGATTTAAATGTTTCGAGAGATAATTCTAGTTCATCTCGGAGTGCATAGTGAATACCTAAAAGTTGTTGATAATGCTTTTTCTTTAAGGATGATCTTGCTTGGTAAAATTTCTCTAATTCGGAATGATCTTTTCTGTCAAAGTAGGAAATCATTTTTTTTGTATTTTCTAATTTAGAAAAATGTAACCTAAGAGTGCCATTTTGCACTACTTCTGCTTTTTCATATTCGCCTTGTGACGCATATCGGACGGCTATTGCATTACTGATCCAAAATCTAGGATAGTCATATCTAAAATTAGGAATTGATTCAATCTGCTTACTGAAAATAGTTTTTAGATGCGGTAGGATTTCTGCCTCAACACTTGGAGTTAATTTAGAGTTACTGAGTAATTTCCCATAGGCAAATACAATTGAAAATTGAGAGTTATAAAGTAATTTATTTTTTACGTCTTTATCGATAAATGTCTTTGCTTTTGCTAAATAATTATCTCCTTCTGAAAAATTGCTATAGGTATAGTTGAGGTAAGCAGAGGAGATGTTCCAAACAAATTTATTTTTGATTTTATCATCCTTCGCAATCTCAGTTACAGTTTTTAGAAAACTTTTTTTTCTAGAATAAAACTGATGACTCTCCTCGATATTGATTCCGACTAACGGTAGACTTGGTTGGACAAGTAGGAAATGTTCCTCTAGATGGTTTATTTCTTTTACTAGCAATACTTCTAAATAATCGGATTGAGGATCTATCTTATAAATTTCCTGAATCCCAGTTTCGGGATCAAAGGTAATTCCGAACAAGAACCAAAGTGCTGTTTTTTCTTGTTTTGTTTTTGCTAGTTTTAAACTTTCCTCCCAATCTTTTCCACTTTGTGGGCGAAAGGAGAGATAAGCTGTTTCTTGCATAATAGGTTCATTGGCAAATAAGTAGGCATAGAGATAATTTGCCTGTCCTATTTGATCTAATTTAATATGACTTGCCGCAACATAACCAAGACTTCTTGCTTTCATTGAATTGTTTGTTTTAAAGAAAGCTTCATTTTTTTTGTAAAAGGAAATTGCCTCCTCGTATTGCGAGTTAAAGTAATATAATCGAATGAGTTGGAAGATAAATCTTTCCTTTAAAAAATCATTTTTTTCTTTTTCGAAAAAGCGAAGACCTCCATCAATTTGCTTTTGAAGTTGAGATAAGTCTTTTGTTTTTTTAGGTTCATCCCAACTATATAGATCAATGACATTTGTAGTAAACTCTTCATTTCGTCTTGCAAATCCAACATAGTAGAGAAATTCGATACAAGAATTTGGAGTAGCTGAACCTATGAGGGAGAATTTCTTTACATTTTCTGTGGCGACTGTTCCTTTTCCTTGTAAAGCAAAAATCATTTCATCAATTTCTTTTAAATTGGATGAGTAGAGCCAAAATTTTATTTTATCTTCATGAACTTTGGAAGGGAAGAAATTTGACCATTCTGAAACGTTAGTAGAATTAAAATCTGTATTATAATTATCCTTAAATCTTTTATAAAGAGAGTATTTATATGACCAAAAAAACTTTTCTGCTTTTGGATTTTGAATGATTTCGGGTGTCAAGAGAGTGTTATATGAAAAATCCATCCAACCATAAGGACCGCAGGCGATTAAAATTGAGATAGATGTAAGTAAAAAGCTAATTAAAAATAGAAATAGTTTTGTTGAGAGTTTCATTCGTTATCCTTTTAAGATTGATTTCGTCTAGATCAAAAAATATAATATCATAGTTATTCTGTTTATTTGAATTTTTTAATAATTCAGCTGCTTCTATTAAATCGATAGATGAAATAGTTTCCTTTTTCAAAAGATCTCCTACTTTAAAAAATCTGCCTTCTGATAGGAAGGACTCTTTAACTAAAAACAAGTCATCTGATTTAGTTTTTTCAAGATTAGTAGAATTTAAAATACTATCCATATCTTTTTTTGTGATTAAATCTAAAATTCTACCATCTCTAAAATGGACAACCCAACTGAAAATTGGCAAAATATAGGAGAGTGGAATTGGGTAGTTCTCCAAACGAGATAAATATTTGGAAGCATCTTCTTTATTAAAAATTGAATTTCGAGTGGAAGCCTCATTGATTTGTCCCATGTTATAAAACATTAAAAATCCTTCCTGAACGGGAGGAATTCCAGTTTTTTCTCTATATTTAATTTGATGAAGTCGAATCGTAGTGGATAGAGCAATTTTATTTTTAGAAATATTTTGAATTTCCTTTAAAAAATAAAAATAATTATTCCGTGTAGAATCCGTCCAGTCACAATCAAATTGGATTGCCTTTAAAGGCAAATGATTGTTATCCATTATTTTTTCTGTTTTTTTTAGAACATTTACTGCCAATTTCTGAATGGAATCTTTTTCTAATCCTACTAAACTTCTATTTGTAATATAAATGACTGGAATGATTAAGATATTTATTGGAGTTTTTATGATAGTAACTTCTCCGACAGGTAAATTGATATTACCCACTCTATCTACATCAAATAGACGAAGGTATATCTTCTCTATTTTTAAACTTTTCAATGTTTCCAATTCATATTCTGATAGATTGAGTTGAGTTTTCCAAAAATAAAAAGACACTGGATGAGGCTGGTTTTTTTTAGATAGGCAAATATTTGTAACAAATAAAATAAAAGGCAATAAGATGAAGAGATAAAAAATTAAATTAATTTTCTTGATAAGAAAGTGACGCAATGATTAGACCTGTATTCATTTTTTCATGTATCAAAGAATTTTGTTTACGAGAGATAATAGATAATTATTTCCTACCTGTCTTATCTCAAAACTGTTCCATTTTGGGTCAAATGGGGATTGGACTAATAAAACAATATTCTTTTGAGTGTAACTGTTTAGAATATCATTCGTTAAGCGCAAGATTTTCTCTAGATTCAAATCCCAGAAGGAGTAGGGAGGATCAATATAGAAAACGAGTGATTTGACTGGCTCGTTATCAAATGAGTCATAATAGCGAAATGAGTCTCTGTGTAATAGAATAAAATCTTTTTTTATAGTTGGTAAAAAATCTTTCAAACCTCTAAAACGATTTTTATCTAGCTCAAAGAAAACAGAGTTTTTAAATCCCCGACTAACGGCTTCTATTCCCATTTGACCAGATCCTGCAAACAAATCTATAAAAAAGGACTCTTCTAAATTGATTAAATTTTGAAGATGAAGTGAATCAAGAATAGAAAATACTGATTTTTTTAGTATAGCTGAAGTAAAATTACTATTTCCCTTAACGGTTGATGGTATTGGAATTTTTTTCCCTTTTAATATGCCGGATTGGACGGAAAGAGAATTATTCATGTTGAGGAGAATCTTCCTTTGGTTTGTCGCCAAATAAAATTTTCTCTAATTCGGCAAAGGAATCTTCTAATTTATCATTTACAATCTGGTAGTCATAATCGCCGGCTTGTTGCAATTCTTTACGCCCATTTTGAATTCTTCTTTCTATACTTTCTGGACTATCCGAACCGCGTTTTTTAAGTCGGTCAATCCAAACTTCTTCTGATGGGGGAAGTATGAAGATTGATTTTATATTTTGAATTTTGGATTTGATAATTCTAAAACCTTGCACATCAATATCAAGAATTACTTTATACCCTTTTCGTAGTTCTTTTTCGATATAACGTTTTGAAGTTCCATAATAATTATCATGCACGAGTGCCCATTCTAAGAAAAAGTCTTGAGCAATTAATCTTTCGAATTCGTCCCTGCTTACAAAATGATAATTCTTTCCAGGCTCATCTCCGGGTCGAACAGGTCTAGATGTTACTGAGATTGAAAAATGAATATCAGGATATTTATTCAGTAATAAAGAGATTAATGTTGATTTGCCTCCACCAGCGACAGAGGATATAACATATAATATTCCTCTAGGGCTCACTTTCAAGGGATTCCTCCTCCAATGCAGGTAGGCTATTATCATCAGCCTCAATTCTCTTTGCCAGAGAATCTACTTTGAGACTAGATAGAACAAGATGATTTGTATCGGTTAGTATAACGGATCTTGTTTTTCTTCCGTTAGTTGCATCAACCAAGTGGCCAGAATTTTTTGCTTCGGAACGTAGGCGTCTTGCAGAAGCAGAATCTGCATGGATGATCGCAACAACACGAGAAGTCATTAAAATATTTGAAAAACCTATATTCAGAATTTTAAAAGCGGACATTTCAGATTCTTCGAGACCTTTCTATTTTTATTGTTTCGATGAGTGAAATTTCTGGAATTGCGAGTCCCATTTCTTCAGAAATATCTGTATGAGAATAACCTTTTTTTAATAAATGAACAACTTTTTCAACTTTCGTTGCATCAGCTGGTAATTCTTCTAAAGCGGCTTTAATGGAAATGCGTAATGTATCTTCTTGTTTCGGTTGAATATAGGGATTGTTGACTGTATTAAATACTGTTTGAAAAGATTCTTCTGTTTTGAGATTGTCCTGAACGGATTCGGTTGCTTCTAATGGATTTCCACCAATGGAAACATCAATCACAGAATTTTTCTTAGTCTTTGTATTTGTATCTAGATTTGGATCAATCATGATATCGCTATTAATTCCAAATATAGATTTTAAGCCTTTTCCTAGACCTCCGATTAGACCACTAAAAAATCCATTGTCCTCTTCTTCTGTCTTTTTTATAACACTTGATTGTGGTTTTAGCTTAACGGTTTTTTGTGGATAATCCTGTATTGCCTCTTCATCAAATTTAGATACATATGGTTTTTTATTTTGATTACTTTCAGTATTGGTAGTGCTTAAGCTGGCGGCTAACTTTTCTTGTTCTGGGAGATTTTTAAAATCGATTCCCATCTGTTCCGCTTTATGTAAAAGATTTTTTAATACTGCTATACGTGAATCCATTAAAGCAAGATAACTTTCAGATTCTTTGAAGAATGTAAGTGTATGAGCTTGGATTTCTTTTTTGAGTTTTACTATTTGGTAGTCTCTAACACTATTAGTCACTTTAATAGAGACAGCATAATATAAGATTACGCCAAAGACTATATTGATAATGACTAATGCTAAAAGTTCCAACTATAAATCTCCTTGCCTACTTTCTTCTTCCGCCTCGTTTAGACTGTCCGCCTTCTGCCTCTGGATCAGCAAAAGGTTTCATTTGAATTTTATTCTCTGATAGAAATAAAATTTTTGATTGTAAATCATTTTTAATTTTGTAAGGCTCTGCGTTTTTAATTCGCACTGATACTCCACCATACATTTTCTTTTCAAAGAAGACTTTTCCTTCGTCTCCAGCTTGTTCCATGTATGAATTTACAGTCTGAATTTCCTTGTCATATTCTGCGATTCTTTTTTCTAGCTTTTTAATACCCACTTCTAGTTTAGCTAAATAAGCGGCATTTTCCTCACTAAAAGAAGATGGATCATCATCTTGTCTTGCTTTCATAGTCTTGTATGTTTTGCTTAAAAGTTCTAGTTTATCATGTGATTCTTTTCTTTTAGCTGTATAGTCTTCTATCTGCTTTAATAATTTTGGATTTACTCCGACTATGAGTTCTGTGTATGGGTTTGCTGGAGATCCAATATTTTTAGCAGAAATAAGAGTGCCCGCTCTGATTCTTCCACCAAGTATATTTGCTTTTTTCCCATTGCAGGTTACTTTTCCTCCTGCGCTCACATCACAGTTCATTATTACTTCTTGAACTACTACATCCTTATCTGTGACAACTATCGCATCCTGTAGAAATTTAGAAACAACGTTTCCGCCGGTAGATTCAATTCTTGCTTCTCCTCTACCTGTTACGCCTTGGCGAATGATAATATCACCGTCTGCTTCTACTTGTGCCTTTTGCACAGTTCCATAGATTTCGATATTACCTGATGCTTTAACTTGGAAATTATCTTCAATATTTCCAGTGATCACAATGGAACCTAGGAATGTAATATTTCCTGTTCTCATATTCACATCGCCACTGATTCTGTAAACTGTCTCGACCGATAGGCGATCTTCTGCAAAAATAACTTGCCCATTTACTTCAGCAGTTAATTTCATCTTGTCTTCTGAAAGAATTGTTCCTTTGCCTTGATTGAGAGGAATGTCTTGACCATCTTTCGCTTCCAACATCTCATTAAATAAATTGCGACCGTATTTTCCTTTTTCTGGTGGAGTTTTTTCTGCTAATAATTGCCCAACTACAACGTTCTCAATTAAATCTAAATCTTTGTAGTCAACTTTACCGTTTGCATCTTCTTTTAATACAACTTTCTTTTCAGTTCTAACATGATAAATGATCTGAGCATTTTTTCCATGAATAGGTGGATCACCTGCAGCGGCTACAAAAGGTTCATTGTATCTTTCATTTTCAAGGAACTCGCGAATAACGTCTTCCTTGATTCCATAAACAATATCTTCTTTCTTTAATTCATAAACGACATCCGCTATTTCCAAGTCTCTTCCTGCTAGTTTTGGAGGTAGGAGTGTAACAAATGCCTTCATATTATCATCAGAGATTTCAACTTTAGCTCCGGCTTCTGCAAACGGTTTAAGTTTTGCATCTCCAAATCGAACGTATTCTGTTGATTTAGAATCTAAAAAGCTTTGGATAGCTGCTTCATTTGGAGGAGCGATTCCCCTTAAATTTAATTTTTTTATAATGTCTTGGACTGTTGGATACTTTCCACTTCCCACAGGTGGGATTTCTTTCATATAAAGTCCATGACGATAGTATTTGATGCTGACCCAACCATCTTTGTCTTTTGGAACAATTAGTTTCTTTAATTCTGTAGATAAGAGCTTGCCACTTCCACCGGTAAGCTTTTTATCGATTCCAGCTAATTCTTGTATATTGTCTTCATGATTAGAAATAAAAACTCGAATTCTGTAGGGGTGAGAGAAAAAGAGACTTTTTTTCCCTCGCTCGATAACTTCATAATCTAATTGATACAGTTCTTTCCCGAAGTGTTTTGCCGCAAGTCGTAAACTTTCGTCAATTGTATCGCCTATGACTTCTACCTGCTCTTTTTCTAATTTTTCAAGAGCTGATTCTTCCTCAAACATCGCAGCTTTTAATTTACTACTCATTTAGCACCTTTATTTAAAAAAAATAAAACTTGGAGTATATTTTGTAAGCCAATCGAAAAAACACTCAAGCATCTTTTTTATTTTCGGTAAAATTAGACCGAGTAAAAACGCAAAAATGAACCGATTCGAAAAATTACTCTTGTTTTGGAAGAACAGATTCCGTGTTTCCCTCTGCATCAGGCTCTGGAATGGGCTGAACTACCGTTTCTGTTATTTTAGACTTTTTCTTTTTTTTCTCTTTGGTTTTTTCTTCCTCTTCTGCTTTTTTTACTTCCTCTATTACTTTAGAAGGTTCTGGTTTTATGTCAGATTGGGTTGGAGTCGTTTCTATGATAGGATCTAAGTATATTTTTTCTATATCCCCTTTCACAGAAAAATCAATGGATTTTAGGCTTCCTTCAACGGGATAAAAATTAAAACGTTTATATTTTGAGAGTTCAGATCTAGAGGATAGCTTTTTAATAATAAGCGTTTTTCTTTTGGCTTCCTCATTTTTAATTTCAAATAGAATTTGAATTTCTTTGTCCTTGCTATAGCAACGGTTTCCGCAAGTTCTATATTCCTCTATTGCATCTCTTAGGCTTTCTTTATTTGTGGGATCAGTAAGGTCAGATTCTACAAATTTATCAATTTTTGCTTTTAAATCTTTTCCTTTCTTATTCAAAGTTTGCGCTTCTCTGAAATCAATATATTCGCAATTTTTAAAAGTGAAATTCTTTCCAATTGAAGGATTTGTCTTTTGATTGTTTGCATCTGTCTCACTTACAAAATCTTTTTTTAACTCTTGTAAAACTTTTGTGTTATCCTTTTCTTCCTTGGATGCCATCATGAGACTTTCCAAGGTTTCTTGATTTTCTGTGTAGAGAAAGTATCCCGCTACAACTTCTCTCTTTTGATTTTTCGTATAACGCTCTAAATCATAAGGGTAAGGGTAACATTCAATAGCTGTATTTTTATCATCTTCCTCTTTGTTTGTTGTGGAATAAATGCTGCAGGATGCTTCGACGATAATTGCTTTGCGGAGTTGATCAAAAATACCTTTATAAACTCCTTGGTATTTTAGTTTGTTTGCCTGAATGTTTTGTTTGTCTAGTTCGATTATATAGTATTGACCACCACAATTTAGGTTAATTGCTTTCTGTAGAAACATAGTATCATCTAGATTGTTTTTATCTTTTACTTTTCGATCAAAGAACCAAGTGCAGGATTCGATAGGGAAATTGTTTATTTTTCCTACAATCGATTGAGTTTCATTTTCGATAAATTTTAATGTTTCAATTTTACCCGGATTCTCTTCACTCACAACTGAATAGTCGCGAATTAACTCTCTGTATAATTTGGGATTTTGTTTTTTGATATCTACTGGCTTTGCGGTTGTGCAATAAAGAATAAAGCTAATTGGAATTGCTAAAAAAAATAATCGTTGAATCATAAGTAATTTCATAGGTTGTTTTGTTCGTGTCCGTTGTGTATAACCCCAACATTTATTTTTTCGCCAAAAAGTCCAGTAAAAGAGATTTCTTTTTTCATTGGTTCCTATAAACATTGCATATGCTTTTAGCCAAAGGTTTTTTCTTATTTATTTCTCTTTTACTATTGAACGGATGTAATATCGGTCTTGCTCTAAAAGACTCACCAAAAGTGGAAGCAGGAGTTTTAAATCTGACCTTTTGGGATTTTGAAAAGCAAGGCGCAGTGAATTTAGAGGGGGAGTGGGAGTTTTATTGGAAAAAAATCTATCGTCCTTCTCAAACTGAAATTTCAAAGGAGTTATTGTCTGGATACTTTGAATTTCCTGGATATTGGAATGGTAGAATTGTAGATAAGGAAATTTTAAGTGGAGATGGATATGCTACTTTTAAAGTGAAAGTTATGCTGCCAGAGAGTATGCATTCTATTCCAAAAAAGAAATTAGCACTTAGAATGAAAGAACAGGCTACCGCTTATGAACTGTATTTAGGCAATGAATTATTAACAGGACGTGGTCGGATAGGCACAAACCCTAAAGAGTCTACACCAGGGTATGGAACAGAAACCATTTTTTTTGAAACGAATCAGCAAAGCTTTGAGTTAACGCTTATCGTTTCCAATTATCATCATCGCAATGGAGGAATATGGAGTATTCCTATCTTAGGAACCCAAGATCAAATTCTTCAATTAAAATACGAAAGAAATTCTATAGAGTTTCTCTTAGGTGGTAGTATACTCATCATGACAATCTATCACTTCATGCTCTTTATATTTAGAAAGAATGATTTAACTAGTCTTTATTTCGCTAGTTTCTGCCTTGTGACTCTCATGCGCGTTATTTCTACTGGTGAGATTATGATTGTGCAGCTAATACCGAATATCCACTATGAGGTTGTCACAAAATTTGAATACATGTCATTCTTTCTTTTGATTTCAATATTCTTTAAATTTTTTTATCAGTTATTTCCAGATGACGTTTCAGATCTTCTTGTAAAAATCAGTATGTCTATTGGGGGAGTCTTAAGCATGATAGTTTGCTTTTCTAGTTTGCGACTCTATAATTATTTTGTAAATCCAAATTATGTAGTCATTATTACGATTATTGTTATAATCTATATATATCAAGTCAGATTAGTTGTTAAGAGAAGGGAGGATGCTCTTGTAATATTTTTATTTTCCAATTTTTTAATCTTGTTCATTGTGAATGACATATTATATAATTTAAAAGTCATCGTTACTGGTGAATTGATGCAAATAGGTGTTTTTATTTTTTTACTTGCTCAATCTGTAATTTTATCGAGAAGATTTTCTAGAGCATTTAGAGACATTGAAGATTTGTCAAACCACCTCACCTTAGTGAATGCAGCCTATAGCAATTTTGTTCCAAGAGAATTTCTATCTATATTAAATAAGGAAAGTATTACAGAAGTATCATTGGGAAATTTAGCCCAGAGGGATGTCACTATATTAGTAAGTGGTATAAAAGGATTTTCTGCAATTAGTGAAAGACTCAGCCCTAAGGAGATATTCGAATTATTAAATGAGTATTATATTGGGATAACGGCTATTATTCGCAAAAAAAGAGGATTCATCGGAAAATTTATAGGAGATGAAATTATGGTTTTGTTTCCAGATTTTCCACAAAATGCAATTCTTGCAGCTACGGAGATGAATCAATATACTCATTCTTTTAATTTAAGAAACAAGGAACTAGGTAAATCTACATTTAATATAGGTGTCGGTATTCATTCAGGAAATGTTACATTTGGAACGTTAGGAGGAATTGATCGAATGGATACAACAGTAATTGGTAATCCTGTAGAGATGGCACAAAAACTAGAAACACTAGCCAACTCTTTCTTTGTAAATGTTTTAATATCATCGGATACTTATTTACAACTCGAAAAAAAAGAAAGAGAACTCTGTCGTGAGATTGAATATTTAAAGATTCAAGGGACAGAGGGTTTTTTAACTGTATACGAATACTTTGGTGCTGATACAGAAGATATGCTGAAAAAGAAGAAGAATTTTAATGCTGAATATTTTAGAGGATTAACTTTATTCCGAGGTGGATTTTTTGACAAAGCGGAAGAGATATTTACTAAATGTAAAACAATATTACCAGAAGATCCAATTCTTGCTCTGTATATCAATCGCTGTAGAGATAAAACTCTATCTGATTCAGTTGAGACTGTTGAGGCAAATAGCAATAAGCCCGAAATTGCTCTCATCATATGTCGAGATGAAGAATTTACAATTCGACTTGAAAAAGCTTTAAAAAAAGAAAAGCTGGATGTTATTACTACAAAGACTGCTCTTGAAGCAATTTCAATTTGTAGCAATATTAAGCCTAAAATATTATTTATGAATATCCATATGGTTGATATGAATGCGAAAGATCTTATTGAAAAACTGAGAGTCGAACAAAACTTATCAGTGGATGATACCTACATTGTTGCTATAACATCCGATAGTTCCCAACTTGTTAAATCTGTTATTTATGAATCTGGTGCGGACGATTTTATAATGGATAAGTTTCATCCAGATTCGCTCAATCAAATCATTAGTAGAGTATTAAATCGATAATGTCTGTCACAAAATACTACATTACGAAAGTTAGTTGGTATAATCAATTAAAGATAAAAAAGAAGGCTTTAGTCGGAATTACCGCAATTTGCTTTTTGATATTGGTTGGTATTTCTTTATCTATTCATTTAGTAAATAAGATACATGAAGAGACAAAAGAGATTCACAATAAATGGATGCAAAGTATTATTCAAATCTCTGAAATGCGATATCAAATTGATCAGATTTATAAATTCGAAAACAAACATGTTGCAGCGGATAAGATATCAGAAAAAGAGATGATTGAAAAGAGAATCTCAAATTTGCAAATCGATTTAGTGGGAAGTAAAACTTATTATCGTGTTCTAAATTATCATGACGAAGAAGAGAAATCTTTTGCTAAATTTAGAGACGATCTAGAAGAATATTTAAAGATTCATAACCAAATCCTTGAAGAGTCTAGAAAGTTTAATAAGGCTTCAATTCGTAGCTTGCAAGAAAAATCTAAAACGATAGTAGATCAATTAAATTCAGATTTATATGAATTGTTATCATTAAATCAACGTGGTGAGTTAGAATCCAATCAGATTGTTGATAAATCCTATTATTCACTTATCTTTCAGATGATATTAACCTCATTTTTTACTGTCGTCTTTATTTATTTGGTAATTAATTATACATTTAAACAATTTGTTTTTCCACTTCAATTAGCAGAAGCAGCTGCAAATAGGATCGCAAAGGGGGATTGGAAAGTAAAAATAGAATATGACTCCAATGATGAACTAGGGAATTTTATTAAAACGTTTAATGAAATGGTAGAAGAGCATCGAAAGATTGATGCGGAGAAAAGTCGTATTGAAAAAGAAGTTAGGCGAAGTGAAGAACTTTTTAGAACATTGATAGAAATTTCACCTGATTCATTTTTATTAATAGGTCTAGACTTTTCAGTTCTTTGGGCAAATAACAATATGCTTAGAATGTTCGGTTATGGATCGATAGATGAAATTAGGGAGTTAAATGCTGTAGCTTTTATTGAACAGGATGAAAGAGGAAAAATAGCTTCGATAATGAAATCATTATTAAGTTCTGATTATTCTAATTATAACTATGAGAGTAAGGGAATTCGAAAGGATAATACTGTATTTCCTATTGAAGTTCAACTTTCAGTTTATCAGAATGAGAATGTAAATGTTGGAATTCTAACGAATATAAGAGATATCTCAGAGAGAAAGTTAGCGGAACAAGCTTTAATTGAAAATGAAGAGAGATATCGAATTATCACAGAGAATATGGCGGATGTTATTCTTGTTATTGATGCAAGAACAATGAAACTACTTTATGTAAGCCCATCAGTTCAAAACCTAACAGGCTATACAGTTTTGGAAATGATGAGTATACCGATTAACGATTTGTTGTCATTAAGATCTCTTATCTATGCGAAGAGAGCATTTCCTTTGAGAGTTAAAAGACTAACCGCTAAAAAGAAAAATATAAATGATATTTATATAGATGAGATAGAGCAATATAAAAAAGATGGGACTACTATTTGGACTGAGATTGTATCGAGATATGTCTATAACGAAAATACAAAAAGTTTAGAAGTGCATGCCGTTATGCGCAATATATCGGAACGAAAAAAAATTGAAAGAGAAATTAATGAGAAAAGCCAAATTTTAGCAGGAATATTAGCAAATATGCCTGTAATTGTATTTAGAGTGAATGCAGAGGGATTGATTATTCAAAGCATAGGAGCAGGACTTAGGAAAATGGGTCTCTTTGATAATCAAGCTGTGAATATAAATATATTTGAAGTGTATTCTGAATTTTGTCCTACTCTAAGAGATGCATTGCAAGGGGAACCGCAAGTTTTTATTTCCAATGGTTTATATAATGATGGAAATGAATGGTATTTTCAAAACTATTTCTTTCAAGATGAGTTTACAGGTGGTCTGATTGGTTTTGGACTAGATATTACAGAACAAATGATTGCAAAGAAAGCTGCTGAAGCGGCAAGCAAAGTAAAAGGTGATTTTTTAGCAAATATAAGTCATGAGATTCGAACTCCAATGAATGCGATCATCGGTTTTACTGAGATTCTGAAAGGATCCATCAAAGATGATATTCAGAAAAAATATTTTGAAAACATTGTTTCAAGTGGCAAAACATTGTTAACCTTAATTAATGATATATTAGATCTCTCTAAAATCGAATCGGGAAAAGTTGAACTACAAACTTCTTCTGTTAATATCAAAGAAGTATTTTCTGATTTAAAAAATATATTTATTCAAAAGATAAATGAAAAAAATCTGGATTTTCAAATCATTATTAATGAAAATCTGCCTCCCGAAATAATTCTAGATGAGGTTCGTTTTAAACAAATATTTTTAAATTTACTTAGTAATGCAATTAAATTCACTGAAAAGGGCTACATACGGTTAACCGCAAGAGCAATCTCAAAGGTAGTTGATACAACCAAGATCGACCTAATTTTCACAGTTGAGGATACAGGAATTGGAGTTCCGATTGATGAACAACGTGCAATTTTTGAGGCATTTACACAACAGAAGGGACAAAATCATGCTAAGTATGGAGGAACTGGTCTTGGTCTAGCCATTTCAAGTCGACTCGTTAGTCTTATGAATGGAAGTATCTCCATCAAAAGCGAAGTAGGTAAGGGTAGTATTTTTCAAATTCTTTTAAAAGATGTATCAATATCGGATGAAAGTATTTTAGAGGGGAAAAATGATATTATCCTCGAAAAGCCTCGGATAGATCTTGAAAATCAAGAGGAAGCTAGACACCAAATATTGGAATTGGATGATGCTGGTATCCAGAATTTAAAGACTTTGCTAGTCGAAATGGAAAATGATTTGTATGATGAATGGAAAGAGTTATCAGATGCATCTAGTATCAACGAAATAGAAGAATTTGCATACAAAATAAAATATTTAGGAGAAAAGTATAATTATCCTCCACTGATGAGATATTCTGAAAATTTACAAGCGAAAGCACTTTTATTTGACATGAATTCACTAATAGTATTATTAAGAACCTACCCCGAGTTAATTCAGAATCTGAGGTCACATTATGTTGGGTAATTTAAAGAATGTTTCAATATTAATTGTTGATGATACTCCAAAAAATATACAGCTTTTAGGAACTATTTTAAAAAACGCAGGTTATAAAGTAAATGTTGCTACTAACGGTTTACAAGCATTGTCTGTTCTTGAAAAACTAAAGCCAGACTTAATATTACTAGATGTAATGATGCCTGATCTGGATGGATATGAAACTTGCAAAAGAATTAAGGAAATTAATCATCTAAAGGATATACCAATTATTTTTTTAACAGCCAAGACACAAACAGAAGATATTGTCAAAGGTTTTGAACTTGGGGCTGTAGATTATATCGTAAAGCCTTTTAATGCGTTAGAGTTATTGGCAAGAGTAAAGACGCATTTGTCTTTAAAATTTAATCAGGAAATGTTGCAAACTCTTTTGAATTTCCAAAAAGATATTGTAATTATGACAGATGGGGAAAGAGTTCTTGCAGCAAATCAAAGTTTGCTCGATTTTTCGAGGGTTGATTCCTTAGATACATTTAACATGAATTATCCGCACATATTAGACTTTTTACTTTTAGAGAATGAAATAGACAAGGAGGCTAATCTACGCTTAACGAAGCTTCCAAAAGATGAAGAGTTGAAAGTAAAAATAAGAAATCCTAAGGGAGAATTTTTAATTTTCAGAGTAAAACAAAATATTATCCCAGAAAAAGGAGTTAGCATTCTAAATCTAACTGATATTACCCTCTTTGAAAATCAAAAAACAACGTTAGAGGAAAAGGCAAGTCTCGATGAGTTGACTAAGGTCTTTAATCGTTCCAAATTTCAACAATTATTCAAGCAGACTATTGATGAAAATAAATTTAATCCAAAATCATTATGTTTAGTAATTTTTGATATAGATCATTTTAAGAGAATTAATGACACTTATGGGCACAATAAAGGAGATGAAGTTCTTGTAAGTGTGTCACAGTTTATTAAAGCACAGATTCGGATGACAGATATATTATGTAGATGGGGTGGCGAAGAGTTTACCTTACTTTTAGTTGGTTCAAACATTGATGCAGGCGTTCGTATTTGTGAAAAAATAAGGTTACTGGTTGAAACTTACTCATTTCTAGAAGACCGACCTGTAACAATAAGTATTGGTATTACACAATATCAGGAAGACGATACCCTTGAATCTTTTATAGCTAGAGCGGATAACGCCCTTTATAGAGCGAAAAAAAGCGGAAGAAATAGGACAGAAAAAAATTGAATCCCAGGGAATTCTTTATTGAAGATCGATTGGAAAAATTTAGACTTACTGTTTGTTGTAATTTAGGTGAGAGTGGGCTTAGAAATTTTACAGTGGGTGAAATATTTGACAAAATAAATTTGCCGATTGATATTATGAGAGGAATATCTTTAGCAGATTCACCGAATCGAGGAAGAGAAGATTTAAGAACAGAAATTGCTAGTCTCTATAATAACGTGAGCCCTGATCAAGTTTTGATTACCAGTGGAACAAGCGAGGCACTTTATATAATATTTCATTTAATCATAGAAAAGGGGGATGTCGTCTCATACTTTTCTCCCGCCTTTCAAGCGTTATATGAAATACCTTCTATGCTTGGAGCTGAATTGAATCCTGTTTTAGTAAAGGATTCTTTGGATGTAAAGGAATTGTTTCAAGACAATGTTAAACTTGCTATTCTAAATCATCCGCACAATCCAACGGGCATTGGACTACAAAAAGAAGACATTGATCTTTTAAAAGAAATAATCTTAAATTATAAAGGTTATACTATATTTGATGAACACTATCGTTTCTTGGACTACAATTCTGAATTAGGATTTTCGGGAGCTCTTCTGAATGAAAAATGTATTGCAACTGGCTCGATTACGAAATGTTTTGGGGTCACTGGTTTAAGGATTGGTTGGATCGTTGCGGATAAAAAATTAATAGAAAAAGCTAGATCCTTTAAGGATTACTTAACACATACTGTAAATCCAATTTCAGAATTTATCGCATATGAAATCATAAAAAAGAGAAAGGAAATACTAACTCCAATCAAATATTCAATTCAACAAAATATTGAAATATTTTATAAGGCAGCACACGATTTACCTTTCATTCAATCTTTTCGGAAGCCAGATGGAGGCTTAGTGTCTATTGCTAAATTGAAAGAAGGAGTTTTATCTGAATATTATTCTGATGAACTACTAAAGCAATGCGATATATTTGTATTACCCGCTAATAACTTTGAACAAGAAGGCTGGATTCGAATTGGATTTGGAGAAACTCCTGAGCGATTTAAGGCGGGAATTGAAAGATGGAAATATTTAAAAATTTAAGGAAATAATTAATTCTGACTAGATTACGATCTTATCCAAATTTAGTCAGAATTATTCATTGACTAGATTACGACTTCATCGTAATCTAGTCAGAAATGAATTCTAGATACATAGAAACTTTACTTTCTGAAATTTCGTTTGGCCAAAATAAAATGTCTTTCATCTCAGGTCCAAGACAATGCGGTAAAACTACCTTTGGACAAATGCTTTTAAAAGAAAGAGGAATAGGAAACTATTGCAATTGGGACGATATCGAATTTAGAAGAATTTGGGCAAAATCACCAAAATCAATTGTGCCCGTTGGCAAAAAACATACTCCCATTTTAATCTTAGACGAAATTCACAAATCTAGATTATGGAAAAGAGAACTAAAAGGTTTATATGACACTCTTGCTTCCGGCTTAGATATTTTAGTAACAGGAAGTGCAAGACTCAATGTATACAACAGGGGAAGTGACAGTCTAGTTGGACGATATTATCACTTTAGAATGCATCCATTTAGCTTAGGAGAAATGTTGGGATATTTACCATTAGCCCCTGATGAGTTTATTCTATCTCTAAAAAATAGAGTAAGAAAACATCGAAAAGCTCATATAACAGCATTCAATGCCTTATTCAAATTTGGGGGATTTCCAGAACCGTTATTCGCTGAAGACGAAAGAAAAGCAAGACTTTGGAGAACAAGTAGAATCGAAAGAGTTCTTAGAGAAGATTTACGCGATTTGAGCAGAATACAAGAAATTGGGAAATTAGAGATGTTAGCCGCACTCATTCCGGAAAGAGTAGGCTCTTTATTTAGTCGTGCTTCTTTACGAGAAATTCTTGAATTAAGTTTTGACACAGTAACTAGATGGACAGAAGCACTCAAAGAATTATACTATATTTACGAAATAAAACCTTGGCAAAGAAATATTTCTAGATCTATAAAAAAAGAAGGCAAAGTATATCTTTGGGACTACAGCGAAATTCCTTCCCCGCCAGCTAGATTTGAAAATCTAATCGCCTCTCACTTACTCAAAGCATGTCATTACTGGACGGATGGAGGTTACGGAAATTTTGAATTGTGTTTCATTCGAAATAAAGAAAAAGAGGAAATAGATTTTCTAGTTACAAAAGATAAAAATCCTTTTTTAGCAGTGGAAGCTAAGTGGAATGAAAAAGAAATTTCGCCTCATTGGAAAAAATTTCATCCGCATCTAAAAGATGCTTATTGCATACAAGTGACAAAAGAAGAAATAGAGTGGAAAAAAACTTCTAACTCATCCATTAATGTCTGCTCTGCCTCAGAATTTTTATCTTATCTATTCTGACTATATTACGATATCGTCGTAATGTAGTCAGAATGGAATTTGAACTCTTCCCATTCGTAATATCCGAATTCAAAATGTTATCAACCTAAGGACTATCGTCAAGGAGAGAGATAAAAGAATGATAGATATGGATGAATTTCTAATTGCCAATGAAGGCTTATTTAAAAAACTAGAATTAAGATTATGAAAGAAAAAGTCCAATTAATCACGGAAGATTTGTTTTCTTCTGTTTCCGAGAAAGCAAAGCTCAGTCCACGCAAGCGAGCAAATCACAATTTTCATGAATTAACAGAGGTGTATCAACGATTTTTAAATGTTCTCACTCGAGGAACTTATGTGCAACCACATAAACATGAAAATCCCCCAAAGCCAGAAACATTTATAGCGCTCAAGGGAAGTCTTGGATTTCTTATCTTTGATGATGTCGGAAATATTACCGGCAAATACGTATTATCCGACAATGGACCAATTCGAGGGATTGATGTTCAGCCTGGTGTTTGGCATGGACTAGTTACACTCAGTGATGTTTGTGTATGTTTTGAAGGAAAGTCAGGACCTTATGATCCAAAAGAAGATAAATTCTTTGCATCTTGGGCTCCTACTGAAGCGGATGACGCACGTTTTGATACAATAAAATATTGGGAGAGTTTATTTAAATGATTGATAGATATAGCAATCCAGAAATCGCAAAGATCTGGAGTTTAGAAAACAAATTTGAGATATGGAAAGACATTGAAATACTAGCTTGTGAAGCAAGAAAAGATAGAGGGGAAATTCCTGAGGCGGATTTTAATGATATTAAAACAAAAGCAAAATTTAAAGTAGAGGAAATTTTAAAACTAGAAGAGACTCTTCAGCATGATGTGATTGCTTTTTTAACTAACTTAGGATCTTATATAGGTCCAGCCTCTCGCCACGTTCACCATGGGCTGACTTCTTCTGATATTGGAGATACTGCACTTTGTGTGCAAATGAAGCAAGCAATTGAGATTATCATTAAACGAGTAGAAACGTTACTCGAAACAGTAAAAGAAAAAGCAATTCAAGAAAAAAATTCTCCTTGTATGGGACGCTCACATGGAATTCACGCAGAGCCAATGACACTTGGTTTGAAATTTGCTCTCTTCTATGCTGAGATGCAAAGAAATCTAGAACGACTAAAACAAGCTCAAAAAGAAATCTCAGTTGGAAAATTCTCTGGAGCAGTAGGGACTTATTCCAACATTGATCCTGCCATAGAAGAATTTGTATGCACAAGATTAGGACTTGCTGTAGACCCAATTACTACGCAAGTCATTACAAGAGATCGACATGGATTTTATTTGTCTGTTTTAGGTTTAACAGCTTCTAGTTTAGATCGAATGGCTACAGAAATTCGACTTTTACAAAAAACAGAAGGAAGAGAAGTGGAAGAGCCATTTACGAAGGGACAAAAAGGCTCCTCTGCTATGCCACATAAAAGAAATCCAGTAATTTGCGAAAGAATATCGGGGATAGCGCGCGTTATCCGCTCCAATGTAAACGTTGGATTTCAAGATATGCAGCTTTGGCATGAGAGAGATATATCTCATTCTTCTGCGGAAAGAATTGTGTTACCAGATTCGACTATCGCATTAGAATATATTCTAGATAAAATGAATTACGTGATTAAGAATTTACATATCTATCCTGATGCAAGTCAGAGGGTAATTGGTGTTACTCGTGGATTGATTTTTTCTCAGAAGTTAATGCTTGCAATGATCGAGCGTGGTGGAATTTCCCGAGAAAAAGCTTACGAAAAAGTTCAATCTCACGCAATGGCTGTATGGGCAGATCAATCGCAGACGATGAAGTCAAGATTACTTGCTGACCCTGAAGTAAATCAAGTATTAACCGCAGAAGTTCTGGACGAAATTTGTGATATAAAACCATATCTTGCTCGTGTAGATATAATTTATAAGAGATTAGGTTTAGTGTAGCTTATCTAGAATAGACCGCAGGAATATTGTTTATCGTTGTGAAACTATTTTGATACAATTGATTTACAATATTCACATCGATAGTAGAAAGAGTTCCTAAATTGCCAAAGTTTGCACTTTGGTCTTTTAGTGTAATCGTTGGCTTTGAATTATAAGAAAATGCATAGGGAGTATAATGCATTATGGAGTATAGATCATAGCTTATACTAAAAGAATAACTTGGAAAAAGTTTTTTAAAGGAACTCAATTTATTCGGTTGAATATTTTCTGTGTGTATGGTAATGAAATTATCTCTATCGATTCGCTGGTGCTCGTGATAAAATCCTATCACATGACCTAGCTCATGTAAAATATTTTTATAAGTGCAGGATGAAGATAGATTCACATTTTGCGCTCCACCCCTTTTCCCAACGAAAGAGCTGCATTCATTTGAAGGTATAATAAAAATATAATCTCTATGTAGATTTGTTCTTTTTATAAATCGGATTACAGTCTGACTTTCCCATGTCGCAAAGGCAGAATAAAGTAAATTCACATTCGAAAACTGGGGATCAATTTCGAAAGGAATTACTGCACCATTCCAAAGATTGGAACAGCCCGATATAGAAGCCGATCTTAATTCTAGTTCATCGGTCGTTTCCTCGGTTGAAAAAATCATATCATCCACTGTTGGTGGATAATCAAAATTATCCACATTTCCTCCTTGTATTGAGATAGATTTTGTTTTACAATTATTTGTGAATATAGTTTGATAAATGTTAGGATTTGGACTTGATTGTGAAATATTGCTATGGGGTGGGGAAATCAGATAAATCAGGAGATTGCGCTGAATTTCTGTAATGTCTTTTTTTTCAGAGTTACAATTTGGAAGAAGCAGTGTCGAAAGTAATAACATTGCAAATAATGATTTAATTTTCATAGAATGTATACTAATTCAAATAAATTCATTTTCCAATAGGGGATAGCCGCAAAAACGGGAATCACCTATCGAATGAAAGAGAATTTATCGAAATAAATTGACAAGGATTAGTCTTTCGTTTTCTCATTAGAACGTAACCATAAAAGAAAATGGATGATTGTTTCTTTAAAGACTTGGGTAACAATAGTTCTTATAAAAGGAGAAATCAAATACGATATATGAAATTTATAGTAACAATTTTAATTGTGATGAATGTGACTTATCTCTCTGGAGAAAGTAAATCACAGAAAGAACGAGTCTTAGCTGGTTTGATACTGAGAACAGGTGATATTGTAGATTCGATACGACCGATATACGCTAATGTAAATAAGACTGGAAAATTAGATGATTTATCTTTTGGTGGAGAGCAAGTAGGAGGAAAAGGAGGGTCTGAAAGAATTGTTTTGAAAAATGGATATGTGATTGTCGGGTTTATTTTAGATAAAGGAAATTATTTTGGAGCAAGTCATATTGCAAGACTTAGAGTTGTTTGGCAGAAGTGGAATCGAAATAAGCCAGAAGGCGATTTGATTTTATCTGATTCTTTTAGCAGCGGAAACAATTTAATGGATGCTGTCAAATTAGAATTAATTGCTCCGAGCGCTTCTTATATATATGAATTGAGCGCGACTGCAACAGAGCATACAAATGGAGATAATTTTTTATCTGATATCCAAATCTCTACAATCAATGAAAATAAGCTTAGAAAAAATTTAAATACATCGCCTATCTTTCTAACACCTATTACTTATGAAATAGATATAGAAATCATTTCTGGTTTTAATAGAGGCAAAAAGGCAACAGGATTTTTTACTTATAACACATCCAATATAAAAGGAGAAGGGGAAGAATTTATAGAAGTTTCTGATATAGAATTCATCTATGACAAGGATGCTTACACTCGTGATATGTTCGACTCAGTTCCAAAGGTTCGCTTGCTGAATGGAGAATTCAAAGAGCTACAACTTGTAGGTGGACCTCAGACAAAGAGATTTGGAATCAATTCTGGTTTTAATCGAAATCAATTTGGAAGAGACTCAGAAAAATTTATTTTAAATGGCGAAGATTATTTTGGTTATCTGAATGCAGATACTTATGTAGAAGGAGCAGGTAAAGTTAAATATACAAAGCAGATTGCAAGCGAACAAAGCCGATGAAAAAGTAATACTATGAGAATAATTGCATTCCTACTTCTACTCTCTCTAATCAATTGTTGGAAAGTTTATACCAGAAATGAGACCGTTTTAGATAAACAAACTCTTGAGACAAAAGAAATCAAAGAGCAGAAAGATGTATTTATACTATCGCATTCTCTGACACCGAAAGGACTCTTTTTATTTCTAGATGCATACAAGGTAGAAGAACAAAGCCAAATCGATTTCATTCGAGAGAAATATAAAGAGAATAAGGATTTTACATTCAATGATAAATATAATTTCCAAGAAAAATGCAAAGGTTGCGGGACAGGAGGGTTGTTCATTTTACCAATTGTAGTTTCAGTAATTTTAATCGAGCTTACAACGATTCCTTTTCGACTGGTGTCATTTCCACAAGAAAGAATTAAAGAAGAAATCCAAAAAGGAAATGTTCGTAAGATTCAATCTATTTCTACAAATGATATTTATTTTGCGATATTAGATAAGAACTCAAACCGGAAGTATAAATTCCAAAGTGATAGAATCTTTATTCCCATTGCTGAATTGAAATTAGATTCCATTAATTCAAGAAAATTTCCTTACCAATTGATCGATTCAAGAACTAACGATATTTTACTTACAGGCAATTTCGATTTTTCGTAAAGCATTTCTAAATTCAAAGAATTTGAACCTGTCAGATTAAAATCATTTAAATAACTTATATTACTTAAAGTGAAATTTAGTATTAATATTTAAAATAAAAAAAAGAATATTAGTAAATACTAATAAGTTAATGAAAATAGGGGTTTGGGGACGATTAGTCCCCAAGCTGCCGGCAGGCTCCCTGTCAAACAACTCCCCTTACGCACGAAGTGCGTAAGGGGAGTTGTTAATTTCGAAGGATGCTACTATTTACTTAAAAGTGAGAAAAAAAGTAAAAATCGTTGACAAATAAAAATAAGGCTATAATTATAGCTATATGGATTGGAGTGAAAATACATATATACCGAAAGAACAATTTGTGGAAACACAGCCAGATGTAACGGTGGCTGAGGCAAAGAATCATTTGCCCAAATTGATTCACAATTCAGAGACAAACGGGGTAATACCAATTAGCCGTCATGGCAAAGTAGTTGCCTATATTGTCTCAGAAAGAGATTTTAGAAAATTAACCCAATCCACAAATGGCTTTCTAGATAAGCTTAAATCTTTTCGAGAAAAACACAACTTCATTGATGAAGACATTTGGAGTAATGTGCGTAGCAAAGAAACAGGAAGAGAGATTGTTCTGTGACTTCTAAATATGTTTTAGATACAAACGTCATTTCCGAATTTACAAAACCGAAACCAAATCCTAAAATTCTTTCCTTTTTAGAAAAGGAAAAAGACAATTACTGCATTTGCGCTCCCGTTTACCAAGAATTGCTTTTTGGAATTGAATTACTCGTTCCTTCAAAAAAGAAAAATATGTTTTTAGAATTTATCCGAGATGTGGTCGATTCACTAGACGTGTTAAGTTACGATCTTGAATCCTCTAAAATTCATGCAAAGCTCAGAGCCCAATTGCAAAACAAGGGAAAGACTCTTCCGTATGTAGATTTAGAAATTGCATCTATATGCATCCGAAATCATTCTACTCTTGTAACTCAAAATCCAAAGGATTATAAAGCCATTCCTGATTTGAAATTGAAAGTGTTTTAATACACTCTATCTCTCTTCTTTTGCAAAATAGAAGATGCTCGATTCAGTCGTTTTTGTAGTTTAATCGTTTCTGGATCGAGTTCTACTTTGTCAACTTTTTTGGGTGGAGCTTGCTTATGTAAAATCACTTCCGGCAAATCGAAGTTACCCGTTAAGAGGGCTTGAATTAGGCTTCGAGTGCAAGCCACAGATGCGTTAGATTCCTCAAGCAACTCTTGCAAGTCTGTGTTTTCTAAACCAGTTGGATTTGCAGTCACACAAGAAGGACATCCTGCCTCACATTCACATTCTTCAATGATTGCAAGGCAGAGTGTAAGTGCATCTGAAATTTTATCATAGATTTTTTCTGCATAGCCAACTCCTCCTTCATGGGCATCATATAGGTAGAGTGCAGATTTCCATTCGTTACGAGCTGTAGCAGATAAAGATACATCTGTCTGAATATCATTTACATCCGCCATACAAAGACTTGGTGCGGATCGCTTTAAAATATAACTAAGCCCATACAGGGCTGCTTCCGAATAACGTTTATCCACTGCTTCTACAGCCTCTAGCCAAGTTTTAGGAGGATAGAGACAAAGTCCTGTTGTATCATAAATAAAAGGGGGAAGTGTAATTGGTCCATATCCAATGTTTTCATTTGTGCGCTCTTTGATTTTTTTGAAAAGTTTGGGTTGTTTGTTTACATTCACTTCGCCAAAATTTAAGAGTGCACCGTTTAGAGTTTTATCCTCATCTACATCTGTCATTTGGATCATAGTCTCCCAAACTGCTTCAGTAAAATAATCTACATTTACTTCCTCGACTTCGCATAGTTTTTTTTCTAAATCTAGATTGATTGACATATAACGTTTTCCAAGATGTTGGTAGATGGCATCTTTATGAAGAGTGGCTCTTGCACTGATTGGATCAATTTCTCCAATCACTTTTCCATTATGGAAAATTTCCACATTATAGTCAGTCATACCGCGAAGGTTCACTCCCATTGCTGGATACTTTTGTAAATTATAACGAAAAGATTCATGATAAGGTTTGAGTGTTAAATTTTTTACTAAAACATCTACCGCAAAATCATACGTATCTCCTGCATATTGACTCTCTTCCATTTGAAGTGGATATTCATAGGCGGCACAAGGAAGATGTTGTAAGATAATGTAAGGATTGTGAGAAGAAAGCCAAGCTTCTTCTAGTGGAGCACTCGTTACAAATTCGGGATGATTTACTAAATACTGGTCGATAGGCGAATCCTTTGCAATAAAAACGATCGCAGCACCATTTCCTTTTCTGCCGACTCGTCCCGCTTGTTGCCAAAAGCTTGCAAGGGTTCCAGGATGACCCGAAAGAATACATAGATCTAGATCTCCAATATCAATTCCTAGTTCAAGAGCGTTAGTAGATATAATTGTATTGATTTTTCCTGCAAACAGGTCAGATTCAATTTGTCTTCGCTCGTTTGGAAGAAGACCTCCTCTATAGGGTCGAATTTTAGATCGGAGATGAGGAGCTGATTCTAGAACTGCTGTATAAAGTCTTTCAACTTCCTGTCTTGCCTTGCAAAAACAGATGGTTCTGATATTATTTTCAGATGCATAACGTATGAGTGGTATCGAAAGAGAGGATGGACCTTTTCGATACATTTCTCCCCCGATTCCTTTATATAAAGATGGGTTTAGAAAAAATAAATCTCTTTTGGGACGGGGAGAGGTATCATTGTCAATAACTGTAAAACTTCTTTGAAAAAGTGCCTCTACATGCTCGGAAGGGTTTCCTACTGTTGCAGAGGAACAGATAAAAATTGGATTTGCTCCATGTAAGCGGCAAATGCGAATTAGCCTGCTAAACACATTTGCAACATGGGAACCAAAGGCTCCTCTATAAGTATGCACTTCATCTACTACAACGTATTTGAGTCTGGAGAGAAAGTTTTTCCATTTTCGGTTGTGATTGGGTAAAATTCCTGAATGTAACATGTCTGGATTTGTAATAATAAAATCTGCATTGTCTTTTAGTTTTTCTCTTTCTTCTCTTGGAGTGTCACCGTCGAACGTTCCTAGTTTGCGACCAGATGCAACTGCATGCATTAGTTTTCCTAACGTCCCTTCTTGATCTCTGGATAGCGCTTTTGTGGGATAAAGGAGCATTGTGGTAAATGGTTGTTTGCCAGATATATAATCATTTAAAATGGGAAGTAGAAAGGAAAGAGTTTTGCCACTTGCTGTTCTAGAAATCATAAGAGTGTCATTGCCAGAAGATATAGACTGAAAGGCAGATATTTGATGACCATATAAACTTTTAATTCCGCCTGCTTGTAAAATATTTTGCAAAGAAGCATGAAGTCCATCAGGGAAATCAGAATAGACTCCTTCTTCTATGGGAAGAATTCTATGTGCTTTAATATTATTATAATAACGATCTCTTAGAAATGTTGTGAATTGTGAAATTTTATCCATATCTAAATAGAATTTTGCTAATCATATAGGAGGTCAAGAAAATAAATTTAGTTTTTGTTAACCGAGATGTGTAGGAAGAAAAGCAATACTTTTCTTATATCGATTCTTTTCGCGTGAAAATTATATCTAACTGACCTTACGCAAAAGATAGAAATTGATAAGTATGATAAAGGAAATTAGAATATTAAATAAAGCTAATAAATGAATAAATTCAATAGCCTGCGGTATAGCTCGGCTGATGGGGAGTGAAAAGCGATGGGAGGAAAGCCCGCCGCTAGGCGCAAACTTCATTTGAACATTTGGCTCACCCAAACTCAATCATTGCTTTTGTTAAGCAGTGATAATGTAAGGTGAGTATATAAGATGAATCTGTTGTTCTATTAGAACTGCATAATTGTATATGGTTAGTATCATATTCGCTGTTGTTTAAGTTGTGGATAATGTGTGTAAGCCTCATAAAAAACCATTTAAATATTTTATTCTGAAATGTGTAAAGCGTAAGTAAAAAGTTAGAGTTTTAGAAACTGATAATAGATGTAGCTTAGAAAAGTCGGTTGTTTTTTATCTCAAATTCTATATAAACAAACATGTCTGTTTTTCACTTTGGACCGTTTTAGTTTACTAAATATCTTGCAATGTTTTTCAAGAGATTTATAGGAATGTGTTTATTTATAAATTAGAATGATTTCATTTAATACCTTGCAAAACTTACTTAAATATATAAGTTTTTTGGTGACGTATGGTTTATTAATTGCATAAGGTATAGTTGTGAAACCTAAAAAGCAAGAGATTAAGAAAGACTCCTTTTACGAGCGTGTTTATAAAGCTGTGAAAAAAATTCCGAAGGGAAAAGTGGCAACCTATGGACAAATTGCAAGTTTTTTAGGCGAACCTCGTGCTGCTCGTGCTGTCGGATATGCTTTGAATGCCTTAAAGAAACAGCAGGAGCAGGAGATTCCATGGCAGAGAGTGATCAATGCTAAAGGAGAAATTTCTTTTAAAGGGGATACAATTAGAGCAAAGCTTCAACGAAAACTGCTTGAACAAGAGGGGATTGTATTTAATATTGTAGCACAAATTGATTTAACTATTTACGGTTGGTTTCAAACAAAATGAGAGATTTCCCCATTGCACTAACTATCGCAGGTTCCGATTCAGGTGGAGGCGCAGGCATCCAAGCAGATTTAAAAACATTTTTAGCTCATTCAATATTTGGAACGACAGTAATTACTTGTCTTACTGCTCAGAATCCTTCTGGTGTTAGCGGCATACAAGAAGTATCCGCTGAGTTGATTGAAAAGCAAATTTCCGCAGTGACTGGTTACTTCCCAGTAGCCGCTATTAAAACTGGTATGCTTTTTTCAAAAGAAATTATTGATATTGTCTGTGAATTACTTAAGGGTAAAGATTATAAAATTGTAGTAGACCCTGTTATGGTTGCCACAAGCGGTGCTAGGCTTTTAAAAGAAGATGCGGTAGACGCTATTCAAAAAAAGCTGATTCCTATTTCTTCTTTATTTACTCCAAATTTAGACGAAGCGAGCATTCTAATTGGTGAAACGATTACAAATGAAAAAGAAATGGATGCAGGTGTAAGGAAGTTATACGATAAGTTTGGAGTTCCTGTTTTATTAAAAGGTGGTCATTTAAAAGAATCTGAGTATGCAGTTGATTATTTTTACGATGGCAGAACTATTTATCCACTCAGTTCTAGATTTGTTCCAGATTTTAATCCACATGGAACAGGCTGCACTTATTCCGCTGCGATTACTGCAAATTTAGCGAAAGGGATGACTTTAATTGAGTCAATTAGTCTGGCAAAATATTATATATTTGAAGCAATTTCTCAGTCTTATACTCTGGGAAGAACCACAACTTTAAACCACAACCCAATAACCATTAAATGAACTGGCAAATGACATCGGAACAATCTAACTCTTTTTCTGTGCGAACAAATCAGTCGAAGGAATCTTTCAGCGAGATAAAACCTAAAAATTCAAATGGGAAATATCGTCCTGAATATTCAGAAATTCTTCCGATGCTAGAATCCCAAAGTGTAGATAGACTTAGATCTATTAATAAAAGAATTGAATTTGTTTTAAAAGAACAAGGAATCACTTTTGGAGAAAGTAGAAGAGGGAACTATGTTGAGAGACCTTGGTATCTAGATTTAATTCCTCATATTGTAAATGAGTCAGAGTTTTCTCTTGTTGAAAGAGGTGTTAAACAACGATTACTTGCATTAAATAAGTTCCTATTAGATATTTATTCTAGTCGAAAAATTCTAATTGATAAAGTCATTCCTAAAGAAGTAATCTTAGCTGATCCAAATTATCTAAGAGATTGTCAATCTGTCAAAGTGCCGCATGACGTTTATTTGCATATTGGTGCTTTTGATATTGCTCGTTCATCCGATGGTAGTTTTCAAGTTATAGATGATAATGTTACGATTCCAAGTGGAATTAGTTACGCCATGACAAACAGGCAAGTCCTTCGTCAACAGTTTCCAAATATTTTCGAGAAGGCTTCCATTAAACAAATTTGGGATACTACACCGGTCATGTTGAGTATCCTAAAAGAGTGCGCGCCTACACAGGATAATAATCCAATGGTAGTTTTACTATCGCCAGGTATTTATAACGAAGCTTACAGTGAGCATGAGCTACTTGCAAATAAAATGGGGATTCCACTCGTTCTGCCAAAAGACCTAATTGTAAAAGACAATCATGTATTTATGAAAACCGTTTACGGGCTTTCTAGGGTAGACGTTATATACAGAAGGATTCAAGACTATTATATTGATCCTGTTAGTTTTTATCAAGATAGCGTGCTTGGAGTTCCGGGTCTTTTTTCCTGTGTTCGGTATGGAAATGTTACGGTTGCTAATGCAATTGGAAGTGGAGTGGCAAGTTCTAAGAGCTTGTTGCCATTTACAGATGCAATCATACGTTATTACTTATCGGAAGAGCCTATTTTAAAATCTGTTCCCACTGCTCTTCTTTCGGATCCAAAATTTGTGGAATTTGTTTTTTCAAATATTGATGACTTTGTGATTAAGCCCAAGCAGGGAACAGGTGGTCTTGGAATTTTAATTGGAAGAGAGTCAACGAGAGCACAGATAGAGGATATGAAACAAAAGGTATTAAAGAATCCTTTTGAATATGTAGCACAAGAATTAATTCCTCTTTCAACAGCAAAAGTTTTTACTCCAGATGGAAATTTTAAGGAGAGATATGTAGAAACAAGGTTTTATACTTTTCTTGGAAATTCATTTCATTTGAGTAATTGTGCTCTCACTCGTGTTTCGAAAGAAGAATCTTCGCTGATGGTTTGCAATGCAATGGGAGGGGGAAGTAAAGATACTTGGATTATGGGGAAAAATGATGTTATCCACAGAAGAAGTGAAATCCTTTTCCCAAATCGAATTACTAGAAGTTTAATTTTAAGTCGTGTTGCAGAAAGTTTATTTTGGCTTGGACGTTATATCAATCGAGGTTTTACAACAGCCAATGTCTTACAAGTTGCCTATTCTTCTGAAATAGACATACTTCTTGGAAGCGATGATCCATCTTACACAAGTCTTATTAAAACCTTATCACGTTTGACTGGGTCACCTGTTAAAAAATTATTTAAATCCAGTGAGCCTTGGCATGTGAGTTTCTTTAAGCATGCTGTAGCCGATAGCCGCAATCCATATTCTGTTAAATCTAATATGAATTATGCAATGAATAATGCGAGAGAAATTCAGAACTATTTATCAAACGATATGTGGGTTTCTCTTCGAAAGCTATTGGAATATTTATCGGAACTTCCAGGTGTCGAGGATTCAGTAAATCAAAACATGACCGTAGATCATCTCTCTGAGTGGCTGGTTGGGGTTGTTCATTATTCTCAGTCTTTTTATGGAGCATCCTTGGATACTTTTTCTAGACAGGATATTTTACAATTTATACAGCTCGGGCGATATATAGAGCATTGTAGTTATATTATCACAGTCATAAAATCCACTCTTCAGTTTTTAGTAAAAGCGACACAGAGTGATACAGATATGCCAAACCTACAACCGTTTATTATAGTAATTTTAAAGATATTGAATTCCTATGAAGCATATCAATGGAACTATCAATCTATTTTTGATCCTTATTTAGCCTACAAAATGATGATTACGGATAAAGGTTTTAATAATTCTCTTGTAAGTTCACTCGACAAAATTAAATCTATTCTGAATGCGATAGGCACAGATTCAGGTCTTACTATGCATGATGAGGAAACTCCAGAATATATTTGTGACGTATTAATTAGCCGCGCCTTCTCTTTTGATTTGAAAGACAATCTTGGTAAACCAAGTGTAAATCCCCCTAAAATAAAAAAGCAGGATCAGTTTTTATATGCGAAAGATGAAGTCAAACCTGGCTATTGGGCATCTCATTTGAAAGCGGGAATTGAATTACTTGGAAATAAAATTATGGATCGTTATAGTAATATTTCTTCTCCAACTCCTTTTACGGTGCAACTATGACACAGAGATACACAATTATTCATCGCACTCGCTATTCTTATGATTATGAAGCTTCCGAATCTTATTCTCAAGTTAAAATTTCTCCACTCGAAACGCTTTGTCAAAGTGTAAATTCTCATTGGATTGAAGTTTCGCCTGACGTTCCAATGTTTTCTCATAGAGATTATTTTGGAAATTTAGTGCATGAATTTTCTGTTCCATTTCGACATAGCTATTTAGAAATAACTGCAACTAGTGATGTAACATTATTTGCTCCTTCGCACGAACCTCTCAATTCTCTTATGAAAATTAAAGAAGCGAAGGAATGGTTTGATAAATACCAGTTAGAATTTTATGATTATCTAAACCCATCTATATTTGTTCCAATTACGGAAGAAGTCAGAAACTTCGCAAAAAAAATCCTAGATCCCGAGAGACGTCTCACTGACGCAATTATAGATTTGAATCAAATTTTTACAAAAGAATTCAAATATAAATCTGGCGCGACGAATATTAATACTCCAATAGATGAAGTTATTCAAAAAAGAATGGGTGTATGTCAAGATTTTTCTCATACTATGATTGCGGCTTTAAGAAGCGCTGGAATCGCTGCTCGATACGTTAGCGGGTATATAGAAAGTTATGACCCTGATTCTAAACAGCCTGAAATGGTTGGTGCAGAGCAAAGTCATGCATGGTTAGATGTTTACATTCCAGATTTTTCATGGTTTGGGCTTGATCCAACAAATAATATGATTTCATCTGAGAAGCATATGCGTGTTGGACTTGGTCGCGACTTCCGAGATGTTTCCCCTGTAAGAGGAACGTTCAAAGGTTCTGGTAGACAATCTCTCGAAGTAGATGTTAAGATGCGTCGAGCAGAAACAAAGGAAGGAAGTCGTCAGGCGACACTGCAAAAGCCTTCCTGATAAATCATTTCTCTATCGATTCATTTCGTATAAAAGTTTTAATCCTTTTAAAGTAAGGAGCGGGTCAATATAGTCTAAAAGACCTTTTCGGGAGTTGTGAATTGTTGTAATCAGTCCACCGGTTCCTATAACTTTGTAGTCTTGACCGTATTCTCTTTTTATTTCTTGGATTATGCCTTCTAAAAGGCCAACCCATCCATAGAAAAAGCCAGACTGTAAAGATTCAATTGTTGAATCTCCTAAAACTTTTCTAGGTGTTTGAAAAACGATAGGCGGTAATTGGGCAGTGTTGCGAATGAGAGAGTCCATAGAAATTTTAAGTCCGGGAGCAATAAGTCCGCCAATATATTCATGATGTTCATTTACAACACAAAATGTTGTAGCAGTTCCCATATCAATAATGATACTTCTTCCTGGATAGAGTCTTACTACTGCGGCAGCATTCACAAGTCTATCAGCTCCTATTTCAAAAGGGCGAGGGTATGTGATTGTGAATGGCAAATTGATATTAACCGTTACACTGATTGGATTTACTTTGAACCAATCTTCTAACATTCTAGAAACAATTGGATTAAAGCCAGGGACTACACTTGAGTAGATTGCAGCGCTGATTTCATTTGAATCAATGTTTTCTTCTTTGAAAAAGCCCTTTAAAAAGACTCCTAATTCATCGGAAGTTCTATCTCTTCGAGTAACCGTTCTTTTGTGGAATCTAGGTTCTTCCTCTTCACCATAAAAAACTCCGAAGACCGTATTTGTATTTCCCACATCGATTACCAGCAACATATCCTTGTTCATAAACCCACCTTAAAATCCGGACCTGTATCCATAAGAGAGACTAAGTTCCCGTCAGTTATTTTTACAATTAAGAAACCATTTCTATCATAACCAGTCACAATACCAGATAAATTTCTTCCATTGTCAGTGGTTTCGATTTTTTTATTTTTCAGTAGAGAATTTTCATAGATCCATTGGATTTCATTACTAAGTAGATTTGTATTCTGAAGGATCCATTCTATTTCATTGATATATGCAATGAGTGAAAAGATAAGTTTCTGTTTAAAATCCTTCCCAATGGGTTTTTGACTTACATAGTCACTCGTTTCTAATTTTTCTTTTCCATATAGATTGATTCCAATTCCTGCGATAAAAACTGTTTTTTCTTCTATTGATTCCGACTCGATTAGTATACCAGAAACTTTTTTGTTTCCAAGGTAAATATCATTGGGCCATTTTAAGGAAAGTTGATTTTTTTGTTCCGGAAAATAGTTTTGGAGAGTCTTTAAAACTGCGCTCCCAATCAGTAGAGATAAAATAGAAATGGAAGATTCTAATTTGTCTAATGTGAATTTAGCTGAGAAAAAAATTTTTTCATCACCCTGTGAAAGCCAAACTCTACCATGCCTTCCTCTTCCGGCCGTTTGTTCATCGGCTAATACCCAGTAGCCGATTGGGACTTCTTTCTTTTTGCAATAGGTATTTGTTGAGTCTATTGTTCTCAACAAAATACCTGAATCTTGATCTATTAGCAAGTTTTAGACATTGCCTAGGTAGTTTAAGATTTTTTTTGCATTTTGATTTGTAGGATCTAGTGCAAGTGCTTTTTCGGAGAATTCTCTTGCTTCAGCAAAATGACCCGTTAAACGATATAGGTCAGAAAGATTCACTAGGTTATTAACATTCTCTGGATGTAATTCGAACACTTTCTTAGAAGCCTCCAAGGATTCTAAATACTTGCCCATCTTTTTTTGAGAGAGGGAAAGATAATACCACATCTCTTCTGTGTCTGGATCCATTTGAAGATAACGACTCAATACATCAACTGCTGTTGCATAATCTTTTCCTTTAAAGCTAATTAGTCCTAATAACTTATTCAGTTTTTGATTATTTTGTTCTACAGCATATGCATTCATTAACACTTCGAGTGCTTTGTTTACCTGCCCATCTTGGTATAGTTTTTTACTTTGTTGATAAACTTCAGCTACATCAATTTGTAGTTCGGCATCTTCTTTGATTTCAATTTCAGGTTGCTCTAACTTTTCTGTTATCGGTTGATAAGTCTCTGGGATGGATGATACCTGAGATTCAACAGGAGCATATTCAATTCTAACGAATGAAAGATCATCAGTGATTGCGCCTTTTGTTTTTAGAATATTTTCTATTTCGTAAATGTTTCCACCAGCTTCTTCAACAGTTGCAAGAATTGCATTTTCATCCTCATTTATTGTTCTGATTGGATCGTTAGGCGTTAAGTCAATATCGTCTCTTCCATCTGATCCTAGTATCACAACATCTCCTGGCATTAATTGAAACTTATAAACTGCAAATGGATATTCAGATTCTTGTCCTAACTTTCTTAATCGAAGTTCTGTTTCAATAAAGCTTGCACAGGCATCTCTATAAAGAATTGTGAATGGATGTTCGGCATTGAAGTAATACATTTCACCTGTTTCATCATCTATCAATAGAATTGTCGCTGATATAACCATTGTTCCATTGAAGGATTTAAAAACTGAGTCTACTTCATAGTATAACTCTGAAAGCCATTGTTCAGGAGTTGTATTCATGACTCTTTTGTTAGAAGCGGATCTAGACATGATAGCATTAATTACAACTCCCATTACTAGAGAGCCACCGGCACCCTGCATGGATTTTCCCATTGCGTCACCATTCATTGCCATCGTATAACGTTTAAATCTTTCTGTTGTTCCAAATTTTAAATTTCCAGTGATACAAATATCTCCACCCAAGTCGGCACTTTTATTTCTAAATTCAAATTTCTTTTTTTGTCGGATGATAAAATCGGTTTTAATAGAGGAAGAACGGTTTGCATTAAAGAAAAGAGGTTTAGCAAGAAGAGAGGTTAGAAAATAATCTCCATCTTGTTGAATTTTTAATTTTTGCACCTCTTCCATTTTCTCTTGCACTTCTTTGGTTCTGGCAGCAACCTTGTCCTCTAAATTCTCAGCATAGTCCTGTAATTCACGTCTAGCTTGTTTGATAGAGGCAACCATTGAGTTAAAAGAGGCAGATAGAAATCCAATCTCATCATTTACTTTGATTGGAACTACTATATCTAGATTGCCTTCATTTACTTTTGTCACTCCCCCAAGTAAATTATTGAGAGGTTTGACTAAACTCGATGCGAAGAATCGGGGGAATGTAATTAATACTAAAACAGTTGTTACAAAAATAATATAGATTAATTTTAGAGCATTGTGGTGCGTATGCTTTCGGTATTCAGAATAAGAAAATCCAATTTCATATTTTACATTATCCTTTATGAAATCATAATGTGTGTAAAGAATTACAGCATCTCTATAAAGGCGATTCATTTTTTGATTCGTCTCATCTACTAGATTTTCATTGGCAATGTTATCATATTGACGTGACTTTTTGAAGCGATTGATTGCTTCCTCATATTCTTCATTCGTTGGTTTATCTTTTTTTATATCTCTCTTATTTTCCTTCATGAGTTTTGTAAGCGTCTCACGAATAAGTCCCTCTTTGAAACGATCTGCGCCTTGATTAATCATCTCAGCCGTTAGAACATCAGGTTTCTTGATAAATTCGATTTTATAGCTTTTATCGAATATATCAGCCATTGCAGGCTTTGCTAAAATATATTCAATCTCTTCTGGAAGTTCATCATACTTTCCTTCTACAATATTCTGCTTAGCACCAAAAATTTGAGCTCTTCTTTGATTATCATAATCCTCTTCACTAAGTGATAGAGTAATATTGCCAACATAACCTAAGACAAGTAAGATAGTAATTAGGCTTACCCCAACTAATTTTACCATGAAAGTAGTTGGCTCAGGTGAATTGTTGATATAAGTAATAAAGAAATAGAAAATAAGTATGAGCGTTACATTTACATAGATCGCTGAATATAAATCATAATTTATGATTCCAGCTTTATTTAGTAGATTGGCTGATGCGATTACTATAAAAAAGGAAATTGCCTTTACGAAACTCTTGCATGCATGAGCATCTTTTCCTTTGGGATTGAAAAATTTAATCCAACCAACAATGAATCTAGAAAAAAGGTGGAGAGGATAACCGCTAATAGCTGCTGGTTTTTTAAGCCATTTTGAAAAATATCCATCGTATTCAGAATACCGAATTGTTTTGCGAATGATTACAGAAAGAGGTAACAATTGTGTGAGCAGTAGAATTACAGCTTGTCTTGCACCGTAATCGAAGGTATAAAAATGTGCTGTGAAATTATAAATCTTCTCCAACTTGGAACCTGTTATTACAAATTCAAAATAGGCTAAAAATATTATAATAAGAGAAAGTGATATAACAATCTTAGCCTCTCTCGGTGTATCTAAGCGAGGAAAGAAATAAACAAAACCTATCACGCCAGCGTTTCCAAAGAGTGCGCACATAGTAATGAATCTGTGATATGCACCCCATGGCTCTGAGATTGAATATGCAAGAACATATCCAAGTAGCATAAAATCATAACCAATAAACATTCCAGCAAGCCAATATGTTGGAGCAGTTTTGTCTTTTTTGGTTATGAAAAAGATTGTTAGTATGAATATAAAAAGAAATGCTGCAAATACTCCTACTGAGTAATAAGAAAAATGTAACCAATTTAAATTCATGTAGTATTCCCTGCTATCTATACTAATTATTCATGCTGTTTAATACATTTAGTATCTTCTTAGCGTTTTTATTTTCGGAATCTAGAACTAGAACCTTTTCAGAAAAGATTTTCGCTTCGATATAATTTCCATTTAAACGATATAAATCAGAAAGATTCACAAGATTACTTATGTTATTTGGTTGTAATTCATAAACCTTCTTCGCTGCTTCAAGAGAAGAAAGATAGTTGCCCATTTTCTTCTGTGCGATAGAAAGGTAATACCAAATCTCATCGGTATCTGGATCTTGACTGAGATATTGACTTAAAACTCTAACAGCAGTATCATAATCTTTTCCTTTTAGACTGAGTAGACCTAAAAGTTTATTTAATTTTTGATTATTTTGCTCAACTGTGTATGCATTCGCCAATAACTCTAACGCCTTTTCTATTTCACCCGCTTGATATAATTTTTTACTCTGTGAATAGATTTCATTTACATTGATTTGATTGCTAATTTCCTTCTCTTCAAAAGATGGAGTGAGTGACATTGGGCTTTGTGCTTCCTCAGCTGGCATATTTATTTTGTAATCAATTCTTAAGATAGATAAATCATCTGTTAAATCTCCCCTCGTCTGTAGAATTCTCTCAATTTCTAAAATTGAACATTTTGCTTCATCAACGACAGATAAGATCATTGTTTCATCATCATTAATCGTTCTGACCGGCTCATTTGGAGTCAGATCAATATCATCTCTACCGTCAGACGCGAGTATTACGATATCACCTGGAACCAATTGAAATTTATAAACGGCGAATTCATATTCAGAATCAAGACCTAGTTTCCTGAGTCTAAGACCATCTTCAATAAAGTTTGCCTTTTCATCTCTATATAGAATTGTAAAAGGATGCTCTGCATTCCAATAAAGCATTTCCCCGGATTCATCATCAATTAATAGAACTGTTGCTGAAATAACCATTGTTCCATTGAAGGACTTAAATACCGAATTTACTTCATGGTAGACATCAGTTAGCCATTGTTCAGGAGTCAGTTCTAAAATCCTTTTATTTGCGGCTGATCTTGCCATGATTGAATTCATAACGACTCCCATCACAAGAGATCCTCCTGCTCCCTGCATTGATTTTCCCATTGCATCACCATTCATTGCCATTGTATAACGTTTAAATTTTTCAGGAGTTCCAAATTTAAGATTTCCAGTGATACAAATATCTCCACCTAGATCTGCAACTTTGTTTCTAAATTCAAATCGTTTCTTTTGGTGAATGATAAAATCTGTTGTTACATATTTTGATTTATTCGCATTGAAGAAAAGCGGTTTTGCGAGAAGGGAAGTTAAGAAGTAGTCTCCATCTTGTTGTATCTTTAACTTCTGAACTTCTTCCATTTTCTCTTGCACTTCTTTTGTTCTTTCTTTTACTTTTTCTTCAAGGTTATCAGCATAGTCTTGCAATTCCTTTCGAGCTTGCTTGATTGAATCAACCATAGAGTTGAATGATTGGGATAAAAAACCAATCTCATCTTGGACTTTAACTTTTACAACTACATCCAAATTTCCTGAATTCACCTTTGCAACTCCTCTGAGTAAACTCATCAGTGGATTGATTAAACTTCCTTTAAAGAAGAGTGGGAATACGCCTAAAATAATAACTAAAACAATAAATAATATGATAATTTGAGATTTGGCTGCAGGATGTAAATATTTCCTGTAAGCAATGTAAGAAAATCCAATTTCAGTTATACTTTTCTTTGCTGAATTGTAGTGAATATAGGCTACGTAGTGTTTGCTTCCATCTATACTTTTTCGATAATGTCTTGTCATCGCCGGCTTAAAGTAACGTAAATATTTATTGATTTCTCTTTTTAATTTTGCTGGCTCTAGGTAACTTCGATTCCAATTACAGTCTTGTAGATGAACAAAAATGACATCTCTGAATTGTATAAGGTCTTTATTGTTTTTTAAATACTTCGTTGTTTCCGAGCAAAAGTCTTTATCTGCAAAGTTTCCAATTTTAGTAGTAGCTATAAAGGCAAGTTTGTTTAGTTTTTCGAAATAGGGGAATAGATTTGCTTTAAGATCTTCATTACTCAAACCTTTATTCGCTTCTACAAATTCCAAAATTGAATTTTTGTAACCACTAAACTCTTCGTGAGTCGTAGAAAGAAGAGTTGCTAAACTGGTTTGAAAATTTTCAACAGGAAGTTCTTTTATCTGTTCGTATACTAAACTATTTTTGAAATCCTGTTGAATGAGTGCTAGATCTAAGTTGTCAATATCTTCATAATCAGTCTTTTGCACTTCAGGATTCTCCTGCCTCAAATCTAAAATATACTGCATATCCGCATGTTTTGTTCCACCTTCTAGATAGCGATGAATGTTCTCGATTCGGATATTATCGTATTCCACTTCTTTATCTTGCATAGAAGCGAAACTCATTCCTTGCATAAGTAATAAGAAAGTAACCAAAGTTACTCCAACAATCTTTGCCATGAATGTGGTTCTATCATTTGTTTCATTGATAAAAATAATCACTACGAAGAAAAATCCAAATACTGTAAATAAAACATAAGACGTTAAAAATATACCTCTATCTAATATCCCATCTCTACTTAGTATATTCATAAAAGCTGGAACAATAGCTGCAACCATGATTGCAATTGTGATTTGTAGAATAGCCCATCTTTCGTGGGTCTTAACGACTACCGTTTTCCAAATACCAACTGCAGGGACTAATAAAATATAACCAAAGATAACGATTCCTACAACTTTACTTACCCATTCTGCATCAAAGTCCCAATAGTGACCTGTGAAATGAAATTTGGTATTAGAATGTAAACTAACGTATATAAAAATAATTTCTACAATGATGGCAATTATCCATTGTGTATATTGAAAAGTTTTTCTTACTTTAGTAAAAGAGTCTTCAGGAAAATAAAAGATCCATTGTATTATATGAAGAATTCCTGGTAAAATGAATCCAACAGAACCCCATCGGTGAAACGCTGCAAACGGTTGATAGATCATTGCTGCAAATACATAAGATAGATTAAATAAACCCATAAAAACAAAGCCCAAGCCTAAATGAAATGTGCTCTTAGACTTTCCTGGGAGAGTAATTAAGTAGATACCAAGTAGAATAGTAAAAATAAAGCTGAGTAGAGTTCCGAACGATAGATAATTGAAATAAATTGAATCGTATATCGAGTGCAAAAATGTCATTAATTTCTCCAAAAGCCTTTAACCTAAAAAGACAGAGGCAGATTATGGCAGACGCTTTTTAAAAATCAACCAAAGATTTTTTTAAAAGAGAAAAAAAATGATAAGATTAATCTAAAAGGAAGTCCTGAGCTTGTAACTCTTCTGCACCTCTATGAGGGTAAGCTTGTTCAAAAAAAAGTGCAGAAAGCAATTCAAAATCATCATCAACAGGATAATCATTTTCTTCAAAAAACTCATTTCGCCTTTTGATTAGAAGAGATATCGTTCTGTCTTCTAGTGAAAACAAAACTCCTCCTTTATTTAAGCGTTTAATGAGCCAGATTAAATTGTGTACAGAATATTCTCCTAATACTTCTAATGTAGCGAGAGTTGGTTCTGTTAACATGAGTGTTTCTGTCAGATAGACTGCAATTTTTAAAAACTCAGCATTATTCGATTCTTTGTATTGATCTAAATTGTCTGAGATAGTCTCTAAAATCGAAAGACTATTTCGGTAGGATTTATTTATAACTTCTGCGTATTTTTCTTTTGAATTAGAAAGTTCGAGTAGGTTGATGAAAGTGTCCTCTTTTTGAGCCTTGATTAAAATTTCATCAATTGGGCGTGGGGTAGGTGGAATTAAAAGAATATACAAATACTTTGTCTCGAGAGCAAACCTAGACTCTTTGGGAATGTAGTATTCAATCCAGATTGGTTCTTTGTAGTAATTAATAGCCTCATCCGGGGCGAGATCTGGTGTGACCTTTAAAGATTTAAGTTTTCTTACATCATCTGTAATTACTTTTTTCCCTTCTACGCGAGTCCTAGATTGTTTGATCTGTCTTAGCTCATTTCGATTTAGAATTGGTTTTGGTTTAAAGCTAGACTCCATATCTTACCCCTCTCTGGAATAATAAAAATCAAACCTGCTTTGAATTCATAAAGGTTTTTAAACCTCCAAACCACAGAATAGATGGAATCTTTGTTTTAAAATTAACTGGGTTGGCAGATCAAAAATAGGTCTTGAATCTTTTACAGTATCGGAAATCTATTTGGAAAGCAAGCAATTCATAAAAATTATTTTAGATTCCTCTGCAAGAGATTCGATAGGAATAGGGTAATATCGCCATTTCCCTTGGATTGAGCTAAACATTGCAAATTTAAATGGGTTGACAGTGTACAAGGTTCGATAATATACGTAAGAGGTAACTATACTACATCAAAATTATGTCTCAAATATCTATAATCTACTAAATATAGGCAGATTCTAACCTTGAAAAATTCAAAACTACGACACACATTTATATCCATAATGCTATTTTTATCTCCGATTGTGGGAAATATTACACCGGAGGATGAAGGCTTATCTCCCGATTTGACTGCTAAGAAGCTCTCCACTAAAAAGCAAGAAATGGAAGCATCTGAACGAGAAATTCGCAAAGAGCTAGTTAAATTGGAAAAAGCAATGGCAGCACTTGCACAAAGTGCAGTCAGTCATAATTATATTCAGGGATCATCCGTTGCTATTTATTACAAACAAAACCTAGTTTTTGAGGTAAATGAAGTTTTTAAAAATTCCACTCCTCTCTCTCTAGCTTCTGTTACGAAGCCATTTACGAGTATGGCAATCATTCAGCTATCCGATTCCGGTATGTTAAAATTAACAGACCCAATTGAAAAATATATTCCTGAATATGCCAAACAATTTCCTCCAATAGAAGGAAAACCAATTACAGTTCGTCATCTTCTGAATCATACTTCCGGAATTCCATACATTGGCGCACGACAGATTTATGCAGCCGGTGCAAAGTTTATGTATTCCAATTACAACTATCGTTTGTTAGCGAACATTATAGAAAAAGTTTCTGGGCAAAGCTATGCAACTTATATCCGCGAAAATATTTTCTTCCCACTCGATATGGATGATTCTATGGTAAGTTCCAATGCAGATGGAGCATCAGGTATTGCTGTATCTGCAAGGGACCTTGCTAATTTTGCTTCCGTATATTTAAGAGATGGAAAATACAAAGATCAATCGATTATCCAGTCTTCTAAAATTAAAAAGATTTTTAAGGCACCTGATTTTATGCCTAAGACATCTAACATGGAATACTATGGTCTAGGATGGCGGGTAACGCGTGAGAATAATTTAGTAAAGATGTTTTATCATACTGGTTTGTGGAATGGAATTTTTGCAGATTTACGCGTAATGCCACAGACTAAATCTTTTATCATTCAATTATGCAATCCCCCTTCTTATAAAGCAGCAGGTTTCTCATCCTATCAGGGACAAATGAATGCTCTCGCTACAAAATATTTAGAACTGTTGGATAAATTGCCAATGCAACCGGAAACAGAACTGGCTACTGTAAGTTTTCTAGAAGACCAAGAAGATTTATTTCCAGATGCCGATTAAGTTTAGATTATTTCTAATCTTAATTATTGTAAATTTATGTCAGACAGACACTGCTATCGAAAAATACCAAACGGCATTTTTAAAAAAGAAAGGAACGGTAGACGAAACCAAGGTCGCTAGAATTAAACAAAGTCTTGAAGGGTGGTTAAGTTATAATTATTCTTCAAAAGTCTTCCCATCCATTGCTGTTGGAGTCGTAAAGGGAAGTGAATTAGTTTATAGCTACAAACTAGGCACTACAGATAGAACCAACTACGGTCTTGGTTCTATCACAAAAACTTTTACTGGGACAATGGTGATGCAAGCGATCGAGAAAGGTCTCATCGAACTAGATGCACCTGTTAGTAAATATATACCTGGATTAAAATTAGAAAAATCTGAATTAAAATCAAAGCCAGTTACGATTCGACATTTGCTTTCTCATACTTCGGGTATGCCAGATTTACGCTATTACCAGAATCCGGAAGTCATTCCATCTGTCATTACAGGGCTTCCTTTTAATATTACAGGTCAAATTTATCCAGCAGGATATCACTATCGTTATTCAAATTATGGATTTATGACTTTGGGTGTAATCCTGGAAAAAGTTTATAATAAGCCATTAAAGCAAATCATTGAGGAAGAAATTTTTGCAAAAATAGGGATGGATGCATCTTTTGCTAGTCCCATAGTGCAAGGCGCGGGCGGAATTCAGACAAATTTAATTGATATGGGACGTTATGCGTCTATGTGGCTAAATGAAGGGAAATCTGTTACAGGCGTTCAAGTTCTAAAACCTGAAACTGTTAACAAAATGATTCAAGTTCAAACGCCGCTTCCAGCATTTGCTAAAACAAAGAAATATTGTGGATTAGCATGGAGAACAGAGAGGGATGAAGAAGGTGTAACAACTTTTTTTCACATAGGGGGAGCAAATTATGTGGCTGCATGGGTGCAAATGTTTCCTAAGTATGATGTAGCAGTTTTCTACTTGTCGAACCCTCAGGAGTATGATGATAATTTGATGACTCAACTAGTCATTATGCAATGGAAGTTAGGCGATTTAGCTTCCGCTATTGTTGGATCCGAAATACCGATTCACAAAACAGGAGATACTTATCCTAGTGAGGAAGTGTATCAAAGATACGTTGGAAATTATAAAAACCCACTCACAGGAAAGAAAGCAACTGTCTTTTATAAAGATGCTAAGCTTTATTTTCAACCAGAAGGGGGAGGGCAAATATTTTTACCTCCAAGCACAATCAATGTATTTGGAGGACCAGGAGGACCCGGTTCTTATGAATTTACTTACCATCCTTTGACACAAGCAATACTCGGAGTTTCAAATTATGCAGGATTTTATGAAAGGGTTTATGAATGAAAATATTAATTGTAGATGATAATGATCGTTATGCGAATAATCTAAAGGCTTTTTTCGATTCAAAAAAAATTGAAACCGAAAGAGCTTATGATGCGAAGGAAGGATGGGAGAAATTTCAGAGAGGAAATTACCATACAGTAATCAGTGATATTACAATGGAGACACAAACTTCTGGCTTGTTTTTAGTTCGAAAAATTTTTAAATCAGGTTATAAAGGAAATATTATCATTGCGACGACCGGATTTGATTTCCCTGGAGTAATGTTTTTTAGTAAATATATTTTGCCTTTTTTTGCAGGGGTGGGTTGGATGATTCCAAAGGTTCCGCTCAAACGAGGCGAAGTGATTTTTTTCCCTACCCAGCTTGTGAATAATAAGAAGTTCGAAGAAAGTCTTTGATTGAAAAATATTTTTGACTAGACAAGGTTATACTCAATGACTATATAATAGCTTTTCAAACTGGAGCTATGGCTAAACAAATTTTAAAAACATTTTTAATTGCGATCAGTTATGTATTGGGCGCGAAACTTGGATTTTTTCTAGCCTTTTTAAATTCGCAAGTATCTCCTGTTTGGCCGCCTGAGGGAATTGCATTTACTGCGATCGTATTAATTGGAAAGTCTGCTATACCTGGAATTTTTATAGGTGCAACAGTTGCGAATTACATGAATAATCCGCACATTCCAACCTCGCTTCTCATAGGATTTGGAAATACATTTGGTGTTATTATAAATTATTTTTTACTGATGCGCCTTGTAGGATCTGAACGGATCTTTGACTCTATTCGAAATCTAATGAAGTTTTTGTATGCATGCACTCTTCCGGGTTCTTTATTTAGTGCATTCACTGGAGTGACTTCTCTTCTCATTTTTGGGTTTGTCCCTGAGTCTGTGTATTGGAATGTTTTGGCAACTTGGTGTGCGGGTGAGATGCAAGGTTTTATTATTGTAGCTCCTTTTTTACTGAGTTGGTCTGAACCACCCGATATGAGGTTCCCATTTTATCGATACATGGAGTTACTTGTAATTTTGGTATGCACATTTGTTTCATCAATCTTAGCATTCAGAGCTAAATTTCCTTTAGCTTATTTACCATTTCCATTTATTGTATGGGCAAGTCTTAGATTCAAAAAATATGCAGCAACAACATCTATAGTATTTCTATCGGGTCTTGCTGTGTATAAAACAGTTAAGGGGGAAGGACCCTTTGCAGTCTATTTAAATGAAAAAGTCTCTTTAAATGATTCCCTGATTTTATTAGATATGTATATCGCCGTTGTTACTATAATTGCCTACTTTGCAGTGACCGTTATGCGAGAAAGATCTATTGCTCAGAATTCTGCGATTGAAAATTTAAAAACAATTGAGAAAATGAAAGACATTGCAAATCAAGAACTAGAAAGAAAAGTCATTGAGCGAACTTTGATTATTGAAGAGCAAAAAAGAGAAATGGAAAAGCAAATTGAAATGGCTGGAAGAATTCAAGATTCTCTACTACCAGCGGCAATTCCGGATATACCGCAGTTGAAAATAGCCGTTAAGTATCATCCAATGATGAAGTTAGGTGGTGACTTCTTTGATTTGAGATACAATAAGCACAAAAATAGCTTTGGATTTTTTCTCTGTGATGTTTCTGGGCATGGCGTTCCTGCTGCTTTACTTGCAGCAATGGTGAAAATGTCTCTAACATTTTGGTATGAACATACACATAAATTGATGGAATCACTTACTTTTATATATAAATCTATCTATGACAAATTAGGTAAGAACTTTATCACAGCGAGCCTAATCCATATTAATCTCTCTAGAGGAAAATTGAGAACTGCTAGAGCCGGACATTTTCCAGTAATGATCATCAAAAATAATGGAGAAGTAATTCGTTTAAATGGTCGCGGAAAAATCATAATGGCTCTTAAAGAGCCAGATGCAGAGGAGGTTGAATATCGATTAACTCCTGGGGATAGGATTGTTATTTATACAGATGGAGTGATTGACGCAAAAAAGGCAGATTCTTCTGAGTTATTTTCTGAAGAAAGAATGATTCAAATGATTCTCGATTCTGCTAAGGAAGATGTTTATGCCATTTCGGAGAAAATCTTTTCCTCTGTCACCGAATACTCCGGAGGTAAAGAGCGATTAGACGATGACCTTACATTTGTTTTAATGGAATATTTGGGATGACAAGTAGTTTGTATTATTATTATTCAAATACTACTCAATACATCGTATTTAGATAGATCTTCAGTGGCTAATTCATCTTTGCCGATGGCTTTGTAAAGATTGGATCGTTCTAAATAGCTATAGGCAAAATTAGGATCAAGGGCAATGGCTTTCGTGTAATCAAAGATTGCTTCTTCATAACGACCTAGTTTCCCATACAAACTTCCTCTACAACGCAGAAGAGTAGGATCTAGTTCATTGAGTTGAATCGCATGATTAAAGGCAGTAAGTGCTCGATCAAGCCATTCATTCCGTTCCATCATCATTCCTAGATTTTTATAGGGAGTTGGGTGTTTTTGGATTTTAAGAGAGTGTGCAAAATTTTGCTCTGCCTCTTCTAGCCTTCCAATTTCAGAATAAGCAAGTCCAAGATTATTATAAGCAAAAGGGTTTTCCTTGTTCTTTTTTACAACATCAGATAAATCTTTAATAAGATTTTCGTATTGTTCCTCGCTATCACACATGAGAGCTTGGTAGTATGTATGTAAAATATCTGGTTGCATATTCATCCCTTCTTACACTTGTGCGTTAGGTTCTAAATTCTACAATCAAAAAATCCTTTTTGATCGGAGCTTCAATTTATCTAAAAACAATAGGAACAGTAAATAGAAATTCGCTTCCTTTTCCTAGTTCCGAATAAGCCCAAATTTTCTCATTATGTTTTTCAATAAATTCTTTACAAAGAATTAGTCCAAGACCTGAGCCTTTCTCACCTCTAGTTCCTTCTTGGCTATGGTGTTTAACGTCTATTCGAAAAAGACTTTCTAATGTGTTTTCATTCATCCCTGTTCCGGTGTCTTTAACACTAATAATCACCTTATTATCTTTTTCGATGGCACTTATTAAGACTGAATCATTTTCTTTTGTGTATTTTAAAGCATTATTGATTAGATTTCTAAGCACTGTATCTATAAGATTTTTATCAAAAAAACAAAAATGATTCTTTTCTAGCTGACTAGAAAGATGAATTCCTCTTGATTTAGAAAGATTTGAAAATAACTTTATGTTTTCATTTATCAAATCATTCAGACTATTTTCTTCCGGATTGAATTTTATCTCTCCCTTCTGTGATTTTGCCCATTGTAATAAATTTTCTAAAAGAGAATAGGTGGTTTCTGATGACTCTTTCAGTTTAAGTAAAAACTCATGTGTTTCCTCTATTGAAAAATCACTTTCTGGATCGGTTAAAAGATCTAACGAGGTTAAAAGACTTGCAATTGGACTTCTTAGGTCGTGAGCGACGATAGAGAAAAATCGATCCTTTGCTGTATTTAATTCCTTTAATTTCTTCTCACTTTCTACTAACGTAAGTTTTGCTTTTATTTCCTCAGTTATATCATATAGAATCCAGATACTGCCTTTTGATAAATCATTTGGATGTATTGCCTTTCCAATTAGGCGAATGATGATTGATGATTTGTCCTTTCGAATCATCCTTTCTTCCGTAGTAAAAGTATTTCCAGTTTTTAGTATATCATATCCAATTTTTCCGAGCTTTTCGAAATCCATTTCGGATTCATACAAAGATTTTGTTGGAAGGTTTAGAATTTCGGATGGTGTATACTGAAACATCTCACACATTTGTTTATTTGCCCAGATGATTTTTCTATCAATAGTTTTTGCAATTCCGATATTTGAATTATCTAAAATGATATTTTGCTCAATTAAATTCTTACTTAATTCCTTTTCTGTTTTCCTAAGATCTGTAATGTCGATATACGATATAGCAACTCCAAGGTTAGTATTCTCCATTGGTGTTGCATTTACTAAAATCCAAGATATATCATTATTCGGCTTTAATACGCCCATCTCAACATTAGCTACTTGTCTATTCTCTCTCAAGGCTCTTACGCTGGCGAATTCTTCTGTTGGCATTGGAGTTAAGTCTGGTCGAACGATCGTCCATTCTTTTCCTGCATAATTTCTTGTTAAATGCTCCTCTTTTGTAATCCCTAAGATTTTTTCAGAAGCTTTATTGCAGTCGATTATATTACCTTCTTTATCAGTAATTGTGATTCCTACATCCAAAACATCAAAAACTGATCTTAGCTTTTTCTCACTTTCTTTTAATGCGTTTTCCAGAATCTTTTTGTTTGAAATGTCATTACAAATAGCGATTGCACCTAAAATATATCCGTTAACGTCTTTCAATGGTGATACTGATATAAATATATCGAGTAAAGACCCATCTGATTTTTGTCTTTTGATTTCACGTCCTAAAAGGGAATTTCCCTCGATGATATAGCTATGTGCGACTTCAAATTCTTCTAATTTTTCTGTTGGTATGATAGGATTTTTTTTCCCAAGAATATCTTTTTCTCTCCAGCCAAACATTTTTTCCGCAGAAGGTGTCCACATAGTTACAAATCCTTCACGATCCAAGCATAAAACAGCCATTGGGGCAGATTGAAAAATCGCTTCTAAAAGTTGATGCTTCTCAAAGATTTCTTTTTCTACCTTTTTTTGTTTTGTTATATCGGAAGATATGCCGGCTACCGCATAAATTTCTCCTACTTCATCATAAAGTGGAAACTTTTCTGTCAAAAATGTATGAATCCCATCAGGAAAACTTATTTCTTCTTGAAATTGCATAGAAATACCAGATTCAAAAATCTGAAGATCATTATTTCTATGAATCTTTGTATTGTTATCTAGGATCAGTTCCTCTCTTTTCTTTCCAATTGCTTCATTTAAGTTTGTTTGAAATAATTCTGCAAGGTTCTTGTTTAATAGGATGCATTTACCATCTTTATCAAAGGCATAAATGAGAGACGATGAGTGATTTATAATTTTTTGTAATAAGTGCGTTGTAGTATGTAGGTTCAGTTAGTTCTTTCACTTTTTCGAATCGTTTTAATCCAGACTCAATATTCGTTGATAAATCATCCATAGAAGACTTCTTATTGAATGTTAGAATTTGTTTTTCTAATTCTAAAATCTTTCTTTCTAGTTCTTCGTATGTAGGTTTGAAGTTTTTCATATATGATTCTACTTCTAATATTTTATTTTTAGAGCAATTTGTAAATGATATATTTTGTATGTATAATCCAAAGAGTTCGGACTTGTAAATTAATGATTATTCGTTAGTTTTTATGTCAAAAAATAATTGCTGCATAAATCCTATACTTTGAAGATTGGAATCAATACAGGACAGTAAAAGAATATGAAGAAATGGGTTTGCAGCATAAAGAAGATTTTAGTTTTATTACTAGTAATATTTATTTGTATAACATCGCCTCATCCACAAGAAGAGAGGGATATAAAAGAATCTTCTGATGAAGGTAAGCAAGATGCAAAAGAAACGATAGAGGTAGAGGAGAATAAAAATCAGGAAGAACAAATCGCATCCTCTGATATTCTATCTATTGCTAACCAATTCTATTCTGATTTTATAAAAAAGAAAAAAACTCCTCTTCATAATGAAAATATGAAAAGAATGCATCGTTTTGCAATTAGCTATGATTCGATTAGTAAAGCCCATTTCAATAAAGGAGTAACAAAATTATCCTCTCAGAGAGATATTGCGGAATTAATCGATTATGCATTGAAAAGTGATTGGTCGGAACAGGTAATAAAAATGACGTCAGACCCTATATATGGATATTCTGAAAATAGAGCACTTCGGATTTTGATTACAAACCACACAGCTTCTCATTATTATCAAATTCCATATCCAACATTGTTTTGTCTTTTATTTCAAGAGTCTCAATTTGATTTTAAAGTTAGAAGTAAAACGGGCGCGGCTGGTTTGGGGCAATTAACTAGTGTGGCTATTCGACAGCTTCAGATAAATCGAAAATCGAAATCTACAGAGGATCGATTACAGTCTGCAACTGCGCATATTGGAAGAGTCTATAAAGATCCTAAGTTGAATGAGATATTGAAGGAGATGGGGTTTACTCCCGATTTTCCTCCACTAAAATCTTTTCCTAAAAATATTGTCCATGCAAAGAGAATTAATGAAACATTTGCAAGAGAAATTGCCAATCAGCTTCAAAAGCAAGGGCACAGTTTTGCAAAGGATTTAAATTTAATTCGAAAGCTCACAGATCATGTGAGTCGTGGAAATTTAGCACCAAGACAATACGCCGCAATACATCCAGTTTACTTACAAACACTTGCCCATGCAAAAAATACTCTTGGAAATGTTTTAAATATTGAAACTAATATTTTATTATCTGCTATGCTTCTTCGTTATTATATGGATTATTCTTGGAAAGTAAATGGAAAGCGCGTTCACCTAACGCCTGAAGTAAGAGGCATAGTTGCAGTGGCTGCTTATAACCAAGGACCAGGTGGAGTTACGCGCTATCTCAATCAATTTAAACAAAGTTTTCCAAATAAAGATTTAAATAAAATGACCTTACGTGACTTCAAAGATACATTTACATCTTCTCGTGTTGCCAATGCCCTTAGGCAAACTCCTGCACAAACGAAGGAAGTATTTGAGCATGTTTGGAAAGTAAAGCTTTGTGCTCATGAAGGAATCATAAGACCTAGAAGTAGATAATTTTTATGAGAACAATTTCCCATAAAAATAAAAAGATGGGTTGTTAAGGTATGATAACCCCTTAAATCTGTCCGATAGAGTGACTAGATTATTTTATAGAATGACTTTTTTCGCCGATACTAAAAACGAGACCAATTTCACAGGTAAGCAATGAAACTAAAAACTTTGATTCTAATTTCTCTTTTCTCTGCATTTTTATCATTAAATGCGGTTGCCCCAGATATGGAAAATCTGAATGTATTGATGAATGAAAACAAAATGCATTTTGAATTCATTAATGTTGTTTTGAGCAATTTAATCAAACCTCAGGCAGAGCCTGAAAAACTTTCAGATTATGCAAACAATAAAATAAAGCCTGAAGCCGCCGCAAAAAGAGTGATAGATAAAGATGATTCTTTTTATTATACAAAATTTTTAGATGCGAATCAGAGAGATTTTGAGGGAAGCCTGCTCTATTTTCGCGGCGATTATGGGGATGCACATAAACCACTTAAGGATGCACAAGGAAAACTAAAAGAACTCTATGAAGATGCACTCGAAAGACATACCGAGCATACACGCGTCTTAGTCTCGTATGCAGCACAAAGAATCATCAAGTCCAATGACTATAGTTCTAAAGGTTTGTTAAAACAAGCGTTTAGAGAATTAAAAATTGCAGAAGATTATTACCAACTCGGATGGAATCAAATGCCATATCAGTTTAGAAATAAACTTTCTTTATATGAAGATGGATTCCGCGCATCTAGAAAAGCTAGACGCTTTACATTACTTGCAATGATGAATTATAAAACGGCTAACGACGATAAGCCGATCTACAAGAAACAGTCATTGAGTGAATTACACAATTCGGTCAACGAAGGAAAAGTAAATGATTATGAATATATGAAAACGACTCTTCGAAATTTTATCGAGAATAAATTAATAGAAGGAAAAATTTCGACAGCCGTGACTTTTCCACGTCCAAAAGGGGCAACGGATTATGAGTTTAAAGCAAATACCACAGGCAGCTTAGACCTAATGGAGATTTTGGATGATTGCTATGCGATTATTACCTACAATCGTATTTCTATCTTAGATGAAACAAATAACGTTATTCGAAAGGATTCACCAGGTCCAGTGACTCTTGACAGTAACGCTAAACCTTCTCCTACAACAGGAGCAGGCTCTGAAACGACTCAACCAGCTAAAGCTACAAATACAAATCCTCCCGTGAGCCCAACGCCACCAACAAACCCAATGGAGAAGAAGGAATAATTAAATGAAATATTTTTTATTAATATGCTTGATGATCAGTTTTAGTTTATCTGCAAACCCAAAAGCAGATTTAGGAGAAAGAAAAAAAGCTTTTGATAGTAAAGCAAAAACACTTCTTTCTATGCAGGAAATAATTATTTCCGAAAAGTTAATTAAAGATTTCCAGGGATTGAAAGATATGATGAACGATGTAGATACCACCTATCGTTCAGGAGATAAAGATAAAATCAAAAAAACCTTAACATTGGCAGAGTCAAAACTTGCCAATGTCCAAAAGGATTATGCAGTTTTTATATCAGCGGAAACAAAAGAGTTAATGGAATCTTACTCTTCCCAAGTGACTGCAGCAGAAGAAAAAGAAGGCGGAAAAAAAACCAAACCTACCATCTCTCAAACTGCTACCAAGGAAAAAACATCTGAATACTATTCTATAGCAAAAGCTGATTATGCAAATGCTACAAAGTTTGAAAGAGATGGAAATCTTCAATATGCGATTCAACTTTTTAAGAGGGCATTGAATTATACTGTATTAGCCTTTGATCACGCAAAATACTCATTACCCGCTAAATATGCAAATTTGTCGAAATCCTTTTCTACTTCGCCTGAAACAGAAGCAAAAGAAGTTCCGGGAGGAACTCATACACCAGCTAAAGAATCTAAGCCAGTAACACCCGCTAAAAAATAAGCTTGAAAGTGCTTGGCACTCTATTACATAAGTATAAAATCCTACAATGAAAATAGAATCGATTTACAAGCACTTCATGGTGACACCTGTTAGTCATCTACCTGTGGTAGATGAAAACTCTGATATCATAGGTCTCATATCAAAAGAAAAAGTTTTGATGGAGATGTCGGATGTATCTACCACAAATGAAGACTATGAAAAAATTCCGGAGCAGTTTCTAGATTTTCATATTACTGAAGGTGTTATTTACTATTTTCAAAATAATCGAACCATACCTGTTTTAAACCTTTTCTCTCAAAAAGTGGATAGTTGGGAAAAGCCTCGATTTCTAGCAGAAGTTTCCAAATTGAACCATGAGTCTCCCTCAATTAAAACTGATTCCAATGAGTCTGCTTCTGAGGAGATGACCGAAAGCAAGGCAGCCATTTTTAAGTTTATGTCAAATGTTCTAGCTAGTTTTCCTGATGCGCTTTTCGCAACAGATAAAGAAGGCGTGACTACATTTTATAATGAACGATTCGAAGTAGATATTCTAGCTAGAAGTATTTTTAGAGACTCGATTAGTTATACAGAGAAATATTTTAGAGAGTTAAATCAGGATTTATTTGCAAACTATTTAAAATCTCATGAGCTAGATGTTGAATCTAGAAAATCGACTGTTCCAGTTTTGCAAGCATATGTGAAAGATTTAAGTTTAGTGATTCGTATTATTACTTTGAAAAACGATCAAAACATCAGCGGTTTTTTATATCATTTTATTGACCCGCAAAATAGAATCAACCGATTGAATGAAGAGGGATATACCTTTCCGTCAGTGGAAGAAGCTTTTCATATGAATCTACCGCTTGAAACCGTTATTGAAGAAGTCGAGAGTCATTATATCTTCCAGAAATTAAAAAAGAATGATGATAATATCTCTCACACTGCCAATGAGCTTGGGATTCCAAGATCTACTTTGCAAAACAAAATGAAACTACTTAAGATCAATGAAAAGTTCGGAAGAGAAATTTCTACTCCAATTCCAAGAAAAAGAAAAAAAGTAGTAGAAAAAAAAGATGATTCTAGTAGAAAGGTTTTAGCCTCCGAAAGTAAACGGACTACTGAAGCAAAAAGTAAGAAAGTCGCAAAGGTATCTTCCAAGAAACCTTCTCAAACATCTAAAAAATCTTCGCAGGCAAAACTCAATAAAAACAAGGTAAAAGTAAAAACTAAATCAAAAAAGAAGAAATAACTTCTTTGCTAATGAAATAGGCAAACATTCTTTTAAGCCTCATCATTAGAAATCTAATAAATCCACTAACAGGCAGCCCATATGGCATCTAAAAAAGAAGAACAATCAATTGAAGTAGAAGAAGATTTTGAAGCACAACAGCAGACAACTGCTCCAACCAATGAAAATGGAAATGGTTCCCACTCACGTCCTTTTAAGAAAAGAAAGAAATTTGAAGGTCCTACACCAGAACCCATTGACTTAGTTAAGTTAAAACAAAAAGCAATAGGCGAACTGACCGAGCTTGCGAAAAGCATGGGTGTTGAGAATACTAACGGTCTTAAAAAACAAAATCTCATTTTTGCAATTCTACAAAGTCAATCCGAGAAGGATGGACAAGTGCATGCAGCCGGTGTTATGGAAAAACTTCCAGATGGTTACGGATTTCTTAGATCACCTGATTATAACTATGTTCCAGGACCAGATGATATCTACGTTTCCCCATCTCAAATCAAACTTTTTGGTTTAAGAACAGGCGATACGATTGAAGGGCAAATTCGACCTCCTAAAGAATCGGAACGTTTCTTTGCTATGCTTCGCGTAGAGTCAGTAAATGGTGTCCCTCCAGAAGTTGCAAATAAAAGAGCGTTATTTGATAACCTAACACCGCTTTATCCAAATCAAAGACTAAATATGGAGTTTGATCCTTCTCATATGGATACTCGTATTTTAGATTTGATGATCCCAATCGGGAAAGGTCAAAGAGGTTTGATTGTTGCTCCACCAAGAACTGGTAAAACGATCTTGATGCAAAGTATCGCAAATGCAATTACTCGAAATCATCCTGAAGTATATTTGATCGTTTTATTAATTGATGAACGTCCAGAGGAAGTGACTGATATGGCGCGTAACGTGAGGGGAGAAGTGGTCAGTTCTACATTTGATGAACCAGCACAACGTCACGTTCAAGTTGCTGAAATGGTCATCGAAAAAGCAAAAAGACTTGTAGAGCATGGAAGAGATGTAGTAGTTCTTCTCGATTCTATTACTCGTTTGGCTCGTGCTTACAATCAAGTAATTCCTACCTCTGGAAAGATTCTTTCTGGTGGGGTAGATTCAAATGCACTACACAAACCAAAAAGATTTTTTGGGGCTGCTAGAAATATCGAAGAAGGTGGATCTTTAACCATTCTTGCAACTGCACTCATTGATACAGGATCTAAGATGGATGAGGTTATCTTTGAGGAGTTTAAAGGAACTGGTAATATGGAGGTTCATTTAGACAGAAAACTTTCAGATAAGCGTATATTCCCGGCAATAGACATAAATAAGTCAGGAACTAGAAAAGAAGAGCTCTTACTACGTTCAGATATTTTACAAAAAGTCTTTGTACTAAGAAAGGTACTTTCCCCTATGAGCATCACTGAAAGTATGGAATTATTGCTCGATAAAATGAGAACGACTAAGACAAATGAAGCGTTCTTAGCAAGTATGAATTCATAATTAAAGGAGATTAAAATGAAAGAAGGAATCCATCCAGATTATAGAGATGTTATTTTTAAGGACATTTCTTGTGACTATGCTTTCAAGTCAAAGTCTACAGCAAAATCTAACGAAAAAATGGTGTGGGAAGATGGCAAAGAATACCCAGTTATCAAACTAGAAATTTCTAGTGCCTCTCATCCATTTTTTACCGAGAGAGCAAAAACTGTTATCACAGCAGGTCGCGTAGACAAATTCAAAAAGAAATACAAAATGAAATAAGGACAATTCGACTTCGCTCGATGTCCGTTCGTCAGTTCCCCGAGCAATGCCAAGGGGAACTTATTTATCTAATCCTTCAGTCTAACATTCAGGAGTTTTACAAATGGCAATGAACTTTGAAAAATTCAAAGAAATCAATGATACACGAATGAACTATCGTGAGATGGAAGATGCAACTGTAGTCTCGAACTATAGAAATGTGGGATGTGGCGATGGATATAGAATCTACCTAAAGATTGATGAGAATGAGCGGATAACAGATGCTAGCTACACAACAACAGGTTGTGGGTTTGGTATTGCGGCTCTCGCGATGGCGACAGAAGTTGCGAAAAATAAAACTGTTTCAGAAGCAGAGAGTTTAAGCGAATCAGATATTGAAAAACTTTTTGAGTTTCCCGAAAGAAGAAAAAACTATCCAGAGTCAGCGATAGCAGCTCTCAGACAAGCATTGAAAGATTATCGAACTGGTGCTGGTATTCCAAAAGAAAAACGAATTACTAAATCAAAAGCCTTAGAACTCCTGAAAGAAAATGGAAATCTTTCTTCTGTTAATTTATCCAGTATCATTCTAGAGAAAGAAAAATTAGACGGTGTCGATTTCTCTAAATCGGATTTACACAATGCCTATTTACAAAATGGAAGTTTTATTGGGGCAAACTTTGCTGGAGCAAATTTAAGAGGAGCTTTTTTGAATAATTGCAATCTTCAAAATGCAGATTTCACTGGAGCAGATTTGCGTTGGGCAAAATTGGCTGGTGCGAATATAGAAGGAGCAATTTTTACAGATGCTATCTATGATATAGGTACTAGAATTGATTCGAATCAAATTCATATTTTTAAAGTAATGCAGAAAGCTGGAAAAGATATTTATATGAAAGCTGAGGAAGTATCGCAATGAAAGTTGGTGATCAGGCAAAACTACTAAAAAAAACTTTCATGCAAAATGGGGTGTTTATACTAACGAATTCGATTGTTGAAATTGTAGATGAGGAGAGCGGTTTATATCATGTTATCTACAATGATAAAGAAGGACATCCTCATACGATTAAAAATGTAAAGCCAGAAGAACTTCAAAAAATCGATTAAATCCTTTTTTATTCTAGACAATTTAAAAATAAATACTTAGATAGCTATGTATTCTACATTGTAAGATAATTTATTTAGATCATGATTTTAAGCTCAATTCGAACCAACGACCATCTTATCATTAAGATACTGACAGATGTAATGATGGATAATTCTAAAGATTTTTACAAAGAGTTTGAAGGAATTATCCAGAGAAATTCAGAAGTAAAAGTGGTAAGCTTTGATTTTCATAAGGTTAATTTTATGGATTCATCTGGGATTGGTTCTTTAATACGTGCTGCTTCCTATATAAAAAATCTACATTCTACTGTTACAGTTTTTAATTTAAATAAATCCCTTTATTCCGTTTTTCGCTTATCAGGTTTAGATAATATAATTGCTATCTATACATACGAAGAGTTTATAGAGATTTATCCTGATTGCAAATAAATAGGTTGGATAGATGAAATATTTAATATCTAAAATTTTACTCATATCAATTTTTCTTATTATTGATTGTGGTTCTTTTTACCAAACAAAGCATTTGGTTTATTCAACCAGATCTTCTGCTTTCTATCGTATTCCAAAAGATGAGATTAAAGGAAAAGAATTCATTCAAGGTAAGTTTATCCATCCCTTTCCCATTCAACCAGAGAAGTTAACCGATATTCTAGGAAATCTTCGTTTCAAAAAACATACACAAATTGGAAGTCTAAACGATTATGTTTTTCATTTAAATGAATTATCTACCTTAACCGCTGACCTAAGTCAAGTTTTGGAAAATTTAAAACCAGAAGATTGCGTTATGGGTATCTCTATGTTTGACCATATTGAATCAGTCATTTCCAATAACAAAAGAACTACTTTCTTACTTTGGGTTGATGCCAAGGGTCTTAATTTGGTTTTGGGTGAAATTCAATCCGATGTGGCAAGAGATACTGCTAAAAACTTTTTAGAATGGACACAGGTCCCACAAATCAGCTTAAATATTGTTCCAGATGCCAATGAAATCGATTCTGAAAAAGGTCAACTATACACATTTAATAAAGTAAATGGATACACAAATAAGAAATGGCTGATCTTTCCATTAACCGATTTAAATATTTACCAATTAAAGGACAGAAAGATTCCCAGTGTTGCACCTAACGCTTCCTCAGGCAAAAAATCCGAATAAGACTTTCTATGTCTGATTTTGGTTTAACTCATATTGCCCTAGACGTTTTGGATATTGATAAGAGTATTTCCTTTTATCAGAAATATGCGGGAATGCAAATTGTTCACAGAAGAGTAGATGCAAATATAAACGTAGATGTTGTCTGGTTAAGTGATTTAACAAGACCTTTTGTGATTGTCTTGTTGAAATCAAAAAAGGTAGAGGGTAGATTACTTCCTCAATGTCATTTAGGTGTTGCTTGCAAGACCCGAGAAGATGTAAATCGATTGTGTGAATTGGCAAAAGCGGATGGTATTTTATTGGATGGTCCAAACGAATGGGCTCCGCCTGTTGGATATTGGGCATATATTAAAGACCCCGATGGAAATACATTGGAATTATCATTTGGACAGGTAGTCCACTTTACCATTGAGCAAGCGGCTAATTCAAATTAGCTACTTTATTTCTATTTGGGAGAGTCTAAAAAACTAACGATCCAAAATCCGAATGCAATTGATCATTTTTCTATAAGTGTATGGAGTTTATAGTTCGCTTTGAATATAACTCTCTTTTTATAGAAGTCATTCACTCTATAATTAGAATGAATAAAAAAACATTATTCAAAAAAAAGAAATCTCGGACATTGGATATCAAATACAATTTTGGGGAACAGGGATATGAATATGAAAGATGATAAGATGAAGTATAAGGTTTTTTCAATTATTCTAATTCTATTTTTATTTGGTTTTATATCAATTATATTAGAAATTGGTCCGAGGCTTTTTTTTCAAGGTAGTGGCTTAACAGAGATTCCTACCCCTTCTAAGATAGATCCTTATAAAGCAAACCCATATATCATTAATTTTCGTCCAAATATCTACTCACATATTCCATTAGCAAAGTATACGCAGTCTAGAGCGGATTATGCTGTTGATTATACAATTAACTCTTTTGGATTTAGAGCCCCCGAGTATAATTTAAAATCGGATCCAAGTAAAAAACGTATTGTATTTGTTGGTGATTCTCTTGTAGAGGGTCATGGGTCTGAAATTCCAGATACGATACCCGCCAAATTAGAGCAAGAATTGGGAACAAAGTTTGAAGTATTAAGTTGTGGAATGCAAGGAGCAAGCCCAATTTACTATGCATTTAATTTAGAGCGTTATCTGCAATTTAAACCAGACTATTTAATTATTGGTTTGTATGATAATGATTTTTATGAAGATAGATTTAGAGAAGCTAATTATGATAACGCCCCTTATTTGGAAAATCCAAATTTTTTAGTAAAAAATTCTTATTATCCTTGGCTATTTAAATCTAGATTTGTTCAAATGCTCTATTCCCTTTATTACTCCAAGAAAAAGCAAAAATCAGAACTATTTCAAATTATGAAGAAAAATCAAAAAGAATTTACTATGTTCTCAGAAGACAAAGAACAAAGAGAATTAATATTGTCTGGTAGTTATAAATTCACAGCTAAATATAGAGAGAAAGTTTGGAATATGAGTGTGCCTTATTTGGAATATATAATTCGTGAGACCAAGGCAAGAAATATTCCAGTTTATTTTGTGAGTCTTTCTTTTCAATCTTCGGATCCAAATTTTAAAAAAGATATGGCAGAGTTAGCCGCAAAGTATTTAGAGTTCGAAACCAAGTGGGCGAGCGAAAGGTCTCTCCCTTTTTTTGCAGTCAATGAATATGCAAAAGAATATTTTCGAAAAAATCCAAACGGAAAATTACATATAGTAGACGATGGGCATCCAACGAAAGAAGCATATGCCTCCTTCGCTAAAGAGATAGCAGAATGGATACGTCCTCAATTGAAGTAGGCTAACAAAGAATATGCATAGTCTAGGATTGATATATAATTTAATAGTAAAAAAATATTTTCTGCTTTCTCTTTATATTCTGATTACTACAATGATAGCCTTTCATCATGAACTTTGGCGAGACGAAGTTGATGTCTGGCTTATGGCTCGTGACGTTAGTTCTCCGAAAGACTTTTTTGCTTATTTAAGTAACTCTGGGCATCCTGGTCTTTGGCATCTTATTTTACTGCCTTTTGCCAAATTAAACTTTCCTGCATTTACAATGCAGATTGTTCATCTATCGATTGCAATTGCGAGTGTTTATTTATTTTTGTCTTATAGTCCATTTCCTGACTATATCAAATTATTGTTTGTGTTTAGTTATTTTCCTTTATTCGAATATTCAATTATTTCTAGAAATTATGGTGTAGGCGTTTTATTCTTATTTGCTACTGCATCATTTTATACTAAACGATTTGAAAAACCTATTTTATATGGGTCTCTTGTTCTGTTTCTATGCAATACAAATTTATACTGCTCCATTTTAGCATCAGGGATATCATTTATTTACTTTTTAGAGATTATACAAGAGCGAAAATTTGAAAAAAATATTTTAATTGGATTTATGATAATGGTGCTTGGAGGACTTCTATTGATCTTGCAAGTTCTACCTAATCCAGAGACAGGTGAGCATAAATCCATTTTTGCAAACATGAAAAATTTTCTAGCAATTCCAGTCTCATTATTGTATTCCTTTTCGACTGGAGTTAGTAAGTTTAATTTTTTAATACTTCCAAGTGTGTTTATTTTGCCAGTTGCTTTCAGAGTATTCTATAAAACAAAGAAACCTTTTTTCTTTTTAATTTGGGTTATGGCAATATTATTCTTGTTCTATACATTTTTCTATATGAGAAGTTATAGACATGCTGGTTTTGTATTATTTGCATTTCTATTTGCATACTGGATTTATTATACATATTCAGAGAGGATAATATCAAATAGCCTCATTTTGGATATCAGAAAGAAAGAATTTTATCAATCGGAAAACATATTACAAGTTCTATTTATTTTTAGCTTATTGATTTCTATACAATTTTCATTTCAAACTGCCAAAAAAGACTTTCTCTACTCTTTTAGCAATGCAAAAGAAATGGCAGAATTCATAAAAAAAGAAAAGTTAGATGATATAGAAAATAAGATTGCGACTCATAGCGCTGATAGCGGTAAAACAGTTTTATTCTATCTAGATTCCATTCATAGTTTTTATTTTCCTGCCTCTGACCGATTTGGTTCTTTTAATCCTTGGGATAAGAAAGCATGGAAGGGAGAGGAGATGGAGGGAGAAAAAGCCTATGCTATTACAATGGAAAAGTTTAAAAATGTAGAGAATGTTTATTATTTAGCAAGTAGTGCATTACCGGAATTTACAAAAGGTGCTACACTTTTGTATAAAACTAAGAATCGAAATGAGTTTATAAAAGAAGAAGAGTTCTATTTATATAAACTTGATACAGCAACAAAGGAAAAATAGCATGATTGAAAAAGCAAATCGAAGGATATGGGGTTTATTAGTATTAGCTGCTTATACTATTTATATTTCATACATTGCTTATCATCATGAACTCTGGAGAGATGAAGTTGATGTTTGGCTATTTGTAAGAGACACTGACTTTAATGGTTTTTTTCGCTATCTCCGGAATTCAGGACATCCGGGTCTTTGGCATTTATTTGTTTTGCCTTTTGCCAAATTGCAGTTTCCTAATTTTACTTTCCAGATCTTACATTTATTTCTAGCATTTTCATCTGCCTATCTTTTACTTTTTTATTCTCCGTTTCCAATCTGGATTCAGTTTTCGATTTTATTTAGCTATTTTTTTATTTTCGAATATTCAGTCATTGCACGCAATTATGCGATAGGTATATTATTTTTATTTTCTATTTGTGCTTTTTTTGAAAAACGATTTGAAAAGCCATTTATATATGCATTTTTAATACTACTCCTAGCAAATACAAATTTATATTGCTCAATTCTTGCATCTGGCTTTGCTCTTATGTTTATATGGGAAGTATTAGAAAAAAGAGATTTTACAATTCGAAATATATCGTCTATCGCTATAATGGGATTAGGTGGAATTCTATTAATTTTGCAGGTCTTTCCAAGTAGTGAAACTCAGGGAAGTGCCATGAGGGAGTTTAAGGTTTTTAATAATTTAGGTTCTGTTATTTCAATTTTATATTCATTCACTCCAGGAATTTCTAAATTAGATTTTAGAATATTGACAGGATTTATTTTGCTTATAACTCTCGGAATCCTAGTTTTTACTAATAAAAAGTTATTCTTTTTTTATTTATATTCTCTTTCTTTGCTTTGGTCATTTTACACATTCATTTTTATAAATGGATATAGGCATGGTGGTTTCGTATTTCTTACCTTTTTAGTCACACTCTGGATTTATGCTTCTGAGAAAAAAGAGACTTCCTTTAGTTCTACAAATAAATATTTTAATCTAAGAAATATCCTCCTTTTTTTTAGTGTGATAAGTTTGAGTCAGTCAATTCCTTTTGGTTGGAAGGAAACTAGAAAAGATATTCGTTATTCCTTTTCCAATGCGAAAGAAATGGCTAGTTTCATAAAACAAAATGATTTAGATAAAGTCGAAAATATTTTTTCTGTAGAAAATGCAGACAAAGCCAAAACAATCTTATTCTATCTTCAAAACCAAAAACAATTTTATTTTCCAGTAATAAAATCATTTGGATCTCATATGCTTTGGAATAAAGTAATGGTTGATGGGGAAATTCGTCCATCGTATTCTCATTTAGATCACACAATTGAGAAATTTAGAAATCAAAATAATATTTATTTTATCTCTTCAAATCCAATTCAAGATGAACATTTAAATTTATTATATCAAACAAAAGATAGAAATGAATTTATTGCAGATGAAAACTTTTTTCTCTATAAGATAAATTATTCTAAATAATTATGTTAAATGATTAGAGGACAGAAATTTTGTTTCTACAACTTTTGCTGTTTCTGGTTTTCCAAAATAAAATCCTTGTAAGATATCGCAACCCTCGCTAGCAAGAAACTCGCTTTGTTCTTTTGATTCAACGCCTTCCGCAACTACTTTTAAACTTAAATTTTTTGCGAGTGCTAAAATTGCTTTTATAACAGCCCGATCTGAATCTTTCTCAGGGACTCCATTGACAAAGCTTTTATCTATTTTGAGTGAGTGAATTGGTAGGGATTTGATCGATTGTAGATTTGAATAACCGGTTCCAAAATCGTCTATCGCAACCATAACTCCAAGCTCTAATATTTTTTCTAGGGTATGTATTGTTGTATCAAGGTCATGTATGATTGATGTTTCAGTAATTTCTAGTTCTAAGTCTTTAGGATTGAGTCCAGATATTTCCAGAGCTTCTAATAAATCTTTTATTAGATCCTGTCTTACAAACTGCCTAGGCGATATGTTGACTGCAATTCGTAAAGGTAATCCATAATTCATTTGCCAGATTTTGCACTGCTTGGCTGCAGTCAGTAATACTTTCTTACCAAGAGGCACGATGAGCCCAGTTTCCTCTGCCACATCAATAAAATCGTTAGGTGAAATAAGTCCTAATTCTGCATGTTGCCATCTACAAAGTGCTTCGAAACCAATTATTTTTCCAGTCCTGGCAGATACTTGTGGTTGATAAACAGTTAATAAATCACTCCCTTCTATTGCACTGTATAATTCACTTTCAATTTGCAGTCTTTTTCGAGAATTTGTTTCTGAACTTTGATCGTAAAATTGAATCAGATTTCTACCTTTGCTTTTAGATCTATACAGGGCTGTATCAGCACTTTTCATCAATTTGATTAAGGTTCTACCATCCTCTGGAAATATGGCTACGCCTATGCTAGCACTCACAAAGAATTCATAGGTATCCAAAATAATGGGAATCGCAATTTCTTTTTTTATTAATTCTGCCATGTCTTTAATTGCTTGTGGATTATTTTTTGTAGATAAGAAAATAGTAAACTCATCTCCTCCAAATCTAGCTACAATATTAGGGCTAATAATCATTTGCCTCAATCTATTTGCTATTTTAACAAGAAGTTTATCTCCCACAGGGTGGCCGAGTGTATCGTTGATATTTTTAAATCTATCCAAATCGACAAAAAACAAAGCTACTTGTTCATTTTTTATTGAAGCTGTAAGAAGTCTGTCTTCAAGTAATTCTTCAAAAAGGAGTCTATTGGGTAGTTGGGTGAGTGTATCAAAATGTGCTAAGTGTTTTAATTTTGCCTCCGCATTTTCTCTTTCTGTAACATCTCTAAAAACTTGTATTGTTCCTTTTAAATTACCTTCTGTATTATAATAGGGCGTCGCAAGTAGTTCAGTCGTTCTAACTTCTGAATCATTTCTAGTATGTTTACGAATACTCCATAATTTTCCATTCTTATCATATTTATGCAGAAGAGGACATGGATTGTCGGGTGTTGAGTTGCAGGCTTCAGACCTATTATAAAGAACATTGTAACAATATAATTGGCGAGTCATTTCCTCCGTAGCACCAAAGAAGTCCCGAAATGCAGGATTACTAATTTTTATTTTATAATCCATTCCAATGACTACTATCGGTTCTGCTACTCCATTCATTATGAGTTGTAAAGAATCTAATTCTTTCTTTTGGAGTTCGATATCCTTTCTTGAAAATTGATATTGTGTATAACGGTTAAATCCTATTTTGCTCCCTATGAATCCTAGAATCCACAATAAAAAATGTCCAATGCTGAGAGAATAATATTGCAGATTTGCCTCTGCTTTGTAGGGCTGCATAGGAACTGAAATACTAATTCCACCTCTTACATTTCCAACTTGGTATCCTTGGTCTCGGTGACATTTCATGCAAGATGTTTCCACATAAAGAGGTTTCATTAATCTAAAATGACTTTTATCTTCAGAGAGACCTTTTATTTCTTTTACCCCGGTTTCAAATTCACGCAGAGCTTTTTGTTCCCACTCATCTGCAATATTATTTGGATTAATTGGTTTTAAAATGGTTATATGAGATTGTATTTCTGAAGTTTGTTTTGAGATATCAAATACTTCTCTAACCATGAAAGAGGGATTCATAAGCGTTAACTTGATACCATCAATAGTAGTTAAATCTCTTTCAGGTATTTTTAAATAGGGATTTGGGTGAGTATCGCTATTAATTCTTACATAGACTCCTCCATGTTTTGCATTCCAGTAACGATAGTTGATATCCTTTTCAAAACTGGACTTTGCTGTTACATAGGCAATACTTTCCATACTTGTTTTCACGCTAAAAATATTCCAAAGTAGGGATAGGGTGACTGATCCAGTCCAGAAAAATACAATGGTAAAAAAATAAAAACGAGCCTTATCTTTAAAAATTCTTTTTAGTATTGTTTTAAGCATATACCTGAACTTCCAACAGGTTTCTTTGTTTCTGATACCAGAATATAACCTAAAAATAATCGGTCAATGGTTAAAACGATTCCGAAGAAGAAGCGGTAAATAATGATTTGCCTTTAAGGCGTAATGATTCTTAAACTCGTTTGTATTGTTAAAATTTTTTTTACTCAATTAGAAATCATTCTTAAATAAGAAGTTTTTATATAGGTTGAAACTATTTTTTAATGCTTTTTTTATATAAATCAATCCATTGTTTAGGAGTCATTTTTTTAACTAGTTCTTGGATTAGATCAAAGGGAATTTGGTCAATTTTTTTGAAACGGATACAACTTTTTCCCATATCTAGTTTTGTTTTTGAATGTTTAGGATACTCAGTAACAAACCAATGTAATATTTTTTCATCTGCATAGATTCCCATATGATAAAGAGCTATAAAATTCTTCTGGGATGCTAAACTAATAAATGGCAACGGTTGTTTTGGATCTGTATGATATCCTTCTGGGTGAAGTGAATGGGGAACTACATACGAAATCATTCCATAGCTGATTGTTTCTTCAAAACCTTTTGGTAGATTTTTTTTTAAAAGGTCTCTTAATTTTGTAATAACCTCTTTTCTCTCTTTGGATAAATTATTTATATAACTATCTGGTGTTAGTTCTTTCATTGATTTCCTGCTTTTTTGTGGTGAGTTTTTTTATCATCATCCATCCAGTTCCACCATTTTAATTTTTCTGGTTCTTGGAAGTCCTTTTCAGTATTGGCAAAATAAACGGCACACCTAAATGTGTAGAGCATACACCTATCCTGCACTTTTCCCTTCAAAAGATTGTGTTTGTGGTAGAGATTCTCAGGTTTCTTATTGATCAAGTCGGATATTGACTTAATTCCCAAATTCCAGAGATCGTTAGCGACTACTTTGCCTACACCTGGAATCGTTCTTAGTTCCTTTAATGATTGTTCTTTTGAAACCATTCTAAATCCTTCTACTCTCTAGATTCATATAAATATGTAGGTATTTATGAGATAAGTCAATCTAGATTATATTAAAAGTAATTGCCATGTAAACTAGAAATCCATTAGGTGATAGATGAACTGTTTTTTAGGAAAGGTATTAAATGGCAAGAAATTCAATTTTAGACTATATCAAAGAAAAAATTAATTCTGACAGTGTAAACAGTGAACTCAGTGTTCCACGTGTAATTACAATTTCAAGGGAATATGGTTGCCCTGGGATTCCAATTGCTAACGAAGTTTCAAAAGCATTGACAGCAACAAACAAAGCCGAATGGTCTGTTGTTGACAAGCAGATCGTCAATCAGGCAGCAGAGGAATTAGATATTCCGGCTAAACTAATCGATCAAATTGCTAAGTCCAAACCAAAAGGTGTTTTTGAAGAATTATTTTTAGCTTTCTCAGATATTCATCTTCCAAGTGATTTAAAAATTAAAAAGACAATCGCCCGTATTTTAAGAACTGTTGCACTTCATGGGAATGTTGTAATCCTTGGTCGAGGCGGTGCTGTTCTTGCTCGTGATTTACAAAAGGCTGTGCATGTTCATTTACATGCTTCTGTTTCTTGGAGAATTGGACGCGTTAAAAATTTAGAGAATTTAAAATCGGATGCGGAAGCAATCGGTAGAATCAATGTAGTAGATAATGAACGTATATTCTTACGTAATTATTTTGCGGGTGAAAGTCCTGGATTAAATGTATTTGACGTTAGTTACAACTGTGAATATCTCTCTCAAGAGGAAATTGTTAAATCTATTTTACAACTCGCACAAATGAAAGGTATCTAATACCTTTAAATGGTTCAGCGCGCTTGAAAGTAAGAATTTCTATTTTTATTCTTAGTATTTTACTTTCCTGCGTGTGTGATACCAGAATCACACGATCCAATTCCTATCAAGTTGATTTAGAGATAATTCCTTATCAAGATTGGTTAAGTAGCGAATTGCATTCAAAAATAATTGGAGTTAAGCGAAATACATACATTAGCTCTCTGATTTTACATCATACTGACTCCAAATCAAAAGAACAATACATAAAAGATTCACTCGATTCTGGATTTTTAGTTCATTTTATTGTAGGTAAGGATGGAAAATACTATGGATGGAATACAATCCCATACCTTGCAGTCAAGGCTGTGCCTAGAATGGATGACGTTAGTCTTCATATATCTTTAGAAGGTAAAGAAGACGAAATCTTAAATAATAAAACTCAATTAAATGCTGCCGGAAAACTCATTAAAAAATTGATCAATGATTTAGAAATCCCATTTTCCAATCAAAATATAAATTCTCTCTCCGGAGTTTTCACTCACACGCAGGCAAAAAAGAAATTTGGAAATTTTGTAGATTTAAATGAATGTGGGAGTGAAAAGATTTTAAAAGAAATATTTTCTTCATTTGGAGGACAATATTATGCAGAGGAGAATTGGTTTGGGAGATATGAAAGAGATTGGGTTTCTAGAAGAGAAAAGAAAAACAAAGAGATTCCAGAACCAGACTTTGATAGAGGAAGGGGAATTACTAAACCAACCCAAGTTGAATTAGTAGAATTAGAGAAGAACGAGGAAGGCTTTACGCCTGAGAACTATCGTTTGAAGTATGTTTTCAAACAAAAAATAAAACCAGAATGTGTAGTTCTACATTTTACAGCAATATCTAGCTTCGTTGTTTCTCAAGAGACTCTAGAGAGAAGAAAGCTTGCTGCTACAATCATGGTAGATAAGGACGCTAAGGCTTATCAGATTCTAGATTATTTAGACGATATGGCACAAGCAGCGACAGGAACAAATCAAAACTGTATTCAGATCGAAATTGTCGGAAAGAATATGGATGAATTAATGGCAAATAATCGCCAGGCAGATAAAGTCAGTAGACTAGTAAAGGAACTAACGGATAAATATAATATTCCATTGACCAACTATAAAATAGAAGATTTGAAAGGAATCTACTCTCATACGCAAGCAAAGAAAAAATATGGTGGTTCCATTGCACTCTATGGGAAGGATTTTGATCCAGGCGAACCTTATATGAAAAGAATCATCGAATCTATTGGCGGCAAATACTATCCTGAGAAAGAATGGCACAATCGTCAAAGTGATGATTGGATTATTCTCGATCAAGAGTTTCAGCCTTAATTGCTATCTCCTTTTTATATCTCAGTTTTTTTAGAAAGATATTAGAAGGATATCTGTTTGTAATGAAATATAAGGAGGAATGAAATGAGTGATACCTCTAGTAAAATGAAAAGAATTCTAATAGTCGATAAAGAAATAATTTTTGCAAATGCGCTTTCTAAAAAAATTCAAAACTGGAATTACAATGTAAGTATTGCTACAAGTGAAATAGAATTGGTAGAGGCTTTTCAAGTAGAGAAGCCTGATTTAATTCTTTTTGCAGTTGATTTTGGTCTAACGATTTCTAGAGAAATATCATTAAGAGATAATATACCAATTGTTTTTATGTTTTCACATATTGAACCAAGCAAGTTGGCTGAATTAAAAAGCATTAGTCGCTATGGATTTCACTCAAAAAACTCAAATGATTATTGTCTGCAAAATTCAATTGAATTGGCTCTTGAATTATATGATTCTGAAAAAAGATTATCTGAGCAGATAAGTATTGAGCCTTTATCGATTTTACTTAATAATGATATCAATTCTTTATTGGATTTAATATCAGATAGCATCGTTGCATTCAATTTGGATTGGAGATATACCTACGTTAACAAGAAAACATTAAATGATTTTGGCTTAAAAGAAGAAGACGTTATTGGAAAGGTTTACTGGGAGTTATTCCCAGAAGTGATGGGAACACCTTTCTTAGAAGAGCCAAAAGAAGCAATGCGCACTCAAAAGAAAAGGGAATTCAGTGCAATCTATGAATCCTATCAAATGACAATATTTATAGAATGTCATCCTTTCCCCAATGGAATTCTACTCATTTATAGGAATATATCTGAAAAGAAGAAATTTGATAAAAAAATAAAAGACACTACAAATTTCCTGAATTCGATTATTGAGAATATTCCAAATATGATATTTATGAAGGATGCAAAGGATTTGCGATTTATTTTATTTAATCGCGCAGGAGAAGAATTGGTAGGATTTAATCGTAAAGAATTAATTGGAAAAAATGATTATGACTTTTTCCCTAAAGAGCAAGCAGATTTTTTTACAAAAAAAGATTTGGATGTGATTCATAACGGTCAACTAGTTGATATTCCCGAGGAGTTTATAAACACTCCAAATGGAACTAGAATCTTACACACAAAAAAATTACCTTTGTTTAATGATAGAGGAGAGCCTGAATATTTGCTTGGTATATCAGAAGATATAACAGATAAAAAAGAGGCAGAAAAAACGATTCAGGAGAATATAGAAAGATATCATCGCCTAACGGAAACAGTTCCCGGTGCTCTTTATGATTATGTTTTGCATCCTGATGGAACAAGCCAAATGCTGTATGTAAGTCCTAAATGCTTAGAAATATTTGAATTAGATCCGGTAGATGTAATGCGTGATATGACGATTCTTTGGAATTTAGTTCATCCAGATGATATAGAGCAATTTAAAAAAGATAGCGATGAAGCTTTTCATTCTAAAGATCATTTTTCAACTGAGGTAAGATTTATTATGCCTTCTGGATCAGAAAAATGGGTGCAGGTCACATCAAGACCCAATCCAAAAAAAGATCCGGATCAGCCTGTTGTATGGAGTGGCTTCGCTATTGATATAACGTTTCGAAAAACTGCAGAGGAGAAAATAAAAACTCTTTTGGGAGAGAAAGATCTTTTATTAAGAGAAGTTCACCATCGTATAAAAAACAATATGCTAACAATCACAAGTCTTCTCTACCTACAGACAGATAGTTTGCAGGATAAAGTAGCCATAGAAGTGTTAAACGATGCAATTAGTCGAATACAAAGTATGGTATTACTTTATGATAAATTATATATGTCTTCTAATTATCAAGATCTTTCCTTATTTGAATATCTAATCCCACTGATTGATGAAATTGTATATAATTTCCCAAATTACCGAATTGTGAAAGTAAATAAGAATATTGAAAATTTAATATTACCATCTTCAACTTTATTTTCTGTTGGAATTATCTTAAATGAGTTAATTACAAATGCTATGAAGTATGCGTTTATCGGAAGAGAAAGCGGTTTATTAACCGTATCCGCTTACCAAGAAAAAGATCAGATTATTTTTAAGGTAGAAGACGATGGGGTCGGTATCTCGAGCGAGCAAGAATCTAAAAAAGGATTTGGTTTGCAATTAGTTCAGATGCTTTCTAAACAAATACATGGGAAATTTAGAATAGAACGAAGTAGTTTTTCACAGTTTATACTATCAATTCCGAATCGATAGGTGTTTTCGAAAATCTGCAATCGTTTTAATTTTTCAATAAGAGCATGCATTGCGTTCTATTCTGAATTTATGATTTAATTTTGGCAAGACTCAAATCGATATATACCAAACGTTATTCCAATAAAATCTTTGTGGAAGATTCTTTGGGCGTTTGGTATATAATCTCATCTAAGAAAGTGAGTTAGATTTTTATTTTTTCCCATGTTTGATTTTTGAGATAAAAATCTCCATTCTCATCCCATTGGATTAAATAAACCCATTCGTTTTTAACTAAATCACCAATAGAAGAATGCTTGTTTAAAATCTTATCTATTTCTTCTTGTGGGGCTTCGATGATGATTTGTAAACGAATTGGTATATGCACAAATCTTTTCCCATCAAATACAGATTGTAGAGGTAAGCCTGATTTTAAATTCCAATGATTCCCTTCAAAAACTCCTTTGTTTCCGGTAACGTTATGCAACAACTTGTTTCCTGCTCCATATACATCTGGGTTTGTAGTAGATGCATAGTATTGCAAGTTGATCCAAGAAGCAACAACTGCGGGAGCAGTCATAAGTAGCTCTAAAGTTTTAAATTCAGAATCCTTTTTCCAATTGTAAGAATTTAAAAAACTTCTTCCTTCTAAATTTGCATTTTTTGATCTAGAACGATTTGCGATAATGAAAGACGCACAGCCAGCAAGTCCAGCTTCTGGAAAAACTTCTGCCCAATCTTTTGATCGAACGTAAGGACTTTCCGAATTTAAACCCATGATACGTGCTTTTTCCTTTCGATTTTCTAAACTAGCTTTTTTGATTAATTCAGAAATTTTTTGTAGATAGGATTTATCTATATTTTCTTTTTCTAAGAAAATAATTTCATCCGTTACAGTTTCATGCATCGCTGGGATAAATTTTGTTTCTGCTGGTAAAGAAATACCCATTTGCATTAATTGTTTTCTTGTTTCCAAATCATTCAGAAGTTGGGACGCAAAGATTGCACTTAATTCTCCTGATTGTCCAGAGCAGGCACCACAAGCAAGTCCAGCTTGATGGGGGTTATTCACTGTTAGACTACCATGGCCTGTGATGATAAAGTAAGAGGGAAAATTATCTTTCAAACCTAAGTGATTTAAAATTCCTGCGGCAATATTTGTTTTATCTGTTTGCGGCAAAGATGAGAGAGCAAATTTGATTTCTTCGGAAGAAATTTCTCTTGGATTTTCGTGTAACGGTCCAATTTTCAGAGTTTTGTAAATTAATCCGAAGAATGATAAAAATCCTGCTGTCTCAACATATTGAAATCCAATTGGAAAGGTTCGTTTTATTTTTTGAATCCAAGACTTTGTTTGTAATTTGTTTTTTCGTAAAGAGAAAGATTTTTCATTGCTGCAAAAAACATAGGCTGGAGAAATAAGAGCTGGGCTGTGACTGAATTCTTCCTCTGTCCAATGTTTCCAACCAATTGGCATTCCAAAAAAACCAGCGAATCCTTCTGTTTCAATAGAAGGGGAAGTAGATTCTAGGTGTCGTCTCATTGATTCAGAACGAACATCAATACAAAATAGGAATTTTGTTTTGGGTAGAGTATCACTTTTCTTTTCTTCTGGGATTGGATAATTTTTCTTTAAATCTTGAAGAAGTTTTGTTCTGTATTCGATTTCTTTTTTCTTTAGATAATCAAAACGATTTTGAAATTTTTCTGAGTTATCTAAATGTTTTAGCTTAAAATTAACAGTGAACAATTCGGGACGATAGGTGTAGATGTAGGCTAGAATTGCAAGTAATCCTACTAAATCGCTATTTGGTTCTAGTTCTTTAAACCAATTGTTTTTTCTGAAATAAGAAGCCCAACCAGGGAGAATAAAAAGTAATTTTTCTAAACTTTCAACTTGGATGGAAGAATTTTCCTCCCCTAATTTTTGAATAGCTTGAATAGCAGCATCGGGTAGATCTTTGAGGACTGGAAAATTTGCAAACGTTAGGTTCCAAACTGGATCGATTGCTGACCAAGACTGAAATGCTTGCCATAAACTTTTTTCTTTCCAAGGATTTTTCCAATAAGAGATCGAGTCATCTATATAGCTTGCTAGAAAAGGACCAATCAATTGTGAAAGATTGGCATAGTTCATATCAAACTCTCCTACATTTTCATGTTTGATCTCTTTCCCATCTAACAAGTCCTTTTCGGGAATTAAGTTCATAGATAAAATGGATTCCAATTTTTCCATGGTTTTAACAAAGGGTTGATTGGAATAACCTAGGAAAGGATTTACAGCAATGTAAGAATCTAAGTCCCAAAGGGGAGGAACTTTTTTTAACAATTGATAAATGCTATCTGTATTGAGTTTTTGGTTGTTTGGATTTGTAGATAATGCGTTCATAAGATTCTCCTTAAAAAAGTTTATAAATGAATTTATCAGATAAGTAATTGGACAAAAATCCTCGCTGTGCATAGCAGTAGAGTTTTTGCACAAAAGAGTTTTCGCTAAGGAACGGTAGACTCAAAGTAAAACCAGAAAGAATAGAGAGACAAAGAATAACGGATAAAGATATCATATACGGAACTTGATTTGTCGAGTAGGGGATTGCAGTTATTTTCATAGCATATTCGGGAATAAGGATTACAAAAAGAACTAATGTAATTGTAATTAAAATTCCTCTCTTGATTAGCTTTAATGGTAAAAAGCCAATAAGTGTGATGATGAATATAGAAACAAGCGTCAACTCTAAATGGTTGGTTGCAATGAATACAACTTGTGGAACAATAATTACAAAACCAGCAAGGAGGGTTCGATACAGTTTAGAGTGTAGTTTAGGACTTGGAACAATATCTCTTGAGCCTGAAGCTAAGAACCCATAAGCTTTATAAAACCCATGTCCCATCAAATGTAGAATGACCATCGGGTAAAGACCTAGACCAAATTCAACCATCATAAATCCCATTTGACCGATAGTAGAAAAAGCTAATTTTCTTTTTACATCAGATTGGGCAAGCATGCTGATCCCTCCGAGGAAAATAGTGATTAACCCCAATCCAAGAATGAGTATGGATGCTAAATTAAAAGGTTCATATAAAAATCGAAGTCGAACTAAGATAAAACCGCCTGCGTTGATGATGCCTGCATGCATGAGAGCTGAGACAGGAGTAGGAGAGTCTATCGTTTCTGGTAGCCAGAAATGAAATGGAAACTGAGCACTTTTGATTAAACAAGCAAAAGCGATGAAGATAGAAGGGAGAAATATAAGATCTTGTCTTGTCTGTAGATCTAAATCATTTAAATGAGAAATGACGTCTTGAATATTGAAAGTGCCAAAGGATTTGTAAAAAAAGAATGCACCGAGTAGGAAACTTAGATCTCCCAATCTGGATAAAATAAATTTTTTTGTCGCGGCTAGTTTAGATTTTTGTCTTTGTGGAAAGGCAAGGAGTAAATTGTGAAAACTTAAACTAATGCTAATAAATGCTAAAACGGTCAATAATAGATCCCCATTCATAACAAGAAATTGAACACTGAGTAGAGAAATAAAAAACCAAAAGAGCCACTTGCTTCCGTTTCGTTCTCTTTCAAAATTCTTTTTAGCATAAGAAATAATAAAAAAAGAAAGAATAGAAATGTAGATTAACATGATTTGACTGAGTTGATCGAAATAAACCAAATCCAATCTGTTCCCAAAAAATGAGATAGAAATCAGATTAGAACCAGTCAGATAAAGTATCCCGTAAAGTGTGATTAGCGGGACAAGAGTGATAAAAGCTAACATTTTGTTTCTCCGTTAATATGTGAAAATAAATTCATGTATTAAATTACATGAAATAAGACGGTGGTTTAATTGCAATTAGAATTTTTGAAAAATAAAGACAATAAAGAATTCTAGAATATTTACACCAGGCACTATTTCAATAAAATCCCCTTGGGGAAGTTTCTTTTGAAGTCTGGTATCTCTTTATTTTTAAAGGAAATGTAGGCTTTCTTGGATTAGATCTACTTTGATTTGGAGGCAAGACGGGATACGCACTAGTCTGAACCTAGTAGTAATTAGAGTCAGAAAAGTCGATTAAAAGAAAAAGGATTTAGATAGAGTTGTAGCTTCTCAGTTCGTATCTCTAGAAGAACTGATGACAAAAATTGGCAACTTTAGACAAAGGATTCAGCCGAGTATGGAAGAAGGTGAAATTTTATGCGTCTATGTGAGTAATTTTAAATTTCCTCTACGTTCTGAATTTAGTATATGTTAAAAAATATTTATAAATATAGCGGACAACGTATAATTCGTATTCAATTATTTTCATCATCACCTCCCGTTCTATCTTACACGTGAAAATGACCTAAAGTAAAAAAGGATTGCGAGTCATTCATAATAAGTTGTTTTGAACTAAACGGAGTAAGATTTTCAAACAAAATACTTCAGCTTTGCCATATTTTCATGCTTTACTTGAATACCTGTATAATTTAAAATGAATTTATGATAGCAAATTTCGGGGATAAGTTTACAGAAGATTTATTTCATGGTAATACTTCGAGTAAGACTCATAAATTTCCGAAAGAGCTTGTTGAAATTGCTTTGCGAAAACTTGATATGCTCAATGCGGCTTTGAATGTAGAAGATTTACGATTTCCGCCGGGCAATCGATTGAAAAAATTAAAAGGTGATTTGAAGAATGTCTACAGCATTCGAATCAACGATCAATACAGAATCACTTTTCAGGTTTTGAGCAATAAATTTGAGAATGTGAAAATAGAAGATTATCATTAATAAAAAAGGAATTTATTATGCTACCTAAAAATCGAAAATCCACACATCCTGGAATTATATTATGGAAAGAGTATTTAGAGCCATCTAATATTACGCAGACTCAGTTTGCAAGGCATGTAGGTTTGAGTCTGCAAACTATAAATGAAATTATCAAAGGAAAAAGAAACATAACTCCAGAGACTGCATGGTTGTTTGCAAAATCTTTCGGGACAACCCCTGAACTATGGATGAATTTACAGATGAACTATGATTTAACAGTTCGAAAACCGGTTGATAAGTTAAAGGCACTGCATTTGTTGAAGTTATCCGCCGCCTAATTATCTCTCTAGCGGCTAACGCCTAATTTGCATCGAACTTCTCCCATAATTGTCTCCCATTTCTATCTTACAAGTGAATGGCTTAAAGCAAAAAAGGATTGCGAGTGTTTTAGAAAGAGATGTTTTGAATTAGATGGGGGAAAATTTTTATCGTTCTCTATAGTCCACCTTCTATCCAAAATATCTGTAGAGACTGCGAGCAAGACAGAAAGAAAAAATACGATTAGAATACAAAGTTTTGGATATTTTCTAATTATGAAATATCTCTTCGAATCAGAAAGACATGGTTTTAGAAAGTGGAGAGAATCAGATGTATCCCGTTTTACGAATATGAATTCTGATTTAGAGGTTATGCGGTATTTTCCGCAACTTCTTTCAAGAGAAGAATCAATCAATTTAATAAATCGCATTCAATCTCATTTTGAAAAATGGAATTTTGGTCTTTGGGCTGTAGAAGAAAAAGATTCTGAAAATTTTATTGGATTCATTGGATTATATTATGCTGATTTTCAAAGTTCCTTTACTCCTTGTGTAGAAATTGGATGGAGACTAGATTCTCGTTTTTGGGGGAGAGGCTACGCAACCGAAGGCGCAAAGCTTTGTTTACAAAAGGGCTTTGAAGAATTTAATCTAAATGAAATTTATTCTTTTACCTCCATATTAAATACTAAATCTGAAAATGTTATGATTAAAATTGGAATGCAAAAAGTAATGGATTTTGAGCATCCTAACTTGGAAAAAGATCACCCACTTTGTAAACATGTATTGTATCGGATTCTTTACGACTAATGGACTGATTTAAAAAAATCTTCCTTATATAATCCTTTACACGATAGGTAATAGTATAAATAGTATTTAGTTTGAATTTCCGAATTGAAAGGTATAAATGAAATGAAATTTCCTAGAAAGAAATCTTTTATATTATTACTCTTCCTCTTTTGTTTTACTAATTTAAATTCTTTTGGAGGAAGTAGTTCTCAATATCTAGAGTGGTATAGACGTCAAGTTCAAACCGAACATAGAGTAAAGCCTTGCAATCAAAAAAGTAATACAATTGTAGAACGCTTAAAGCATAAGCATTCGTTTCTTTATTTGAAAATTCCTGAATTAAGCAATGAGTATTTGGAATATGGAAACGAAGAGTCAGACCAAAACTTAGAATCCTATAGAAGAACGGAAAAATCTCTGCCTATTCTAATCGAATTTGGGGATAACATTTTAAATCCTCGAAAAGATGATTTCATGAATTATCAAGTAAGCTCTAAAATAAAAGAGCGAATCATCTCTGAAAATCCTACAATTAAAAGAAGGAATTGCACTTTTATGGCTTTAGGATCAGAGTATTTATTTCCTGTTCCATCAGGAGCGGGAATCCTTTCTATAATTCTTTATTTTAATTATGCACAAGATATTGCACGCTATGAACTTTTGAGGTTACTGCGCGGCTCCAGTCAAATGATTCCTGAAAATGAATTCGATAACTTTATTCACAGAAGTTTACGAACAGAAGTTAATTTTAAGCCCGGGCAAATTTATCAAATTGAAATTAAAACAAATCCAAATTCAGCCATTTCACGCAAATCATACACAGCATGGGCAAACGCATTTGATAGAATGAATACTGTCCCCGGCTTCACTATTACTCTAAAGGAACTACCGCCTAATACTAAGTTTGCGTTCGATGGAAAAGATGATGTTGGTAAAGATTACATGGAAGTAAAAAAAGAATTCATTTTTTTTGAAACAGGTTTAGAAAAAAATATAAAATAAATCATGAGAAATAAAAGAATGAAGCTAACTGTATCAATATTCCTAATCTTATTTTTCCATTTTATTAGCTGTGCAACACTATCAAATGATGAAAATATAGAGTCATCAAACCATTGGAGCGATTATCAAGGAGAACTAAATTGGGAAGATGCTAAAAGAAAATGCGGTAGTCTCGGATTAGCTGGTTATGGAATGAGATTACCTAGCATTGATGAGTTGGAGATTGCATATAAAAAAGGTATAACAAAATCATGGAAATCCGATTGGCAACAAACTAAAAATTCAGGTTACTGGACGGCTAATCATTATTCAGAGGCTAGAGCCTATTATTTCCTTGTAGAATTAGGCGAATTAGATTACCTAAATAAAAAAGATATTAAACATGTTCGATGTAAACGCTAGTAGATATCATCAAACAAAAAATTTACAAAGAGGCTTAAACTTTTCTTTCTAGGAATTTGCACCGATAGGTGACATAGATTCCAAGTCTTTTGCTTTACTTATCACCAAACTTTCCTTAAACTTAGGGGCAAACAATGGTTAAACTTCCACTAAATATATCTCTAGACCTATCTTTAAAGGAAATTTAGTCCTATCTTTAAGGGAGCTTTACCGCAATAGGAAGCAATCGTTTTTATCGTTCTGTTATCGGTGTTAGAAGCGCGATCGGTGTTCGTAATCGGTGGAGGTAATCTGTTAAATTTTTGTTATATCGAACTTGCGTTATTTGAGTAAAGATTCCTTCGATGCCAAGTCATTCACAATTGAAAATGAAAAATCAACAGACCATCACACAAGCCAAAACCGATACCTTATCTTTTCGTTTTCATATGAACAAACTTTTCTTAAACTTAGGGGTAAACATTGGTTAAACTTCTCCTAACTATATCTCCATATCTATCCTTAAGGGAGATTTGGGGTATCGTCAATAGGAACTTCACACTTGATATTGATTATGTCTTGTAAAAAGACAGAATGATACCAATTACCAAAAGTAACTTCTGATTTGAAATTAAATACGCTGTTTTGGAAATTGGGAATAGCATTTTTGTGAAAAATAGCAGAAATTTTTTATGAGAAGTAGTGGTATGTAAAAATAGTATCGAATTGTTTGTGTATGTATATTGACTGAAAGAGTTATGAAAATAAGTAAAAATGCCTAATGTTAAAAAAAACTGCTTTCTTAAAATAATGGATTGTATTTATGAGAATATTCGATAAACCTATGCCGAAATAGATAAAGGGAGCCTTTACAAAAGTTTGGAAAAAGATCAAATAAAGTTATTTCTAGATGAAAGTTATGAAACTCTCAATTCTTTAGATAAGCAATTGATTCAGCTTGGAAAAAATCTAGATCAACGAGAACATTTAGAAACCATTCATGCCAATTATAAGACTTTCTTAGATTCGGCTAAGCTATTCGGATTTAACAAGTTAGCTTCTATGGTTTTAATTGGTGAAAAGCTAGTAGATCGACTTAAATCTTCTGAATATGACCTTACAAATGAAATTATAACGATTATTTTAAAATTAAATTATAGTATTCGCGATATTATCTTTTCGATTGATGAAACAGGAAAGGAACCTCAAATTATCAATTCCAGTATGGTGAGTGATATAGAAGAGCTCATCAATAAACAGGAATCCGGCGAGGAATTTATCATTGCGTCGAGTGATGATGAGGATGAAGACTCTTCTCGTGTATCCTCTACAGATATTCCAATCGCACTCACACCGATCTTTACAGAAAATGAAACAATGGATTCTTTAATGAATACCATTATTCCACTTCTACAAACACAGGTTCAAATCAAAGAGCTTGCTTCTAATGATAAAAATTCTCCTCTTGAAACACATGCACGAAAACTAGAATTTTTAGTTCGAGACTTATATACAAAAGTGCACGGAGCCAAAACAAAAACGTTAGGAACACTTTTACATAATTTTGATAAAGTAGTATCTGACATTGCTCAAATGCAAGACAAGCAGGTTTCCTTTTTGATTGAAGGTGGAGAAAAGGAATTGGATACTCGTATGCTCGATGTATTACGAAATTGTTTAATTCATATCATAAAAAATTCCGTTGAGCATGGAATTGAAATGCCAGAGATTCGAACAGAACTTGGCAAATCAGCTATGGGTGAAATTCATTTGAATGCGTTTCACCATGGTGAATTGTTTTATATTAAAATCAAAGATGATGGTTCTGGTATTGAACCTGCTCGCGTTAAGAGAAAGCTGATCGAAAAAAATATTCTATTAACAGAAGAAGCAGAAAGGCTCAATGATGAAGAGGCAATAGACTTTATCTTTCAACAGGGATTCTCTAGTTCTAAATCATCTGCTGGTTTGGATATTGTTCGATCTAATATTGAACAGATTGCTGGTAAGTTTTACATATACAGAAATATTCCAGGTAAAGGAGTTGAGTTTCATATCACTCTCCCTTTGATCGATGAGATAGTTCCATCGGTTATCGTTTCTGTTGGAAAGGAAAGATACATTGTCACTCGCGCAAATCTATATGAGATTATGCAAACAGAGAGTGATTCCTTTATTAATACATTAGAAGTGATCAACGGTTTCCCTACGTATAAGCATAGAGGAGATTTAATCCCAATTTTATTTCTTTCTCAAATTCTTAAGTATGAAGATGATAAAGAAGTTGCCGATAGACAAAGAGACGCAGGAAAAAAAATCTCCATTTTAATTGTCGAAGTTAACCAATTCAAATACGGATTAGTAGCAGATTCCGTTGAAGATATGAATGAAGTTGTGGTGAGACCTTTGAATTTTGAAATTAAAAATGTGTATTTATTCTCAGGTCTTACTGTATTAAAAGATGAGACACCAGCTTTAATTTTAGATGTAGGGGAAATCATGAGAGTGCATCTAAAACACCTAGATCTGAAAGTAGTAGAGGAAGTGATGGAATGACGGTCAAAAAGTTCTGCACATTCTTAATTGATGGAAACTTCTTCGGTGTTGAGATTGGAAAGGTTTTCGCTCTTGTAAAAGATATACCGATGATACGGGTTCCTATGGCAAGTCGTTTTGTGAAAGGCTTGATTCAATACAGGGGACAAATTATTACAGTCATCAGTATACGCAAAGTTTTCGACTTACCAGAGATTGAATTAGGCGAAAATTATGCACATGTAATTGTGCGCACGAAATATGGTCTTGTAAGTTTTCTGGTAGATGAACTAAAAGATATTGAAGAAATTACTCGAAATATTAGGATTGAAGTTCCTAAAGTAATTCACGGAGTGGATCGGTATTTTGTTTCGCAAGCGTATCGTATCGATGAGACACTCCTATTGATTTTGGACTCTGAAAAGGTGGTAGAATTTAGGTCGGATAGAATTTCTTAAATTTTTGGTAAATGAATTATGAGAAAAATTGTCATTAACAATCAGAAGGGCGGGAGTGGAAAGACTACAACCGCTGTAAATTTATCTGCTGCTCTTGCAGAAAAAGGTAAGCGTGTGCTATTAATCGATCTAGATCCACAAGCCTCTGCTTCTATTTGGCTAGGACTCAGCAGTTCGGTTCAAGATAAAGATCTCTTTGATTTGCATGCAGGACCAGAGGTAATTCTTGCACTTGCTCAGAAAACAAAGATTCGGAATTTAGAAATGATTCCATTCGTTCCTCTCAAGAATAAATATTCAAAAGAGATGAAGGAACTTCCTAATAAAGCATCCATCTTGAAAAATAAATTTGCAGGTATCGATCCAAAACGCTGGGATTATGTAATCTTTGATTGCTCACCAGGTTTAAATCTAACAACACTCAACGCAATGGGTGCTGCAAACGAAATCATCATCCCTGTGGTTGCCCAATCTCTTGCTCTTTATGGAGTTCTTTCCCTCTTAGAGACATTAGAGTCTGTTCAAGCAAAACTAAATCCGAGTTTAGCGATTACAGGGATTCTTCCATGTCGAGTGGATCAAAATATTAAACACAATATGGAAATAGTAGATATTCTAATTGAAAAGTTTGGAGTATTGGTCTATAACACCTATATTCGTGAGGATATAAAAATCGCTGAATCTCCAAGCTTCACTCAGACGATATTTCAATATGACCCTAAAAGTATAGGTGCACATGATTATAGATCATTTGCAGCAGAAGTTATAGCTCAGGAAAATAAAAAGTAGGAACTCAATATGAATGATAGAAAAACAGTCGGAAATAATCCATTTGCAACCATTAAGTCTATTAAACCTCCTGTAAAAGAAGGAGCGCCTTCTGGTGCTAGTGATTCGGAACTTTCTAATGTAGTTTACTCCCTATCAGAGACGATTCATGAGTTTTCTGAGATGGCAGATGATTTAAATAAAAATTCTAGCAAGCTCGAAAAACAAACTAGCCAAGCTTCGAATGCTTCTAAGCAACTCAGTCACAATGTAATTGCAATGGGTAGTTCTCTAGAAAAATTAAAGACTGGAATCAAGAAGATCTCTTCGAATTCTTCTAATTCTACCAAGTCTTCTATCACAGCCCTAAAGACTGCTGACACAACAAACAATGTATTTTCAAACCTCTTAGAAAGTAGCAAGGAGTTGGATAAAATTGATAAAATTGTTGCTGGTCTTGCACAACAAATCAATTTATTTGCACTCAATGCAAGTATTGAAGCTGCAAGAGCGGGAGAGGCAGGAAGAGGATTTGCAGTTGTAGCAAACGAAATCAAAGAATTAGCAAAAGAAACAAATAAGATAGCAGATGATATTCGCTATAAAATAGAAAATTTCTACCAAGACTCCAAAAGAGCTGTGGAATCTATGAATGAAATTTCAAGCCAATTGTTATCTATCAAGAACAATCAAAACGATATAGATTCATCCTTAGAAGAGCAGGTAAATTCCCTAAATGAGATCGCAAAAAACTCATCAAATGTTGTTAAATCTTCTAACAGTGTAATGGATAATATTTTGAATGTTTACAAGCTTGCAAAAATGGCTTCCGAAGGAACAGAAAAGTCTCTTCGTTATACAAATACACTTGCAAACTTAACTAACGATTTAAAGACTTTACTCGATAATAAATAAAGGCGAATGAAACTTTTTCGCCTAATCTTAACCCAACAGGGGCTTATAAAGTTTCATGTTTAAATTATGTCATAAAGTAGGAATCATTACTCGTCAGTTTTTAAAGTTTTCACCTTTACTGATTTTATTAGTATTACAGCCGTTAGCCCCAACAGAGGAGCTGCCTGAATTTCGTTTAGGAAAAGAACAAGCTAGAACCTATTTCAAGCAAGGCTTAGTATATTTACACAATTACCAATACAATGCAGCGAGAGAAAGTTTTATAGCCGCTCTTTCTATCATGGGAGACTTTAAGCTCGCTCGCAAATACCTTTCCGATGCTAATTATTTAAGTGGGGAATGGCAGGAAAGTTTAAATGAACTCGAGATCATTGAAGCATCAGGAAAGATGAATCAAATCTGGAAGAACAGAGCAGAAATCCTACGTTTACATATTGCAGGTGTAGGCAAAAATGATAATCTAACTTTTTATAAGCATTTATCTGGCGATGAGAATCGCGGCTATCGTTTTCGCAATCCGACAGATATACTTTTTGATGAAGAGGGAAATTTATTTATATTAGCTTTTGATACTGCAAATATAATCAAGCTAGATACAAATGGAATCCCTGTTGGAAATTATAAGGGTAGTTTTGGTCGAACTTTTGAGGGACCTTTGTTTTTCACTTATCACAAGGGTTTAATTTATGTAAGTGACTTTGCCTCTGATCGTATTTACGTTTTGAATGATAAAGGATATTTTCAAGAACGTTTTGCAGGAAAAGGTTCAGAGGGCGGGAAATTTTATGGACCTACAGGCATTTCAGTATCCGAGAAAGACATACTGTATATTGCAGATTCTGGAAATAATCGAGTTCAAAAACTATCGTTAGACGGTAAATATATCTCTGAGTTCGGTAAAGATGGTAAAGGTAAATTGAAAATGCCATCCGGTTTAACCATCGAAAATAATCTGGTGTATGTTGCAGACAAGGGAAATAAGAGAATTGCTGTCTTTGATGATGAAGGAAATTACATAAAAGAATACACACATCCAAATATGACAGTTCCTCGTTCTGTTAAATTTTTCAAAAAAAGAATGTATGTAGCTGATGAGCAAAATGGTCTCATGATCTACAATATGGATAGTGATAAATGGACTAAGATTGCTAGCTTTAGAGATGAAACAGGAAAATACGTTAAGCTACTTAGATCCTTTGCAAGTTCTTATGATACAACTGGTTCTCTTTATTCCGTTGATTATGACAGGCATAGAGTAGATGTATTTGCTCCAAAAAATACACTGACATCAAACTTAAATGTGTTTATTGAGAGAATAGAGCTAAATCGTTTTCCAGATGTTTCTTTATTTGTCAGAGTTAGAAATAGAAGTAAACAAGATCTGACAGGAATCGGTCGTGCAGCCTTCCGAGTGACTGAAAATGAAAACGTTTACCCTCTCGTTGGGCTAGCCAAGATGAAACCTTTTAACGAAAATATGAGTGTTGCTCTTGTGTATGAAAACAGTAAGAAGATAAGTGAATTTTCTAAAAATATAGATGGGGTTCTAGGAAGCTTCTTTAATTCAATCACTGTTAAAGACAAAATTGAAGTGATTAGAGCAGGAAAGGACGCGGAAAAAATTTACTCTTTTGGTTACTCGCCTCTCGATATATATGCCAAGATTCGAAAATCTGAGCCAACCGATTCTAGCATTAATTTAGGAAAATCTCTCTACCAAGGAATAGGAGATCTAGTTCCTGAACTTGGTCCTAGAGCTGTTATTTTGTTGGTTTCGGGTGACGTTCTTCCTTCTGCTTTTAATCAATATACTGTTCTTAGAAATATTCAATATGCAAATGCTCATGCTATTCCTGTCATTATAATGTCTCTCTCTGATGAAGGAGAGATGGCATCTGTTTATAAGGACATTGCAAACAGAACAGGTGGAATGTATATGAGAGTTCCAGGGAGCCAAGAAGAGACGAATTTATACAAATTCATTCAGTCCAAGCAGGATAAAAGATATATTATTTCTTATAAAAGTAAGTTAGATCCTGATTTAGCGGGACGTTATATTGATGTTGAAATATCTTCTTTTTATCGGGATATCGTTGGGAGGGCACAGTCTGGATTCTTTGTGCCAGAGAAACAATGAAAAAGAATATCTTATTTTACATTTTACTTTGTTTATGTGGGTTAATATCATTAGCCGCTCAGGACAAGGAAGCCGGCGAGTATATTCAATTAGGTGAGAAATTCCTAAAAGAAAAAAATTACAGAGAAGCACTTGTAAGCTATAAGCAAGCACTCATTAAAAATCCTGGATCAATCAGAGCAAATTTAGGTTTTGCAAAGAGTTCCCTAAACTTAGGATCCAAGCAGGATGCGGAAACCGGCTTTAAGAGAACACTCGAACTCGATTCAAAAAATAGAGAAGCGATAGCAGGTTTAGCCGAAATACAAGCGGATTTAGGAAAATACAAAGAAGCAATGGATTTGCTTGAATCATCCTTAAAGGAAGAACCGTATAATCCTGAATTGTTACTTGCAAGAGCTTATGTTTTATTAAAAGCAGGGAAAAATAAATTAGCTCTGATCAAGCTAGAAGAGGCCAAAAAAAGAGTCGTTCAGAATTATGAGTTTAAGCTATTACTCGCAAAAGTTTATATAGCAAATAAAGATTTTAAAAAAGCAAATCAAATTGTGGATGATTTAATTGCGAAACATCCAGAGAATCCAAACTCATTTAATCAAAAAGCTATATTAAATTTTGAAATGCTGAAAGATTCATCTGACACATATCGTTTGATGAAAGAAACTTATACATTATTGCATACTGCTCTTTCTTTAGATGGAAATAATCATGAAAGTAAACGCCTTTTAATTAAAAATCTTCTCTGGCTTGGTAAATTTGATACAACCGATAATTTAGAGAAGTATGCTGAAGCAAAAAAGATAACCTTAGATTTATTACATGATTATCCAAATGATCCCTATTTACAGTATATATCAGGATATATTAGTTATAAATTGAATCATGGAGAGGATTCAGCAGAAAACTATTTAAGACTTTTAGAACTACAAGAACTAAATGAACTAGGAAGATTTTCCGCTGAGAATTATGCTATTTCAAAACTAAATGAAAATCATACCTTGCGGGTAACGCTTGGAAAATATAGACTAGATCGTTATAGAGCGACTAGAAATGAATATTTATACAATGAAGCATTTTTTCATTTGAAAAGAGCTGAGAAGTTAATCCCTACAAATTCTGAGTTAAAGCAGGAATTATTAGAATACTATTATAGAAATGGTGATCTCTATCGACTCCTCCATTACTTAACAAAAATGCGAGATGATAACGTGGATGATATGAAAATTCACAACCGCCTCGAAAATGTGTATCATAAATATAAGCAAACTTTGATTTATCGAGAGGGCTTTACTTCTGAGTCTGGTAGAATGAACCAGGGATTTAGAACAGAGCCTGAGATATTTATATTTGATCCTGAACCGGATAAAAGTTTATATACATACCCTGATGCTAGTTTACAAATTGCAAATGCAATTAAGTTTGCAATTAGTCTACACCCAAATTTAAAATTAATATCTGGATCAGAAGAAGCTCAGATCAGAAATGCAATTAAGAAAAAGAAAGGTGTTGAAGCCTACACAGAATCTGTTTACTACTCTCCTGATAGTATTGATATTTTAGATATAGATAGAAAAGAAGGAAGTCGGATTCGATATATAGCATATGGGACATTTACAGAAGATAAAAATAATCTAACAGTTAGATATAAGATCTATGATCGAGTCAGTGGAAAAATAATAGATACAATTAACACAACTGCTTCGAATCGAAATTCTATTGCTGAGATCTCCGTTCGTGTTGCGAAGCGGATTTCAAATTCAATTCCTTTAGATGGAAGGATAATCAAGATTAACCAAGACGGTGTAATAGTTAATCTTGGAACTAAGGATGGGATTGATAAAGACTTTATTCTAGAAGCTGTTATTCCCGGGCAAGATAATATAAAAATGAAAGTTATCACTGTGGATGAGTATGTGTCAAAAGCCATCCCAGAAGAAAAAGGGTGGGGAAAAAATCTTAGCTTGAGAGACCGAATCATTGTTGTAGGAAAGAAGAATAATGAAAAAGACAGTGAAAAAAAATAAAACAACATTCTCGTCTAAAAATAATTCTTCCAATTCAAAATTAAATAAATCCAAGAATGCAAGTTTTGAAATTTTAAATCCAGCAACATTAACGAAAATTGGTGAATTGCCTCTTTACTCGGCTGAAATGGTCGAAGAAAAAATATTATTAGCTAAGCAAGCTCAGATTATTTGGGCAAATAAAACGATATCCGAAAGAGCTAAGGAAATAAATCAGTTCAAAAAATTTTTAGCAAACAATAAAGAAGAAATGGTTTCCTGTATTTGCAATGAAACTGGAAAAACAAAGATGGATGCATTGCTCGAAGTTTTTACGACTTTAGAAGCAATTGACTATATTGCCAGAAAAGGCAGTAAATTCCTATCCTCAGAGAAGAGATCTGGCGGCTTATTTATAAACAAAAACTGTTATGTAAATTATCATCCATATGGCGTTGTTGGAGTCATTTCTCCTTGGAATTATCCTCTTATTTTAAGTCTTACTCCGATCATGACAGCACTTATGGCTGGAAATACGGTAGTCATCAAACCTTCTGAAATTACACCCTACACAACACTCAAAGCACTTGAGTTTTTTCAAAGAGCTGGTTTGACAAATGGTATTTTACAGGTAGTGACAGGCATGAAAGAGACGGGTGAAGCACTTGTGAATTCAGAAAATACAAATATGATTTGTTTTACTGGTTCAACACAAACCGGAAAATCCATTGCAGAAGCGTGCGGTCGTATGCTGAAACCAGTTGTTCTCGAGTTGGGTGGAAAAGATCCGATGATTTTATTTAAGGATGCTGATTTACGTCGTGCTGTTCGTGGTGCACTTTGGGGTGGATTTGCAAATGCAGGGCAAACTTGTATTTCCGTAGAAAGGATTTATGTAGAAAAAGCAATCTACAATGAATTCATAAGCTTGCTAAAAGAAGAATACGGTAAAATAAAGCAAGGCTCAAAAGAAGAGTTCCCGAGTGTAGGATCTATGACAGTTGCAAAACAAGTTGAAGTATTAGAGTCTCACTATCGAGATGCAAAAGCGAAAGGAGCTTTTTTTGTTTCGGGAGGCAAACGCTTATTATCCGAGAAGGGACTCTATCATGAGCCAGCTATTATCATTGGGGTTAACCATGATATGAAAATTATGACAGAAGAGACATTCGGACCAGAAATTTCTATAATGGAATTTAATTCTGAAGAGGAAGTTTTGGCTCTAGCAAATGCATCTGAATTTGGTTTGAGTGCTTCAATTTGGACAAGCGATATACGAAAGGCTAAAACCTTAGCTCATAAACTACAAGTTGGTTCTGTTTGTATTAATGATGTGGTTGCAAATTATATGATATCTGATTTGCCATTCGGTGGATTTAAGAAAAGTGGTATAGGAAGAGTTCATGGAAAGGAAGGTCTGAGAGCATTTTCTCAGGTTCAGGCAGTTAGTTATAATCGATGGTTCTGGAGATTTTCTGATGAACTTTGGTGGTTTCCTTATTCTAAAAAAATTTACGGCTATGTATCTAGAGCGATAAAATTTCTGTTTGGTTAAGTTATGTTGCGGTTTATTGCGATTATCCTTTTATTTATTATTCCTATTTTTTCTGAAGATTCTGATTCTCTTATTTTAGAAACACCTAAAGTATTTTTTTCTCCAAATTATGATGATATAAATGATACGATGGTTTTTCAGATTAAATATAGTGGCTCCAAAACTCCTGTTGATTGGAAGATTCATATCGCTGATGAAAATGGCAAAGTTATTAAAGTATTTTCTGCAGATCTAAGAAGGAAAAGAAAAGGAAATTTTTTAAGATATTTGTTTTCAAATGATAAAGAACTGGAACCATTAAAGGTAACAATTCCTGAAAAAATTGAATGGCTGGGAAATGACAACGTGGGAAAAATGCTGCCCGATGGTCGTTATATTCATCAGATGAAAATTTTCTTTTCAGACAAATCGGAAATTAAATCTAAACCTGTTTCTATTTATTTAGATTCAATTGCTCCCTATGCGAAACTTTCGACCGAGAATCGTTTTTTTACTCCAAATGGAGATAAAATCTTTGATCAGCTTATTATAAAACAAGATGTATCCGCCGACCCATCTGATCGCTGGAATGGTGTAATTTATAATGAACAAAATGAACCGATTCGAACTTTTCAATGGGAGACAAGGACTATTCCCAAAATATTAAACTGGGATGGCAAGGACGATAGGGGAATTTTACAAGATGATGGCGTATATAGTTATCAATTGACAGGGGAAGATTTTTCTCAGAATAAAATGACTACACAATTGGAAAATCTATATTTAAGTAAAAGTTCAGATAATATAGATATTCAGCCAAATCTTTCCATATTTTCGCCTAACGGTGACAAATTGAAAGAGACTGTTATATTTAAACCCATTGCAAATGAAAAATTTATTTCAAAATGGGAAATGAATATATATGAAAAAGATGGAAATAAAGAAAACACAATTCGAAATTTTTCAGGTGAAGTGCTCCCTACTTCAATAGAATGGGATGGAAAAAATACAAATGGTAAGTTAGCTTCTGATGGGACTTATTTCTATAGATTGAAATGTGTTGTTGGATCTAAGAATCTAAAATCACCCGAGCGCAAAGTTACTGTGAATACAAAGGATAAAAAAATTTACTTTAAATTGTCTGAAAAAAGTTTTACTCCAGATGGAGATGAAACTTCAGACTATTTGGAAATATTTCCAGAGTTAGAGAATTTTACCATTAAAACTTGGAAACTGACAATCCTTCAAAAATATCCAGTAGGCGATACAGTAAAAACTCAAGTTATAAAAAAATGGAAAGGGATTGGGCAACCAGCTAAAAGAATCGTATGGGATGGTTATACAGATCAGGGATTTTTAATAGGTTCGCTTAGTAATTTAGAACTGCATTTTTCGTTTAGAAATGAGTTGAATGAATTACTATTTTTTAAAGTAAAAGAATTTTCCACAGGTATTTTAGTAACAGGAAAAGAAGATAAACTTAGAATATCGATTCCTGAATCTACTTTAAAAAAAGAGGAATCGAAAATCCTGAATGAAATCAAAAAATTATTATCACTTTATCCTGGTTACAGAGTTCAGATTCAAACACATTCGAAACAACCTGGTGAGGATAAGGTCAATATGAAGCGAACAGAGGCGAGAGCTAGAGACTTGTTTAAAAAAATGTTCGATCGAGATATGGACTTTGAACGTTATACATATCAAGCCTATGGGGAAGTAGAACCTTTATTTTATGATGAGGATGAATATAAACAAGAATTAAATGATCGATTTGATGTATTGTTAACTTTTCCAGAACAACCTAAAAAGAAATAGCGGTAAATTATAATTTGCCAACAGCCTTTCTTATGTATGCGGGAACATCACTCAAGCGATTGTATTTTTTTATAGAACCATCTGGCATGGTTAGATAATAGATTCCATTTATAACTTCTAAAAAGTAATCATCATTTTTCTTAGCAAGACCTGATCGGTTGTCCAATTCCTTAACCATTTTTTGGAATTCTTTTGGAACAAGTTCCCAAGATTTATAAAAACTAACTTTTCCTTTATGATTAACTGTGTAAGTTCCATTTTCATGCACGATCTTAGTTCCAAGATAGTCGAAGATTTCTAGAATGGATTGCTCTTTTTGCGGCTTAGGGCTATTATCCTCTGTTGTGATTGGGCGGAATATTTTCTTTCTTTTCCGACTAGATCGAAAATAGAACAGAATTAAAATAATTACAGCGATAACAAGAGAAATATAAAGCATGATCTCTGTTTGTTGTAAATCAAATTTCATTCTAGATCCCTCTGAGTTTATAGTTGTTTCTATAATTGATTGTCTTGCAAAGAAGTGGGGTTGGATCTGTTACATTCCATTCTCCACAAAGTTTTGTTAGGATTGCTTGTGTGCATGCGGTGATTTCTGTTTTTCTTGCTTCTCCGGGGATAAAGGCTGTTACTCGATGAGTATATTTACATTCTGCATCTTTAATCGCAAAAGCAACCAGTATCCTTGCGTTTGCCTCACCGGCGCTATAATATAAATCATTTACGTTAGTGCAATAAATGAAGAAGCTCAATAAAACAAAAATCAATTTACGAAGGATATACATAAAACTATTGATTAGAATGATTTGGCTAATTGTTTTGTCAACTTCATCATTCCACAAATATTTAAATGAGTGTAATCTCTGAAATCTTCATTTGAGAATAGATTTGAATCTATTTCTAAAACACTTTTATTTCCGAAGATAGCTTTTATAGAGTTTAAACTGATTTGGATTGGTGATGTATTCTTTTTAGATCCAATTTTGGATTCTGCCTCTGGGGAGAAGGGAATATAAAGATAATATATATGAATTCCTTTTTCTTTTGAATATTCTCCAATTTTTTTCCACATGTCCAGAGAATCGTTTCTTGGATTTAGAAAAGCTGCTTCTATTCCAAAGGGAAGCGTTAGAGATTCCTGCCTTAGAATACAATCGCCTGTATAAGTAGTATAGTTTCCCCATTCAAAGTAGAAACCTTGATCGATCAAATGATTGGATAAAAAATTGTTTTTTTCTTTATTTAAATTTAAATTACCAAAGAAGCCAACATTTAGATAGGATTCAATGTGTTTATCGTTCTGAATTCCTTCAGAGCCAGGGATAATCCTGACTTCATTTGAAAAATTTCCGTTTAGTTTTAGCAAAGGAAAAACTTGTAGTAAAAGATAATATACATTTCCTGATAAATTTTTTAAATAAAACTTATTCAAAGAAAGATCTTTTATTATTTCTGTAGAAAATGGTTGAAAATTTTGTGTTAATGACTTATGTGCATCGACTATCGTATTTTTTGAAGTGGTCACAGGGGAAATATTTACAATTAAATTTTTGATTTTAACATCAGACTTTTCAAATTGATGAAGAAGTTGATATATTCCTTCTGGCTGCTCTGAAGGTCTTGGATAATATAGAATTTCCCAATCTTTACTTTCTGTTTGTAGATATTTTTTTAATAAGGTTGGGTGCACTCCACTCATTAGTTGACTGTCGCCTAAGATTGCAAGATCATACGTTTTAGGTTCGATTTTTCTATTTCCTATTTGATTCCAAATAAAGGATGTTTTTTCTGTATAAAGGATAATAGAGTTAAATATTAGATGAGAAGTAATAGAAAAAAATATTACGAATAAAATGAGTTTGGTTTTTGAAAAATGCATCCATTCTATCCTTATGAAAGCCATTATTTGAGCAAATCAAAACTGAGTCTTTTGGGTTGAGTTAAAATATTTTAGAGTGACAGTTTATTCCTTTTAGATAGAGTCTTCTTATGATTCGATTTATATCCATATTGTATATTATTTTTGTTGTGTTTACTTTTCCTCTTTTTTCTAAACCTTCTATAACTTATAAACCAGGAGATAGATTATATGTTTTATCTAAATCAGGATTGAATCTACGAGATAAGCCTTCCAGGAATGGAAGATTTCTACAGGCTGTTCCATTTGGAACAATGGCTCTAGTGAGACAAATTACAGATAAAGAATTGGATGTAGATGGTATAAAAGGATTTTGGGTAAAAGTAATCGCAGATGATAGAGAAGGATATTTATTTGATGGGTATCTCTCTTTATATCCACCACCTGTTGCAACTCTTCCCTCCCGAAACACGATTACTCTAAAGCAATATGCAGAAAAGTTTTTACCTAAAGATACAAAGGTAACACAATCAACAGACGATAGTGCTGTTACCACATCGACTCTTATCTTACCTCTTGCGAGAATAGAAGAGGCTTATTTACTTGGAGTTTGTTTCCTTCTTAATTTTGATCGGTATAAATTTCCAATTAAACCAGACAAACAAAAATCTGCTGATATCGAAATAGATTTTGATCTTTCAAGAGATAAGAATGGGAAAATCACCAATGTATCAGTGACAGAGACATATGTTCAATCGGGTGGAACAGTCAGTTTAATCGTTACCGATTTGGGTAATAAAGGAGTAGAGATTAAGACGATTTTCTCTGAACCATAATCGTATTGAACGGAAATAATTAATCTTCCTAATTTGGGGATTTTAAATAATAGAAGTTTGAGAGTTTTAGTAGTTCTTTTTCTTTTGCAGGAAACTTTGAGTTATCTATTTTTTCTTTGCCTTCTAACCAACGAATTAGCTTTTTATTTTTAAAATAATATCTAGATTCTTTAGCGACTGCTTCTCTATTACAACCCATCCAATCATAGGTGTAGATAAATAGTAAATCTTTATTTTTATACGTTAGTTCATTTACACTACCGGAACAATCAAAGACTTTGTCTCCTACAATTTTGACGATTTGATTCTTATCTTTGTAAAAGTAAATGGTTTCACTTAACAAGTCTGTTTCATCTACATGTGATGTTTTATGAATATAGTCTATTTTGGATTGAGTTAAGTTTTTTAAATTTGATTCAACTGATTTATAATACTTTCGTATTTCTAAAATTTCTCTGTCTTCCGCATAAACTCTGCCTACATAAAATAGGCAGAGAAGGAGTATGATTTTAAATTTTGTTCGTGTTCTCACTGTTAGGATTGTTTTGCCAATTTTAAAATTTTTCCAAATGCACTTAAAACTAGAATCGTTCGATTATCTTCGCTTCTAACATGAACTCGGATGGGTGATCCTTTGTATTTTTGTTTGTTCTCTAGATTCGAATTGTCTGTAATCGATTCTCCATAAAGAATAATGTTTTTCTTATCAATTTTATATTTACCAATAATCGATGTTTCATTCTTTCCGGATTCTTCTTGGAATGCCTTTGTTAAATGAAAGGAATACGCATCTTCACCAGTGTCATCTTTTTCGATATTTAGATTTAGCTCGTAGATTTCCTTGGCATTCTCTTGTTTAGATGTGTAGGTGCCTTCTACCTCTCCCGTTGCGAGTAAGTTGAAAGCGAATAATAAACTCAATACGATAAAAAAATGTTTCACAGTAATCTCCTCCTATTAGATAGGGAGGAAAATATTATTTGACCTAATTATTTTTGCAAGTCAATTTTTTTCCAAAGCTTTGGTATTATTTTGAAGCTTAACTCCAATCGCTCCAATAAATCCACCGAGAGGAAGAGTTATCCATGCGATGATGAGACTCAACACAGTGTAGGGAACAAGAAGATAAATGGATTGAATCGGGTTCATTGTCTTCTCGCCCAGAGAGGAAAGACATTTTACTGAAAAGGAAGAACAGATATAAAAATATAACGCCATAAAATACCATGTGAAATAATGAGAGAGGATAACAATGATTAACCCCACAGAGATTCCCATTAGTATGGAATTGGATTTTCGTTTAACAATTAAATAATGCCAAAGTAAAAAGGAACAAATGAGTGAAGCTACAAAAGAAAAGATTGGGAAAATTTCATAGCCTTCTCCTGTAGCATTGTTACTTACAAAAATTCCTGTTACTAATCCAAAGAGACTGCAAAGGATACTCATTCGTATTGATATCTTCATAACTAGAATCAGAGTTCGTTTTTAACAATAAGAATGCAACTTGTTTTTAATTGACCAGAAATCCCTTTTCATATCATTGGTGTTGCAAGGAGTAAAATATGAAAAAAAATACATTTATTGTGATTTTACTAGTTTCTTTTTTTGTAACATCGTGTGAGTCAATTGGCAAGAGAACTGTTATTGGAGCTGTGACAGGTTGTTTAGCTGGTCTTCTAGCTGGGGCTGCTTATGATGAAGCAGTTAAGACAAAAATGTCTGGTGGCAAAATTGATGATGTAGTTAAATCTGCATTTAAAAAGAAAAAATCAAGCAACAAAGGAAAAGCTGTTGGTTTAGCGGCTGGTTGTGCAATTGGTTTAGGCGTTGGTCTATATTTTGACCTAATGAAAGATGATATCAAAGAAGATTTAGAATCTAAAAAAATTGGCGTTGCTGAAGTAAAAGGTAGCAATGGTGATACAGAAGCTTTAAATTTAAAACTAGGTGAACAAGCTATTAAATTCGATGCTGGTAAAGCTGAAGTTCCTGCATCTGGAAAAGCAACCCTTGATAAGATTGCTGAATCTGTGAAAGCTTATCCTGATACAAAAATTAACATTTCTGGACATACTGATGGATCTGGAGATCCTGCATTCAATAAAGCTCTCAGCCAAAAAAGAGCTGATTCTGTAAAAGATTACTTAAAGAGCCAAGGTGTGAATGATGAACAAATTGGAAACTCAATAGGCGTTGGTGCTGAAAAGCCAGCTCCTGGTGTTGGTCCAAACGATCCTGGTCAAAGAAGAGTTGAATTGGCAGTTACTGCTGGTTAATTAAAATCCTCCGAAATCATTTCATACAACGTTTTGTATGAAATGATTTTCTAAACTTTATCCTTCCCAAATTTTTCCTTCCTCTCCTCGTAAATTCCTTGAGGATAATAACGTTTATCCTTCAGTAATTCCTGTTTGGATTACCATGTCTTGAATGATCTAATTTCTATAACTGTCTAGTTTATTGCAAAATAGGAAATTTGTAGAACAAGAGATCGGATTAGGAATATTCAAAATTACTTTCAAATAAAAAATACATCTGTCCTAACTTGGCTGAATCTGGTTGCAAAAGGGAAGAGTGGAATGCTATCTATACATTCTCTTTACATCTATTCTCTTTTTCTGATTTGAATAGAAGCAAATCATATTTTACTCGTGAGTTATTCGAATCTATTATTGCTTTTGTGAAAGAAGGATTGAGTGAGGTTGTCATGTGATTAGTTATTTTCACCGGATTATTCTAGTTAGCTGCATGAATCAATAGATATTGTTATCCTCTTCTAAAATTTGATTTTAAGAGTGATAAATTATTTATATCAATAAAATCTACATTTTCAATTAATATTCAGTTTATTTTTATTTGTTAGAAGTTTTCTATTTCATTATTTTGAACTCAAATTATTAAAAGCATTATCATTTAACAACGATTTAACCGAAAAAAATTTCCAATTATTTATTTTTTTATTGTAATTAAAGATAAGTTTAACGAGTCTTTGTAAATCCTTTCGTATAACGATAGGTGTTAGAAAACTAGAATAGGAATTGATATGTTTTTTTTTAAGTTTCTGCGGAAAACAGTAGTTATCCCCTTATTTTTTTTTGGTCTTCTTTCAATCGTTGGAGACGGTGCTAATTCAAATATTATTTATATAAGTAATTTTTTACCTTATAAATCAAAAGAGGAAGCGACAAATCGTGATTCCATTTTAGAAAATCTCAAAAATGAACTAACAGCCAAAGGCTTTGAAGTTAGAATTATAAATGGAAGCAATTCAGATAATTTAAAAGTTGCGAAAGAAAATAACGCAAAATTTTATTTAAGTGGATTTTATGGTCGTAAACCAAATGGAAATTTAATTTTATATGGGCATATTTATAATCCTGACAAGGGAAATATTATTGATGCTTTGAATCTTTCAGATTCTCTTGGTGACGTAAGTGAGGTGAATCTTCCTCCCGAGGAAATTAAAATTGAAGATAATATTGTAATTGATAGATTTACAAAAAAGATTTCACAAAAAGTGAGATTTAATACAGCCCGTAAAGAGAGTCCTGAGAATGTTGATGAATATGTCATCTCAACATCTATAGGAAAAGATCAGGGATTACCAGTGTTAGCCGTTGAAACAAAGTCAACCGAGGATGTTTTTAAGCTTCTTAGAGACACTGAGGTTGTAACTGCATCCCGAACAAAGGAAAGTTTGATAGATGTTCCAGCTTCCACGATGGTTATAACAGAACAGGATTTTAAAAATAGAGGCTACACTAGCTTAGATGATATTTTTAAAGATCTTCCTGGATTTGATTATATTGGTCAACAGGGAACGGATAATGCTGTTTTATACCAGAGAGGATACCGCACTCCTTTTACCTCTAGAACTTTACTTATGATCAATGGAGTCATTGAAAATGATTTATGGGCACAAGTTGCCACTCCAGGTCGCCAATATCCAATCTCAAACATTAAGAGAGTGGAAGTAATATATGGTCCAGCTTCTGCAGTCTATGGTCCCAATGCATTTCAGGGTATAATCAATATCATAACAAAAGATGGTAAAGAAAATAACGGAAAAGCCATTGCGGGTAAAACTAGTTTTATGTATGGAAGTGGGAATACCTGGGTCGCCGATGGAGGGGTGACGAGCCAAATTGGAGATTTAAGTCTAGCTCTCTCAGCAAGGAAGCAGGAAGGAAATGATGCAAATAAAAATCAGTCCAACTATGGTTATAACACACAATATTGGATAAATAATCCACAAATTTGGGGACCTTTGTTGTTCTATGGTAGTGGTGGTAAACCCTTTGGTAAATATTCAGATCCCGTGCAAAATTGGGGAACAATAATTAGTGCTACTTATAAAACATTAAAAATAGGAGCTAATATTACTGATAAATATGAAGCCTATGGTTCTCAGTATCCGGGTGACAAAGCACAGCCAACTGCTATGTGGGGAAAGTCTGGAGTTAACGTTTATGCAGAGAATCAAATGGATATCACAAGTAAACTTAGTTCCTATTCTCTAGCTGTATATCGAGATAGTCGTATCTATGGCGATTGGGCGGAAGCAGATGGATACGGGTATGGGGCAAAATCTTATTCTTCCTATATTAGTTTTACTCGTTGGAATGAAATTAGTAAAAGTATTCTAGTAAATCAGAATGTGGAATACAAAATAAGTGATAAGGTTAAAATATTAGCAGGACTAAAAGTAGAATTTAAAAAGTTAACAAAATCCTATGATATTCCTGGTTACTGGTGGGGCTCTTCATATGTTAGTTCAATAGATTTCTTAAATCCAAACGTAAATAAGGGAATTGATAAACTCTTTCCAAATGGTTATGCCATAGGTCAAAGTAGTGATCCTTTTATTTTGAAAGGTCCTTCTCCCAAAAATAAAATGCCAGAAGAGAATACAATAGGCACCTATGATCGTGGTGGATTCTTACTTAGTATTATTGATTTGGGCAAATTTCGTTTTTCTCCTGGAATTAGGTATGATGAAAACTCGATCTATGGAAGAGCCTTGAATCCTCGAATTACCGGTATTTATAAAATTACAGATGCTACAGCTTTTAAATTGTTATATGGGGAGGCATTTAATGAGCCATCTCCATTGAATCTTTTTGGAGGTTATTCTGGAAGGACTGCTGATTTAAAATTAAGACCGGAAAAAGCAAAGACTACTGAAGCAATATTTATGACGCAGGGGAAGCAAACCTTAAATGAATTTTCCGTTTATTATTCTCGATATGAAGACGTGATAAAAGAATCTCCTCAGAATGCGGGTAGGAGGAGAATTTATGGCTTTGAATATAAATTTAGATGGAATGTTCAAAATTTTTTAAGTAATTCTGCTCCTTTGAATTTTTATTTATACTATACTTATACTCGTGCGTTAGCTGATACATATTATGATCACAATCTAAAAAAGTGGCAAGAGGGAACAACTCCTCTTGGCGATTACGAATACTTATATTCAAATGAAGCTAAATTTATTCCAAGAAATAGAGAATATACTAATTTAGGAGATATTGCACCACATAAAATTAATATGGGGATTAACTTTCCTATTAAAGAATTATTCATTGTTAACTTTAGAGGAAATTATGTGAGTCGTAGAGAATATTATTCTAGAAATCCATTGAGCGATAGTGGACCTTTATCTACTCTTGATACGGACAATGTTTCAAGAAGAATAGTGCAACAGCAAGATAAGACATTGGATCCATATACTGTATTTGATGCAGGATTAACTATAAATTTTAAGGATTATGGATTTTTTACTCTTAAGATTATGAACGTTTTTAATACGAGCTACTTTCACCCCGGAACAGGACAAGCGAATGCGGGTAATTATTATTATGCACGATCTCTTGGATACGATTCTTCTATACTTCCACAACCAGGTAGGACTTATATGGTGAATTTAACCTTAACTTTTTAATAACTAACATTACAGAAGAAAGGAATAGATAAATAGGATAACAGAAAGTATTCTATTTCGTAACAATCAGTCCATTGGTTTGGGAGTAACGTAAGCGATTCTTTGATTGTTCGAATTTTTACTGAGAATTTGAGTAAGGAAGTTCGAACGAATTTCCTTGTTTTTCGCCTTTACTGCCTTGTGCTAGGTGAGTGAAGGAGAGACTTTTTAAGAAAACAATTTTAATTTTGAATATACAAATCTATTTAGGAATTAAAACTGTAACACATAGTTTTCAATAAAGCCTTCACGCTATCATATCCGAGTATGTCTTGATTTTTGATCATGCATTGAAGGAATTCTATTTAATAAAAAATAAAAATATGTATAGTTTTCGAAAATTTTTAATAAGTGTAAATACATTTGTATTATTACTTCTTGCTAATTGCGCGACACCTTCTTTTAAAGATTTTGTATCTCCCGATGAAAAATCGATTCAGTTTGCGGCAGTTGGGGACATAATGGTGCACGCTACTCAGCTTACCTCAGCTTATAATTCTCAATGCAAATGTTATAATTTTCATCCCGTATTTGCAGAAGTAAAAGATACAATTTCTAAAGCAGATATCGCATTTGGTAATTTAGAAACTACTTTACCAGGTGATTCAAAATTGTTTGCAGGTTATCCGCAATTTGGAGCACCAGATGAATTAGCAAAAGCATTAAAGGATACAGGTTTTGATATATTAACTACATCAAATAATCATTCTGTGGATACAGGAAGGAAAGGAATTGATCATACAATTGAAACATTAGATCAGCTTGGAATCTTGCACTTAGGAACCTATAGATCGTTAGATGAATTTGAAAAGAATCGATTGCTTACAGTCAAGATAAATGATATAAAAATTATACTTTTGAGTTATTCTTATAGCACCAATGGTATCGCAATACCAAAAGATAAAGTGGTCAATCTTATAGAAAAAGATAGAATTAGAGAGGATATTGAACTGGCTCGCAAGGCAAAGCCTGATCTAGTATTAGTTGCTTATCACTTTGGCACAGAATATGCACGATACCCTGATAAGTTTCAGAAAGAAATGGTTGAGTTTGCATTCCAAGAAGGGGCAGATATTGTATTGGGTGGTCATCCACATGTTCTACAACAATACGAGGTGGATTGGATTCAAGATAAGTATGGGGAGAAAAAACAAAGAATGGTAATCTATTCATTGGGAAATTTTGTTTCTGGCCAAATAAAAAGATATACGAATGGCGGAATCATATTCAATTTTAGATTAACAAAGAAAAGTATTATGGGCAAACCACAGATTCTAATTCATGATATAAATTACATTCCTGTTTTTGTCTATGTGTCCAATGAAAAAAATGGATTTCAATATAACGTCCTACCTGTTGAAAAATATTTAAAAAATGATCAACCATTGAAGTTAACACCTACCGCATATCGATCCATGTTAGAGTTTTATGAAGATACGAAAACGCATTTACAAAAAAATTCTTTAGTTGGAGTAAATGATTTTAGATGAGTGGTATGGAGGATTTTCATAAATTTTTTGGAGACCCACTCCGAAAAATGGACGATTTGGTTGCGATAGGCGGGGACTTTTCATCTGATAGACTCCTCTATGCCTATATGCATGGAATCTTTCCTTGGTCACAAAATCCGATTCGGTGGTATTGTTTACATCCGAGAGCTGTTTTTGAAATTGATGGTTTGCATGTTTCGAAAACTGTTCGCAAAAAGATTCGGAAAAATAGTTTTAATATAACGTTCAATAAAGCCTACTCTGAAGTCATGAAGGGTTGCGCGAATCGAGTGAATGAAATCACTTGGATTACAGAGGGTTTTTTGCGGGGATATACAGACTTGCATAAAAAGGGTTATGCACATAGTGTAGAAGCATGGAACCAAAAAGGGGAATTGGTTGGTGGTGTTTATGGAGTAGCAATTGGAAAGTTCTTTGCTGGGGAAAGTATGTTTTCTACTGAATCCGATGCAGGAAAAGTAGCACTTACCTATTTATTTGAAGCTTTATTTAGAGATGGATTTACCTTATTTGATACACAGCAATTGAATGAGATTACTTGGAATTTAGGTGCGTATGAGATTTCTAAAGAGCAATATTTAGACCGACTTTATAAAGCTGTAGAAATACCTGATAAATGGAATCCTCCCTCAACTTTTAATCCTGAAAAGTTCTTAATTTATGATTTTGAACCTCGTTATGGACTCTGGAGTAAAGATTTAGCAGAGTAGATTCTTTTATTTTATTTTTGGATTGAAATAAAATAAAAAATTACCTAGTCTATTTTTTAGATGTATCTTAACTTTACAAGAATAAGATATGGAATAGACAAGAGGAAGATCTATGAAATATTCATTACTATTATCAATCTTCATTTTATTTTTAAATAGCTGTATAGATAAAGAAAACGCAGCAAATGATTTAAAGGACTCTAATCAGACAAATAAATTTAATCTCTCTGAGAAGAGATTGGAACAAAGCAATGGAGGGTCTCCCTATTTCTCTGGGATCGCAACCCACCCTCTGATCGAAGTGAAAGAAGGTAGGATAAAAATCATACTTGAGAATGGTTATCTTACATTAGGAAGTAAGGAAAAAGTCCAACTGGTAGGCAATGAAAATACAATTCAGGCAGCAGTCTCTTTGGTTGAGGCTAATAACTATAATTCACAAATCGAGGGTTATATCGAAGATGTGAATAAAAATGAAATTATTTTTGTTCCAAGTGTTTCTTTAAAACATACTTCAGTCTATAAAATGAATATTCGCGATGAAAAAAATAAAAAAGAATATTCAGAAATCATTTATATAGCAGCAGCAAACTATTGTGATTCAAATTCTTATTTTTCAAAGATTCCATTACAGCAACTTCCAAAAGGGAGTGAGAAAAAAATCGATTTAAGTATAAAAGAAAATTCATTTAAAGACAAAGAACAAGGACAAATCAGTGCATTAGCTTGGGATCATAAAACATCTAATAATTTTTATTTTAGTATAACGAATCAAACTCAAGGAGCTAAATACAAGATTTTAGCTGTCTATGGCGTTTATAATATTCCTGGACACGAATGTGAATTGTATCTTCAAAGAGAGACCAGTGATTTATATTTAACTTGGACAGATTCTAACTACGCATCAAAAGTAACAAAGATTACTCATGAAGATACTGCTATACGTAATTATTCAACACAGAATTTTTATGGTTTTAGTAAAACATATATTCTAGTAAAAGTTGTAAGCTCTGATAATCTAAATATTACAGCACAGGATAACGGTATTTTGTCGCTACAACAAACAGATTCATCCTATGAACTTCCAGTATCTTCAAATATTGAAGAAGAAAGTTCCTTGCTTGCATATCTAAACAAAGGAAATAATAATAATTATTCCATGGTATTAGGTGGACTCATTGTTGGAATCTTTGGATTCTTTCTTTCAAGGAAATTAATTAGGAAAGAAGATAATTCAGACTTAGATTGAACCTGATCATTCCAAATGAAATTTACTTGTTAAAATAAGCTTTTCCTAAAATTTGAATATTAACTCACTTTAAATAGTTTTTTAATTTGTGTGTTGGATTTTTGAAAGCAGTTTTTTGTTTAAGGAATAGCAATTACTTTTAAACAAGATGGAGGGTCACATGGGAAATTATAAAAATTTATCTTATTTCGAGGGTAAAATTGTTCCCTCTGAGAAAGCGTTAGTTAGTATACAAACGCATGCACTACAGTATGGAACATCTGTATTCGGTGGAATTAGAGGATATTATAACTCGGACACAGACAATGTTTATATTTTTCGATTGAAAGATCATATTAAGCGACTCCTGAATTCTGCTAAATTAGTTCAATTACAATTTACCATTGATCCGGCTGAGCTAGAAAAGATAATAATCCAATTAGTAAAAGAATGTGGTTATAAGGAAAATATTTATTTAAGACCTTTTATTTATACTTCTGCCTTACAACTTTCACCTCGTTTTCATGATGTAAAAGCGGAGCTAGCAATTTATATTCTACCTCTCAATGACTATTTAGATACAAAGAGTGGATTAAAGACAATGGTATCTAGCTGGAGAAGGATTGATGATACAATCATTCCTACTATGTCCAAAGCTGCTGGTGGGTATGTAAATTCTGCTCTTGCAAAGTCTGAAGCAGTCCAGAATGGTTGTGATGAAGCAATATTTTTAGATTCAAGAGGTTTTGTATCCGAAGGATCCGCGGAAAATATTTTTATTATTCGAGATGGTAGGTTGATTACTCCGTCCCTAACGTCTTCCATTTTAGAAGGAATTACACGTAGATCTGTTATTGATTTGGCTAGAAAGCTTGGAATAGAAGTGATCGAGAGAGATGTTACTAGAAGTGAACTATATGTTTGTGATGAAGCATTCTTTTCTGGAACAGGAGTTCAAGTTGCTTGGATAAAAGAAATTGATAGAAGAGCTATTGGTAATGGTAGCATCGGACCAATTACAAAAAAACTACAAGATTTGTTTTTTGAGATGGTTACTGCAAAAAATAGCAGTTATAAAGAGTGGCTTACTGCGGTTTATTGATATTATCCGCAAATTCATCTAATCTAGTCTATTTCTATTTTATAACTATAAAAAATATTCAAAGTGAAGTATTCTAATTTAATAATAAAATTAGAATACCTCGTTTACAAATTGGAAGAGATTTCGATTTGTAAAATGCGAATTAATCTACCTTAATGTTGCTTTTTTTATTTCCACCATCATCATAGCATTTCGGTCCTGTGCAAGAACCAGAATAACCTGTGATTCCCCCACAATCAGCGCCCACAACTTTTTTGCAAGTTTCAGATGCTTTTTTTCTGTCTGCATTTGAATCCCCATTTACACAAACTTTTATATCTGCATCTCTAAAGCCATAGCACTTTGCAAAAAGGCTAGATGTAGAAAACGCAGTTGCCAAAACAATAGATATTACCAACGCTAGTTTTTTCATTTTTTAAAAACTCCTTAGTGTTTTTGAATGGAAGCATTCTATTAACCATTTTGATAATTGCAATCAAAATTTAAAAGAATTTAGATTCTCCAATTTTTAAATCAAGCAGTTTATTTCTGTTAGCCTCAAAGAAAGACTTAGTTTTTACAAGTGGTTCATCGAGTGCTTCATCGGTTAAAACGAAAGTGTTGTAATGCATCGGCAAAAGGTATTTTGCATTTAAATCGAGAAATGCCTGATAACTATCCTCTGGATTCATATGGATTGGTTTCATGAACCAACGAGGTTCGTATGCGCCAATTGGTAAGATGGCTATATCAATGTTCGGAAACTTCTTTCCTATTTCTTTAAATTGAGGAAAATAACCAGTATCCCCCGCAAAATAAACTGTCTCTTTACTTCCTTCTAAAATATAACTTCCCCAAAGAGTCTCTTCTCTATCAAAAAGTCCTCTTCCGGAAAAATGTTGTGTAGGAGTAAAAGTTATTTTTATATCTCGCTCTAATTGAACGTTCCACCAATCCATTTCAATTACATTCTGAATTCCCTCCTCTTTTAGGAGCTTCCCATTTTTTAAGCCGACAAAAAATGTTGGTTTAAATCTAGTTTCCAATTCTTTTAATGTAGGTAAATCTAGATGATCATAATGATTGTGACTGATGATGACAATATGTATGGGAGGTAAATGATCCATTGAAATCCCCGGAGCTGTATATCTTTTGGGACCAGCAAAACTCACTGGAGAACAGCGCTCAGACCAAATAGGATCTGTGAGAATATTTTGTCCATCTAATTGTATCAATACAGTTGCATGGCCAATCCAAGTCACACTTAAGTTTTTTGAATTCTTTTGAAGAAGTTCTCCTTTGTTTAAGGTAGTTTCGATTTTATAATCGCTTGGTTCTACAGAGGGAAGAGATTTAAAAAAGTTTCCTAATTTCCAGTATAATACCATTCCTAAACCTTGCGATTTTGCACTTGGATCTAGATTTTGGAATCCATTCTCGGTATGATGCGGCTGCGGAGCGTTATCCGCTATCATAGGGATGGATAGATTTTTGCAGCTTACTAATAGTAATAAAAAAAAATGAAAGATTTTCATTCATCCAATAAATATTATTTGAAGTATTAAGGCAAACACTATACTTATAAATTATAAACCTAAAGTCTGATCTTAACTTGTTTTGATATAAAGTCTTTAGTCTAAATAATTGCTTGTTATAAGAGGGAACTTTGATTATCTCTAAACTTAAGATCGTATAGTATTAAAATTTTGTTTGGTGTAGAAAAAATATGAAAGCAGTGTTTGAGTGTAAATCTAGATTTAATTGTCCTGTTGAAAGACTATTTCAATTTCATGAGGATAGAATTGGCTTTGAAACTTTAGTTGGATTGGATCCATCAGTGAAAGTAATACAACCACCATCCTCTATTTCTGAAATTGGAACACAGGCAATTTTAGAAGTCCAAATATTTCCATTTATCAAAAAAATATGGAAAGCAGAGCATATTGGTTTTGAAAAGAATCATAAATTTATAGATATTCAAAGAGAAGGACCTTTTCAATATTTTTGTCATGAACATAGATTTGAATCAGATGGCGAGTATTCTGTTCTCACAGATCATATAGAGTTTGATTTCTTTATGAATTCAGTTGCGAAGTATTTTATTTTTTACAAGTTGAAATTTCAATTTCTAAAAAGACATGAAGCCACTGCTCATTATTTACAAACAGATTTTAAGAATTTATTTTGTGGATTAATTTAATTTTGAAAAATTAATCTCTCGAAAAAATTTTCTTTAATCCATCCCAAGCTTTGTTCACATATTCAGAAACGGCGGAACCAGCGAAACCTCCTACAGTTGCGCCTGCCGGTCCTCCGAACAATGTAGCTCCTACATAAACAGATCCTATCCAAACTGGGTCTATATAGGAAACGTTATCTGGCATAATCCCCTTGTATATAATTGGGATATATAATGCTTTTCCTGCAATACCGCCAAGTCCTGCATAAATTCTGAAATCAATTTTTCTGTCCAAAGTGATATTTCCTGATCCATGTGCATCAATCCCGACTCCTACCATTTTGAGATTTTGAACTGAAATGTTTTTTCTATAAATTGAAAAGTCGCAGATAAGCGATTGAAATTCTGTATTCTTTCCCCTTGGACCTAGGATGTTCACTAATTTACCAAGACTGAATACTGGTTTTAAAATATTTGCATATCCTAATAACTCACCTTTTTTAACTTCTAATTTTCCCTTGGCGGAAAGATTTTCTAAAAAGTTTTCCAAGTTATTGCCATTTGAGGTTAATGATAAGTTTGCGCTTAATGCTCCCTTTATATATGGATTGGTGGTATACTTTTTAATCCATTCTTCAGTGTTTATATCTTTTAATATGACATTAAAATTATAGCTTGTATTAGAACTTGCTTGGATACTACCGTCTCCACTGATATGGCCATGGATAGTATCTGCATGATTTACTTTAATTTTTACTAGCGAATTAATAATATCTAAATCAAGATTTGCATTTTTAAATTCATACAGATCAAAAACTGCCTTATAGCAATTGATTTTCATGTGAGAGTAAAAGTTAAGATTACTACTGATACGTATGTCCAAAGATCTAACAATGATATAAACAACTTTGTAGATATCAGCATATTCTCCGTTTATATTTAAATTTAGATAGATATCTTTTGTGAAGGATAAGTTTCCAGAAGCATTGGCAATGGCTCCCTTTTCATAGTTCACTCTAATGTTTGAAAAGTAAATCTGTTGGTTCTCGATTGAATACATCAGTTCTGAACTTACACCGATTATTGGATAGATTGGTGCTCCAGAGAATTGCAATCCGCTGATGTTAATATCTGTTTTAAAATTAAATTCGTTCTTTAGTAGGGGTTTGTAGATGTTTAATTGACCAGATAGAGATGTGTTGTCGAAATTAGCCCCTCTCACTAAGCTATAATAGTCTTTGAAAGGTTTGAGAATAAAGTTACTAAATTTAATTTTTGACTCAATTTGAAGGGATTGAAAGGAATAATCACTATTAATAAATAAAACTTTTGTATCAGAAATAAATCTTCCATTATTGTGACTTATATCAAAGGCGAGTCCAACTTCTCTTAGATGATCATTTGTTATCGCTAGGTATTTGATATAGAACTCATAACGTGTTTCATTCTTATTGAGTGTAAATTCGATTGAATCCAATACAATTAAATCCAGTTTTAAGTATCCAATTAATTTTTGAATATATTTTGGATCCATTGAATTTTTAGAATTTAAGTTGGGTTCTTTCAGAAGAGGGGATAATTCTAATTTGCCGGACTTGATGTGTATACTATTTAATTCAATTATGCCGATTAGAATTTTCCAAGAAAAATAAAATCCCATTTTATTTATTTCAGCATTATATTTATTATATTCCTCTATGTTGTTTATTCTAACATCACTTAATTGTATTCCAGGGGAGGGAAAAAAGGAAAGACTTGATTCTTTAAATTCAATTTTAAAATTAATAGAAGTGTAAATTTTCTCTATAATAAATTCTTTGTATAAATCTTTATAGTAAAAGAATAAAATTGAAAAAACAATAAAAGATATTAATAATATGTAATATGGCTTTCTACTAGGGATTTTATACATGACTAGTATCTATAATAACAAGTCTCTTTTGAAAAATATTCATTGTAAATAAAAAAAGATAAGTATTTTTAATTCTTCTCTTTTTTACATACTCTCCTTGCGCTTGCGCTATTTTCATTGCATTATAAAAGATCGGGTGATTCAAAGATTAATTCCATTACCATTGAAAAATAGTAATAGCCTTAGAGTAAGTTAGAAAGACCTGAGAGCTTTTTCTACTATGGTTTCATAAGAACTACAACATAAGTTATTGCAGGTCTTTGATTTTATTCTTTCATTCGCATTCTCAAATAATCTTAGGACGATAATAATTTATAAAAATTCTAGAAATTTTATAACTAAGTTACTTCTTCAGGTTTTGTATATCACTTCTTACCATCAGCTCAGCGATTTTATGGTAGTATATTTTAGGTTCCCATTTTAATATTTCTTTTGCTTTTTGAGGATTTCCACAAGCGGTTTTAACTTCGATTGGTCTATAAAATTTTGGGTTAATCTTTACTAATAATTCACCAGTCTTCTTATCGTAGGCTTTTTGATTGTCTCCTTCTCCTTCCCATTGAAGACTAACGCTGATTTCTCCATAAGCACTATCAATAAAATTTTTGACCTTTGTTTTGGTTCCAGTTGCAAAAATGAAATCTTCCGGCTTGTCTAATTGCAACGATAGATACATACCTAATACAAATTCTTCCGCATAACCCCAGTCTTTTTCAATGTCGATATTTCCAACTTCCAAAATTTGTCGGTTACCATGATACCAATTTGCTACATGTAAGCTTACCTTTCTAGAGAAAAATTCTTTGCCTCGTAGTTCTGACTCATGTCCAAATAAAATCCCATTTACACAATAAAGACCAAATACCTTTCTATAATTTATATTCATCCAGTGTGCATATGCCTTAGCGATTGCATAAGGACTACTTGGTTTGATTGGCGTTTCTTCAGTTTGGGGACTTTCTTGGGCATTGCCGAAGATTTCGGAACTGCCTGCTTGAAAAAATTTTGTGATTGGACTGTGCTTTTGAATGGATTCTAAAATATATAGAACTCCTAACCCATCTACTAGGCTTGTCTCGAGTGGGGAATGGAAACTTTCTGCTACACTACTTTGAGCTGCAAGGTTATAGAATTCGTCTGGTCGTAATTCACGGATGCAATTTTCAACAGAGGCTGGATCTAATAGGTTTATTTTGATGAATTCTATTGATTCAAGAATCCCTAATTGCTTGAGTCTCCAGTCAATAAGACTATCTTTATCTCTTACCCCACCATAAATCTTATAGCCTTTGCTGAGCAAGAGCTTTGCTAACCATGCACCATCTTGCCCTGTGATGCCAGAGATAAAAACTTTCTTCATAACTTACAAGAGCCTAAAATATTAATTAAAATGTCAGAGTAAATAAAAATATTTAATTTGCTCGATTGGGATAAATAATAGATTGGCGAGTAGGATAAGAATAATGACTACTAATCGAACGCTACTTTTATTTATTTTAATATTCACGTTTACATCTACTGTTTTAGCAATGATACATATTTCGATTCAAGCAAAATCTAAAATCGCCAGAACAGGCAATGTAAATGTATTTAAAAATACAACAGATTCCGCTCTACTTTTGAAGATAGAGGGAGAGATTCATTCAGGGAAATCGACTTATCAATCTACAGGGGCAGATACAGTTCTTGCGAAGTTACGAGAGATAGAAGATAGTAATGAAATTAAAGGAGTCCTTGTAGAGGTAAACTCTCCAGGCGGAACAGTTGGAGCTTCACAAGAGATATTCGATGAGTTGATATACCTAAAAGAAAAGAAAAACAAAAAGATAGTAGTCTCAATGAAGGATATTGCGGCTTCGGGAGGATACTATATTGCTAGTGCAGCAGATTATATTTTTACCGAAGCTGGAACCATCACTGGTTCCATTGGGGTAATAACGATTAGCCCCAATATTTCTGGTCTATTAAAAAAATATTCAGTTGAAATGAGAGTATATAAAGCTGGTAAGTATAAAGATATTCTATCTATGTTTAAAGATGCAACAGAGGAAGAGGAATCAATTATTGACAGTATGTTGAGTGATACATATGCAAGATTTATTTCGGATGTCGCTAAAGGAAGAAAAAAGAAAGTTTCTCAAATTGAAAAGTTAGCAGAAGGTAAAATTTATTCAGGAGAATCTGCTGTTAAGAATAAACTAGTAGATGAAATCGGCGGAAGACGTGAAGCATTGGCAAAACTATCAGAGTTATGCGGTGTTACAAATCTAAATCTATTAGAAGATGAGGAAAATCCTTTTGATCGATTTTTTAATATAATGGGAACAAAACTAGGAGTAAATTCGAATCCTATTCAAATTGGATCCTTTAAAAGTCCAATCTTATTAATACTTCCTGCTGCATTAAAAATGAATAACTAGGTATAAAAAATGAATCTATACATTCAAATGATTTCTGAGTTATTTTTAGATCGAGATGAATTTTTAAGACTTTACAGTCCAATGAATAAAACTGTAAAGTTCTTTGAGTTTTTTTGTATTTTGTCTGGGTCTTTTTCTTTGTCAGTAGCAACGTTATTTGCCAGTTCATCTATAAATTCAAATTATGTTGGAACTTTGTTTTTACTTACGATCGGACATTATTTCTTTCTTTCCATTTTTTCAAATTATATTTCATATTCTATCGATATAAAAGCAAAAGATTTACTAAAGTCGGGCGATCTCCCAACTCTGATTGCATCAGCTCGATCATTAAATATAATATATATTTTTTCTTGTCCTATAGCTGTAGTGTTTACATTTATAGGCATGCCATCTGTCTCAATATTTATGGTGGTAATTGGCGTAAGCGTTAGTGCGTATATATGGTTATTTTCAAAATATGCAAATGATGTTTATAGCATAGGATCATTTAGATCTTTTAGAATAGCTTTATCGGCTTATTTTTTTGTTCTATATTTTCCTATTTTACTTATTTCTTATTTTTTAGTAAATTTTACAGCTATTCTATAATTAGGCGGTCAACTTTGAATATACTTTTAACAAATGATGATGGCATAGAGAGTAAAGGGATTCATGCATTGCGGAAAACTCTCTCAAAAGAACATTCCGTCTTTTTAATCTCACCTTCGAGAGAAAGATCGGCTACTTCACAAGCTCTAACTATTTTTCATAGAATGCACGTCGAGAAAATAGAAGATTCTGTTTATACTGTAGATGGATTTCCTACTGATTGTGTAAATATTGGTCTTTTTGGAAACATTTTTCCTGAAATTGATATGGTAATATCAGGGATAAATAGGGGCGTTAATATGGGGCATGACGTTCACTATTCAGGAACTGTTGGTGCAGCTAGGCATGGTGCCGTTCATGGTAAATATTCACTCGCCGTGAGTTCTGGAAATAGAGAAGATGGTTATGAATATTCAAAAGAATCCGAATATATTCGAAGATTTATTTCTAATAAAATTGATATCTTGAGCAAAGGTGTTGTTTATAATATAAACTTCCCTTTAGAATACTCAGATGATTTGGAAGAGATAAAATTGTCTCGTCTAGGACAAAGAACTTATAGCGATAGATATGAAGTCGCTCATATTAAAGATAATATTTATCATTATTTCTTGGCACTCACTGAGTTAGGATACGTTAACTCTCATGGTTCTGATTTTGAATCCTTCTATAAGGGCTATGTGACCTTAACACCTATCACTTTGTATACTACAGATAAAGATGAATTTCATAAATTGCAGGAACATTTTTACAAATCTTAAAAATTCGCATGGTAGTAGCACAGCCGTATTCTAAATTTTCAGAAATATATGATCATGTTATGGGGCATATAGATTTTAAAAGATGGGCTTTATTTATTTTAAAATCAGGATTCCCGAATTCATCTCCAGAAAGAGCCCTAGACCTTGGCTGCGGAACAGGATCTCTATTTCAATACTTTCCTGACTCCACTTACAAGGTCGGATTGGATATATCTAATGAAATGATCGAAGTGGCTAAGAGAAATTATCCGCATATTGAGTTTACGGTTGGAGATATTAGAAAATTCCAATTTTCTAATTCCTTTGACCTAATAACCTGTAACCATGATACTTTAAATTATCTAACGACAACAAATGAACTCAGCACCCATTTTAAAACAATTTATCAAAATCTATCTGATAATGGATTGTATTTTTTTGATGTGAGTAGTGAGAAAAATTTAATTCAGAATTTTCATGATCGAATTTTTAGAGAAACAATAGGTGATACATTTTTTATTTGGGAAAATATGTATGATCAAAAAAATAAAGAAATTACTTCAAGCTTATACTTTGGAACTAACGATCAAGATGGATTTAAAGAATTTAGAGAAGTTCATAAACAAAGATTTTATTCAAATGAGGAAATAATCTCTGAATTAGAAAAGAATGGTTTTAAAGTTCTAAAAATTGGATCAGACTATAAACGCTGGTCCTACGATAAAAATTGCTCTCTAGTGAATTTTAAGGTTAGGAAAAAGTAGTATCTTTAGATTTATTCTATATATCTTCGCCGATATTGAAAAATGGTTGTATAGTAGGTCTTATTATTAAAAAGATAGACTTTAGCGACTAGATCAAAATTAGGGATCGGCGAAATTCCGACGCTCTCTAAGTAGTTCGAAACGGCTTCTGTAAAATCGACAGAGTCTGCTATTAGTAAGTATACTAAAAAGGCAGAGATTGACATACCGAAACTTACACGATAGAGTTTCAGTTCTGCCCAATCTTCTGGCTTTGGGCGAAATGCAAATTTATTAAGATTTTGACCTTTATCTTGGTATTTAGTTGTAATATTAGAATATCCTGGAACGAGACCATTTAATTGAAAGTTTATATTTTTTTAAAAGGAAGCTAATATAGCTATGGATACTTTTATGTTCTTGGATTTTTCTTAGGAATAGTGATACGTATTTTTCTGGAATAAGAATTGTTGAGCTAAAATCAGCCAGGTTCAAATTATTTCTTGGGAATGTAATTTTATTATTAGAGATTATTTTGAGCATAGAAAAAAACCTTTGGTGTAATATTGGAGATTCACTCTAAACAAGTAGATTTCTTAGAAAGAAAGTGAGTAAGTAAGAATTCAACTCCTATACCAAACACCGAAATTACTTTTAGCGTAGGGTATATAAATAATAGGGTGTAAAACAGGGAAAGATGTGCGGCTAAATTCGAAAAAAATTAGAAAGAATAATAAAAAATTTCAATTCATACAAAACATATAATTGTATAATTAATTTTTATTTCTACATTCGAAATAAAATAGAGAAATCATTTCAATGAATAAAGCTATTTACTAGGTGATTTTTTCAAGAAGTCAGCAATTAAATCTGATATAAACGAAGCACCTAGATGATTAAAATGAAGACAATCTGTTACTAGTTTAAATTTATTTGTCTCAGAGATTTCATCCCAAGATTTTTTAAATAAAAAATGAGATGCAATAGCCGTAATCATAAGATTATCAGAATTAGATTCGCAACTCTGACTTATATTATCTTGTTTCGCTAGAAATTCGTTTTGTTTTTCATTCAGAGGAAGATACTTTATATTATATTCATTGGCTAATATTTTGACAACAGCTGAGTATGTTTTAACACGTTGATTGGCGGTAGAATTCAAATCTTCACCAATAACTGGTAATGAAAGGACTGCAATTTTTGCGCTTGTTTCTTTTTGTAATCGTTCAATTATTTTTCGAAGATTTTCCTCATACCAATTCAAGTCTGGGGTTCTAGGAAGATTCATATCAGAAATATATCTTGATTGATTCTTAGTATTGAGTGTTGAATTTACATCATTAGTTCCAATTAAGATTGTGATAAATGTTGGTTTACATTGAATAATCTCATCTAGTCTTTGCAGAACGTTGTATGCTAGATTAGAATTTATACCTGCATTTATAAACTGATATTGATTTTGAAAATTATTTTCTAATATACTTACATAATTTGCAGATACTTTACCGTGTGTAATACTATCTCCAACTAAAACAACTCTTGGCAATGCGTTATTCGGTGTTGAACAAATTGAAGGAGAGTTATCTGGAAGTTTCATAGCCTCTTTTTTGACCCGATTATAAGTGATAAAATAGGCAGAGCCAATAAATCCGATAAAGATTAAAAATGATAAAATTAGTTTTCTTTGCATAGACTACTTTATGGTTAAAGGATTTGTGAATGTCAAGCAATCAGAGTCTATACTCAATTAAAAAAAATCTAAAAAACTTAGAAACAAGTTTAATTTTTGATGATGATTGAAAATATGAGCCTATGAATCAATATGAAAATATTGCGAAAGTTCTAGAATATGTATTCGAGTCTAACCAAGAACAAGCTGATTTAAATAATCTATCTTCTTTTACTCAATTGAGTTCTGATAAGATTCAAGAAATATTTAGAGAATGGGGAGGCGTTAGTTTTTATGAATTTATAAATTTATTGAGTAAAACTAGTATAAAGCAAGTTTTAAATAATGAAAATACGTTATTTGAAAATCTTAATCTGAAATTAGATTCTAAAAATAATATAAGTCACGATATGGTAATGCAAATAGTTCCCATGAGTCTTGATGAATACAAGAATGAAGGGGAAAACTTAACAATTCATTATAGTTTCCAAAAATCAGTCTTTGGAGAATATATGTTAGCCTCGACTGATTTAGGAATCTGTAGTCTTAATTATAATGAAAATCTTGATAAAACTTTGAATGAATTAAATGAAATTTGGAAGAATGCAAAGTTTATTAAAGAGATGGATTTGGAGCAAGAGAAAATGGTTCGATTCATGAATGGAGAAAATTTATCGGATCAAATCAAGCTACATATCAAAGGAACGGATTTTCAAATCAAAATATGGGAGACATTATTAAAGATACCTAAGACTAAATTAGTTACCTATTCACAACTTGGCAAGGATTTGAACTTAGCAAATCCAACCAAAGCAGCAAGAGCAATTGGAACAGCCGTTGGTTCCAATCCTATTGCATATGCTATTCCTTGTCATCGAGTAATTCAAAATACCGGAATCATCGGTGAATATAGATGGAGTAGAATTCGAAAGCTAGCAATGATTGGTTATGAAGCCAGTCATTGCCTTAAATCCTCTATTGATTGAGCGGTTTCATTTCATTAGCCGCTGTTCTTAATGGATCACTATCCCAAGCATGATCTGCTAAATTTGCCTTCTGTGAAATATCAGTAGATAAAAGTTTTTCGATCTGTTCAATTTGTTCTCTAACAGAACTTATATATTTCTTAGAATCATGTCTATCCTTTGCAAGTCCAATCAATGCATCTTCATCATATTTCAAAAAGTTTTGTCCTGATCTAGTTGCTGTATAACTTCTAAATCCAATTTCTTTCAGTATATCAATTCCAACTCTGATAGCTGTATCTAGATTTTCTCGGTAAACCTTTGTAAACCCCATATCAATCAATTCATAAGCTGCAAAACGGTCTTGTGCTCTTACAAAGAAAGATAAATTAGGAAAATGTTTCTTCAGCATTTCGCCTATTGCATAGTTTGTTTCTGGAGAAGATATGGCTGATACAAAAATTTTAGCATGTTCTGCTCCGGCTGACTCCAATAGATCCAATCTTGTTGCATCACCAAAATAAACTTTAAACCCCATTTTGCGTAAAAGTTCTACTCGATCCGAATCATTGTCTAAAATCGTAGCATTTACTCCATTTGCTCTTAGAAATCTACCGATTGTTGATCCAAAGTGAGCAAAACCTACCAGTATGACAGAATTATTTTCCTCGATTGAGTCAGCTTCTTTTTCTTCTTCTTTATTTTTAACCAATTTAGGTTGAATTAATTTTTCGTAAGTCAATAGAATCATAGGGGTTAGGGTCATAGTGATTGCAGTGACAGCCATCATAATGCCGTTAGACGCTGCATCTAGAATACCTAACTGACCAATAAATGAAAATAAAACAAAGGCAAACTCTCCAACTTGAGATAGAGCTAGAGAATAAAATAAATTTTGATCAAGGCTCATTTGAAATATTTTTCCAATTCCAAATAATACAACTGTTTTGATGAGTAAGATTACTAAAACATAAATTAGAATCCGAAATGGATTCTCTGAAATAATATGAAAGTCTATTGAAGCGCCAACACCAATAAAAAAAAGTCCTAACAATAGACCTTTAAAAGGTTCTAGATCACTTTCTAATTCATGACGGAATTCACTATTTGCCAATACAACGCCTGCGAGAAAGGTTCCTAGTGCTGGGCTTAATCCAACCAATCCCATTAAATATGCAATAGCTACAACTATAAGTAGGGATGATGCCGTAAATAATTCTCGTAGACGTGTTTTAGCTACTTGATGGAGGAGAGGAACTATTAAAAATCTTCCCGACAATGCGACTAATCCAACCGCTCCTAAGACCATTAACGTTTGTAGCCACGCTGGTGCATTTTCTAGAAGGGAATGACTGTTATGCGAAGAGTCTTGAGTGACTTGACTTACAGCGAGTAGTGGAATGATTGCTAAGATTGGAATTACAGATATATCTTGAAATAGAAGGATAGAAAAAGCACCTTGTCCGGCTGAAGTATTCATCATTCCTTTTTCTTTGAGTGATTGTAGAACAATGGCAGTAGATGACATTGCAAGAGATAAACTAATTGCTACCGATACACGCCAAGTAAAACCAGCTAGAAGGCCCAATAAAAACAAAATAAGGGAAGTAATTACAACTTGAGAGAGTCCCATCCCCACAATGACTTTTCTGAGCTTCCAAAATTTTTCTGGCTCTAATTCAAGGCCAATTAAGAAAAGCATCATCACCACTCCGAATTCTGCAATGTGCATGACGTCCTTCCCTTCTTGACCAACAAAACCTAAAACAAATGGACCAATTAAAATTCCAGCTGTCAAATATCCTAAAACGGATCCCATTCCTATTTTTTTTGCAATCGGAACGCAAAGAATTGCTGCAGTTAGATAAACTATTGCTTGTATCAAAAAATCATGACTCATTTTAGACCTTCTTGTATTGTAATATCCATTGATTTAAATTTGCAAAAGAATCAAAATTTATATCAGCTAAATTTGCTTCCGTTAAAGTATTTAATAGTGTAGCATATTCATCTGATTTATCTTTGACCTCCTGATCGGAGAGCCTGTGAGTTCCTTGAACTAGGAAAGGAGGTAAGTATTTCAACTTGCATAGATAGCTAGTTTGATCAAAAGGTGCTAATAATTGTTTTATCGTAAAACGATTTCTACCATTTTCCTGATAGGCTTCATTCGCCCCACCCGTTGAGATAGTATTAAAAATAAATTTACCTTGTAGTGCATTTCCTCCGGGACCATAAGCCCATCCAAATTCTAAAACCATATCAATCCATTGTTTTAAAAGAGGAGGGCAACTATACCAATAAAATGGATGCTGCCAGATAATTATATTATGATCTAATAAGAGTTTTTTTTCTATCTCAATATCTATGTTGAAGTTCGGATATAGATCATATAGATCATGAAAAGTGATTGAATTTGATTTAGGAATGGAATGCGTTAGAGCTTTATGCACCCTAGAATTTTCAAATCGAGGATGTGCAAATAAAATCAGTATGCGGTTCTGCATGAAAAATCCTTTTCGTTTTTTACGATACTTTGTCAAACATAGATTTATAAATATTCATTTCTTGTAAATTCATTAATTCTAATCTAACTTGCACCTTTTTCGAAAAGTAAGAATTGAGTTTATATGTATCGAAATTTTAATCTTATTCTGATATGTATAATGACAGTTTTTAGAGAAGTTAGGGAGAATTAGATGTTTGTTTTTTAATTATTTTCTAGGTCGTGAAATTTACAAACTATCGACAGAAATAAGCGATATACGGTATTGTATATACTAAAGAATCTAAAAAAAATTTCTAATAGCAATGAATTAATGATGAATTGTATATACTTTTATGGAGTTTTCCTTTCCTTTTAATTGAACATTTTTAATAAAGGCACATTCAATTTTATCTTTGATTAAAGAATATGTATTTTCTCCAATTAAAATATAAGTTTTGAGTTCTTTGTTTAGCTGTTCTAATCTTGCAGCAATATTTACATCATCTCCAATGACTGTATACTCCATCCTTTCTTTGGAACCGATATTGCCGGCTAAAACCATACCAGTATTAATACCAATCCGAGTAGAGAGTTCATAATTATTTCCGAACTTGTGTTTTGTAGTCATATTACGTATTTCCCTCGCAGCGTTAATTGCATTCATTGCATGATCAGGATCATTTAAGGGGACATTGAATAGAGCAAAGATCGAATCTCCGATAAATTTATTTACGACTCCTTTATTCTCTTGGATAATTTTAACTAAAACAGAAAAATATTCGTTTAGCATTCTGACATTATCTACAGGACTTAGCTTTTCTGAAATTGAAGTAAAGCCAGCGATATCAGTAACTAGAATTGTGCAAATCCTCATTTCTCCTTCTAGATTAATTTTGTTCTTTAAAATGACGTTAGCTACATCGTGAGTCATATATTTTCCGAATGTATTTCGAATAAATTCTCTTTCTTCTAAACCTTTCACCATTCTATTGAACTCTCCAGCAAAGATACCAATTTCATCATCCGATAATATTGCAGCCTGTGTTGTATAGTCCCCCTCTCTTACTTGGTTCATTTTTCCTAAAAGACGATCAATTGGTTTTGTGAATGATCTTTTAATTAAAAAAATAAGAAGAGCCATACTGATAAATACAATACAACAATCTACCAGTATGGTCTCGATCGGATTTAGTTTCATAAATTGAGTATATGAATTTGGAGAATTGCTTAAGGACATAAGATCAATGATAATCATTAGAGAAGGGTATAGTCCTAGAAGACCAAAAAGTATTGCCAAGGTTAATCCGATTTTTCTATGTCTAGCGGGTAACGTAATATTGAAATTCTCATGCACAGTTTCTCTTACTTCTAAAGTGAAATCATTTACAAGAAAGTAACCAATCAGCGCTGGTATAATCGCATGCACAAATAAAAGAGAAGGAAAAAAAGTTAAAACTAGATTGAGCGATAGTTTCTCTCCTGTGAGAGTGTCAGCTTGAATGAGTGAAGGGGATGAAACCATTAGAGTAACAGTCAGAGAAACATAAATGAAACCTATCGTAAAAATCCAAAGGCTTGAGAGGATTGGTAAGTTTTTAATCCTATTTATAGCCTTTTTCTTTGTTTGAGATAAAGTTGTATTTTCTAATAATTCAATTTTTGAATACTCTTGGGTATCTTTCCAAAGATTTTCAATCGGTTTAAATAAGAAAATAGCTCCTAGAAGATTGAACCCAACATACATTATAAAAAAGGAAAAACTGAATCCAATAAAAGCAATCAATGATTTATGAACGAAAAAATAGAATGTTCCAAAAATAAATAATAATGGAAATATGCTTACCATGTATAAATAGTATGTTCTTTTATGGTTCATAATACCTCATTCGTATGTTAGGTGAAATGTAGATAGTCTATCTCTGAAATCTTTCTCAGAAAATTTTCTGGAGGGAATATTTGACTGAATGGATTCAATTTTACTTTTACAATCTTTGCCATCCCCAAATCTACACATTGCATATAACGCAGCTAATACTTCTGTATTTTTATCTTTAAAATTTAGAATCGCATTTTTTCTATTTACCTGGAATAAATTTAAAAGTCTCTTCTCTGCATCTATAAAATTCTTTTGGGATGCATCAAAAGCACTATAATAGTAGATAAACCAGGGATTATCACTATTTTCTCTCTGAAACAATTCTCTTTTTTTAACAATATCAATCTGTTTATCCTCTAAAATCATTCTCCCATAAATATACGGAATGTCAGGATGTTTTGGGTATTTATTTTTAAATTCATTTAAAATAGGCCAAAGGTCTGAAATATTTTTTCTAAGACTTAGATTAGTTTTTAAATAACCAGAATAAGAAGATTGGGTTCTTTCATGTTTTAAGGAATAATTCCAAAGAGTTTCATCATTTAACCATGCGTCAGCCGTTATCTTTGTCTGAATAGAATACAAAAAAAGAATTGGAAGAAAAGTAAAATATATTTTAGAACTATTTAATTTATATATTTTTAAAAAAATGCCTAACATTAATCCAGATCCAGCTAAAGGAGTTAGTAGATAGGTGTCCCATCCAAAGTGTTGGTTGGAAGGACCATTCGAAACGATAGTTGGTATAATTGTGAATAGTCCCCAAATGAACAAGTTTTCATTTTTGAATTTATAAAACAAATAAAGAAAGGATAGAAGTAAAATAAAGCCTATCAAAGCCAAAGGAGAAGTTGGGTCATAAGAGGTTATTGAAGGTTGAATTGGTAAAACTAATTGTATAAAAAATCTACCGAAAATTAATATACGATTCCCTAAAAAATCCCATCCCTCATAAATAAATTTTTCTCCTAGGTGATCAAGATAACGTTCACTTGCATAGTAGTAAATATTTGCAATACCAATGATAAATCCAATTAGGAATAAAATAAAAATAAAATAGTTAGTGGTTGATGTCCATCTATCCAGTTTTTCTCTTTTTTTAAATAAATAAAAAACCCAAAGGATCCAACCTAAGTTAATTGGCTGAGCTAGACAGGAGAGTGTATAGAATAAAATTGATAAAAAAAGGGAATATCTTTTTCTATTCTTTAACCATTGCAGCAAACAATAAGTAGCCGCTAGAATAAATAGCATGGTTAAAACATGCTTTCGACCGGATGCCCAAGCAATTGAATTTACTGCAACAGGGTGAAGGGAAATTAAGGATAAGGATAGAATTGATATTTGTTTTGGTATTTCTTCTAAAATAAAAATTTTATATAAAATAAAAAGAGAGAAAATCCATAAGAATAAATTTACTGCTTGAGGATGTAAAGTGATTTGAAAGAATCTTGCTAATTTAATCTCAAGAATATAACTCAAATCGCGAATTGGCTGCAAATCAAAAATAGTATTGTCTTTTACTAATTCAATATAATCAGAAAAAGAATGAACATTGTAGAGAGGTGTTAGTATCACTTGATCATCAAAATTAAGAGTAGTTCCACTGGTGATTGGTTTCCAATAGAGAAATACTAAAATCGAAATCAATACAGCGAAAAACAAATATATTTTTTCTGAAAATGGCGGATCTTCTTTCAAGGTATCTTTAGTAGATTTAGTTTTTTGTTTTAATTTCAAACCTTTCACCATATATACCTTTTTAGTTGTTTCCTCTATGCAGCAATCGTTTTTTGAAATTACTCTTTTTTAATATTTTGCCTGTCGATTTTAGGAATCGCTCAAACTAATCAAAAAAAACGATTCTGATAAAGATCCAATGAGTGGTTGAGTTGAGATAAGTAGCCGTCTAGATCCAAAGAAAAAAAGGTAGTGCGGCAAACTTTCGTTAAACGGTTCACTGGATCAGATACGAATATAGGAAATAAAAGAGGAAGGTATTTCTAAATTAACGAATAGCATGAATGATCTATCCAATAGAATTCTTCTATAAATAATTAGCAATCGATTGAATCTGTTTGCAAACACTGGATTCAGATTGAAATTTCTTTCAAGTTCTTTATCTTTTGATTCAATTCAATATCTATTCTAATTGAGTTAGAATCTATTTTGAATCATCAATTTTTTTTATATAAGCTCAAGTCATTTTCTAATTGCATAAGTGATGTATTTTTTTATTTTTAAATCTGATGAAAACAAAATGGCTCTCTATTTTATTTTTTCCATTTATCTTATTTGCATCTGATTCTGCTACACCTCATGTTTTTGGATTTAGTAAGGATGGTAGTCTCTTTGCTTTTAGTGAATCTGGAGTGCAAGATGGTTCTGGATTTCCGTATGCAAATGGCTATTTTATAGATGTTGAAAAGAATGTTTTGAAAGAAAAAACGATAGCACTCCTATTCGAAGAAACGGATCAATCTTATAATCCAGATTCCGATGCATGGTTAAAAAAACAAATTGTAGAGGAAGCCAAAAAGAAATATGGTTATAACTTACTTTCCTTGAAAATGGAAACGCCAATCAAAGAAAATACATTTCATTTTCAAAATAAAAAATACATTTTAAAATGGGAGCCTTTGATACAAAAAAAATATTCAGATAAATGTATGGGGAATCCAGAATTACTCTCTATCAGGCTTGTTTCAAGTAATTATGAAAAGGTGATTCAGAAAGATAAAATAGTTCCTTTGAGTAGGGGAAATGGATGTGCTAGAAATTATTCATTTGTGGGAATCTATTATTTTAAGAATTCTTTTGCTGCTATTTTTTCTTATAGATATTTCTCATTTGAGGGAGATGATCTAAGGCATATTGCAGTTACTTGGAAATTGGACTAAAGAGGTTTTTATGAGAAGCTCTCTGTTCATTTCTTTTTTTCTTTTTTTATCTGGCCTATATTCTCAAAATCTAGATTCTGTTTTTGAAAATGCAACTAGTTTGAATCGAGAGAAAAGAAAACTTGAGATGGAAAATACAATCTCCTCTGAGATAAAATCATTTCAAACTAAAAAAAATGAATCTGTATTTAAAAAAAGTTTAGAGTATATGCAAATTCTAAATTTCGTGGATGAAGAGGTTCAAAAAACATTTAAGATCATTTTAAATGAATATCAAATAAAGTCCGAATCTTTTCTATCTCAACTTTTAGAAACTATCTATACTATATCGCCTATCGAATTTCAAAATGAAATGCAAAGAATTGCTAAAGAAACTAATAATCCAAAGCATTTTGCCATTGCTATTCATTATCTTCTAAGATTAAATCCGGAGGAGAGAAAAAACTATTCTGATTTATTGAAGCAAAAGTTTAAAAATATAGAGAAAAATCCAATCTTAAAAATACTCTCCACTTATTTGGAAAAATCTCCTTTCGAATATTTAAGCAAACGCCCACCTATACTAGATTTATTGCGCCATAATTATGGAGAGGATACCTTTGTTGTATTTAGCTTTCAAAGGGCTAATCGAGATTATCCGGGACTTGCCATTATCAAGAAAAAGGATGGAAGTTTTCTTAGGAGAGAAGATGGATCTATTTTTACTATTTCACAATTAGCCAAATCTATGTCCGACCTTCCATCTTATATTACCAATGGGAATACTCCACAGGGAATATTTTCGATTCAAAAAATTCAATCAGTTAAAAATGATTTGATTGGACCAACTCCTGCTCTGATAACAGCTCTTCCATTTGAAATAGCGTCTGACGTATACTTTCAAGAGGTTAGATCAAAGTCTTGGGATATGCAAATGTATCTAGATATTCTCCCATCTAGTTGGCAGTCTTATTTTCCAATGAAGGAAGCATACTATGCAGGTGAGATTGGACGAAATGGTATTTATGCACATGGAACAACACTGGACTCAAATTTTTATAAGGGTTCTCTATTTTTTCCAAACTCTCCAACAAGAGGTTGTCTCTCTGCAAAAGAAATCTGGTCTCGCAAAAATGGAAAGCGATTATACAGTGATCAAATCGTTTTGATTGAAACAGTTCGTAAACTCTCTACTAGTAAGGGATATATGATTGTAGTTGATTTAAATGAAGAGAGTAAACCGGTTTCGTTAGACGATATTCTTATGGATGTTTTAGAAGCAGAAGAAAGTCCTATGAATGAATCGAATCGAAATTAAATTTCTATAATTTGATTTGCAATGAGTCCAAAAAAAGTTTTCAATTCGGAATGATATTTCCATCCTAAATGGCGATTACAGTTTGCGCAAAGAGCAAAGTTCCAGGCAAAATTAGGAAACCAAGTATACTCAATGGACGGACTTCCTTCTTCTTTGCAACCACTTGCCTTTGAAAAAAGTCTAATTTGAAAAGAATTCCCTACCGGATTTGTGAAATGATAAACATGTAAACCATCTACGAAAAATAAAAATTCTGGCGATGTAATTTTGAATAAGCAATGAGCACAAACAATACTTTTTGATTCCTTTGCACTGGTATTTGTTTCTTTTAACGTTTCCTGAATTGGGTCCATAGAGTAATTATTTTATATGCGAATGTCAAATTAAATATTCTTTCTGAATTCCAGATAGAATTTTAAAACATTTTCAGGATCTTCCACTTGCGGATAATGCCCGATATCCTCATTTAAGAGGATTACATCTGCTCCTGGAACTATCTTTTTATAATATTCGGCTAGATGAATGCCGGAAACAGGATCGGCTGGACCGTTGATTAAACGGATTGGAACTTTAGATTGAAGGATTGCGTTGACCCATCTATCTCTTTGCTGAATTCTTTCAGTTATGTAGTGAATTAGTTTATGAGAAATGAGATGTCCATCGTTAAAACGAATGAGTTCCCAGAAACTATCTAACTCTTCTTGTGTTGGTTTGGAATTTTTACCAAAAACTTCAGAAAAACTTTTTTCAAAGTTCTTTTTCGTAAAAAGTTTTGAGATTAAAAATCCAATTGGAGTTAAAAGAAGTTTTTGGATGAATCTAGGTCTATGCATTTCCGGAAAAAGACCACCATTCAAGAAACAAATGGAATGGATGTTTAAATGATTGTCAGATGCCTTTTGTCTATCTTGAAAGCGAGCTAAAAGTTCTTGTGCAACACTTACACCATAATCATGCGTTAGTATGTGATAGTCTTTTATCTGTAGTGAGTCTAGAAGGGATTCATAAATATCAGCTTGTTTCAAAATGGAATATTCAATGTCTTTGGGTTTATCAGAAAAACCGAAACCTAACATGTCGAGTGTAATGACTTGATAGGATTTCGTTAAATCTTTCCAAATTGGTGACCAGTCGTAAGAGGCAGTAGGAAATCCATGAATGCAGAGAAGTGGAATTCCAATCCCTTCAACTTTGTAAAAAATTTTATAATGTAAATAATTATAATACTGCCCAGATTTATTCCATTCTTCTAGTTGCATTGTATCTCCAAGGAGTCAGTAGAATTACTTAGCGTGAATTCGACATTAAATATTTTCACCACCGACTTGCACTGAGCCACGTCGACTATGTGCACGCCGATAGCGGAACGATGAAGACATGATTGATAACTTTGAATTATCATATCTTTTATCGGTGGTAATCTTTTAATTTTTCTTTTACATCGAACTGACTTCATTTAATACTCGTGCACATCTCCAATTCGGAGTATTCCTTTGAATTCACCTTCATCCACTCTTGGTTCTTCCGAATAATGATACAAATAGCATTTCCTTTTAACTTCTGGATCAGCAAGTCGTATATCGTCAATGTGAGAGTGGACTCCTGATTTAATTCCTGTTTCACAGTCTTGGTAAATAACGTCTGCTCTTTTATAGAATCCTGCCATATTCGGAGGCATCATCCATAAAGTATCTGTAGGGAATAAAACATTTTTCCCGTCGGAGCTTCTGAAACGCAATCCAAAAGAAGGCATAAGATTTGTTCCTGCCAGAACATGAGTGCTGAGAACTGTATCAATTTTCCAAGATCTGTCTCCGTCTTTTACCGTGTAAGCTTCATTGCTTTTCATCGTCACAACGTCAAAGTATGTGTCTAACGTTACTTGCTCAACTCCCTGCAGGGTTTTTAGACCCGGCGCTGCTGCTTGCCAAAGTTCATCTAATACAGATTTATGTGCCCAAATAGAAGGCTTGCATTCATTTGGAATATTTCTTTCATCAAATAATCGATCATTTACAGTATCCAAATTTCCATCTGGACTTTTGAGCCACTCTGCCTTTTTCTTATTCCAAAATGGATTAAAAATAGTAGAAAGAGCGATTCCTTCTACTCCTCCAATATGATCCGCATGGGGATGGCTGCAATACCAAGCATCTATATCACCAACTTTCAAGCCTTTGTATGCGAGTGAATGTCGAATGTCCGAACCAAAATCTATTACAAATCTAAAAACATCATCTCGAATTTTACCTTTTGTGTTAAACTCGATTAGAAAATTTGACTGCCATTTGGGAAGGTAACTTCCATCTTCCTTGTATGTCCCAGTTGCAAACGCGCTGTATACTCCAAGTGCAATTACTTTCATGTGTAACCTCTATTCATTCCTAGACTTTTGAACTTACAAAAAAAAGAATACTAATAGAAAAAAATTTCATTTTAGAAAATATTTCCAAGCAAGGTAATCCACATTTTAAATAATCTTTTGGGTTGAATTTTTATTCTTAATTAAATTTTCATTAATTAGGAAATGTAAAAGAAAAAAAAATACAAACTAAAAATATTTTTATTTTTCTAAGTAATAATAATGCTAGAATCCTAGTGATATAATTAGTATAATACCTATTTAATAACCTAACATTGAATAGACTCTCGATTAGTCTAAAGGATAGAGAGAAAGCGATATACAATCATTTGTCTCTTGAACCCTAATTTCTTCTATTATGCCTACCATAATGCCCAGAGTGAAAAGAGGTATTTTGAAAGCCTCCAACGAATCTATAGTGCTTATGCAAATATCCTTTGTAATAGGAGTAAGGGTATTTATTATAATAAGAATGATGGTAGCTTCGATTTTTGTAATAAAATAGGGAATCATTGTAGCCTCTATCAATGGATAACAAGCATTACCCCAATTGCTATCAGAATTGATTGAAAAGTAAAGAGTTTCATATCCACATCCTATGTCTTTAGAATATCTCTAAATAAAATCAAATTCAATGCCTTTTTCTTTCCTGACGGAAGAAAAATTTATTCCTGAATCTATTTTCTATAAAAGTAAAATATCGATTTAAAGTAATATTTTTTACTGTAGAAGCCATCAGTGTAATTATCCAATCGGTTAGGAATATCAACTATTTTAGATACTGGTCAAAGAAGAGTTGAAAGTATATCTTGTTAAAGAGATCTAATTTATTCTATAAAATAAGTTGAAGCTTATACATTAAAATAAAAAGTAGGCGATAGCCGCTAGAATTATACATAGGACACTAACTTGAAAATATTTTATATTATCCTCGGAGTTCTTCTTTTCATATTTATTCTATTCCTTGCTATTTTCCCAAAGATTGGAAATCATATTGAAGCAGAATCAATCGAAATTTACAAAAACCCAAAAATACAAACTAGAGAAGATATTCATCTATCCTATTTAGAAACAGGTTCGTTTGAAACTTTAGAGTGTTTTCTATTTGCAGGCGGAAGTTTTTTAAAACCGCAAAAGGGTTCCCCTATGGCGGTTCTATATCTCATCCATTTGGAAATATTTTAATTGATACAGGTATAGGAAAAAATATTGATTCCCAATATGAATCTACGCCTACTTGGTTAAAACCTTTTTTTACATACGAGAAAAAAATCCCGGTAAGTGAGATTCTTTTTAGTAAAAAAATAAAAATCGAAAGTATCTTACTTTCCCATATGCACTGGGATCATGCTAGCGGACTAAAGGATCTAAAGGACGTTATCTTCCATACAACAAAGGAAGATATTGGTATTTTTGTAAACCTTTCGCCTGAAAAAAGATTTTTTTTTACAGGTGACTTAACATGGAGGTGAGAAGAATTTCAGTTTAAAACTCATAAATATTTCTAGTAGTTTATTGGTAGATTTAGATCGAAATACAATGGCAAATGAAATATCTAAAATTTCAGAATTTCAAAAACTAAAGCTTGAAATAAAAGTAGTTCCCTCCCATGATTCAAATGCATATGATGGCATTGAAAAATTAGAGTAGAAGTAATTTTTATTTATAAAGTGCGGCTATCTTTTATTTAGCCGTAATTACTCTGAAGAATATACCAGTAAATTGTAATTGAAAATATACGATAACCGATAAATTAAATAGATAAAGATGCTAATCGAAAAACTGAAATATATATGGTGTATTCCAAAATATCTACCCTATCTTCAACCTAACTTGACAGATGAGGTAATAAAAATGGCTGAAAGTAAAATGGGCTATAAATTACCCAAAAGGTATTTAGAGCTTTTATCGTTTCAGAATGGAGGATATATACGATATACGATACCCGGCATCCCACATTCTCAAATTTATGGAATAGGTCCTTATTTCCCATCTATAACAGACTTTCAGTGGTTGTATGAATACGAGGGATACGGCTTGGAAATTCGTGGATTGTTCCCATTCGATGGAGATGGGCATTGGAATCTCTGTTTGGACTATCGTAGGAATAAAGAAGAGCCTGAAATAACTTTCGTTGATATTGAGATTATTTCTGAAAGCCTTATCGCTAAAAACTTTGATGAATACATCAGTAAATTAATCATAGAAACAGAGAATGAATATGTTATTCAGACGAGCTTAACGATTGATGAAGTCATCAAGTTTATTTCGACTGCAATCAACTGTGATTTTGGAAAACCAGATTTACTCGCACACGGCTATCCCATCTATCGATGCAAACATGAAGGCAACTGGATATGGATTAGCCCGAATAAAGTAAAGAGTGGATTCATTAGGCTTGAGGATCCGAGATATGAAGAGCTAAAAGGACAGATGGAAACTGAATCATTGCGTTTTACTGAGATCGATGTGAATGCGATCCTTATAACTTTTTCGAACAGGGAGCATGCAGTTAAGTTAACTAGTCTTTTAAAAAATTGCGGGTTAATCGTAAATGAATTAGCGCAATTTATAGATTATTTTTAAAGTGTAGCTACTTTTTGTTAACCGCAAATATAAAAAGAAAAAGATTTCATTCTGTATTACTATCATTCTTCAACATCTTTCGTGCGATCTTATTTATTTCTTCATTTACTACTTGAATGGATTTATAGATACCTGCATTTGCTGTATTGTGCATATCTTTGATTTTTTCAGTCAATTGAATTCCAGGGAAAATTTTGGAAAGGATATCATAGGGTTTGGAAGTTAATTCTTTTTGAACTTCTTCTACTGATTTTGCTCCCTCTGCAATTGCCTTCTCAACTAATTTAGATAAACCAACCATTTGTTCTTTGGTGATTGACTTCTCTTCTTCTTGCAAATTAGAAAGTTCTTTCTTGTTAGTGAGCGTTAGTTGCTTATTTTCTAGCAATAGCCATTCTTCTAATTTGCTCAACACTTCCTTAGAATGACCTAACTGAATATGATCAATCCCAGGAAATTCAAAAAAATTTTCGTCTCTTTGATCAAAAATACCTTCTCCTCTAGAACTTTTTTTTCGAACCATTGCATCACCAAACCAATGATTCAAAACACTTTTAGGATTTTTATGAATAGAACCGGAAACGATATAATATTTTGCATTTTCATAAATCGGAATATCAGTTCGATTGTTTACGAGTAACGCATCTTCTTCTTTGTCTTTCCAATCCTCTTCTAAAATACTTCCATATCGTAAATCTTTGATTCCACTGCTTCTCTGGTTGATTACATCTCCTGCCAATTTCATATAAGATTGAGGTAAGGAAGTAAAAACATTTGTAACAATATTTCCAAACTTTTCGAGTGGTGCTCCCAAATGAGGAGATCCGATTAGAAATATTTGGTTTATATATTTTAACCAGTTCTGTTTTTTTTCTTCCCCATAATAACAGGCACTTCTGGTAACGAGTCCTCCCATACTGTGTGTGATAAGATTTATGCTTTCGATTTTTTTAGGATAGAAGGAGACCAATTTTTCGATTGTATCTGTAAGAATATTACCGTTATCCGAAATATGTCTACCTGTGTTGTAGCGAAAATATAAAGAGGTAAAATTGTATTTGGAAGAAAGGATTTCTCCAAAACTATTTTTCTCTCCTGATTCTTCCTTAAAAGACCAATAAGTTTCGTCACAAGCTAAACCATGCACAAAAATTAAAAGATTCGGTGTAAGTTCTGAATACAAATCATTGATACTAGACTGATCTACGATCTTATTTTTATAATAGAAACCAGGTTTGATTGCCAGTTCATTTCCTGATTCTTCTAGATAGTTTCCAAAAATCCCGTTGAGTATTGGCTCGGTTAGTTTTAAGGAACTTTTTAGTTTACTAAAAATGTTTTCTTTTGAATCGTTTGGAATGTTTAAATCAGTCATTTTGTAATCATAAAAAAGATTTCTAATTTTTAAATTATAAAATATTCTAAAAGAAAAAAAACAAAGAAAACTACAAAGGATATCTAGAACACAATGTATCAGGTTAGGATTTAAAATCGAAGTGGGGCGGAAACTTAATTTCGCTGTTCTTCTTTGTGTCGCGGTGTTAATTTCAAAAAATCTTTTTACTTGACCGAGTTGACTGGTTGAAGGGAAATATAGTCTAAGTTTTAATGAGTGACTGACTCGAGAATTATTTTCTAAAGAAGTGCTTATACTTTCTGCTAATCATAGTCGGATATTCAAGTCACTAACGCATTTTAGAAATTTCTTTTTACAATGATTTGGCATCTAGAAAGGATAAAATGATACGAAATTACACAAATGTAATATTTTTGGTAGTGAACTGCATTTTGCATATTTGCTGCACTTGAGTTAGGTGAGTGACTAAAGATTTTTTACAAAAGGTATAGAAAAAAATGAATTTGTTACGGTATTCCTTCTTTCTCATAATTTCGTTATTCTTGATTGATTGCGCTTCTTTAACTTTTAACAGCAAATTAGTCTTTATTCGTTCCGATCAAATAGACGCGGAAATTTTCGTAAATGGAAAAAAAGTAGGAGTAGATTCTGCAGTCATTTGGGGAAGTCCGAATAAAGGCTCCTTACAGGTAGAAGCTAGAAAAGAAGGCTTTGAACCAGCCAAAGCAGAAATTAAAATATGTTTGAATTGGATCACTCTCGGAAATTTTGCATACTTGGGAGCTTCCGTAATTGGTTTTGCAATCGATTATTTTTCTGATAGTATGTTTTATTATACAGAATCGAGCAAAGTATTAAAACTTAAACCTAAAAATACTTTTACTAAGCAAAAGGATGAATTCCTCCTAGATGATATAACTAAGTTTGCTTTTGATTCGGAAGCAAAGGTTCAGGTTTTTAATATGGAGAACGTTATTTTCTCAGAATCGCTTTTTTTGGATGAAGTGAATTTGAGTAAGAAAACTGAATTGTATCCAGGATATTATAAGGTAAATGGAAAAGTTGTCTATGAAATCGTGCGTAGGAGGAAAGTCCGGGGACGTTATCAATACAGTTACACCACTTACAAGGCTCCAGATCAAGTAGAGAAAGTCATTCGAATTCAGCCAAACGGAATAACGATAATCTGTGGTGAATTTGATAAGCAAAATAAAACTAGTTCGCTTTCTGCTTTCCATGTTCCGTATGAGATTGTCAAAGAACACAATGAAGAAAGTTGGTATTCGCCTAAGAATCCACATAAAGCCTCCTATGCTAGCAATGCATGTTCTCATTCTGGAGCAGAAGATCTTAGAGATAAAGAATATTTGTTTGATAGATATAAATAATCCTTATTGATTTAAGTCTCTCTTTGGAACTGAACAGAATATCCTTAAACTTATTTGATTCGATAAAAAATATTATAGATGAGACTACTCATGAGTAACCGCTAGTAGAATCTGAACTGAACCTATACCGAACGCCAAAATTAATTTCCCATTTTTCAATTACAAATAAGTGTTCGGTCTATACCAAACGTTACTCCAATAAAATCCTTGTGGGAAGTTTCTTTTGGCGTTTGGTATATATCACTCTGTTCCTTCCAAGTTTTTTTGCTTGGTATAAAGCAGAATCTGCAATGTGAATTAAATCTTCAGGAGAAGTTCTAGGTCTCGGAACTATCGCAGCAACGCCTAGACTTAAAGTGACATACGGGCTGACCATGGAATTATTATTTGGAATGGCAAGTGATTCAATTCGATTCCTAATTTCCTCTGCAAGAACAAGTCCCGTTGATAAACTTGTATTTGGGAGTAATACAGCAAATTCTTCTCCACCATACCGAGAAACTAAATCAGACGGTTTCTTTGGAATATCTTGAATCGCTGTTGCAACCTGAACCAAGCAATCATCTCCTTTTAGATGACCGTAATAATCATTGTAATTCTTAAAGAAATCAATATCTATTAGAATCAGAGTTATACATTCATTTTGCTTTAAATGTTTGATCCATTCAGTTTGTAAATACTCATCAAACATTCTACGATTTGCAATTTTCGTAAGACCATCTTGCTTTGCCATTCGCGACAACTCTCGATTTGCTTCTTCTAGTTCTTTTGTCCTTTGTTTTACTTTCTGTTCTAATTCTTGATTTGATTTTTCTAGATATAGTTTAACGGTTTTTTCTGCTTTTTCTTTTTCCATTCTGAATGTATTGTATCTATCTGCGAGTGCAAATGCGAAAAGAAGCATTTCGACAACGGAACCTAGTTGTGGTCCAAAATAAGTGAAAGCGTTAGTAGGAATGATTCCAACTGCTCTAAGCATAGCCAGGATCATTGTTAAAAAAAAGAATAAAAATGCTAAGAGAAAGAAATAAGCACTTCTGACTTTTTTTAAGGAGTATAAAATTAAAACCGAAAGAATTAAAATCGATGTAAAGAGAAAGAATAGAATCGAAACTCTTGCAAATAATTTAAATCTTATAATAAGAGGTAGAATCGATGCGAATAGAATCCCAATAAAGAATATTATGACTTTATCTAATTTAGGAGAAATGGTTTTAGTGTGAAGAGTTCTTCTAATAAAAAATAAAAAGGAAATCATTCCTATCGTTGCAAAGAACATAGGAAGTATTTTTATAAATTGGGGTGGTATATTAGAGAAAGCCTCTGCTAATAAACCACTGATTGATAGAAAACTCATTCCAACCATTAAAGTAAAAATTACATAAAGGAGAAAATCTTTACTTCTAAGTAGAAAGGATATAAATAAATTATACAAAACCATAGAGATTAGAATGCCTAAATAGATTGTTTGAATAGCATAATGATTTTTTTCGTGAGTATGAAAATCCTTGGCAGTCCAGAGACTAATGGGCAAATTAATCGCATTATCAGAGGCAACTCTCAGATAATAGCTTTGTGTTGAATTCGCAGGAATTGTAAAAGGAAAAACAAAAAATCTACTTTGATATTCTCTATCCTTTTGTAGAACGGAGAACCCAGATTTACTTACATTGTATTTTTCTCCAGCAGGTTTATATAAATCAACGAATTCTAATAAAAAGTAAGAGATTTCTAAATATATATTAGACTCTTCTTTGTTTAGGTTTTTTAAATTGATTTTTAGCCAATAGGCTGAGTTTGTATGAGAAAAGTTATAAGAGTATTTTACTTTTCTATCATCGAATCTTGACTGGTTTTCTGGTTTTAATATATCTTCCATTGTAAGACTTTTGGTTTTGTCTTCTAAAACCGTTGTATACTCCAAAAGGAGAATCGAATTATTAGAAATGAAATTTATATCTAGTGCATCTTCAGCCAATATGGGAAACGATATGAGAAAGGATGTAAGTATATAAAAAAGTTTCTTCAAATCGATATTCCAAACCTAAAATTGTTAGATCATTTATTCCTTAAATTGTAAATTTTGCGTAATGTCAGTAATTAATTTGAAATATTTAAGAATCAACAAAAATATTTTCAATGCGGTATGAGATATATCATTTTTCAAAAATCTTAGACTTACAATGATATTGGAAGATCAGATTCTTTTAGATTCAGAAGTTGAGAATGAATTTGTTTAAATAAATCTATAATCCATTCTTATTTAGAAAAGTTAAAATCCTTTCACCCAAGGTATCTGCCTCTTCCTGTATGATATTGTGAGAAGCGTGAGAGATAACAAGTAATTCAGAATGAGATACTTTTCTATGCATCTCTTCTGATCTTTTTGCTGGTGCAAATAAATCCTTACCGCCCGCCATTATCAAAAATGGAAGTTTTATTGTCTCAAGAGGTTTTGATAAAGGATGGTTTTGCACATCCATAATAAAATGAATCAATAGATTCAGATCTTGTTTATGCATACTATCAAGAAAAGGCTGAATGTCTTCTTTGACAGTTTTTTCTTCATTTAAGAAAGTCTTAGAGGCAATAAAAAGACGAAGATCAAAGGGTAAACTATGAATCCATCTCCAAGCATTACTAAAAGCGTGCGGTAAAACGGGCGATAGTCGCTTCATAGCCTCTCCCAATTGTCCAAATACAGTTGTATCCAGATTTAAAAAGGAATCCATAACACGATCACTAAAACCGCTAATGCTAATAAGTGCTTTCGCGTATTCAGGATAGCGAAAGTTAAACTCAAACATAATCTGAACACCGGTGCTATAACCAAGAAAGATTGCTTCTTTGATTTCTAATTTATCTAAAACTCTTTTTGCATCGTCTACGCTTCCGGCAACAGTTACTTCTTTGAAATTTCTAGGCGTTTCTGACTGTCCATGACCTTTATAATCCCAAAATACAATTCTATACTTCTGAGAGAGTATATTTACTAGTAATTTAACGTTAGGTTCACTGCAGGTAAATCCGTTAAATAAGAAAATTGTATTTTTCCCTTCCCCCCTTATATGATAGGCTATGCGTGTTCCATCTTTTGCGATGACAAAATCATCCATTTTTTTAGTCCTTATTTTTTGAATGTTGGGAGTTTGATATTAAACTTGAGCTTAGGTATTTTAAAATCAAATTTTGGTTTACTAACTTTTTCTTCTTCAAGAGGAAGTGCCTGTAGTTCAAAATCGATTCGCACATATTTTTTATTGATAAGTCTCATCTCTAGGTGACCATCAAGTAGTCTTAGAATTTCATTGATGATTGCCCAACGAACAGAGTTAATGTTTCCACCAACAGTAAAATCGTTTAACTGTTTGTATAACTTTTGTGTTTTCTTATGATCTACACTATATAGCATAAATCGAAAGTGAAGGTGATTTTTTAGATCGGATGTGACAATTAGATCAATACTACTGATATCCTTGAATCCGGTAAAATCAATCAATCGAATAATTAGCGAGTTGATTAAATCAAGGCTATTGTGAATTTGAAACTTATCATCTACTTTGATTGTATAAGTTACATCAGCCATGGCGAGTATCGTTCTTATAAAATCTACAAAGTCTACTGTTTCCTTTGATAACGGTTCAGACATTACTTCCAGACGAGAAAGCTCTAAGATATCATCCAATGAATTTTGCATTTCACTGTAAATGACTTGAATCTTTGGAATAGTCTCTGCAACTGCCTCTGGGTTGTTATTATTTTTAAGAGCTCTTGTCATGAGAATCGATTCATCAATGGAAGGACTTAGAATTCTATCCATGTAGAGAAAAATCTTTTCTCTTAACTGATCGATTTCTTTTAATTGTTCAAAGCGATTTTGAATTTTTATTTTTAGGACAATAAACCTAAGTCTCAGTGCAATCGTTACTAGCAAAATATAAAATAAAACAGAAGCCTCGATAGACGATTGTCCTTGGATGTATCCCCTCTCCAAAAATATTTCTTTTAAAACACTATAAATAAAATATACCAAGGCGATACTATAGATGATGGCATCTCTATCTTTTTCTTTTGCTTTTTGAATGGAAACATAAAGCGAATATCCTAGTATTAAAATAATATTGATTACCCAAATGTTGATGAAGTTGTTCCAGAAAACATAGTTTGGAATTGCGAGAAAAACTATCGATAGTCCTAGATTTAATAAGAAGTAATAGTTTTGGTATTTTATTTTAGATAACTTAAAGAAACTTTGAAAGAATTGAATATAGAAGAATGGCATATTTAAAATTAAAGCAGATTCAATATACTTAAATACTAGAAAATTATTTGCGAATTCAAACCTGAATTCATTTCTAACAAAATGTAAAATTGAAAAGGAGATGATAAAAATACTAAAAGCCAAGTATTCTTTCATTTCTTTCATCTTAGTAAAACTAATAATAAAAAAGACTCCAATAAAAAGATATACAGCGGCAAAAATTACATCATCAACTGCATGCTGTATTAGATATGAACTTGCTGACTCTAGAGTAGAAATTCCTACAGGACCGGAAACAATGCCTGCATAGGCTCTAAAGTTTGAATTGATTTTAATTGCTACGACGTTAGTTCCTTTACGAATGAGTCCTGCCGGAATTGTATAGATTCTCAGTCTGCCATAGGCTACTTCGTTTTGCTGGATATCGTCTGGACTTTTTCCATTGATTCCAATTATTTTACCATTTAGATAGACTTCATCGCGGTCATAAATCTTTCCTAATGTCAATGCTAGAGCACTCGTAAAATTTTCTGCATCCAACTCAAAGGATTTTCTCATCCAAAATACCCCACGATGAGAACTATCTAAAAGTCTCAAGTTTCCAGGAACTTCTACTGCTTGCCAGCTCTGATGGGAAAATTCTGGTGACGCATACTCTGCGTTATCCTCAAAATCGACATGCCATTCTGACTCAGAGAGATCTAGAACTTCAGTGATCAAATCTTCTGATGGAGCATAGCAATTTCCTAAAAAAAATAGTAAAATGAGTAAAACGAATTTTATATTTAAAAAGTATTTCATCTTTATACCGGAATCGTTACAATAAATTTTGAACCAGTGCCTTTTGCACTTTGAATTTCTAACCCACCGCCTAGATAGTTGGAGATTGCTTTTACAAGCGTTAGACCAATACCTACACCCATAATTTTTTCATTTACACTAGAACCCCGAACAAATTTTTTCTGTATGTCTATTTGCTCCATGGAGTCTATTCCATTTCCTTCATCAGCTATGGTTATTTCAATAGATGTCTTTCCATCTGTTTGAATCAAAACTTGGTAACCTGAATTCTCTGGTGTATATTTATAAACATTTTCAAGTAAATGATAGAATATTAAAAAAACTAATTCTCTAGATTGCATAAGTTCTACATCGCCGGAGGAGATTGTAACTGATTTAGATTTTCTTTTCTGTGCTAATCTAGTTTCGATCATAGTGATCGTATCATTTACCAAGTCTTTGAGCGAGAATTTTTCGATCACATTTTCGTATTTCTTTCCCTCAACAGCATTTAGGACAACTGCATCACTAATAATAGAGCGAGTAAGTCCTTCATAACTTTCCAGTCTTCTGATTTTGTCTTGAGTATCTTTCGTTTCATGCGAAGAAAGAATTTCTTTTGTGACTTCATGAATCCCATCCATATAGACTTTAAACTCATTGGACAAATTGACTAAAAACTTAGTCTTAGATTTCTCCATTTTCTTTAGATCACTTTCCTGATTTAAGAAACGATTGTAATTCTCTACCATTTCCTCTGATAGTTGTATAGAAATGTTTATAAGGAAAAACATAAATCCAAAGTGAACGATAGACGGGAACTTGATGAATTCAAGAGCCTTGAGTAGATCCACAACCACACAGGGGAGCAATGCAAGCGTTCCTACAAAAATATATTTTAGACGACTTTTATTTTGAATGTAATTTTTAGAGATGATATAGAAACAACGAATGAGTGGATAAAGAAGTAGATAGCCATTGTATCTAACGATTGTCTCCCATTTTTCAGGTGTCTTTGCAAACCAGGTTAGTAACATTAAAACAACCATTACAGCTTCATAAATCCAATTGTGTAATTTACGCTTGTGATTTACAAAATAGGTTATAAAATTTACAAATAAAATAGGTAGTATCATTAAAAGAATTAATTCGACTCTATACGATAGGCTAAAATCTTCAAAGATTCTATAACGGAATTGAGTGCGGATAATTGTATACATCCCTAAGATAATAGAAAACAATGAAAAGAAAAGATTACTTTTATTTGTGGAACGAACGACAGACCCTATGATAAAAAACAATCCCATGGCGATAAAAACAAAGCCAGAGATAATATTGAAAATCTCTTTACGAGTATTCTTTCTTTGGAGTGCAAATTCATTTCCTAAAATTGGAACGGAATCAATTCCAAAATAATCTGTTGAAGTATAGATTCGAACTGCTAATACATTTTTTCCTGGTTCTAAAAGTCTTGAAGAAATCGAATAGATTCTGTCTTTTTCTAAGTCAGCTTGTAAAACAGGAGTTACTTTTCCAGTTGCTCCAATTCGTGCACCATTGAAGAAAACTTCATCCACATCTCTAATTTTTCCAAGATTCACAGCAAGTGAGATAGATGACTCTTTAATATTTTCCGGTAAAAGGATATGGCATCTATACCAATGATATCCTGTCACCATTACATCTGGATTTGGATCGTATCCTGAGTCTGGTAAAGTCTTCTTTGCCCAAGTGGAATCTTCCATGTCAGAGTTTTTCCATTCAGGATTATCTCCTTTCATAAAAACCCAACCGGCTTTTAAATTGACTGGTTCATCAAAAGAGTTAAGTAACTTTTCACAATCCGCATAACTAGAAGTAAACGCAAATAAAAGGAAGGAAAAAATTATAGAGTGTTTCAACATGATTTAATATCCAAAAACTATATCTTTGCTAGTTCCATTTGTGAATCAATCGGAATTTCGCCTTCTACTGGAGAAAGTTTTCTATAGATTCCATCGCTTCCTAAAATGCGTGCTTTTACGTTGTCTTTTAGAATGATCTCTATAATCTTAAAAATCTTTTGTTGGACTTTTTCATCTAGAATTGGGAACATTACTTCTATTCTCTTGAAGAAATTTCGAGGCATACAATCTGCTGAGGATAAAAACAACTTAGGTTTTCCTGCATTATGGAAAAGGAATATACGTGAATGCTCTAAGAATCTACCAACAATAGAACGAACTATAATATTTTCGGATACTCCAGGAACTCCTGGACGCAAGCAACAAATTCCTCTGATTACTAGGTCCACCTTAATTCCTACGCTACTTGCTTCATAAAGTGCTAGAATCAAATCTCCATCCACAAGAGAATTCATTTTTAAGAATATATGGGCAGGCTTTCCTTGTTTTGCATTTTCAATTTCTTGATTGATGAGACCTAGAATATCGTCTCTTAAATAATTGGGCGCTGCAGAAATCGTTGATAGCTTTGGCATTTTTGCTGAACTAGTCAATGCGTTAAACAATGTCCCAATATCTTCCGTGATATTGATATTGTTAGTAAAAAGGGAAAGATCTGTATAAAATCTTGCTGTTGTAGAATTGTAATTTCCCGTGCTCAAGTGCACATAACGTTTTAGTTTGTCTGTTTCTCTTCGAATAATCAATAAGACTTTACAATGAATTTTTAGTCCGATGATTCCATACACAACATGAACACCTGAGTCTTCTAAGCGTTGTGCCCAGATAATATTTCTTTCTTCATCGAATCTAGCTTTTAATTCTACTAAAACGGTGACTTGTTTGCCATTTTCCGCTGCTTGTTTTAGATATTGAATAATAGGTGAATCTCCGCTTGTGCGGTATAATGTCATTTTAATTGCTAAAACTTTTGGGTCTTCACTAGCGAACTTCAGTAAGTCTTCAACTGCTTGAAAAGAATCATAGGGATGATGAAGGATTATATCGTTTTTTCGAATGAGCTGAAAGATTTTATCTAAACTATATTCACCTAGTTTATTTTTAGCAGGGATAGGAGAAAACTTCAAATTACTTGTATGGGATAAATTATAAAAATACATAAGATCTCCCATATTTAAAAAGCCTGGGATTTCATACATTTCATGATCTTGTATTTTTAGTAGTTCCATGACGATATGTTTTAGTGTCTCAGGAATTTTACTATGAACATCTAATCGAACTGCATCTCCCCAAAAACGATTTTTTAATTCTTTCTTGACGTTAGTGAGTAGACTACCTTCTACTTCCTCGTGAATGGATAGATCAGAATCTCTCATGATTCTGAAAGCATGAATTTCTTTAACTGTTAATCCATAAAATAAATCAGAGAGGTGAAGTGTGATTATCCCCTCTAGTGGAAAAAATCTTCTATCTCCATTGGAAGATGGTAATTCTAAAAATCGAGGAAGTAGAGAAGGAACTTGAACAATTGCAAACAGATTACGATTGTTATCCTCATCACCGGTCAGTGTGATTGCAAGATTTAAAGATCGATTGAGTAAGTGTGGAAATGGATGAGAAGGATCGATTGCAAGCGGGGTTAATATGCTCGAAACCTCCTCTTTATAATATTTTTTTATAAAAGAAATTTCGGTTGGTTTTAAATCTGCTTCGTTTGTAATAATGTGAATTTTATTTGCTTTGAGAGATGGAATAATTTGATCTACTAAGATTTTATATTGTTCTCGAATAAATATTTTTACTTTCTTTGAAATTTCTAAAATTACTTCTGAGTTTCTCATTCCATTTAAACTTTTGTCATCGATTCCAGAATTGACTTGGTCTCTGAGTCCTGCAACCCGAACCATAAAAAATTCATCCAGATTTGATTCAGTGATGCATAGAAACTTTAGCCTTTCCAGAACAGGGATAGATGTGTCCGCTGCTTCATCTAAAACTCTAAAATTAAAATCAAGCCAAGAAAGCTCTCTGTCAAAAAATATATCCTTGTTATTTAAAAGCTCCGTTCTATCCATGTTTCCAACGTATTTTTTTAGTCGATTTTAGTAATCTTTTTTATTCTAAGGACGACCATATTTTGGTAGGAGGATATTTCAAATGCCAGCATACACAGTTTCTGGGCTTAGTTCCGGTCAAAATACAAATGACATAATCCGCAAACTTCTAGAGTTAGAGGCAAAGCCAATTAAACGATGGGAGAAAGAGAACGAATACCAGAAAGTTCAGATCAAGGCTTGGAATGAACTTAGAAATCTTACTCTCAACTTACAAATTAAAACAAAGGCTCTAACTTCTTTTACAGCTCCTTTTTCTTCCAAAAAAGTATCTGCAAATGAAGAGGGTTATATTACAGGGGAAGCAAATCGAAATGCTAAATCCACCAAACAAGAAATTGAAATCCTAAAACTTGCTTCTAAACAAAAAATTGCAGGCAATAAAGTTAAATTGGATACAACCCTTCCGGCTGGACAGTTTTCTATTATTTCTAAAGACAAACGTATTGATATAGACTTTGCAGGTGGTAAGCTAGAAGACTTACAAGAAAAAATTCGAAATTTCGGTAGCCAGATTGTTAAATCCAACCTGATGAAAGTAGATTCTGATAATATGGTATTTTCCATTCATGCACTTCAATATGGACAAGAGGCAGCGTTGAAATTTTTAGATCCAAATGGAATCTTACAAGCAGCTGGAATCGTTGGAGCTAACGTTCCCGAACCAGCGCCCACAGTAACAAACATTCGATTAGATTCAGCAGGTCAGACTCCATACCAGCCTGAAAAATTTGCAAATAGCGCAAAACCTGAATTTGCCGCTGCAAGTAGTGGAAATGGTGGTATTTTGCTCAAACAAAATACTGCATTTGCTTTTCCAGTAGATAAATTTAGAGTAGAAAAACTTTCTTATTTAGAATTTTATCCAGAAAAAACAACGGGAACAATCCCTGATTATTTGGGAGTAGGAATTTATTACGATACAAAAGAAGGCGAAAAATTCAAATACGAGAATATTCCAGTTAAGTCAGGAAAGTATGTAGTTCCTGTTGCTGGCTTTGCAAGAGATAATTTAATTACGAAAATTGTTTTAGGAAATACCGGTGATGCGGAAATGACTGTTTCCGAAATTAAATTTGTGATTCCTGGAGAAATTCAAGGTGCTGCTATCAATAATATAATTGCTCCGGCAGAAAATGCCCTTTTTAAAATAGATGGTATCGAAATTACACGTGATACAAATGAGAATATTAAAGATGCGATAGACGGTGTATCGTTTACTTTAATGAAGGAAACCACGCAACCAATCACAATGGAAATCTCTGTAGAAACAAATAAAGGCATTGTGATGATAAAAGAATTTGTGGATGCGTATAATGAGTTGATTAAATACTCAAAGGAAGTAAGCACATCAAATAAAGATGCCAAAGTAGATTTAAGCACAGCAGCCGAAGACAATAACGGGGTAGATATTTCTGCTGAGTATTGGAATAATAAAACTAAGTCTGGAATACTAGCAGGTGACAATGCTGTAGTTCGTTTGATTGCAGGGCTTAAAACTGCAACGAGTGCATCTTATCCATCATCGACAGAACCAAGATACAAAGTTTTATCTGATATAGGAATTTCCACCGGTGAACTGGGAAGCAATTGGAAACAAATCCAGGAAGGGCTTTTAAAGATAGAGGAATCTACTTTACAGATTGCGTTAAACGACAACCCTGAGTCTGTTCGAGAATTGTTTGCTTCTGATAATAATAATGATAATAGAGTAGATGATGGTGTAGGTGTTGCAATACTGGAACACTTGAAGCCTTATACTCAGCTTACTTCTGGTCTAGTAACGAGTAAAATTAAATTAGCCGAATCTACCATTGCTGAGAACAATAAGAAAGTGAAAGAATTTGAATCTCATCTTGTGAACTTCGAAAAGAAACTAAAACAAAAGTATCTTTATATGGAGCAAGGTGTAGGTAAAAATAAAGCGGTTGGAAATTATTTAAAGAATAACTTTCAAAGAAAAAATAATGACGATTAAGGAGCCTTAGAATCGATTCCTTTTGGCAAAATGTATTTGCCCGATAGAGTCTTTCAATTTCTATAGATAATGTCATGGTCATTTATATAAACGAAGAAGTTTTAGACACCAAATTAGAGCAAGAAAAAACAATTGCAGACGTTTATGATGCAATCAATCAGTGGATCGAATCAAGCGGCAAATACATGGTAAGTTGTATTGTAGATGGAAAAGAGAAAGCTTATTCGGAATTAAAAGACATTGAGATTGAAAAAGTCAGTCGACTTGATTTTTATATTGGGGAAGACATAGATATTTTAATTGCGAGCCTTTTAGAATTAGACAAATACATTGATAATATTGGAAATACGTTATTTGGTAGAGATTCTCTTACACAAAATGAAACACAAAATTTAAGAGAAGGTTTGAACTGGATTGAAACGGTATTAGGTTCTGCTAGAACTCTTCTTCGACTTGATTATACTAGAATTATCCCTCCTGGATCAGAAAGAAATATGCTTGAGATTATTTCTAAAGCAGTGGATCCGAGTAATAAGTTGGATTCTGTTCCTGCTATTGAGGACTACTTAGAAAATTTACGAGATCTAAAACTCTTTATAATGGATTTGATCAATCGCGTAACGCTTTTAAATATTGATACAGAAACTGTAAAAGATATTCTAACTACTTATGGCGAAAATATGGAAGTGTTAAAAAAGGAATTTATTCGTGTAAATGAAAATTTCCAATCTGGAAAAGATCATTTGGCAACAGAATTGCTTTCGCATTCCACAGGTAGACTTCATATCATGATATCAGGTCTTATTTCTGTAATCAATCGAGATAATAATTTAAAAGTAGAAGATATTAAAGTTGGCGAGGATACTCTCTATACAGTGAATACTGAGTTTAGAGATAAACTTTCAGAAATAGAAAAAGCTTTAGCAGACAAAGATATCGTTACTGCTGGAGATATTCTAGAATATGAATTGCCTGAAATTTTGGATAAATTTGTTCCATTTCTAAAGGAAATTAAAACCCGTTTAAATTAATTCAGTTGAATAGAGATTTCAGATTCTCTGTGAATTTTAATTACAATAGAATTTGTCTTTTCGAACGATCGCTTTGCATTGGGAGGATCTACAATAGAATGGATCATTTGATGCAATTGCTTTGCAATCGGAGTCGCTCGAATCACAATAAAATTTATCTTTTGTAACCCAGGCTTTGCATAATTTCGAGATACAATAGAATTTATCTTTGTTTGCTACTCCTTTACAGTCAGAGGTTTTACAGTAAAATTTATCCTGCGTGACGATACCCTTACAATCAGCTGTTGTGCAGTAAAATTTATCAGAAGATGCAATTGCCTTGCAATCACCCGAGGAGAGTTTTGAAATATAGTCTAGTTGCCATTGATTTGTTTGGGAAGAAGTTATCCCACCTGTAGAACTTATTGTAGAAGTAGATCCAGATCCGCTGCTAGAGTAACTATTCGTTGTCGATTTTGATTTGAGTAAATTGACAAGTAAGGATTCGTTCTTTTTTTTATTATCAGATTCATCTGAATTGGAACAATGAATGAATATTAAAAACAATACTAAACTAAACCATCTCATAATGATTCAGTTTATAATTAAAATTTAAAAAAGGAAATAGGTAGTAACCCTAAATGCGGGAATCCTCTAGTCGTTAGGAAACAGTGTGAGTGCTTTTAAAATATTGCTAACTTCTGTGTATTTTTTACCGCTTAACGTTTTAGTTTTAGAATAGTCCATCTCACCGAAAATGGTTTTAACAAACACGCTCGGAATTTTTTGTCCGAGAGCACCTTTAATATCATCTACTAAATTGTCTCCTACCATAAGACATTCGGATGGTTTTGAGCCAGAGAGTTTCAATGCTCTTTTAAAAAAATCCGGACTTGGTTTTTCTCTACCAATTTCTTCAGAGGTAAGAAGCTGAATTGGAATGTTCATCGGGAAAAAAGCTCCCAATTTCATAAGTTGAGTTCTAAGATTTTCATTTGTGAGTATAAAAATTTTATGATGATTAGAAATCTCTTTCAGTCGATTAAAGAGCGTTTTGTAGTTTGCTTGGTTTGCTTTTACATAGTTTTGAATTGCTTGGATAAAGTTTTTAAAATATAAATCCTCTAATTCAAGTGTCGCATCAATGTTTAGTTTCCCTTCTAGATCATCAAAAATTTTTTTGAAATAGAGAATTCTCAAGCGGTTCGAGCTATGATTTTTTAAATCTGCTTTTGTTTCTTGTCTTGCTTTTTCATACAAGCTTATGAAATTTCCAAGCCTACCTTTTCTTATCCACTCTTCATCCAATTTGGAAATTGCATAACTGTAAGCATACTTTGCATCATAGAGAGTGTTATCAAGATCAAGAAATAAAGTCATGTTTTCTTTTTCCTTTTGAATAATTTCTATGACAAGTTAATTTTTACACTTTCTAAATATCTTGTATTTGAATCAAAGTTTGACCTCAAATTTACTATAGAAATGAAAAGGACTATTTTTCAAAAATTCAAAATTCGAATGCTTTGAGAGGATAGACGTTTCGTGCAGAGAACGATCTAGGTTGTGAAACCAAGTTCGAATCGGAACTTAAAGAAACAGGATTGCCTGTATTTGCTTTCTAAAAGGAATACAAATTAGATTTTTTGTATCTAGTATTCTGGGATTGTTACGGAAGTGAACTGGATTCAAAGATGAGATTTGAAAAAAGCAGGAATCTTTTTAATTTTTTTATTGACCGAACGATCGTTATAAAATAAGTTTATTTCTAACGGATGTTATAAAAAGATGCCAAAAATAGTAAATCATGCAGAATACAGAGAAGAAATTCTAGAAAAGTGTTTTGTCCTCTTTGCTCGCTCTGGCTTTCAAGGCATTACAATGCGAGAAATTGGCAAGCAACTAGATATATCAACGGGAACCCTTTATCACTACTTTCCAAGTAAAGAAGAAATCTTTCGACAGATGATCATTCAGTTGAGTCGCAAACAGGTGGTTATCTTAACCGAACAGTTTAGCAAGACTAAGTCATTTGAAGAAAGAATCAGCAAACTCTTTCGATTCGTATCACAAAACGAAGAGTTTTTTCAGAATGTGCTTTTTTTGATTATTGATTACTACCGGCAAAGTGGACTTAAGGATCCGGAATTTTTTATTCGGGACATGGCTGCTTTCTACCGTAAGGCAATTGGTGAGTTGGTTGGGTTTGGAGATTCTCCTGCTAGTGGGGCTATGTTCACTTTTTGTCTAGGTCTGGTTTTACAAAGTATGATTCAATCAGAAGGGAAAGAAAGAGAAGAAGTATTTTTATTAATCAAGCAGATGATAGATTCATTTATTGCGTCTATGTCGGCTATCGCAACGCAAAATAATAATTAAGGATAGGAGTAAACAGTATGGCTACAATACTAGATATAACAGATATGGCGAGTAGAAACGTCAAGGTTGCATGGGACCTATTTCCATCTGCTTTTTCGGGATACTTATTACAAGATGGAAGAAGACCGGAAATTGATATTAAATCAAATCATGGAATTCATTATGATTGGAAATATGGAAACTTTGGAAATCCTGAATTTCAAAAGTTATACGTGAAAGCGAAGAAAGGACAATGGGATGCAGATGACTTATCTTGGAATACAAGTGTAGACCCATCCAATTTTGAATTTCAAATTTTTCCTGAAAAATTACAGCCAATGTATGGAACTGATATGTATAATAAAGTAGATAGAAAGAAACAGGGAGAAATGCTTCATTCTACTATCGCATGGCTATTATCACAATTTTTACATGGAGAGCAAGGTGCGTTATACGCTGCTGCTATGACTGTTGAGGCTACACCTTGGATGGGAGCAAAGTATTATGGATCCACACAAGTAATGGATGAAGCAAGACATGTGGAGGTTTTTCATAAATACATCGATACTAAATTAAATAAATTATACCATATCAATGATAATTTATTTGTTGTAATTCATGCTTTAACGAGTGCCGGAGATTGGGATTTAAAATTTTTAGGAATGCAAATCATGATAGAGGGATTGGCACTTGGAGCTTTTGGATTAATCTATAAATTTACAAAAGAACCACTCCTTCGTGAATTGCTAAAACAAGTCATTTCCGATGAATCTAGACATGTTCACTATGGAGTGGAAGCACTTCGTGATTATTATACAAAAGAATGCCCAGAGCATGTGAGAAGAGATAGAGAAGATTGGGCATATGAAGTGAGCATAATGCTGCGTAACCGCTTTATGTTTACAGAGTTCTATGAAGAATATTTTGCACATGCAATCTCAAGAGACAATTGGATTAAGATGGTTTTAGAATCAAATATCATGTCTGAGTTTAGAATATCTCTATTTTCTAGACTGATTCCAAATTTGAAAGCAATTGGATTACTCAGTGACCGAATCAAACCTAAATATGAAGCGTTAGGACTTCTGCGTTATGAGGGTGGTAAATCTGCTGATCAAATTTCTCTCAATGAATTACTGTCTTAAATTCACAAAAGCAAACGTTGTTTTGAACAACGTTTGCTTTTTATTTTTTCTTCCAGCGCAAAAACCAGTCAGGGTGAAGTGCTCTTTGATAAAAATAAGCATCAACTAACACTAGGTTAATGGCAGCTTCAACGATAGGAACTGCTCTAGGTAAAACACATGGATCATGCCTTCCACCTGCTTTCATTACAACATCTTCAGGAGTATCGTTTACGGTATTTTGAAACTTTGCGATAGTCGCTGTAGGCTTAAAAGCAGCTCGAATTAAAATTTCCTCACCGTTTGAGATTCCGCCTTGCATACCACCTGATCTATTTGTGCGAGTTCGAACTCTTCCTGTTTCTGGCTCTACATAGAATTCATCATTGTGTGTAGAGCCTGTATATTTAGTTCCCTCAAATCCAGAACCAATTTCAAAACCTTTACAAGCTGGAATTGAGAGAATTGCACGACCTAGATCTCCATCTAATTTATCATATACAGGATCACCTAGTCCTGGAGGGACGTTACGCACAACGGCTCGTATGGTTCCTCCAACTGAATCTCCAATTTTTCTAACTTCTTTTACTTTTTCAATCATTCGCTCTGCCGCTTCTGGATTTGGACAGCGAACATCGTTTACATCAACATCAGCTTGTGTCTTGGGAAGATTTTCTGTAATATTTGCAAATACATCTCCGATTGAGTCGACCCAAGCAATGGTTTGAATTCCAAGTTCTTCTTCTAATATACAACGAGCAAATGCACCCGCTGCAACTCTGCCTATCGTTTCTCGCACAGAGGCACGCGCACCGCCTACGTGGGATCTAAAACCATATTTAGCATGATAGGTGTAATCTGCATGAGAGGGTCTATAGATATGTCTTAAATTTTCATAATCCTTAGAAAGATGATTTTTGTTGTCTACAATCAAGGTAATTGGGCTACCAATTGTTTTTCCTTCGAATATTCCAGATACAACTCTCACCTCATCGTCTTCCTTACGAGGAGTGGTCAATAAGTTTTGACCTGGTCTACGTCGTGTTAGGTCTTTTTGAATCTCTTCTAACTTAAATGGAATTCCTCCTGGAACTCCGTCAATAACAACCCCTACTGAATCACCATGTGATTCTCCAAATGTGCTTACTCTAAAAATTTTTCCCCAAGATGATGGCATGTCTCCAGTTTTTAAAAACTAGCTTTTTTTAAAATCAGAATAATAACTCACACCTTAGATTGGTATTGTTTAAAATTCTATCATTCCCAAGTTTTTTTAAAAGACTAGCACCGATGCCACGGATTCACACAGATAGGTTGAGTAACTGATAAGAGGATTTTTCTCTCTACAGTAGCCTGAGTTTGGTGTAAGACATGTTTCTATTGGTCACCCCCGAATTCCACCCGATGCTATTCGCATCCATTACCGCCGAGGGGTATCTAGAATTATAGATTCCCGATATCGCTTGGCGGTAGCGGCGATAGCGGGTGGAATTTCGGGAATGTCGGTCTAAATAATTTGTCACATCCTTATATCGAATATCGAATTCACGTTAAAGCTGGATATTCCCTTTCAATGGAATAAAAATAGGAATGCCTCAGTGGCCGTTGTCCTTTTGATGCGCCAAAACTTTTTAAAATAGCACTTCGTTTTAGTCTTAACTAATTAGTTATAAACTTGAAAATAGTCGCTATGAATCATCGAGATAAAAGCTATTTTGATTCCTGGCAGTGCTAGGCTTGAATTTGCTAGAGGGTCGGGGATTCGCTAGTGGGAAGATTTTTTCAGTATCGACTTCATCCTTTTGATTTAAAAGAACTCGCAAACCAGGGAAGTTCAGATGAAATTTTAAAGACGTTACTCGCGATTGGAAGCTTTCCTGACCATTTACAAAAGGCAAGGAATCCTTTTATAAAAAATGGTATCGTTCCCATTTGGATGTAATTCTGAGACAAGATATGATTGATCTTGAATCTTTACGAGATGTTACCTCCATTGAAACAATGATAGAATTACTTCGTCGTAGGATTGGTTCTCCTGTTTCCTATGCGTCACTCGCAAGAGATTTGCAAAAAAGTCCAGCTACAATAAAACATTGGTTTGAAATTTTGGAAAATCTATATATTGTATTTCTTGTTACTCCTTATAACAAAAATATTTCTCGTTCTATTTTGAAAGAACCAAAGTTTTATTTTTATAATATAGCCATAACGGAAGGCGAGGGAGCTCGACTAGAAAATTTAGTGGCTTGTTCTCTTCATAAAGAACTTCATCGATTAGAAGACTTTGAGAGGATAAAAACAGGACTCCATTATCTACGAACTAAAGAAGGAGAAGAAATAGATTTCCTTATTACTTTAGATGATAAGCCTTCTTTAATGATTGAGGTTAAGTTAGGAGAAGAAAATCCTTCGTCGCATTTTAATACGTTTAACAATTACTTTCCGCAGATTCCAAAATTTCAATTAGTCATGAATCTTGATCGTGAAAAAGGCTATGATTGGGGTTTAAAAATTCGCAGAGTATCTAAAGGGTTAACTCATTTTAATCTCATTTCTTTCTTGCTTTAAATAGAATCAGAAATTATATTTCCAGTATGGATATTAAAGAAGAATTAAAATCTACATTTTATTTAGATGCAGATTCTACAGAAGTAAAAGAATTTATACAAAACCTAAATCTAGAAGAGTTAAATGATGTAGAGAAAGCCAAGAAAATTTATTTAGCTGTTAGAGATGAGATTCGCTATGATCCATATAACATTATTTTAACTCCTGAAGCTTTAAGGGCTAGTGCTGTGATTAAACGTAAATATGGTTTCTGTGTAGAAAAAGCTGTAACGTTAGCCGCTTGCTTACGCTCCGCTGGGATTCCTGCCAAAGTAGGTTTTGCAAACGTAAAGAATCATTTAAACTCTAAAAGATTGCAAGACTTGATGCAATCGGATATATTTGTATTTCATGGCTATACAGATATTTTTTTAAACAAACAATGGGTAAAAGCAACTCCAGCATTTAATCTAAGCCTTTGTGAACGTGCAAATATTTTACCGTTAGAGTTCGATGGTGAGCATGATTCTATTTTTCATCCTTTAGATAAATCTGGAAATAAACATATGGAGTATCTAGTAGATCATGGAAGTTTTATTGATTTGCCATTTGATCGAATGATGGATGAGTATGATCACTTTTACAGACATTTAAGAGTGAAAGAAACAAAACAATTTGGTAATATAAATAAAGCTAAATTTGAAGAAGATGTGAATCGATCTTAATTCTACTTGTATTTTAAATCGAATAAGAAATAATGTTGTAGTTTTGTTATTTATATGACATTTATTTTAACGTTATTTTGTTTTTTATCAACTGTATCAATTTACTCAATTGATTTATCAAAGCCACTTTCTTTAACAGACTCTCTAGAACTTGCTCGAAAAAATAATCCCTTTTATATAGCAGAGCAGCAGAACATTGCAATTGCAAATGCGGATGTTACTACTTCTAAACTTCTTCCGAATCCATTGTTAAATAATCAAGAGTTGATTCGTCAAAGTCCTGCATCTGGCGCATTACCCTATTTACCCGCTAGTGGAGGTAGGGGAGGTGCTTGGAATGATGCAAATCGACAGGACTGGATTCAATTGACGCAAAAAATTCCAGTAGCAGGACAAAGAAAATATTCAATCGAGCTTGCTTTAAAAAATTTGCAATTTAGCCAAAAGAACTTAGTTGAGTTTGAAAGAAACCTACTTTATATCGTTGCAAATAAATGGATAGATGTTTGGTTTGCCAATCAGCGGTTAAACATTATTAAACGCACAAAGGAATACTCGGATGACCTTTTAAAGATAAATGAGATACGGCTTAGAAATCAAGTGATTACTCAATCCGAATATTTAAGAACTCAAAATATTGTAGAGCAATATGAAGCAAATTTAGCTTCTGCAGAAATGGCTCTTAAAAAGGAGTCTAGAAATTTACAATTTCTAAGCGGTGTGAATACAGAGATATTGATTAATGTGGAAGATAATAAAATATCTTACGAAAAGCTGGATGAATCTAAAGAAAGTTTAATTCAGTATGCGTTAGGTAATAGAGCCGATATTGTGGCAAACAAAGTTCATCAAGAAGTCCATCGAGTAAATATTAATTTACAAGAAGCCTACGTTTATCCGCAACCGGAAGTGGGCGTTATTTACAATCCACAAAATGGCTCTCCTTATTTAGGCACTTACGTGACAGTTCCACTACCTGTTTTCAATCGCAATCAAGGTGAGATTCAAAAATCACATTCACAGTTGAAACAAGTCATGAATTTACAAGAGGCTCTAGAAAAACAGTTAGACACAGATGTTCAAAATGCAATAGGTGAGTATAATCTTTCTAAAGCAAATTATGAGAGATATAAAAAGATTTTAGAAACAACAGAAAAAGTATTAAACACAGTCCGCTATAGTTATTTAAAAGGTGGGACTACAGTGATTGACTATAAGGATGCGCAAAGAAGCTGGTTTGATGCACAAAATTCTTTTTACGAATCTATATTTAATCTTAGAAAAAGCTATATACAGGTGCAATATGTCACTGGAAAAATCCAAAATTTTTAAATTGAAATCTATGAGATTTTCAACCAAGATATTTATTCTTTTTTTAATTCTTTTATTCTCTTTAGAGAGTTGTAGGTGTAAGAAAGATAGAAATGAGGAGAAGAAACCTTTACCTCTCAGTGGTTCGGGTGCAATGATTCATGAGGGTGGAAAACACATAGAATTTCCGCCTGACGCTCCTCAAATCAATTTATTCCAAACTCAAAAAGTTGTATTTCTTTCTTATGATTTAAACATAAATGCACCTGCTACAGTAATTGGTAGAATTAAAAAGGCAGAAGCTCCGGGGTTACCATCCATTATCCTCTTTGCTTCTCCTGACTTGACTAGTGCTTATGCTGCTTACTTACAAAATCTATCTTTAATCCATATTGCTCAAACAAATTATAACCGGTTTAAAGACCTAGCTGATCATGGAGCTGCAACAGGCAAGGAGTTAAATGACGCAGCAGCCGAACTTTATAATAGACAATCCTCTCTTGCGGAGAATGAAGCTAAACTCAGAAGAGAGGGATTTAATCCAAAGGACTTACAAAGAGCATCCAGAGGATCTGTCTGGCTAATATCGGATGTTCCTGAATCTGAATTGAATATATTGATAGAGGGACTAACGTGTAGTTTAAGTTTTCCTAGTTTTCCAACAGAAACTTTTTCAGGGAAAATAGATGCAATTGCAGAAGTTTTAAATTCAGATACAAGAAAAGCTAGGATTCGAATCATCATGCATGATACAAAAGATAAGATCAGACCAGGAATGTATGGTAAGGTTCAGTTTAAAATGCCGGAGAGCGGTCTTATGATTCCTAAAAAATCACTTGTGAGTTCAAATGCACGCTATTATGTATTTATTAAAATTTCCCCCACTACCTTTCAGAGAAGGGAAGTTACAATATCCACAGATACCGAGGAATTTATTGAAATTGCTCATGGTATTACGGCAGGAGAAGAAATAGTTACTACTAACGTCTTTTTATTAAAGGGGTTGTCTTTTGGGATTTAATCGGCTCACCGAATTTGTAGTTCATAGGAGATTCTTAACTCTCGCAATTATTTTTATTTTTTGTCTTGTGGGAATCTATTCTTGGACACAATTAGAAATTGTTGCCTATCCAGATATTAGTGATATTGAAGTAAGTGTAATAACCCAAGTAAATGGACTTCCTGCAGAAGAGGTCGAACTACAGGTTACTGTTCCGATAGAGAGAGCTCTTAATACTGTTCCCGGAGTTATTTCAAAAAGATCTAAAACAATCTTTGGATTGTCTATTGTTCGATTGACGTTTCAAGACAATACAAATATTTACTTAGCAAGACAGTTGGTAGAAGAGAAGTTGAGAGATGCAGACCTTCCTCCGATTGCGAGTCCTGTTCTTGGTCCAATGACTCCATCTATCGGTGAAATATATAGATACGTGATAGAGGCACCGGATAACGTTCCATTGACTCAACTTCGAGAGTTGCAAGACTATGTCATTATTCCAAAATTATTACAAGCTGAAGGAGTTGTTGATATTGCTAATTTTGGAGGATTAGTAAAACAATACCAAGTTATTATTAATCCAATTCAACTAGAAAAATATGGACTTAGTATTCAATCTATAGCAGATGCGATTCATTCGAATAATGAGAATACGGGTGGAAGTTATATGATCCTTGGTTCTTCGCAGATGAATATTCGTGGAATTGGTAGAATTACTAAGTTGGAGGATATTGGAAATATCGTTGTAGATAACAGGCATGGAGTTCCTATCTTAATTAAAGATATTGCTAGTGTTGAGATCGGTGTATATCCTCCAACTGGTGTTCTTGGTTATTTGGATAAGATGAGAAAGAAAGAAGATGATGCTGGTATCGAGGGAATTGTTTTACTTAGAAAATTTGAAAATCCGACAGCTACCATGCAGAATGTATTGGCAAAGGTAAATGAATTAAATAATGGACTACTTCCCGATGGTGTTCGAATTGAAACGTTGTATGATAGAACAGAATTAGTTGCACTAACAATTAGAACTGTAGCTCAAACCTTAATTGAGGGAACAGTAGTTGTATTTATTGTTTTAACCATTTTACTTGGGAGTTGGAAAGCAGCTGTGATTTCTTCTCTAGCGATTCCTTTTTCCCTTCTATTTGCTTTTGTCTGTATGGATATTGCTAATATCCCCGCTAATTTACTTTCATTAGGAGCCATTGATTTTGGAATTATAGTAGATGCAGCGATTGTGATGGTTGAAGGTATTTTTAGACATTTATCAGAAAAGAAGGAAGAGGATAATACGAATTTGTCGCACCTTGTTATTCGTTCTTCTGCTGAAGTTCAGACACAAATATTATTTGCAGTTGGAATTATTATTTTAGCTCTTCTACCTATATTGACTTTGCAAAGAGTAGAAGGTAGAATGTTTGCCCCTATGGCATGGACTCTTTCCTTTGCGATTCTTGGTTCAATGGTATATGCACTAACGGTTGTTCCTGTTCTTTCGACATTTTTATTTCAAAATTCTAAAATTGCACATGAAAATCCAATTTGGATTCGTATTCAAAATGGATACGGCGAAATCCTGAAAAAAGCTTTTTCGATTCCAAAGCCAGTTCTAGGTGCATCTTTTGGATTTGTGTTTTTTATTTTTAGTATTAGTCCTGGACTTGGAACAGAGTTTCTTCCTGAACTAGATGAAGGATCGGTGTGGGTTAAAATATTCCTTCCGAGTGGAATTTCTCTAGAAGCGGCTAGACAATATCCAGACGTTGTGCGAAAAGAGTTGGGGAAATTTGATGAAGTAAGAGCAGTTTTAACTCAACTTGGTAGAAATGATGATGGGACAGATCCATATGGTCAGAATCGATTAGAAGTTTTAGTTCAACTAAAACAGCCTTACTCCAAGTGGGAATCAAAAATAACTAAGAAGGAGTTGATTACAGAGTTTAAAAAAACACTGGAACTTTTGCTTCCAGGTGCTGCTTTTACAATCACTCAGCCAATCATAGATACTACTACGGAAAATGCGACAGGATCCTCTGCTGACTTGGCTATTTTTATTACTGGCAGGGATTTGGATGTATTGAGGGATATTGCAGTGAATATTTTAGAATTGACACGATCGACAGATGGAGCATCAGAATCATCGATAGAGCAGGAAAATAAACAATCGCAAGTCGTTATACGAATAGATAAACAAGCTGCTGCTAGATATGGAATTAACGTTGAAGATGTAAATGGAATTTTGAAAACTGCTATTGCTGGGTTACCGGTAAGTCATTTATATGAAGATGAACGAAAATTTGATATCGTTTTACGTTTTACTGTGGAAAGTAGAAATACGCCTCAATCCTTGGAAAAGATTTTAATTCCGAGTAGAACCGGTCAAAGGATACCTTTAAATCGTGTCGCTTCTGTTGGTTTGGAAGAGGGGCAAACAATTATTTGTCGAGAAGACGGGCGTAGACAGATGACAGTAAAAACCAATATACGGGAGAGGGATCAGGGAAGTTTCGCAGATGAAATAAGAAACAAGATTGAGAAGAATATTCCCTTTCCAGAGAATGTAAAATTTCATCTTGGTGGTCAATTTGAAAACTTGAAACGATCTCAAGAGAGACTAACGTATATAGTTCCCTTGACATTATTGCTAATTTATTTAACTCTCTTGGTTTTCTTCAAAAACAATTATATTCATGCAGCGATTGTCACTGCAAATATTCCATTTGCTGTTATTGGTGGAGTGATTGGTTTGTATATTCGCGGAATGCATTTTAGTATATCGGCAGGTGTTGGATTTGTATCCTTATTTGGAATATCGGTAATGTCTGGTGTATTACTTTTGAGCTTTTTGAATCATATGAAGCATAATACTGATTTGCCGCTGAAAGAAATGGTAATTCAAGGCTCTGTCATACAGTTTAGACCAAGATTTTTGGTTATGATGATTGCTATTATTGGACTTATGCCTGCCGCTTTGAATACTGGGATTGGTTCTGATGTGCAAAGACCTTTGGCAACTGTTATCGTTGGAGGACTTTTCTCTTCTTTGGTATTAACAATGCTTGTGTCTCCATTAATTTATTATATTTTGGAAAAAAGATTTCAAAAGAATAGTAGAAGGTAGAATAATTTGATTCAATTAAAAACAGATGCAATAAAGGTCTTTGAGTCTTTAAGTATACCAGAAGCAAAAGCATTGAGTATATTTGGTCGGATAACTGATTGTTATTCGGAGTCACATAGAAGTTATCATAATCTCAGGCATATACGCGAAATGTTAGAAACAATATTTCTCTATAAAGAAAACATAGTAGATTATTCACTTCTCTATATAGCTTGTTTATATCATGATATATTTTATGATACTCATGCGAATGATAACGAAGAAAAGAGTTATGAATATCTTAAAAAAGATTTTTCGGAGTATCTTTCTTCTGAACAAATAGAAAAGTGTGGTAAATTAATTTTAGGAACAAAGACTCATCAATTTTTACAGGATGACTTTGATAATAAAATATTCTTGGATTCTGATTTGCTGATACTTGGAAGAGAGCGAAATCGATATATAGAATATATGGATAGTATTCGAAAAGAGTATGATTGGGTAGAGCGTGAAATTTATAAAACAGAACGATCTAAAATATTGAAAAAATTTCTAGAAAGAAATCGGATTTATTTTACAGATGAAATCTACAGTAAATATGAAAAAGAGGCTCGAGAAAATCTAAATTTTGAGATAGAAATGTATTTTCAAAAATAGGTAAAAATTCAACTTAGTTAGAAGGGAAATAATTTAGGAATTGTATATGAATAGATCATTAAAGAAATTATTAGTTACAGGTGGAGCCGGTTTTATCGGTGCAAACTTCATTCACTATCTCGCAAAAATTGGTTTTAAAGGACATGTGCTCAATTTAGATTCACTCACCTATGCTGGTGATTTGGGAAATTTGACAGGCATTGAAAAAAATTTAAACTATGAATTTATGAAGGGCGATATCCGTGATAAGGATTATTTAAATTTCGTTTTTACAAAAAATGAAATTGATACAGTTGTTCATTTTGCAGCGGAAAGCCATGTAGACAATTCCATTGCGGGACCTAGAATATTTGCCGAAACCAATGTGATGGGAACTTTCGAGCTACTAACAGCTGCACGAACCTATTGGCAAAAGGATGGTAAGTATAAAGAAGGTGTTCATTTTCATCATATTTCAACAGATGAGGTTTATGGATCGTTAGGTGAAACAGGTTTTTTTACTGAGACTACCCCTTATGATCCATCTTCTCCATATTCTGCATCCAAGGCAGCATCCGATCATTTCGTGAATGCTTTTCATAGAACGTTTGGTATGCCTATTACTATTTCAAATTGTTCTAATAACTATGGACCATATCAAAACAAAGAAAAATTAATTCCACTTATGATTACTAATGCGATCAACGGACGTAAACTTCCTGTCTATGGAGATGGAAAAAATGTTCGCGATTGGTTATATGTAGAGGATCATTGTGATGCTATATGGACTATTTTACAAAAAGGGGAAAGTGGTCGTTCGTATAACGTTGGTGGCAATAATGAATGGACAAATATAAATATTGTCAAAAAAATATGTGAAGTATTAGGTAAATTAACTAACAAGCCAGTTAGCGAATATGAAAAATTAATTAATTATGTAACCGATCGTCCAGGGCACGATAGACGTTATGCTATTGATGCTACTCGAATACAGAAAGAATTAAACTGGTTCCCAAAAGAAACATTCGAGACTGGGATTGAAAAAACAGTGAAGTTTTATTTGGGTTAATTATCCTTTTCTTTGAATAATTCCATCATTTAGAAGTTGCTCAAAATGATCCCAAAATGTTTCTTTGGCACTTCTAAATTGAATTCCTAAATCTTTTTGAGTGTAGGAGTTATCGCATTTAATCGGAATGCCAATGTTTTTTTCAACATAACTATGGCTAAATCCAAGAAGTGGACCAAATAACCAAACCATGAAATAGGGAACATTCCACTTCGGAAATGGGTAATGATCTCCAAATTTTTCACGAAGAGCAGAAGCTATATCAACCATTGGAAGGCATTCTGAGCATGCGATATGTCTTCCTTTTGCTGAAGGAGTAAATGCTGCCAGTATATGAGCTTTTGCAACATCTCTGACATCTACAATTCCAAACCAAAGTTCTGGAACGCCTAACGCAAACATTCCATTTCCTAATTGGATCATCATGTTGATACTAGTTGAATCTGTTCTTTTGGTGAGAGAGGGACCTAAAACAAACGCTGGATTAACAGTGAGTAAATCCCATCTAGATTGCGTTTTTGCAATTTTCCAAGCCTCTTCTTCTGCAACAGTTTTAGAATATGAATAGGGGCTATGATTGATTGAGCTTGTTCTGTTCCAATATTCCTCTGTGAAAATTTTATTCTTAGTTTGCTCAATATCACAATTATCTCCATAGATAGCAGCGCAACTGGATGTTAGAACAACTCTTTTAACTGATGCTGTTTGATTCACTGAATTTAAAACGTTAGCTGTTCCATCTTTTGCAGGCTCTATTAGATCTTTCATTGCATCTTTTATTCCAACAACAAAAAATGGAGATGCCATATGTATAACTAATTCGCATCCCTGCATTGCTTCAAAGAAGGAATCTTTTTTCATAAGATCAGCTTCAAAAATACTGAGTGATCCTTTGGACTCTTGTGCAATTTTTTCTAAATGTGCATATTTGTCTTTTTTTGATTTATCGCGAACTGTTGTATGGACTGAATGACCATCTTCTAATAGATATTTTACTACCCAAGATGCAATGTAGCCTGTTCCGCCGGTAACTAAAATTGGTTTGGATGAATTTGAAATCAAAATGTTATCTGTTACTCATCAAAATTGGATGGGTAACGGCTCCTTTAAATTGGATTGACTTAGGGATGGAACTATTCAAAATTTCCTAAATACTTCACTCATTTTTAATATCTGTCAAAATGAATTGGAAGTTTAGTAAAACTTAAAAATCCTGATTCAGCATTTGCTGTTTTGTAAATAAATAGGAGAGGAAAATATACATTTCGATACTATTATTCTAAAAATGATAAAAAAGAAATCTATATACTACTTTGCATGAAATTAAATTCATACTTTTATCTTCCTGTGTTTAATTGAGAGTGAATTCATTGAAAATATTTTTGTTTATTCTTATCAACTTAATGTATTTAAGTCTAGATGCTTTTGAATTTCCAAAGGATCATAGTTTCCATAAAGACTTTCAAATAGAATGGTGTTACTTTGTAGGTAATTTAAAAGCTAAAACAGGACAAGATTTTGGATATGAACTCAGCTTTTTTCGCGCAAATATGCGAGGAAAGAAGGAGATATTTCCTGTTCATTTTGCTATTTCAAATCTATCAACAAAACGCCATTACACATCACAAAGTCTAGAAAGAAGAATTGGAAATTTAGCGGCATATACGAGTTATGTGATAAAAAATGGAGATTATAAAATTGAAATACTAGGTGAAGCAAAGTTTCGAATTTCTGCAAAGCCAAGAAAGGATCTAATCTCACTAGATTTACTGCTCACATCAACTCGAAACGATATTTTGTTGCATGGAAAAGAGGGATATTCCCAAAAAAGTAATTTGGATTCAAATATCTATTCCTATTATTATTCAATTCCAAGACTTATAACAGAGGGTTATATTCAAATTGAATCTCAGAGATTTGAAATTGAGTCTGGAACATCATGGATGGATCATGAGTGGAGTGCTCCTGAAAAAGATTCATCTGAATTAAAATCTACTATTGTTTCAGAAGAAAATTCATGGGATTGGCTCTGTCTGAATCTAAGTGATGGATCTGATTTGATGCTTTTTAATTTTCGTAAGAATAAAAACACAGAACCGGAGACATTTGGCACATTTAGAGATTCTAATGGCAGGATTGAAACATTTAAACCGGATGGAAAAATGAAATTAGAATCTTTAAATGAAATTTGGAAGAGTCCTATTACTAACAAGAATTATCCTATGAAATGGAAAGTAATAGGAGAAGATTTAAATTTAGTGGTTGAGACAAGATTTAATAATCAAGAATTTATTGGTTTTAAGACGACAGGCAATACATATTGGGAAGGAGCAATAGTTGCAACAGGTATATATAAAAAACAAAAAATCAATGGGAAAGGATATCTTGAATTAAAAGGATATTGACTCTTAAGGGAAAATTATGATTAGCCGCAAATATTTTATTTATGCTTTTTTTGTAATGATAACTTATTCTGCTTTATTGGCAGAATGTAAGCTATGTCCTGATTTAATTTCAATTAAAGTTATCTTGAAAAATGGTGTTATTCGAACTGGACATATGAGTTATGGACCAGAAGAAGAATTGAGAGAAAAGTTTGATCGCTCAATGGAAGTCATACGCAAAAAGGAAAAGTTGAGACTTTTCTTAAGTCTAGACTCAATTCAAAATTTGAATTCTCTATCGATTGGAGCAAATACTATCTATATCGATATACCCTATAAAGATATTGCAAAGATAGAACGATTGGAAAAAATTGATTCAAATGAGTGATACTCGTGTAAAAATTGGGGTAACTGATTCTGGGTTCGGAGGATTATCAGTATTATCCGAATTGAGTAATGTAATACCAGAGGCAGATTTTATTTATTATGGAGATCTGCTCAATTCTCCCTACGGAAATAAATCTCCTGATCAGGTGTATACATTCATAGATGAGATCTGTAGATTTTTTATCTCCAAGGAAGTGAGTGCGATTGTTGTCGCTTGTAATACTGCAACATCGGTTGCAATTCATAAGCTGAGAAAAAAATATCATATTCCAATCTTTGGGATGGAGCCAGCGATAAAGCCTGCAGTTTTAGAGAACCCTGATCAAAAGATTGCTGTTCTTGCAACTCCACTTACTCTCAAAGAAGAAAAATTTATGAGATTAGGTGAGGCACTAGAAGCCCATACAATTTTAAAACCTATACCGTGTGACGGTCTAGCCACTATAATCGATAGTGGTGATATGGACGGTGCTCGAAAATATTTACAGCCTATATTTAAAGATTTAGAAGAAGATAAAATTAATAATATTGTCTTGGGTTGCACTCATTATGTTTTGATTAAGTCATTATTCTATGAATGGAATCCAAATATTAAATTGTATGATGGGAATCGTGGAACTGCAAATCATGTAAGACGTATTATTACCCCACTACCAAATGAGGGAGAAAGTAAATTAGATTTATTTTTAAATGGTGGAACAGAAGCCGATTTTGAACTCGCTTATAATTATTTAAACAATGAAACAACAACAGAGAGAAACTATGTCAAATAATCCAATAACCTATAAAGATGCCGGAGTTGATACTGAAGCTGGTAGAGATTTCGTAAATTCAATAAAAAAAAATGTGCACTCAACACATAATCCAAGAGTTTTAGGCGGTCTAGGCGGCTTTGCTGCGGCGTATGACGTCTCTTTTCTTAAAAATTACAAAGAGCCAATACTACTTTCTTGCACAGATGGAGTCGGAACAAAACTCGAATTAGCTAGATTGCTAGACAAACATGATACTATCGGAATAGATTTAGTTGCAATGAGTGTAAATGATTTGCTTGTATCAGGAGCTAGACCTTTATTTTTTCTAGATTATATTTCCTGTGGGAAGTTAGATATTCAAAAGATGGAGAAGATTGTATCTGGGATAGTAACAGGATGTAAACTTTGTGGAGCTGCCTTGGTAGGTGGAGAGACTGCAGAGCATCCTGGAACGATGAAGCCAGATGAATATGATCTTGCTGGTTTTGCTGTTGGTGCTGTAGAAAAATCTGAACTGATCGATGGATCAAAAATTCAAAGTGGAGATTTGATTGTTGGTATAGAATCAAGTGGTCCTCATAGCAATGGTTATTCCTTGATTCGAAAGTTATACTTAGAAAATGGAGCATTACCTAGCGACAAACAAGCATTAGCCTTTATATCAGATTATCTAATGAAACCAACTCGCATTTATGTAGATCCAATTTTAAAATTACTTCAGAAGGAAGAAATCAAAGGAATGATTCATATAACAGGTGGTGGATTTTATGAAAATATTCCAAGGATTTTCGGTAAAGAGTTGGCTGCTAGAATTATTAAGAAAGATTTACCAGAAAGTTATGTATTTAATAAGATAAAAAAAGATCATTCTTTAGATGAGAAAGACATGTATTCTACTTTTAATATGGGGGTAGGCTTTATACTGATAATTCCAAAAGATAGAGGAAATAGCGTTTTACAAGAATTAGCCGCTTTAGGAGAGTCCGCTAAAATTATCGGTGAAATTATAAATCGGAATTCAGAAGAAGTTGAAATGGTTGATTAGTATAAGGAATGAACAATGAAAGTATTTTTAATATTAATAGTTTTTTACTCATCTTTATTTGCAAAGGATAGTTTTACAAGTGAATATACTAACATTTCAAAAGATTGTAAGTATGATTCTAAAGATATACAAGAAGGGCAAGATGCTCCGCTTATTTGCAATGGACCTTCGGGGTATACAGTCATTATCTCCTATTCCGCTTGCATGGAAAATTTGCGAATTGAGTCAAAAAATAAAAAAGAATCCATCGATATGCCCTCACAACCAATCGGGAGCGCAGAGACTAGAAAATTAGAATGGCGATTGTTAAATAAAAAACCAATTGGTGTAATCTATAGAACTTTTGTTTTAAAGGATTCGCCGAATGGTAATTGTCCTCAAGAAAAAACAAAACAGGAAACGTTAGAAGTTAGAGGCCTTGGTAAGTATTTAGAATTAAATACAAGTATTGCCTCAGGGAAAAATGCAAATGAAAAAGCGAGAGATGCTTTAGAGTCATTTGTAATCGCTAAAAAATAGTGATATTGATTGTATACGGTTTTCGATGTTGATTGGAAGAGCTTAGCTTTAAGATCTTTTCGGTCTTTGTGAGTATGTCTGTTGCCTCGAGTGAATTGTTCAGAAAAGATTCACTCTATAGTCAATTTAAGAATCTAAATCTTCAGAGGAAATTTCTTCGGGAACAATGTAGGACATTCTCACCGATGGATCTCTCTTTGTGGAGAATTTAGGCTTGGTGTCCTTTTTGTCCTTGTTTTGAGTTGAGGTTTCATTTTCTTCCTCTGTTGAGCTAATCTTTGTTAATGTTTCCATTTAGTATCCTTTAAAGCGGGAATCATTTTAATAAATCGTTGAAATCAGTCAATAAAAATTGTCTATAATTTATTGACAGTTACAAATAAAAAGACTGAATTTAATAAGTAAATCATTGGAGAATTAAGTTCATTGCGTGAAGCAACCCTTAATCAATCTGTTAATTTCGTAATTATTTTTAATAATTGGATATGAGTGAGAGGATTCAGTCGAACTTTTACTAAAAAAATAATTTTTTTAAAAAACTGTCTTACACCAGAAAATGTATTCGTCTAAAAAACTATCAGTATTTTTTTGAGATGGAGTTTGTTCGTTGTTATTTATTCGTTTTTTAAAATTCTTTTTTACATTCATAATTCTTTTTAATCTTTCTTTTTGTTCAAATGAGATGGAACAAAAATCGAATGAACCAATTCGACCAAAAGAAAAGGTCTCCCCAAAAACTCCAAAATCAGAATACACAGAAATAGATTCAGGAGAATGGGAAGATATTAAAAATAATCATCTGCCTCAAATAAAAATCTCACCAAAATCTAAAAAAGAGAATGTTGAAATTTCTGTAACAGGCGAATTCAATGAAGATCATTACATAGAAAGGATAGGAGTTATGGATGAAAATAAACAGGATATTGCTGGGATCGATCTTGAAAGAAAACAGATTCCGCATATCAAACTTACATTAGATCCATTCCCAGAAAATCCGAGAGTAAAAGTTTATGTAAAATGCAATTTGCATGATCTTTGGACAAAGCCATTGTTGCCCACCAAGAAAAATTAAAAAAATAAATAACAATTCCAAAAATCATTTTTTCTAGGTTAGTAAATTAATTTTTTACAAGTCAATTTAAATACTGGAGAGAAGAAATGATTTTTACTTCTAATTCAAAATTTCTTATTTTGAATATTTTAATTTCAACTTTATTTTTTACGAATTGCACTGCGTGGCCGGCCATTTCTGCAATTCTATTGAGTGGTAATAAAAAAAGTGGAATGATTCCTCTTCTACCGATAGGCGGTAGCTCACCAGCAAATGGAAGTCAAACTACAACTACACCTGAAACTCCTCCAACAGCAGGGAATACTTCTACCACTACACCTAGTATTCAATTTGGATCCTCTAGTTCAACTAATTTAGAAACATCACCAAGCGTTACAATTCCTGTTACTATTTCGGTAGGATCGACTGCGACTGTTGATTACACTGTAAGTGGAACCGCAACAGGGGGAGGGGTTGATTATACTCTTGCGAATGGAAGTTTAACTTTTTCTAGTGCTACAACAACCCAAAACATTTCTTTTCCAATCGTGAACGATGCATTGCAGGAAGCGAATGAGACTATCATAATTACTCTATCAAATCCAAGCAGTGGCGCGGTATTAGGCTCAATTACAACTCATACTTACACAATTGTAGATGATGATACTCCCTCAATAGCTTTTAATGCTACTACTTCAAATGGTTCTGAGGCTACGACGTCAGTCTCTATACCTGTGTCTATTTCTATGACAGCTACAGCGAGTGTGAACTATTCAGTAACAGGTGGAACCGCTACTGGAAGCGGGACAGATTTTACATTGGCAAGTGGAGTTTTAAATTTTACAAATGGCGGTGCTACCTCTCAGAATATTAATTTTACTGTAAATAATGATACGTTATATGAAAACAATGAGACAATTATTATTACTCTTGCCAGCACAACAAATGCGAATCTAGGTATTGATACTGTTCATACTTACACGATCAATGATAACGATCCAGTTCCGACACTTGGTTTTTCTGTTACAAGTTCTAGTGGTGCAGAATCAGCTACTTCTCCCACATTAAATGTAACTCTATCTACAGCCTCAGGATTAACGACTAACGTTGATTACAGTGTAACAGGTGGAACTGCAACAGGAGGCGGTGTTGATTTTACTCTAAATACAGGAACTCTTGTCTTCAATCCAGGAACTACTACTTTGAGTCTACCGCTTTCGATCATAAACGATACTAATACAGAATTAAATGAGACTTTAATAGTAACTTTATCCAATCCAACGAACGCAAACCTAAATGCAAATACTGTGCATACTTACACTGTTTTAGATAATGATCCGCCTACTGTTGCCTTCAATACAAACAGTTCATCTGGTTCTGAATCTACGACAGCTGTAAGCTTACCTGTAAGTCTTTCTGCAGTTTATGCTTCTACAGTGACAGTAAATTATGCTGTTACAGGTGGAACAGCGACTGGTTCTGGGACAGATTTTACTTTAGCATCCGGAACATTAACCTTTACCTCAGGCACATTGACACAAAATATAAACATGACCGTTGTAAATGATTTACTAGGTGAATCTGATGAAACTGTCATAGTCACATTATCTGCTCCTTCCAATGCGACTCTGGGAACATTCACATCGCATACTTATACGATAAACGACAATGATCCTACTACAGTAGAGTTTTCATCCTCTTCTTCCAATGGATCAGAAGGAACTACTGCAGTAACAATTCCTGTCACACTTTCTAATTCAAATGCTTCAACTGTCACGGTAGATTATTCTGTAACAGGAGGAACCGCCACCGGGGGAGGGACAGATTTTACTTTAGCTTCAGGAACCTTGACTTATACGTCAGGCGTAACTTCTCAGAATATCAGTATCACAATTAATAATGATATTCTTCTTGAATCAAATGAAACAATCAAAATTAGTCTGGCAAATCCTACCATTGCAACACTTGGAACAAATACAGAACATACTTATACAATCATTGATAATGATACTCCAAGTGTTGGATTTTCTGCATCCACCTCAAGTGGAGCTGAATCGGTAACAACTGTCAATATTCCGGTAGCACTTTCTATTGTCTCTGGTTCAACGGTTACTGTTGATTATGCGGTAACGGGAGGAACTGCAACTGGTAGTGGGACTGATTATACTCTAGCCTCAGGAACATTGACATTCAATAGCGGCGTAACATCACAAAATATTTCAATCGCAGTGAACAATGATACATTAAATGAATTGAATGAAACAATTATTATTTCAATCAGTAATCCCACTGTTGCAAACTTAGGAGCTATTACATCACATACTTACACAATTACTGATAATGATCCGATTCCAAGTTTAAGTATAAATAACGTTTCTGTAACAGAAGGAAATGCAGGAACTGTAAATGCAGATTTTACTGTAACTCTTTCTGCTGCATCAGGACGATCAGTTACTGTTGATTATTCTACATCAAATGGAACTGCGAGTGCAGGTTCTGATTACACTGCAATTCCAACGACTACCTTAACGTTTAATCCTGGAGAAACTACAAAGACGATTAGTGTTGCTGTCAATGGAGATTCAACAGATGAAGTAAACGAAACTTTCAATGTATCTTTAGCCAATGTAAGCACGAGTGCAACGATTGCAGTAGCAACCGGAGTTGGAACTATTACTAATGACGATACATCTCCTACTCTCAGTATTGATAATGTATCAGTGACAGAAGGAAATGCGAGCACGGTGAATGCAACGTTTACTGTTAGCCTCTCAGTAGCTTCCGGTAAAACAATTACGGTTGATTATGTAACTGCAAACAACACCGCATCTTCGGGAAGCGATTACACTGCAATTACTACAACTACTCTTACATTTAATCCGGGAGATACAACAAAAACATTTAATGTTGTTGTTGCTGGTGATACTTTGGATGAAACAGATGAAACTTTTTATGTGAATTTAAGTAATGTAAATGCGAACGCTACAATCGCAACCTCTCAAGGTATTGGAACAATTGTAAACGATGATATGCCGCCTACCGTTCAATTTTCAGCATCTACATCTAATTCTGTAAATGAAACACAAACAAATAGAACAATCACATTGAGTCTTTCTGCTGCTTCTGGAAAAACTGTATCAGTAGTTGTAACCGATTTAGGAACAGGAACTGCAACAGCTGGATCTGATTATACAAATATAGGTTCACCACTAACAGTAAATTTTACACCAGGCTCAACGACAGCTAACGTTACGATAGCTGTGCTTTCCGATTTGCTCTTTGAAGGAAACGATACTATTGACCTTTCTATTTCTTCTCCTACCAATGCTTCACTCGGAACTCAAACTACTCATACTTTTACAATTATAGATGATGAAATTGGTGTCACTTCTGCCGAAACTATGGATTGTGATAACAACGGAAAAATTGACCATTATAAACTAACGTTCAATACTTTAGTTACAGACTCTACATTCCCAGGCTACGTTCTAAATTCAGTTGGAAGTGTTACAACTCATTGGCTAGTTGCTGGTTATTCCAATGTAAAATTACAACATGGAACGTCTGTAGCATCTGTGTGCTCTGGATTTAGTGATACAGCAAACGATGCCGTTCTTTACTTGGCATTTACTGAAGGGGTTGGATTTGACACTGGGGCAAAACCTGATTTAACAACATCTTCTACTCCGACCTTGACTGGACCTACAGGCACAGCAGCTCAACTCTACACTGCTACAGTAACAGAATCAGATAGAGCAAAGCCAGTCGTTGTAAGTGCATCTGGTAATGCAGGTGAAACAGGATTAACCGTTACATTTTCGGAAGCGGTTTATGGAACGAATGGAGCGCCTTCGTGCGGCTCAGGTGGAGATTTGAGTGCAACAACACTAACGTATGCAAATTCAAACGCTGGTGGTGCTACCTCATTATCTAGCATGGGAGCAGATACTTGCGCCACTTCAGATTCGAATGCAATATTTACTGCAAATGCAAATTTTATTGCTGGTGATGGGGATACGAGTGCACCAGATGATTCAGTTGCAGGGAATTCAAATCTATATGATGCTGCAAACAATACTGGAAATACAACTGCTAAAGCTATTTCTATCAGTGCAGGTAATCCAACAATTTCTTTAATTGAAGAATATGATACAAATGGAAATGGAAAGATTGATCAAATTAAAGTTGTTTTTAGCTTGAGTATGAATGACGCAACGATAGACGATTTAGATGCCTCTCGTTTTACAATGGGTGGAACGGCAGCTATAAAAGTAGATACAGCAACGAGTGGAACAGGAACAATAGTCACTCCAAATACGGATACTGGTGTCGCAGATGATAATACTATCACTCTTTTTACAGATGATAATACAGTCTCTGGAACTGCTGTTAAGGCAATGGCTTTTACGACTAGTGCGGGTAGGTGGCGCTCAATCACTGGCGTTGAATTACAAACGATATCCAATCTTACTGCAGTTACTGTTGATAAGGCTCCACCCGTTATTTTAACAGCGGTAGCATCCCCCACCGGAAATACAAATGCGACAGTTGATAGTGGGGATACTTTAGTAATAACATTTTCAGAACCTACTGATAAATCTATTACTATTTCTAATATTGCATCCGTATTATCTCTTTCTTCTAGTCATGTTTGGGGAGATTTGACTTCAGCCAATTGGAATGGAGCTGGCGATATACTTACACTAACGTTTGCTGGAACAGGTTCTCCAACAGTTGCGGTCGGTGATTACATAACAATAGTGAATACACTAAAAGATACAGCAAGTTCTCCAAATACTTCAACAAATAAAGTGAGTGTTACTCCAATTAGTGGATCATTTGGCGTTGATTCGACTTCACCTTATTTAGTTTATACCAGTGATATTACCACAAACTCTCTGATCGTTCAATTTTCAGAAGCAATGAGAATGGGAAGTGGAACTGCAAATCAAAATGCAGACAGTCTTGCAAATTATACTCTAATTGAAGATCCTACAAATGCTGGTTGTGCAGATGCCACACTTGCTTCCCTATCTGTTCTTTCTCCAACATCTGTGAAGATTAACTTATCTGGAGGACAGAGTTTTTGCAATATACAATATCGATTAACGGTAGCTTCTACAGTAACTGATTTAGCTGGAAATGCAATGGGCTCGCCTAAATTCCTTACATTTATAGGCTTAGAAAAAATAAAAGTAGTCGCAGCAACCGCATTAACACCAAATACAATAAAGATTACTTTCAGTAAGCCTCCATTGACTGGAATGAATACAACCAATAGTGCAGAATGTAACTCTGCCTATGAATGTGGACTTCGCTATAAAATATCTCCCACAATTGGAGACGGAACAATTTCATCTGCAGTTGTAGGATCTGGTGCTAGTAATTTTACAGTGACTCTAACGCATAACGGATCTCAGGCAGGAGTTGCTTATACTGTAATCGTTGCGAACGCTACGGATAATGATAATTTTAATAATGGCTCTGTATGTATTCGAGACTCTGCAGGCACAAACTGTATCCAGTCGGCTCCAAATGATCGTGCAACTTTTATAGGAGCGGGGACAGCTTGCACAACACTTGCTTGCGGTTCTTTCTTTGAGGATCCATTTTTCGATGGAACAACTTTTTCCTTTGCATTTAAGTATGATGGAAAAGTTTATTTAGGAACCAATGATAAAAACAACGCCGCTTTTCGTTTTGATCCAAATGGAACGAATGCAATCCTCACATCTTTTGCTTTTGTGAATAACTCATCTGTTTCTTTAAGTTGCGCAGCAGCTACTGGGTTTGGATATATAACAACAGATCTATCCACCCAGACCTGTGGAACCAATGGGGGTGCAAATGGAGAGGTAGGTGCGGTTGGGTTTAATTCAATTAATTTAACTATCAGTTCCACAAATTATGAACTACTTGGTATTGGTGCTCTAAAAAATAATGTGGATACAGTCTATTATTCACAAGATAAAGATATCCTACTTGATATGAAATCTTTTACGATTACCGGAACAAATGGAATAAATAGTAAGAGTGCACAGACTCTTTATGGAAATGCAGATAAGGTGTTCAATGGGATATCATCAGATCATGGAACTAACGCACCTGTTTTAAATAGACTTCCAGCTACTGCTGCTAGTGGGGTTGTGACAATCGGAACTCCTGTGGACCTTTCAGGTAAAAATATTACAGTTCTTGGAAAAGCGCCTGCTGCAGGAGAACCAACAAATCCGAATAGTTCTGGGGTAGTTGGTATTGATGTTATTTTTACTCAAGGCGCATCTACTTATCTTGCGAATAACGGTGGTGTAATCTATGTTACTACTAGTAAAATTTTAAGCGCAACACCAGGTAACGCAAACGATTGGAAATTAGGGACAACTACATTTGACCCTGTTTTATCTACTCCGAGTGCAGCGACAGGAACATCTCTCTATATGCCAGCGTCTAATTCCACGACTGGTGGTGGTTTAGGAAAAGTAAGGCCTGGTGAAAAAGCATATCCTTATATTATCCTCTATAATGGGAAATTATATATGGTTAGAAATGTTGGTGATACAACACCGACGACCAATTTAAGAGGAGAGGTTTGGACTTGCACACCGAATGCAAGTGGTCAGTGTGCGCCTGCTGGTTGGTCAAAAATAATTAGTGGAACAGAAACAGATATTGGTAGCACCGCAACGGCAATCGGGATGTTAATTGCAAACGGTAATAATCTTTATTTAGGCTTTGATGATCCAGTCAGCGGAGTCCGAGTTTTTAAATTCTCAGGAACGACTCCATCTGCAACCAGTGGAACAATGAGTGGCGCAGGTTGGGTTCAACAAGGAACAAATGGATTAGGATCTAACTCAAAATACATCATGACGTCTGTATCTTTGTATGATCAAATTACAAATAAGAATTATATCTATATTGCTATTGGTAACGGACTTGGAACCACTGCAATTAAAGTAGTTCGACAAGTAGATTAATATGATAGTAGAACTAAGCTTTCATTCCGTTAAAGAGAACATCTCCCAGAATTTTTATGATGCGGGAGTTGTTCTCAGAAATCCATTTATTTCGTTTTTCAATTGTGAGTAGGGATAGTCCATGAATAGCTGACCAGGCTACGAGTGCGAGTTGAATTGCATTTGATTTCTTTACAATACCGGCTTTTTGACAATCTTTGATTGTTTCAACTAATAGGCTAAAGGATTTGTCCGAGACTTGTTTTAAACTAGAATATTTTTTATAGTCTTCTAAGACATTACCAAACATGACTTGTAGGTGATTTGGATTTTCAAGTGCAAATTGGACATAGGCTTCCCCGATTGCATAATGACGTTGCAATGGATTATTGGGGTGCTTTGCAATTCCTTCTTCTAGCTTTAGAATTAACCGATTAAAACCTTCTTCTGCAATGGCGGCGAGTAACGCATCTTTATCTTCAAAATGTCGATAAGGAGCGGTATGACTGACACCGGCGCGCCTTGCGGCTTCTCTTAAGCTTAAATTCTTTATTCCTTGTTCTGCTAAAATGGACACACCAGAATCCAGAAGCGCTTTTTTTAAATCGCCATGATGATAGTTTGAACTCGACTTACCTTTTTTCATGAAATCCACCTATATAAAGGATATTAATGTTGACAATAGTAACATTAATATTTACAATGTCAACATTAAACAAATTTACATAAGGATGGAAAGAGTCAATGGAAAAAGAAAATCATTTTGATGCGATTGTAATTGGTTCTGGTATGGGAGCACTGACGACTGCAAGTATTTTAGCACGACTTAAAAATAAAAAAGTTTTAGTCTTAGAAAAGCATTTTAAACTTGGTGGTTTTACTCATACATTTAAAAGAGAAGGGAAATTTCTTTGGGACGTTGGAATTCATTATGTGGGGGACATGGGCAAGCAATCCATGCTTCGAAAGCTATTTGATATAGTGACAGAAGGAAAAGTGGATTGGAATCCAATGCCGGATCTATTTGAAAGATTTGTTTATCCAGAAATAACATTTGATCAATACAGTTCAGAAGAAAAATTTAGATCTGATTTGATCCAAAAATTTCCACATGAGAAGCAGGCAATAGAAAATTATTTTTCCGATGTTAAGTCTTTTTCTAATTGGGCAACTAAGCAATTTACATTAAAAGCAAAACCAATGCTTTTAGATACTGAATCAAATAATTTTAAATTAACTGGTGCCAAATCACCAATGATCACAACTAAGGAGTATTTGGATGCGAATTTCAAAGATCCAGTTCTGAAAGCTGTTCTTGTTTCTCAATGGGGAGATTACGGACTGCCTCCATCTACGAGTGCATTTTATATGCATGCTGGACTAGTAGTTCATTATCTGAATGGAGGTTTCTATCCTGTAGGCGGGGCGGGAACGATAGCTGAAAGCGTTAAGCCAATCATCGAAAAGAAGGGTGGAGCTATGCATATATTCAGTGAAGTCACAGAAATTATAATGGATGGCGAAAAAGCAATCGGTGTTAAAGTAAAACAAACAAAAGGAAAAAATATTTTAGAGAAAGAATACTTTGCTCCAATTATTATTTCTGATGCTGGAGTATATAATACCTATACCAAATTAATTCCACAGAATGTAGAAATACCTTTTAGAGAAAGTATTTCTAATTTTGTAACAGGAGCAAGTAGTGTAACTCTCTATTTAGGTTTCAAAGAAAATCCGGCTAAGCTTGGATTTAAAGGAGAAAATTATTGGATTTATAACTCCATAGATCATGACAAAAATTTCAATGAGAAAGATAATCTTTTAAAAGGAGAACCAACTGCTTTCTATGCTTCTTTTCCATCTCTGAAAGACCCAAAGGCAGAATCGTTTACTGGAGAAGTAATTAGTTTTGTGAATTATGAACCATTTGCAAAGTGGAAGAATGGAGAGTGGAAAAACAGAGGAACGGATTATAAAGAATTAAAAGATCGTATAGCGGATGGAATGTTAAATTTCATGGAGAGACATTTCCCTGGATATAAAGATCTTGTTGAGTATAAAGAATTGTCGACGCCACTCACAAATGAATATTTTACAGATCATAAAGCTGGAACTATTTATGGAATTCCATGCACATTAGAACGATATACGAAAGAATGGATGGGAGTAAAGACTCCGATTGAAAATGTTTTTATTACAGGAGCAGATGCTTGTTCTCCTGGAATTTCTGGAGCTTTAATGGGTGGTTTTGCCGCTGCGACAGTCGTTCTTGGTTATAATAGTATGATGGGTATTATGAAAGATTCTGCTAAGATTTAACAAAAAAACCCACAGATGTTTTGTCTGTGGGTTCTTTTAGATCAGTAGGATTGTATTATTTTTTTATACTAACTAATTCGGACTTATTGATTTCCATTGTTTTTCCATCTTGTGATGTAATTAAAACAGTGGATTCCTTAATAGTAGCTTTTACATTTTTAAAGATCAATCCATTTTTAAGAGTAACCGTATCGGAGAATCCTTCAATTGGCAAATCTGCACTAGGATTTGTAATTGAATTTGTGTTATTGTTAGGAGTAACTGGATTCATTGGATTCACAGGTGCAGGTGTGATATTTCCTGGAATTGCAGATGGTGCTTCTCCTACTAACGGTTTAATGACTTCTGTATTCACTTGAAAATACTTTGGTGCACTTACTAGACTCCATTCTCTGTAGTTTAGTTTTGCTTTTTCAACATCAACAACAGAATCAGCAACCTTTGTTTTTTCTCCTTCTAAAGTAATGCCAGTTTTACTAACGTTCTTTTTCATTTTGTCTTTGAAAGCTTGGATTTCAGCAGGAGTTAAGATAAACTTTTTAGGACTTCTTTTTTCTGCTGGTTGTTTGTCGGTAGGAGTTTTTTGATATTCAGCAATGATTGCTTCTAATTTCTTTTTATTTGCTTCACGCACTTCTTTAGTTACAACTTCATCTACGTATGTGCATGGATTCTTTCCATTTTTATCACAGATTTGTTGGATAAACGGTTCTACATACACTAACTCTAGATTGATTGAAATATAAGAATTATTAGCAGGAAGCTCATTGAGTTTGATTACTTGCGGAACTTTTTCTTTCTCTGTGTAAATTTTACTTTGGTAGGAAGTAGAAATTTCAGGCTCTAGATCTCTTTTCGCACTTTGAGGACGAACAGGGGTTTCAAATCCATCTTTTGTTCTAACTATTTCCTGTGTATTTTTAAATAGTTTTTTCTCGATCGTTGCAAATGCCTGAAAGTTAACAACGTCTGAACCAATAATCTTACCAGTTTGATCTCGAACAATAATCATATTGTCTAAAATCTCTCCGTTTTTAATTGCTTCAATTACTGATAGTCCTGAATTTTCATAGATTAGGTTTAGGAAGAGGTAGTTATTTCCATCAGAGCCTTTATAAACCCCAAGAGGTTCGTTTGGAGCTTCATTGATAGCTTCTACCTTTACTTCGCTCAAATTTATTTTCTCAGGATAGATTCTTGGAGCAACATAAGCAGGCTGTGGTTGCGGAGGTGGGGGCGCACTCGCGAAAAATTTAGAAATGGTTTGGCATGCTGAAAAAAAAGGAGCAAGCAATACTAGCGCAAATAAAGATTTTTTCATTATGATTTTTCCTCGTATATGGTTAACGAATTTTAACCTAAAAATGCTCGAGCATATTGGCAACCCTTTTTTGTCAGATTCTAGAATCAAGCTTATAAATTTGCTATTTACAAAAGCTAACACGAGGGATTCATTGAACAATATACTGTAGCATTGCTGGCTATGAATTTAAAATAGGCAAACCTTGGGATATTTTAAAAATCAACTGGTAACGATTTTAAAATGCAATTTAGGAAACCATTTTAATTTTAGTCATGTATTTGTTAGAGTTAAATTACCGATGAAGGTTTACCATGAGATTCAAATTAAAACTTTTCTTCCTCCTTTGTTTCATGACTTTTACTGTTTATGCTGATCCGAATATTGAATTGCTCTCCTCGGCAAGTATCGGTGACTTAGATGGTGTGAAAAAATCTCTAGCACAAAATGCAGATATCAATTTTAGAGACTCTCTTGGAACAAGCGCACTTATGTTTGCAGCTAATAATAATCACTTCCCTGTTGTTAAGTTTTTAGTTGATAACAAAGCAGATGTCTTTGCAAAAAATACAAATGGTTGGACTGCTGCAGTCATGGCAGGTGCGAGAGGAAATACATTTATCAAAGAATTTTTAGAAGGGACTGAGCGCAAAATCGTTGCTAGCCGCTCTTCTGGTGTGATTTTAGCTCTAGTCGGTGATGTAACAGTTGGAAATAAAAAAATAAATGTGGGTGATATTGTAGAAGAAAATCAAACCATATTTGTTGGTAAAAAATCCTATTGCGATCTACAAGTGAAACAATCTTTATCAAACTTTACAATTCGAGTTAGAGAAAATTCTGTTTTCTCTCTTAAATTTAAAGAAAAGCCAGATGAAAATGTATATTCTGGTTTTTTAAAGTTTGGATCTGCTTTGTTCAAAGTTGGAAAAGTTTTTAGCGGGGAAAGAATCGAGGTAATATCACCAACTGCAATTGCCGCAGTAAGAGGAACAATTTTTGATACTAGTGTAGCAAATGACGGTTCTACAAAATTAAATGTTCAAGAAGGATTTGTTCAAACTAGAATTAGAGCTCCTGAAGCCGAAGACGATACAACGATTGAAGATACAATTGAAATGAAGCGGCTAACGGAAAATTTAGAAAGAAATGCACAACTTGTTCCGTATGGATATTCTGTTGAAACAAGCCCGAAGAATCAAAGAGATGTTTTGCAGAAAATGGATGCTGAGAATCTAGTTAAACGAGCTAAGAGAAAAGAATACTCAACTACCTCAATTCAAGAAGTAAATCTTAAATGTTCAGAAAAGCCTAAGCTGAAAAAAGGAATTGAAGAATCTTCTGTTAAGAGAAGTAGAGAAGAATCTGAAAGTTTAATTGGAATTGATGGATCTAAGCTTAGGAATACTTGGGACAGATCGGATTTGCTTAATCTAATTCAAAACAGAAAAGTAAGTCAAGATAGCTCCAATGCTAGGGCTCAAGTTATAAGGCAACCAGAGAAGATTAAATTAAAAAATGGAAGTGTTATCACTGGGTCTATTTACCAACTAGACAATCAATATTTTCTTATCTCAGAACAAGGTGAGCAGAAAATCAATGAAGCGGATATCGATGTAGTTTATTTTAATTGATTAGGATTTAGTCTATGAAGATTTTATTTACCATTATACTCCTTAGCTGCTTCCAACTTTTAGCTGATCCAATAGGAAAAGATCCAATTCTTAAAGTCGAAGCTGGAATGCATACAGCTGTAATACGTAGAATTTCAACGGATGCAGAGAATAGATTGTTGGCTACTGCTTCAACGGACAAAACAGCAAAAATTTGGGAACTCTCCACTGGCAGACTACTAAGAACTATTCGTGTTCCAATTGCATCTGGACATGAGGGGAAAGTAAATGCTGTTGCTTTGTCGCCTGACGGTAGAACATTGGCAGTTGCTGGTTGGACTGGTCTAGAAGAAAATGATGGTAAGTTTATTTATATATTTGATGTGGAGACTGGAAACCTAAAAAGAAGTATATCGAAGGTAGATGAAATTATTTACCACATGGCATATTCGCCCGATGGAAAATATTTAGCCGTCAATTTAAAATTAGGATTTAAAATCTATAATGGCATTAACTTTAATCTTGTAGCCGAAGATATGGATTATAGAGATAGAAGTTATGATACAGGGTTTATCTTACAAAATGGAAGCTTGCGGATAATTACGATTAGCCTGGATGGTTTTATTCGATATTATACACTTGAGAGTAATAAACTTAAACTTCTAGACAGGAAAAGTGGACAAAATGCGCGTATTCCAATTTCGATGCGTGTTTCAAGTGATGGGAAAAAACTTGCAGTTGGCTATGATTTGACAACGACTGTTGAGGTTTTTGATATAGAAAAAGATACTATCAATTATTCTTTTGCACCAAGCGTTAGTGGAATTGGAAACGGGGATCTAAGTAAGGTTACTTGGTCGAATGATGGTGAGTATTTATATGCAGGTGGAATGGCTCAAAAGAATGGATATTTCATTCGTAAATGGTCGAATGGAGGACGTGGAGATTATAAAGATCTACCTGCTTCTTGGAATACGATCATGCATGTTATTCCATTAAAAGATGGAGGAATTGCTTACTCAACTCACGATCCATCTTATGGTATTTTAGATTCACAGGATCGAAGATTAATCTATAAACTTCAGGATACTCCTGACTATCGAGATGCACAGGAAAAATTTCTTGTATCTGAAGATGGGAAAAGAGTTCAATTTGGATTTTTACAATTTGGAAAAGACCAGGCACAATTCTCTCTCACAGATAGACGAGTATATTTAGATGAATTAAATACGGATGGAATGTATAAACCAGATACAAGTTCACTTCGGATTACAAACTGGAGAAATAATTATTCTCCTTTATTAAAAGGAAATCGAATTGTATTAGAAGATCATGAGACATCTCGATGTCTCGCAATTCAGGATGATAAGTTTATTCTGGGGACCGAATGGAATTTACGTTATTACGATAAGTCAGGAACAGAACTTTGGAAAGTTCCAGCTCCAGGAATTGCATGGAATGTGAATCTAACATCTAACGGTAAATATGCAATTGCCTCTTTTGGAGATGGAACGATTCGGTGGTATAAAACAGAGGACGGAACTGAGTTACTTTCTTTGTTTTTACATAAGGATAAAAAGAGATGGGTAATTAGCACAGCTTCAGGTTACTATGATACAGCCCCAGGAACAGAGGAATTTTTGGGATGGCATGTAAATAGAGGAAAGGATCATTCAGCTGATTTTTTTCCAATAGCAAAGTTTAGAAGCAAGTATTATAGACCTGATATTATTGATAGAATTTTAGATATTGGAAGTGAACAGGAAACAATTCAGCAAACAAATAATGAATCTGGTAGAAAAAAAGATACTGGAACAATAACGGATCATTTTCCACCCGTCATTGAAATTATCTCACCTAAAAGTATATATAAAACTGGTAATAAAAGTGTATTTATTCAATATACAGTAAGAACACCATCGGGAAATCCTGTAAGCGGCATACGGGTGTTAATCGATGGAAGACCCATTACTGGAACCAAAGGTATGAATTTAGTTGCTGTAGAAAAGGAAAGTCCTGCTCGTTCAATTCGAATTGATATACCTCCAAGAGATTGTGTGATTAGTCTAATCGCACAGAGCAAATTTAATTCAAGTGAACCAGCAAATTTGCAAATTGATTGGGAAAATAAATTACAGCAAGACCAAGAAAAGCCAAGACTTTTTATTTTAGCAGTTGGAGTAAGTGATTATCAAGATTCTAGTTTACAGCTTCAATTTGGAGCGAAAGATGCGAGTGATTTTATCAATACAATGCAAAGACAAAAAGGAAAAATGTATAAAGATATCTTTGTAAAATCACTTTTAAATAAGGAAGCAACGACTTCGAATATATTAGATGGATTAGAGTGGATTCAAAAAGAAACTAAAGCAAATGACTACGCAATGATCTTTATGTCGGGACATGGTGTAAATGACTCAATTGGGAATTATTATTTTCTTCCGCATAACTTTGATCCTGAAAAGTTTAAAAGCACAGGGGTGTCATATTTAGAGATAAAAAATACGTTAACTTCTATACAGGGGAAGGTTGTGTTTTTTGGGGATACCTGTCATTCTGCGAACGTTTTTGGAAAAGGAAATGATATTACAATATTAATTAACGAATTATCAGATACAGAAAATGGAATTGTAGTATTTACTTCCTCTACAAAAAATCAACTGTCTTTAGAGGATAAGAGTTGGGGAAATGGAGCGTTTACAAAAGCGTTAGTAGAAGGATTGAATGGAAAGGCAGACTATTCCAGAAAAGGCAAAATTACCATTAATATGCTGGATTTATATATTTCAGAGAGAGTTAAAGAATTAACAAAAGAGCAGCAAACTCCGGCAACATCTAAGCCTGATACAATTGCTGACTTTCAAATTGCAGAAATAAAATAGGAGAATAAAAATGTTATTTAAATTAATTGGAATGGTTTTAGTTGGTGCGTTAGTGGGATATATTGCCGGTCGTATCTACTCAGGAAGTGGTTTCGGTTTTGTAAAAAACATGATCATAGGTATAATTGGATCATTGATTGGTGGTCTATTATTGTCATTGGTTGGATTTGCCTCGACAGGAATAATTTCGAGTTTAATATCCGATTTATTAGGTGCTCTTACACTCCTTTGGATAATTAATAGAATTGCAGGTAAAAAGTAGAAGCTTAATTAATAGATAATGCATAAAAGATGTGAATTAATGAGAATGATAATATAAATTAATTAACTCACTTTGCGCAAAAAAGAATAAACGATGGTATTTATAAGATTAGAGAATGCGAATGAATTAAAAAAATCAATTGTCTGCGATAGCTTGGCTGTTGGAGAGCTTATAAAGCGATGGGTTGACTGTCTCTTCGTTCCTTCTCTTTCAAGCCTATTATCATTTTTCAATGACAATAGGAGCAAACCACGTTTGAACGTTTGGTTTGCACGAATTCAATCTTTGTTTTTATGAAGCAATGATAATGTAAGGTGAGTTAATTAAGGTAATTTAGTTTTATTAATCAAACAAAAGATCTTGCAAAGTATACAGAAACAATTAGAGGAAGTTTTTAAGCTCAAACAATTTAGAGAGGGGCAAAAAGAAGCAATAGAGGCTTTGCTTGCGGGGAGAGATGTGATTTCTATTTTTCCTACAGGTGGGGGTAAATCATTATTATACCAACTACCTGCAAGCATACAAAAGGAAGGAGTAAGCATTGTCATTTCTCCCTTAATTGCCTTAATGAAAGATCAGGTTGAGTCTTTGAATAAGATTGGTGTTTCTGCATCATCTTGCAATTCTTCCCAAGATGAATTAGAACAGCTAACAGCTATTAGCCGAGCTGTTACTGGAAAAATCAAACTCCTCTATATATCACCAGAACGCGCGCTTTCTTCTTATTTTACAACAATGCTTAAGAAAATGAAAGTAAATTTCTTTGCAGTAGATGAGGCGCATTGTGTTTCTCAATGGGGGCATGACTTTAGACCAGAGTATCGAGAATTGTATCGACTCAGGCAATTACATCCAAATTCTCCTTTTATAGCGCTTACCGCAACAGCCACTGAAAAGGTTTTAAATGATATCGAAAATTCTTTGAATTTAAAGAATTCTTATATTGTGAAAAAGAGTTTTCAAAGACCGAATTTATCTTTTCAAATAGAGTATCTTAGGAATGAAACGGAGAAAGAAATAAAATTATTAGAAATATTAAATTCTGAATTTAAAACGAAGAATCACGGAAGAGTGATAATCTATTGTGCAACTCGAAATAAAGTGGATGAAGTCTGTAAATTTCTATTAGAAAATGGGTTTAAAGCAACTCGTTATCATGCAGGTAAAACAGATTCAATGCGTGAAAAAGCGCAAGATGCCTATTCTTCTGGTAAGGTTAAAATACTTGTGGCTACTAACGCTTTTGGTATGGGGCTTGACTCTCCAGATGTAAGATTGGTTTTACATTATCAAATCCCTTCTTCTATTGAATCTTACTATCAAGAAGCTGGTAGAGCGGGTAGAGATGGAAAAAATTCTAGATGTATATTGTTTTTTCAGAATGCAGATCTAGGAATTCAAAATTTTATTTTAAGAAAGGAGTCGAACCATAAGGGAGGCGATACACTTCTTGATGCAATAAAAGCCTATGCATTTTCGAATGTATGCAGACAGAAATTTTTGTGCAGCTATTTTGGGGAAGAAATTCAAACATGCGGGATATGCGACATTTGCAAAGCCAATATACCTAATCCTCATAATGATTATTTAGAAGAGTTGCAATTAAAACTGGAAAAGAAAGTTCTGAGGGGTAAATATGAATTTGCCTCAGATGAATTAAATATAATTCGAAGTCTACTCATTTCTGCTCCAGCAGTGTATGGGAAAAAAATGATAGCAGGAATTCTAAGAGGATCTAAGGCAAAGAATATCTTGCGATCAAAAGCAGATCAGTCATCTTTCTATGGTAAATTAAGCACTATTCCTGAAGAGGCAATTCTTACAAAATTAGAAGAATGGATTGAAAAAAGGGAATTAAAGATTGCGGGAAAGAAATATCCTAAAATCTATCTTTCTAGTCATCCTCCAATGACTAGAAAAGAAAAAATAGAATCTGAAATTCAATCTGGTTTACGAACAAGAAAAATTCAAACCCCAAATCAAGTTTTAGTAAAAGCTTTAAAAAACTACAGAGATAGAGAAGCAAGAAAATATAGATGGAAAAAATTTATGGTTTTACATAATTCAGTGATTACTAGAATTGCAAACTTAAAACCACAAACCAAGCAGGACTTAATTCATATTAAAGGCTTAGGGGATGCGAAAATAGAAAAATTTGGCGATGGGATTTTGGATACGGTAAGAAAATATGGATGAAGAATCAAGATTTAGTAATTATAAAAACAAAGTTAAAGATTTTTTTAATTTAAAGAAGTTTAATCAAATCCCAAATTTTATTGAGCTTTTAGAAAAAGGTTTAGAAAAGGAATTATCCTTTCATCATACCAAGACCGATCCACCTATACCTGTTGAAGAATTGCCAATAGATCTGAGTCTGCGGAAATCAGGAATTGTAAGAAAAGTATATGAGAAGATATTTCCAGTAACGCATGTTTTTCAAGTAACCTATAAGTTCAATGGCGTGTTTATGGAGAATTTCATGCCAATCTCTAATGACGATTTCATTGGAAGAGGTGGATATAAATTTGTTTACAGACTTCCTTGGAATCAGGTTGTAAAGGTAGGTAAGTCGAAGTTAGGATCAGATCCACTATTCGGATCTCTTTTTAAAGAAGTATCAAAAAATTTAGAAATGTATTTAAAGCCAGAAGAGCTAGAATTGAAGAATTATTTAGAAAAACAATGTTTTAAAAATTCGTCAAAGGAATTACTTGATTTTAAATTTAAGAGACTTGGATTGGAAAGGCTTCATTATTGGAAAGTTAAGACATTACTTCCGGACTTGGTTTTACCAACAAAGTTTTTTATGGGACTTAGGAGTAGAAGGACACCGATAGGAATTCCACAAACAACGATTACACCCTGTGATAATCAAATTTTAATTCCTGGAAAGCACTTAAAAGAATTTGTAAAGTTAACCGAAAAAGTAAAGCAGAGCACACTTGAGGATAGATTTCTACCAAAATGGAAATTAAATTTTGATACACATAAATTTGGAAAAGTGCCTGTTTCAAAATTAAAAAAAATAGCATTTAATTTTCATAGAGTAATTGAGGCTACTCGCTATTTAGCGCAAAAGGAAAAATTAATTTTAGATTTGCACTCTGAGAATATCATAATAATGCTACCGGAATTTGAATTAAGAATATTTGATTTTCATGTATTTGACGAGCATTTGTATGATCCAGGTGAAGATGGTCTTTCCCCTGAAGAAGAACATATTAATACTATAAATGAATTTATTAATTCTTTTGAACTAGGTAAGCACCCGGAAGAGTAAATTATTTTGGACTTAAAATGGAAAGAAGTTTGTCTTTTAGTCGGTTGCATTCTTGTTCAGAAAGTTTTTGACTATTTGGAGTGCATATTAAGAAGCTATCGCGGATGACGTGATTTTCACTCTTTGCAGTAAAAGAAATGATATCTATATCATATAAGTATAATATTTGAGAAATCTCATAGAGTAAACCTGGACGATCAAGAGTGCGAATATCGAGAACTGTGAATTCAATCGAGGGTGGATTAAAAACATTAACTGTGGAGTTATATGGTTTTTTAAAAGCATTTACATTCTTATCAGAGGCTTGGAGATATTCAGTTACCGAATTACCTTCATAAAAAAGAGAGTTTAAATCTGAGCGTATTTTTTGAAAGGCTTGCTCAGATAGTTTTTTGCCTTCTAAATTTCGAATTAGGAAAACATCTTTAACGAGACGGCCATCGACGGTTTCAGCAACCGCCTCTTCAATATCCCAGCCATGCGCAAATAATACAGAAGTCACTTTATAAATAATCCCTTTTTCATTATGAGATACAGTAACTTTTAAAAGATAGGAAGAATTACCTTTGCTGCTGCAAGTAAGGTCAATTGTTTGGCTGTTTTTTTTATACGATGTGCTCATGCGTTCAACTTCCTTTGTAGATAAAGATTAAAAGACTTCTATTATGAATTAATAATGCAATATTTGTGCTACTTATATATATTTAATTAGATTCGCATTTCTATAGAGATTTCGATTTTTTTTGAAAAAATGGAAAAGACAGCTTGCGGATATTACTCTAAAATAGAAATGCTTTGCTATGTCTCTTATACCTTGTTTTATCTGTTACATCTTCTATTAGGAAAATCTGCTCATTCAAAATTGGATTCAAAAACTCTTTAGCATTCTTTTAATTCTTCTAAAATTTTGCAGTTTTGGAATAGAAAAGTAATGAATTCAGTCAAAATTGAGATAAAAAGGCGTGAAATCATTTTTTTTATGAAAAAATAAGTATAAATAGACTGTGAAGCTGAGTAATTTGAAAAAATATCAGGGAATTTCTCTTTAGGACGTGAAAAAGGTGGAAAAACCTAGATGGAAATGATATATTACAGTGAATTAACAGTGTGAGTTCACCGAAAATTTAAGAGAACCAAAAATTGCAGGAACAGTTTTTCTAAGAAAATAAAATGAATGTATAGTGTATGATCAAATTTCTAATCAAGAAACTTATTTCTATTTGTTTTATAATTCTTGTGTTCTGTCATTCTAACGCTTATGCAGAAGATGAAAATGATACAAAGAATCCATTGGTTCTGTACATGGATAAGATTTATGATGTAATTCCTCACGCTGAGTTTTTTGAAGATAAGACCGGTAATTTAAGCTTTGAAGAAGTATTAGAAAAAGACTTTGTAAGAAATGATGTAAATAAATATAATTTTGGTTATACTTCCTCTGTTTATTGGCTTAGATTTCAAATTAAAAATCAAAATAGTTTTTTAAATGATGAATGGGTTTTTTTTATAGAGTATCCTCAACTAGATTTTGTTAATTTTTATTTTCCGATTGATCATGAGGAAGAAGAGGCGGATGTATATATTGAGAAAGAGGGTGGAGATCATTTTGTATTTACAAAGCGAGACATCGAAAGTAGGGTTCTAAATTTTACAGTTCCATTCGAGATTCAAAAAGATCCAGTAATATACGTTAGGATTCACTCAATTAGTGCAGTTCAATTGCCTATATACTTAGCTCCTCAAAAACTTTTCTATAATCGTGACAATGAAACACAAATGCTGTTAGGTTTGTATTTTGGTATCATGATTATAATGCTTTTTTATAATCTATTTCTATTTATATCAATAAAAGAAAAGATTTACATTTATTATGTTTTAACTGTATTTTTCAGCATACTTTACATGATTTCATTTCATGGATTTGGTTTTAAGTATTTTTGGTCAGAATTTCCATATATGCAAAATAGAATTATTCATGTGAGCGGAGTTGCTATGACTCTATGCTTGAATTTTTTTACCGTAGAGTTTTTGGATACCAAAAAGTTTTCTCCAATTCTAAATAAAATCTTATTATGGCTTAGAATTTTATCAATTCCTGTAATCATAATTTCATTTATTTTAGATTCAAATCTTCCAATTATAATTAGTAATTCGTTTTCATTGATCTATCCCCCGTTCTTAATTGCTGCTGGTATAATGTCTTTAATTTACGGAAATAAAGCTGCTAGACTTTATTTGGTTGGATGGGGTATAGCGTCTATTGTTGGAACATTCAATATCTTCAGGTTATTTGGTTTTGTAGATGATTTAAGATTTTTAAATTATTTTAGTTTATTTACAGGTGCGTTCGAAGTGGCATTTTTTTCTTTCGCGTTAGCCGATAGAATTAATATTTTAAAAAAGGCAAAGACAGATGCGGAAGATAAATTAATTCAAACTCTTGAGGAATCAAACCAAGAATTGGAAAAGAAAGTTAAAGATAGAACGAAAGAATTGTCCCGATCTAATAAACAGAACGAAGCATTATTGCAAAATATTTTACCTACTCATGTAATTGAAAGAATTAAAACGCATGATGAAGTCTTAATCGTAGACAATATTCCATTTGCTAGTATTTTATTTGCGGATGTGGTTGGATTTACAAAACTTTCGCAAAGTGTAGATGCGACAGATTTAATTGTTTTATTGAATAACGTATTTTCTCATTTTGATGTCTTAACAATGGTTCACAATTTAGAGAAAATGAAAACGATTGGAGACGCCTATATGGTTGTTGGTGGGCTGCCTGGATCAATTGATAATCACTTAGAAGCAATGGCAGATTTAGCACTTGATCTCTTGAAGTTTAGCCATCAGCAAGAATTAATCGATTTGCTTATGAAATATCCCGATTTTAAAATTCGAATTGGAATGCATTGCGGACCTGCTGTTGCCGGAGTGATTGGAGTAGAAAAGATTGCCTATGATATTTGGGGAGATACAGTAAATACTGCTAGTCGAATGGAATCATATGGATTACCAGAAATGATACATACTTCTAGACAAGTGTATGATAAATTGAAAGGAAAATATATTTTTGAGAAGAGAGGAGCTATCGATATAAAAGGCAAAGGTCTAATGGAAACCTATTTCCTTATTGATAAATTTCCACCTAAGAAATAAATAATTTACTAAATTTCTTGACTAACTTTTGAGTTCTGCTATAGTTTTGCGCTATGCTCAAAAGTTGTCGATTTCTAATTGAAAAGATAAGAGTTCATTTTCTTCCATTTTGCTTACTTTTCTTCATTCATTCTTCTACTAACGTTTTCTCTACTGCAACATGCGTGGGTCAGGCATGTAATGTGATCCCACAGAAATATCTTTCTGAATTTAGTAATCTGGATTCTACATTTCAAACTCAATATTTAATACCTGTCATGGAGTCAATGATTGAGTCTGGTATTATTATAAATAATAATTCTTCTATGATCGGATCTGGATATGTAAATCGTTTTCAACTAGGAAGTGGTCTTTCTGCAAGCTATATAAAAAAAGATGATATAACTATTAATTATGGAGATATTACTATTCCAAAACTTCCAAATGCGGGAATCGCTTCTGCTCCAACCATTATGGGCGCTATTAATTTGGGTTGGTTTATTGGAAAGGGCGATGCCCTTCAGCAAAGGAATGAAGATGATGATGATGAAAATGAGGACGTGGATAATAAAAATTATCTCCATAGGTTTAATTTATTTTTTCATGGAATGAATGTTGGTTATAATACTACTGATGTAAAAGCTGCTTACATAAATAAGCCTGAAATTTCAGGATCGATTCAAGTCCAAAGCATTGGCGCTATTTTAAGATATCATATTATTGAACCTAAAATATCAAGCTATTCTTTAATTAGCTTTTCTGGTTTGTCCTTGGGTATAGGATATAACGCTCAAAGATTAAATATGCAAATCAATCATCAACCTAGGACAAATGAAACTGTTAGCTTTGGTGAATTAAAGGGATCATGGATTGCAAAAACAGAATTCGATTTCTCTTCTAATATTCATAGTATACCCATTGAATTAAGATCAGGTCTAAAAATATTTTACTTCTTTGACTTGTTTTGTGGTGTCGGTTTTAGCAAAAACTATGGAGAAGCAAATCTTCATTTATCAAGAGGAGGTCCGATCAAACTTTCTCTTGATCCAACCTATATTTATAATAGCTCTCTTTTAACTTCAGATTATTATAAATACTTTTCGAATAACGCACTGAATCCAACAAATGGGGCAATGAATCCAGAAGGGAGTCTAGCTATGGACTTTCGTAGAAAAGTAAAACTAGAAACTAATACAAATTACTTTATCGCCGGAATGGAATTTAATTTTGCTATTCTTAAATTACTAGCAGAAGCGACTATCATTGAGAAAGGCTTTGGAGCAAACCTTGGCTTAAAAGTAGTTTTTTGATTTCTTTTTTTATATGTTTCTAGATTTTTACATGATAGGCTCGCTTAAAACTATACTTGGCTCGGTTTAATTTCCAACTGACTTTTAGTGATAGCTTTGGGTGTGTAGGAGCTCCAAGATTCATATTAAAATTAGACAGAGCATCCCAAAATCCTAGTAGATCTAACTCCACCAAATAGCTAAACAGATAACAACGAGATTTACCAAAGGCTAATGCCAATTCACCTAATTCAATCCAGTCATCATTATCAACACGAAAATTTACCTTTGTTAGGTCGAGACCTTCTTTTTGGTATTCTGTTTTTATTTTATCTGGAGGAGGTAGCATACCTGAATGAGTAAAGACTCTACAATTAGTAAGAAGCAATTTTAGGTATTTCGCTAAACTACCATTTTCGTTTACACGGCAATGAAGATACTCGATTAAATAATTTGGGATGAGTAAGGTAGAGACGGTCTTATTCTCTTGAAAGGATGATTTTGGGCTTTTAAATGAATTCTTAGATTTTATTTGTATCATATAAAAAGAGAGAAAAGAAATTCAATTTATGTGCGGAGATTTTGAAAAAAAATCCAATTGTAGGGAAATATATATAATTAATTAATGAAATTATGAAAGAAAGAGGCAGTTATTATATAGTTGGAGTAAGTTTTGTTTTGTTGTCTGCTATTGGATTTTCTGCGAAAGCAGTTATGATAAAACTTGCCTATTATTATAGAGTGGATGCCACTACATTGCTATTTTTACGTATGGCATTTTCCGTTCCATTTTTTTTAGTTGTTGGTTTGCATAAATCAAAATCAGAAAAAACAAACTTACAAATTTCAGATTGGATTTTTGTTATCCTCTTAGGCTTTTTAGGTTATTATCTTTCTAGTATATTAGATTTTATTGGACTTGTTTACATTAGTGCAGGTATGGAGCGGTTAATATTATTTATCTACCCAACAATTGTAGTTTTACTTTCCAGTTTTTTATTTAAGCAAAAAATTCGTTCAAGGGAAATAATATCATTAGCTATTACATATATAGGAATACTAATTGTTTTTTTTGCAGATAAGGTTGAAAAAACTGAACATATTTATTTAGGAGCATTTTTAATATTTCTTTGTGCTTTTACGTATGCGATTTATTTAATCGGGAGCGGTAGAATGATTCCTAGGATTGGAGCCGCTCGGTTTACTGCTTATGCTATGTTAGTTGCCTGTCTCTCTGTTACAATTCATTTCTTTTTTACTCACAAATTAGAGAGTTTGCAATTGCCATCAGAAGTTTATGTTTTAAGTTTTTTGATGGCAATTATATCGACGGTTTTACCAACATTTTTACTTTCTCAAGGGATTAAAAGAGTCGGTTCAGGAGTCGCTTCGATTATAGGAACTATCGGTCCTGTTTCTACAGTTTTCCTCGCTTGGATTTTTTTAGGGGAAACACTGAATTTATTGCAAATAATTGGAACCATTTTTGTTATTCTAGGCGTATTCATAGTTAGTAATAGAAAATAGAAATTAGAATGCATTTAAGATTAATGAGGACAAGGGTATTGCATCTTTTCTCCCCGATCCTTTTTGTGTAAATGCCACTAATAAATATGCAGATTCTGCTTTTTAAAAAAAAATAATACTCCAGCCATGTGTGGAGTATTTTTTCCCTTCTCTAGTGGGACTTCCTGTTTTCCCTCCTAGAATTTGAACGTTATTTTTGATAAGATTTATATCACTTAACGTTCCATTTTTTACAGCTTCTCTAAGTCCTTGTAAAATAATATTTCTATATTTTTCAGAGTAAGGAAATGGATAGACTTGCTCGGGAGTTTCTCCTTTTTGTATTGGCTTTAAGAACGGAGTATTTGCAAAAATTGCCCCAAAGATTTGCGCAACTTTGAGAGCAGTTACTTTTATTTTACCGTCTTCTCCAATGCCGGAGAGCATGGATTCAAGAGGGCTGTTTGGAATTTTGTCATTAAAATTAGAAACTGAAATTCTTTCAAATGAAGCACCTGTTCCTTCGAATAAATTCCAATCTCGAACAAATGAGGAATAAAAAAGGTTTTTAGACTTGAATATCTTTGTTAGAAAGAAAACATTACAGGAGTAAGAAATTGCTTCTCTTAAATTAATTTCTCCATGACCAGCTTCTGTAGAGCATTTTAAATATTTTTTACCAGATTCTTTATCTTCTAATATATTAAAATTTTTATAGTCGGATCTAGTAAAAAAATTTTCTTTTGGCTCCCAGAACTTTCCTTTACATATAAAGGATGTATCTTTATCTTTTGTATCATTTTGAGAAAGAAGCGTTAGTGCAGACAGTGGTTTTAGAATCGATCCGGGAGGTAATTTCTTGTAGAAGGCATCTTTTGCATTGTAAACGAATTCTATCCTACCCGAAAAAGGATTTGTAATTAAGACAATTGCACTGTTTTTTTTACTTTCCTCCCATTCTTTTATAATTTGATTTAAGTAAACTTCATCAAATCCAAAAAGTGAAAATGAAATAGAGAAAAAGCAAATGATTATAAATTTATGCAAAATAGCTTATTAGTCGCCTTCTATCTGAAAGTCGGCAATGTGATAAACTTGCTGACCTTTTGTCATAGTAAATTCAAAGTATTTTTTTTCTTCTTTTGATGTTCCTTCATACAAGATTACATATAACTTAACCCTCGTGATTGGAATGTTATTATTTGAATAATATTGAACATTTACAGCATAGGAGCCTGACAAAGCTTTTGCCATTGTGAATGTTTCTGGTCCATATCCATCTGTAACGTCCACATCTAAATTTCCACCGGATGAACTTGAATTGGCGGCATAATAAGTTTTTTCTCCTTTGGGATCGATTACCCAAAGGTCTACGTCAGTCGGTGTATCCCAAGTTAGAACAATTTTAATATCCTTTGATGGAACACTTGCGAAAAATGAAACTCTATCTGAATGCTTACCATGTTTGACCTCTATAGAATTGCTTCCGGGTGCAACGACTGACTTTATTCTAAAATTTCCAGACTGAACTTTCACAGTTTGAGGAACTCCATTCATTACTAATGTAATTCTTTCCACGCTTGTATCGGCTACCGTTCCTGTAATTTCGATTACTCTTGCAGTAGTGAATCCTCCTCTTGGTGATTCAATTTTTACTTCAGAACTAGTTATTGCTTGAAATCCATTTATAAATAATAGAAAAAAAAGAAATCTTAGATAATTCATCATTTACTCCACTTTTAAATTTTGTGAGGAAGAATTTCCCATAATCTCTGGATAATACATGAGACTAGCTTTTGCAGGGGGCACATTGTAATTCCCTGACATATCTGATCTAAGAAAATATCTGACGATAGTTTTTTGTGCAGGACCTCTAATAAAAAATACTGCTCTATCGTCATAGATTTGTCTAGATTCATAATCAGCAGAGTATTCACCTATGTAGTAGTTTGTATCCTTTGTTACAAAGCTAAAACCAGGAATGAGTGGATCTTCAACCATAAAATAGGTATCGCTTTTGCCGCTTCTTTCTACTTCGATCGAGACCATTACTAATTCTCCTGGTTTGAATGAATTTGCATTTTTAGCGGTTAACAATGTTTTACCAGACTTTTCTTCGGGCAAAACAGAAAAATATTCTCTCTTCACTTTGATCCCTTTTTCAAAGGAGTTAAAATTTTTAGATCTGTCTACATATTCTAAAGAAGCAATTGCGTATACCGTGTTTCCCTTTTCCTTGATAAGTTCTATGGTATTATCCCCTTTTGCAATAGAACTTACATTGAAGTTCCATTCTGATTTACCAGATAGAATTTCTGTTGGTTTTATAGAGATTGATTTGAAATCTTTACCATTTACTTTAATTTGTAGGTTAATTGGAATTAGCTTCTCAGAAAAAACTTCTAATTTTTCAGCAAGGGCAAGAACTGCCATTCCAGTATCTCTAGAATTTTTCCAAGCTATATCAACTTTTCTATTTAAGAGTTCTTCACTCAATGATTCAGAAATTTCTAGGTCATTAAGTCGAACTGCAAGGAGTAGAATTGCAGAGATTGTCTCGATATCATCATTTTCAATGTCCGCTTCAAATTTTGGAATTTTTCCTTTATAAATTCCTGATTCGGAAATTATTTTTTTATAAATACTTTGCGCTTGGTCTTTTTGCCCACTTGCGAATGCGGCAAGTCCAGTGAGAGCCTTTCCATATAACTTCTGTTTTCCGCTAATACTTATCAAAGAGTCGATTAGTGATTTCTCTACTTCACCTCCCTCTGATAGAGAGAATATAATATAAGCCTTTTGAAATGGATCAGACGTTGTTTCCAATACTTTATATAAGTAATTTCTAGATTGATTTAAAAGTTCTTCTGGCACTTGGGTATTCAATTTTTTTGCAATCGAAAGTGCCCTGTAAACATAAGCAGTCATCATAGAATCTTCTAGACTATCTCTAGAAAACCATTTAAATCCCCCTTCTGATCCAAGAAGTGTTTTTAAATTTTTGATTCCTTGTGCTGCCATTTTAGGTAGCTCGTCTCTCTGTTTTAAAGAAAGGCTAACTGATTTTTGAGCGGCTAGAACTGGAACAAATCTACTCATGGTTTGTTCAACACAACCATAGGGATAATCGATTAAATAAGGTAGACTTGCTCTCAAGGCTTCAATGTTACCAGGATGAAATCGAAGCGTTAGCTGCTCTTCGGTCGCTGTATTCGGAAGCTTTAGGGTTGCCTTATCTTTTTGTCCATTGCTAGGAATTTTCATAGCAACCGACTCTATTTTTTTTAAACCAAAGAATTTAAGAGGAACTTTTTTTAATACACTATCTTCAAATTTACCTTTTATTGAAAATTTTAAACTAGCGGATTTGGTATTGTTTACCTCCTCTGCCTGAACTGAAAAGGATACAACTTCGCTTCCATGAGCTTTTAAAGTAATTTTTTTAGTTTGTTCTCCATCTATTTTAACTCCTCTAGCTTCCAAATTTACGACGACTTCTTCTTTTTGATTGGTAAAATTGGTTACTGTTGTAGAAATACTCTGTTTTTCTCCTCGGAGTAAATAAGGAGGAAGATTGGCTTGTAATGATATTGGTTTTCTTGTTGTAAAATTATAAGTATTTTGACCGAATTTTGAATCTTCAGTAAGAGCGATAGTTGTCACTCTCCAGGAAGTGAGGTTATCTGGTAGATTAAATTGGACCTTTGCATTTCCGTCAGAATCTGTAGTGACAGTTCCAAGCCAGAAGGCAGTATCTTTGAAACGTTCTCTAGATCTAGAATCGTCTTCTTTTAAAACCGAGAGAGGTAAGTTTTTTTTCTTTGCAAAAGCTAAATCCATTCTCCTCGATTCAGAATATCCAAAGAAACGATAAGCGGAAGAGTAAACAGTATTCACATCGTTTCTTCTTGGATGATAGAAGTATGAAATCAAAGATGGATTTTTATCTTCTTGAATCTGGTAGATTGCTTCATCTACTACTGCGACCGACAGCTCTGTTTTTATTCCATTTTGTTTTAGATCAGTAGTGGAAATCTGCAATTGAACTGTTTCTCCTGGTTTATAGGTCTCTCGATCCGATTTAATTTTTACTTTAACGATTTTATTTTCAGGGGGAGCAACTACTTTGATTTGACCTGAATACGTTTCTAGATTGGCAAATAAAACAGCTGATAGTGTAAAGTTAGGCGATAAATCTGGAGTTATTTTTATGCTATATTTCAATGAATTTCCCTTCATCGAAATAGTCTCATATTTTAAAATTCGATTTCCTTCTAATGTTAGTAATAAATTTGCATCAGCCACGGGAGATAGAATTAGAATTTCAGCAGTATCCCCTATGGAGTAAATATCTTTACTTGCATTCAGTGATAAATCCTTGAGCGGGATTTCGATTGAATCTGATTTTGCAGAAGACCAGATAGTAGTTTCAGTGAATGTTTCTGCTCCATTTCTATCTTCGGTTTCTAGTCTCACCAGAAAATGTCCCTTATCCGCTAATGAAAATTTAAACTGGGCTTTTCCTTCTTCGTTTGTCTTTTGAGAAAAAGAATCTATTTTTTTTCTTTCAGCCTCTTGTGAGATTCCTTGAAATCTTCTTTTGAATATAGTTGCCTTTATTTTTCGATTTCCAATTTCCTTTTCTAGATCCTCTTTTGCTAAACTCTTATCGTAAGCAATTGCTTCTGCTGAAAAACTTACTTCCGCTCCCGGTTCAAAAACTTGATTCTCTTTTTTTATTCTTATAAAAATGGCACTTCTATTTACTGAAAAAGAACTAGCCCCAGTTAGAGTCATGTCCGAATCTCTTACAGATGCAATAATCGTATATATAAAATCTTGTGAAACGTCATCCGGTATAAATGAACTAGAAAGAGATCCGCTTTTATCGAGAGTTCCTTTTTCTGTTTTAATAAATTCTCTTCTTCCTGAAGATTCTTTAGATGTCAAGTATGCATCTGTTCCTTCCCAATTTAAAGATCCAACTGGAGAGTAATCATATTTTGCTTTTCGAAATATTTGGTATTCAACTTCAGTTCCAGAAAGAGGCATCCCATGATAATAATTTGCACTGATATCAAATTTTATTTTTTCTCCTTTTATGTAGGTTTGCTTTTCTGGTTTTACTTTCACGAGGAAAGTTGGTTTGCGATAGGCGTCCACTGAGAACTCTGTTGCATATGTTTTGCCTTCATAGTTCAAAACTAAATTATAAACTCCAAGAAAAACATTTTCTCCTTCTGGAGCTTTGAAGCTTCCTTCAAAGGTTCCATTTTGGGAAAGATTTACTTCCATGCCTGTTAATATTGATTCACCATTGCTAGTAAACACATCTAGAGAAGCTTTACCACTAGTCACAAAGTAAGAATCTTTTTTGAAATTTCTCACAATTCCTTTGAAAAAGACATCATCTCCAGGACGATAGACTGGCCTTTCTGTATATATATAAGCTTTAACTCCTCCCTCACTATAAAAGGAGCTAGAATAGAAACTCGGATCGGAAATCGCATATTGGTTTTCATGATTCACTAGGATTAGATTTTTTGTTTGCGTTTTACCTTTGTAAAGATAGATCCCATTCGAGTCTGTCTTTCCATCTGCAATCAGTTCACCAGAACTATTATCCCATATTTTTATGTTTGCTTTCTCTTTTGGTGATCCTTTTCGTTTATCAGCTACATAGACTAACGTTTCTATTTTGGAAAGCTTGGTTACGAAATGAAGATTTGATTTTAAAACAAGAGAATAGGCAAGATGAGAATTTGCAAAAGCTTCTACTAAATAAACACCAGAGTCTTTTAAAGGAACTGGAACTCGTTTATATGACCAACGCTGTTTTGATTTGGGAACAGAAAAAGAAGTTACTAATTTATGTTCTTTTAAAATACCAGGTATGGCAATATTTTTAGAATCAATGGGTTTATAATCTAACTTTAAGCCTTTTGAAATGGAAGATCTTGTTTTGGTATTTAATTCTTTTCTTGCAATGTTTCGAAAATCGTTTTTGAAAAAGTTAAATGCATCTTTTAATGCTTGGATTGGATCTGCAAATGCAGGTTTTTCCACATTTACTTTTACAAGTCTTTCTTTTACTTTCTCTTGTAGAAACTTTTCTGGATCCGCAATTTCGTAAACACGAATTGAATAATTTAGATTTCCTGGACCTTCTAAATTAACATAGGGCATTTCTTCTTTAGAAAAACTTTTATCAGTGCTTAAGTAAAATTCTGGAGTAGAATTCTCATCTGCAAAGGATACGAAAGGAAATAAACAAAAACTGAGAAATATAATAATTTGAAAAATGCGGTTAATCATGATTTACTCCAATATTGAAAATCTAAAAACACCTAGAAAATGAGGATTTTCCGGTGAGACTTTGAAAATTTTACTATTCTCAAGATAAGAAACCGGAACTCTTTTTAAAATATCTTTTTCGCCCGTATGGTAAATAATTATCGGTTCCCTTCCATCATTTGATGCCACTATCATGGAGTGAAATGGAAAATGAATTTCTCCTCTATTTTCAAAGAATAACAAATCACCCTTCTTAGATTCTACAATATTTTTAGAAATAAATACAGTATTCCATCGAAAAAGTGTCTCTGCATTGGCAAAGGTTCCAAAACTTTCCAGATCTAGAGAGTCTCCCTTCTTTTGTTTAAAAATACGAATTCCTAAAATGGGTATATCTGGATAATGATAACTAGTAATATCGGGTAAATTTTTATCGAGAGAAAATCCACTTTGTTTATACCAATTCTCATCATGCTTCTTGAATGCTTCTCTAAATGAGTAACGAATGAGTCCTGCACAATCCCTCTCATTTGGGTTCCAAAAACTATTTGGTTTTATAAACTGAGCTTCTGCAATTCTTACAAACCAGTTTCTGAATCGAATCTCATCTTCATGAGAAAGTTCAACCGCATCGGGAAAGCCATCTTCATCTGCATCTGAAATGGGAGAGTAAATAATTATCTCCAATTTTAATCCATTTTTTGTGGTAAACAATACTTTGCCGGAGTTTTTAGTTGTTTTGAAATAGAGCTTGGTAGTGTTCTCAATATCTTCTTGCTCTATAATCTGAATAGAATTTGTTTTTGGAATCATTAATTTATCTGAACTCATAAAAGATTTTTCAAATATTAAAATACCTCCGCTCACTCCATCGGCAGGATAAGACGTTAATGAGGAATAGAGAGAGTCTTGTTTGCATTTATTGAAGAAACAAAAACAGATGAATAAAAAAATGAAATATAAGAATGCAATAAGCCTAGCAGAATATAATTTCTGTTTTATCATAAAATAATCTAAGAGAATGGTTTATTTTAAAAAAGATTTCTCTTCTTACTATTCGGTCAAATCAAAATGTTTAATAGTTTGCAATTTTAAATAGATAGAATAGATAATTTTTTGAATAGAATAGACAGGCAGATTTAGTTTGGAAGCTACATTCGCAATGCTAATTCCGCTGATTGAATTTTCTAATACAGCAATTTCTGAGATGCTTAAAATGTCAGAAAGATTTTTTCTATAAATAGATAAAAAGTATTGATATATCTCTAAAGCGATATTGGAAGAAATGCAAGACTCTCTATTTAGGATCATTTCAATTATTTTCTCTAAGTTTCTTATTTCACTTTTACAAATATAGCCATTTGCTCCAAAGCAAATTGCTTTATAAATAGATTCGTCTGCATTGCTTCCCGATAAAATTAATATTTTTAAGTCTGGAAATAAATTTTTTATCTTTTTTAATAAATGGAAATCCTTTTCTTTAAATTGACTTATGTCTAGAACCAAAGTATCGAATGTTTCGAGGTCACTATCGACGAAATTATCATCCCATTTCTTCTCTATAATGAGATAGTGTGCATCGACTAACGCTGATAGAATGTATTCTTTCAGTCCGCCTTCTTTTATTAACAATCCTATTTTTATATTTCGATACATACAATTCTCATTATCTTTAAATGACCAATTTCTTTTATAATATCTTATTTCGCTCTCCCTGAAAATAACAATTCTATGAAAGCTTGATAAAACTATCAATTTTGTTAGGTTTTAATAAAGACTGAGTCTGTTTCTTAATTTGTATTTGAAACTAGAAAGAGTAAACTAACCAAAAAAATGGAAAGAATAGAATGCTGTATTAAATCGTATTAAAAAATTTCTAAAAATACAAATATAAAATCTCTTTGATAGAAATCAGCTATCGCTTCGTAATTCACCTTATGCAAGGAGAACCAAATGTTTAAATGATATCATTATTGAAAAATAATAATAGGCTCTAGGAGTGAGAATGAGATGAATAGAAGGACTTGTCCACTCATATAGATATAATTCTTTCCTTCGTATTTTCTAATATTCATAAAATTATGATTTACTGAAAACTCTTAAATTTGTGTAAAATTAGTTAGTAACTGACCTTACACAAAAGATAGAAATTGATAAGTATGATAAAGGAAATTAGAATATTAGAGGAAGCTAATAAATGAGTAAATTTAATAGCCTCCGGTATAGCTCGGCTGATGTGGAGCGAAAAGCGATGGGAGGAAGGCCCGTCGCTAGGCGCATACTTCATTTGAACGTTAGGCTCACCCAAATTCAATCATTGTTTTTGTTAAGCAATGATAATGTAAGGTGAGTTAGTAATTGATTGAAGAATAGGAACGAATTAATAAACAGAGAAGGATTTAAAAACTGAATTCTTTGAATAAAATTTTTAAATTAAAGAAAGAATGTTACCAGATATAGGGCAGAATACGTTTTTTTACTTTTTTAGAATACTCTATATATTCAGGGAATTGTTTTATTAACATTTTCTCTTCATCAATCGATCTATACATTAAAACTAAAAGCATAAAAGGAAGAGAAAAAAGACCATAGTAAGAGCCTAAAGCGATAGGCGTTGTCAAAAATAGCAAACTCGCTGCAAAATACATTGGATGTCTAACGATTGAATAGACTCCATCCGTAATTAGCTTTTGGTTTTCTTGGATTTCAACAGTTGCACTTAAAAAGGAATTTATTTTGAATACTAAGAAAAAGAGATACATAGTGAAAGCTAGAATTCCATTTGCAAGGTAGGAAACCAAACTTGGAACATTTGACCAGTGAAAGCGATAGTCGAAACTAGAAATGATATAGACCGATAAAAATCCAATGGATGCAAAGCTTTGGATTGCCTTTTGAATTGGTCTTTGTTCTGAAACAGGACCAACTTTTAATCTACTCTCCAGAAGTTTGGGGTCAAAAATAAAAATATAAATAGTAATAAAAAATATTCCACTGAAAAATATACTTAGATAAATCCATGCGAGAAGATAATCAGTTGTCCATGCAGGAAGGAATAGCATTAAAGACATAGTTACGAATAAATTTAAAAAACCCAATATTGTTTTGATTAAGATAGAATTCATTTTTGATTCCGATTTAAAAATTGCATTAAATTGTATGTGTATTCAATGTTTGGAGTATTTATTTTATTTTTTTTCCCATTTTGATATACTTCTCCTAGAATACTTTCTACTTCCATTTTATTTCCCTTTTCATAATCTAATAGCATCGATGTTTTATAAGGTTTCATTATTTTTGTTCTTCGAATCATTTCATCGGCGAGAGACTTCTTGAGCACAATCTTTTCTGATTTTGCAATCGAAATCACTTCTAGCATTAGATTTTTTGAAAGAGAGCAGAGTGGTTCAAAATCGATTATTTCTTTTGTAGATGCCTTATTTCCTAAAACAGAAAGAGAATTAAATGGAACATTCCATAAGAGTTTTTCATATCGTGCTTTTCGTAAATTTTTTTCAAGGAGTGTATCAATGCCAGAATCGTTGAATATTTGGGTGATGAGTTTTGCTTCTTCTTCATATTTTTTATGAACCGGTCCAATCTTGATTTGTCCATAATCTATATGGTGAATTTCGTTTGCTGAAATTCGATTGATACAAGTAAAAGCGAGTCCACCTAGAATTGGATTTTTGGGAAAAACTTTTTGAAGTCTTTCTTCCATGTTGATTCCGTTTTGTAGGACTAGAATAATTGTTTTTGGTCCTAAAATATTTCGAATTAATTTAGAGTAGTGAAGGCAGTCGTTTTTAGGATCGCAAGATTTTGCAGTGATTAAAATGAGATCTGCAATCTTCATATTTTCTGTATCAGGAAATATTTCTAGAGGCAAATCAAAATTACCCCAAACACTTTTTACTAATAGTTTTTTTGTTTTTGCTTTGAATAAGTAATTCGATTGGAATTGAACTTGGTAGAGAGCCTTTTGTAATTTGCCTCCATAGAAGCATCCGACAGCTCCCGCTCCAATGACAGCTATATTTTTAATTTCACCCATATTTACCTACTTCCCAAGACTGTGTAAAAGCTTTTAAAAAATCTAACCATGAAGAGCACGGAGGTCAAAATTTCTTCGGAAATTTACAATGTTTCTTCGTGCACTTCGTGGTGAAAATCTTGCTTTTATAAAGTCCAGTGATAAACAGAAGAGTCTTTCGGAAACACTTCGACTAGCGATCAGTCTATCGCTTGGGACGGCTACCCAAACCCACTTATTTATTGATCTATTAGAAAAAGGAAAAATAAAAATTTCTTTTGCCATACGTATCCAATGCCTATCTTTTGTGTAATGTCATTTACCTAGTATAAAGAATGAATTCAAATCTAGCATTAAAGAGAAGGGACTTTCAGTCAATAGCAATATTCAAAGTTGGATTTTCCTGATAAAATTGATCCATTCGGGAGATTGCATTCTAGTTCTAAATTTCCTTTAATTGCTCTGATGCTATTGATCCGAACGTTAGTAGGTTGAATCTGAAATTTATACTTTGAGCAGACTTTTTTACTTAGAAATATTTCTTCGCAGTCATCCTCTGTTTGACAAAGGCTTGGAATTCTTATTTTAATAATTTTCCCAAGAAATTGATCTTCGATTCCAGTAATTCGAATCCCATTTGGATTTTGATCTAAAAGGATCACTCCATGAAATTGCAATCTCTCTCCCGAGTAACATCGAGTTGGCGTAAATTGAAAATCGATAACAGATTTTCCTTTGGACTGAAACTCGCCTTGAATTACAGTTGTGCAGTGGGAAAAGAATAATAATAAGACTAAGAATAAATATTTTTTCATAATTATTTACAATATAAAAAACTATTTCAGCTATTTAGGTCAAACTTTTTCTATTGAATGAATCTAAATCTGTTTTTATATAGTGGAAAACCATGAATTTATTCCCAGCAGATAATCTAGAAAACATTCTTCCAAAAGATGGAATTGTAAACTATTACGGAAAGATATTTTCTGATTCAGAGGCAAATCAATATTTGACTCAACTTTTACAGACAATCCATTGGAAGGAAGATGAGGTTGTGGTTTATGGAAAATTAATCACAACAAAAAGAAAGGCTGCTTGGTATGGAGATCATCCTTTTGTCTATCGATATTCTGGTAGGATGAAAAAAGCTTTGCCTTGGACAGAGGAATTAAAAGAGCTAAAAGAAAAAGTAGAAGATCATTCGAAAGAAAAATTCAATTCCTGTTTATTAAATTTATATCATACAGGAGAGGAAGGAATGTCTTGGCATAGTGATGCAGAAAAAGAATTAAAAAAAGATGGGGCAATTGCATCAGTGAGCTTTGGGGCGGAAAGAAAATTTTGTTTTAAACATAAGGAATTAAAAGATTTAAAAGCATCTATTTTATTAGAGCATGGAAGTCTTTTAGTGATGAAAGATAAAACGCAGACTTACTGGCTTCACTCAATTCCAGTAAGTAAAAAAATTATTACACCAAGAATTAATTTAACATTTAGAACGATTGTTTTTTGATGCTTTCAATAACTTCTTTTGCAATCTCACTTCTTTTGTTTTTCCAATCTTTTACATTACCATTCGCAAGGTCGGAAAGATATGCCCATTCGGGATGAGAAATTTTCTTCTGAGATTCTTTTAACCAAATTTGACTGAACTCTTGAAACGTTAGTAGTTTTCCCTTTGCCCATGAATCCAGTAGAATCAATTGAGCAGTTGCTCCAAATTTGAATTTAGATTCAGTGAGACTTTTTAATAGTTCTAGAATTTCTTTGTTTCCATTTTTATAGAGACCAAAATAGATTTTTTCTTTAGGGGTGAGATTTGTAATTTCTGTTTGGAGAATTACATTTTGTGGGAAGAGAGTAGGTTTTCCTATTTTTCTTTCTTTTAAAAATAAAAGAATTCTCTGAATGATTTTTTCTTTGCGATCTAATATTCCTGTGTTCTTAATCTTCCCATCTCTTGATTTGTATAAAATTTTATAGGGAATCTTATGAATATCGCATAGTAGTTTTAATTCTTTTAAATTTAGGTAGTATATGTTTTTATTAATAGAGTCAAGGTTCATATAGAGTAAATAAATGTGATTCAGTTTTTTACCAATTCCCGTTTTACTCCAGAAAGAATTTCTTTAAACATTTTAGTGCTAGATGATTTAATAGCACGAAGGAGTGCTGGGCTTGTATCACCTAACATGTCGTAGCTAGATGTCCAATGGATCTTTGTTCCTCTCTCAACTTTTTCGAAGCGAATAATTCCTCCATAGTGTTTCATTGGAACGGAACAGTCTACAATTAAGTAATCAAATCGTAAAAACGGTTCAAAGTGTGTGATATCTTCTAGAAAGATTATTTTATCAGTAACAAGTTTTCTTTGAGCACCCAATCCATTTCGGTCAATTTTCCCTTCTTTCACTAGACTGGATTCTTTGAGTGGGGCATAGGTTGCATACTTTCCATGATCTGTAAGAAGTGACCATACATTCTCTGGCGGAAAAGAAAATTCGTCATTGATTTCAATTGTTTCCATAAATCCTCTGTGGTTACTCGAAGTTAGCCGAACAAATACCAGTTTAAGAACTAGCCTTATATGAGAAAGTAGAAAGTAAATAAAAAATATTTATTTTAACGAGAGTTCTAATTAGTAAAGAATTGCTGCAGATAAACCAACGATTAAGAAGCAATAAATAATTTTGAATTATCGAATCCCTTATCGCTGCTCATTGTTTTCTTTGGTAATAAATAATAGAGCTCTTAGAAAAAATACTACTGATGCGGAAACGAGTCAGACTTTTCCACCTTTCCATATTAGCCAAAAGGCTATGGCTAATTCTCCTATCGCACTCGGCAATGCAACTATACTATCAATTGTAGATTTATATCTTCCGTAATCTGCGATAAGTAAACTACCTGTGCTTGTGCCTAAATAACAGAATGATGCAAGGATTAGAAGTATTCCCAAAATATTAGGAATTTCTTTTGAAATTAAGACTAGATAACCCAATCCAAGTAAATGAAATGCAAAGATCATTAAACAGATAGCGAAAATTTGATTAAATCCTTCCATTATAAATAAAATGATTTTTTCTTTAGGAAGGGAGCTTAAATAATCGGAGTCTTTGGTTAGGATTAATACGAAACAGAATTGAAGAATAGCGAAGATAAAGACAGAAGAATAGCAGATTCGAAAAAGAGCGGTTAACAAGGATATATTTCTATTTGTTTCTTTAAAATATAAATAAAATAAACCGGAAACAAGTATATCTAGTAGAGCAGTAATCAACAATCCTAAGATTCCTAGACGAAATAATAAGTTATGCTGGATAATATTATTAAAGGTTAATTCTGCGTTGCCGCTTACAAATATTTGATTGATTGCATATCCAAAAGAAAATCCTGCGGTAATTGCCATCCCGACCAAGCTAAATCCAGACGCGAATGCAATATTTCTTTTATTCCATTTTTCAAATTCCATTTTAATCCTCCAAATATTATTCAATATCCACTTTCGATTCTTCAAGCAAAGCTTTCGGGTTTAAAATTTCAATTTGTTTTCCCTTTGATTGAATGAATCCTTGTTTTTTAAAATGTCTTAATTCTCTTACAATTACTTCACGAACAGATCCTGAAGCATCTGCTAAGTCTTGTTGCGAAATTCCAATTGATAAATAGGGTTTAATACTATTACTTTTTGATATAGATAGTAAATGAAAAGCTAATCTTTGTCTAACGTTTCTAAATGCAAGTCTATGAAATTCTTTTATTAAATCATAAACTCGGGTGGAACATTCTTCAGCTATTTTCCATGCTAATTCGGGATATTGTATAGAAATAGATTTCAAGGTTTTGATGGAAAATATTAGTATTGTTGATGTTTCCAAAGATTGGACCCCCACATCAGTTCCTGTCTTGATGGAACTAACAATTCCTAATAGCTCTCCTTCTTGCGCATATCGTATTGTCAATTGCCTGCCATTGGCGGAGTAGATGAAAACTCTAAACAATCCTTTTAAAATGAGTCCTATTTTATCAGATGTCTCTGCGCTATAAATAATCTTACCTGTTTTATATGTTACAATTTCACCTTCCTGGAAAATCTTTTTAAGTATATTCTTGTTAAGAGAGGAGAAAATATTATTCTGTAATATATTTTTATAATCTTCCATATTTTTGAAAAAAAGGAACTAAAGTTCCAGACTGATAAGAGTTATTATGCTAGTATTTACTTAATTTATTTTTCAAGGAAAAAGCAATGTATTTAAAGTTTTTTTTAATTTTATCCCTCGGAGTCTTTTTGAACTGTTTTTTAGCTGCACCTCTCAAAAAAGAATCAAAGCACTGGCAACCTAAAATGAATCCTAAAAAGGTTTTTAAAGATTGGAATGATGTTTTTAAATCCGCAAAGCCAATTCAGATAACTGCACTTAAGAATGGCGATGTTTATACAGGTCCATCCGTTCTCATTGATAAGGAAAATTCCAATACACCAGAAAAAGAAAAGATAGATCAGTGGGTGCCTGCAATGAGTTATCTAGTATCGCATCCGTCAGAAGGTTACTTTTTATTCGACACCGGAGTTCCGACAGCCGATAAAGACGGTAGGTGTGATTTTTCCTTATATGGCTTTATCTATAAAACCGCTTGCAAGGTAGAGCCGGCGACGGATATTGCTAGTCTTTTGAGTAAACTTGCTATTCAGAACTCTGATTTGAATTTTGCTATTATTTCTCATCTGCATGGAGATCATTTGGGTGGAGTTCGGGATCTATTGAAACGAGGTAATTTGAATGTCTTGATTTCAGAAGATGAAAAGAAATCAGCGAGTGAAGCATTTCGTATTCTCCATGGATATCCAATGGAACCTTTATCTTTAAATTTTAACCTTCTCACACTTGCCAATGCGGATTATGTTAATATGCCCAAACTTGGTAGAGTCTACGACTTGTTTGGTGATGGATCTATCTGGCTCATTGATGCAAGTGGTCATACAAACGGAGAACTTGCTGCTCTCGTTGTTTCTTCGAAAGGCTCTTTCCTATTTACATTCGATTCCTCTCATTTAAAAGCCGGTTTCGAAAATAATGTGGTTCCTGGTTTCACGGTTGATAAAACTAAAGCGTCTAACGCACTATCTAGAATGCGAAATTTTGTGAAAGAATTTCCACAAGTAAAAGTAATTTACGGTCATGAACCTAGCCAATGGTCAAAGGATGTAATTCAACCTCTAACGAAATAGTTTTAGGATTTTATTATAACGGATTTCTACTTTCAATGGTAGGGAATATTCCGGTATTGAAAAATAGTAGCGTAGTAAGTTCTTTCGTTCCAAAGATAGACTTTTGCGGTCAAGTTAAAATTTGGGGTCGTTGTTATTCCGACACCGGTTAGGTAGTCGGATAGGGTCTCTGCAAAGTCTACAGAGTCCGCTATTAGTAGATAGACTAAAAAGGCAGAGATCGACATACCAAAGCTGATTCGATAAAGTTTTAACTCCGCCCAGTCTTCAGGTTTTGGACGAAAAGCAACTTTTTGCAGTTCTTGACCTTTTTCCTGGTATTTTGTAGTTACCTTCGAATAGCTAGGCACAAGTCCGTTCGCTATATGAAGTTTATATTTAATCAAGAGATAATGAATATAGCTGCGAATTCCTTTGTGTTTTTGAATTTTTCTTGAGAAGAGATCAAAGTATTGAATGGGAATTAGAACAGTTGAGCTAAACTCAGCTAAATCGAGATTATTTGTTTGGGAAAAAAATTTGGTTTTAGATATAGAGTTTTTCATTTTAAGTTGGCCTCGTTTCTATCTTAGATTGGTAAATCGTTAGTTGATGTATAAAGGGAGTCATTTCATTGAATTAGAATTGGAAACGAATGAAGTGAATCTATTCTATATGTAGAAAAAAAATGGAAATATGAGCGGTATTTTGAATAAAAAAAACAGATTTTTTTAAAAAACTTTAAAAAAGAAGATATTGCCCTCGAGTAGAGGGCAATTTATAAAAATGGATAAGGGAATTATGCTTGTGTTTGAGCTGTCGGAATTCTTACGGTGACAGGAACCCATTGACCAGAAAGGTTTTTAAATTCTTTTTTACCCTTTCTCATAGCGTCTAACTTCATACCTTCTTCCAGAACATGAACAGGTGGTTTTTTCAAATCCCAAACAAGTCCAACAAAACTCATGAGCTTTAAGATATAGTAGGTAAAGTCATATTCATACCAATAGAAGCCTTGGTTTGCAGAATGTCTGTAATAGTGGTGATTATTATGCCAGCCTTCGCCCATTGTAATGATTGCAAGGAACCAATTATTCTTGCTATCATCACCAGCATCAAAACGAGGTTTCCCAATTACATGGGAGAGAGAGTTGATTGTCCAAGTTCCATGACCTAGTAGGAAAGTAGCAACTGCATAACCATAAACCAGAACAGGGAAACTAATCATTCCAAGAACGATTGAAAATAATAAAGGTGGAATCCAGTGATATTTATCGAGCCATACAATTTCAGGATACTTTGTGTAATCTTTGATGATTTTAGGATCATAGTCATTGAAATCGTTTTTTAAGAACCACAGCATGTGAGAATTCCAGAACCCAGTGAGTCTTGGAGAATGTAAATCTTTCTCTGTGTCGGAATACTTATGGTGGTTTCTATGGTGTGCTGCCCACCAGAGCGGTCCTTTTTGTTGAGCCATACACCCAAGCCATGCCAGTAGGAACTGCATTACTCTAGAAGTTTTGTAAGCGTTGTGCGAAAAATAGCGATGATAAACTCCTGTAATTGCGAACATTCGGATAAAATAAGAAAAAAATGCTACCCAGAATAATTCCCATGTAAAAGGAACTGTGAATACGAATAATACTGTAGAGGCAATTAGGATAAATGCTATTAGAGAGATAGATGATCCCAATGTTCTTTTAGTTTGAATTTGTGTTTCCATAAATTTACCTTTTTTAAAATAAATGAGCTACCTCATTGTCTGATAAATACGATGCAAATTGTTTCGAAAGGTTGCAAAATTTTTTTAAAAAAATTCCATTTTGTCCAGACCCTCTAATAAAATAAAAATGAGTATTTTTGAACGATTCAATACACAATATGACATAAAAAGGAGCTACCATTGGAAATTGTATTAATTACAAATCTCATTGTGATGATTATATTCGGATTGGGTGGATTTTTCTTAGCAAAATTCAAATATCAGTCGGAGACCGGTCTATCCAAAGAGGAGATTCTAAGTTTACAAAACAATCTTGCCATTTTACAGACAAAATTAGACCAATTCAGTAAAACTCTTTCTGAAAAGGAAGAGTTACTGAAGACAAAAGAACAAGAAAATAAATACCTTGGGCAAAATTTAGCGGTTCGAGAGTCAGAGCTTCGAGCAAGTCTTGAAAAATCAAATGAGTTATCACTCAAAATGGAAGCCCAGAATGCAGAATACAAATCTCTCCAAACTAAATCCATTGAGTTGGAAAAAAACCTAGCCGCTAAAATGATTGAGCTAAAATCGATGGAGGAATTTTCCCAGAAACAAAAAGAAGAAATTGAAAGAATTAATCTAAAGTTTCAGGATGATTTCAATAAAATCGCAAATCAAATTCTATTAAATAATTCTTCTTCCTTTAATAAACAGACAAGTGAGACGTTAGATAATATACTTAAGCCTTTACGTGAAAACTTAGAAAAATTTGAAAAGAAAGTTGATACAACCAGAATGGAACAGGCAAAGGAAACTGTCTCTTTAAAAGAACAAATCTCAATTCTTGAAAAATTGAATTCAGCTTTAACCGAAGAAGCTAAAAACTTATCCAATGCGCTTCGTGGTGATAGTAAAGCTCGTGGGAATTGGGGAGAAGGTATACTGGAAAGAATTCTAGATATGTCTGGTTTAGAGAAAGGAAGAGATTTTAATGTGCAACAATCTTTCTCTTCGGAAGAAAATCAACGTTATACGCCTGATGTTATCGTAAACCTACCAGATAATAAACATCTAGTAATTGATTCAAAAGTCTCTTTAGTAGCCTACGATAATTATTGCGCAGCTGATTCTGAAAGCAAAAAAAGTCAATATTTGAAAGAGCATATAAATGCAATTTATGCCAGAATTAAAGAACTCTCTTCAAAAGACTATTTTAAATTAAAGGGATTAAATACTCCTGATTTTGTTTTAATGTTTATCCCAATTGAACCATCTTTCTCAATTGCTATGCAAGAAGATCCAGGTATTTATAATCATGCTTTTGATAATAATATATTAATTGTAACAGCCACGACTTTAATTGGGGCATTACGGGTAATCAATGTTATCTGGAAACAAGAAAAGCAAAATCGAAATGTTGTAGAAATTGCGAAAGAAGCCGGACTCATGTTAGATAAGTTCCAAGGATTTTTAGATGACATGAAAAAAGTAGGCGATCATATTTCGAATACAGAAAAAACCTATCAATCAGCTATGAGCAAATTAAAAACAGGAAAAGGAAATTTGATAGGTCGTGCTCAAAAAATTCAAAGTCTTGGTGGTAAGGGATCAAAAACTCTCTCTGAAGATTTTCTTGGATATGATGAGGAGTAAACGGCTATTTACCGCATATTTGAAAAAAGCAAATTTCTCATAATTTGTAGAATGTTTTCATAGGGTTTAAATTCTGCTGTTTCCTTATCTAAGTTGGAATATTCAAATCTGATTTGAAAAACATTTCCTAGTTGGAAGGAAAAGAAATTTGCTTTTCCATTTGCTTTCGCATTTGGGAATATTTTATTTAGCTCATCTACTTTATGGCTGATTAAGTCATTCAGGAAATCTTTGTAAACATCTAACGGAAGTTCTTTTTCATTGGATACTACAAGCCTTGGTTTAGGACTAATAAATTCTCTCGCCTCTTTATAGCTCAGATAAATCTTATTTGTCTTACTAAAGACTCTAATATGGGTAAGATATTTATACTTTGAAGCAACAGGTCCACCTTCTTCAAAGAACTCTATTGCGACCGGGTATTCATTTATATTCGAATAATCCAATTTTAGTTACTTTTCCTTTGTAAAATATACACTTATACAGAGTGTTAAGATTTTCCAGAACTTTTTTTGATACTCATATTCTTCTTATCGACTCTTTTGTTTTGGGATTGAAAGCTAGTTTACTCTTTATCCGCATTTATCTCTATAATTCGAATGCATTTCAACGAATGCAAAGGCTATAAATCCAAAACCTCGAAATCTAAAAGAAAATAAATCGGAAAATATTCTCTAGAAATAATATAGCTTGCAATAGGATTGATCTTTTTATACTATTCTTTTGCTTGTTCGCCAAAATCCTATGAATTCCAAACCTGAATCCCACTCATCCAGCGATACTATTGCAATTCTAGTTGTAGATGATAATCTAATAAATAGAAATGTAATGCAAAAAATCTTCCTGAAGTTGGGATATTCAACGGATACAGCAGAGCATGGACTTGCTGCATTAGAGATTATTTCAAAAAAAAGGTATGATCTAATTTTTATGGATATCCAAATGCCTGTTATGGATGGCTTAGACGCAACAAGGGAAATTCGTAGAAAATTAGGACATGCGAGCCCTATTGTAATTGCCCTTACTGCAAATATAAGAAACCAATCGAATGAAGAAGGAATGGATGACTATTTGACAAAACCAATCACTCTTGAGGATATTCGAGTAGTTATTGAAAAATGGAATGATCAGATTTATGAGAAGAGAGAGAAATTTTCGAAACAATAAAACTTTTTTACTTATCCTTTTTTTTGCTTCTTTTTTGTCTTTGGCTAATTCCATTTATCCTCAAGAAATACCTGACTTTCAGACTGTTAAGAAATCGATACTTGTTTCAGACATGATTATCTATGACAAGAATCGAAATATTCTACATGAAATTAGAAATAATAAATGGAATCGAAGATTAGATTGGGTATCTCTAGATAAAATTTCTATTGCAGTCATACATTCACTCCTAATTGCTGAGGATAGAAGATTTTTTGACCATAAAGGAGTTGATTGGAAAGCGTTAGCGGATGGGGCATTTCGATTCTTTACATTTCGATCTAGACGAGGAGGGAGCACTCTCACAATGCAGTTAGCTTCTTTTTTAAACGTTAGTTTAAAAGGTAATTCAGGAGGCAGAACCTTTACTCAAAAATTAGACCAAATTTTATATGCACAAAAGATAGAACAATCCTGGACTAAGGAAGAAATCCTAGAAGCATATTTAAATTTAGCAAATTTTAAAGGAGAATTAGTTGGTATTGAAGCAGCGTCTAGAGCCTTGTTTCAAAAGCAACCTCACGGACTAGATGAAATGGAAGCTAGTATAATTGTCTCCTTTTTTAAATCTCCTTCTGGTAAGGAAAGTCGAATTGCAGACAGAGCCTGCTATATTGCAAGTGAACTAGAAAAAAAAATAGATTGTGATAAAATCAAAGAAAAAGTAAAAGAACTATATAGAAAAAATTATTTTATTAAACCTAAATATGATCTTATCTATCATTTAGCTCATTCTTTAATTCGAAGCGGCAAACAAGAGTTATCTACAACAATTGATCTAGAGATACAAAACTATGCTAGGGAGACTCTCTATAAACAATTAATGAATCTAAAAAACAAAAATGTGAAAGATGGATCTGTTATAGTTCTAGAAAACGCAACTGGAAATATTTTAGCCTATGTAGGTGGAGCCGGAAAGGATGCTTCTTCTGCCTATGAAATTGATGGGATATTATCGAGACGACAAGCAGGATCTACACTCAAACCGTTTGTATATGCGCTTGCTCTTGAAAAGAATCTAATTAGAGATACTACTATTATTAATGATAATCCAATTGATATTCAAGTTGGAACTGGAATATACAGTCCTTCCAATTATCAAGGAGATTTTCATGGAGATGTTACTGCTAGAGTTGCACTCGCCTCTTCGCTTAACGTCCCTGCAGTGAAAGTTTTAAGTATGATGCACTTAGATGATTTTACAAATACTCTTGAAAGTTTAGGTTTTACTGAATTGAGAGAAGCAAATTTCTATGGATTATCGATTGCCCTCGGTTCTATCGAAATTAATCTGAAAGAATTAACCAATGCCTATAGAACTCTTGCAAATGATGGCTTTTATTCTGATACAAGAGTTTTAACCGATGATCCCTTTGGTGCCAAGGTCAGAGTTTTTTCTGAGGAAACAGCTGATACGATTAAGGATATTTTGTCTGATAAAGAGGCCAGGGCATTGATCTTTGGTTTAGAAAATCCCTTAGTTACACGTTTTAAAAGCAGTGTAAAAACAGGAACGAGTAAAGATATGAGAGACAATTGGTGTGTTGGATTTAATAGTCGTTATACGGTAGGGGTTTGGGTTGGAAATTTTTCGGGTGAACCAATGTGGAATGTGAGTGGAGTCACAGGGGCTGCTCCCGTTTGGAGAGATATTTTGAATTATCTTTCATCAGGCGAAATAAATATTTCTCAAGTAGAAGCAAAGAAGAAAGACACTGTTTTTATTCCTACAAAGAATCCAAGCGCTTTAATAAAGATCATTCATCCTGTGAATCAGTCTATTTTTGCAATAGATCCAGATATTCCGGATGAAAACCAAGCACTTTATTTTGAAGCAAATAAAATCGATAAGGAAGTATTCTGGATGTTGAATGGCAAACGTCTCTCAGAAATTAAAGGAATGTATTTTTGGAAACCAATTTCTGGAAAATATAAATTAGCGATTGTTACAAAAGCAAATAAAATATTAGATCAAATTGAGTTTACTGTAAGATGAATTTAAACTTTTATCGACCAACACCCGTAGAAATTTTTGATACAATCAATGGCTTTGATTTATTTATTAAAAGGGAGGATAAAACATTCGGTGGGTTTGGAGTGAAATGGAAAAAGGTAGAAGGTCTGATTCAATTTTTAAAAAATGGTCATGTGAAAGAAGTATTGATCTATGGAAACCCTCATTCAAATTATGTTTCTACCTTTTCCTTCTTTTTAAAAAAATCTGGCTTTTTTGTGTATTCTATTTTCTATACGAACGACTCTAAACTTGTAACTCCTAATTCCATTTTGAGTCATCGATTTTCTGATTCAGTCATTTCTATCAAAGCAAAAGCAAATCGAGATTTTTATATACAAAATTTTAAGTCAGGATTTCCAAATGGATTTGTGATTCCTGAATTTGGAATTCATGAATCTGGTATTAAGTCTTTAAATACTCTTTGGCGCGATGCCCATTTCGAAAAAATGAATTACCTTTTTTTGGATATAGGAACCGGCTATACATTGTTATCCGCTTTAGAATATTTTAAAGAAAAGCCAATTCAAATTATTGGGGTAGCTATAGGCAATCGTTTTGATAAAATTCAATATGATCTAGAAAAAAATGCTGAGAAGCTTTCTGTTGATAAAAATCTTTTGAAAAACATTCAAATTTTAGAACCGAAAATTTCTCCCTCTTTTGCCAGTAAAAATAAAGAAATAGAAAATTGGATTCGAGAGATTTGGGAAAAAAAACAAATTCCTCTTGAACCAATTTATTCTGGCAAAACTCTTTACACTGTTCTCGATTTTATTCAAAAAAAGAGGTTCCAAGGAAATGGAATTTATGTTCACCAGGGTGGACTTTTAAATCATTTAAAATACTTTATGCCTTGATTTTACGAAATGAATTTAACATTTCCAACGCTCAAACTTTCTGTTTTAGATTTTACTATTGATTGCAAAATCAAATTCTTGAAAAAACTTTTAGTCTTGCTTGCAAAATATTATGAATTTTTCCGAGAGAGAGAGTTATACTTTCCAAGATTTGATTTAACCTTTTCGTTTCTTTTTTACTATGACTTTCAATGAGCAAATTTAAAATTTGTATAGCAGATGATCATCCTGTGGTAAGAGAAGGATTGCGCGTTATACTTCAGGCAGATCCAAGATTTAAAGTCGTAGGTCTTTTTCCGGATGGTAAATCTCTACTAGATTTTTTAAAATTGAACTCTTGTGATTTGTTAATTTTAGACATTGGAATTCCTGGTGGAGAAGATTTTCACATCTTGAAACAAGTAAAAAGCAATACACCAGAGATGAAAGTAGTTATTTTCTCTATGTATGAAGGAGCACAATTTTTCTTAGAAGCAAAAAAGCACGGTGCTGACTCTTATGTTTTAAAAAAAGATTCTTATTCTTTAATGCCTAGTATTGTGGAGATGACTCTAAATGGAGTTTCCTACTGTTCAGAAGAGTTAAAAAGATATAAAGATTCTTCAGATGTGAAAGTGACTCTCAATACAATTGAAGAGAAAATAGTGAAAGGACTTGAACAGAATCTTTCCTATAAAGAAATTGCAGAGTCGATTCAAAAATCAGAAAAAACAGTTCAGAGCTACATTTACAAAATGAGAAAAAGGTTTCAGGTTCAAAACAATACAGAGCTTTTAATGTTTCTATACAAGAATTACTCCCATCCTTAAAAAACTGATTTTTATTTTAAATCAAATACCTCAGATTGAGTTGACTTAATAACACCTTGTTAGAGTGTTTTTTGAAATGCCATTTACAATGTATTTGCATCGATTGAATTTTATTCTACTATTTCTGTTTTTGGGAATCCCAAATCTTTTAAATGCTCAAACTTTTTCTGTAGAGAAAAAGATGAACGGGATTCTGATTGAAAATTATTATTTCCTTGCCGATCCGAATGCAAAACTAAATATCAAAGACGTTATTCTATCCGAATCTTTTAGACCTATAAAAGAAAAAAAAAGTTTAGGGATTGAGCCAGGTGCTATTTGGCTTAGAATCGATTTCGAGAATTCGTCTGATCGACCAATTGAATGGATTTTGCAAGTTGTTTATCATCAGTTTGATTTTGTTGATTTTTATTCTATTCATGACTTAGAAATAAAGAAAGAGCTACACATTGGCGACCATCGTCTTTTTGAGGAAAGATTGATTCCGCATGGGAGCAACTTATATCCTGCAAAGATATCTCCCAAAGAAAAATGTAGAATTTTTATTCGCCTAGCCTATGAAAAAGAAGGTAGATTTAATACTGCTTTGAAAATCTGGACACCGAAAGAATTTCAAAATAACTCGAATTTCTATCATATTTTCTTTGCAGGTTCGATGATTGGTGTTTTTACTTTAGTCTTTATCAATTTATTCTTTTACATCTCAACAAGAACCAAAGCCTATATTTGGTATATACTCTATCAACTATCGATTATTTTAATGGGTTGTAGCTTTACAGGAATTGGATACTATGTAATCTGGAAAGATTGGATTTGGTTTACTGATCTAATCCCTACCTTATCTCCTGCACTGGTATTTATGAATGCGGCTACATTCACAATCAGTTTTTTAGAAACAAAAAAGTTTTCAAGTAAGATCGATCTGTTTTTAAAATTACTTGCAGTGTTACATATATTACCTATATGCGGAGCCATTCTAGGATACAAAGCATTTGCTTCTGATTTGGTAATGTTTCTAAGTAGTTTCTTAGTTTTGTATCCATTTTTAGGATATTACTTTTGGTATAAAGGAAAACGAGAGGCTCGTTTTTATGCGTTAGCTTGGACTCTATGGACTACAGGGATGCTTACTGGACTCTTTCGTATAGCAGGTAAAATTGAATCTACTTTTATATTTGAAGTAATTCCATTTCTAGGAGTAATTTTAGAAGCTTTATTTTTCAGTCTTGCTTTGGCTGATCGAATTAATATTTTTCAATTCGAAAAAGAAGTCGCAGAAAAGAAATACACACAATCACTCGAAAAATTCAATGAAGATCTCAGTCTGAAGGTTGAGGAGAAAACAAAAGAATTACAATTGAAAAATCAAATACTTGCTTCGATGAATAAAGATAAGGATACATTTTTATCCCTTATTGCCCACGATCTTTTGGGTCCCGTTGATTCTTTTAAAATGGCAACTCAGATGATTCAGTCAAATAGAAAGAAAGTCAAATTGAAGGACAAAAAAAATTTTCAAAAGTTGCTTCAAAGTTCTGCAGAGAATATTTATTCTCTTCTAGAAAATCTTTTAGAGTGGGCAAAATCACAGAAAGGAATCATCGTATTTTCCCCTAAAGAATTGAAGTGCAGGGAGATTGCCGAAAAAACGATTCAACTATTAAGACCTAACGCTCAAGCTAAGCAAATCATAATTGAAAATAATATTAAAATCAATCTGTCTCTCTTTGCAGATGAAAACTTGTTAACCACTATTTTTCGTAATTTAATTTCAAATGCAATTAAGTTTTCCATCGAAGGAGGTAAGGTCATTGTTGGTATTTCTAAAAATTCTCCGAAGGAAATTACTTTTTTCGTGCAAGATAACGGTGTTGGAGTCGAAAAAGAAAAATTAAAGAGCCTTTTTGAGCCAGGTGTTAACGCTTCCGAGAGAGGAACTAAAGGAGAGTCAGGTGTTGGTCTTGGCTTACAAATCTGTAAAGAATTTACGGAACTTCATGGGGGAAGAATCTGGGTGGAAAGTAAACTTGGGAAGGGAAGTATTTTTTTCTTCACCATTCCTAAAAGAACTACTTCTTCCGGATAATTATAATTATCCCCAAGATTGTTATTGGTATCGCAATTAGGTTTACATTGACCCAACCTAGAAGTTCATGTAAGGAGCCAGAGGTTGCAATGGAAATGGCAGAGAACCCTGTTACAACAAAATCATTTATCGCTTGTGCTTTTGGTTGATCTTCTGGATGAATTTGGTAGGAAAGTAGTGTTGTTGCTCCTACATACAAAAAATTCCATCCAATTCCAAGTAATATCAGTGAATAGGCAAAGTGAAGAAATGTATGGTCTATAAAATTGATCCCAATACAAATTAAAAAAAGGAAGGTGCCGATGAGCATGATTTTTCTATCCCCAAATCTTTTAATCAGACTTCCTGTAAAAAAAGAAGGAACAAACATACCTAAAATGTGAAATTGAATGATCTGCGTGATGTCATTCATTTCAAAATGATGATGCTTCATGCCAAGTGGTGTTGCAGTCATGATCAAAACCATGACGACATACGCTATCGATCCAATACCTATAATTTTAGGAAGAGGGGTATGTAGAAATAAATCCTTGATGGACTTACTTTTTTTCCAGTCGAGTGTAGCCTGTTTGCCTGTATTTAAAAAGAGAATTACACTAAATGCAATAAAATAAAGCGGATAGGAGAGAATAAATCCTCCTATGAAATGTAAATCTTTCCATACACTAAGACCCCATTTATAAAGATTCGGTCCGATGAGTGCAGCAATGACACCGCTCGCTAGGACAAGGGAAACTGCTCTAGACTTAAAATCTCTATGCACTACTTCTGCAGCTGCAAAACGAAAATAGGTAGAAAAAGAACTTTGAAATCCAATAAAAATTGTCCCAAGACAATAAATGATGAAATTCTTTTGAGATATTCCGAGGATAACAAGACTTATCCCCACAAGAGCGAATAAAATTCCTAAGATAAATCCACTTTTTCTGCCAAATCGTGCCATATAGAAAGAGGCAGGAATTGTAAGAAGGAGGGTTGCAATTGTATTGAATGCGACTGGCATAGTGGAAAGAGTTTGACTTCCAGTAATTTCCAATCCAATCATGGTATTTGTGGAAGTCATAAGTATACTTCCACTTTGCACAAGAGCCTGACAGATAAATATAATAAATAAATTTTTATACATCTACAAGCTCTTCATTTCTATTATTCCCAGTTTAGAATTTCTTTTTCTAGTTGAGTAAAAATTTCATCATACGCTTTCACTACTGGACTATTTTTATCTGCATGGACGATTGGATTTCCATTTTCTCCTGACTGCATGATTTCCATCATCATAGGAATTTTTCCAAGGAGTGGAGATTTAAATGAATCAGCTAGTTTTTGTCCTCCGCCTTCGCCGAAGATTGCATACTTTCGATCTGGAAGATCTGGAGGAATGAAATAACTCATATTTTCAATGACTCCAAGGATTGGAATCTTAACTTGATTAAACATAGATCCGGCTTTTGAGGCGTCTAACGTTGCTACGGCTTGTGGAGTTGTTACAATCACTGCTCCATTTATATCTATTAATTGCGCAAGCGATAGTTGCACATCTCCGGTTCCTGGAGGTAAATCAATTACTAAGTAATCCAATTCACCCCAAATCACATCGTATAAAAATTGTTCGAGTGCTTTGCCAAGCATTGGTCCTCTCCAAACCACTGGTTGGTTTGGATCCACTAAAAAGGAGAAAGAAATAATTTTAATGCCGTATTTTTGAACTGGCTCAATTCTATTTTCATCTGTTCCAAGAGCGACTCTTCCATTGATTCCAAAAAGTTTTCCAATCGAAGGTCCGTAAATATCTGCATCTAATAGACCAACTTTATAACCTTTGCTTGCAATGAGCATCGCAAGATTAGCGGTTACTGTTGATTTGCCGACACCGCCCTTACCGGAGCCTATCGCGATAATTCTTTTCACGCCCGGAATTCTATTCCCGTCATCAAATTTTAAATTTGGGTCTACATCAAATTTAATTTTAATTTTTCCAATATTGGAAATTTTAGATACGGACTGACGGATCTGTGCTTCCAGACCAATTTGTAATTTTCTATCTGCAGTAGGTGTTTTGATTTTAATTAAAAATCCATCATCTGTTGGATTGATATCACCGAGCATTCCAAGAGAGACTAAATCTCTTTTTTGTTCTGGGTGGTTTACTTTACTGAGTTCTCTTTTAATTTCATCAATTATCGCCATTTGAAATCCCTTTTTTTAGATCTTCTTTGTTTAATTATCCATTGATTCAAATACCCTTGTTAAGCAAAGGTTTTTTCTACTAGTCTTACATGCCTTATAAGCCTGCCTGAATCAGTTTCTATGAGAGTAATAGACTCTAGATTTTCTAAGCAAACAATATCAGTAAAAAATCCCATTTTAGAGCTTACGAATCATTAGCCGCAATATAGAAAATGATTTTTCAGTTTACTGCTTATTGCAAAAGCGATGAACTCCCTAGATAAATCATTCGCTAGCACGATTCCATTTTCCAATATTCTATGAAAGAGGATGGATTGGATTATTTTTGATTGCATAGATTTTTGATTAATTTTATTAAAAATTTATTTTATTTAGAGCACACTAAGGTGAGAGAAAGACGGGAATTTAGCGCTAGCCGCAATAAAAATTTTATTTCTAAATTAGATTGTATCTATACCTAAGTAATCGGCAGCTTTTTTCAGATAAGAGTCAAATGTCCATAAGTTACAATTCTGGATTCTTGCGGAGGCAAGCAAATGAATATCTACAAAACCAAGTCCTCTACCAAATAATTTTTCTTCTGCAATAAATTTGCGTAATTGTATTTCCGAGAGAATGGAGACATTTACAAAATTTTCCATTCGTATTTGTATATCTTTTTTTAATCCACCTAGAATTAATTCAGTAAGAACGAATGGATGCAAATATACGTCACCTGATTCAATCGAATCTGACAAGGCAATACTAGATTTGCTCCCACGAAAAAATTCTACCCATACATTTGTATCGACAAGAATCATTATTTGCGAACTCTTCTGGGTGATATTAAATTTTTTTGAGATCCAAAAAGTTTAGCTAGTTCTCTTCGCTCTGAGGCAAGAATCAACTCACGCAATCCCATTTCAACAATTGCTTTTTTAGTTTTATCTGGATATAATTTTAAAGCTTGGTTTAATAAGTCTTTATCTAAATTCAATGTAGTATTCATACATAACATTCTATGTATTCTTATGTATAAAGTCAAGCATTGTGCGAATTGAGCAGCCGTGTTTCAATCAATTGTTTACTATTTATTTTTCTATATTTAATCTTAACCGGAATTAAATTTCCTTTGTCGTAACGAAAAGAAGCAGACGCACGAAATTCTTTTTTATAAAAGAATAATCCGCTTCATTTTGTCAGCAGAGAACTTTTTCAATAACCCTAAAACCTAACTGATTTCTTCTAACTCTCTTTCAACGAGTTTTCCTGGAAATGGATCGCTAGGGAGAATTTCTATTTTTTTGAGATACCTTACTTCCGTGATCTCTCCATTTGTTTCAACAAATTTTGCATTGGAATAAATAATTCTTCCATCTTCATATACATCTACATCTTCAATGATAACATAACTCTTAGCAGGTATATCTCTTAATCTAAATCTTGGAATAGCGGATTGTATCACAGTATCCACATCTGAAAAAAAACTCCCCGTGCTATACGAAATTTCTTTAAACGAAGTATTGCTTTCATTTACAAATGAAATCTTGCCTTTGAGCTCTGCTATATAAATTTGCATATTATCTATAATCTTTTTTTTCCTTTCCAAATTCATTTTATTTTTCATTCATTTTTTAGGGAAGAAATGTTTGCGCTCTTTGCAATGCTTTGTATCTTTTTCAAAATAAAGAGGAAAGTTTTAGAGACGTTATGCAATCTCTTCGAATCTAGATTTATATTCAGGATGAGTTGTATTGAATAGCTCATCCCAGATGGTTGTATAAAAACCAAAATTGTAATCTAAATTTTGATGGTGCAGAATATGAAACGTTCCTGTTGTGATTTTAGAGAGAATTGGAATTCTGACCCAATTAGATGGAAATGGTTCTACCCCTAGATGACCAATTAAACCAAAAAGTGTATTCAGGTTTAAATAAAAAATCATTCCATACCAAGAAGAGGAGTAGAGGCAAAGCAGTATTAGCCATAAAACTCCGAATCCGATTGTTTCAAATGGATTTAATACGAACAATGTGACTGGTTTCGGATTTTTAAATTCGTGATGTGTCGTGTGAACTAAATTAAAAATAAATGGATTATGAGCGATTCTATGAAAAAAATACATACAAACGTCCATAGATAAAAATAATACAAGTGCATCGAAAACTATAATTGGCATAGAGTCATCTGTTTTGATTTTTATAAAATGATTTTTCCATAGAACCCAGCCTAGTAGCAAAATAATTGTATTGATTAGCACTGTGGAGATAGAAAAAACAATTTCTATTTTAGAAAAATTTTCTGCCATTAACTCGTAAGCTTTATTCTTTTGAAAAAATTTTTGAAAAATTCTACCTGTGTAAATACAAGCAACGAAAATCAATAGATTCAGTATTGATGAATAGAAAATCAATTCCCAAAATGTCCAATTCCAAACCCAATCTTTCATACTTTTAACAGTGATAAAAGCTTTCTTTTTAATTTCTACCTTTTTTGATTCTCAATTGTAAAAACTGAGTCTAGTTTTTTGTCCGAAATAGGCTTGACTTTTATATATAAAAATTTATATATAAACTATGATATATTTTAAAAAGGGAACTGAGATTCAATGCTAAAGTATGCGATTCTAGGTTATTTGAATTACCGTCCTATGTTTGGATATGAACTGAAACAAGCAATGGATGGGTCTACTAGTTTTTTTTGGCACTCCAAATTGAGTCAGATTTACATGACTTTAAAATCATTAGAAAAAGAGAAGAAACTAAAATCAGAAATTGAAAATCAGGAAGATAAGCCTGATCGAAAAAGATATACAATTACTAAGCTTGGAAAGGAAGATTTGAATACTTGGTTAGAGACGCCTTTGACGGATATCCCGCAAAACAAAGATGAACTTCTATTAAAACTCTTTTTCTCCGCGAATCAGGATAAGAAAAGTATCCTTTCAGAACTTCGCATCCAAAAAAAATTACATGAGAATCAACTCAATACCTATATAAACGTAACGGCAAAAGTAATTAAAGATGCTAAAAAAGAAAACCCGGCTTGTGCAAAGGATTCAATTTTATGGGAAGCCACTCGCAGAATGGGTGAGTTATATGAAAAGGCTTATATTCAATGGATAGATGAAACGATACGCGTCGTAGAATCAAAATTATAGGAGAGCTAAATGAGACTAAAAAAAATATTTCTGATAGGAATTTTATTTTTTGCATTTCCATCTTTTACAGAGACAAATTTTTCAAAACTAATGATTCGAATTGATGGAGTAAAAAATAAAAAAGGAACTGTAAATATTGCTATTTATAAGAGCGATGCAGATTTTAAAAATGAAAATTTTGCATACGTAAGTAAGATTAGCTCGGATGCAAGTGTATACTTTGTTTTTGAAAAGGTGGAATATGGTAAATATGCAATTGCTATTTATCATGATGAAAATGAAAATCGCAAATTAGATCGAAATATGATTGGCATTCCCTCAGAGGGATATGGTTTTTCAAATAACGCAAAAGGCTCAATCCTAGGACCTCCCAAGTTTCAAGATACATCCTTCTCAGTAGAAGAGCCTCAGAAAATTCTTACGATTCAAATGAGTTACTAAATAAGGAGCCTCCCATGAAATATACAACTGTCTTAATTTTCTTATTCTTTATGCAATGCAGTATTGCCTCTATAAAAGAAGGCGAAGAAAACATTGTTAAAACGTTTCAAAAGACTATAGCTAAATCAAAATTTAGTAAGGCAGCTACTTTATTAGTTCATTCCGATACTCTAAAAGTTCACATAGAATCGAGTGCAGGATTTTTAGATAACTCTAAAACTATTCCTGTAAAAAAAGATCAACCTTTTCATGTAGCAAGTATTGGTAAGATATTTACAACCGTTTTAATTTATCAAATTATTGAAAGCGGTAAATTAAAGTTAGACGATCGTATCAGTAAAGTATTAAGTCCAGATTTATTGAAAAATTTATTTGTATATGAGGGTGTTGACTATTCAGAAAAGGTTACAATTTCCGATTTACTCGAACACACATCAGGAGTTGCGGATTATTTTGAAGCCCTAGATAAAAACGATAAATCCCTACTAGACGAAATTCAAAAGAATCCAGATAAATTATGGACTCCGAAAGAAATTTTAGATTATACAAGACTCAATAAAAAAGCAGTGGGAAAACCTAGTGAAAAATTTCATTATTCAGATACTGGATTTATCTTACTTGGACTTATTATTGAGAAAATTACAAATAAAAGTTTTGAGAAAATCATTCAAGAGAAAATCTTTTCTCCACTGGGAATGAAAAATTCATATGTTTACTTAAGAAGTGAACCTATCGACAAATCAAAGTTAGCCCCAATTTCTACAATGATGCTAGGGGATAAAGATGTAACAAATTATAAAAGTATAAGTGCCGATTGGGCAGGGGGCGGAATTATTTCTACAGCTCAAGATTTACTTCTTTTTCATCAAGCACTTATCAAGGGAAAACTCATCTCTAATCTAAATTATTCCTCCTTGGTTGGCAAAAATAAATTTCTAGATGGAATTTATTATGGCAAAGGATTAATGACTGTTCGCTTCAATGATATGTCGTTTTTAATGCCTAAAACACCTGAACTCTATGGTCATTCTGGCCTTCTAGGAACGCTTCTATTTTATTCACCAGAATATGATTCCTATATAATTGCAAACTTAGGTAGCACAGAAGATGTAGGGGAAAGTTTTGAGATGATGTTTTGGATTATGCAGGATTTAAAAGAAATTAAAAATTTAAAATAGAAGATAATTATGGTTAGCCTCAGATTCTTTAAAACTTCAAAAGAAAATTTTGATCTTAAAATATTATTTTATATCTCTTTTATTTGTTTTCTTATTTCTTCTTTTGGATTTGTTTTTGATGGTAGAGTTTTAAATTATACTCCTCTTTGGTTAAAGCCTCTAAAATTTGCAATCTCAAGTTTAATCTATTCAATCACTCTTATATATTTTGTAAGATTTATTCCGAGTGAAAGATTTCTGGTTTGGGCAAATAAAATAACTTCCTATGGTCTTATATTAGAATTGCTTATAATCTATTTTCAAGCCGCTCGCGGAAGAATGAGTCATTTTAATTTTTTAACTTTAGAGGATATGGTTTTATTTCAGATTATGGCAGTTGCGATCGTTTTGGTATGGTTGGCTTTTTTTATCTATATAAAAGGTTTTTTTTCAATACCTCTAGGTAGAAATATATTTTTATTTTCTATTCGAATGGGGCTAATCATTAGTTTCCTCTCAATGCCAATGGCTTTTACGATGACACAACCTAGCTCTGCTGACTTAAAAAAAATTGAGGCAAATAAAAGTCCAATTGGATTCACAATGGGTTCACATAGTGTTAATGAAAAAGATCAAACAAAGAGACTTCCTTTTACAAGTTGGTCACGCACTGGAGGAGATTTAAGAATTGCTCACTTTTTAGGTTTACATGGGATGCAGATCTTACCGTTGTTCGGAATGTTTTTATTTAGATTTAGATATGATTATAAGATGGGGAAAATTATCATTAGCCTCTTGTCTATTATATATTTTAGTTTTATGGTTTTTACATTAATGCAGGCTTTAGAGGGAGTTCCTTTTATACGCTGAGGAGGGTATATGGAAAACAAATATGATGTGATCGTGATTGGTTCTGGTATTGGTGGGTTGGCAGCAGCTACTCTATTGTCTAAAATAGCAAATAAACGGGTTCTAGTTTTGGAACAACATTGGGAGCTAGGTGGACTAACGCACGAATTTAAAAGAAAAGTAAAATATAGTTGGGATGTTGGTCTTCATTATATTGGAAATATGGATAAAAATAGCCTTCCGATGAGAGTTTATAATTTTATAAGTAATGGAAATATAAAGTGGAATTCTCTTCCTTATGAATTTGAAAGGTTTATTTATCCGGATATGACGTTTACCGTTCCATCAAATGAGAACGAGTATATTCAAAAACTATCCAAATCATTTCCAGATGAGACAAAATCGATCCAAAAATATTTTAAAGATATGAAAAAGGCAACGCAGTGGGCAACTCTTAATATGATGGCAACTCTAGTTCCATCCTTCTTTGGATTTTTCATTCGCTTATGGAATAAAAAAACAGAGAGTATTGCATTATCAACTACAAAGGACTATTTGGATTTGAATTTTAAAAATGAAAAATTGAAATCTCTTTTAGTGAGTCAATGGGGAGATTATGGCTTGCCTCCCTCTAAAAGCTCATTTCTGATTCATTCTATCATTGCAACTCATTATCTCGATGGAGCGATTTACCCGGAAGGGGGAGCAGGTTCTATTGCAAAATATGCTGAGCCTATTATTGAAGCAAATGGGGGAAAATGTTTGTTATCCTCTATGGTTACTGGATTGATTGTAGATCACAATACAGTAATTGGAGTGGAAGTGCAAAAAAAGCGAGGGGAAAAGAGAAAAGAAATATACCAAGCAGAAACTGTGATTTCATGCACAGGTGCCCTTCATACTTATGGTGAATTAATGAAAGGTCATATTTCCGAGTCATACATTGAAGAGTTAAAGAAGTTGCCAAGGGGGAAAAGCGCTGTTACCCTCTATCTCGGTTTAAAAAATGATCCAAGAGAAATGGGTTTTAAAGGGGAAAATAGCTGGATCTATGAATCCTATGATCACGATTTGGAAGCGGCTAATGCTGCTAATTCTTTACTTGCTGGAAATCCAAGGGCTTGCTATCTCTCTTTTCCTTCCCTTAAAAATCATTCTGCAAAAGGTTTTACAGCTGAAATTATATCTTTTGCTGATTACAATGATTTTACTCAATGGGAAAACTCTAAGTGGAAAAAGCGTGGGGATGATTATGAAAAATTAAAATCAAAAATTGCAGAGGGTCTATTAAACCTTGTTGAAAAAAAATATCCAGGATTTAAGGATTTGGTAGATTATACAGAATTATCCACGCCATTGACTTATATTGAACTCGCCGGTAGATCGAATGGAGAATTTTATGGACTCGCTTCAACACCGGAGAGATTTAAAATTAAATGGTTAGGACCAAAAACTCCTTTAAAGAATTTTTATTTAGCTGGCACAGATGCAATGGCGTTAGGCATCACGGGAGCAATGATGGGAGGTGTAGCGGCTGCCGCATGTGTTTTAGATCCAGGTGGATTTCCAAAAATAATAAAGGGAGTAAACAGAAAAGTATAATTATGGCTCCGGAACCAATCCTTACTTTTCTATTGATTTGCTGTTCTAGTTTTATTGGACCTAGAACAGGGGTGTATGATGGAGAATTGAACTATTGTCCACCTACACCAAATTGTGTTTCCTCTCAGAGTTGGAAATTGAATCCTATTCACAGCATCCGACCGTATCAATATGAAAATCAAACAAAGCAAGAAGCATATGATCAATTGAAAAAATTATTAGATAGCAAAGAGAATGTTCATGTAATGGCAGATCCGGAAAATTTTTATATTAGAACTTATTATTTCACAAAGGTTTTCAGATTTCCAGACAAAGTAGAATTTTTATTTGAGGAGAATCAACCAATAGTTCAAATACGATCAGCTTCTGTGTTTGGAATTTTTGATATATTTCACAATCGAATTCGGATGGAATACATTCGCAAGGAGTTAGGCTGGCTTTAAAAAATACTTGGCATACAAACTAAACTTTTTAATTTCTAATTAGAGTTCGATTAATCACTCCAATGAGGTAAAAAATGTCATCTAAACCACCAGTAATCAATACATCCAGAAAATTTTCGGATGGAATGGCTTCCGCACACAGTCTTCTAATTCAAGCTAAAAATGGAATTAAGGGAAATCAAAAAGGAGAACGATATGCGATTCCTGCTTTTAACGTAACTACATTTCAATCTATTAATGCTGCGGTTTCTGCTGCTGAGATGTTAGGTGCGAGTGCAATCTTAGCTTTTTCCAATAGCGCTTTAAAATCATTTGGTTTAGGTGATCAAACCTTTGGTGTTGAAGTAACTTCTGAATATGTTGCAAAGCTCGCTAAACGATCAAAAATTAAAATAGCAACTCATTTAGACCATGGTGATTATATTTCCGAATCTGGTCGTAAGGTTGTGCAAGCGGCTGTTCAAGGTTATACATCTGTGATGGCAGATAATTCAACAGATCACAAAGCAGAAAGAGCAATGCCTTTGAGTGATAACATTGATCTTACAAGAGAAGTCGTAAATATGGCACACCCTCTGGGACTATCGGTTGAGGGGGAGTTGGGAGTTTTGGCTGGTGAAGAAGATGAAGATACTAAGTCTGACCATAGCACTTATACAAACCCAGAAGAGTTAGAACAATTCGTAAAAGGCACTGGAGTTTTAATGCTTGCGCCAACGATAGGCACCATGCATGGACCAAATAAAGGAAAGCCTGGACACAAAGTAAAACTAAATATTGAACTAGCACATCAACTTTTGAAAATTGCAGATTCTATTAATCCAGAAATTTTATTTGTGGCACATGGGGCTTCTACTCTTTATCCGGAAGTCGTTGATTTTGTTTTAAAAAATCTTTCTCCTTCTCATCCATCCGTTCAAAAATGGAAAGACTTTGTAGGAACTGATTGGGATCAAATCCAAGGATTGATTGGTGCTGGTTTTGCAAAAATTAATACAGATACAGAAAACCGTCAGACCTATGTCGCGGCTCTCATTGGAGCGCTTAATAAAGATTCTGCTAAGATTGACATACGTCACTATGATAAAGTTACAACAGAAGCCCTTACACAAAGCTATATTAAAAAGTTTATACTAGCGGGTGACTATGGAGTTTGGTATGAGCCAAAAATCGATATAAATAAATTCAAGTTTGACTTATCTATCGATTTAGCAACTGCAACAGGAACAGGTAAATAAGGATTATCCGCTAATAGTTTGACCTTACTCAAAACAAGGGAAAACTAATTGCCATCGAAGGTCACCGGTAAAAAACGATTTGAAAGGAAGAGTTTGAAATAAATATCGTAATTTTTATCGGTGAAGGCTATTGATTCTAGGAATATATTTTAAAAACTCACCGAGTCTAATTCATAAGGAAACAAAACTTTGCAAAAGATTAAATTTACAAAAATGGAAGGCATAGGCAATGACTATGTTTATATCGACGCAACAAAAGAAAACATACGTTTAACCCCTGATCAAATTCAAAAATTGTCTAATCGAAATTTTGGTATTGGAAGTGATGGCGTTATATTTATTCGCAAATCAGACAAAGCTGATTTTATGATGGATATGTATAACTCTGATGGGTCTTCTTCTGAAATGTGCGGAAATGGGATTCGATGTGTTGGTAAGTATATATTTGATTATAAACTTACTTCTAGTAAAACTCCAAAAATTGAAACCGGTAAAGGTGTCTTGGAACTAAATATGGAGACTGACGCACATGGAAAAGTAAATATGGTGACTGTTGATATGGGGGAACCGATTTTAGTTCCTGAAAAAGTTCCCGTATTACTTCCAGGCACAGATCCAATCATCGAGCATACGATTGATATAAAAGGATATAAAATAAAGTTTACTGCTGTAAGTATGGGAAATCCACATGCTGTTATATTTGTTGAAGATTCAGATCAGTTTCCAGTAACGGAAATAGGTCCTATTTTAGAGCATCATCCCTTATTTCCAAAGAGAACTAACGTTGAATTTGTTTCCATTCGAGGAAAAGATCATCTTTATCAGAGAACATGGGAACGTGGTGCGGGGGAAACGTTAGCTTGTGGAACGGGTGCTTGTGCTGTTCATGTAGCAGCTAACCTAACAAATCGAGCTGGCAAAAAAACTAGAATTGATTTAAGAGGTGGAACTCTCTATATTGAGTGGACAGAATCAGGAAGTATTATAATGAAAGGTCCTGCTACAACTGTCTTTGAAGGTGAGTTCCAAATTTAAAAATCTATAATTCTATAAAAATACCATTTCTGGTTTGATTAAAAGCGGCTAATATCAATTAGCTGCTTTTGAAATCTGCAATCATTTTATTCTGAATAAAATTTAAATCCTATTGTCGATCTTTTCTTTTTTATTTCTCTGGAAAAACGAGAGTAAAAATTAAAAGGAGTTTTTATGTATCGCTTTTTCATAGTATCTATTCTTTTTTCTGGCTTATTTATTAATTCCATTTTATCTGCTAAATGTTATTCTTTTCGTAAGATAGAATCTATTAAGGTTTGTATTGAAGGGGATTCAAATGCTGATAGACGAAAGGCGCAAGATGTTTGTAAAGATGTTTTGGGAGCTGATTGTGGTGGAGTTGCGGGCTATACTGGTTCTTGTGCTAAATCAGAGAAATTAAAATGTTACAATAAGGATGCAAAAGAGCAGAAACATATAACTGTTGATTGAATCTGCTCTTTGCTTTTAGTTATTCAGTAAGAACACTTGTGTTATCATTTGGTATTCTGTCTGCTTCATGATCCAACCATTTGTTCGTAATGGTCGCTTGTCTTTTTGGATCTTTAAATAGAGTAATTAAGTAGTTTGTGATGGTGTTTGTGCCTTCTTCTTCTGCGTCTTTATCCATTTGTTTAAAAACGTCAATGATGTCTTGGTCAGGCCAGTTTTCTAATAGAGCGATAGCCTTTGGTGGTGGCATGTTCGCAATCTTATTTGCTAGAACTTTCACCTTTGCCTCTCGCTTCTCCAAATCTTTTTTTGCCATCGCCATTTGTTTTTCTTTTTCTTGAATGCTCTTTTTCATTTCATTCAATTTCTCGTTTTCATTTTGAAGCTTTTCTCTTTCTTCATCTAAAGATTGGCGAATTCTCTCTATCTCTGCAATTTCTTCATCTAACTTTTCTCGTGCTTTTTTATATTCTAATTTTTCAACTTCCGTTGGCGATTCTTTATCCCAATTGACAGGACTTGGTTTCTTTGCAAGAGCAGGAAAAATTTCATCTGCATCAATGAGCCCATAATAATCAAAAATAAAAAAACCAACCGTTAGTAGAAATAAAATTAATAATAACAGATATAAAATTCTCGCCTTGTCGGCCATCGTTCCCATAGATACTCCTTAGTTATAATCGTGTATTGCTTTATCGAGTCTAAATACTGCCGCTTCTAGTTCATTTACCTTATTTGTAAGTCTGACAAGTGAGCTTTGAATTTTTATGTCCTTGGGAGCCTTTTCTGAATTAATATTATATAAAAGGCTTACAAAAGAGTTTCCTTCATCGCTTTTGTTTGAGAGATTCGGCATACTCCATGAGCTTTTCATACTCTGATTTAGGTTTACTTTTATCGGACTTAACTGTCTTAATTTTCTTTTTGATTTTAACAGTAGGTGTTTCAGTTTTCTCATCTGGTTGTTTTCTCCCGTGAATAAATTCATTGTTTGTGACCTCTTCCTCTTCCGATCTTTCCTGCTTAAGCATTTTCTCATGGAATTCCTTCCATGCGTCTCTTTTTAATATTTCTAAAACTTCAGCATCTTTTTCTACTTCAATGACTCTTTGTCTAGCCTCTTGCAAAATTTCTTGTTGCTCATTCATACTTTTCTGTAAGGTTTCATTTTGCAAATATAAGCTTTTTATATACCCTTCAAATAATCTTAAAGTTTTAATGTCTGACCCAGAATACTTTGTAGTTGAGTTTAGAATAATTCGATTGTTATCTTTGATTTCATTTTGAAGACGGTTAAGATTCCCAACGATGATGGAAAGTTTTTTTAACTCTTCATCCACTCTAATTTTTCTAAGTTCTAGGACTGTCTCTAAATCAAACTCAAACTTTTTCATGTTTATAACAACTCATCATCTACAGGCGTTAAGAATATATCTCTTAATTGATAAAGCATATCCTGAAAGTTTACTTTCTGCTCTATCTTCTGAGTTAAGAATTCATCTATCATTATTTTCTTACTGATAGCTAAGTCTGTTTTGGGATCTGCACCTTTTACATACGCATTTAACATAATCAGTTTTTCTGATTTTTTGTAGGTTGCAATCAATTCTCTTACAAAATCAGAATACATTTTATGGTCTTCTCCAACGATATACGGCATCACTCTTGATAAAGAAGAGGGGATATCAATTGCAGGATAATGATTTCTCTCAGCAAGTTCTCTAGATAATACTATATGACCATCGATGTAACCTCTTACGGCATCGGCAACTGGATCATTCATTTCATCTGGTTCGGTTAAGACTGTATAAATTCCTGTAATACTTCCGCCCGATTTGGATGTTCCAGATCTTTCAATTAGTTTTGATAATTTAGAAAATACCGATGCAGAAAAACCACGTGTGATTGAAGGTTCTCCATAAGAAACTGCAATCTCTCTATTTGCCTGGGCAAATCGAGTGAGAGAGTCCATCATCAAGTTTACATGCAAACCTTGATCTCTAAAATATTCTGCTACAGATGTTGCAAGTAACGCACAATTTACCTGTTGCATTTTGGGTGCGTCTGATGTTGCAATAAATACAACCGTCTTTGCCATTGCTTCTTGCCCAATTTCATTTTCTAGAAATTCATTTACCTCACGACCCCTCTCTCCAACGAGTGAGATTACATTCACATCTGCATTTGTATATCGTGCAATCATTCCTAGGAGTGTGGACTTACCAACACCCGAACCAGAAAAAATTCCAACTCTTTGTCCACGTCCAATTGTAAGAAGTCCATCAATGGCTCTGACTCCTGTTACAACTTGTTCTCTGATGATTGGTCTATCGAGTGGATTTGGAGTTTCATTTTCAGGAGACCTTTCTTCTCCTGTTACAATAATACCTTTACCGTCTATCGGTCTTCCAGCTCCATTTAAAACTCTACCTAAAAGTTCTTTCCCGACGTGAATGGTTAGTTTTTTTCCTGAAGAAAAAACAAATGCTTTCGGAAAGATTCCACTGACTTCGCCCAATGGCATAAGTGTATATTTGTGACCATCGAATCCGATAATTTCACATTGAAGATAGCCTTTTCCGTCTTGTCTTTCAATTTCCATGATCTCACCGATCTTCGAATCAGGAGGACCTTGTGAAAAAATAACGTTTCCAAGAACCTTTAAAACTTTGCCACTTTTACGGATTGGTTCTGTCTTGGAAACGATTAGCTTATACTTAGAAAGTATATCTATTTTTTCTGTAAATTTTTTCTCAATCATGGAGTGTAACTACTATCGCTTAGTTTTAGATTGGTTCAGCGTTTCGAATTGCCTCTTCAATTTCTTTGAGCTGTGTAGAAATACGAGCATCGATTGCTCCAACATCTGTTTCAATGATAACACCACCACGATCGATCCGTGAGTCTTCGAAAATATTGACCTTTCGTAAAGATTCCATAAGTTTAATAAGTTCATCTTTATGTGCGGTTGTGATTTCAAGGTCAGAGAAGTTGACACGAATATCCACACGATCTCTGTCTTTAATACGTTTGAGTGCTTCACGGATGTTATTTAGAACGATTTCTTTTCTCTCAATGATTTCATCCTTAATTACTTTACGAGCAATGATTAAAATCATTTCGACCATTTGTTTTTCAGAAGCTTGTATAATGTCTTCTCTGATATCAATTGCCTTTCCAACAATTGTTCCAAGTCGGTCAATGAGTCGTCTAACTTCTCCTTGTCCTTTTTTGAAACCAACCTCGCGACCCGCATCGTATCCTCTTTGATATGCTTCATGTTCTATCTCAGCAACTTTCATTTCCGCTTCTTTGATCATACGCTCTACTTCTAATTTTGCGCGATCTAAGATTTGTTCTGCCTTTGCTCGGCCGGAATCTTCTTCGGTTTTAACTTTTTCTTTGGAGTCTTGGATGAGTTGGAAGGCTCTTGTCTTTCCATCTTCCACAATTTTCTCTGCCTTTGCTTCTGCATCGGCAAGCATTTGACGGACTTGCTCTTCTGTTTCTTGACGATAGCGATCTAATTCAGCTTCGATTTCATCGATAGAAGGACCTTGGTATTGCTCAATTATATTCCCTTCTTGGTCTACTTCAAACTCTTCTTCTTCCTCTGCTTTGTGAAATTTTTTATATTTCTCAGGGATCGCAAGTTCTAAAGCGTCATTGCCAGATTGCGTCTCCGCAATTTGCATTGGTTTGAATACTAATTTAGCCATTGATTAACCTACCTTCCATAATTTAATAGTGCCTTTGTCGATTGATTCATTGAGAAGTGTTATGATTGCTGTTTGCGCTTCTTCAATTTCTGCTAAAGAGATTGGACCCATTGAATCCATCTCTAAACTAATTTGCTTTGCAAGCCATGGCTCACAACGTTCTATAAGTTGATCTTTTACCGATGTTTCAATTCCTTTGAAAGAAGAAGCGATCACGATTGGGTGAATCTTAGAAAGAAATTCTGTTAAAGAAGAACGGTTTGCATATTGTAAGTCTTCGATTGTATAAAAATGTTTGTTGATGTTTTCTGCAAAGTCTGGATTCTTCTTTTTGATTTTGGAAAATAGACTGAAAGATACATGTGGACTTACACGACTTAATATCTCGGCAGTAATTTTACTTCCTCTATTTTTTACTTTAGAAACTGTTTGGTTGTTTTTGATAAGTTCATATTTAAAGTTTAAAAATCTTTCTAGTTCGTTTCGAACTGTTTCAGAGTGAAAATCAATTTTATGAATTTCGTAAATAATTTCTTCTCTTTTCTTTTCTGGAAAGTCTTCTATGAGAGAAGATGCTTCGTCTGGATTTGCAAAACTCATTACAAGAGCGATGAGTCTAGGCTCTTCTTCATTTACAATGAGTGCAAGCTCGGATCTTTTTTTCTTACGAAGCTCTGCTATAGCTGATACTTTATTGTTAGCTGTTTCTTGGATAAGTTTTTCTATTTCTTTTGCAATCTTTGCTTGCAGAGCAGAATTAGAAACTCCTCTATATTTATTAAAAGTATCTGCAAATTTAGATAAAACATTTTTCTCTTCATTTGCAGAGGGGGCTTTTAGTGCCGTTACTTTTTGCAAAAGCTTTTCTAATTCATCTTGAGATAATTGAGCGAGGACTTCTTTAGGAAGATGATCCCCGATCAGATTATACAAAATTGCAGCTTTACTGTTTTGGTTTTTTGTGCGGGTCAACCTGCCTCCTCTTCAGACAGCCATGTTCTGAGTAATTGTGCTACATCTTCTGGCTTTTCTTTTGCTAGGTTGATCGCATTTTCCAATAATTCTTTTCTGAGTTTTTCGTCGAGAGAGAGCTCCACATCGGCTCCTCCTTCTTCCATAACTCGAAGTGCTGCTTCTCTCATCATTTGTTGTTGAGCTGCTAACTCTTCTTCTCTGAGTCTTCTTCTGCGAGCGATTTCTTTCTTGATTGCTCTGTAAATTAAGATAACTAATATTAAGAAAGTGAGAATTGCAAGAGAGATGATAATTGCATTTCGAATTGCTTTTTGTCTCGCTAATTCTGCATCTTCTGCTGCAAACTGAGCAGTTCTATCTCTTGGGATAGACATAACGTTTACAACATCCCCTCGAGTTTTATCTGCTCCAATGGCTGTTTCTAAATTCTTTTTGATTTTACGTAAATCTTCGTCCGAAACAGGGATATAAGTTCTATCAAATTTGTATCCATCTTCGGATTCTTTTTTAGTCCAGATTCCGTCTATCGCAACAGCGAGAGTAATTTTATCAATTTTCCATTTTTGTTTCTTTACATCTCTCACTTTACGATTGAATTCGTAGTTACGAATTTTTTCATCTTTTTCGTAATTTGCTTTTTGATAGTCAACGTCTTTGTATCCAGGAGGGATATTTGGTTCAGTCCCTGCCGGACCTTCTGGAGTAAATCCACGTCCATTGAATTTTTCAGAAGTTTCTTTGTCGGAAATTTTTAAGGAATATCCGTCTACTAATTCAGTTTCATCATATGGTGTATTTGGATTGTCTGCTTTTGCTATAACAGGGGAAACAAGATTTTCTTTAAATGATTCTTCATCCCAATTTAAATCATATTCAAAACGAGTTACATCTACTCGGTCTTCTCCCGCTAGGAGCCATCGGAGAGTGTTGCGTATATCGACTAGTTTTTTAACACGTTCTGCATCTGCTATACGCATTTTCTCTTGAATGAGTCTGAGCTCAATTTTTTCTTTTTCTAAATCTTCTTCGAAGTCACTGATAATCTTTCCAGTTGAGTCAGCTACACTTACATCTTCTGGTTTTAATTTTGGAACTCCGCGAGAAACTAAATTTACAATCCCTTTGATCTCTTTTCTGGAAAGACCTTCTATTCCTGGAACAAAGTGGAGAATAACGGCAGCTTTTACGGGAGTGGTAGAACCATCTTGCGAAAAATATTCTGTTTCAGGAAAGGCAATGTTCACATCTGCTTTCTCAATGCTTTGTAGAGTCATGAGAGATTTTTCAATCGCACCTTTGAGAGCTCTATATTTCTTAACGTCTTTATCAAATTGAGTTTCAGTGAATTTTTCGATATCGAATAATTCCCAGCCTTGCACTCCAACAGGGATTAAATTTTCTTGTGCAAGCTTTGTGATAATTTCTTGTCTTTTCTCTGGATCCACAGAAATCACTGAGTCTCCACTTCCTGAATATCTATAACCGAGAGCATCTAATTTTTTTGTAATTTCACCGTAGTCTTTTTGTTGGAGGTCTTTAAAGAGAATAACTGCATTTTTTTCTAGAGAGAAAGTGGATAGAATAATCAGTGCGATCACAACGGTCGCAAACACAGCTCCTAGAATGATTTTTTTAGTGCTATCTAGTTTATCAAATAGCTCTTTGATTTGGGCGATAACTTTTTGTAAAGACTCGGGCATAAGTATCCTCGGAAATTATTCTCTATGACATAATAAGAAATCGACAGAAATGTACAATTTTTTTTTAAATTTTCTGTAAATTTTTTCGATTTTTGAAAAAGTACCCTAGAAGATGTTCGATGTCAACTTTATTCTGATATTACTGTTCAGTGGAGCAATTCTTTTTGCTTATGATCGTCACTATAATACACCCTTGATCTATGTAAAAGAGGAAAGAGTTTATATTGCCACCATCTCTTTTGGTTTTGCGGCTGTCGGCTCAGCCCTAGGAATCCAAATTGCTCTTTCTAAGTTGGGATTTCAGGAAAATATCCTAAACAATGCTTTTATTTATTCAGCGTTAGTGGAAGAGAGTGTGAAATGCGTCTTTATTTTATTGGTTCTTTCTTACAATAGGGTAAATGAGGTGTTATATGATGGTCTTTATTATGGACTAGTATTTGGCGGGGCATTTGGTCTGATTGAGAATATAATCTATGCATCTGTTCTCCCATTTTGGCCAATGATGCTTCGTACGATTACATCCTCCGCTCTTCATTTATTAAATGGAGGAATTATCGGTTACTTCACCGCAAAATACCTGTTTACCGCAAAGAGACATAGATCGTCCTATTTGCTACAAGGTTTTCTTCTATGTTATGTCTCACATGCTCTCTACAACCTAGCAGGATTCACTGGTGGAAAATTTTTAATGATTCTACCAATCTTATTAGTATTCAATTTTATCTTAGTAGAATTTATTTCAGCGTATGCTAGAAGTTCTCTTCCTAAGTTTGCATTAGATCTGATTCATTTATCCATTTTGGATTATGAATTGATTCGAAGGCATACTAAATATGAATCATGGCTTTACAATGAGCAGAAGGTTTTTAAGAAAAAAACGAACCTATTCCAAAAAGTGAGTTTGAATCGGATTCTTTCTGTCAGCACTGCTTTTCTAATTAGTTTGTTTTTTATAACTCTCTATTTTTTATTTCCGGAAATTAGAAGCAAAGTTTTTAAAGAGATTTTGTTTTATGAATATGTGAGTATTTTTATTAATTATCCTCTTATGGTTTCGATTAGTATTTTATTTGCAGGTCTTGTGAATCCTGATTTTTTTCAAAGAGAAATACTTCGAGTGCCACTTATGTGCGTGTTGAGTGCTAAATCGAAAGACTATGAAGAGACGACTGTCGTTTTTTATTTAACTTTTCATGGGTTTTACGCTCCCTTTATGTATCCAGAAAAACTGGAAGGAGATTTGCTCTTAAGCTTTCAGATTGGAAATAAAAATATAGAGAATATAAAGGGTAAAACAATTTGGATTCATGGAGCAAATAATGAAACACAGAATATAAAATCTCGTCTATCGGTTACAGGTGCCTTGATTCAATTTGAGAAAAATCCTTTTTTCCTAATTACTTATTGGAATTGGGCAAGATGGGTTTTGCGAATACAAAACTTACTAAGGCTTGTTTGATATGATTGAAATTTTATATAGAGATGAATTTCTATTAGCCGCTGTAAAGCCTGCAGGTATTCCTGTGCATGAAACCAAAGACCCGAAACGGGAAAATTTCACCGGTCTTGTGCAAAAAGAATTATCTCTTCCTTATATCAGAACAGTCAATCGATTGGATTTAGAGACAAGTGGAATTGTTTTATTTGGTCTTACAGAAGAGCGAAACAAGGAAATAGATGAGATTTTAAAAAATGCGGATAAATACTATTTGGCGCTAGTGGAAGGAAATCCTCCGGATGAGTTTCGCATTGAATCTTTTTTGAAAGATGGAAACAAAAGAGTCTCAACGGTTCGAAGTGGTGGGAAAAAAGCAATCACTGAATTTAAAACACTTGAGCGTTTAAATGATAGGGGATATTCGTTAGTATCCGCACATTTAATTACAGGTCGAAGACATCAAATTCGAATTCATCTCTTTGAAAATGGGTTTCCTATTCTAGGAGATAAAGTCTACACAAATCGTAAAACTCCGCTTGCGAATCGATCTATGTTACATGCATATGAGTTACACTTTCAAAATTTATTTGGTGAGAATATACAAATCAAAGCAAAACCACCCAATGACTTTTTGAAATTTTTGAATAGATAGATTTAGAAAAAGCAACCAGAACTAGTATAGGATTTTATCATTTAGCGAAATATTGAAATTTTTTTTTAAAAGTTCAATAGATGAATATTAGAGAATTCTAATAATCCAAAGTATTAGTCCTTGCATTGAAATAGATTGAATGAAATTGAGAATAATTAATTTCTCTTTTTCCTTTGTTTACTTGCCCAATCAAAAAATCCTTTTTTAAATTTGATAAAATTTTAGATAAAGTAATGTTATTATTCACCACTTATAGTTTATTTTATTTAGAGGATAAATGGTGTTATCCTCTAAATGGTTTTGAGATGCAATTATGTTTTGGATAAATAATATTATCCTCACTTCAAAAAAATATATTTACATATCAAAATAAAAGAGCATACTGCTTCTATGAAATAATACTTGTGAAATATTTTTTTAGAAGGAGGAATTTATGAAAGGTGTTATTGTAATGTGCTTGAAAGAAATGATAGAGACAAATTATGGATCGGATAAATGGATAGAGGTATTAGTAAATTCGAATGTAGACACTAAAACAGCCTTCATTGCTTTTGCTGATATTGATGACGCAATTGTTTTAAAAATGCTTGGATCTGCATCTAAAATATTAAAAATTACATCTATACAAGCAGCTGATGCATTCGGAGATTACTGGGTGAATGTATATGCTCAAAAAATGTATCGTAGTATGTTTGTTGGCAAAAAAACAGCAAAGGAATTTTTATTATCGATGGATCAACTTCATGTAGGAGTGACTCAAAATATTAAAAATGCACATCCTCCCAGATTTGAATATGAATTAAAGGGTGAAAAAACACTTATTATTAAATATAAATCTGATAGAGGTTTGATAGATATCTTTATTGGATTAATCAAAGGTGTTGGAAAGTTATATAAAGAAAATCTACTTGTTTCCAAATTAGGAAATAATTTAGTGCAAGTGCAATTTAATTAACTTAATGAAAGAAGATACTGAGAGGTGGTTGTGAATAAAAAGATTCTACTCATCTCTTTTTTTTTATACTTTAATTGCTATAATGAAAATAGACAACTAAAACCACTTTCAAATAAATATTTCCTAAAGACAATAGAGGCTAACGTTCCTATTGAACTAAAAGAGATTCAAATTTTTAGGGAATGGACGAATGAAAGTTATCTTAAACCTCCCAATTTAAACTCATATATTATTTATGTAGACAGCGAAAAATTTAAAATTTATTTTAAAGAAAAACTGCAAGAAAAAATAGCAGAATCAAATTTAGTCCAAGAGGATAATGTAAAAGTTGAAATAGAAACTTTTTCCTTATCGTATAAAATTGTAAAAGATTTCGGAATCATAATCCCTCACCAAATTATCACATCGAACATGCAAGTTAGAACGAAAGTTACCATTTTAAATCGCGTAGAAACAATCGAATACACAAAGAAGCTTGTATCTGAAAGTAATTTAGGTTCGCCATTTTTAATTTTCTATAGCTTAACAGCTCTTATGAGAATGGGAAATGTAGTATTAGGAACAGCAGCACTTGGAAGTAGCATTTTAACAGGTGGAATTTTTTATTTCGATGCAATGTCAGATAACATTGAACGTTATGTGGAAAGTGATTTAGATAGATACAGCTATTATCTAAGAAATAAATTAGAAAAAATTAAAATTACAATAAAAGAAAGAGAATAAACAATGATTTTGAGAATATTGGCGAGTGCGAGTCAATAAAAATAGAATAATTCTAAATAATTCTCCGTTTTTAGCGTTTGAATCCAAAAAATAAATCCTAAAACTAGAGCCAATTTCTGATTAGAATCAGACGATAAATAGAATAAACCTTGAAAAGTTTTCTAGGCTGAATCATATAACCTGTAGGGAGCAACTGATGAGTTTTGATGATCGAATTTTTTCTAAATTTGATTTTAGTGAGGTGGATAGAGAAAAATGCATTCCATTGATAGAGGAAATAATTAGACTTGCAGAACTATCTAGAAAGCAAGGGTTACTCTTGCTAGAAGAAGAGTTAAGCACAATCAAAGATCCTTATCTAAAAATGGGACTTCAATTGATCATTGATGGAACAGAGCCTGATTTAGTCGAAGAAATTCTAGATCGAATTGTATTCTTTTCAAATGCATCGCCAGAAAGAGTTCTTGAGTTTTGTATTATGCGCACTGGTATACTATCGATTCAAGCTGGAAATAATCCCTACGTATTAAATCATCAACTTTATGCTTATATAGGAATTGAATATATAGAAGAGTATAATTTTACTGAACCTGAGACAAGAATTCGCGAACTTGTTGTTAATTCTAATTTTGTTCCCCTTGATATTTCATTAGAATTTAATTTTCTTTTTTCTAGATTGGATGATTTTTCCGTCCAGAGAATTGTTCGTGAAATTGATTTAAATGTTTTAGGATGCGCAATGACTAATGTTAGCATTGAATGTGAATCAAAAATTTTAAGTAATATTTCCACAAGAGCAGCTCTTCTTTTGTCGCAGGAAAGACAATTTAGAACCATTCCTTTAGAAGAGTGTATCGAAAATCAGCAAATGATTCTAGAATTGTATGAAAGACTTGTAGAAATGGGAGAAATCATCCGAGTGGAGGAGTAATTACTTTTTTCGGAAAGGTTTCTTTTTGACTGGTTCCGGCAAATAAAGAGTAACCGCTTTCCCATTTAAATAAACTTTTTCTATCTGAAAGAGTGTTTCTAGATTCTTTGTTGGATTCTCTTTTACTAAAATTATATTTGCCTCTTCTCCGACTTGGATGAGTCCTCTGTAAGATCCACCTAAATATTCACATGTATTTTTAGTTGGAATCATAAAGATTTCATTTGTATCAAAAGCCTTTGCTAAGATTCTTAGTTCTTGCATCCCACTTACTCCCGCAAAGGACAAACGATTTCCTGATCCACTCCCTAAAATCATTTTCTCTTTTAAAATAGGATGTGTTTTTAAAAAATCAATATATGATTTAAATTCTTTTTTTCTGGTTTGAATTTCGATTTCTTCTAATTCCAATTTCAACGCACTTTCATAAGAAGCTGCAAAATAGTCTGTAAAGAATTTACTCTTTTTCTTTAAATAGTTTAATTCATCTATTCCATCAGAATCTGCATTTAAATGTAAATTCTGATATACATTTAGCATTGGCATTAAATGCATTTCTTGTATATGCTGTCTTGCAATTTCTCTGTTCATATCATTCGGGATAGGATGTGCCAGATAACGGTTTCCGGATATTAATGAATCTAGAATTGATATTCTATCTCCAAATGTATGAATTGTTATTCTTTTATTTTTTGCTTCTGAGGATAGTCTTAAGTCTAGCAATAGTTCGGAATCAAATAAGAGGCTAGAATCCTCATTGTGTCGGTTGAAAATATGAATTGTTTTATTAAACGCATTTAACTGAGCATTTAATTCAGTTTGCAGTGCTTCTTTGTTTTCTGTAACAAAATACAATTGATTTGAAATATCTTTAGTTTCTTTACTTTTGGCTAATAACGGTCGCTGTGCTATTGTAATTTTGGGTCCAACTAACTTTCCTGAATCTATATCTGATTTTACTTTTTGTATCCAGGGACCATCTGCTATTGATTGAATATGAGTGAACCCAAAAGCAAGGAAGGCTTTTAGAGATGTTTCAAGACTCTTTCTATCCTGGTCTCCGCCTGCGGGATTTACTCCGAGCGTTACATTCGCATCGCAAAAAGATGGAAGTATATATCGAATCGTATCTTTGGGTTTACTCTCTGTTATCCGTGAAATAAAACCATTTTCTATTACAAGATCACTTACTTCACTCAAAGACCCGTTAGGTTTTAAGTATCGTATAGATTTAATTTCTTCGGAACTGAGTGTGTTGAATAAAAATAATAAAATAAAAATAACTTGTTTCATGCTTTTGTTTTCAACAAAGCACGTCTTCTTAAAAGAATCAAGTTATTTCTAGCAGTTCCCCGAAATGCCCCACCATAGCCGTATTTAAATCGAAGTGGTTTTGCCGATGTCTCATAAATTTCTTTCAAGTCTTCCTGTGTAAATTTCTGTGATTCTGTTCTAATATTCCCTTTTTCTGATTTAAACATATTTGCTTCCTTGGGCACATAGCGAATACTAAGCCTTTTGGTATAACTTCCAAATACATCTATATTCCAGTCCTCTTTTTGAAAATAGCGAACTGGAATACCAGAATCATCTTCCGAGACAATTTCTGTCTTAGATAGAATTGATTGAATGAAATTTTTATACTTTTCCATATGCATGAGATAGATTGCTGATTTCATGATGAGGTTTAATTTTTTTTGTTTGGAAAAAAACTTTCCCTCAACACTTGTAGGTTCCATTGAATTCGGGCTTACAAAAAATTTTAAAAAAATTAATTCTCTAAACCTAGGATTGTCTTTTGAGTGAAATATGATTCGAACCCCTTGATAGGCATCTGGAACATCCTTTACTTCTTCGCTTTTGATTTCTTTTATAATTCCATCAGGGGTAATGGAAATTCTTTGTAGTTCATCGATTTGAAAACCAATTCTTTTTAAAAAAACTAACAAGACAGGTGCCACTCCAGGGAAATATTTATTTGCAAATTTCTTTTCCATTAAAATAGTTGTGAAGTAGTTTTGAGTAGAAATTTGGTTTAGGCTAGCATCTAACGTATAAAAAGCATTTTTTAATTCTTCTGGTTTAAAAAGAATCGGATCATTTATATAGCCCGGAGTTTCTAGTCCAACCATTATATATCTATTTGATTTTGGATAGAAATGATATAGGTTTATAAAATCAGCACCACTGAGTAAATAGAGAGAAGTATTTTCTTTATGTGAGTCTGGAATAAATTCTTTTGACCATTCTGTTACATGATTAATATAGTTACTGGTAATCTTTCCCCAAGCCTTATCTATTGATCTCGAATAATTTTTATAATAGTTGAGACTGGTAAGAGGTAAAAAGCGATTATTCTCATCTAGAGGAACCCCTGCAAGGTAAGACGCCACTTCATCCCAATAGCTTTTATCTGCTTCGTTTGGTTTTATTTCTAATTCATCCCCTGATGCACAAAAGGAGAATAATAACGTGAATAGAAATAGGATTGAGATTTTCCCTAAAAATTGAATTGCCTGATGAAGTTTCAAAAGTAATTGGTCCATGCTTTGTAAATTTTAAAATAGTTGAAAAGACTAACGTTTTCGTGATCTCAATGTTAACTTGTCTTATGAATGTTTAACAAATTGTGATTTGATTTTTTGCACTGTGTCTATGTTGTAATAAATTTATTGCTAATTTTATTTTTTTTCATAGATTGTAATAATTCCATTTTTGGGAATTCCAGTCGTTCTCACAAGTTCAAAGTCATGTAACGTTAATACTTCCAAACGAGTATTTTTTTTACGCAATTCAGACAGTTTGTCAATAAATATTTTATTATTCGAAAGATTATAAGCCGCTTTTGCGCTGAGTCCAATTCCTTCTAAGCATTCTTTTGCAAGATAGCATTCATCTCCTGTAATTACAAATTCTTTATTTTCCGTTTTGAGATGCACGTATTGAGATCCAATTGTATGTCCGCCTGAGAAATAAATGGATATTTCAGGAGTTAAATAAAAATTACTGTCTATCTTTTGAATTTGATTTCTAAAATTTCTTACTTCAAATACTTTTTCAAATTGTTTAAATCCGTCCGAGCTTTGAAATACTTCCAACTCTTTTGTATTTATATAAATCTTTGCATTTGGAAAATAATGGGCTCCGCCAATATGATCAAAATGGCTGTGCGTAAGGATAATATCTGTTACTTGTTCAGGAGTTAAATTTAAATTTCGAATGAGCAAGGTTGGATGCTTAAAATCAGAGATTTGAAAAGAGGAAACATATTTTTTTTCAGTAAAGCCTGTATCTACCAGTATAATTCGTCTATCGACTTGAATTAGATAAAACAGCCATAGAATCGTTTTTGTTTTGGTTTCATCTTTTACATTTAAAAGTTCGGATGGATAGGTGCTTTTTCCATAGACAAGGGCATAAATACCTTTAATCTCATTATTTGCTAAAATAGGAAGTGAGAATAATAAAAACAAGCGTAAGAAGATTTTAATCATTTTGGTTTCACTCTCAACTTGGCATTTAATTTTGTAAATAGATTAAACTCATACTATAGACCGAGTATTTAGGATATTTCTTCTAAGGATTTCATCAAAAATCCGTTTGAAATCATTAATTTATGTTTCCCCAAGTTTTAAAAATAATTGATTCTTTTTGAAAAGCAATTTTATTCTATTTGTCTTAATAAGTATGGAACTAGATTTTGATATTAAAAATTTTACCGTTCCCAAGTATAGAATTCTATGATCAAAAAATATATAATCCTGCTATTTATTTCGGTGAGTTTGGTTCAATGTTTAGAAGTAAAGAAATCACCTTTTGATCTTTCATCTCCCAATCTTTTTACGATTGGACTTTTTATTTTTTTAAATAATAGTTCTACATCTGGGGATAGAACTGCTCCTACCTTGACAGTGACAAATTTAAAATCTAAAATGACAATTGAATTCGGAGCGATTTTAGGGACCGCTAGTGATAATGTAAGTGTCTCTAAAGTAGAGGTCCAGTTGAATAACGGTAATTATTCGTTAGCCACAGGAACAACATCTTGGTCTTATAAACTTCCCTTAACAGGTTGGCTCACAGGAAATCAAAACACAATAAATGTCCGTGTTACTGATAGTAGTGGAAACACAACCATCAATCCATACACACTACTTACAAAGGGTCAGAATAAAGATGTAAACGGGGATGGTTATTTGGATTTAATCGTTTCTGCTCCTAATTATAATTCGAACCAAGGAAGAGTGTATGTATTTCATGGAAGCGCAAGTGGTATTAGTAGTGCCACTGCAAGTTCTGCGAGTAAAATTTATACAGGTTTCAATGTGAATTTGTTTGGGAAAAATCTTGCTCTTGGGGATTTTAATCAAGATGGTTATAGTGATTTGTTTATTTGCTCTTCTTTGAATGGAAATGCAAACAATAGAGGGGATTTATACCTAGGTTCAGCAACCGGTTTAGCAAATACCGCAACAACCTACTTACCACCAAGTGGGACAAACACAGAATATTGTTCTAGCGTGCAGCCGGGTGATTTCAATGGAGATGGATATACAGATTTAGTTGTTAGTGATATTGGTTATTCGAATCCACCTAACAATGGATATTTATATATTTATTATGGAAGCCAAAATGGATTATCTACTAGTGTGGGCACAACGCTTGTTTCGGGTGCTGGCTCAAATCTTGGAATTGGAATGAGTGTTGGAGATATAAATGGAGATGGCTATGCGGATATCGTAGCGACGAATAGCGGTTCTGCAACTGTTTATCTTTTTTTCGGGGCAGCAGCAGGAGTCTCTACGTTGACTACCGCTTTTAATGGGACAGGTGTTTCCGCTTCTGGGTTTCCTTATTTAATGGATATAAATGGAGACTATAAAGCCGATTTTCTTTCTTCGAATACTTCTTTTAATAGCAATGTGGGTAGAGTAGGTGTGTTTCAGAGCACTGGAGCTAGTTTTAATTCAACGCCCGTATTTACAATTGATGGAGATGGACCTAATTATTTGTTTGCGAATTTTATAACATCTGCAGATACGAATGGAGATGGAACGTTAGACATTGTATTTGGAAATCCAAGTGGGAATCATCCAAATGGAAATCAAGGAGCTGTCTATGTTATCCAATGTGCGGTAGGTGCTACATGTGCAGGAAGTGGAACAGCATCTTCACTCGCAAGTTTAAAAATTACAGGTGGTGCTACACAAGACTTTTTTGGAAGCTTTGTAACTTTTAGAGATGTAAATAGAGATGGGTATTTAGATTTAATTGCAGCTGCGAGAGGTTATAACTCAGGAACAAACCAAGGTGCTTTGTATATTTTCAACGGAACTGCAACTGCTTTTTCGAATTCGACTGTAAGTGCAAATAGTAAAATGATAACAGGTGAGTCAGCTGCTAATTCATTTGGAAATAGCGGTTTTTAGTTTTGTTCTAGATTTCTGAGTTTATAATCTTTCTTGAGTATTCTAATTGATTTGTAAATGCAAAATGCAAAGAATGTTTTAAATACTTTTTGTATTTCCTTTCACCTAGTTATTTAATCACTTGATGATAGCCTAAGTTCAATAAAAATGGCATATAGGAAAGGGATTTTCCTTGGAAAATTTATAAATATTTGGAAATAAATTATTTCCCGGAAAGTCGTATCCTAAAAAATTAAAAATATAAATGTGATTTTAGCTTATAGGAGGTAGCGAAATGCTATCTAGATTATTTATCATTGTGTATGTGTTTGTTGCAAGTGTTGTTTTTGCACAAAGTCCAGGAAGTAGTTCTAACACAAGTAGACCACAAGGCGCTCAGAAATCAGAGCAAGGGGATTCCGTCTCCGGCGCACCAGCAAAAGGCAATTATGCAAATGGTCTTAGCCAGAATATTGTAACTTTGCAGAAGAGTATCAATGACAAGGTGGATAAGTTAAATAAGCTACAGGTGCAATTGTCGGAAGTAAATAAATCTCTCGGTTCTCATGTAACAATCCCAGAGGAAGAACCAAATATTAAAAAAGAAGAAGGCGTGATTGTTGTTTCTGCTAGACGTATTGAGTTTACTTTCCAAGGGAACAATACTTCAGAAGTAAAAATTATTTCAAGCAAGAGAAGAATCAATAATGATTTACATTCTGTAGTAAGAACACTAACGTTTAATCCAGGAGATTTCAATAGCATCAAAGTGAAAGTAGATCAGTTTGATAGTAAAATGAAAGGTGTTCCTTTTGAGGAATCTTATAATGCTATGTCGCCTGATGTCCAATTAGTTGCCTTGAAAGCGATAGACTTAGTTTTATTTAATACAATCTATCGATATGACAATTATTTACAGAAGAGAACGATCGATAAACAAGAGAATACCAAGTCTCATATTAATGAACTTTAAAACAGAAAGATTCTAAAAACAAATTTTACAAATTTGGAAAAAGCTATTGGCGGTTCTGCTAATAGCTTTTTTTATTTCCTTTACATTTTCAATCTTTTCAAGAAACCCAGTAGATTCTAGATTTATTGCCCACAATACTCTCCAAATTCGAGATCGGATGAAAACTAAAGCGAAACATTGATTTTAAAAATTTTTTCCTAAATTCTATCTAAATAAATTCTTGGAGGGAGGTGGGAATTTCCCTTATTTTTTAAATTCTATTTCAATCCGTTCTACAAGCTTGAACAAATGGACTGCATTGTTAAGTGTGAAAAAAATTTTTTTCTTCCATTGAATTCAAATTTTGCAATTCTTAGCGACTCATCATTGGTTTTAAAATGGATAGATTTCTATTTTCCTCTTCGATTGAAAGTTGATGGTTCGGAAAAATTCTTGCTCAAAAAAAAAGAAACGCTAAAACTGTCCATCTATGGCAGATAAAGAGAGTATCGAAAAGTTAGCAAAGCGTATTGATGCATTAGAAAATGAATTAATTTCTGTAAAATCAGAGTTAAATAAACTATCCCAAGGGGAAGCTCCTATACAAATAGCGAGACCAGAATATAAACCTAACATCATCCCTCCGAAATTACAAGAAGTAGAAGCAAAACCTAAAAAGTCCTTTGATTGGGAAATTTTACTAGGTGGTAATATTCTAGGTAAATTGGGGTTAGCCGCAATTATTTTAGCCTTTATTTGGTTCTTAAATTTTGCTTTTGATAACCATTGGATTAATGAATCAGGAAGAATTTTTATCGGAGAAATTGCAGGATTCGCAATCATCGGGATTGGTATAATATTAGCTAAAAGAAAAATGCAGATTGTGCCTGAACCTGTGATCGGCACAGGAGTATCGATTGTTTATTTAAGTTTATATGGTGGCTATTATTACTATGATCTTTTAAAAGCGAGTGAGACATTTATTGCTTTTACGGTATTATCATTGGGCACATCCTTGTTAGCCGGTAGAGCCAATTTACAAGTTCTGTATATTTTTAGTCTACTTGGATCTATACTCGCACCTGTGTTACTTTCATCGGGTGAAAACTCCTATCGATTCTTGTTTATCTATCTAACTCTTGTGAATGGCGTATTCTATTTTATCAGTCAAAAAAATACTTGGAGAATTTCTCCTTATTTAGTATTTCTAGCGAACGTCGTTATATTTTCGCAATGGGGAGAATCCAAGCTCGCTCAAAGTAGTTTCTTGCCTCCTTTCTTATTTTTGATAATTTTATTTTTGCTATTTGGAATGAGAGAAGTCTATCTAATGCCAAGGATTCGAAAGGCTGTAGATGTTTCGAGTAGCGTTTTATTGTTACTCATTATTCTGTCATTTTCTGGGCTTGGATACTGGGTAGTGAATGTTTTTTATTCAAATTGGACTCCTCACTTTTTATTATTTTCCTCTTTTCTACTTGTGGGATTTTTAAAAATTCTAGAAAGATATTCACTTCCACTTTTGGATACAAATCTTCGATATGGAAAATCTTTATCTGCTGTTTTATTTCTATCTTGGATTGCAGTTTTATTTTTAGCAGTATCAAATTTTTCTAGAGGACAATGGATTACAGTTTCTTGGATCTTATTCGCGGGTGGTTTATCTGCTATTGGCGCATACTTTCAAAGCAGAACTTATTTACTAATATCTGTTATTCCTTGGATATTGGCACTGTTTCGACTCTACTTTGTAGAAAGTTTCCATGATAGACAATTCTATTTCCTACTAAATACAAGATTCGGATTATTTGTATTAGCCACTGTATTTCTATTATTTACTTATCAAGTTCAAAAGAAAATTCAAATTCATAAATCAGTTGTAGGTTTTGTATTTGTTGCATTATTTACTCTGATCTTAGGAACTTTGGTTGAGGTTCGGTATTTGGTTTCAGATACTTATTATCGCAATCTAGGTTACTCCTATGTAATTGCCTTCTATATGATAGCACTTCTAGTTCCTGGATTTAAATTTTCTTACAGGTCTTTTCGTTTAACGGGTATTATCCTCGGAGTGATTCTAATCGCCAAATTCTATCTCTATGATATTTGGATGTTGAGTATAGTAGTTCGTATTATAGCTGGCTTCTCGCTAGGAGTCGGTCTGGTCATTTTAAGCATTATCTATCAAAAATTTAAGGATAAAATCAACGTGAATCAAATTTTAAAATTAACAGCTTTCCCTTTACTAGTGTTTCTGTTTTTTTCTTCTAAAAACTTAACCGCTGAACCGTTTAAGAACAATGGATATAAATACTTTACTGAAATAAAAGGTTTAAACAAAGAAGTAGTCGATGATTCAAATAATATATATGGTCGCTTTAAGTTGACTGAAGAAATCTCCAGATTTCATGGAAGTTCAGATCTGAGACTGGTCTATAATAATGAATTGGTTCCTTTTATTCATAGAAGAGTTACACAGGTAGCCGGTAAAAGTGGTAAAACTACACCAACTGTTATTTATACAAATGTCACAACGAACGGAAGAATCTATGTATTAAAATTCGAAGAGCCGCCTGCAAAAACAGAATACACAGAACTAGAAATAGCTGGATCAGAAAAATATGAAACAGGTGTCTATATGTCACTTGGCGATGAACCAAACCAATGGGAAGAAACCGTTAGTGCAGCTATCTACAACTATTATGATGAACAACAAGCAAATAAAATCAATAGGATTAAATTTCGTTCAGGGAAATACCGTTATGCTCGTATTGAATTGGATTCAAAGATTCAGCTAGATTTTACAGGTGCAATTTATTCTCCGCTGAAAGAAAAAGCAGAATACAAATTAGAGATTTCTAAAAATGATTTTTCAATTTCAGAAGATTCAGATAGAAAAGCATCCGTTTATACTTTTGAAAATCCGATGCGAAAACCAATTAGCAGAATTGTTGTAAATTTTGAAGAAAATAAATACCAAAGAAGTATAGAGATATTACAGAAGGATATCATTTCAAAAGAATTTACAATCATGGCTGATTCTGTAATTTATCGAAAGCCAGATACAAATGGGGAACATTCTATTGAGCTACCGTATTATACTGGAGGTAATCTTAAAATATTAGTTGTGAATAATGAGGATAAACCTCTTACTTTAAAGTCGATAGATGCCTATTCTGAAATTGAGGAAATTGTTTTTGAGATTCCAAAGAATTTAAATGACACAGAGCCAGCTAGTTTACTTTTATATTATGGAAATGAATATGTAAGATTCCCTGAGTTTGATTTAAAAAATACTTATGATGAAAAGTTAAAACATGTAAGTTTAAAAGCAGGTGAACACAAAAATAATCCAGAATTTAAGTATACGTTAGTTGAACCGCCAATGTCTTCATGGATTATTAGAGGATTATTTTTGATTGGAGTTCTTCTGATGACTTACCCTGCATTCACAATTCTAAAGAAATATAGAACAGAATTGGACTTGGAATTACCACGAGAAGCAAGTGAGAAAGAAGAAAACTAGCTGCAAAGACGGGCAAAGATTTTAACCACGGATATGTAATGATAGATAATGTGAGTTTGATCTAGAAAAAAATTAAAAGATTACCACCGATAAACACCGAGGACACCGATAAAAATATCGAATTCAGGTTAAATTGGGACAAATGGCTTCGATAAATATTAGATCTATGTCGTCCTATCGTTCAGTTATCGGTGTAAATCGGTGGTGGTCAGTTCTCTTTTTACTTCTGGAATAGACTGGCGATTGAAAAAATTTACCAGCCTAGTTCTTTTCGAATCAATTCCATTCGCTTACGATTGACTCCCATATCTCCTTTTCCTAGTCTAGATGCTGATCTGATATGGACCATTTTCTCTTTTTCATCAAAATAAAATTCTACATCATCTACAAATCGCATGAGTAGAGAAGTAAATTCTGCATTGATATAAGTATCATTTGAATTTATGATTTTCACTCTATCTTGTTTTTCCAGAAGAGTTTTAAGTTGTGTAAAAGCAAGATTTGTATCTACTGAGTATTTATAGGGAAGAATATAATGCTCATTATCCGTTGGATCGGATTGACTAGATACACAATTCGGTGTTGCTGGACAGGGAAGGAGTTTACCATTGTTTACTCCTAGATTCGTAGGTCTAGTTCCAGCACAATTGAAAACAAAAATTAAACCCATAACTATTATAAATCGATTCATAAAATTCTCCATAATACGTTAGTTTACAAGTCCAAAGGGATCATTTTCTTTGTATTTTTTATTATAAATATTTGCAGAGTCTATATTTTCTCTAAGTAGTTCAATTTCTTCGAGTTTCTTATAACAAACCGCCGAATTTGGAAAAATCAAAATGCACTTTTGGAAATTTTTCTCAGCTAGGTCTAGGTCTTTTTTGTCTTTTTTAATTTTATAGACTTCTAAGTAGATTTGAGCAGAAAATTGTTCTTTTTTATCATCTAAGTTAATTGGTAAGAACATGCTGTCCAATTTACGAAAGGTTTTTATTTTATTGTCACTAAAAACGGATACATCTTTAAATTTTAAATTTGAGAAATTATCGATTGTATATTCATTTTTAAAAAGCATTTTAACTTTTTCAGAAAGGCAGAGATTAAATCCAATCATGGAAATAAAAAAACAAATGAAAAATTGAAGTGCATAGATGATTTTAATGTTTACGGTTGAAAAACTTTTCAAGTGTTCAAATGACTTGATTTGATGGGAATAACGAGATATGATTCCAAGTGCAAAAGCAGCCTGAAAATAAGTCATTGCATCTAACATTGTATAATCGAAAATTTCTTGAAAGAATATTGAGGATAAAACTGCATAGGCGATCATTTCATTAAAACTGATATCGTTTCGAATTATTTTTTGAGCAAGTAGAGCAAAGGTCGCAAGAATGATTCCAGTTAATATGAGTAAACCATACAAGCCATAATTGTATAAAAATTGAATGTAGAGATTATGTGCGTGTGGGTTTGCTTGAAAATTTGAGAAATAATAACGTAGATCAGTCAGAACTGTTTCTGATAAATAATCAATCGGAAGAAATGTATTAAAAAATTCATTATTAGAGCCAAATCCAAAAAGAATTGAATGATGAAATACTCGATCAATATATGCTTCCCATATAGATTTGCGCGCAATCAAAGAGTTTGTATTAAATACATCTGAATGCATTAATTTTTTGCCAATAAATACTAAAATAAAAAGAGATAAAAATAAAAGAATAGGTAGTATGCTAATTTTTCTAGATGAGTTAAATTTTAGAAAATAGATAATAATAAAAAAGCTACTAACGATTACTCCTAAGGTAGATGCTCTGGAATGAGTATAATAGAGTATAATAAATGATAGAACTATCAAGGAGAGGTAAATGTAATTGGACTTTTTATTTGTTGGATAGAAGAGATAGATTACAATAGTTGCTGGGAGATTGACTGCAACCATACTTCCAATATTACTCACATGAAATCCACCAATACTCAGTGAAAAGTTTGGATTAAAATCATGCGAGAAAATATAAATTAAAATAAATATGAAATAAAGACTTAGGCAAACTCCATAGAAAAACTGGCTGTATCGTATAACACTAATTACCTCCGGATCCTCCAAATATTTAAAATAAAGATATAAAATAAGTCCTGATACTAAATGGAAGAAGCCAAAGACAGCATTTGTTCCATTGTAAAAAAAAGAGGAATAGGTTGATGTGATTGAGGCAGTGAATAATAAAAATACTAAAATATCAAAAATATTTTGCTTACTTAAACTGAAACGTTTCAAAAGAGATAGATTGGCTACTAGGTAGAATAAGATTGCGATCGAAGAGTAATGGTAACGATACAAATAAATATGAGAGGAGGCTAGGACTGTGTAAAAGACCAAAAGTTTTTTATCTACATCTAATCTATACAGAACAAAAAAAACAGCAATAGATAGGTAAAAAATAAAGCGAAGGTAGAGCTTTTGTCTGGCAACTAGAGAGTCAGGCAAAAATATCATTCCAGTAAGGGAAGTATATAGAATTAAACAAAGAGAGGAAAATATAAAGAAAAAGGATTCTACATCTTTAATTTTTTTTTTTTGCCAAATAGAGAAAAGCAGAAAGCCTATGAAAGTGTTGGCAGATAATTCTTTTACAAGAGTAGGTTGGGCATCGTTAAAATATAGATAAAAGCAAATGAAAATTATAAACCAAGCTTGAAAAAAAATACCTACCATATCTTTAAGGACTCAATTCAAGGTAAGTTTTGTTTCCTTTTGAGTCAAGTGTTCTTTTCTAAAAAACATATCGGTTCAATTCAGATCATAAAAAATCCTATTCTTCAAAGTGTTTGCTATTTTCTTTTGAACGATAACTGTTTTCCCAATTTTAAAAAGCGAGTGAGAACCAAAAAGGCATTCAATTCGGGGAAAAGGAAAGAATCTTGGATGCCAATTGAAATGAGTTGGAAAAATAGGATTGTATAGAAAAACAGTAATATAGGAATAAGACTAAGAAAACAATGAAAGAAAAATTTCTCCCATATCTGATCTACTTAATTGCATTCCTTTTCATACTGCAATTTAGGTATAACTTGGATAAGAATAGTTTGTATATTACAAGCGATGGTGCTATAAAATTATATCAAACAGCTCAATACAAGGAAAATGGTTTTTTTTCCCTCGAGTGTATTTATCCTGCGAAAGAGATTGATGCGACATACAAATATTATCCGATTTCATATCCTTGGGCAATCTTTACCGTTAAAAATATTCCATGCGTTCTAGAATACCCTCCCTTTTTTTATTGGATTGGATCCGTCCTTCTCTATTTTCAATCTGTCTCACTATTATTGTATTTACCACTTCTCTTTTTTGGAATTAATATTTTTATATTTGATTTGGTTTTGCAAAGAATGCGGCTAATCCCTAGTTATCGTATTATTACAACACTACTTGTATTTATTTCCTTTCCACTTTTAACTGCAATGGATTATACTGAAAATCCAGCTTTTCAAACTTTATATTTACTTGGATTCTATTATGGATTTCGCTTAACGCAGAATTCTTTAAATACAGTTCAAACTTTTTTAACAGGATTATTTTTTGGTTTGGCTTTCTTTTTGCGGCTTGAAATCCTAATACCCTTTGCCTTTTTTTGCGGGTTTTATTTTTTAGGGACAAGAGAATTTAAGAAGACTTTTCTTCTATCTCTTGGCTTCATACTTGTTGTCTCTGTTTTTATTTTATACAATTTAAAAGTATCTGGGCATCCTCTTGGTTTTCGATATGTATCATCCATAGATTTTAATGACAATGCTAAAGCAGATATCTGGAAAAGACTAAATTTCTTAAAAGCGACTCTTTGGGGAAATCAAATGATGGTTGGAGTATTCAAATTTCAACCTCTGCTTTGGTTATTTTTAATATTGCCTATTTATGCTCATGCGAAGGGTTTTAGAAGTAAGAGCGGATTCATATTATTAGCCGCAGGTTGGACTTCTATGATAGCGATTCCACTCTATATAACAGTGTATGGCGGAGTGGGCTATTTTGGACTTAGATACATAGAAGCACCTTTTTATTTAATCGCTCTAGGGTGGTCTTTTTATTTGTCTGAGTTGAATTTCTTTCAAGAAAAACGGATCAAGTGGATTATAGTATTCATATTAGTTGGAATAAGTTATTTTAATTGGGTTTCTACCCGAGAAGGATTAAAGTTATTGAAAAATTCTTCTTCTGAAAATGCAGTCTTACAAACTTTTTTAAAACAAACAGAACGTTATGTGATTCATTCCTCTTTTTATACTTCGATTTGGATGGGAAATTCATTTCTAGAAAGAAAACATGTTCATATAAAAGGAAATGAACAAATGGAAGAGTTTTTAAATCATATTGCAAGAAATGAAATTTTTATCCTTCTTCTAAGTCCAAAAGATATTTATATTTCAGAAGATATCCCGAAAAAGTTACACGAAAATTACTTAGCACAAATTGAATTAGAGAAATTTCCAATCCAGATTCTGGAAGAAAAAAAACTAAACGGAATCCGCCTTGTAAAAGCAAGGAAGAATTAGGCACAAGGGCAAATCGATATGATTTCAAAAACGAAACTATTTTATTTATTTGTATTATTTACTATTCTAAATTTTCAATGCGAGACGGTTGAGAATCGATTGGAATACTTTATTTCTGAGAGAATGAAAGAAACAGAAACAGTTCAAAAAATCTGTGAGGATTTTGAAAATTTAAACCTAAATAAAAAGAATCAATACATTGATACGATAGGTAAACTCAAAGAAAAATTTGAGAAAAGTAGAACAGATATTTTAAAAAATTCAATTCGCGATCTAAAACTAGAATCCGGTAAAATAAATGGAGTAGAGCTAGAGAATCTGGGCTCTCTTCTTGTTCTTTCTGAGATTGACAAAAAGAGATTTTCAAACCAAGAAAAATTAGAGTGGGAAGAAAAATATAGAATTTGGCAAAAAAATAAAAAAGAAGTCTTAGAGAAGATGAAAGAAGGAAAAGATATTTCAAAGGAACTTGAAATTTTAAAGCAAGGTATGATTGATGTAGTCAATCTAAAAGACAATCTAGTATATGCACTAAAACTTTATTTTACACAAGCACTCGTAGTAGCCATTGTTCACAATGCAAACGAAGCAGAAAAAAGTTTAGATAAGCATACAAATAAATTAGGGAGTGTGGGGATTATTGCAGAAGCAATCGGTCGTGAAATAATCACAGAAGTAATGGCACAGCTTGTAGAAATTTTAATCCCTTATATAGAAAAAAAAGAATTAATCAATCCAATTGATTTCACAAGAGAGAGCTGTAAAATATATCATAAATATGAAACGACACCCGGTATAGCAAATCGAATTTTAAAACGATCTATCTTGCGATTTTTAAAACCGGAAGGAGAAGGTGAATCTCTGGTTCAAGTCTATAGCTTGAATAATATAAATGGATTGCAAAATGAATCAGAACTAGGGACAACTGCCGGGTTAAAAAAACTAGAAGATAAAAAAAGAGAAGTGCTTCGAAAGATTTCAAATCAGAATCTTTTCTCGAATTCGACTCTAGAATGTAAATCCACAGATTGTAAAAATCTATCTGAGAACATTCAAAAGGATTCTATTCTTCCAGCCATTCCGAGTGAAAATTTAAAAGAAAAACTCATTGCCTCTTACGATAAATGCTTAGAGCCAAAGGAAAAATGTGAAACAGAAACAGGAGCAAAAAACAAAGAGACAATTCTAACTGCTTCCATAGAGAGATGCTTAAAAGAAAAAGGTTGTGATTGGGATTTTATTAATCAGGACGTTAGTTGGCGAATTTGGCATGATGCTCCCTCTCTCGCTCGCTTGGAGGATTTTATTTTTTTAAAGGCTAAGTTCTTTGAGAATTCCTTTCGCACAAATGAATCGGATTCCTCTCTTTTAGCAAAGATTGAAGAACTGCAAGGAACGATTCGAATCCTAAGAAATGATATAGTGCAAAGTATGAATGCAAGTTGTGCCGGTCAATTGGAGCAACAAAGAAATGAGAGAGTAGGCTGGCTTAAAAAATTACAAGCGAGTGGATTTACAATCGATACAAAATCGAAAGTAGAACTTACGGCTAACAACGTTTGTTCGCTAGGCGATGCAATCGGAATTAAAAAAGAAAAATTAGTGGCAAGTGTTACTGCCTCTTCTATTTGTTCGTTTCAACCAATTGAAATCAATCTAGAAATAAAAGGTCTCTTTGGAGCTTGTGAATTCAAATCTCCAGACGATGAAAAGCTTGCTCTCGAAACGATGAATCTTTTAGAAATACTTAGAAATAGTTTGGGTCAATCTTCTATTCAATTGCAAGTGATTGGTTTTACTGATGAGGTGGATGCAACGTTTGCAGATTGTCAAAAGAAAATCCAGTCAGGGCTTTCTACTAAAGACCCTGCCATTCAGGCAAGTCTAAAAGACTGTCCCAAGCCTTGTGAGGGGAATCTTGCATTGTCCAACCTAAGAGCTTTTCATTTTAGAAATTATCTTTCTTCTAAAGAAAAACTCTTTAATGGTCAAATATCTTACAATGCTTATGGTCTTAGTAAGTTAGACGCTATAGATAAATCAAGTAAAGATCTAAATCGTAGAATCAAACTAAAAGTATTTGCCGCGAATTCAAAATATGGTTGTTATTAGAAAAGAAAAAGAATATTGCAATTGATGCCAATGATATTCTTTTTAAATTTCGCAATAATATAATTGATTCAACTCAGGCGAATTAAGCCGAATCGGAAGATACACCAGATCATAAGATTTTATAAAAAAACAATTCGAAAACTTTATGATTTATCGGTGTTCATCGTCCTCGTCGGTGGTAATCATTCTGGTTTTCCTCTTCAAACTTTGATTTTGGAATAAACGTTATACACTAATTCCTTCTTTTTTTAGAAGCTTCATAAATTCTTCTTCTGAAACAACTTTTACTCCTAGTTCGAGTGCTTTTTCCATTTTGGAACCAGCGCCTTCGCCTGCGAGTAAGTGAGTTGTCTTAGAGGAAACAGAAGTAACTTTACGTCCACCGTGATGGACAATTAAATCCATTGCTTTATCGCGGGGTTGAAAGTTTTGAAAACTGCCCGTGACACACCAGCTCTGATTTAGAAATGGCTGATTGTCTGATTTGGCGACTGTTTTGGATTTAAAATTTAAACCTAATTTTTTTAAAGTTTCAATCAGAGCTAACGTTTCTTTTTCTCGAAAGACTTGGAGTAGGGATTCCACTGTGCGCGGACCTAGTCCATGAATTTCCATTAAGTCCTGTTCGGCGGTTTTGGATTTCACTAAGGAAATGATTTTATCTACATCATCGTATCCACTTTCAATTAAAAGTTCTGTAACTTTGTGGCCTACTTCTGAAAATCCAAGAGAGGGAAGTAATACTTTAAAATCTTTTTGCTTTGAGGCTTCGATACCTTTGAGTATAATATCTACACTCTTTTTCCCGAACCCATCTATTTGCGTTAGTTCCTCTTGTCTCTTGTATAGATTGTAGATGTCTGGAATACTTTTTATAAAACCCAATTCATATAGATTCTGAATTTGTTTTTCCCCAAGACCTTCAATATCCATTTGCTTTTTCTGGCAAAAGAAAATAAGATTGTTTTTCTCTCGATCTGGGCATTTTTTATTTGGACAAAATAAATCTACAGAGTCATCTACCTTTCCTAATTTGGTTCCACAACAAGGACATTTAGAGGGTAATTTGAATATGCCGCTGGGACCTTTTTCAATGACTTCTTCTACTGCGGGTATGATTTCTCCTCTTTTGGCTACTAAGACTTTTGCACCGATTCCAATTCCTAATTCGTCAATGTAGTCTTGGTTGTGGAGGGTTGCAAATTTTACAGTTGTTCCTGCTAACTGGACTGGTTCAATTTCAGCACGCGGCGTAATCTTTCCTGTTCTACCAACCGCAAAATCAATTTTTAAAATCGTGCTCTCTTTCATGAGCGCATCGAATTTATAGGCACGAGCCCAGCGAGGAGAATGCTGAGTAGCCCCTAGTTGATCTCTCTTGGCAAGACTGTTGAGTTTAATCACGAGCCCATCTGTTGGAAAATCTAGATTGTCTTTTTTCTTTTTAAATTCTTCTACTTTCTTAATTACATCTTTTGCTTTTACGATGATAGAATCTTCCGAGACAGGAAGGTTTTGATTTTTCATAAACTTGAGCATCTCTGCATGCGTTTTAATTTTTCCATAACCTTCCGGAAAATAACCGTCATACGTCAGAATCTTTAAAGGACGTTTTGCAGTTTGAGAGGAATTTTTATGTTTAATTGAACCTGCCGCGAGGTTACGAGGATTTGCATATTTTCCTCCACTTTCTTCGTTGAATTCTTCAAAGTCTTTAAAACCCATGTGAACTTCACCGCGCACATAGATCGTCACTGGATCTTTTAGGATGAGCGGGATATTTTTGATTGTGCGGATATTCGCTGTTACATCATCTCCAATACCTCCCGTTCCACGTGTTACTGCTTTGTCTAGCTTCCCTTTTTCATAATACAATACGATAGATGCTCCATCTATCTTCCATTCAACTGAATACTCACCCTCTGTATCTGTTTTAGTAATCCATTCTGTCAGTTCGTTGATATTGTATGTATTCTCCAAAGAGAGAACAGGAATTTTGTGAGTTACTTTTTCGAATTCATTGTCTAAATCCGAGCCTACAATTTGTGTTGGACTATTCGGAGAGGCTAATTCAGGATTCTCCGCTTCTAGTTTTTGCAATTTTTTAAAGAGAAGATCAAATTCTTTATCAGAGATTTCAGGTTTATTTTTTACATAATAAAGATGTTGATGGTAACGAATTTTATCTTCTAAGTCACGGATTTCTTTTTCAATTTTACTCATACATTCTCCTTAAGTATATTCTTTCTAGGTCCGGGAAAAAACATATTCGTTGTTTTTTGGTATTCTCTATAACTAGGTCGTTTTTTGATCGAATAGAATTCAGAAGGGCGAGCACCTGTATAGTCAACGAGAGTTGTATACATGATCTTAGATACATAGAGTAGGCAAAGAGTAATTAGCCCCCAATAGAGGATTTCATCTGATTTGAATAGATGAATGAGGGAGGGAATAGAAGAAAGAATTAAAAAGTTCCAAACCATCCATTCAAAGAAATAATTAGGGTGACGGGAATATTTCCAGAGCCCTACATCACATACTTTATTTTTCTCTCCCGTTTCTCTCATTTTATTTGCAAATTGATTTTTCTGTAAATCTGAAATCATTTCGAGGCTAATAGAGATTAGCCAACCTATATAGCCAATGATTTCTAAAATTGAAAGTTCGGTCTTTGGATTAAATGCTTGTAAAACAGCAGGCATTGCAAGAATGGATGCATTGGCAAGGCATTGCACTAAAATTTCGTATTGAATCGAAATGGCTTCGCTTTTATATCCACCTCTCTTCCAATGAAATCTCTGAAATTGATATCTAGGCAAGTCCCGCTTTAAAACTCCATAGCGTAGGAGCATAACACCCATTAGCCCCATGCGGAGTCCTGCCAGGATATAAAGGGAACCAATAAAATAATGACTGATTCCATTTCCCCCAAAAATAAAGACCTGAATGCCTATCGCAACTAATCCCCAGGGCCAAGCAATATCTACAAAATACATTTTGTTTGTGAAGTATGCAGGGATACAGGCAAGAAATAAAAATAGAATCAGTTGAATAATTAAATTCCAAAATACAAAGTTTGAAAAAATAGGAGAGTAATAGAGAATGAAAAAGCATCCTATAAAGGGTAGATAACCGAGAGTGCGGGAGAGGAATTTTTTAAACATGATAATTTCATAAATTAAAACTAGAAAGGATTCTGTCAAGAACAGTCAATTTGTGAGAAGTAGAAGATTTTGATTTGACCTAAACTTACTATTCATAAAATTAATTTTATGCGTGATATAGATGCAATCATAGAAGAAAAAACAGGACTTTCGATTGAGCAGGCAATGCGAATCGACGAGGTAAATCTCTATAAACTGCTAGGGGAAGAAACCTTTTGGAAATTGAGTAAGACTTTCTACGAAAAGGTTTTCAATGACGAAGAAAAATGGTTTCGCAATATTTTTAAAAATAAAAGTAAAGAAGAAGCAATTCAAAACCAAGCTGAATTTTTTATGCAACGTATGGGTGGACCACAATATTTCTCGGAGAGAAAAGGTCATCCTGCGCTCATGGCTCGTCATATTCAATTTAATATGAGTGAAAAAGCAGCTGAGAGGTGGCTCTTTCACATGAAAAATACGTTAGATGAAATTCCTGAGATCGATGCAGATTCCAAATCTAGAATGATGGCCTATTTCACCCACACAGCATATTTTCTCTCTGTTGGTGTTACAACACAACAAAGAGAACGCAGAAGGGATGAGGAGTAGGTAAGCCTACTCCTTCTCTATCTCCCAGAGTTGATTCGGAAATTCTCCATACATATCAGGGTAATACATTGCTTCTACACGCGTTGCGGGTAATGAGAATTTACCGTCTTGGTTGAGACGAATTGTATATTCAATTACAATTTCTCCTTGCGGCAAATATTCGTAATACGCTCGGTAGGATTCAAAGGATCTTTCTTCGTATGTAGGATAGGCAGCGTAGCCAGATTTTTTCTGTCCCATTGTTGCACTTGCTGAGTCTCTAAGTCCACCTCCACCCAAGATAGATGCGCCAGTCGGAATAGGATCATTTACTACAACCCAAGTCATATCGGAATCGGATTTGATTTTTAAACTAACTCGAACTAGATCTCCTCGTTTTAGAGTAGAGCCAATTCCAAAGATTCCTCGCTTTTCGAGTGGTGTAATTGTTTTTTCAATCGTGTATCCATTGGAGACTGCATTCTTTAAAGAAACGGCGGCAGTGCTTTGAATGGTTGCCCAAGGCTTTCCTGTTCCTTTGTGACTTAGTTTTAGATCACTTGCTTCTTTTGTCCAGGGGAAACTCAGTGTTAATCCCTTTGGATTTGCTTTCCAGTCAGCGGACTTAACTTCCTCTTTGAGCAAGACACTGCTTTCGCCAGAAACTGGTTCCTTCTCATATTCCTTAGAGAATTTTTCAAAAGCGAGGACTCCCCATGCGTTAGCCGTTGTAAGATCCCAAGTTCCTTTTCTTTGACGACTAATTGCTCCTCTTACAATTCTAGGCACATCCTCTTTCCATTTTTTTAGATTTACTAGATTTAATAAAAGACGGACTGCATTTTGATCGGGAGAGACCATGAGCCACCACAAGAAATCACTTTCTTCAGAAGTAAACTTCATTGTTGTTCCTTGCAGATTGAGTCTACTTCGGAGAATCTGTTCTGTTTGATTGATATGTTCATTCCTTTTAGGAATGTCTTTTAATTTATATAAAATATTCCACCAGTCGAGTAGAGCGGATGTGGGAAGTAGATTTGCTTGGATTGAAAGAGTTGCGATATGTTCATTTTTTGCTCGACCATATCTAGAAAGTGCTTCCAATGCATTTAATTTTTTTATCGTTAAATCCGCGGTAGGAAGAATACCATCTCGATAAATTTTCCCTTCTACGAAAGCCGTCAAACCATTCAACATAGATTCTTTTGATTCGCTTGGAATTTCAAGACCAGCTTCATTTGAAATAGAGAGTAAGTATGCGGTTAACGTTGGATTTCCTTCATAGCTATTTGGAAAGTATTTTGCAAGACCATCTCCATCTAGGTAAGGAGGTAAATTGTTCATTAGATTTTGCCAACGTTGCTTGTCTTTAGTGACTACAAATTTAGAAGTTTGTTGTTCTAAGCAAGTGTATGGATATTTTTTCATATAGTCTTGCACTGAACTTAGACTTTCGAGTAAGCTCTTGGAATAAGTAACATTGATACCTCCACGACCTTCTAATGCGTCAGACGGTTTTTCTACAGTCATTGCGTAATCATTTTCTAATTGCAAGAGAGTTCCTTGTTGGACTCTAACAGGAATCGCTGGGACAATTTTTTGGGCAAATTTTACTTTATCCATTGCGCCGGATTCTGATTTTGCGGAAAATTCGTAGGTGAGTTTTTCCACTCCGAAAGGAATTTTAATAGACCAAGTTACTTCTTTCGATTGTCCCGCATCTAGAGGAATGGATTGTGTTTCCAATTTTTCGGAGACTCCTGAGATTGTTCCACTGACGTCTACTTTCATTGGTTTTTCGGTTGCGTTTCGAACTGTAAATGAAGGATTAAATGTATCTCCTTCCCTCGCTAATTGAGGAAGTCCAGGGAGTAACATTAAGTCTTGCGTTGTGCGAATGGACGTGCTTCCTGTCCCAAAGTATTTATCTCCTGCCATCGCAATCGCAACAATCTTGAAGCGAGTGAGAGAGTCGTTAAGCGGAACAACTACCTCTGCTTGACCAGAGGAGTTTAATTTTACGCTGCCTTTCCAAAGTAAAAGGGTATCAAATAATTCACGACTAGAATCTTTACCACCGCCACCACCGGGAGGAAGAGCCTTTAAACCATAGTGTCTTCTTCCGACAACTTGCATTTGAGCTGTGGAGGTATTTACTGTTAGCCCGCGCTCATTCATCATAGCTCGAAGCAATTCCCAAGTATTATTTGGCATGAGTTCAAGTAAACCTTCATCGACTGCGACAAGAGCAATATCACCGTTATCCGGTAGTTTGGATCCGTTCGCTGTTTTCACATCAATCGTTACGGTTGCTTTTTCTCTCACTTTAAAAACCGGACGATCTGTTTTGACATTTACCTTTAATTCATAGCCTTTCCAGCCTACTTTGATAGGACTAATTCCAAATCGGTAAGAAGGTCTGCCTAAATCTACTAGTGCTGTTGGTTTAATTTCTCCCACTCGACCGCGAACCGCTAAGACTGAGATAAATACATTGGGGGCATAATTGGATTTGATAGGAACTTCAATGTTTGGACTAGAAGATTGAATCTCTTTAACGAAATAATCTACAATGCCTTCGCGGTTAACGCTTATAAGGGCAGTTGCTGTTTTAAATGGCATTCGAATTTGAAACTTAGCAGTCTCGCCTGGTTCGTAGGATTTTTTATCTGGAATTACATCCATTCTATCATGATCAGATACATTAAACCAAGAATCCTTTCCTGAAATATAAACTTCTTTGTAGGCAAATACATCGTTACCCGCGCTGTCTTCAATAGATGCTTGGAAAATAACGTCTCCGGTCACAGGTGATTCTTTTTTGCAGATGAGTAAACCTTTTGCATCTGTTTTACCTTTACAAAAAGTAATATGTTTTCTTACTTCTTCTACTGAGTCGTAGGAATAGAATCCACCTACGAGTCGCTTTCTATTTGTAATTGTTTTACGACCAAGTAAATCAATATTTACATCTACACCTGCTTTAGGCTTTCCGTTTTGATCCACAACTGCTGCAAAGATTTTTACTCCATCTTTAGAGGAAGACCAAGATTCTGATTTTAATCCAACTAGATATCTTCCTGGATAAATAGGAAATACATTGGAAACAGTTTGGATTTCTCCGACTGGATCTCTATATTCCAATTCAGTAACAACTTCTTGTGGATTGTCTTTTATTGGTAAATCTTTGATTTCTGTTTTTGCATATCCTAATTTATCTAGGGATAATTCTTGTGTTTTGATCTGTGCGTTATTTCCAGAGGAAGTTGTTTCTAGATCCTCAACTTCATCTTCTGAATAATTTCGAGTAGAGGATAATTTACGAGTTCCTTCTTTGAGTCTTCCATTTGCAAAAATGTAATCTTCATACCCATCAACTTCAGGTGGTGCAGTATCTCTAAACCAAGATTTGAGTTTGACCGCCATTCCACCAGCAGGTCCACCTGATAGATAGTTTACAAATAAATCAACACTGAAAGATTTAGGCTTCACTAATTTCTCAGAAGGTCCTTTTATGATCGCTTTCATGAGAGGGACTCTAAATTCTTCTACCCTAAACTCTCCTGTGTAATAGGTTTTATCTCCTTTTAAGAGACTGATCGCATAACTTCCTAATTTGGCTTGTTTCGGAATCTTCCACTCTGCTTCTGAAAATCCTCCTGTCCATTTTAGATTGACGTTATACTCCTGATCAGAACCAACATGAGAAATTTTCATTCGTGTGGGAAGGAGATTAGAAGAAGCAAGAGAAAGTCCTTGTGTGCTATGACTTCGGAGGATATGCTTCATATGAACCGTTTCCCCTGCGCGCAGGAGTGTGCGATCTAGAACGGTATGTGCAATTGTATTTTCTTCAGGAGAATATCCATATAGATTGAATCTCCAATTTTCAATTCCATTGTCCCAGCTAGAGTGAACAAAGGATAGATCTTTGTCTTTTTCTGCTATGACTAAAAGTCCATTGTCATATTGACCGTAAGAGCAATTTGGAATTTTACTTTGAGAAATACCGGCTAATTTCCATATACCGCTCGTATCAGTATTTCCTTCTGCGACTAAATTATTTTTGCAGTCGCGTATAGAAATTTTTGCTCCACTGATAGGCTCGCCTTTGCTAAGAGATGTAACCCAGACAAGCGAACTTTCTCGTCCCCATTGAAAGTGAACTGCCATATTCGTAACAAGCGCAGATGTCGGAACATACATTTTCCCTTTTTTTTCTAAGAGTGAATTTCCTAATTTTTCACTTTCTAACTCTACAACAAAGAATCCAGGTTCTTTGAGTGGAATTCCGACAACTTCAAAAGCTTTTTCCCCATTGGGTTTGGGAATATTAAAAGAGTTTGTATTCACTTCGCCTGCAAAAATGGATTTTTCTCTTTCTGCTTTACTGACTTTTTTAAGCCAGATTAGAATATTGTCAGGTGTGATTTTAATTTTTTTACCAAAAAGATTGGAAAAGAAATTCCCTCCTTCGCCGGTCATTTTTAGAACTTTTGCTTTCACATCTTTTTCTAAATTGCGGAGTGTTACAGGCAGTAATGGTTCTGCTTCTAGTTCAATGATTCCAAAAGATCCAGAGAACTTTGCTAGTGGTGGGTATTTATCCGTTTTGACTTCGAGTGGGAATTTATTTGCATTTGCTAGTTTTCGTCCAGAGTCATCTTTTATGGATTCAGGAATTGAAATTTTGAATTTAGTTTCTTCGGGGAACGGTCCTTCAAAGTATATTCCGTATGTCGTTCCATCCTCTTCTTCATTCGAACCAGATATTTTTGCATTCCATTTTCTTCCATTTCCCTCTAAGGTAGCTTTCTTAGCATCTGATTTTGAAATGGGACTTGTGAAGTTAACGTATAGATTTGTGATGGGAAGACACCCTGCATTTTTATTTTCGCGATCGCAGGAAAATTCAGCTGTGAAAGGTGGTCTTGCACTGTAGGTGAGAACTCTATCTTCGTCTGTCTTTACTCCCGATTTAGATTCAATTCCTTTTCCCCAGATAAGACTTACTTTGGCTTTATTTGGAAATCGAAGTTTAGATTTTATTAAAAGTAATTTATCAGTTTTATATCTTTCGCCAAATTCGGATTTTAAAATTTCTTGTGCATCCGATGGTTTTATAACCTGAGCGGCTACTCGATCTTTAACTCCTTCAATTTCAAATGCCAATTTATTTTCAAGACTGCTTTCTTTTACATCGGCATCTAAGGTTAAAATAAAAATTTGATCCTCATCTATATTATTCCCCTCATAAGGATTTGTGTATAGAATTGCAGGTCCTCCTGTTGAAAAACTAAATGTCTTATTTCCAGAAATGTCTTTGCCGGATAACGTTTTTACTTCTGGTTTGAGCTGGAATTTACACTGAATTCCAGCTTCTAAGTTATTCGCAAACTCATAGACAAAAGTTTTCTCATCTATCCATCTAGCCTTGCCTTCTATTGGACAATTGATTTCGAATTGGTCGGTTTTAACTCTAGGGTTTCCGAAAGGAACCATCTGGCTAGAAAAGCTAACTTTAACTTGCTTTATATTTTTTACGACACCTTCTGGAGAGAAACTAGTGATTGTATTTTTCTCTTGTGCAATCAACGAAAAGAAATTACTAAGTAAAAGAAAAGATAGAATAAGATATTTTTTCATAGAGACCTTGTTTTTTAAGATTATTTTTTAGCTTCAGTTTTTACTTCGGTCTTTGCTTCTGTTTTAGCCTCAGTTTTTGCAGGCGGCTCTTGTTTTACACATCTCACATTAAATTCTCTTTGAAAGCTACCATGGTTGTGATGACCATTATCAAAGTTTATATACCAAATCTTGGAACGATCACTGGCAACTCGATTTCCGGTTATATAGGCACCTGCAGGAGTCCTAAATTCAACATGTTTAGATTGAAATGCATCTAATAGCTCATCTTTTGTTGGAAGTCGCATTCCCTCTTTTTCACAGGAGTCTTTCGCACTCAGATAGGCTTTCTGTGTTATATTGTCCGCTTGCCATTTAACTCCTTTGTAAACATAAAAGCTGCCTTCCTTTTGAAGAGGTGGTAATTCTTTTTTAGGAGGCGTTTCGATCTTAACATTTGTATCTGCTTTGGCAGGAGCTTTGGGCTCAGCTGGCTTTGTTTCTGTAGATTTCGCGTCTACAGTTTTTGCTTCAACAGTTTTAGTTGTAGATTTTGAATCAGCCTTGTTTGGATTTGTTAAAGGTTGTGACTCAGATAATAGATTTAAAAATGGAATTATAAAAAGGAAAGCTAAAAGTTGTTTCATATATACCCTCTCTCTTTACTGCAATTGTATCTTAAGATTAAGTCAAGTCAGAAAAAGTTTTTGACTACTCGGGAAAATTTCTTGCTTTTTAAAAATTCAAATTAAAATGAAAGGAATGCGAGTTAAAATTCTATTTTTTATTTTAATAATTGGTATCTTTCATTGCAAGAAAGATACAGCTAAGACAAATCCATACGCGAGCCTTTTAATTGGTCAAAGTCTTTATAGTCCTCAGATTTTTAGCGTCGACCCCAAGAGAGGAAATCCTCCATTTACAACTCCAAGCTCTGTTGGATTCATTGGAGCTAGTTACAATGCAACTACTATTAACATTAAAGGTAAGAATTTTATTGCCTCCACTACTGGCAATACAGTATCTATAAATGGTATTCAGGCTATTGTTGATTATGCGGGAACAGATCAACTAACGTTTAAAGTCCCGAGCGGGGCATCAACCGGACCTATCACGGTCGCAAATAATGGGGGTGCTTGTTCTAATGCAGATAGAAAATCAGGTATAAATTGCGATGGAGATGATTTTTATATCGATTGCTATGGAGCCTTCAATAATCAATTTGGATCAGAAACAGCTGTCGGAACTGGAACGAGTCAAACAGTGACATACGATAGTCTCACTACTAAAGCATTTCGATCTGATTTAATTTTTACAAATCCCTATTCTACAGATACAGCTCAAAATACGATTACTATCCGTTGTGCAAATTTTACAAGGGTATTATTGTTTTCTCCATCATGTGTTCCTACAGAGTATACTGCTAATGGATCTAATATTGTTATAAATCCAGTCATTTCAATAAATTCGAGATTTTACACGATACAATATTTATTAACTGCAACCAAGGGCGATTGCACAATTAGGGTGAATTGATGTTTGAATTAAATTTTGGTGGATTCCTTTTTTTGTCGGTGTGGATAGTTACGATTATCTTTCGTTTATTTGAACTAAGATTAGCAAAAAGAAATTTAGCAAAAAGAAAAGCTGATCCAAATTTAAAAATGGCAAGAGAACCGTTTTTCTTTCTATTCGTAGTATTACATAGTAGCTTTCTAGTTTTGGTTCCTTTGGAAATTTTTTATTTTAAAAGAGTATTTGAAATTACACAGGGTCTCTTCTGCCTTTTTATCTACTTGGGATGCTTGGGAATGAGAATTAGTGTTCTAACAACTTTAAAAGAGAATTGGAATGTTAAAGTTGTGTATGATATAAACTCAAAAAATAGCATAGCTACCACTGGTTTGTATAAATTTATTCGCCATCCTAACTATTTGATTGTAATTTTGGAAATCGCAACCATCTCCCTTCTGCATGGGGCTTTCTATTCCTTTGTTTTTTTTAGTCTTTGTAATTTTTCGATTCTGTATTTTAGAATTAAGCAGGAAGAAACAGCTTTGTTTCAAAATCCCTTTTATGCTGAACATTTTAAAAATAAGAAGCGCTTTATTCCATTTATATTTTGAATAGTATATCTTAAAACGTTATACGATATTAGTTTCCTTAAAGTGTTAGCATGGCTTCGCCTTTTGAATATAGATAGGTTTGATTTTGGTAGTTGGTTGTAGAGGGAAATTTGTTTTTTTACCCGTATTTGCTCTTCCTAAATTGAAAAAAGATTGTATAGTCGGACCTGTTGTTAGTTAGAAAGATTTTGGCGCACAAGTCGAAATTCGGGATACTTGAAATTCCGACCGCCGTTAGGTAATAGGAGACAGCCTCTGCAAAATCTACAGAGTCTGCTATTAGTAGGTATACCAAAAAAGCTGAGATAGACATACCAAAACTTACACGATAGAGTTTAAGTTCTGCCCAGTCTTCTGGTCTCGGACGAAAAGCAACCTTATGAAGATTTTGCCCTTTTTCTTGATACTTAGTGGTTACTTTTGAATAGCCTGGAACTAAACCATTTGCTATAAAGAGTTGGTATTTATAAAGAAGATAGGCGACATAGCCTCTCGTTCCACCATGTTGCCAGCATCCTCTTCGAAAAATTTCATAGTAGCGTTCTGGAATGAGGAGGGTTGAGCTAAATTCAGAATATTTAAAATCTTCATGTGGAAATACAATTTTTTGTGATGAAATAGAGCTGGCGTTCTTATGACTTTCAATTTGAAAGCCTGCGAATTTTTCATAAAGGTATTTACGAAACTCGCTTAGAAATTCATTATACGTAGTTTGGCTTTCCGAATTTTCTTGATTATTAGGATCTTGGTCTAAATTCATAAATTTTCCTTTTTTCAGATTTGAGAGAAAAAGGGACCAAATACTTTTTTATAAATCCTAGGTTTATCATACAGGGAAACTTTTTTATCTAGGATTGACTGGCAAAAGAAGTAACAATTTCATACTCTTTGAGAATCTAAGTAAAACAATGTAATCTTTCTTTGATTTGGTCGAGTATCCCTCTTTATGATAGGGGAAAAAAAATTAGTTTTGTGCGGGAAAAATTGTTTTTTTTTTAACTTTTTTCCAAAAAAAGATTTCTTATTATTTAAGAAATGGGGTAGTTCTAACAGAACACAAAAAGTTAATATACTGAAGTATTCTTTTGATGTTTCTTTTTTGATCCTATATTAGAATTTTCGTAACCTATCAGGGTGATGAAATAAAAAATTAAAGGAAGGAAA
>DAORDH010000003.1:212864-282593 GCA_035345875.1 Leptospiraceae bacterium | reverse complement strand
AATATGAGAAGCAATTTGCCTAAAATCGTGTCCACTAAATATGTAGTAGTTCAGTATGTCTATCTCAGCTTTTTTGGTATACTTACTAATAGCCGATTCTGTTGATTTTGCGGAGGCTTCCACCCTCCACTTAACGACAGTCGGAATTTCAGAGATCCCAAATTTTGATTTGATCACTAAGGTCTATCTTACCCAGAAAAGATCGAACTATACAATTGTTTTTCAGTATCGAAAAAGCCATTATAGTTAAAAGTAATCAATTTTCCGAGTATCTAACCTAATAAAATAAAAACACACAAATGCGATAAGGCGAAGCTATACAGAAAGGATTATTAGTCCTTTCTGTATGTTTTAAATTACACTTTTAAATAAGAAAATATTTTATTAAATTACCAGTCTCCCCCACCAAAATCTCCTCCATCACTTCCACCCCAATCTGAGCCTGAGTCTGAGGAGTCACTTGAGTAGTCGCTATCGGATTGAGACCAACCTGAGTCATTACTGCGATAGTTGTCATAGCTAGAATTGTCATTGCCATAAAGACCACTATCATGGCCAGTTAGTTTATCATAGAGCCAGCTACCAGCTGCTGCACCTAATAAGCCGGTTAAGAATGTTCCCATAAATCCGGGACCACCAGAATTTCCATAACCATACCCACCGCCATAAGGTTGATTTATATTCCCACTATTTCTATTGGAGAGAAATGTAGAAATTAGTTTGAAAATAATAAATGCAAAAACGGCAAATATAATTATTGAGAGCCAAGAGAATCCTCCGCTACTAGATCTAGAAGCGATAGGCGCGTCTGTCCGGTGTGGATAACTATAATTATTTGTTTGGCTTGCAACTGCCGAATCCATTACAGAAGAAAAGTAATCGACGGATGATAAAAGTCCTTGGTCGAAATTTTGGCGTTTAAATTCTTCTGCAAATTTTGCTTTTAAAATATTTCTTTCGGATTCGCCAAATACAAGCTTTGTTTTATTTCCAATCTCAACTTTTAATTTACGATCTTTCTTTGAAATTAAAACATAAACTCCATTGACCTTGCGAGCTTTTGCTTTTTCTAGGGCAAGTGCATTTGCATCTGCTTGTCCTACTTCTTCGATTGTTTCAATCACTAATTCTTTACCAGATTTTCTTTTTACTTCGTCCAATTTTTGGTTTGCGGACGTTAGTGTAGATGTTGAAAACATACCCGCATTATCAATTACTTCAGAGTTTGCTGTAGTCGTAAAAATTAAACTAACAACAAAAGCAACGAGCATTTTTTTCATAGATTTAATAATCTCCTTTAAACTAGATGAGCTTTGCTCATCTATAATATTAGACTGAGTTCTATAATTTTAGAATTGATTCTCTTTTCAGTTTTTTCTTATCAAAAATGATTTTATATTTTTCTATTTTATATTGATTCTCTTTCTTAAAAGTCAAGTCTGCAAATATCTCTATGGATTCTTGTTCCAGAAATGCTTTACAATTAAAACTTTGGAAAAGGGAATCATTCGTTGAACGGCTGTATTCCGCTAAAGAATCGTAGCAAAGATTTCTAAGTTTGATTCCATCAAATTCGTGGAAAGCTGGAAAATCATTTTGGAGTTTAGTCCGATTTACTTTGAAGAATTCGTCTACAAAAGTTCCTTCTCTAAAAAAAGATACAAGTGGATATCCATAGTAAACGAAATCTTCTGATTCAAAAAAAATTTCCCAGTTTGCTCCTATTACCTTCTTAGTTCTATTCTTCATTCTTCGCTCAAAGAATTCCTCTACAGATGTTTCTTGTGCTTTCTCTAGATGATTGCCTTTTCGAATATCTGCACTATTTATGCTGCATTGTAGAGTAAATAGTAGAATAGACCAGATTAGATATTTCATTTTTTTCTAAATAAATAATGAGATACAATCCATTCTTCCCCTTTTCGATAGGAAAAAAGTTCTGCACAAGCCAAGAAAAAAATTCTCCAATAGGACCACCACTTAGTTACATTTTCTTTTCCATATGTTTTTTCTAAAATAGGAAGAATGGAAGATTTATGTTTATCCATATTAGCAAGCCATGCTTCACTTGTTTTGCCATAATGTGTTCCATTAACAACCCAGTGATTTACTATATTCAAATTTTCCTGAAAGTATAAAAACAAATTGTGTGATGGCATCATACCACCTGTAAAGAAATACTTTGCCATCCAATCTGTTTCATCTCTCACTTCAAAATGATATGCATATTGTTTGTGTGTGAAAATGTGAATAAAGAAAAGACCATCTGGTTTTAAAAAACTCGATAGTTTTGCAAAAAGCTTTTGATAATTTTTCATATGTTCAAGCATTTCTACAGATATAATACGATCAAATTTTTCATCAATTGTGAATTCATTCATGTCGCGGGTAATCACTGTTAGGTTTTTAAAGCCCTTTTCTTTTGCGACAGAGTCGATGTATTCTTTTTGTGTTTTAGAATTTGATACAGCTGTTATTTTACATTTTGGAAAATGTTCCGCTACATAGAGCGATACAGAACCCCAGCCACAACCTAGGTCAAGAAGAGAGAGACCATCTTTTAATTGTGCTCTTTCGCAGGAAAGTTTTAACATACTTTCTTCTGATTCATCTAGAGTATATGCGCCTAATGGCCAGTAGCCCCCACTGTATTTCATTCTCTTGCCTAAAACAAATTTATAAAATTCTGTTGGAACTTCATAGTGTTGTTCATTTGCGTCCGCAGTATTAATTGCGATGGGACTTTTCTTTAAATCTTCGATGTATTGGTTTAAATGTTTTTGTTGCTCTTCTAGATTTTCTTTTTTCTCTTCTTCTAGTCTAGCTTTTAGTAAATTGCGAATTCCTAACCGAATTAAAAAATCAGGTAATATATCTTTTTCTAATAAATTAAAAATCAATGTTAGCTCCTTACTAATAAGAATGCAAAGTATCTTAGTTTAGCAAGGAAAAACTTTCTAGGAGAAAAACTTTTTTTGAGATAAGGATAGATTCTGTGGCAAAAGGAAAAGATAAAGATTCTTAATTAAAAGCTTTTATATAACGTTTTTTACAAGTTAGGAATCGAAAATAATGTCACATAGTAAGTTCGTGAATGGTAGGAAGTAAGCGATTTATTTTTTTACACTCTTCCTTTTTTTGGTTTTCCAAGTAATAATTTAAAATTTGTAAATTTGCTGATTCTTTGCATGATATTGTCCTATTGCGCACATATGCATCGTATTCTTCTTGAGACTCTGTGTTCTTCTTCTCGCGAATAGAGCAAAATGTATATAGAGTAAAAACGGGATCTGCTGCATACTCTCTATTTTCTAATTTTTCTTGGCACCAATTTCTTTCAAAGTCTATTTCGCATGTGATAAATAAAGTGCTAATTAAGATTGCATATATTTTGGTATATACAATCAAATTGCTTTTCCAATTTTTAAGTAGAATATTTTTCATGGTTGAATACATTTTTCCGGAAGGAAAAGCAATCCTAAATATTTATTTCACTAGAATCTAATTTATAAGAATTCATTCATCTCTGAAAAATGGATGATTGGAATACAAAAAGGAATATCTCCATACAATTGAACTTTTCCTTTCTCATCTAGCTCTTCGACTTGTAGATAATAGGCGTTATCCGGAATACGTATTAATTTTAGCACTTCTTTTTCTTTCTCTAAAGTCAACTCAAAAGAAGCTAGAGAATTTCGCTTTGCATCTAAAATACTCCATCTTTGTTTTAAAGTTTTTTTGGATGTAGAGTTATCTAAGAAGGGATCGATCTCAATCCCACCTATTCCCTTTGCGATTGACCATATTGTTTTGCCCTTGAATACATGGTATTTCTTGTTTTCTGTTTCTTTGTTTAATTCATATGCTAAAAGTTGAAATTGTCCAGTTGCAAATTTTCTAAATTCAGGCATTTTATCTTGAGATAAAATCTGAAAAGATAAATATAGAATGTATAGAGAGAGAAGTATTGTCATAGAGATAATTTTAAAATTATGATTCAACTCTGTAGAATTTTCTTTGCACCCTATGATTAGTATAAGTAGGAGAGCAAAAGCGCTATCGGGCTGAACAATATGATATCCGAAACTTAGACCAACACTTAGTAATATTAAAATAGAAATATTTTCCTTATTAAGAATTCTTTCCCAGAAAGGTAGGATAATAAGGATTAGCCCAAATATGCCCAGTTCAGATAGAATTCCTAAATAAAAGGAAGGATTATCAATTTTATTTTCTGGAATGTATAGACCTAGAGATGAATCTTTTAAATTTACTATATAGCTACCTATTCCTGTTCCAAATAATGGATGTGATTGAAATAGATTCCAAGCGGCAAGATTGAAGTAATATCTATGAGGATCAAATTCCAAAAAAGGATTTTTACCGGATAGAACCATTTCTAAAAAATGATTTGGAATGGAAAGTAACCGATAAAGAGTCCCGTTTTTATCCTTAGGAATTAACGCTATAAAACCAATTGTTAATAAAGAGATCGAAAATACATAAAAGAAATTTTTCTTAGAATCGATACTTACATTTTTGAAGTATTGAAGAAATTGCAAGATGAACCCTAGGAAAAATAAAAGCCAAAATCCTCTTCCCTGAAAGGATGCGATATATACTTGGAATACTAGAATTAACGTGAAAAATATATATTTTTTCTTTTCTAAAAAATCTTTGTAAAATAAAAAGCAGATTATTGGTAAAATCCAAGTAGAACTTCCCGAATCTCTGAATAATCCCATGACTCTATTTGCTTCTAGGGACAAATTTGTATTATCCGCTAGAAAATTACGATTCCAAACTATCTGGAGAGTCATAATCAAAAATTGAAGAGCTATAACTATTTTTACACCATCTTTTAAGTCTTGAATTACTTTGTTTTTTTCGTTTCGGGTGAATTCTAAAAATAAATATAAAATCGGAAAAAATAAATTCGTTATTGTTTCCATACTAAGAGAGTAAGCTAATTTAGAGGATAGAATTTTTAGATACAATGTTTCTAAAATTCCAAATCCATTTAAAAATGGTGATCCAAAATAAATCATAAATCTTTCTAGTGTTAGTAGATAAAGAAAAAAGATAAGTATTAAGAAAGGATTTAAAAAAGAGGATGAATGCTTTTCTAATTCACGATCTTTTTTTAATGAAAAATATAGGACTAATTCTCTAAAAAGTATACCGCATGACGCTCCAAAGAAGACTCCAGTGATTGTAATTAATGAACTTATTTGCAAGATTGGTCCGATTCGAACTAGAGAAAATCCCGCAATAACAGTCATAATTCTTCCATAACGTTCTTTAGTTAAGTATGCAATGAATACTACTAAAAATTGAATTCCAAGCACATTATAATATTCTGACTTAGGATAGGGATGACAGAATCTAAAAATCAATAACAGATAGTAGCTAGCTATTATGAGGGCAGTAATATAAGATATTTTTTTCATTGAGGATTCATTTTTACAAGAATTGGAGTCATTGACTTACCCGCTTTTAATACGAGTTCTTGTTTCTCATATCCTTCTTTTGAAATATGAATTTTATATTCCTTTTCTTCAGGTAACATTTTTATGTAGATTCCAGTTTGTGGATGACTTGAAAACTTCTCGTCTTCAAAATATTTTATCTCAGGAAATTCTACTTTTGCTTCTATTGGAATTCCTTCTTTATCCAATATCCTCAAAACAATCTTATGTCCATGAAAAAATTCATAGAGTAAGGTCTCCCATACACCTTTAAATCCTTTTAGGATATGCTGGACAATTTCATAGTCAACATTTTGATGTGATGATTCAGCGATGTAAGCGATAGTTCCATACTCATGATAGTAGAAGTCTTGATCTGTTCCATCTACTGGATAAAGATTTTTTCTGAGTGCAAATTCTTTTCCTGTTCTAACTGACTTGGCAGACCTTAGCAAGCGTTGACCCAAAGTTTTAGCATAGTCTGGTTCCGGGTTGAAAGTGTTTTCAATTGTGTAAGGAAAAAGAATCGCGGCTGCAAATGAATGAAAACTCATAGAAAATACAAATCTCTCTAGATCTGCGAGTCTCATCATTGCTTGTGTTTCGGGTTCTGAACCTGGGCTCGGACCTCTATAGAAATGATGTGTATTATCTCCTGAGGATGCAAATCGGTGACCTGTATTCCATTTAAAAGGATAATTGCGGTTTAGATCGACACCTCTAGTTCGGTTACTTTCACGCATATCGTCTGGTAAATAACCATTCTTTCTACCCATATCAATGGAATAATTCCAAAAAAAATTACTCCCATCGGGATTTACAATCGGAACAACCCAAATCGAAATAGTTTCTAGAAAAGGTTCATATTTATCGTAATCATCTAGTAAATGATAAATAATGTCATAACAATGTTCAGTAGAAATCAATTCATTCGCGTGATGTGCTCCTGTAAATAAAATTGGGACTTTATATTCTGCTTTCTTGGGCGAAGTAATTTGCACTGCAGGTATTGCTCTTCCTAGTCTTGTCTTGCCTATCTCGAAATATTTTACCTTATCCGGAAATTCTTTTGCAATCGCTTGTAGGTAAATCTTATTTAGCCGCTGATCTTTGTATCCAGAATTTAAATCATTCAAATTATGAAACTTTCTTTTAAGACGAGAGTCATAACTTGTATCATAGTATTTAAAAGGAGCTGATTTCGTAAAACTTTCATAAGGTAGATTTGATTTTTCAAGAGCATTCATCTCTTGCTTATCAAGTAGATATATAGTAAAGTCTTTGCCCTTATGTGTGATGGGAGGCATTGAATGGAAAAAATTTTTTACTAATTTTCTAAATTTCTTTTGATGCTTATTATAAATTTTATAAGGAACTAAATCCTTTCGTTCATAGATCGGAGTATTTGGATATCTAATTTCTTGTGAAAAAATACTGCATGAAAAAGAAATAAATATGGCTAATAAAATTAATAATTTATAGAGCGGATTACAGCGAGTAACCAATGAGCACATTGAATTAAAATTTAAATTTTCTCCAGATTTCATATAAAGAAAGACCTATAAGCGCGGTCAGAAGTGCAAAGACTGGGATTGAAAAATTTCCTTCTCTAAAATAATTCCCTAGAATTAATATTAATATTAATCCTGTTGCTAGAATATAAACAATAGGTGCAATAGGAAAGCTAATCCAAGGAATTAAATGAGGCTTTTGATGTTTCTTTTTAACTAAAAAAACGGAATATATTGTTAGTATAGATAAAGCTATAATACATATAAAAGAAAAGTTTAATAGGTTGCTCTCTTTATTCACAAGTAAAATCATAGCAAGCGCCCATATACTCTGAAGCCAAATTCCTAATACAGGTGTATTTGTCTTCTCATGTAAATGTCCTAACTTTTCAAAGAAAAGTTTATCTCTCGACATTGCTACTTGAATTCTACTGCCTGTTATGATTGTTGAGTTTGTATTTCCTAGAATTATAAAAAATATTATATAAGTCATAATCTTCGGAATCCATTCGATCGCTGTTTCTGAATGTAATTTCAATAGATTCTTTAAAAAATATTGCCCAACTGCAAAAAATGGATCTGTTCCACTTTGAATATTTGCATATGGTAAAAGACAAATAAATATGAAAGCAAGCAACAAGTAAATAAGCATGACTACAATCGGTCCGAGTATCATGGTTCTTGGGATTACTTTCTCAGGATTTTGAATTTCTTCACCCATTGCCAAAGGGGAATTCCAACCAGCATACGTCCAATAAATGGCAACAAGTGCAGTTCCAGAAGGAAGTAGATTTGGAAATTCTAGCGGCATATTCAAATTATCCGTTATTCTCAAAATAGAAGTATTTCCTAAAACCAAATAATATAAAATCGAAAAAATGGTTAATAACCCTACTCCTACCAGAAAAATGACAGGAAGAAAAGTGACCACCTTTTGGAAATGAATTGAAGCCTCTATTCCAAAATGATTTACAATAGTTAAGATGAAGAGAATCGCAATTGCTATGAGTTGATAGAAATGCAGTTCAAATCCTATGGCGGGTATCGTATAATAAACTGAATTTACCCAATCTCCAAATATAATAGATCCTTGGTAGTGGACTGCAAGTGATAATCCCAAGGCGATAGATCCAGGAAAGGTTATAAAAAAAGTAAAAAAACCATACAGAAATGCCCACCTTTTCCCAAATGAATTTCTAAGATAGGCATAATCGCCTCCCAATTCTGGATAAACACTTGCAAGTTCCGCGGAACTCAGAGCCCCGCATACTGCGATCAAGCCACCTAGAAACCAGAAAAATAAAAACCAAAGAGAATGTGGTAAAAGAGATGAAATAAGAGCTGGATAAACAAAAATTCCGATTCCAATCATATTCCCCATCATGAGAATGATTGCGTTTGTTAGACCAATTGTGCGATTGAAGGTATGTGTTTTCAAGATTCAGTGAGTTATTTCATTTATGGAAAAAGTTTCGGTGAACAAATTTCCATTTAAGCATTAAGTCAGATTCAATTGAATCAAATCCTAGTCAATCCAATAACAGGATTTAAAGTCAGAGTAGAATCATTAAAAACCTTTTTGAATCATTTCAGAAAAATTCATTCTGTCTAGAAAATCCTTTCTTTGAATCATGGATTTATGAAACCAATTCTTTTATTTCTTAGTAGTATTTTATTTTTTAGTTTATGTCAACGTGTAGAAAACCAAACAACACAAGAGTGCACTAAGTCCTACTCCAATATGAAATGTATTCCTGCTGGGAATTTTATTCGGGGAAGTAACGTTTATGAAAAAGATGAAATGCCAGAACAGGTAATCTATGTTTCTGAGTTTTACATCGATACCTACGAGGTTACAAATGAGGATTTTAATAAATGCCTTGAAGCTGGGAAATGCAAGGAATGTTTAAAAAACAAAACATGTAATTATATAGGTCCAAGATACGGTCGACCTTATATGGGTGCAAAGCAGCCGATTGCAGGAGTGAGTTGGTATACAGCCAAAGAATATTGTGAGTTCTTAGGTAAAAGACTTCCTACAGAAGCGGAGTGGGAAAAAGCAGCTCGCGGAACAAATGGGGATATCTATCCATGGGGAAATGAACCGGCAGATTGCACACGCGCGGTCATCGAGGAAAACGGAAAGAAGGGTTGCGGGAAAGATAAAGATTTGCCTACCTCTGATGTAGGAACTAGAGCGAGTGGAAAGTATGGGTTATTTGATATGGCTGGAAACTCATGGGAATGGGTAAATGACTATTATACCAAATCTTTTGCTCTTTGTGGAGCTGATTGCTCAAAGAAAGACCCGAAGGGTCCCTGTGATGGAAAAGAGCCATGCCCTGGATATAATACTAGAGTGTTAAAGGGAGGTTCTTGGTGGTGGGATAAAAGCTATGCTAGAGGATCGAAGCGCAGGCACCACGATCCTAAAAATTACCCAGAATATCATCATTTTGGGTTTAGATGTGCAAAAGATTAATCTAAAAGTTCAGTGTCCATTGGTTGAGCAGGATAAGAAGCAGTATCAGATGTTCTTGTGCTGATTTTTGCTTTTTGTTTTGCTGCAATCTCTGCATACTCAACAGTATAAGGAGTCCAAGGAATTGCTTTTAAACGTGCATAAGGAATTTTCTTCTTAGTTCCTTCGCAGATTCCATATGTTCCTTTCTCAATTTTTTCTAAAGCAATTTCAATTTGATTCAGTAGATCGATTTCGTTTTCAGTTAAAACTGAACTTAAAGCCTCTTCATTGATTTCAGAAGCTATGTCTGCAATGTCTCCAACTTCTTTTAGACCTGAAGGCGAGCTTTTGTCTTCCCAAGTGTTTAATTTAACGAGTAATTCGTTTTTCTTCTCTAGAAGGGCTTCTTTCAATTCTTCAAAGCCTTTTGAAGAAGAGGAAGACTTGGATTGTGATGATTTAGCTGCCATCTCTATGCTTTAGATTCTTTGTGGTCTGTATGCTTTCTACAGAACTTACAAAACTTCTTTGTGACTAATTTATCAGATTTTAATTTCTTATTTTTTGTCTGAAAATAAGCTGATTTTCCAGGTGTCTCGCAACCAGTACAAGCTAATTTAATAATTTCTCTCATAGTTTAGCCATAAAAAAGGATAAAAATATTTCGTCAAGGTACTTATCATAAATATACTAATCCGGATTCTAAATTCAGAAATAGCCTGAATTTAGAACAATCTTTTCCATTTCCAAATAGTGAGTCTACCAAATAGAGTCCAAAAAGGCATTTCTAGAAAACGCTTCCTAGTCATACTTGGTAGATTGTTTTTTGGATAGATTTCAGTGCCTTTATTTACAATCACTCATTTCAGCGAGTTTTCCTGTCTGAACTTTTCCCATTAAATATGGAACTTTTTTGCCATTCTCAGCCCAACAGCCATTTTTCTTCCCACCGTATGGCTGAGTGGGTATAAACATATACGGACCTTCCCCTACTTTTTTCCCAGAGGCATCATATTCAATCGCTGTAGTTTGTTTTCTAACCTCGGTTGTTTTCCCGCTTTCATTGTTTTCTCCGGATGTGGCAGGTAGCAATTCCATGTATTTTTTACCATCTTTAAAAAAGGTAAATGGTAAAGCAGGAATCATTTTATCTTCCATTTCATCTGTCTTTTCATTTATATTAAACATAGAAAGCATCATATTTCCTTTTCCTTCTAAGTTTCCTGTTTTATCATAAAGTTCGCCGCTTTGCATCATAAGTGCATTAGCCATTACTCCTTTGCAACGCAGTTTATTTCCTTTATAATAGAATTTCCATTCTTTTGTAGGAAGACCTTTTTCATCATAAGATCCTATTGAAAATAAATCTCCGGATTTGTAATACTTCTTCCATTCACCAAAGTTTATTGATTTACCTGATTTATTTGGAAATGGACAGCTCGATTCTTGGTCTTTCAAATCTTTTTCATCGTCAGACGGCATAGGTTTTTTTACACCTTCTGATTCGATCTTGCCATTGTCATAGTATTGCTTCCAGGGACCTGTTTTGAAATCTTCTTTGTAAACACCCTCTGCTAACTTTGTTGACCCATCAGCATGGTAGGAAGTGGATATTCCATCTTTTTTATCTTTTACAAACAGGTTCACAGCTTTTAATTTTCCAGGTTTTTTATCGTCAGTATTGTATTCAGTCCATTTACCTGTCTTTTGCTCTTTCGTATAACTTCCCTCGCACTCTGTAAGTTCAGAAGAATTCTTTTTCCAATAAACTCCTTCTCTTTCCCCTTCTACATAATTGGTTTCTTCTATTTGCGCACCTTTTTGGTTGTATTTTTTTTCTGTGCCATGTTTCTTTCCATCTACAAAAGGAGTTTCTTTTAATTTCTCCCCTGTTTCATAAAGAAGTGTCCAAACTCCATCTTTCTTATTTTCTTTAAAGGCACCAATTTGTTTTTTTACTAATTTCTTAGTTTTGGTAGTTGGATCATATTTTTCCTCATACTCTTCCCACATTCCCTCTTTTTTGCCGTCTTTGTAACTACCTTTCATCCAAAGTACGCTGTATTTCTTCTTTTCATCCTCTTTATCAGTTAATTCGGTATATTCCTCCCAGAGCCCGTCTTTCACAAATCCTTTGATAGAGCCAGCATCTAACTTTGAAATTTGCTCCGCTGAACAATTATTAGCCGCACAATTTGTTTTTACAGGTCCCTTTCCTTTTAAATTGAAAGTCCCTGGGAATTTTTCTATTCGTATATTAGGAGTTTCTAATGAAAATTCCGTCTTTGCATCTTTTTGCATTAGCGATGCACAGGATAAAAATAAAAATGGAAGAAGAGATAAGAAAGTTTTTAAAAAATACATGAACACCTCATTTTTGTTACTCCTATCATTTTCTATTTATACCAAACGTCAAAAGAAAAATCCCATTTCAAAAATAAAAAGGTGGGTTTGGTCTAAACACTTCTTAGTGTTCCCACACGTCTGTATGTGCGGTATACCAAATACTACTCAAATAAAGCCCTTATGGAAAATTATTTTTGTCATTCGGTATATAAAATGATTCAATAACTTTTTAATGATTCCTATTGCGCTTTCATTAGTATAAAAAATATGGAGCAGAAGAGTAGCTCCATTTATTGAGAAAAGATACGATATTTCTTTGATGCACATCCTTTGAGAACGTTCAGTTATAGATAGTATGAATGTATTTAGAACTAAATGCGATATAGGTAACAGGATGCTTGGCTTGATTCGATTCATAGACGGACTTTATGTCTATGATCATTATTCATTCAGTGTAAATTAGGGGTTAAGGGAATTTCTTTAACCACTGAACTCCATCTTCATGAGAGGTTACATTGATTGTTATAAATCCGATGTCAGTGCTAACTTCTTGCCAATAATCGTTTGATAGCTGAGCCATTGCATTTTTGGGAGTAACAGTTGCCACATATTTCATTCCTGCTTTTACAGCGCGAGGAATCCAATCATTTCCCAACCAGTCTTGAATGTTTTCGCTAAATGCTCCTAAAGTTTTTCCAGTATTTATAATTTGCCGATCACATTTCTTTTCAATGATAAATGTGAGCAATTTTTCTAATCCTTCTTTTACTTCTTTATCCATTACAGAAAAACTTTTCCATTCAGGGCATAAAGCCCTAGCAGCTGGATCCCAATAGATTGCTACTACACCCTCTTTCTCATATAATTTTTCCATTTAAATCCTCATTGTCAAAATTCATTTTTAAAAATGGAATCTATATTTTTAAAAATATAAGTAAGTTCAATAAATTTTTTATAAATTACATACCAAAATTAATTTTGAGTTTTTCTCAATTTTTAATTAGGCTAAATAGATATATTTGAAAGAGTCATTTTTTGTCATTGTCTTTCTTCTTTGGCAATCTTGAAATATTCACTCATAACATATCGCATAAAAGGATGATAGCAGTCTTTTGCAATATGTCCACCATCCACAAAAGTATTACAATAATAATCTTCTGTTGCGTCCATATCTCGAACGGTATATCCATATTTGCCGCTGATCGAATTTACTTTTGTAAACCAAAGACTTACCTTTTTTCCAACCGTTTCTGATTTGCGCATTAGATCTTGCATTGGTAGAGAACTCTGAGGCCATACAATCACTGTCTTAATTTTATTCTCTGATAGTTTTGAAAGAATCTTTTCATAAAATGAATATTGCATTTCCGATTCTTTATAGGAAGAAAAAAGCCAATCAATTGTTCTTTGACTGGTTGCTTGCAAAATTCCAAAATCTCTCTCAACAAAGTTTTCCACTAGAGATTTAGAATGTCCTTTGCTTTCTAAGAGCATTTCCTTTATTTTGTGACCTTCTTTCGCAATGACTTCATATCTGGGGTCGGTGAGTCTTTTATAGGCAGTATCTAAATGGGGTTTGTTTTTGCTTGAAGCAAATAAAAATTTACCTAAATAAAAACTAACGTATTCTTTTCCGAATAAATTTGCATGTCTTAGAATAAATGGTAGATTAAAGCTATAAGTCAAATTTGAGTTTTTGAATACCGGTGTGTTTGAGTTAAATTGGTTTGGATCGGATTCTAAAAGAACAAAGTCAGGCTTAATTCCAGCATCTAAAATTTTTTCGAGATAGTAGTAGTAATATGCAGGCGTTGTTACTGCAGAAGAAAAGTTATAAATATCCCAATTGGGATAAAATTGCTCTAAATCTTTTGAATCAAAATAAAGGAGCCGAGAGGATCCAAGAATAATCATTAACTTTTTATCAGACTTGCGAGTTTTTAGGGATTCAAAAAGATCTTCTCTTGTCTCATAATAAATATAGGTGAAATCTGATTTTACATAAGATCGCACCTTATCGATTAGAAAAATCTTATCAAAGGCGAATAAAAATAAAAATAAGAAAACAGGATAGAGTAAAAATTTTTTATTTTTCATGAGACGCCTCTTCATTTTTTTTTATGATTGATACAATTTCAGGATAGATGGATTTTTTAAAATCAGAATTTAGCTGTTTTTCTCCAGCTCCATTGTAATGAATTGATTCCGAGAAAAGAGAAACAGGATAGTCCATTTGCGGAAATTCTAAATACCTTGCATTTGCATAAGCAGAAACAATTTTTTTAATTTCCGGTGTGATTAATTTAAAATACAGGGTATCGTTTAATCCTTCTGCCCTAGGAATATTCAAAACAAGAACTGGAATGTTTTTATTCTGAGCATAAGAAATAAAATCAGCTAAAGGACTTAGATCAAAATCCTTCTGTGCATTTAACGCTTCAATGTATTTTAGATAGCTTTTTTCTACTTCTTTCTGATCTGCCATAAAATAATCACCTAAATTAATTTGACCATTGTGACTTGAGGTAATTGCTTCAATCATTCTATTTTGTTTTGTATGGTAAGTCTCTCTAGTAGTTATAGTTTCTAGTTTTAAACCACTGAGTAAATCATCTAAGCCTTGTCTATATTTGTAAGAATACATAACAAGAGGTAAATATTCTCTTGAGATAAATAAAAGTTCATTTCCACTATATTGTTCAAAACTTTCTAAAAATGTAAAAAGATTCAGGAGTCTATGTTTGTATTGCTGCCATAGATTTTTATCTGTGTTAAAGGTTTTCGACTTTGTGTGATTGAATTGCTCTGGATCTGCAGCCCAGATGATAAGTTTAGGATTTGGATGATGGTTTAGGTATTTCTTTAAAAAGAATTTAAAATAGCGAGGACCTGCTGCTGGAAGGCTAAAATTATACATTGTATAATCTGCCTCTTTTTCTTTGATTCCATTTATTGATAAAGAGCGACTATCGCCAAATAAAAGTATATCAAAGGTTTGTTTTTCATTTTCAGCGATGTTCTTTTTATAATATGTAAAAAAAGATCCCCCTCCCTCTAGATAATGCAGATTCGGGACAAAATACAAACTAACTTCAAATCCTAAAATTAGAATAACTGTAGTGATAAATGCCGGGACTTTTTTAGAATACGAAATAAATAAATGCATTTTTATTGTTCCCCATGATTATAATTGAGTAGAAAAGAAACAGGTAAAACAGAACTCTATAAACTGTTTTTAATTCAAAGAAGGCAAATTCATTGTCTTTTTTAAACTGGTAAAGTTCTATTAGGAAAAGTGGAATGATTAGTTTGAAAAATTTTCCTAAAATTTTTGGATCGATAGTTCCAAACTCTACAAACATTTTCTTCCAAAAAATAAATCCAGTAGAGAGTTCTTCTGCTCGGAAGAATACACATGTAAAAATCACAAGAGCATCTGCCAATATCGCATGAAAAATCCATGTAAGTGCTCCAGGGTTTTTTCTCTCCCCTACTTCCTTATTCGGATTGAGTCTACGCGCTATACGATAGACGCTTGCTATAACTCCTAAAGAAAAACCCCACATGATAAATGTCCAGTTGGCTCCATGCCAAAAACCGGATAATAAAAAAACTATCATCATATTAACATGATTTCTAAATTCACTATTATTCGTTTTGGAGAGAGGAACATAGACATAGTCGCGTAACCAATTCATAAAGGATGTATGCCAACGACGCCAAAAATCATTGAAGTCCCGAGCAAAGAAAGGATGGTTAAAATTTCGAATCAGCTCTACTCCCATAAATTTGGCTATACCACGTGCTATGTCTGAATAGCCTGCAAAATCACAATAGATTTGTAATAGGAAAGCAAAACACCCAATGATTGCTTCAGCTCCCGTTCGGGCTGCAATGGATTCTGGGTTTTGTAAAAAAATCGGGTCTACAATAGTTGCAAGATTATCTGCAATATAGACTTTTTTATAAAGACCGAATAAAATTAAAAAAGAACCCTGTGAAACCTTTTCAAAAGTAACTGTGCGAGGATTGAGTATTTGTGGAAGTAGATTGGTAGCACGCTCTATCGGACCTGCGACTAGCTGTGGGAAAAAGGTAACAAAAAGGGCAAAATCTAAAAAGTTCCGAGTGGGTTTTAGATCACCTCTATATACATCTATCGTATATGACATGGTTTGAAATGTATAAAAGGAAATTCCTAGAGGTAGAATGATATTCAAGACAGGTTCATTCACCTGAATCCCAATTGATGAAAAACCCGCGACTGCACTTTTTACAAAGAACTTAAAGTATTTAAAAAAGCCTAGAATAGTTAAATTGGAAAAGATGCTAAGATATAGAAAATATTTTTTCTTTTGCGGATTATCCCAATTAGCCTCTATGCTTATAGAAGCATAGTAATCAATAATAGTGGAAAGAAACAAAAGCGACAAAAATCTATAGTCCCAATAGCCATAAAAAAAATAACTAGCTACAAGGAGTAAGATATTTTGCTTTTTATGATTTATCCTCAGGTAGAGTAAGTAAACTACCGGAAAAAAGAGGAGAAAATCAATTGAATTAAATACCATAGAGTCAATACTCTATGGTATGTCTTAAAAATCAAATTTTATGCAGCTACCATGACCGATTTTCTTTTTTTCTTGAGAGCCTGAAACCACTCATCAGCTTCTTTTTTGTAATTTACAAGCTTTTTGAGATAGTCGCGCTTCTCAGGATTGAGAATTTCTCTAGCTTCTTTTATGATTTCTTCAATTATTTTAACATGAAATGTAAAGTAGCTAGTGAATAACACATAGTAGTCATCTGGAGAATGCTCCCATGGGCGTGAAATGATATCACTAAAGATATCTTCTAATTGTTTAAAGTCTCGATCATGATCTGCCTCATAGTGAGTGTTGATGATCGCTATGTTATCAGTAGTGTCCGTCAAAACTTGAAAATAAGATTCTAAATCTGGAAAATCCAACTTTCGTACCTTCCTTTTACTGCCTTTTTACCATATTTTTAGAAGCCTCTTGTACTACAATCAATTTTATTTTTATTTATAAGACAATTATGGGGTTAATACCTGTTACCCGTCTACTTAAAAATGTATATTTATTAAAAAAAATTTTAAATGGAAAGACATAATCAGAAAAAATCTATAGCAGTAATTATAATTTATTTCCAGTCTAATGTGTTTACACTATCGTTAATTTCATTTGCATTGTATCATTCTCTGAAAAAATCGTATTGATGATAAAGCGATCATTTTTTAGTGAATAACGTTCAAATCCAATTTTAATTTTTGAAATACAATTTTTAATAACTTGCGGATAATAATATTTATCCTCTCTTTTCTGTCCTCGTTCCTCTTTCCTTTCTTGTTAAATCTAGGAACCTAGATTTTCAGACTTTGGTTTGTAGTATTTAGCCTAGGATAGCTTGATTTAATTAAATGCGAGTGCTGTGGTATTCTTGCTTTTAGGATAGGTAGTTTCGTTGTATTTGAATTCGAGACATCCCATATCGTCTGTTTGAATTTTAGTGTTCAATGGAATTTCCTCAACTAATGCAGGAGATTTACGTGCGCCGTTCACCGTTAAACGTAAGTGTTGCATTTTTAAAGAAAAAGTGATTTTGATTTATTCATTTCCCTCGGGAAATATTGGATTTAGTTATGTTAAAATCCAAAGTAGTATCAAGGATTTTTCCATCGTCATAGTTTTTTGTGATAAATACCATCTATCGCATCAATTCTTTTTTCATTGAGATCAATTTTAATTTCAAAAATCATTGCAATATCCATATTCCCTGATAAAATAGTCTACCGCTAAGAGGAGTAAGTTATGAAAAGTGCATTTAATGGATTAAAAGTCAAAGATGTTATGACCAAGAATGTTTTTACGGTCAATACTCATCATACTTGGCAAGAGGTTGCTCGAAAGTTAAGCTCAAAAAACATTCACCACATTGTTGTCGTCGATTCAAATCATAAACCTGTTTCTGTTATGTCCGTTTCGGACTTTTTACGTTTTGCTATTAACAGTGATAAATCTATTTTGGAAAAAACTTTAGAAGAAGTAAAGCCACATCATCGCTTGATTTCGTTGAAAGCGGAGGATCATGCTTACGATGCAGTGAATGAAATGAACAACCATTTGGTAGAATCTGTAGTGGTTTTAGATGAGAATGGTCGTTTAGAGGGTATTGTTACGAGTAAAGACTTGATGAATGTAATTTTCTTTGACGAAAAATTTCAGGAATAAAAAGATACCTGAAAGGCATTAGAAACATGAAGAATATACTTGTAACTGTTACTTTTGAAGAAAAAGAAACGCAAATACTTTTAGAAAAAGCAAGATCCATTGCTGAGAAGTTTGGATCTAAGTTATGGCTTGTGCATATAGCCGCACCAAATCCGGATTTTATTGGATATGATGTTGGTCCACAATACATTCGAGATCATCGGGCGGGTGAATTGAAAAAAGAGCACAATCTTCTCAAAAAATATGCAGATGAGTTCAAAGAAAAAAATATCGAAGCAGAAGGACTACTCGTTCAAGGTGCTACCGTTGATATGATTTTAAAGGAATCTGCCAAATTAAAGATTGATTTAGTAATCATTGGGCATCACAAACACAATTTACTTCATAAAATTTTTATTCAAGATATAGATGAAACCATTGCGCATGAATCCAATGTTCCTGTTTTAATGGTTCCATTTTCCTGAGGCTAATCTTTATTTGCCTTAGAGTGAAATAAAAAAGCATACGATTCTTCTTCTATGACTTCTAAAAAATGTTTTAATAGATAATAGGAAATCATAGAAGGAATCGCTATTAATAATCCTGCAATCGTTGTAATTAAAGCCACGCTAATCCCATCAGCAAATACTTCTGCAGATGCAGTTCCACTTGATTTCATATTTTGAAAAGAGATGTAAATTCCAATTACAGTGCCTAGTAGACCGGATAACGTTGCTACACCGGATAAATTGCTTAACCAAAAGACTCTTCTTTCATACAAGATTAATTTATCACTAAATTGTATCCAGAATTTTCGTTTTCCAGGTTTTTGAGAAATATCTACAAGAGATTTTATGAGTGAACTTTTTGGGTTTTTTTTATCTATTTGTCGTAAATCTCTTAAATAAATAAAAAACGTTGTAAGTAAGTGTAGAATAAGAGTTGAGTTGATGATTGCAATAGCGGCTAATGGATACATCAGAAAACCGCCTGAGAGAAAAAAAGAAATAAAATTCACAAAGAGAGACTCACTGAAATTCCATCTTCTTTGCAGATAATTCGTTTATTTTTTGGAATAATAAATCATTTGTATTGGCAAGTCTAGCTGCCATAATATTTACCATCTTAGCGGCAAATAAGGGGTTATCCGAAAGAAATTTTTCTAATTGGGCACGACTTTCTATCACGGCTAACCTGACATCTGAAATTACTCTTGCGCAAGCACTGCGAGGCTTATCTCTAAAAAGAGCCATTTCTCCAAAAAAATCTCCCTGATTCATACTAGCAAGGTGTGTTTCTTGTTTATTCAGAACAACGTAGATTTCTACAGATCCTTCTAGAACAATGTACATCGACTTTCCAAAGTCCCCTTCTTTGAATATAGTTTTACCAGCTTTTAAACTAACTATAGATGCCATTTAGTTCCTCGATTCGGAAAACATTTGAGCTAAAAAAAAATTCTTGAACATATTTGTTTTATACAATAGGCTCAATTCAGCCCAATATGAACAACTTCTTATATTACTATGATACAAACAACTAATTTATATATCGAATTTTTTGGACTCATTCTTTTATTAATCCTACTAGTTTCTTTCCAGTCATTCAGAAATTTATTTACTTTTTCCAACTCCCCTCCTGAAAAGAAAGGAGAAAGAAGTAGAGTTGTGGACTTTGTGAGAGGTGTCGCAATGTGCGCGATTGTAGTCATACATGTTGACTCTTATTTTACTTTTTTTCACCCAAAGGATAGCGAGTTAATTCTATCTAAATTAATGGCTAATTTCTCACGCTTTTGTGTTCCAGCCTTTATCTTTTCATCTGGTTTTTTCTTATCATGGAAGGGTTTCTCTGCATTTTGGAATTCCAAGATAAAAAATCTACTTATTCCCTATCTCATCATTGCTTGTATTGGTTTTTTTACTAAATATCCAGCGGAATCTTTCCTATCAGACATAATTCCTAAATTATTGCTAGGTCAAGTGTTCCAACCCTATTATTACGTTCCTTTGCTATTTTCGTTTTACTTACTCTACTCATTATTTTTTCGAAACATACAAAACTGGAGTGCGAATTTATTCTATCTAGTTTTAATTCTTTCTTTATTGATCAATGTGTGGTCAAATCACTCTTATCCAAAATCTCTACCTTATATTGGAGGAATGGAGGCGATTAGTTTTACAAACTATCTATTCTTTTTTGTTTCTGGATTTAGCGCCAAAAGACTTCTTACAAATAAAAATCTATTCTTAGATAGTTTATCAGCTAATAGATATTACTTCCAGGGTCTTGTAATTACTATTTTAATTTATCTATCTGTTGTAACTTATTATACAGTTGATTTAAATCTAGAGATATCGAATCATTTTCTTTTTTATCCGATTGCTTGTTTCATTGTTTTTACCCTGATTGGAATACGACTGGAATCTACGAATCAGACTTTCCTAAAAAAAATCTATTCGGTATTTGTATTTATCGGTGAAAATAGCTTGGCACTTTTTTTATTACATCCAATGACAATTCATTTAATGCATATGTTGGATCCTTATTATATGGGTGGTTTTTATTTAGGATGGATCTTTACATTTGCGATTAATATTATTTTGCCTCTCCTTGTTTGGAAGATGGCTTATGGTATTATTGATAAATTTTCAGAAAAGAAATGAGAGTAAATCCAATTCGATTGAGATGAAATTTAGAAACAGATGGGTATTCTGTATTTCTTGTTTGATTTTTATTTATTGCCAAAATCATTCAGAGAGAAATCCAAAAAAGAAAGATCTAATCCTATTTGCAGCTCTTTACACATATCAAAAAACTCAATCAACAGATTGTAAAGATCAATACAAATATTTAAACTCTCTTTACGCGACTTATGCATCTGCAACATTTTCATCCTACTCTACTCAATGTGATGCGATAATTCTAGGAGATTCAACGATGGACTTGGCTCGTGCAACTAGCTTCTATGATGCCACTAAAACTTTGAATTATGCGATATCAGGAAATACAGCGTGTGATTACTTTTACCAAATCGAAAATATTCGCTGTAACCCCAAGAATGTTTTAATCGCAACTGGTGATGGAAATGGTGTTTTGAGAAAAGTTTCCAGTGCGAATAGTATTGAAACAATGCGTAAGGTAATTGCAAAGATAAAAGGGAAATGGAATGCAAACATTGTAGTGATTGGGATTCATCCGATTTTACTGCCGAGTGAAAATAGTTTAAAGAATCCAGTAAACCAAGGAGTAAGTCAATTAGGAGTTTGTTATATCAATCCACTTCCTATTTTTGGAGTTGGGGAAAATGACCCACCAGATTCTTCTTTGATGATCGATTCCATTCATTATAATCCTACTATTTATCCAAAGTATAAAACACAAATCACCTCACAATGTGGTGTGAGTTTTTAATGGAATTCTTCTTGCTATCTGATTTTAATTTTAAACCATGAGTGAGTATGCGCTATAAATTATGGATCAATGGAGATTGGGAGGAAACGGGAGACACTAAAGTGATTAGCTCTCCATACACTCAAACCACTGTAGCACTCTGTGAGCAGGCAAATGAGAAATTAATAGATAAAGCAATTTTATCTGCCTATGAAACATTTCCTTTTTTTAAAAAATCTTCTCGTTACGCTAGATCATTATTACTCAAATACATAGCAGCAGGAATTGAATCTAGAAAAAAAGAATTCATAGAGACAATCGTCAATGAAGCCGGTAAACCTATCCAATTTGCAGAAGGAGAAGTCAATAGAGGAATCACCTCCTTTCAAATTGCTAGTGAAGAAGCAAAGCGTTATAATGGGGAAATGATTTCTCTTGATGGTGATAAAAGCGGAGTTGGATTTGATCCGGCATTTAGTTATTTTGTTCCTAAAGGTGTCGTTTTAGCAATTACTCCATTCAATTTTCCATTGAATCTTGTAGCTCATAAAGTTGCTCCTGCATTAGCGATAGGCGCTACTGTAATATTAAAGCCATCTCCCGAAGCACCTGGAGCAGCTAACCTATTGACGGAAGTATTTCTAGAGTCGGTAAAACTAGTTTCAAATGAATTTGAGAAAATTCCATCCACTGCCTTACAATTAGTTCATTGTTCAAATGATCTTGCTTCGAAGATGGTAAAAGACAAAAGAGTTGCTGTAGTAAGTTTTACAGGAAGCGACAAAGTTGGTTGGGAATTACAGAAATTAGCCGCAGGTAAGAAAATATCTCTCGAACTTGGAGGAAATGCAGCTGTAATAGTGCATAAAGACGCTGATATAGATTTAGCCGTCAGACGCTGTGTATTAGGAGCATTCTCTTATGCTGGGCAAATTTGCATCTCTGTTCAAAGGATATTTATTCACCATGATATATATAAAGAATTTAAACGGAAAATTTTAAGAGAGACGGAAAAAATGATTGCCGGTGATCCTTTTCAAAAGGAGACTTCGATTGGACCTTTGATAAATAAAAAAGCAAGAGATCGAATTTTTGCTTGGGTGGAGGAAGCAAAAGAAGAAGGTGCTGTTTTTTTGAACTCAGTAAATGCGGTTGATAATATAATCTATCCAATTGTTTTAGAGTCAGTTCCTACTCATATCAAAGTCTATGAATCTGAAGTTTTTGGTCCTATTGTAATGTTAGATAGTTATTTCGATTTTGCCGAAGCAATTGAAAGAGTAAATGAATCTAGGTTTGGACTTCAAACAGGAGTATTTACTGACAGTGATAAGATAATGCGACAAGCGACAGAGGAAATTGAATCAGGAACAATCATATTCAATGAAGTTCCTACATTTAGAGTAGATCATATGCCTTATGGGGGGATTAAAGAATCTGGTCTAGGGAGAGAAGGAATTTATTTTGCAATGGAAGAGATGAGTGAACGTAAGACAATTATCAAAAAAAGGATATAATAATGGAGCCAAAGCAGAAAGATAAATATAGAACATATCGTATTTTACTTTTAGAGGATGATGCAAATTCAGCTGAAATTGTAACAAGATCCCTCGAAAAATATAATATCCATATAGACCATGTTGCAAATGCTCGTTTAGCAGTAAGTAAACTCAAAAATAAATATGATTTGATTATTTCAGATGTAATGATGCCTATTATGGATGGATTTACATTTATTGAAAAACATCGAGAGGAAATTCAAAATACCCCAATCATCATTCTAACTGCATTGCAAGAAAAAGAAGACATTCTAAAAGCAGCTGCATTACGCATTACGCATTATTTAGTAAAACCTTTTGAACAAGCAAAGCTTGTGAATAAGGTCATTGAGGCAATGGGAATTGATCCTTCCTTTTTGATTTTAAAAAAGGACTATCCATTTTCAATTTCTCATGATGTAATTGATGAATCATCTATTAAATTAATTATTAAAGGTTTTGCAACGCCTTCCCAATTTAGAACTGCTCTTCCAAATTATATTATGCAGCTAAAAACTTATTCTAATAATATTAAAGATTTTACGATTTTTGTGACAGGTGACTTTAATTATACATCATCCGCGATTGAATTGCTTGATGGGATGATTCAAGAGTTAATCGATTCATTTAGCACAAGAGAAAATCATATACTTTTAAAAGGGGATTTCTTTCAGAAAGTAGCACCCGAAGATATAGTAAAAACAAAATGGATTCGTGTCCTATTGTCTCAAAATCATTAATAGGATTCTTGAATGAAGTTAAGTTCAAAAATTAATCAGTATATACTTATAAAGGATTTATGCTCTTTTCTTGCCTTTGGAATTGGTGTTGTTGCTTTCATTGGCTGGATTTTAAATTCAAAATTATTATTAAGTCTAAATCCTAGTTTCAAACCTATGCCGCCTAACGGAGCTCTTGCATCCGTTCTTTTGGGTATATGTTTGTTTTTTTATGACAGTTCTTTTCATTGGGTTAAAAAATTTCTAACTATAGCTTCTATATTTTTAATCCTAATTTCTTTTTTTAGAATGTTTGAGTTTGTGACAGAAATTGATTTAGGTGTAGATTATCTCATTTTCCATTTTAAAAATTATGGGAAGTGGTATAATTATGCAGCTAGAACTTCTTTTTTTGGTGCACTTTGCATCTTTTTAGGTTCCATTGGAATATTACTGTTATCCGCTAATCAAAGATATAAATTATCAGAATATGTTTCTCTTTTCTCTGGAAATATTGTAGCATTTATTGGAACAATATTTTCTTTGGGTTATGTATATGGTGTCCCCCTCTTCTATTCTCATAATCTCATCCCGATGTCTTTGAATAGTGCAGTCTCTTTTTGTTTTGTCGGAATCGGAATCTCTCTTTGTAGTTTAATTCCTGAATTAAAAGAAAATCTAAAAACTGAAGTGCAACTAGACGAAGCTAAAAAACAGATTGAAAGTGCTTTTCACTATTCCGCATCAGGAATGGCTTTAATAGGGATTAATGATAGTTGGATCAGAGTCAATGAGCCTTTTGGAAATATTCTTGGCTACACAAAGGATGAATTGATCTCTCGTCAATTTTACAGCCTTCTAGAAAAAGATGTTGTGATCGATTATATTCTAAAATTTGATGATTTGCTTTCTGGTAAAGTAGAGAGTCTTCAAATGGAAAGTAAGCTGGAACATAAATCAGGTGCGTTAGTCTGGGCATTACTCAGCATTTCATTGTTACGAGATAAAAACAATTTACCCGAGTATTATATTATACAGATGCAAGATATTACTCGATTAAAAAAAGTTGAAACAGATTTAATCCATGCGAAAAATATACTAGAAGATGCATTGCAAGCCAAAAGTCACTTTTTTGCTGCAATGAGCCATGAGCTAAAGACACCTTTGCAATCTATCTTAGGATACAGTGAATTAATTGAAGAAGAAGCAAATCAATTAAATGCAACTCAGATTATCGACGATAGTCGCAAGATACATAAATCAGGAAAGAGTTTGCTTAAACTTATCAATGATATTTTAAACATAGCGAAATTGGATGCAAGTAAAGTAGAAGTAAACTATCATTTATTTGATCTAAAGACACTTCTAGAAGAGTTAATTGATACAATCAAACCTCTTCTGGTTGCAAACCATAATAGATTCGATCTATCTGTTGCAGAAGAGATTCAATATATCTATCAAGATATGGAAAAGCTAAAACATATACTTCTAAATCTACTTTCTAATGCATGTAAATTTACCACGGAAGGAAAAATTTCTCTTTCCGTCCAAACGAAAGATATTGATTCAAAGAAATGGTTACAAATTGAGGTAGAGGATACCGGCATCGGAATCCCAGAAGAAGATTTAACTCGAATTTTTAATCCATTCGAGCAATCCTTTGCTGAAAATACACGAAAATATTCTGGAACTGGTCTTGGGTTAACAATTGCAAAGCAATTTGCAAACCTTCTTGGTGGAGACTTAAGTGCAGAAAGTAAGTTAAAAGAAGGGAGTCGTTTTATTGTCATGCTGCCTTTAGAAGAATCAGTAAATGAAGGTATTCTTGATACAATTTAAAACTTCTATAAAAAATCATTGCTTTTGAGAATTATTTCTGCATTCTCTATTGTGAGTAGAGGTTAGGATGAAGATTAAATTTTGGCAAAACAAAAACATTGTGATTACGGGAACTTCCAGTGGTATCGGAGAATCCTTATTAATGGAACTAAAAGATATTCCGTGTAGGATATTTGCCTTAGACAGATCGCCAAAAAAAATTGAATTCTTTCACAACGCAGAAATCATTCCTATTCAATGTGATATTAGTTTAGATTCTGATATAATAGAGGCACAAAAGCAGATACTGTCAAAAACAGATACTGTTGATGTTTTATTTAATAATGCAGGGATTACCACACATGGTAGATTCGACGAAACAGATATCAGTGTTTTCAGAAAGACCTTTGATATAAATTTTTTTGGAACAGTTCACCTAACGTCAAAATTAATTGAGTCGATAAAAAAAGCCAAAGGGGTTATAGTAGTTACATCGACAGTCTCGGGTCTCTATGGAGTTCCTGGAAGGGCTGCTTATTCCTCCTCTAAATCTGCTTTGCATGCTGTGTTTGAGTCAATACGGATTGAACTTTCTGAATTTGGAGTTCGTTCTATTTTGTTCTGTCCACCCTATACAAAGACAAATCTGAGAACATCTGGATTAACGGGTGCTGGTGAAAAATTAAATGATAAACAATATAAGGGTAATCTACTCACTCCCAATCAGGTGGCAAAGGCAATGATAGATGCAGCCGAGGATCCAAATGCAAGATTAGTTACAATGGATCCAAAGGGCTTCTTTGTGAAAATTTTAAGACTCTTTGCTCCTGCTCTATTGGAAAAACAAATGTTTAAAAAATTATATGCCGACTTTCATCATTAATTTTGTCTACGTTTTCCAAAATCTAGCAATACTAAAAATTTTCCAAAATATTCATACATTTCTGAAACAATCATTTGTAAATGTAAGATAGAGATTCTTTGTTCTTTTAATTTAGAATAAACTTCTGCAAGTATTTCTTTTTGAATCGAATCTTTTGTGCCGGATTTCCAATATACATTTTCATATACAACTTCATAAATCATTCGCACAATCCTTGTATCATAACGTCTCACTAAATCTGAACATTTATTTTTAAAATTTCCAAAACCTGGTTGTTGGGTAAGGTTCCTTCTTTTCATAGTAGTTATCTGACTCCGTTTATTTATTTCTTAATCTTACATAATTTTGAAGTTAAGTAAAAATATAAAATTTTGTATAGCATTTAATTTTTACTATACAAAATTTTACTATATATAAATAGTAGTGATTAAGTAGGACAGGTTAGAGAGAAATTAAAATAAATTTTAGAGTAAATGAAGATTTTCTACTAAAAAAGATAGAGCTTATGAGAATAGAAATTCTCAAACCCCTTCTGAGCGGCATTTATCTTAAATTATGTAGCATAAACAAATATTTACTACTATAAATATTTTTAGGAATTTTTTCCAGAAAGCCTCTAACTTGTCCTACTCACTGATATACTTTTAAATACATAGGGAGAAGAGCATGAAACCAAATATCAAATTGATCGCAAAAATCCTATTTATAGGAATCGCATTTGTATTCACTATAAAATGGTTGGGCATAGAAAAAAGAGTCTTCTTAAGCTCTGACCTAGTTTGCCCAAGTTTTGGAAATTTATCTACCATTGCGATTCCAAAGCAATCCATTTACATAGATCCGATTCATTCCATAAAAAAAATAGGAATACGAAACAAGCTAGGGGAAAAAAAATTTTATCCTGCTTCTTTTTTAAATGGGGCTTTGTTTATTAAATCACAAAATGAGTTAAATGAATATCTTTCCATATATGCAGATATCTGTGGCGGGAAACCTCCATTTTATCAATCGATTGATTTTGTAAAAATCGCTCGCATCAAAAACATAGAAAATCAAAGACTGGAAAATACGAAAGAATCTAGAAAAGATTGGAGAAATTTTTATGCAAAGGAAAAACGTTTAATTTCGGATAAATCCTTTTTGGAAAATAAAATTGCAAGCCTTCAGTCTAAATTAGATCGAATAACACCTGTTAGCTTTAATATTATTGGAAAAGTCGCAGAAACCACTAAGGATTCACTTATCGTCTTTGGAAGTGCAGTTCCAGATAGTGCAAAAGCAAAAGACAACATGGGCTTTGTTTACAATGGTGTGATCATTCTAAAGAATGCAAAAAAGTCAGATATAGCTTCACCTGATTACTACTCTACTAAGCATGTTTTAGCTAAAGATTATTATTTTGTTAAACGCATAGATGGTCGTGATACATTTGGTCATTTTATGCCAGTAAGTGTCTATGCTAGAAATGTAAAAGTGACTAGTCCAAAAGTCTTATCTGAGTTACGAAAAGAAATTGCAAACTATGAAAGCAAACTTTCAAAGATAGAACTAGAACTCAAAAGTATGGAGCATATTGAGGAACATTATCTCGCAACCGTTATGTAAATAACATCGATTAGCCCCTGCGTCTATCAGGGGCTTTACTCTCTATAGAGCTCAGCTTGAAAATAGGAATGTTCTTTTACTATCTTACTTTCTAAAAGATTAAAGGAAATTCTAGTAAAGTATTTTGAAATACAATCTAAATACGTTTTTTTGGAACGAGCAAATGCATATTTATCTTTAAAGTTGAACTCCTCTTCCATTCTAACATAGTCTTTATCAGTAGGAACGCTAAAATACGAAAAACGAGCAATAGACGCCAAACGTTTGACTTGACCCTCTAAATCTTCTATATATTGAAAGACAGAATTCGCAATCGCTAGATCAAATGGATACTTCTGTAGATAATCTATGTTAAATTCTTCTAGTTTTTTATTTACTATGGCAATATTATATTTTGAAATCCAATGTTTTTTCAGTAAAGAGGAAACCATCAGTTTTGATGGATCTAATGCTATCAATGATTCTGGCTCCAACTTCTTAGATACTTCTTCTAATAGTTTGCCTTTTCCAAAACCAATATCAATTATCTTCCGAATGCGGAATTCAGAGAGAGAAAATATGCTTTTTATATAATCTGCATGTTTTGCTGCATTGAATGTTCCATCTATCAATCTTCCCGAATAAACTTCAGACCAGTAGTTTTTTTCAAAACTCATAATCCAAATAGGCTACTAAATGCTTTATTCATTCTTGTATAAGGTGTGATGGGAGGAATTTGTGCGAGTGTTTCAAAGAGCTTGGTCTTTGTTTCTGTATTGGCTTTTTCTAACATTATAAAATCGATTAACTCTTTTCCGATCAGCAGTGTATCTTTATCAAGTGGGAAAAAAAGTGGATTCCTAGATCGAATACTTCTTTCAAGTATTTGTTTATCGCTTACAACCATCCCACGCGTTATTAAAAAATCGTCTTTTTTCATACGAGAAACTTCTGCTGTTAAAACAGTCTCTCCTGCATAGAAATACATATAATCGCTAATTAATGGATAGCCATAAATAGCTTGACCTTGTAAAATTTTACCTCTTGCCTTTAGAGATAAGAGCTCATTTTTTTGCGTTTCTAAATAATCAATGTTTTCATTTTTTGCTTTATACATAAAGTATCCAGAAACAACAATTAGCAAAATTACGATTCCTGTAGTGCCTAACGTATTTAGCTCTTTTTCTTTTCTGAGTAAATACTCTAAAATTTTAAGAACAACGAAAATTGGGAAAAATTTAAAAAACGAATCCCAGAAATTTGTCCAAAGGAAATGAAAAGAATCTAAACCAAAAAACTTAAACCAACTTGCGATAATCACAAAAACTATGAGTGTAATCAGGTAGACCAATAGCAACTGGCCCGCAACATTTTTCTTTTTGTAAAAAACGGTTGGCTTCGCTTTTTGACGATTCATAAAATCGATTGCATTTAGAATTGCAAATACAGTATATCCCACCATAAACATGATAAGATGAGTCATAAATGCGAGTATTGTCATTGTGATTAATTTAAATAGATCACCAGGATTTTCCATTTTGAAATCTACTTGTAAAAGAAGAATTACAATGAGACAGACCATCTCTTCTAGATATTCTAAAGGTAAATAGATTGTAAAAGGTAGAAAAGCTACTAAATATACTAAAAAATAATGATTTAACCGCCACTCATTCTTTCGATAAACAAGCATAATCATATGGAGAAATAAACTCAATGTAAAACAGATGAAAGTTTGATATGCATTTGAGTAGCTTAAGCCTGTGACTTTCTTCCAAATGAAGATTAGAAATGGGGTAACCGGCTCGGTATAGGTTCGAATCACGCCGGTTTCAACTTTTGATTTTAAATTTGCAAGTCTAAGAAATGAGTCTTGATTTTTTGGCTCACCTTTAAAAGAATAAAATATAAATAGGGAAATAAAAAGAAAGATGAGGGAGAGCAAAAATCCCATGTAATTGACTGGAGGCTCATTTTCTCTGTAAACTAACATAATTTCTCTAGGACTATATAAAAATATGGCTTATTTAATAATATCAAAAATTCATAGCGAATGAAGGAAACTTATGGAAAATAAAAAAGCACATCACCTCTATGATGAAAATGGAAATATCACTAAAGATAAACCTTGGATTTTTAGAACCTATGCCGGTCATACCAATGCTCGTGCCTCGAATGAACTTTACAGAAAGAATTTAGCCAAAGGACAGACTGGTTTATCCATTGCCTTTGACCTACCTACTCAATGTGGTTATAGTTCCGACCATCCAATTGCAAAACCAGAAATTGGAAAAGTAGGAGTTCCGATAAACTCCTTAGATGACTTCAAGGTGTTATTCGATCAAATTCCGATTGGAGAAATGAATACATCCATGACGATCAACGGAACCTCTATGTGGCTACTGTCGCTTTATATGGCGCTTGCAGACGAGACAGGTGTTCCTTATTCAAAATTAGAGGGAACAACACAAAACGATATTATCAAAGAATATCTAGCGCGTGGAACCTATATTTTTCCACCAGAGCAATCCATTCGAATCATAGTAGATATGTATGAATATTCTCTCAGGGCTTCTCCAAAATGGAATCCTGCCAATATTTGCTCCTATCATTTACAAGAAGCAGGCGCTACTCCTGTCCAAGAATTGGCATTTGCTTTGATTACGGCAATGGCAATCCTAGATGCAGTAAAAGAAAGGAATTGTTTTAATGAAGAAGAGTTCGAAAAATGCGTTGGACGAATTTCTTTCTTCGTAAACGCAGGGATTCGATTTATTGAAGAACTTTGTAAAATGAGAGCCTTTAGTGAAATGTGGGATGAAATTACCCGCACTCGTTACAATGTAAAAAATCCAAAGTATAGAATATTCCGCTACGGAGTTCAAGTCAACTCTCTAGGGCTCACAGAAGAGCAACCAGAAAACAACGCATGGAGAATTTTGACTGAAACATTGGGTGTTCTTCTTTCTAAAAATGCCCGTTGTAGGGCACTTCAACTTCCTGCTTGGAATGAGGCTCTCTCCCTTCCTCGTCCATGGGATCAACAATGGTCTCTGAGACTCCAGCAGATACTCGCTTATGAGACTGACCTTTTAGAATATCCAGATATATTTGATGGATCAAAAGTAATTGATAGCAAAGTGAAGTCACTCAAAGAAGAAGCCTATGCAGAAATTGAAAAGATTTTAGCTATGGGTGGAGCAATTAAAGCAATTGAAAATGGATACATGAAATCCCAGTTAGTAAAATCTCAATCCGAAAGAATGGCAAAAATCAATTCGGGTGAAATTACAATCGTTGGAAAAAACAAATGGACGGATGGGATCAAATCGCCACTTATGACTGATACCGACGGGGGTATATTCAAAGTAGATCCAGCTTCTGCTCAATTGACACTAAATTCTCTAAGTGAAACAAAAACAAAACGGGATCCAGAAAGAGCCAAAAAAGCACTCGAGGCATTAGAACATGCGGCAAGAAACAACATCAATATGATGCCAGCATCTATTGAATGCGCAAAGGCAGGAGTGACGACAGGAGAATGGGCAGATACTCTCAGAAAAGTATTTGGTCAATACCAACCGGCTACTGGTGTAGAGGGACAAAAATTGAAAATTGAAAGTGATCTTGTAAATGTAATCCGAACTAAAGTAGATGAGTTTATGAAAACTACTGGCCACCGTCCAAGGATTGTAGTTGGAAAGCCAGGTTTGGATGGGCATTCGAATGGAGCAGAAATGATTGCGATAGCCGCTAGACATGCAGGGTTTGATGTAATCTATTCCGGAATCAGACTTACACCGCAAGAAATCGTGCAAAGCGCAGTCGAAGAAAATGCAGATGTAATTGGAATTTCCATTCTATCTGGTTCACATAAGGAGATCGCAGAACAGATCAAAGAGGAATTGATTCATTATAAGGCATTTGAGCATATTCCAGTGATTTTTGGAGGAATTATTCCTGAAAGTGATTTTGATGCGTTACGCGCGATTGGAATCAAGGATATCTTTACTCCGAAAGACTTTGATCTAATGCAAATTATGGATAAGATCATCGACTTGATTTCAAAACATAAAAAAGCAGCCTAAACGATTTTGATGTTTTGGCTATACTTCATCCTTGGCTCTCATTGGCTTGAGAGTCAAGGAGTTAAAAAGATTTAAAATATATTTAAAAATTGAAAAATAGACTTCTTTCCAGTCCTTATTGATTCGAAAAAGAGGATACATTTGTTTAAATTCATCCAAGTTATAAAAACTACCACCCTTTGCGGCTTTTTATTGCTTGTCCTCTCTCCCCTTTTTTCCCAGAACTCTCCCGAAAATGAAGAATCAAAACCACTTCTGAGAGTCTTTCCTATTTTTAGACCAGAAGAATGCGAGTGGGCAATTCGATTTGATATTTGTCTCAGGTGTATGCAGAAAAGAGAGCGTTATGCTCAAAAAATATATTTTCTAAAAGAAAGCGGACCTTATAGAGAGCATGGTTGCTATACAGATAAAAAAGGATTTTATGTTTTGTCGGATCGATAGCCGAAATGGATTCCATCGGCAGTGAGTTTCACCGCCAATGGGATTTAATAACTCAAGCATATTAAGCAACGCTAGTTCGATGCAATAAAATTACCGACTTGCACTGAGCCTGTCGAATGTGTAACCACCGAGGACACCGATAAAAAACAAAGAATTTTAAAACCATCCGTGTTCATCCGTGGTGAAAAATTATTACATCGAATTGACGTTATTTGTTTGCTCGTTTCAATCAGAAATTATTTTTTACAAGTTTGGAGAGCTGCGATGTTTGTAGCAGATTTTAAACAATCTAGGTTGTATTTTCCAGATGTGCATTCTTTTACAACACCTGCTTTTAATGTTGCTTCCATAGCTTTTACTTTTTCAGCTTCTTCTGGCTTGAGTTCTTTTGCTAAATTTTCAAACATTTGATTTACAACTGGTTCACACTCAGCAGCACTTACAGCTGGTTTGCTGCAATTTGAGAAAGCGATAGATGTTGCAAGTAACATTGCAACTAATAGTAATTTTTTCATTCGTCCTATTCCTCTAATGGATTTTTACTTAAAATAACTTCTCTAGGCTTTGTGAAAACTGTTTTTTTGTAAAAAATTGTAACTACTCAAGCTATCAGCTTCTTAGTTTAAGCTTCTTCGGGATTGTCTTCTGGATTTTTGGAAACTCTAACTCGAATTTCATTGCCCAAAAAATTCCAGGTTACATGAAATAATTTTTTCATAATATGAATTCCTCTACCTGTAGGAATATTGATTCTCTCCGGACTTGCAGGATTTGGAACTAGCTCTGGATCAAAACCTTTTCCACTATCAATAACATAAATATCTAGGAATCTGCTTGTTTCAAAAACTTGCACTGTAATTTCATCGTCCGATCTCCTTCCTCCATGTTCCACCGCATTATCAAGGGTCTCGTCGATAATAATCCCAAACCAAAATTCATTTAAAAAAGCTTTCCAATTCTCTACTTCGTAGATTTTCCATAGCTCTTCTTTTAGAGATTGTGCCCCATCTAAATTGGAAGGAGCGATTCCTTGAATCACAAGTCGAGGCAACTCTCTGTAAATAATAATCGAAAGAAATCCAGGATAAAATGCTATGAATTTAAATTGAATCAGAGAAAGGATCACTATGGATAAAAATAATAAATCAATTAGATAAACATTTATATTTGCTTTTAGAACTTTGTAATCAAGGGTAAGAATATAATTTAGAGTAAGAATAAAAATGGTCAGTATGATTGAATAAGACAAGGCACGATAGAAAAATTTTCTGAGACCTTTACTTGCGTGAGTGAGTTTGTAAATAATAATCACCAAAAAAGATAAAGCGGCAAATATAGAAAAAGCTCTGGTTAGAAAAAAATTAATACTCTCATAAAATCTACTCTCGAGTGGGAAATATTGGCTCACATAGGGGATCGATATAGTTTGAATTGTTATGAGATAGCCAACTCCACCTACAAATGCTGTATAGACTGTAATCATCACTTCCCTTCTTCTATAAAAAGGAAAATGCAATGCAAAGATAACGAGCGCATAAATAGTTAGATTTGAAAAAATGATTTCTTGTAAATAATAAGAATCAATTTGAACCAGCTGAAGTTTTTGCAGAATCTCAAATAAATTCCAGAGACTCAGAAGAAAACCAAATATTCCAAATGTGATCTTTGTAGATGTAATTGGAACTCTAAATACAGAAACTAAATAGAGAATGGATACAATTAGAATAGTCAAGCTTGAGAATATTATTTCAACAATTAGATTCATTTTTAAAAATAATCTTTACTCTAAACTATGCACAAGTTAATTAACTTTCAGCTAGTAAATTATGACACATATTCTAATCCTATCTATTTTTCTAGCAATAACTTAATTTTAGAAGACTCAGAAAACTTAAATTTTATGAAATATATCCTGAAACTACTTTTGATCTTACTTCCTTTGAATTCGATTTTTGCAGAACAAATCTCTGATTTTGATAAAGTCAGAAAAGGCGTTGTCCAAATTAGAACCTACTCGCAAGGTTTTGACGCTTTTTCTCCTTGGCTGACAACAGGTGTGAGAACTAGCGGTGGAACTGGTTTTATCATTGATAAAAACAAAATAATGACCAATGCTCATGTGATTTCAAATGCTAAATACATTCAAGTGCAAAGATACAATCAAACAACTTGGTATGAGGTAGAAATTTTATTTGTAGCTCATGATTGCGATTTGGCTTTATTAAAAGCAAAAGATGATTCCTTTTATGAAGATTCTACTTCTTTTGAATTAGGAGCCATTCCGGATTTGAATTCATCTATTACTGTTGTCGGGTATCCAATTGGAGGAGATAAAATATCCGTTAGTCGCGGAATTGTATCCAGAAAGGAGCAATCTACTTACGCACACTCGGAAGTCGATAGTCACTTAGTAATCCAAGTTGATGCTGCAATTAATCCAGGCAACTCTGGCGGACCGGCAATACAGGATAATAAAGTTGTTGGAGTTGCATTTCAAGTTGCCAGTAGAGGTGAGAATATTGGATATTTAATTCCTACGACCGTTATACGCTATTTTTTAAATGATATCAAAGATGGAAAGTATGATGGGTATGTAGAATTAGGAGTTCGGACTTTAAATTCTTTTAATAACACTCTACGCGAATTTAAAAAAATTCCAAAAGATTTAAATGGAGTCTTTGTAACGAAAGTTTTAAAAGGCGGAAGCGCAGAAGGATATCTTAAGAAAAATGATTTACTACTCGAAATTGATGGACTTCCAATTGGTCGAAATGGAACGATAGTTCTAGATAAAGATGCCCGCATTGACTTTGTTGAAATAGTAGACAATAAACATTCAGGCGAAACGATATCTTTTCGTGTTTTTAGAGATGGGCAGATGATGACTGTTAACTTCCCCGCCAAGCGAATGGATGAATTTACTTATATGCGACACAAATACGATGAGCCATTCGACTACTTTGTGTTAGGCGGACTTGTTTTTCAGCCAATTTCGAGAGACCTTCTCCAAGAATGGAATAAGAATAATGAAACACAAGGGGGAAGTCAATTTCTCTATCGCTTTTTTTATTTCATAGACGATGACTTATGCAAAGAAGTAGATTCTGATGTTGTATTGTATAGAAAATTAGCGCATCCGATTAATACGAACTCAGATTATTTTTTGAACATGATTGTAGAGTCAGTCAACGATACAAAGATTCAAAACATCAAACACTTTAAAGAAGTTGTAGCTAAAAAGGATTATTCATTTCTAAAAATAAAATTTAGAGATATAGATATTCCACTTATCTTAAAAAAAGAGGATATTGAAAAAGCAGATCGAGAAGTGCAGGCAATTTATAAGGTAGGCAACAAATGAAAAAAGCTATTTTCCTTTTTCTTTTCTTATTTGGTTATTCATCTTTATTCTCCTTAGAGACAATAGAGGATAAATTTAAAAATAGCATTGTGCAGGTTAAAATCACAACTCAATCGCCTAACTTTCTTTTCCCTTGGCAAACAAAAAAGCCACAAACTACTGGTGCCGTAGGAATCGTAATTGCAAATAAGCGAATAATCGTATTTACATCTTTAATAGATTATTACACTTCTATCGAAGTAAAAAAGTTTTCTTCTTACACATCTTTTCCTGCAAAAGTAATTAAGATGGATTATGAATCAAATTTAAGTGTTTTAGAAGTTAGCGATAAAGATTTCTTTAATGATTTAGTCCCAATTCAATTTGAATCTAAGATAGATCCTTTCAAAGCAGTTTCCATTTTACAATTGGACAACTCTGGATCTATACAAAATGCAAAAGGAAGACTGATTGGAATTGAAATGGAAAACTACCCAATGGGTTATACAGAATTACCCTATTTAAACATCAATTCAAATGAAAAGTTAGATGGAGATGGGGAGTTAATTTTAGATAAGGATAAAGCGATTGGAGTTTTATTTAGATTTACCGCATCTAAAAACTCAGGAAAGGCAATCCCTGGATTTTTGATTAATACTTTTATAAAGCAAAAATTCGACAAACCCACTGGAACAATCTTTCCGTTTAAAGGATTTAGATTTAGACCCTTACAAGATGAAGCAACGAAGGAGTATTTTGGCTTAGATAAATCGATGCAAGGAGTCTTGGTCGCAGAGATTCTCCCCTATTCTACAGCCGATAATTCTTTGCAGCTAAATGATGTTATCCTCGAGTATGGTGGGATGAAAATTGATTCCCAAGGATATTTCAAACACCCAATTTATGGTAAACAATATATATCCTTCCTCGCTCATTGCGGAGAGGAATTTGGTTTTAAAATGGGAAAAAATATTCCTGTAAAAATTCTTAGAAATAAAAAAGAAGAAACAATTTCGATGCGATTGAAGCCATTTCCTTACAAGGCAATCAAGATACCATATATGAACAATGAAGGCAAAGAACCTGAATATCTAATTCGGGGAGGCTTTATTTTTGTGGAATTATCAGAGTTTTTGATGAAAGAATTTGGTTCTAGCTGGAGATCTAGAATTGATAAAAAGTTGCTCTACTTGAATGACTATTATAGATATCACAAAAAAGGAGAACAGGGTCGTTATGTGATGCTGGTTCAAGTTTTACCAGATGATTCCAATAATGGCTATCACTCTCTGAGTTTTGATATCATTAAAACGGTCAATGAATCTTCTCTAAATTCTATTCGAGATTTAGATAAAGCTATCTCATCTGATAAAGAAAGGTATGTGAGCCTCTTGACAGAAAATGGAACAGAGATTGTATTGGATAAAACAACTCTGAAAGAAATTGATGAAAGAATACAGAAAAAATTTGGAATCGAAAGACTGAAAAATTTTTAATAGTCCTGATTATGAACTACTCTCAAACATTACTTGATAAAGCTTGTGAACAATGGATTCAGGATTTAACTGACTTATCGCGTCGTAATAACTTACTTTATTACAAAGACCAAAAAGTCGGAACGTTAGATATTTCGAAATTAGACGAGAAATACCTTATAGAGTTTTTTGGTGGATCAAAGGTTTCCATTAACGATCTTCTCTCCCTCAAAGACAATAACGCAGACGTATACCGAAAAATTAAAATCATAAATAAGCGAGCGAAGCAGAACCTAGAAGAGCGAGGGATAGATACATTACTTCTTGCTTACGGCTTTGCTACTTGGAAAGAAGATGATGATGCAAGTCCTCCTCGGTGCCCACTTATACTACTACCTATTAGCATAGAGAGCAAGAGCAAAGCATTCCTCAGACGCAGTGGAGATGCTTTTATAAATCCAGTTCTACTTGCTTATTTAGAAAAAAGACACAATTTAAAAATAACTTCCGATCAACTTTTGCAAGATGAGAATGGCAGTCTAAATGAAGATTCTGTTCCTGATTTTGAAACGGTAGTCTCTAGACTGAGGACTCTATCTGCAAAAAGAATTCAATCTATTCAAGTTGATAAGCAATTTATTATAAGCAATTTCTCATTTCAGAAAATGTCAATGGTGGAGGATTTAAAATTTCAAAAAGAAAATCCTAACAATCAGACTGAACTTGTTCTTGCTATGGCAGGAGATGAGTTTGCAATTCGAAAAATTAAAACATCTACTGTAGAAATCGATCCAAAAAAATTTGATCAAATTCAACCAGAAGATGATTTTATTGTCTTTGATTGTGACTCTAGTCAACAGAGTGTAATCCAAGCTGTTTTAAAAGGAGAAAATTGCACAATCCAAGGACCACCAGGAACAGGAAAGAGTCAAACAATCGCAAATTTAATCGCAACTCTTGTCGCAAACGGAAAGAAAGTTTTATTTGTTGCAGAGAAGAGAGCTGCTCTCGAAGTCGTTAAGCGCCGTCTCGACCAAAAAAACATGGGACATCTTTTGTTAGATTTACATGGGACAGGGATTTCTAGAAAAATGGTCTTAGATCAATTCAAAGAAAGTCTAGATCTAATAAAAAGTTTTAGAAGCATTGATGTTGGTGAGACACACAAACAATATGTAAAGAAACGAAGGGAACTCAATTATCATGTTGAGCAATTTCACAAGAAAAGAAGTCCTGCAAATAAAAGCGTTTACGAGTTATTATCCGCATTGATTCAATTCTCCGAGGCAGAAAAAAGCCAAACCAAATTTACAGGGAAAGATCTAGAGAAATTAACACCTGATGTAGTAGATAGTTTGAGAGCACATCTTGAAGAGTTACAAAAGCCAAGTCTAGCTTCCTTATTTGTAAATCCAAGGGCTTCCATTTGGCAAAATACTAATATTTCAACTGTTGAGGATGGAACAGAACTTTCCAATTCAGTCAATACAATCTATAAGCAACTTTTATTCTTGGAACAGGAGTTTTCAAAATTAGGAGCCTATGGATTAAGTGATAATAAAAATTTTAAAGAAATGGAAAACATGATTCAGTTAATGGAAAGAGTAAACTTAATGTATACACTCTATTCAGATAATCATGACATCTTTCATTTAGATACAAAGAACTTCTTAACTATAAAAAAAGCCTTTGCGAATGACACTGACTTAAATCAAGGCTTTGATTATTTAAAACAGATCCATCGAACTCCGGATACTACTCCCCTCTTAGTAAATGAAAAAATCAATCTACTAACAGATATTAGTCGCATCTCTGATAAATACTCTGATGAGATCTATAATATTGATTTTGATAAATACATTCAAATATTAAGCAATGCCGAATCTAAAAAATGGTTTTCCAATTTATTTGATTCAGAATTAAAAACCACTGTAGAGACTTTGAAAAAAATTAGATTCTCTGAGGAAGTATCACGAGAAGAATTGCTGGGTGAAATTAAAAAAATTTCCGTGAATCTGAATAAATGGAAAAAATTATTCCCTCAGTATGAATTTCCAGATATGAAAATTATAAAATTACTGAGAGATAACGAATTCTTTCTAAAAGTTGCAAATTCAGATTTCTGGAAAGCATACGAATCCATTTTTAATTCTAGAAATCCGATAGCCGAAACGAGTTCAGTCTTTTTTACTGATATTGAAAATATAGCAAATCTATTGAAAGAATGGAAATCGCAACACAGGTCGACTATTTATCCTGAGCCAGTAAGAGATTGGGAAACGATTAGTTCTAATTTTGCCCAGTTACAACAAGAAATTCAAAAAATCAAAAGTAGAATCAATCAGAATCAAATTGAAAAATTGGGTATTGGAGAAATTATTTCCATATTCAAAGAATTGAACAATGATTCACAAGCTTTGTCTTTGGGCAGTGTGAAAGAAATAGAAAGGGAGTTTAATAAACACAATGCTTCCGTATTCTTAATTGAAATAAAACAAAGAGGAATTGAATCAGAATTTTGGGCGAGGCAATTTGAATACGCTTGGCTCTATTCTTGTTTAGAAGAAGCCTATAAACAGGATGGGAAATTAAAAACTTTTCATGGAAAGACACAAACAGAATTAGTAAAAGAATTTCAAGAATTAGACAGAGAAAGAATCGAGTTAACAAAAGATAGGCTTAACTATAGACATGCAAGATGGGTCATGCAACAAATGAGTCAATTCGGTGATGAAGAAAATCTAGTTCGAGGCGAAACAAATAAAAATTCTGCGAGGCTATCTCTTAGAAAACTACTACCCGAAACGCCTAACGTTTTAACAAGTTTAAGACCTTGCTGGATGGCTAGTCCTCTTTCTATCAGTCAGTTAATTGATGCGAAGAAACAGTATTTTGATGTAGTAATTTTTGACGAAGCAAGTCAGATTATTCCAGCAGATTCAATTCCAGCTATTATGCGAAGTAAACAAATTGTTGTCGCAGGGGATACTAAGCAATTACCTCCAACAGATTTTTTTAGAGAAAGTGATGACGACGATGACGAATCAGAGGAAGTATCTCATACTAAAGGATTTGAAAGTTTACTCAATCGAACGGCTAGTTTTTTAAATGAAAGACATTTAGTTTGGCACTATCGCAGCCGATCTGAGGAGTTGATTGCATTTTCGAATGAAAATATCTATGCAAATAAATTAATCACCTTCCCTAGTCCCAAAAATCAGAGAGTTTTATTTCATGATTTAATCCCCTTCGAAATAGGTCAAACGCCAGAAGAAAGCGAAGAAATGGAAGTTAAGCGGGTAATCGATCTTATTCTGAATCATGCAACAGAACGCCCAAATGAAACGCTTGGTGTTATTACCATGGGGATAGCACATGCACAACGAATTGAGTCTGCTCTAGAGGATGCTTTAAAAAGTTCAATGGATTTAGAGCCATTTTTCAATGAAGAAATCGAGGATCATTTTTTCATTAAAAATATTGAACAGGTTCAGGGAGATGAAAGAGATGCAATTATATTATCGATCGGCTATGTAAAAGAAGCTAACGGTAATTTGCCCCATAATTTCGGACCACTTACTCATCAAGGTGGGGAAAGAAGACTCAATGTCGCCATAACACGTGCCCGAAAGAGAATGACTATCGTTTCCTCATTTAGAGATTCGGATATTGACTTGGATCGTTCTAATTCAGAAGGAGTTAGGCTTTTAAAATCTTATTTGAATTATGCTGGTTATGGGGGAAAACCACAAGCATCCTATGGTCAGGAAAAATTGAATCCTATTGAAAAAGATATTATGGAAACACTCGAAAAAAATGGATACACTGTGATTCCAAAATTTGGTTTTTCTCAATACAAAATTGATTTAGTTGTCAGACATCCAAAAAAAGATGAGTTTGTTTTGGCGATTGAGTGCGATGGCGAATACTATGCGTCAAGCCCCACCGTAAAAGAAAGGGATCGTCTCAGAGAACAACAATTAGCCTCCCTCGGTTGGAAATTTTATAGAGTTTGGCTTTTAGATTGGATCAATGAAAAAGAATCTGAATTGGAGAGAATTCATCAGGCATTTCAGGAAGCATTGAAATAATCAAAGTATTTGGTTATTGCCTAACTGATTCATTTCTAAAAATCTAAGTATAAAAATTTACAAACCGTTTTGATTTTGCATCCAAATCAAACCAACCTTTTTCATTTCTAAGGCTTTAATGGTCTTTTTTGCTTGTAGTGGGTGACTTTTTTTATTGGAAATGAAATTTTACTCGACTTTTCTAAATATATAGTGTATGTACCAATCTCATTTTTAAAAGATTAACGTTTTTAAGAGTAGCTTACATAGGGTGTAAAAAAGGAATAGAGTTATGAGAAAAATTGTCTTTACTTTACTTTTTATATTAATTTTGAGCTCAAATTATGCAGAGACGATTCTGCTGAAAGATGGAGAAGTCATACAAGGTAAAATCAGGAACCAAAATATAAATTCAATCAAGGTTGAAGTTAACGGTAACGGTGAGTTAAGAGAAATTCTGAAAGAGAAGATTTATAAAATCATTTACCGAGATCCTAATCAATCAGTAGAGGATAAATCCAAGTCAGAAGAGCCGATCTTACCAAGCAATCAATTAGAGGAAGATAAAAAAAAAAGACAAGATGAGAGTTCTGATGCTAAGGACAAAGCACCTCTTTTAAAAGAAGAGGAACCCAAACCTATTACAATAGAGGCAGATCCACCAGAAGAAAAGCAAAATGTAAATTTGGAACCGAGCAAAGGGGAAGAACCCAAAAGATCGATTCCGAGTAGGCTTGCTGTTACAGGATGTTCTATTATTCTCCCAGGATGCGGTCAGTTTATGGAGAGACGTTATATGGCAGGCATATTGTATCCTCTCCTCCTTATTGCTGGTGGAGCAGCTTATTCGAGTGAGAAGCAAAAACATGCAAATGCAGTAAATAATTTCAATTCACTTTCAAATCCAATTTTACTGGGTGGGTTCTTGTTAAATTTTTCGAATCCACCGCCACCAATTGAAAACACTTTTTTAATCTACTACGCTCAGAAATCATCCGTTGAAAACAGCCATGTAAGCTCTGCAAGAAATATTGGAATCGGGATTGCACTCATCTATTTATTTAATATTTTTGATGCATATTATTTTTATAATGAAAATGCATTTACAGATAACAGAACTAGAGGATTTTTCCTGGATTATCAACTTGTATCCCAGTCGGGCATAACAAGCGTTAGCCACATCAGCAAATATGACCCGTATTACATAGCCGGTTATTCCTTTCGATTTTAACTTAAAAAAGCATTTGACAATGTCTCTTTATTTGAAAAACTATTTCTATGTCTGAATATTTAGGCCAGATTCTCAATTTTCATTGTGTAGAACAAAATTCATTTGAAGTAAAAATTTTGATCGATACAAAGGATAATTTCCATAAAATAATGTCCTACTATCGAGGGGAAAATCTTTCCGATTACACAACGTATAATATCAATATTATCTATTCAGAGAATGATGAGATTCTAATGACACCAGACGAAAATGCAAATGAATGTATGGCAATCTATGCAGATAATCTACTAGAAGACGTTTTGGGAACTGAGTCTGAGTCTTTATGGCAAAAAGGTTCTATCATTGACAATTTGGTTTATGATCTTATCAATAGTTCCCTACTTCGTCCTCTAAGCACAAAAGATATAGAAATAGAAGAAGATGATTAATCTTCTTCATTTTGTATAAGTCTTGCTCCTGCTTTAAAAGAAATATAACTCCAGATCCAAGTAATCAAGATGGAAACTTTATTTTTAAATCCAACCTGATAAAATAAATGGACAAATAGCCATCCCAGCCAACCAATAATTCCTGAAAGTTTAATATTTCCAACTTCTGCAACAGCATCCATTCTACCGATAGTCGCCATACTTCCTTTATCGAAGTAATGAAAAGGTTTCCTAGATTTACCCTTGATTTCATCCATAATTAAATCAGCCACATATCTTCCTTGTTGCATTGCAACTGGCGAGACTCCAGGGAGAGGTCTTTCTAGCCCCTCACTAAAATTTGCCATATCTCCAATACAGAAGATCTCTGGATGTGATGGAATCGCACAGTGACTATTTACAATTACTCTTCCTGATTTATCCAAAGGAGTATCTAACTTTTGTGTAAATGGATTTGCAGCAACACCTGCAGCCCAGATAATATTTTGAGATTTGATTACCTCTTTACCAGTATGAACACCCTCTTCATCTATGTTCACAACCCTTGTGTTTAAACGAATATCGACTCCCCTCTTAACCAATTCTTTATATGCAACATCAGATGATTTTTCAGAGAAGCTAGGAAGAAGTCTTGGACCACCTTCAATCAAAGTGATCTTACTCATGGATGAATCAATGAATCTAAAATCATTTCGAATGATTTGATGCGATAGTTCTGCTATTGCACCGGACAATTCTACACCAGTAGGACCTCCTCCAATTACAACGTAATTCAGAAGTTCTGCTACTTTTGCAGGATTTGTTTCGAGTTCGGCTCTCTCGAAAGAAACTAGAATACTCTTTCTTACTTTTAAGGCATCATTTAGATTTTTAAGACCTGGAGCAAATTTTTTCCAGTGATCATTTCCGAAATAACTTGTTCTTGCTCCCATGGCGAGAATTAAATAATCATATTGGATCGTTGTGTGCTCTAGGTGTAACTTTCTATGTTCTTTATTAATTTCTTTTAACTCAGACATGATTATGGATATATTCGCATAACTAGTAGTAATCGATCGAGTGGGAATCGCAATGTCAGCAGGACTTAGAACAGAACTTGCTACTTGATAAAGCAATGGTTGAAATAAATGATGATTGTTTTTATCAACCACTGTAACCTTTATCCCCTTCTTATTTCCTAGTTTCTTTGCTGCTTGTAATCCTCCAAAGCCAGCACCGACAATTACTATATGTTTTTCTTCAACCATGGGTTTAATCCTCATTTTCCTCTAATTCTGTTGGTAAGCTATGATTTTCTAATAACCAATTTAAAAAACCTTCAGATGCTCGCTCTACAATATCTTGAACATGCTCAAAGCCAGCTATTCCACCATAATAAGGATCGGGCACATCTGGCTCTCCCTTGACTGTTGAATCGAAGCGTCTAAACTTCATTACCCGCTGTTTGTCAGATTCTGTTTTCGCCATGGAAAGAATTGATCTGAAGTTGGATTGATCCATTGCCAGAATATAGTCGAATCTTTGAAAATCCATTGGTTCAAATTGGCGACAATAATGATTTAAAATAATTCCTCTATCTCTTGCAACCTTGGTTGTTGTTTCATGTGGTCTTTCTCCAACATGATACCCTGCAGTCCCAGCTGAATCTATTTCAAATAATTCAGAGATTCCTTTTTTCTCGACCAAGCTTTTAAAGGCTCCTTCCGCTGCGGGGGATCTACAAATATTACCAAGACATACAAATAACACTTTTATTTTATTGCTCAAAACTTTAACCTCTGCCAAATAACGTTAGGAATCCACTTCAACAAAAATCCAATAAGTCCCCAAGGAAACTTAGGAACTGATGAAACTATAACCTTTTGATCGATCAGCTTTGCTAATTCTGAAGCACCTTTTTCTACTGAGACTACAAATGGTTTAGAAGGAATATGCGCATTTATATCAGTTGCAATAAAACCTGGATGAATGGTAGATACAAGTATATTAAAGTCTTTTAAGTCTCGTCTAGCTGATTCTAAAAATACTGTAAAACCTGCCTTTGATGCACAGTAGGAAGCATTCCCTGGAAATCCTCTGAATCCAGCGATAGACGATATTCCGATAATATGACCAGGTGATTTTTGTGATTTGAATATTTCTGCTGCTGCATCTACTGTTGCCATGGCTCCAATTAAATTTGTCTCGATTACAAACTTATCATGGAGAAATTTCCCACTCCCAATAGGACTAGAACCGGCTAACCCTGCATTAGCCACAACATGAGTTATATTTCCTAACGAATGAGCTAAATCCTTCAAAACTGAATATATTTTTTTATAATCTGTTACATCTAAAGTTCTAATTTCTACTTTTATATTAGAACCAAACTTCTCATAGATTTCATTTCTCAATTTTTGCAGAAGCTCAAATCTTCTCGCTGTTAAACCAAGAGCAAATCCACGACTTGCATACTCAAAAGCCAAATGTCTTCCAATTCCAGAACTCGCCCCTGTAATAATCATTGCATTCATAGATGTATCATTCAAGGGAGAATGAATCGGAGTCAAGCAACTTCAATCTTAAATTTGTGTATCAAAATCTATATCTTCCCAAGATTTGTATTCTTTAAATTCAAATTGACAATGATTGCATATTTTTCTAAGAACCTGTAAGTAATAATAAACTGTATTCAAAGATTCTTTTGGCTTGATAGATCCTACAACTTGATCTCTATAGGTATAAAAAATAAACTCATTCGATTTACAAACTGGACAGTTAAAATTTTGCGAAGAAATAATTTCTCTTCGAGGAGGATCTAATAGATTATTTATTTTTCTTTGAAAGATAGTTCGAATAGGAATATCAAATTTTCCTTTTTCAATAACTGACTGATAGTATTCAATTAACTCTTTAGAGTCTTGGATCAATTCTAAACCCAAACCCTTAAAGTAATACAATCTAGGATCATTTTCATTTTTTAAAATAAGGGAATCCAAGGATTTTAGAAAAATAGAAACTTCTGCATTACTCTTCATTGAATCCTCAGTTTTTCGATATACTTTCGCTTTATGATAATGTATCATTAGGTTAGGGAGGAGCAAATTGCTATTATCCAAAAGAGAAATTGCTTTTGGATAATCTTGAAGCTGGGCGTATAAGAGACCAGCTCTAAGGCTTGCATCCGCTTGTTCTACTTTAAAAGGAGATTGGCTCATAACGTATTCATAATACTCAAGGGCGAGAGGGAATAAAAATTTTTCTTCTAATAAAGGTGCTGTTTTCAGATAATATGCAGGTAGTAATTGAAGATTATTCTTATGATGTTCTATTAAAAGTCGAAGATATTTATTTAGTTCATTTAAAAAATTTTGATACGTTAGATGTATATGACTGTAAAATCCATAATAAGGAAGGCATTCAAACCAATAGTCATTTTGAGCATTCAAAAGTTGAAAAAGTAAATCTGTAATCGCTTCCATTGCAGGTAGAAAATTAGGATTTTTCTCGATTGATTTTTTGAAATTTGAATAAGCCTTTATAATCTCTCTATTTGCCAAAAGATATCTTCCAAACTCAAAGAGCATTTCAAAATCGGACGGATTTCTTTCTAAATAATCTGCAAAAGCCTCCTCTGCTTTGTATTTAAAATTAGTTTGAAAGTAAATTGCTCTCCGTTTTAAAAAATCAATATCTTCTTTCTTTGGATACTTATACTCTTTCCATTCTTCAAAAAATTCTTCTGTAAAATTACAATTTACACAAACTTTTTTCGTCTTTTGTATTACTTGATATGTGATCACAAATTCATCTCCTGTAATCACTGGTTGCCTAGTAGGTTGGTAATAATAAATCTCAATACTATCGGGAGCTAAGCATTGACTACAATTCGCAGCATTTTTTTTTGAATACCAAAGTTTTTCTTCAGACATAAACGATAATTCTTTTTAAAAAGAAACCTCACTCACACTACACAATGCGAGTAGATTGACAATTTATTTTTAAGAATTTGTGTATTGTGTAAACTAGATGCAATTCCAAGCCAATAAAAATGAACTCGTCTATTCTTTTAATTTGTGATTTACGAAATGAAAATCTTTTTCAATCTGGAAATATACAAGGAAAATACAATGTCTATCGTTAAATCAAAAATTAGAACCATCCCAGACTGGCCTAAACCTGGAATCATGTTTAGAGATATCACTTCGCTTATTTTAGATCCCGAAGGACTCGCTCTAACGATAGGCACTTTCGTAGCAAGATACGAAAAACAAGGAATTACAAAAGTAGCTGCAATAGAAGCAAGAGGCTTTATTACTGGTGCAGCGCTTGCCTTTCAATTAGGTGTAGGTCTTGTTCCAATCCGAAAAAAAGGGAAACTCCCCGGAGAAACAATCAAACAAGAATACAATCTTGAATATGGCACAGACATTGTAGAAATTCACAAAGATTCAATCGTGCCAGGAGACAAAGTTCTAATCATGGATGATTTGATCGCAACAGGCGGAACATTAGGAGCTTCGATTCAACTTGTAAGAGCCCTTGGTGGTGAAGTATATGAAGCAGGTGTGATAGTTGATCTACCCGACCTTAACGGTAGTAAAATCATAAAAGAAAAATATGGCGTAAATGTATATGCCATATGCGAATTCGAAGGTCACTGATTTTTTAATTCAGCTAACTCTTTATACGCCTTTAAATATTTGTTTAGGCGCTTGGAATCTTTTTCTTGAACGATTTCCATTCGCCTAACGTCCATATTATCTTCTAGGTCATTTAATTTAACAGAAATTGCAAGAGGGTTTTCCTTTACTCTTCCAATAAATTCCTCATATGGTTCATCTTCTGATTTTTTTGTAAGACATTTCAGAGCAGACAGAATCCGTTCCGAGAATCCTTCTTTTGCAAGCATTTCAAATGTCCAAGAGGAATCCTCTACTACATCATGTAATATACCTAAAATTTTTTCTTCATCGGTTCGACCACGTAATCCCACTCGCATAACGTGCAAAATATAAGGTTGCCCATTTTTATCTGTTTGATCTCTGTGAGCATCGAGTGCAATTTCAATAGCACGTTGAATCATATTTGTCTCCTAAAATGGATTTAAAACACTAACACCTAATTCATAAAAATCTTTTGTATTGCGGGTAACAAGAATTAGCCCATTAGATATGGCAGTAGCAGCAATCAACATATCCGCTTGTGATTTACTTCTACCTTTACTTTCTTGTCTAGCTCGAAGTTGTCCTGCTAATTTTGCAATTTTCTCTTCTACAGGAATAATGATAGGCGGCAAAGAAAGAAGTGCAGACCACCATTTGAGTAAGGTTTTTCGCTGGGATGCAGGAAGTCTTTCAATCCCGAATTCAATCTCTTCAAGAGTGACTACACTCATCGTAATATCGTCTATTGTTTCAAAAAAATCTAAAACAGAAGGATTGGGACTTTTTCTTGCGAGTTCCGAAATAACGTTTGTATCTAGTAGATAATTACTCAAGGTAAATAAATTTTAAAATTGTGGCGCTTGTCTTGATTTTCGAGCAGAAGAAGGTAGTTTTTGCGGGAAATTGGATCGAAGAGATTTGGAAAGAGCAAGGAAGTTTTTTAGCTTTGTCTTGGGAAGATTGTCGTTTTCTATCTGGAGCAGTTTTTCATAAGATTTCTTACTTAATACTACGCCCACATCTTTCCCTCGGCTTGAAATAAATTGCGGACTTATCTCGGCTCTGTGCAAAACCTCCGAAAATCTGGATTTCGCCTGCGCTACATTGAAATAATTGTTCATAGTCAGCCTCCATAGTCATATAACACTACTAATATGACTATATTGAATCTTGGTCAAGTCATTTTTTATTATAAAAGTTAGTTTGACATATGCCTTTACTGAAAGAGAATTGAAGAGAAATGAAGTATACAGACGAATTAATAAAGGGAATTTTAGAAGGGAATCGAAGAGCACTCGCAAAATCAATTACCCTAGTAGAAAGCAGTCGTTTTGAAGATGCAAAATTATCAGATGAGGTCTTATCAGGTGTCGCAGGACATTCAACTAAATCGATTCGGATTGGAATAAGTGGTGTCCCTGGTGCTGGCAAATCAACGTTTATCGAAGCCTTTGGGATGCATGTTATCTCGCAAGGAAAAAAAGTTGCGGTTTTAGCGGTTGATCCAACTTCTCCCATTACAGGTGGAAGTATTTTAGGGGATAAGACGCGTATGCCGGAACTCACTCAAAGTGAAAACGCCTTTATCCGCCCTTCTCCTACAAGTGGAAACCTAGGAGGTGTTGCTCGCAAAACAAAAGATACTATATTACTTTGTGAAGCTGCTGGCTATGAAGTAATCATAGTGGAGACTGTAGGTGTTGGACAATCCGAAGTGGCGGTTTCTGATATGACAGATATTTTTCTACTCCTTTTACTCGCAGGAGCGGGTGATGAATTGCAGGGAATCAAGAAAGGAATTATGGAAATGGCGGATATAATTCTAATCAATAAAGCAGATGGATCGAATACAATCAATGCAGAAAATGCAAAACATGAATTCGAAAATGCACTTCGTTTATTTAAGCCAAAAAATAGTTTTTGGAAGTCACCAGTCCTAACAGTAAGTTCTCTTCTTAAAACTGGAATTCCTACTGTTTGGGAGACCATTCAAAATTTCATAGATGCCTCTGGTGAGCAAATGAGTATTAACCGCAAATCTCAATATGATAAATGGCTCTGGTCTTATTTACAGAATCAAATCTATTATGAATTACAAACCTTAAAAGAAAAAAATCCAAAAATAAAGAAAATTGAAGAAGACGTTAGGGATAATAGACTCTCAATTCGCACTGCTACTCATACAATTTTAGAGGAATATAAAAAATCATGAAAATAATAAAATACCTAGCAATCCTTTCCTCCCTCTCGCTAATTTATTGTTCTGCGAGTGAAGATAAGACTTACTCCATTGCTCAATCAGAACCCGCAAGAGAAATGAATAAGCCTACCGCATCTTATAAAAATAAGCAACAGAGCACTAAAATATACACAAAAGATCAAAAGCCTTCTAGCCCAAAAACCAAGCCAGAGATGAATACTGCATCCGGAGTTTCTGATAGCGAAGAGTATAATACTGAACAGTATGATAAAATTACAGACAATCCTTTTTTAGATGTAAAAGAAAATCCACTTTCTACATTTTCTATTGATGTAGATACCGCCTCTTATTCAAATACTAGAAGATTTCTAAACAACGGTTCTTTACCTCCTAAAGATGCAGTTCGTATCGAAGAGTTAATCAATTATTTTAAATACAACTACTCTGAACCTAGCGGCAAAGAACCATTTTCCGTTGGGAATGAAATTTCCTACGCTCCTTGGAATGAGAAGAACTATCTAATGAAGATTTCAATAAAAGGGAAATCGATTGAAAGAAAAGAAATGCCTCCCCGAAATCTCGTATTCCTTTTGGATGTTTCTGGTTCTATGCTAACTGCCGATAAGCTGCCATTGGTAAAACAAGGGCTTAAAATGCTACTAGGAGAATTGACCGAAAAAGATAAAATTGCAATTGTAGTCTATGCAGGAGCAAGCGGGCTAGTATTACCTGCTACTTCTGCCTCCCAAAAAGATAAAATCATCAATGCGTTAGATGCATTAGAAGCGGGTGGATCTACCAATGGTGGAGCAGGAATACAACTTGCGTATAAAATAGCGAGAGAGAATTTTAATAAACAGGGGATAAACCGTGTTATACTCGCAACAGATGGGGATTTTAATGTAGGAATTGCAAGCCAAGGAGATTTAATTCGACTCATTGAAAAAGAAAGAGAATCGGGAGTCTTTCTAACAGTTCTAGGTTTTGGAACTGGAAATATAAAAGACTCTACAATGGAAAATCTTGCAGATAAGGGAAATGGAAACTATGCCTATATAGACAGTTTGCAGGAGGCAAAAAAAGTTTTAGTTACTCAATCTGGAGGCACCCTTGTAACTATTGCCAAAGACGTTAAACTCCAGCTTGAATTCAATCCGAAATTTGTAAAATCGTATAGATTGATTGGGTATGAAAATAGAGTTTTAAGGAATGAAGACTTTAATGACGATAAAAAAGATGCTGGAGATATTGGGGCAGGACATAACGTTACTGCTTTGTATGAGTTAATACCAATCGATGGTGAAAGCAATACTGGTTCTGTTGATCCTCTCAAGTATCAAGAAGAGAGAAAGAGAACTAAATCAGCTGACTTAAATGAAATACTGACGATTAAAATTAGATACAAAGAACCAGATAGTGCTAAAAGCTCACTACTCACCGTCCCTATTCAAAATAAAATTTTAGATTTAGGTCAGACTTCAACCGACTATCGTTTTGCCGCATCTGTTGCTTCTTTTGGAATGCTTCTTAGGGATTCTGAATTCAAAGGAAAAGCAAACTGGAAAGATACCTATGATCTAGCACAAAAGTCTATCGGTTCTGACAAAGAAGGATACAGAAAAGAATTTTTGAAATTAATTGAGCAAGCTAGGAATCTATCAGAAAAAAGAAAATAGCCTGAGAGGCTAATGCTCATTTACCCTTCTTTTTTGCGGTGGCTTTTTTCTTTGCTTTCTTTTTAGCTGGTGCAGGTTTTTTCTTAGATTGCTTTTTGGAAGCAGGTGTTTTCGTTTTTGCTTGCTTCTTCTTTTGAATGGCTGCTACTTTTGATTTCACTCTTGCATGTTTTTTGGTTTTATTCTTTTTGGATGCTCTTGCCGCTTCAACTGCTTTGTTCAACCATTTCGGTAGGTCTTCATTTGACTCTAAAATGTCAGCAGGTAAACACCAATACGACATGGAGATTGGTTTCCCATTTTTGGCTTCATAGCTAAAAGGTTTAACTCCAGCTTGAATGTAGTCTTTGATATTAGAGTCGTCTACTTTTAAATAGAGGGTGCTTTCCACGACCATTCCGATTATCAAGTCCTCTAGATAAATTCCATGACCACCAAACATTGGTTTAGCGGTAACCTGTCCCGCTATCGATAATCGTTCTAATGCAAAATCTAAAAAGGAATCCATGAAAGCCTACCTTCGATGAAGCCAAAAATTTATTACAAAGTGAACCCGAAAATCAAATTCTTGTAAATCAATTTTTCCAATGATGGTAAATAAATTTCTTTAGTGAGAAGGAACATAATTATTCAGTTCCAAGATTTATCTTCTTTGTGTTACCAAGTTTTAAAATATCTATCATTTGAATGAATTTCTCGTAGGGAACTTTTTTCTCTACATTTAAGCTGACGGTTTTATTGTTAAATTGCCCCTTTGATCCAATCGAGGATAATTCAGAAAAGGAAATTTCTTTTGAATCTAGAAAATATTTATCATTTGCTTTTATTGAGATTTGAATATCAGGGGACAACTCTGAATTTCCTGTTTTACTATCCGGCATATCGATTTCTAATTGCTTAAAGTTTTTTGCAAAACTTACACTCATCATAACGAAAATAAGCAAAATGAATATTATATCCATTAAGCTAGACATATCTATGGAATTGTTTCCAACTTGGTGAGTTTTTCGTTTTACATAACGCATATTGATTTATGATTCGTTCATAGCATAAATCTGATTGGTAATCAGAAATATTTTCCATAACTACCAAAATCTCGAAATTCAATATCAGTGATATTTTTTTATTTATGAGTATGAATAGGATACAAATTAGGTCATATTGGCTATTTTTCAATGAAAAAATGATTTGCTTTCACTTGTTATCTAAAATAGAATTCTAAAAGTATTTTGATTTTAAAGGTCATACCAAGCAAGATACGATGGAGAAACTATGAAAATATTCTTACTTTCCTTTTTTTGCATTCTACTCTATGCAGAAGCAGCACCTACCCCACCTTCTTTCGAAGAACTGTTTAAAAAATCTGACTATATAGCCAAGACAAAACTAGTAAATCTAAAAGAGAAGCAAATCAACAAGAACTTAATTGCAATCAATACAACTGCAGAAGTTTTAAAGCAATACAAAGCAGTTAGTCCTATGCCAGAAAAAATCGATTTAGCTTTTACAGTTCTACCAGAAGTATATGGTAAATGGTTAAAAGTTCCACCCAAAGAAGGTGAATATGTTATTTTTTACATCAACAAAGAAGTAAAAGATGGAAAAGGAAATCGGCATACAATCATTAGCCTCTATGAACCACATGTATTCGCATTCAGAGAGTGGACAGAAGAGCTAGAAAAAAGATTACTAGAAAGTGGTAAATAAAAATCCATTAGGAGATTATATGAGACTAATCAAGATTATCCTCTTCCTCACAATAAGTTTTATTATTACAATTAGTATCCAATCACAAACATTTGGTCCCAAGACTTCTGGAACTGGTTTAAAACCAGATAGTTATGATTTACTTTCTTCTATAAAAGAAGCAAATCCAAATAGAATCGCTCATAGAGGTCTTCCCTCTAAAGTCGATCTATCTGATTTAATGCCCCCTGTTGGAAACCAAGGTCAACAAAGTAGTTGTGTTGCATGGTCAACAGCTTACGCAAATAAATCATATCAAGAATTTATAGAAAGAAAGGACAAAGGGACTTGGAACTATAAAACAGGAAATACACCAAACTATAAAAATCTTTTCTCGCCTGCTTTTATTTACAATCAAATCAATGGAGGCAGAGACAATGGATCATCGATTTCGGATGCAATGGCATTAATTGTGTCTAAGGGAGTTTTACCTTGGGACGCAATGCCATATAACGAGAAGAATTTTTCGAAACAACCTACTGCAGAACATCTATCGTTAGCTGCAAAATTCAAAGCGAAAGAGTTTCTAAGACTTCGATACAATGAACCAAGTGAAATCAAGAATCACCTCTCTCAAGGAAGACCAGTTGTTGTAGGGATTTTAATCAATGAAAATTTTTATGAGATAGGTAAGAAAATTTACAATGAAGGGAAAGGAGCTAATCTAGGAGGTCATGCGATTACACTAGTTGGCTATGATGACTCTACTAACGCATTCAAATTCCAAAACTCTTGGGGTGTTGAATGGGGAGACAAAGGATTTGGTTATATTGATTACAAATATTTTGCAAAGGTTTGTAGGTCTGCCTTTGTAATGATTGATTTAATTGATCCAAATCCAGAGCCACAAATCGTTGACAATAAAATTAAACCTACCCCTCCGGAGAATACCGTTTTACCGCCAACAGATATAAATCCTCCTTCAGAAATCAATGCATCGAATGGGAATTTTTCGAATAAAATCGTCCTGACATGGATGCAAGTCCCAGGAGCAATTGGGTATGAAATTTATCGAAGCAATCCAGACGATGATAATTTTCAACAAATAGGGTTATCGCAAAATACTCAGTTCGAAGACACTGGAGTTTTGCCAGAAATAGCTTATTCGTATAAGATTACTGCAGTCTCAGAAACTGACGTTTCAGATTTAAGTCAAGTAACAGCCATCGGTTATGCGAAAGATACTAAGAATGAAATTCCTCCTAAGATCACATCCATCACGGCTACCGATGGAAAATTTTCAGATAAGATAATCTTAGAATGGGAGCCTCTGGAAAATGTAACTGGCTATCAAATTTTTAAATGGGATAGCGCGACCAAGACTTATCGCGCAATTGCGAAAACCAATTCCACAATTTATGAAGATAGAACTGCCAAAAAAAATGGAACGTTAGAAACCTATACTGTAGCTGGTTTAAATAATTCAATTACTGGAATCTTATCGGATGCTGTAATGGGCAAAACTTCACTCATTGCAAAACCACAAGCGCCAGATCGAGTTGTTGCATCCATGGGACAATTCAGAGATAAGATTGTTGTAAAATGGAATAAAGTATCTGGAGCAACGGGCTATCTTGTCTATAAATTTGTGGATAATAAATGGGAGACATTAGGCGAAACAGCAGAAGATCAATTAGAAGACGCTCCCGCAACACGCGGACAAAGATACTATACTGTGATTGCAAAAAATAAAGACAATATTTGGGGACCATTTTCTAGATATGCAGTCGGTTATGTAGATCCAAATTTAAGAAGAGGAGGCTCTAAATTAGAACCGCCTTCTGGTGTATCGGCTACCGTTGATAAGAAAAATGGATTTGCTACAATCACTTGGCATAAAGTAGATGGAGCAGAAGAATACAATATCTGGGAGAAAAAACAAGGAGAAAGTAAGTGGAACTTTAAATCAAGAGTTGATTCGAATAAATTGTTTTATACCTTTACCATTCCTGAAAGAGAAAAATTCTATCTCTATTCTGTAACTTCTAAGACACAACTTGGAACAGACAGTGACTATTCCAATGTAGCATCTGTAGTTCTGTCCACTGCAAAAATTGCCTCTAAAACTAGAAGCTTCGGTGGTGCATCCAAATTTGAAAAATTTACAGGGACATGGACTGCAATGCAGTGGGATGGAAATGTAGGAACCAAGAATGTGATTATGGAGATTACCCAAACAGATGGAAACAACTTCACTGTAAAAATTGACAATAAAAAAACATTTAAGGGAAGTTATGTGCAAGGCTCCCCAATTATTGACATCGATGGCAAGATAAAAATCAAACTTGCCTCCTCAGAAGATGCACTGATGGTAGAGATGAAAGATAAAAGTATCGTCAATGAAAAAACAGAATTATCCTTCTTAAAGGAGTAAACTTTCTATTTAGGAGCTAATGTGAATTAGCTCCTAAGACCTGCTTGCTTTTGTAACTCAGCCGTTGTAGTTCCACCTTCTGGACTCCAACCAGGAGGTTTAAACATTACCTTAATTGCATTTCCAAAAGAACCGACTTGAAACATTTGTTTAAACATATTCCACCATTCAATATAGGCAACTTTGATTGGATTGTAAGTATGAATATTTTTCACAAGACCATAGGTTGGAACTTCTTCTTCGCCTTGAAAGCTACCAAACATTTTATCCCAAATGATAAATATCCCTGCATAGTTTCTATCTAGATATTTTAAATCACTTCCATGATGAACTCTATGATGAGAAGGAGTATTCAGAATTAATTCTAAAGGTCCTAATTTTCGAACTTGTTCGGTGTGAATGAAGAATTGATAAATAAGACTAATGGATTGTTGCATCATAACCATGAGAGGAGGAAATCCAAGTAACAAAAGAGGAAACCAAAATACCGCATTGATCATGGTTCCAGTCCAAGTCTGGCGAACGGCAGTCGACAGATTATAACTTTCTGAGGAATGGTGCACAACATGTGAAGCCCAAAAAAATCTACTTTCATGACCTACTCTATGAAACCAATAATAGCAAAAATCTTCAGCAAATAATAAAACAACCCAAGACCACCATGTTGGATCAATTTTAAAAAAAGCATACTGAGAAACAAAAGAATATTCTTTGTAAACAATTCCTGCAGTTACTAGGTTGATTAATACACTTCCGATTCCCATAATTATGCTAGTAAAAGAATCCTTTATTTTAAAGCGTTCTGGATTTTTTTTAAATGCAATTAGGTTTTCCACTAAAATAAAAATGGCAAATACAGGAACAAAATAGGTTGTTAGGGATTCCATCTGCGTTACCTCTCTATACAATTTTCAAAATTCTGAAGTTTTTTTTCAAGACCAAATCTTATTATTTATAATTTAGGATAAAACTATGAGTAATTTTAAGATGCCAGAAGCAAATGTGAAGGCAGAATTTGTAAAATCAAATTTTGACGTAATCGCTTCTAAGTATGATTTGTTTAATGACTTAAATAGTTTTTTTATGCATCGTCAATGGAAAAACTCTATCATCCGTAAGATAGAGCAAACTTTTCCTTATCAAAAATTGACTTGTATGGATTTATGTTGTGGCACTGGTGATATATCTCTACGCATTGCAGAACTAGAAAATACAAAGGAACTTTTTTCTGTCGATTTTTCTGAGAATATGCTAAACATCGCAAAACAAAGATTAACTGGCATTCCAAAGGCTAAACAAGAAGTTGGCGATGCTACTCAATTAAAAAATTTTGCAAATGCAAGTTTTGATGTTGTAACGATTGGCTTCGGTCTGCGAAATGTTGACAATCTTGAGAAAGCTCTGAGTGAAATCTATCGCATTTTAAAACCTGGTGGACTCTTTATTAATTTGGATGTAGGAAAAGTAAAAAATCCTATTATTCGAGTTTTTGCTGATTTTTATTTTTTTAAAATCGTTCCACTTCTTGGATATTTAATCTGGGGATCCAAAAATGAAATGTTTGACTATTTACCTGTATCCTCTCTTCACTATCCAGACCAAGAAAACTTGAAAAAATTATTAGAAGAAAATAAATTTCAAAATGTAGAGTATAAAAATTTTGTATTTGGAAATGTTGCCATGCATTGGTGTATAAAAGCATAATATACCTTTAGTTATTTCAGACAAAATAAACCGAATCAATATGAAATTTAGTCAATAAATTTCAAACTTATAGTTGACGATAATTTGAAATATATTAATGTTATCAACCTGAATAGGAGAAAACAATGTGGTTAAAATTAGGTGAGACAGAGGTAATTAATCTAGACTTTGTATCTACAATTAAAAAGAATGCAAATAATCCAACGATCGAAATTATTTATCATGACTTAAATAATATTAAGTCTCTTCCTTTTAAAGGCAATGACGAAAGAGATAGAGCATTTAAAGCGATCATTGAAAATCTAGCGAGAATGAAATTATTTTTTGAATAACATGACATTAATTGATGAAACTATCTCTGAAGAAGTAAAAGTAAAACTGGATAAAGTAAAATCGATTCATCCTTTTCAGTTACTCTTTTACGGATCCAAATCACGCGGTGACGACAATGAGCTATCTGATTATAACTTTTATCTTTTAGCAAATCCTACAGATCAACTCCGCACCAGTTTCATCCAAGAAATTTCAGATGCGTTAGAGTATATAGAAAATGGATCTGCTGTTAGTTTAGTTGCAGGCGATTTGGATTCGCTTACATTTCGTATGAAAATTTTTGAACCGACGGCAGTTCATCTCTGTGAATTAGCTCAAGTTGCATACGGTAAAAATCAACTCGAGTCTCTACGAAAGGAATGGGAACTCATTCGATCAAAAGAAATCGACCGAAAAGTAATTCTAAACTATCTAGACAATCGTTGTAAATTTTACAAAAGTCTAAAATCGAAAAACACGAAAGAGGACATTTCTAGAATTGAAAAAGTAATTTCTCTCAATCTGCAAATGTGGATCTTTGCAAACATAGAAGATCTAACTCCAACAGAAGTCTGTCATATGGACATACCTGCTCGTCTCTATGCAATGCTCAAATATTTATATAAAAACGAAGCAACTGATCAGGTAAATATTCTCATCGAAATCTATAAAGAAATTCACGAACTCAAACAAACCATTCGCATGACGCTTCCCTACTCCGAGGATAGCCTCAGTCGAATCAAAGACTCAATCCAGATGATTCAAGGATTGAGTAATAATATTGTCAATAAGACTTAGTCTTGGTTGTATAAAGCATAAACCTGTGCAGGAGTTAATGCCCGATTGTAAACTCTTACATCATCAATATCTCCATCAAAAAAATTTCCAAAAAAATCATTACCAACAGAAAATCCTGTGCTGTTTGTAAGGGTTCCTGTTTTTGCTTGGAAATCATATTCCTCCCCATTTATATAAACTCTCATATTAGATCCATCATAAACACCTGTCACTAAATTCCATTGATCAATAAAATCATCTGGGTCAATATCTATATCTAAATCCAAAGTTCCCCCAACACTCGTCGTGACTGTAAATCTTAATGTAACATCATCAAGGAACATCAATTGAAATTCTGGTGTAGTTCCTCTCTTTAGAATAGAATAAGAGGGATTGCTTAGATCAGCAGGTGATACCCATGCAGAAAAAGTTCCAGTCGATCCAAGAACGAACGAAAATGTATTTGTAATCTCATCACTTGTTCCATCAAAATTAAAGGCAGAATCTATATTATCCCAATAGTCATAAGTTAGCGAAGCTAAAACAGTTCTTCCCACTTTAGTTCCAATGCGATTTTGACCGCTTGAGTCATTTGTATTCCCCGAGAATTTCCAATAGAGCTGTAAATTGGTGCCTAAATCTACTCCTTCTCCTGTCAAGGTCACAGTATAAGGAGAATAAACGGTATCATTGCTATTTACTGTCATTGTGTTACTAAAAGTAGTCGCAGAAGATGGAACAAATTTTACAGCAAAATAAGTTGCATCACCCATGGCAACTACCGCATCTGGTTGTTCCACTACTGTAAATTGACTTCCCGAAAAAGTAAATGGCAATGTTAACTTGAGGTCAGATCCTCCTCCATTGACAATAGCATAGTATCGAGTGCTAGCCGTTCCCCCGGTTCCAAAACCAACACTTCCATGATCATAAATATCTCCAATATCAATAAAATCCTCGTCTTGGTTAAAAATCCAAATTTCTGGTGGTGATCCAGGTAAAACTGCAATATTACATGCTGCATCCAAAGTATCTGTTTCGCAAAAAAATAAATCATCAGATGTAGAACTAACGCTTGAGTCATAGGAATCATACTCTTGTTGTGCAGCCTTAAAATCAACTTTTAGAAAATTATCAGCTGCTTTTGCATTCGCAACAACACCCCCTAAGTCTGAGGAAGTTAGAGGAGCAATTTTGCCAGTATTACTATCTATCTTTTTCCCATCGAAACGACCGTCAGAAAAATCCTCTTCCATAAAGTTGATTACCTTTTCTAAATCAGAAGCGGTAGTGCTGCCATTGACAACCCCTCCACCTAACTTATCTGCTGTGATAAGTATACTTCCTAGTTTTAAAGCATAACTCGGATCATTCACATCCGTTGATTCGATGGAAAACCCTCCTGTCTTATTTTGCTTTGGGAAAAAGGCATTCTCTACATCTTCATTTGCTTTATCAATTATAGTGGTTGCATTATTGTTTCCGAACTCTACTCTTTTATCATCACCAGGAGCTCTGCGTCCTACAGGAACTATTCCAAGAAATACTTTCCCTCCATTGTTTTGAGCTATAGTGCTTAACGCTCCAAATCTTCTTGCTGCCATACGTGTAAAGGGTGTTACATTTACAGTTTTACTCGCACCAATGCTATTTGCTCTGCCTGAAGGTTCGTTGACTACTGCCATTAAATTGTTTGCTCCTGACCATGGCTTCGGGGCATTTGTTCTACTTGCAGGTGAAAATACATCGATCTGAGAACCGTCATCCGGAACAACAACTACACAAACAGTAGTTCCCGTTTTTTTGTAAGATAGATTGTATTTCCCATTCTCATCTGATTTAGTAGTGGCGATGGGAGTTCCATTTAAAGTTCCATCTTCTTTGATGCATTGTCCATTCGCTGGGGTCGGGAAGACTTTCACACTTGCATTTTTTACAGAACCTGGTCCTTTTACCGTTCCAGATAGTTCAACTCTTTCGTTTGCTAATCGAGCTGCTCTAAATGCTAAAAGAACAAGTTGCCCTACACTCGATTTTCCATCTGCTGTGCCATTACAGGATAAAAAATCAACACAAACTGTAATTAATGTAAATAGTAATATTTTTCTTTTCATTTTGATACTCCGCATTGCATTCTATTCAGCGCTTTGCTTCATAAACATTTAACAATTTAATATTAAATTCCTCTCATTTTTTTAGGCAAGATTATCCTATTTCTTTTTGCCGGATAATTGATACAAAGTAGCTTTCTATATAATTGACTAGCTACTTTACCATGAAATGAAAAAATTTCAAGTAGAATAGCGTTCCTCATTGGCTCTTTCACTCTGTATATCTAAAAAATTTTCTCGTATCCTAAAGATAAATGTAATTTATAGACCCAATTATTTATGTTTTCTTGTAAAGACTCCGTCCCATTCTACACCTGGTGGGGAGTTCTTATAATAAATACATCGATCCATCAGCATCTCCGCTGCCTTATCTTTTGAACCACGTGCCTTTTGCGATTTTTCAAATAACTCAATTGCCTTGTCCCACTCTTGTTTTAAGTAGAGTCCAAAAGCCTCTTCGTAAATTTGAGCCGACTCCCTTCTACTTTCAGATTCTTGTCCTTTGATGGCAATCAATTCAAATAATTGAACTGGCTCATTTTTCCCTTTTACTCGCACCCTATCGAGCTTACGGGTAAACATTTGCTCTTTGATTTTATCATTTGTAAACTCACTGATTAAAATATTCACTCCATAATCTTTGCCTGCTGCTTCGAGTCGAGCGGCTAAGTTAACAGTATCCCCCATCATAGTATAGGAAGCTAACGCATCGGTTCCCATGAATCCAACTTTTGCAAGACCGGTATTTAATCCTATTCGAACATCCATATCCTGAGCATCCTTACAATAGAGATTATTTGCACTCCAGTAAGCTTTCAGTTCTTTTAACTTTTCAATCATTTCAAGAGAAGCTTTTGCCGCTTCTATAAAGTGTTCGTCTCTATGAATCGGCGCACCAAAAATTCCAACCACAGCATCGCCAATATATTTATCCAATGTCCCATGATTGTGTTTTAGTATGATTGTCATAGCAGAAAGATATTCATTGAGAAGTGCAGCTAAATCAGCAGAACTCAATTGCTCGCTAATAGTGGAGAATCCAGCCACATCCGAAAAGAATGCAGTGATTTCCCTTTCTCCACCTTTTTTAAGCGCTTCTAGATCGTTTAACGCTTCACTGACGATAGATGGATCCACCATGTTAGATAGAACCTTACTGTATTTTCTCCGCTCTGCTCCTTCTGTAAAAGATAAGTATCCGAGAGAACCAAGAAAGGCAAGCGGATAGGCAGTTAAAAAAGAAGCTAATGGCAAATGAATATCAAACTTGAAAGCAAAGAGCGCAAGAAGCGTATAGCCCAAAAATATCCCAGCAGGAACAAATACGCGAAGAGCCATTTGTTGGAAAAAGAAAGAGAAAAATACACAGGTTGGGATTGTAATAACTAATAAAAGAACGTTAAACCATAAAGGAGATAGCTTTAAAAAATGCTTTTCTAATAGATTAGATAATACGACTGCATGCAAAACAAATCCAGGCATTTTTCCATAAGGCGTTACTTTATCGTCAAAGGTTGCAGCGGCTGACGTTCCTATGATTATAATCCTATTTTGAAAATCAAAGAAGTTTGTCTCTAAGTTTGCAGGATCCGCTTCCCCTTTTTTTACTTTCTCATACGATTCAATTAAAGACCAGACAGGAAAACGAGGGATATTCTCCATTTGTTCAGGTGAATAATAATGAAGCCGCATACGACCATTTTCCAATGGAATATTTGTATTTTCATCCCCTGACCTTAAATTAAGTGACTTTTCACTGATGTCAATTTGATCCATTGGCTTGACCGCATCAAACCCTTTAAATGGAAGTGCTGGTAAATGGAGTTTCTCATATTTAAAAAACGGTTCAATTCTGCGTGAGACTCCATCCACATCCGATTTATAGGAAACGGAATGAAGATGTCTAATTTTACGCATAATATCATCTGTTGGATAAGAAAAAATATTATACTTTCTCAAAATTGAATCTGATTCGGATGGAAATTTCATTGAGATTGTATCGAGAGCTGCTCTCATATCTTCTGGAATATCTTCTGGTTTTGCATTTGTCTTTTCTTCATATCTGAAACTAGCAGCATGAGAAACAGGAATACCCATTTGGGTTAATCTATCGGATATATCACCTAACGCAATATCTTGGGACTCTTCTGAGCGTTCAAAAAACATTATATCGAAAAGAACCATCTTAGGCGCACCTAAAGATAAATATTCTAAAATAGGAGTATAGGCGGATCGTTTCCAAGGCCATCTACCAAACTCTTTTTTGTTTCCTAATTTTTTAAATGTGTCTTCATCAAAATCGATTAAAATAATTTTATCAGAAAATTTATGGTTTGGATTAAAGTATTGATGCCTAAAATCGATTAGCATATTCTCTGCTCGTTCCGTTATACCACTGAAACGAAAAAGCAACATCAATAGAAGTGGAATTAAAGTTAGAATAAAAAACCAAAGTATTTTCTTTTTATCTTTCATGAAGAAACCTCAATCGCGTTCAAGTTATGTAAAGAAATGATTAATTCAAGCAGAAAAAATACTAATCTCGCTTTCTCTGCCTCGGACTTTTATTTTATCAATGAATTCAAAAGAAAAATTTCCTTGAATCAATTCTTTCGTTGCCTCTGTTAAAAGCAAATCTCGATTTGCAGTTTTACAATAAGATTCTAAACGAGAAGCTAAATTTACTGTATCTCCAATTACTGTATACTCGAGTCGATTCATCGATCCAATATTTCCCGCGAGAACTTTTCCGGAATGAATTCCAATTCCAATTTTTATTTCAGGAAGTCCTTCTTTTGAAAACTTTTCAGAAAGAAGTTTTACTTGATTGCGCATATCCAAAGCAGCCCTAAGAGCAGAATCTGCATGATTTTCGAGAGGAATTGGAGTTCCAAAAACAGCAAGAATTGCATCTCCTATAAACTTATTAACAAGACCTTTTTCTTTTGAAATTGAATTGCTCATTTGTTCAAAATATTGATTGAGCCAGTTTACAATTAACTTCGGCGGCAATTTTTCGGAAATGGAAGTAAATCCACGAATATCAACAAACAAGACTGTTACATCTTTTGTTTCACCACCTAACGTCATATTTCCTTCGAGTAGAAAATCTCGAACTGTCGGATCGACTAGTTTTCCAAAAGTGTCTTTTATAAATTCTTTTTCTTTGATGGAAGAGGACATATGATTGAAATTCTCACCTAAAAAACCAATCTCGTCATTTGTATAAACAGACACTCTTGAATCTAAGTCGCCACTTTGTAACTTTTCCGTTGCTTTTTGTAAATCTAGAATTGGATTTGCAAATGAGTTGGAAATAAAAAGAGTCAATATGACCCCAGTTAGAATGATCCCTATAAAAATATAACCGACATGGGTATAATCTCTAGAAATTTGATTTTCTGAAAGAATAGATAAAATCAGTCCAATTAAAAGCAAACACGGAGTAACCGCAACTGTCAGGAAAAAAATAAAAAATCTTCCTCTGATAGATATCTTAACTGTTTTTGGAATCGAACTAAGATTCTGACCCTTTAATACCAATAAGATAAAACGTTTATTTACTATATCAACTAGATAATATACAAACACAAAGCAAAGGTTTGCCATTAAAATATTAAAACAGATTAGTTTAAGAGATGCTTGGAGACTAATATACACATCATAATTATAAAAATAAGTAAATGTTCCACATAACGCAAGTCCCCAACCAGCAAAACTAACTGTCGCATTTACAATTGGCAGATTTACAATAATCGACTGAATCTTTATCGACATTGGTGGTCTTTCTTTTTTGAACATATAAAAGATTAAGGGTAAATTATAAGCATAGCCAATTGCTGTTGGAATCACAAAAGATGCGTAAGAAAAAATCAAAGAAGTTACATCTCCAGACTCCCCTACCTGACTTACAACTTGAAATTCCTCTCTCGTCATAAAAAAGGATACTAAAACGGTATAGCTAAACGCTGCTATAACCATATTAGTCAGAACAGGAATTGTAATATAAGCTAGAGCATATAGAATATAACGTCTACGACTCATATTCTTTTTTCTAATTGTTCAATGGAAGATTTCAAATTAGCTGCAGATTTTTTTAGATCTAATGGGTTGTTTTTAAAATCTGCTTGTGCATTTAAAAATTCATAATATCTTTGGTTGATCTCTCGTATTGATTTTACTAATTCTTCAGGATTTTCAATCTTCATAGATTTTTGTCTTATATTATATATCTGTTTATAAGCAAATTTAGATAACTCAACAGAATAAGCAGGAACAAGCACATAAAGAGAAATATAAAATACATGTAAGAATTTATATTCACCTGTGAAGATATGATTTATATACAAGGAGATAACACAGAATAGCCCCACAGCGATTGTAATATTAATACGCGGTGTGGTTGGAGAAATGTTATTTACTAGAACCAAAAACAAAGCACAAAATATGAGAAGTAAAATTACTTCAAATGGCACAATCGAGAAAAACAAGTCAAAAAACTGGGCTGTTTTCTTAAGCGAATCAATGAATGTTTTGATTCCAAGTAGCTCGTTTAACGTATTCTGGATTCCGAGTAATTCACTTTTAAATTTATCTACAAAGTCTAACATCTTAGGCTATCCTCTCTTTGTTTTGTTCTCGATAGTATTCAATCATTTTCCAAATTGCCTCTTCCCAAGAAGATGCCTGAGAAACAAAAGGCGATAATTTAATAATCAATTCTTTTCTATTTTCCCCTGTTCTAAGTTTCTCTAGGCGAATTTTTGATAAGTTTTCTTTTACTTCTTCAAATGGATATTGAATTAAATCTGGGAAACTCGCATATTCAATTATTCGACGAAGTTGAAACTCTGGACTCCAATTCTCTAATCCATCCCAGAAGTATTTATGAAACCGTTTTTGCATACGATAGTAACTCTGTAATTAAATTGTTTTGGAATTCGTTGAAATCGTCTAGTTTTATTTCTTGCATCATGAATACATCTCCTTCCAATTGTCCCCCAACCAATGAGAGAACTGCACCTTCATAATCGACTGGAGCATGTTTAAATTCAGACCATTTAATTCCATCTGAAAGCTTTAATTCTTTCAAAAGAAAAAAAAGATCAAAGTAGTCTTTTGTCGTTTTTCTTCCATGAATTGCTGTTAATTTATTCCCAAATATATTTTCCTTTGTATCAAGAAATATTAAATCATTTCGAATGGGTTTTTGAACCATTTGAAAGTTTTCATAAATAAATTCTACTTTGAGTGTCTGTTCATTTTCAAAAACAGTAAGCCTTTTAAAATAGTCTGAACTGATTTCCAATTTAGAGTTAAAACTTAGATGAATTCTTTTTTGAATTTCACGAAACTCAGCTTCAAAATCTTCTCTTCTAAAATCCGTTCCCATAAAGAAGAAATCTAAATCATCAGAATATCTATGATTATAATAAAATCTAGAAAGGCAAGTCCCACCTGTCAGATAAAATTTATCTGATTGTAATAAGCTAAAAATTTTATCTTGCATAGGATAGAGTTTTTTCTCATAGAAATCTCTCTGTTCAGAAGTTGCAAGTTTTAGCATACAAAACTTATCCTAAAAAGCCTTTAATTCCTTTCCAAGTTACGAGGAAAGTTCCAATGCTACTTCCAATTTGTGGCAGGAGTAAAACTAAAAATATTTTCAAGACCCGATTTTTCCAGAAACCAGTAAAATGCTCAGAGTCAGTTGCAATCTTTTCAAAATCTTCTACCAGAGGTTTTTTCATCCATATTTCGGTTAACGCCGCAAGCCAACCAGGTTTAATAATAGGATTAAAATTTCCAATGGGGGAAGCAATAAATGCGAGTAAAATTGAAATAGGATGAGCTAATGCGATGAGTGCTCCAAGAGCAGCTAACGTTCCTTTTACAATAATCCATTCTTTTACTAATTCTGTTCCTGCCTCGAATCCACTGAAGTAAAAAGTTGCCGCCATTAACGATAAAATAAAAAGAGGAAGAATAGCTAATTGTAATTTATCCCAAATTCCAGATTTAGGAATCTCATCTAGATGATCAATGGTTTGATCTTCTACAATATGCTTCATGATTCCCTCCAAATGTCCCGCTCCTACAACAGCAAATACTTTTTTGGAATCTCTCGCCTGTCGTCGAATATTTTCCGCTAGGTATTTGTCTCTCTCATCGATGATCACTTCTTTGATGGAGTTGTATCTAGGTGGGAGTTGTGAAAATAGATCTTTTAGTGCATCATCACTTTTCATTTCTTCGATTTTTTCTGGGCTTACTTCCTCTTTTACTAGAAGAGATGTGATAAGTGCGGAGAGTAAATACATCTTTGAAAAAAGTCCTACATTGCCCCAAGAGCGTTTGAGTGTAGTCTGAATTTCCCGATCGACAGGAACTACTTTGGCTCCAATTTTATTTCCCTCATCGATAGCAGCTTTTAATTCATCCCCTGGCTTGATCTCTCCCTGCCCTAATTTTTTTTGGAAAGAAGACAAGATTAAGCTGGCAAGTAGCAAATACATTTTTCTTTCTTTGAATACTTTAAAAATATCTAATTTCTTCCAATGCTCTGGATCCTGAATCGAGGTCATTCTTGACTTGCAAAGTTCAACACAAACCACATCTGGTTTTTCTTGATCGATTATATTTCTAACAGCTTCTACGCTTTTTACGCTGATATGAGCTGTTCCAAGAATAGTGACTTCTGATTGATTGATTTTAATTTTCCGAACTGGTTCTTTGCTGATTGCTTCTTCTTTAATTGTATCCAAGAATTACTCCAATTATAATTGATTCCTTGTAATCTACTCTCTTACCGATTCCTTCTAAGTAAAGCAAGTATTTTGCATTCAATTCGAATTACTCACTTGACAGTAGAGACAAGTATTGTTTTTCTAATATTTGAAACGATGTTGAGTAAAGATTCTAAAATCATAAATGTTGGGATTGCAGAAATTGCTGTTGGCAAGTCTCCTAACATCTTAAGAACCACTCTCGGATCCTGCATTGGTGTAGTATTGTATCAACCCGATCTAAAAATCGGAGCCATTTCTCATATCATGCTCGCTAAAGATACAATGGGTCGTGATAAACTAAAGAATCCAGGGAAGTATGGAGAAACCGCTTTACCTAAATTAATCAAGCAATTCGAAGACGAAGGTTGTAAACCAGGAACCTATTATGCTAGGATATTCGGAGCTGCATCTATGTTTAAGAATATTACCTCTGCATTTTTGAACAATATCGGAGAAAGCAACATTGCCATTGTGCGTGAATTTTTTGCTGAAAAAAAAATTCCAATCATCGCAGAAGATGTAGGTGGTCACGAAGGCAGGACTATTAGTTTGTATTTGGATGATGGTCGAATACTACTAAAAAAAGCAGGCATTGAAAAATATCTTTATAAGGTAAGATAACTCTATGAAAGATCAAATTGACATTATTCTGGCAGATATAAATAAACTTCCTCCCATGTCCAATGTTGTCATGCGGGTAATGACGCTTATCCAAGACCCCGCTGTATCCATTCATGATTTAGCCAATGAAATTTCAAAAGATCCAGCCATCACTGCATCTATCATTAAACTTTCTAACTCTGCTTACTATCGTGCAAGTAAACCCATTCGCACTGTGCAAGAATCTCTTATGACTCTTGGTATAAAAACGGTTAAAGAAATTATTTTACTCACTGCATCTAAAAAAATTCTAAATAAAGATTTACCTGGCTACCAACTAGAAGCAGAGTCTATGTGGCTTCACTCATTAGTTGTTGCAGAGCTTTCTGCACGTATTGCAATTCAAAAAAAGACAGGAATTCCAAAAGATCTAGCTTTTACTTCTGGTTTATTACATGACATAGGCAAAGTAATTTTAGCTCAGTTCTTTCCTTCTAAGATTTTAGAAATCAAACAAGAACTAAAAACTTCCAAACTTAGCTTTACGGAAATTGAAAGAAAGTATTTTGGTTATGATCACCAAGAAGTTGGAATGAAAGCTCTACAAACATGGAACTTTCCAGAAGAACTAAAAGAAGTAGTGGCTTACCACCATAATCCAGACCAAGCCAAGAATTTTCAAAAGCTTGTTTCTGTAGTCCATGTTGCAAATCAAATAGCAGTTATCTCTGGAATTGGAATTGATATAGGTGGAATTTCTCATGAGCTTTCCCCTAACGCTATAAAAATTTTAGGAATCACAGAAGGTGACATTGAGTCCTACTACATCACAATTCCAGAATTACAAAAGTCAATTGTCGATTTACAAGCAATATGAATATAGCACTCATCGGTCCACGAGGTGTGGGCAAATCAAAAGTATCCCGCAAGTTATCTAAATTATTATCCATGCCAATCGTATCCACTGATATGATTGCAGTTTATGAAGCAGGCGGAATTTCCATTGCAGAGCAAATTAAAAAAGAAAATGGAAAATGGAATAACTTTAGAAAATTAGAATTTAAGATTTTAGAGAATCTTTCTAAATCAAGAAATATCATCCTAGATTGTGGCGGTGGAATTTTATTTGATGTAGATCGTGACGGAAAAGAATTCTACAGCGAAAAGAAAACCAATCTTCTAAAATCCTTCTGCACAGTCATAGGTCTTTCGAATAACATTGATTATCTGGTAGAAAAAGTTATTAATGATACAGAGAGACCCCAGCTCAGTGAAATTAATTCTTACAGAGAAGTTTTAGAAAGAAGAATTCCTTTTTATAAAGCAGCTTCTGATTTTTATTTGCCAGTTGATGGCTTAGAACCGAAAGATATTGCAAAGAAAATTTCTGAATTGATCTGAAAGCAAGGCATGTAGGCGAGACGCCCAATGCTTTCAACTTAAGAGAAATCAAAAAGATTTAACCACGAAGAGCATAGAGAACACGAAGACAAGAGAAGGTTTATTTTTTATTCACTTCGCGAGTCTTCGTGCATTCCCGCCCATAGCTTGACGCTCACCATAGCCAAGCTATGGGCTTAAAAATCCCTAGGTTGACAGTGTTAGGCAACGCTGCCTCGCCTTTTGTCGTCCTTAAAACGGAGCTGTGTTATCCGAGCTACCGTTCACAGAATTTGTTCCAGCAGTTGCGCTAGAAGTTCCTGTTCCTGGTGTTCCATTTCCCCACTGTGCATTTAGGCTTGTTAAGCTAGTTGCACTAGATCCGACT
>DAORDH010000003.1:0-212764 GCA_035345875.1 Leptospiraceae bacterium | reverse complement strand
TCCATTTCCCCACTGTGCATTTAGGCTTGTTAAGCTAGTTGCACTAGATCCGACTGGAACTCCTGTTCCTGTAAATAGGTTTAAACTATAAACAGTTATCGCATCAAATGCTGCTGCATAAGTAGTATTGGATGTGGTTCTCACCGCAGAGGAAATCGGAGTAAAAGAAGTAGCATTTTGTAAGGCATCAAAAGCTGATTTATTTGCATCACTTGCGTCTAAACTTTCTACCCCATAGAGACTAACGGTATTTCCTGATACAGAGAAGTAAGCAGGGTTTTTGATATTCGTTAAGAAATAAACGTCTTTAGCATTTACTGCTGGATTAATTGAATCCAAACAAGTCTTTAAGTTTGCAATTGAGTTGGTTGCTATAAGAGTGCCCGGATTTCCGCCTGACGCACTAGTTGTAGTAATATTACTTGCGCTACAAGAACCACCTATTGTATTAAGGCCTGATACAATGGAAGTATTTGCCAAAATAAAATTGGTCCAAACTTGTCCAATATTTCCGAGAGTTGTGGTTGCATAAATAGCTGTTGTATTATCTGTTACTTGTGGAAAAGCCGCATTCACAACAGCTCTACTAGAATTTCCAATCGCAGAGAAAACATAAGCTCTATCCGATGCATTTACTCCAGTCGAATTCGGATTGAATCCAGTTATGGTATAAGTTCCATCCATTGTAGTAACTCCATTCACTTCTTGCACATAGAAATGTGCTTTATCCCTAAAATTTGTTCCAGTTCCTCCTCCGTTGATATCTTGAAGGATAACAACCATTACCCTCGTTCCAGTAGAAGCGTTGTAGTTAAAATTAATATACGCCTTAGAAAGAGTTGTTGAAGTGGATGTTTGCAAGAATCTAACAAAAACAAAACCACTCATATTTCCAGAAGCAGTGCTCCCAGTGTAATTTAATTCGATTGCTTTGTTATTGGAATAAGGGGCTGCTGCGTTATTCCACCAAACTTCTAGTTTTTTACCATTTGTTAAAATTGTGCTTGGCGCATAACGATACTTAGAAGCCACGTTTGCCCAAGTTGCTGTCCCAGTCAATGTAGTGGTTACTGGAATTGTCTCCAAACTACCAACCAAATCGCCTATCGACTTCGCAATATCTCTGGTGGTCTTTGCAGTTGCTCTTACTAAATCATAAACCCCGGATACGGAAGCAGTATTTGTGCTATTTTGAAAACGATAATCTGCAGTATAAAGAGTTCTAGATTCTGCTTGAATAGAACTACTTGCAGAACCAGATGCAACAGTCTTATAAATACTAGCTGGGATATCAGCAAAGCCTGTATACATATCTCTAGCAGCCGATCCACTACTTCTATTTGCAAGAGCAGCTAATACAAGTAAGTTAGTCTTATTATCGTCATTTGATTTACTCTTACATTCCATCAAAAATAAAACTGGAATTAAGAGCAGGGAAAACATTTTTATAATTTTTATTTTCATACTTTTCTCCTGAATGTATTGAATGTAGACTCTCAATGAATTTACAAAATTATATCTTATTTACTCTTTTATTTTTAGCAAGAGAAAAAATTGTTTTAATATTACAATTCTATTCCCTCCAATACTACATAGGGCAAATAAAGAGTTTACTTTTAATTTCATTGATTATAGTTCGTATGCATGCACTACGAAACCCAATCAAATGAGTCTTTCTTTACTTTCGAAATAGAAGTGAAAGCGAATCTTGGAAAAGTTTGGCAATATGTATCAGACACTGATAGAGCAAATCAGTTTCTAAGTGAGCCGGCAATGGCTTACAGGGATTTTCCCCTACCACAAGGCGGAAGCAAGAAACAAGGTTCCCAAAAAAATACCGGATTCCATTTTGAGTTCGAAGAAAAATCATCGGAATGGGTAGAGGGTAAATTTTTCCAAATCGTAAGAGAATATACAAAAGGTCCCTTCATTCGATTCATACATAGACTGGAATTAAAAGAAATTGATAGAGAGCATACATTGATTCAAACTACTATGCGGGTGATTTTACGTTTTAAATTGCTCACACCTATTATGTATCTAAAATTTAACTTTGATGTAATTCCTAAATTCAAAAATTACTACAGACAAATTGAACATTCGAAAGAGAATACATACAATATTGGAATTACAGAAATCAAACACAATCTAGAATTTCATGACCTATCTCCCCTACTTCATAAATTTGCTACAATATCGCATAACGATACTTTATCCAATCTAGTTGCCTCCTTTATTTTAAAGTCACAAGAAATCGATTTAGTAAAAATTCGACCTTACAGACTCGCAGCAATTTGGCATGAAGACAAAAAGGATGTGTTAGACTTTTTCCTTCGAGGAACAAAAGAAGGATTTTTTGATTTAAACTGGGATCTACTTTGTCCAGCTTGTCGTGGAGCAAAATCAAGTTACAAGACTCTAGCGGAAATGGAAAAAAAAGTTCACTGTTCTTCCTGTAATATTGACTACAATGCCGATTTCGATAAATCTGTAGAACTAACGTTTACACCAAATCCTTCTATTCGAAAAGTAGTTTCCGGAATCTACTGTGCGTCAGGTCCAGGAAGCACCCCTCATTTAAAATCTCAAATTCGAGTTGCACCAAATCAAACAGAAGAAATTGAATATTCACTCCTCCCAGGAATCTATAAAATCTATAGTTTGCAAAATAACTATACTCTCCAAATCCAAGTCAGTGAAACAGGTGATAAGATAGATACGATTCATTATACTGGAGCAAAAAATGAAGAAGTAAAAACTTCTCTTGGAAAGAAAAGAATTCTACTCACCAACCCAAATCCTAAGGAAGAAATTACCATTAAGTTAGAACATGCAGTTTGGTTAGAAAATATTGTAACAGCAGCAGAAGTAACGGCAAAGCAGGAATTCAGAGAATTATTTTCTTCTCAAGTGTTAAGACCAGGAGAGGAAATTGGGATTAAGAATCTATCTGTTTTATTTACAGATTTGAAAGGCTCAACAGAGTTTTATAATACAAGAGGCGATGCCTTTGCCTATAAAGCTGTGAGTAGTCATTTTGATATTTTAATTCGAAATATTTCAAAATTTGATGGAGCGATTGTAAAAACGATAGGCGACGCTATTATGGGTGTGTTTTTATTACCTGTCAATGCTGTTTCCTACGCTCTCCAAATCCAAAGAGAATTAAGAGAGTTAAACAAAAAAGAATACGGGGAAAATGTGATTGTATTGAAAGTAGGAATCCATTCCGGTCCAGTCCTCGCGGTAAATCAAAATGAAAAGCTAGATTATTTTGGGAAAACAGTCAATCTTGCTGCTCGCGTGGAAGGAAAATGCAAGGGTGGCGATATTGTAATTACTAAAGTAATGTATGAAGACAATGATGTTAAAAGCCTTCTAGTAAAAGAAAAAATTCAAACAGAAATTTTTGCTTCAAATTTAAAAGGCTTTGAAGAAAGTTCAGAATTAGTTAGATTGATTTTAGATTGAGGAGATGAATATGGGATTTATAGATTCACTAAAAAGTATGGTTGGTTCCGGTTCACCAACAGTTGAAGTTAAACTTTTCAAAAACAAGGCTTCAATGCAAGAAAGTGTAAAGGGAATCGCGACATTTACAGGTGGAGAATATCCAGTCACAATTGAGAAAATTATTTTATATATTTTAACTGTTGAAGAGTTGAAAGATCAAAATAAAACCAAAGAATCAGATGAAAAAGTTGGAATTGTAAGTTTAAATGATTATGTGCTAGAGCCTAAAGAAGTAATCACAGTTCCTTTTCAGCTGAAAATTCCAAAGGACAATTTAATCACCTCTTCTGCAATCAAACATTATATAAAAGTTTTACTCGATATCAGCGGACAAGATGTTTGGGGTGTGCAAGAAATCACTGTCGTCTAATACCGATTAGCCTTTAGATTTATAAATCTTTTTTATAAAAATGAGCTAAATAAACTCCGACGATCGCTCCAAACAAATGAGACTCCCAGGAAACATACCAACCTACAAAGCCTGGGAAGACTCCCCAAACAAGTCCTCCATATAAAAATCCAATTACAAGTGCAACTAACGCAAAAAGAGGTCGCTTCTTATAATATCCTGCTGCAATTAAAAATGCAACCAGTGAATAGACAAGACCACTCGCCCCCACATGATAAGCAGATCTCCCAAAGATCCAAACTAAAATATTTGTATAGATTACCATAAAAAACATAGAAGGAAATGCAACCTTGGGATAAAAAATCAGAATTGTTGTCATCAGAACTAAGAGTGGAAGCGAATTAGATGCTAAATGAGAAAAACCAGAATGTAAAAATACAGCAAGTGGTATTCCAATTAAACCAAACAAACTTCGAGGATATACACCTAACGTTGTAAAATCCATTGGAAGAATAAAATCCGAAATCACAATTCCCCAAAGAATCGCAAGAAAAACGAGCGAAGTTCCAAGCCCTTGTTTTAATTTTTCAAAACCTTTTTGCTGATAGTCCATTGTAATACCCTCTCCTGCTCTTAATCCTAATTCTCAATTATAGTCCTGCAAGACTTTTTTAAAAACGAAATCGTTTAGAAAAAGTGGTTTTGACAATCTAGGAAACTTTTTGTAAAACTACTCGTATGAGCGCAATTTTGGATTTACCAAGCATAAAAAGCAGAACGCACCTAATCTCTATTCGAGAATACCATGCTCTCGGAGAAATGGGATTTCTCTCTAAAAGAACGGAATTAATTGAGGGAGTTGTAATACAGAAGATACCTAAATCACCCAAGCACGCAACAATGATATTACGAATAATGAATTTTTTCAGTGATAAAATTTCCAAAAAGTTGCATTTACGATCGGAGCAACCGCTCACACTCACTCGGTCGGAACCTGAGCAAAATATTTCTATCATATCCGGAAATCTGGAGGACTATTCTGAATCGCATCCTACTACAGCAGAACTTGTGATTGAAGTTTCCCTTTCTACTCTCGCAGAAGATAGAGAAATGGCGAACATTTATGCAGAAGCAAAAATTCCTGAATACTGGCTTTTTAATTTAAATAATAATACAGTTGAAGTGTATCAAAAACCAAAAGAGGAAAGATATTCTGAAATAAAAACTTATAGCGAGACAGAGACTATCGTTCCAGAGTTTGATACGAGTATAAAATTAGAATTAGAAGCGATGTTTCAAGTATCATCTTCTAATAAAAAGTAAAAAATTTTTAATTTCTCAGTTTTTTAATTTTCTTGCTATCTTCTTTTATATGAAAAAGATCCAAAAAATATATAATTCGTTTGGATACTTGGAAAAATATTTTCCAGAACTACAAAAATTTGCTATAACGATATTCTTGTTGTTCACTGTCAAGTAGAGGTTCTAGCGGATAATGTGTAGGATTTGCTGCAATTTTTTCCATTTCATCCGGTAGTCTATTTGCAAATTTTTCTACATAGTTTGGAACATTGGCAGATAAAAAATCTAAATTTTCTTTTACGGAATTATTAAAATTTTCGGTCGCAGAATTTTTGTGCGGACATTTTTGAGAAACAATAGCAATCTTTTCTTGAATAAATAACATTGCCTTGTAATTCTTTGATAGGATTTCCTGAACATCATATAATTGATTATAAATCTTTGGACAATGAATATAATCAGCAACATCAAGAGTAATAACAAGTCTCTCAAAGTTTTGCACAAGATAACATCGCTCTTCCACTCTTACTTTATTCTCGTATGACTTTTTTTCTTTCACATTTACAACCATGTAAACAGAATTTTCGACTAAAATGAATTTGATTACCTTCTGTGGAACTTGAATTATATCCTCATATCTTTTCGTTCCAGCAGCATCCCGAACTATTTGAGTTGCACAATTTATAAAAAGACTTATTAACTCACCTTACACAGAAGATAGAAATTGATCAGTATGATAAAGGAAATTAGAATATTAGATAAAGCTAATAAACTAATAATTTCAATAGCCTGCTTTATAGCTTCGGCTGATGGGGAGCGAAAAGCGATGGGAGGAAAGCCCGCCGCTAGGCGCAAACTTCATTTGAACGTTTGGTTCACCCAAACTCAATCATTGCTTTTGTTAAGCAATGATAATGTAAGGTGAGTTATATAAATAAAAAAAGGAGTAACGAATATATGTTTCTATTTACCTTCATTTTTTCATTTGCATTTTTTTTAAATTCTAATTTATATTCTCAGCACATGGAGAATAAATATATCAAATGGGATTTAAATCATCTCTACCTATCCCTTCCAGATACGTTAATTGCAGAGCATTCTATTTTTTTTGGAACCAAGGATTCAAATGAAACAGAGGATGAAAAAGGAGAAATACATATAGAATTTGAAGATTTCCCAGAATCAGTTACACCTGAGATATTTACAAAAACTACTATGAAACCATTCACAAATTCACCAGAAATTAAATTAGAAGAAACCAAAAACTTTAAGGGTTCTAATTTCGAATTTTATACTCTGATGATATCTTTCCCTAAATCAAAGGATGAATTTTTTTATTTTGCCTCTTTTCGATTGAATTCATCAATTGGGAAAATTAGGTATACTCCCAAAAAAAGGAATGATAAGCTATGGAATCAAATTCTAAACACCTTAAGCCGACAAAGAGACGTTATTATACCTAAATCAGGAAATAAAATATTATGTGGTGGCGAAATATGTTTAGAACTCCCTAATTATTATGAAGATTACAAAACCCATGAATTTTATGACAAACATTATAAAATGGATTCAAAAATTATCTTATCTATCTCTCGCGAAGAATTCAAAAAAGATTATAAAGATGTTTATGGATATGGAGATCAGTATAAAGCGAAAATCATCCCAATTCTCAAAAAAAAAGACACACTACCAAATGAAAGTCAGGTAGAGTTGCAATTATTAGAAAATAATAAACTTATAAAAAAAATATGGGTAAGCCGTGCAAAAGTAAAATGGAAGAATGGAAAATTTATATCGATTCAATTACAAGAAGAAGGAAATCCTGATTTTTCTAAAAATCATTGGAAGCCAATTCTGCAAAGTATTGAATTGAAATAATATGTTGCTGCAGTTTATAAATGTAGAAACTATCGTCCTCTAAAATAATTATTTTTGAGTGTTGTTATGATTTTTTTACTCACTCGGTTTTTATTTATAGGAAAACGTATCACAATGGAGATAGTATGTTTAACAATGATTCGAATCTTTACTATTCGTTTAACAGTTTCATAAGAAATGAGATTAATTTATTACTCGTATATTTTGAGGAAGGATGAATATTTTAAGTTCATGATTCGATTTAAAATAAATTTATTTTTTTAAAAAATTTTGCAAAATAAAAATATTCTATTTATTAACTATAGTATGAGAATAAAAACAAAACTTATTATTATCTTTATTTTTCTTTTAGTAAGTGGGACTTATTATTTACATGAATTCAATTATCCTGAGATTGTTTATACCGAGATTGATCCCAACCTAGTTGATATAAAATTTTTTAGTAAAGATGAAAACGGAAATCACTTTCGAAATATTGGATCACTAAAAAACCATTTAAACAATACTCTAATCTTTGCAATGAATGGAGGTATCTTTAAAGAAGACTTAAATCCTCTTGGACTCTATATTGAATCTGGAAAAATGGAAACAGCTATCAATCTAAAATCCGGTTATGGGAATTTTTATATGAACCCTAACGGTGTTTTCTATCTAACTAAAAATAAAAAAGCAAATATTGTTCCTTCCTCTACCTTTACCTACGATGAAACAATTGAGTATGCAACCCAATCTGGACCTATGCTAATAATAAATAAAAAAATCCACAAAGGATTTCATCAAGATTCAAAGAATTATCATATTCGAAATGGAGTTTGTATATTAGATAGCGGCAAATTGATATTTGCCATTTCTAAAAATAAAATCAACTTATACCAATTTGCAAAGTTTTTTGAAGACCGAGAATGTTTAAATGCTCTTTATCTGGATGGATTTGTTTCAAAAGCATTCATTCCAGAGAAAAACTTAGAAGAACTAGAGGGAGATTTTAGTATTATTATTGCTGCTATCAAAGAGAAGTGATTCTTGTAACTTGCATCAGCAATGATAATATAAGGTAAGTTATTAATAATTCTTTAAGATATCTCTACCTACAAGTTCCAAAAGATTCTATTTGTATTGAATATTACTGACTTTTACTAGCTAATTCAAGTATCTGGATTACTCTTTTATTTCTTTCCTCTAAAAATTTCGAAAGGTTTTTATCTAGGTCGATCTTTCTTCTTTTATCCCTTGAAACATCTTTAAGTGAACTTAATACAAAGATTTTATGAAGACTAATTCGATAGTAGCATTGAATACTTCCATCGAATTAGAAGTGTTTTATTTTCGAATTAGCATAGTATCATTTTAACTGAAATTACTTGCGTTTAACAAATTAAGAAATTAGAAAATAACCAAACCAATTTCAATTTCATTTTTTTTGAAAAAATAAATCTGGATATTGGTTGGGAAAGAATAACGCATATGAAAAATACAAAAAAACACTTAATACTTTTTATCTTACTATTATACTGCAATTGCACAGGATGGCCTCTCCTACAACATGAAGTAGCTACATCCCTTCAAACAGGAGATAATAAAACGAATTCAATTTACTCATTACTCTTTATAAGACCGAATCAAAATTCTAGAGGCAACTCAGGAGTAACCACAACGAGCGAGACAAATACCCCAACTTCACTCGCAAGCACTAAAGATATTTTATCCTTTGGCATACAAACACCAAATGCAACCGGTGCAATCTCAGGAACAAACATAACTGTAACTGTAGCAGGAAATACGAATTTGAAAAATCTAATCGCAAACTTTACACATAACGGTTCCTCAGTAAAAATTGGAGCAGTCACGCAAACAAGTGGTGTTACCTCAAACAACTTTTCCTACACAATGACCTATACAGTCTATGCACAAGATGGGAGTTCCCAAAACTATACAGTAAATGTGTATGCAACTTCTTGCAGTGCGGCCGCCTTCTGCCGTATATTCGCCCATGCCCCAGCTTCTCCAGCTGCGGATTTTGGCTCTATCCCGGGTGCATTTGGCGACGGGATTGTGGGAATAGATACAGAATGCAACAATGGAGCAATCATGATTGGCTTGCCTCCTTCCAATTATAGAGCAATTCTTATGACGACAGGTGGAACAACTATTCGAAATCAAACAACCAATTGGGTATTAAAACCAAATAAACAATATAGAAGACAAGATGGAACTACTATCATTGGAACTACTAACGCTTCTTCTGTTTTTGCAGTATCGGGTGGAAATTTAACAAACTCGGTTGTAGGCGCTTTTTCCAATATATATACAGGTATTTTAGTAAATAGCGATACATCTTGGACACCAAGTGCTAGTAATTGCTCCAATTGGACAAGTTCCGCGGCTGTTTCGGTTTATGGAGCAAATGGGAATTTCACAAATACTCTTTCCTTTTCCGATGCAGGCAATTCACAGACCTGTAATACAGGTGTTGGAGTCTACTGTGTGGAGCAATAGAATGAAACAATCGAAACTTGTTGTATTTCTTTCCTTGTTTTTTCATTTAATCCATTGCCAACATGCAAGACTTAGAGTGGCTCCTCCTCTTCCAAAATCTTGCCAAATGGAAAATCATAAACAATGCGAAAAAGACAAACACGAATTTTTAGAGAAAATAAAAACATCCGAAAAAACTACAAAGGAAATTCATCAAACCTATTTTCTAGGAGGACTTCTACCAAGAGAATACAAAATCCAAGAATCAAAATACTGTCCAGACTCTGGCATCTATGAAATACTTCAATATTATACATTTGAAGATGCGTTGTTTGAGCAGTTAACAGCTTTTATCTACTCACCAAGGACTGTTCGAATCACATGCTACTAATTAAATTTATACCATCTGGAACTATATTTATAATTAGCTTTCTCTTTTTATTTTTAAATTGCCATATACTTGTGATTGATATAGAGAATAAGCGTTATTATCCGCAACCAGACAAAGAAATATCACAGAAATATGGAACCCTGATTTGGGGAAAATTTGAAGCATCTAGTCCAAGAGAAGTTTCCTGCCAAAATGGAATCAAACCAATTGTAATTAAAAGAACAATATTCGATTTTATTGTTCATTATCTTGTTGGAGGGATCTACACAGCTAGATCGATTGAAGCAGAATGCAATAAAGAAGAGAGTTTTGAAATTGGGAAAAGCTTGACTGAAAATAAAAAACTATCTTTAAATTCAATCTATTTTAATCTAAACTCTGCTGAAATTCTTTCTGAATCCTACCCTATTTTAAATCAAGTAGCCAATGCATTAAAAAAAGAAAATTTCACTAAACTAACTCTTCTAGGACATACAGATTTAACAGGAAATTCAGAGAATAATTTGATTTTATCTCAACGTCGAGCGGAATCAGTTAAAAAATATTTAATAGAAAAAGGAGTAGCACAAAATAAAATATTTGCAAAAGGACTTGGTTCGACCAAACCGTTAGTCAATTTATCTGATGAAGAAGCAAGTAAAAAGAATCGAAGAATTGAATTTGTTCTGGAATAGAAAATATTTATGATGTGTCTGGTAATTTTACTTGCTCATATAAAAGGAGAGGCAATTCTTTTTTTGCTACTTATATTACCATTCTCTATTATTCTAGCCATTGCAATGAAGGAAATTTTTGCCTGGCTATATAGAATTTCCCCTACTCATTTACAAAACCTTTTTTCAATCAAATTCAAAACTTGTCTCTACTTTTCGATTTTGATTTCTATTGGGATTATACTAAAACTAAGTAAATGAAAGAGACTTTGCTACTCGAATTTTATTACTTAATTTAAAAGACTGTGATGAGATTAGCAGTATTGACAGAGAATACAATGAGATTTATCTTTCGATTTTTTATTCTACTTACTATCGTATCCTTTTTAATTCCAGAAAGCAGAATCATGCCAGTTGATGGAGGGAATGCAAATAGCTATAACAAAAAATCGTTTTGGTTTTATCCCTGGGGAATATCAGGAACACATAAAGGTGTAGATATTTTTGCACAAAAAGGAACTTCCATTTTTGCATCTACAAATGGATTGATACTTTATGCAGGCGAGATAGAACTTGGAGGCAATGCGGTTTTTTTAATTGGAAGAAAATTACATATTCATTATTATGCGCATTTAAAAGAAATAAAAACTTCATCCTTTTCTTTTGTAAGGAAAGGGACGTTAATCGGATCTGTTGGCACAACTGGTAACGCAAAAGGAAAACCTCCCCATTTACATTATGCTATTGTTACTTTAATCCCCTACTGGTGGAGAATTGATTCCCAAAGAGAAGGATGGAAGAAAATTTTCTATCTGAATCCGATTGACTTTCTGCCTTGAGGCAGGATGGGAAATATATTTGATTATTGGGGACTTGATAAAGTAAGCACTAGGAAGGTGCCATCCTGCGTTTAATGACAATTAGTCGCTAGGGTATGTTTATTGCTCTATTTTTTTTATAAAAAAGACGCATTTAAATATTTGGATTTCATTTTTTTAACCTTCAATAATTTAAAGTATCAATTCGAAATTTCACCTTAGAAATTGAAACTGAATAATAACAAATTAACCCTAAAGATGCGTTGTACATCTAAACTGGATATAGAAAAAATCAAATCGGAAAAGGAGACAAAACTATTTGTATCGGTGGATTTTTTAATACGTCTTCTTGTTTACGAATAATAGTTTTATTTTTTAATGTGATTCTTTTTGACCTGTAAACCTGTTAAATTGAAATTTTTCGAATCTTTTTTTCACTTCCTTAATTTTCAAGTATGGAGGTGGGTTTTCACTATAATCCGCAGCATTTAAAAACTCATTGATTTTCAAATCTATTTCAAAAGATTTATCTCTCGAAAAATAGATTCCACCAAAATCAAATACACAGCCTAAACATTTTCCTACACCGGGTAAATAACTTGATAATATAGGTTACATCTTTTTTAAAATCCCCATCCATATCTAGAAAGGAAATAGCCTTGATACTATAAAAAAAGAAATGTTGTCCGGAATCTCCCATCACAAAAGGAAATGTATATACCTCTTTGCCGTTATCTTCTAGCACAAAAGAAAGATTCTGCATTCTATTCTCTTCGCTATCAATGTAACTGGCAAATTTTACTTTTCCGAAGTCTTCTAATTCTACCGCAAAAGATTGACCCTCAATTAATTTTCTTTGACCCATTTTACTAGAAGACTGTGCCTGAATTATTTCCTCTTTGTCTACACTATGAGGATCTATTTTTTCTTTGCAATGTATTATATTAATCAATAACATACAAATTATTTTTTTTAAAGGATGGTTCATCTTATCTCCTCTATTTTTTTATAATTTCATTACCTACTCTAACACGCAAAGAAACATTTGCAGGTGTAACAAACATTGATTTAGAAATTGAAAGATTTGGCATCGTTGAGGTTAATCTATATTTATCCATTTTTTTTCTTACCTTCTAAACTTATAAATTGGCTCTTCATAATGTGCAGCCAATAAAGCGGGAAAGCCTATAATTCCACCTACTACAAGAAATGGAATTGAAAGAGTAAATAGAATTGGGCTAGAACTTCTCTGAGTATGACTAGGGCTTTGATAAAAAGACAAACGTTGTAATTCGCCGCTGGCAGTCATCATAGTACACCAGCAAATAGAAATAGGGACGCCGCAACACCAAACGGTATTTTGACCAATTCACAGGAAACAGAAAGGGGCATGTCAAATTTATTACTATTATTTTTTAAAAAAAAATTTTCATAAACATATCAAAGGTTAATAATAAAATCAACCTTTAGAAATATTCCTTTTAATTTAGTTTTTGGTTTATAGAATCTAAAATATTGACCTAATTCATTGTCTGAAAAACGATAATTCCTTCCATAAATTATTCTTTTCTTTTGAATTTGTTTTTTGCGGATAACCTTTATTACTTCCTTTATCTCAAAAGGCAATCCTCTGCTTTCCTTACTAATTAAAATTTTATTATCTGTTAAAACTAGTAAATTTAAATATTGATTGATCCAAAATGTATCATTAGGAATCATTTTTATATTTTTGTTCTTCAAAATATAGTTTACGGTTAACCAATATTCACCACAACCTTTATGCTCAATCTGTATTTCTAAATCTTTTCCTATATCTTTACTTTCTATGAATATACCATCTTTTGGATTACTAAAAAAATTTGATTCTTCCATTATACTATATGGAATACTTCTTGAACATGAATTTTTTACCCAATAGGAATCTTTATTTTCCAATATCGATCTTTCAAATCTATCTTTACTCTCATCTATAAGAGATAAAAAATCTAAATTCACATACCCATCTAGAGGTTCGCCATTTTCCTCTTTAAAATTGTCAGTGACAAAAACCTTTGCCCACTTTTCATTTTTATCCGTAATAACCTCGATCAATTTTACTTTTTGATATGGATATAGAATTTTCAGAGTTTTACTTTCAATAGAAGGACTTTCTTTAATGGGAACTTTATGGTGGATTATGTTTACTTCTTCCTCATTTTTGGGTCGACGTAATTGTGTATTTATATTTGTAATGTGTGAAAACAAATTTCTTTGTTTAGATTTTTCTTTTAACTCTAATACTAAAGTTTGTAATTTATTTACAGTGCTCGGTATTTTAATTTTTATATTCTGAGTTTTTTTTATCAAAACTCCCTTGTCTTCCGTCCTGTAATCACAGTAATTTTCAGTTTTATTTTTTTTAATTGTTCCAAAACAATATTCGTCATCTACATTTTTGTTTTTTAAATAACGGAAATAGGCAAATTCTAATTCTCCCCAAATCGAGTAGTAGGCGACATACTCTTCATCATATTCCAAATCGGCACTATTGTATGATATATCCCGATACATTGCAACTCGAAGCTTATTTTCTTGGAAATACAAACGAAAAAAGTTTTCATTTCCTGGAGCATCAAAGCGATTATTATTAAAGAAATTATAATTCTCTACTTGAAAATCTTCCTTTTCAAACTTGGGTATTAAATCTCCGGCAAAAGATTCAGAATACATAAAAGAGAGAAAGAGGTAAATCAGAATTATACTTAAATTTATTTTTGGTTTAATCATATTCTTATTTCTTCATAGTATATTTTATAACAATTTTTTTCAGGGTTTTCTTTTTCAAATTTACATGGAAAGTTATTTTTTAATTCTTTCGAAAATCGAATCATTGAAAATTCAGTAATTGGAAAATTCCCCTTCTTAGTTTTAAAAGTAATATTTTTAATTTCATTTGCGACATTTGAATTAATTTTTTTGCATTCCTCTTCATACAATTCGATAATATTGTCTTTTACTTCCATAACTAAAGAATATCTATCTTTAATTATTTGTAACTCTTCCAAAATAATATTTTGTTCTTCTTCGTTTGAAGATACAGTATTTCTTTGCATGAGTGTAATTGAATTAAATGTAAGGTCTTCTTTGTTTACCTTAAAATATTTAATCCCATCTACTTTCTTTACGAAACAAGCTAGTAACAAACAAAAAGCAGATATTTTTTAGTTAGGAGTATATTTCCAAGCATTGATTTTCCTTTTTCAAAATTATTACATTCATTCTACTCTTCGAATGATATGATCCAAATGATCTGATACGTATAAGTAAAAACCATCTGAAGTAAGACCAGATGGTTCTCTATATCTTGCAGCACCGGCACAAGAGATAGATGGATTTCCACTTCCAATGGTAGTTCCAGCAGGATCTGAATCGCAACCTGCGAGAGTTGTCACTAATCCAGAAGAAATTACAATTTTACGAATTGTTTTATTACCGGAATCAGCAACATAAAGATTGGTTCCATCAGATGAGATTGCAAATGGTGAAAAAAATCGACTGCTAGTCCCAATACCGTCTATCGCACCATTTACTCCAGTAGTGGAACCTGCCAAAGTAGAGGTAGAATAGGTTCCTGTTGTCAAATCAACTTTTCGAATATTATGCCCACCAGTTGAAATAAATAGATAGTTTCCAACTTTTATGATTCCTCTAGGTCCATTGATTGTTGCGATAGTCCCTATAGAATTATCTGTATTACCTGATACCCCGGTTCCGACAATTGTAGATATGGAGTTATTACTTAAATCTAACCGCATTACTTTATTATTTCCGAAACTAGTAATATATAAATTATTCGTATCAATGGTCATTGCTAATGGGAGATTAAAAATGGCACAGGTGTATGCTGCCCCTCCTCCTATAATTGAAATTGCACCAGTCGAAATTTTTATTTTAACAATCTGACATTTAGATTGAGTGGCGACATACACATCCACTCCGTCTGTCGTAATTCCAGTAGGCTGACTTATCATATTATTTCCATCATTGACAAAGGTATCAACAAAACCATCGGATGTTCTTACTCTACGAATACGATTATTATCTCGATCAGAAACATAAATATAAACTCCATCCGTTGTAATTTGATAAGGACCACTAAATCTTGCGGATGTAGATGCTCCGTCTATCGCATTTGCCACACCAATTCCGCCAACAAATGGACTTCCCAAAGATGGATTATCATTTCCATATTGTGGAATTAATTCTTTTACAATAGAACCACCGACCAAGGGACCGGGTGGCAAATTTCCGTTAGTGCATTGAACTTCAATATTTGAAACATTACTCGATGTAATTGCACCCTCCCCCTTGGAAACATAGCATACCTGCCCTGTCGGATGTGTTTTTACTGTGACGGAATAATTCATTAGATTTGCTAGGGGACTTGCAAAGGGAGAAAAACTTCCATTCGCCATCACTGTCAAATCACTTCCTCCATTCAACTGAAGAACAAGACTACTATTTAGTCCTGAAACTACCCCACTTACTAAGTAACCAGTGCTACAATTAATCTCAATATTTGATATATCCGCTGACTGCACTGTTCCAGAAGCATTTACTAATAAACAGGATTGTGGTGGAGAGGAAGGATAAGATTTAATTTCAACTTTATACAAATCTCCCTTTTTCAGTTTTTGACTAAACTGAAATAATTGAGCGTTAGCTGATACAGTAAGGCTTTCGGTATTATTTACAATCACAAGACCTTCACTGGTTAAACCAGAAATATTACCGCTAATTGAATAAGTTGTAGTGTCGTTTAATACACCACCACTTTGACTAGATCCGGAAAGAGCCATACTTCCTTTTAACTTACCAGATTTATATAAAAAGCAATTGCAATAATGGAATGAAGATAACAATAAAAAACAAAAAAGGAACTTCCTTATTTTTCTGAATACTTTTCTTTTAAATTTCATAAGATTCTCCCTTTTTTATTTCAATAGGTTTATATTTCTTGATAGATATACCTATGAATTCGAAATTTCAAAAATCCAAAAGAGTATGGATGCATAATTTTCTACTCCCAGATTGCTTTTGATTATTATTCTTTATAAACCTATTTGATTTTCTAATCTATCTCTACTATAATTCCTCTTTCTTTTAATGGGAGTATAACGTTCTTTTGAACGGCAGATAGAAAAATAGGATCAAAATCTTGACAAGCTAGAACTCCATATCCACTCTCTGAGCATTCCGCATTCAAAACAATTTGAAAGGAATCGATAGTCTCTCTTGTAACATTACCCAGAAAATTAAGATCAGATTGATTTAGAAATGGCTCCGCCCAATCTAAAAAATACCAACCAAATTGAGCATGCGAAATTTCGTCCTTTCGAATTTTTGTGAGTGTTTTTGAAATTAACTCTGACTTAGCGAGTTCTGCTGATTTTTTTAAAATTGGGACAGTAAGGGTCTCTCCAACACAGCAACTTCGAACTATCAATTCACATGCTTTCAAAATTGATGCATTCTCTTTCGATGCCGGTCTAACTAATTTATTATAATCAATCTCTAGTGCATAATTACAACCCAGCTTATTTGCAACTAATATTGCAACCTCAGTATGTATTAATTCGTCTATCGCAAAATCATTTACACAAGAAACCATATCTAACGGAGCAGCACAGGCTAATAACGCTTGCGAAATATTAGTAAAGGCTGCTGCGCTTGCATACTCGCTATAGGCAGTCCGGAGCCAAACCAATTTAGAACTATCTGTCGGTTCTATTTCTTCATCAAATGGAAGTTCGTAAATCCATGCTTTTTTCTTCCGAAGTCTTTTTTCCCAAGGAAAATTTTGAATTTGAGTTGGATTAAAAACTTGAAATGCCATTTTTATTTTGTCTTACAAAATTCTTGAACTTTCAAATAAACTTTTTTTTCTACTCGAGGGGGAATATCTCCTTTGCTCGCAGTATTTCCAACTAACGGATACCCATCTTTATCGCACAACGATTTATATTTATCTTTTTCCGAATACGGATCTGGAGAGCGATTCAACTCATTTGCTAATTCTTTCAAATCTTTTGAAGGTTTTTTATCATATCTTTCAATGGATTGTATATTGCCCACTGTCATCAACAATGCTACTACAACTACTTTTTTCTTTTTGTTCATACTAGAACTCCGTTTTAAAATATTTTAACTGATAAGCGGTAGAGTAAAAATGAAATTACTGCCAAGCCCTGGAACACTTTCGATGGAAAATGTTCCATTTTGTTTATAAATAAACTCTCTACAAAAGAATAAACCCAGACCTGTTCCTTTTTCTTTTTCTGTGCCGAGACGAGTGAATATTTTTTTTAGATTAAATAATTTTCCAATATCCGTTTGAGTCATTCCTATACCTGAGTCTTTTATAGAAACTTCAAAAAAGGCCCCTCGGACGGAAGTAGTAACTAGAATACTTCCATCCTTCGGGGTAAATTTAATCGCGTTAGTCAATAGATTGCGTAGAATTACAGAAGTGAAAAACTCACTCCCGTAGAAAGTGTCAAAGCTAGAAAGATTGCAGTGGATAATAATGTTTTTCCTCTCAGCGTTAGCACAAACAGAAGCAATAGCTGATGAAATGAGTCCATTTAAATTGGTATATTTAAAGGTATTTCGTTCATCTTGTGTTTCTGCATGAAGGAATATTTGAAACGAATCAATCAGAGATAATAATGATTCAGAAGCACTCAAAATCATTCCATTGTATTGATGCATTTTTTTAACATCCGTATTTGGTTGTTCTTGTAAATGCCTAGCAAGTGAATAAATTCCAAGAACTGGATTTTTTAAATCGTGTAGAATCAATCGATACAAGGAATCTCGCTCTATCGTATATTCTATTTCTTTTTCTACAAAACCCATTCCCTGAAAAAAAGTTAATTCACTATGTTCATTTATCATTTTTAATTCCAACTTATTCCGCTTTTTTTAAAATAACAGTTTGCTCTTCTATATTTTTCTTTTTAGTCATACGAAATTTCTCTGCGATCTCAATTAATTCTTTAATCTTTTCATTTTGTGTTTTATCTTCTGCCTGCATTGGCAGAATTTTTTTATTCTCTTGGTTCATTTTCAAAATCCTCCAAATCTTCTTTTTTTATAAGGATACTTTTTAAATAGGGATTCGTAATAATATTTTCAATGAGATGAATCTCTTCTGAATCTAAAATCACTGATTCCGAGAAGAGTAGTTCCAATTTTTCCTGTAAAAATTTTGTATCATCTAGAATCATAACGATCTGAATAATTCTTTTCATATCGCGTTCAAATAGATTTTTCTTTTTCTCTGAATGAACATCATAAAAACAATGAATTGTTCTCGCGGCACTAATTAAATTTTCAATTACTTCCACTTCTGCTTGAAATCGTTTAATGAATTTTTCAAACTTAGAAAGCCCCTTTTTTATTGAGAATTCTTTTAATATGTTTACAAGTGTAGCAAATAGTGGCGGGTTCTTTATAAAGAAACCCTTGATTCTATCTTCTTCTAATTGATCAAAAACTTCTATAAATAAATTTACAATATAATCTGTTTCATGAATCTCGAATAAAAATCTATTTAGGTCTCTTTCTTTAAGATTGCATATCAACACTAAACCAAGGCTAATATCTATTTGCTCCACCCTTTCTTTTGTTAGTAATTCGAGACTTTTTTCACTAGAAAATTGTAAACCAACAACGTTGAAAAAATCATCTACATCATTGCCTTGGCTAATCCAGCGCCCCATAGATGAGAAAATATATTTAATTAAATATTTTGTAGGAAAACCTTTTTGGTTAATGATTAGATTTATATCTCTATCATCTCTAAATAGCCAGAGATAGTAAAATAATAACTCTAAAAAACCATCTTCATTTAGAATTTGTGAATACTCCAATATTTCCACAAAACATTGATTATCCACAGTTTTCAGAAAAAACTTAATCTCATTTGGTCGATACTGATCGCTCAGTATCTTTCCATGTAAGTTCCAAAAAATTTTTTCGCTTTCTTTAATTTTTAAATTTTCCATTTTCATTTAAAGTTTTCCAATAAGATAACAAAGCAAAAATTTGTTTTTGTTATCATTTTGAAAGTATTTTTCATTTTTTTCTGTATTCCTAATATCCACTTTACATTTACTATTCATTTCAGTAGACACCGTCTAATCCATATTAGCCACACAACGCACAGAAGTTGTTGTAGATGTTTTTAATCCACCAACGCTTGTTCCAGAAGTAAAATTAACTGAATAACCTGAAATTGGTGAGCCAGTATGATTTGTAGAAGACCAATAACTATTTAATTGGATTCCAGGAAAATACGATAGATCCAAGGGGTTACTAAATTCATCTGGTTTTAATAAAGTTAAAAGTTCATTATAGTTTGGAAGCCTCCATTTCTTTCCCACTAAACTCAAATTATTACAAACTGTAAGTGCATTGCCTCGATTCATTCCAGTTGCACTTCCTATATCACAATTATCTCCACTCAAACCAACAGCACATTTCTGCCAAAGCAATCGAGTTGAATAGTCGGAGATAGTTCCATCGTTATTGTCTAAATAAGCAGGTTTTGGGTTATAATTTCCTGTAACGCATCGAATTGGAGTTAAATTACTTTTGGAAGTTGAAATTACCAAGCTAACTCCAAGAGCTCTGATTGCATTCAAGTCATCTAACTCTTTTGAAGTCCAAGATTGACCTATCGAATTTGGGAAATATGTATTTGAAACAACAGAACTTAAACCCATTGTAGTTGCCATTGAAATAAGATCTTCTCTAGTAGGCATTCTCCAGCTCTTGTAACCAGCGAAACCATTGCCGTTATTCGCGTTATTTAAATCCCTGCAAATAGATTGTGCATTGCTCCAATCAACTGTCGTTGTGCTACCTGTATTACAATCAGCTCCAGATCTTCCATAAGGACAAGTTTTCCAAACGAGTCCGCTTGCATTATCCTTAGTTATATAATCTTCTGGATACTCACTGGGAGCTGTCGGTAAATTCATATCAGCCTCTCTTCCCATTTGCAACTCACCATCTTGTCCAGTCCCACTGCATGAAATCGCTGTGCCAACATTGTTCGAACAAGTTGTTTGGTTCGTTTTGAGGGGTAAATATCCATAAACCGTAACCCTCAAAGGAATCGTTTGAGATTCAGAATTATTAGAAATTTTAATTTTGTATTCAGTGGGGATTTGGGCTAATTCAGGTTTTCCGCTAATAGTGCCGGTGACAGTATCAAAAACCAATCCCTTTGGTAGTTCTGGATCAATGGAGAATTGAAAGTTAATATCATTATTGATTGGATTTAATCTCTGAATTCTTGGTTTTTCCTCTAAAATGGCAGTTCCTCTCACCCATTCGAAGGTTGGTTTAGAGTAAGAAATAACTGTTTGAGATTTTAAGTTTAAAATTGCGATTAATTTAGTGTTTGGATTATTGTGAATACATTGAGTAAAAACCAAACAAACTAGAAAAAATAAATATGTATTTTTTCCTGTGTAAATATTTTCAGAAGTATCTAAAACTTTTTCTCTCATACCTAAATCTCTTATTTATCCCATTCTAAAAATTATTTTCTTTAACACCAAAAACTTTTCGTGAAGGTTCTAGAGGGATCGGTTTGAAAAATAGCTTATCTAATTCGATAGAAGTATAGCCATATTCGATCCGATTAGCTTATGAGCCTATATATTCTCTATCAATGGAAAACGATAGTTGCTATATTGATATTTTTATTAATTTTGATCAAAACAGAGAGATTGTAATGAAAATTCATATCATACAAGATCAATAGGATTATCTAGCGTTCAGAAGATCTTACCACCAAAAAAAAACAAAATAATTATTAAAAATAAAAAAATTTTGACGTTGCAAATGGTTTTAATAAATAAGTAGTTCAGCAATGAAAAAAGTTATTTATTATCTGTTTGCATATAACCTCTTTGTAACACAAGTATTCGCAGAGGATACGTTAAAGTTTAATCTAAAACTAGATAATGCATTTCAAAATAAAAACCTATTGCATACGATTCTCTACTTTGAAGACCAAAATCGAATTTACGATATAAATAAGATAAGCGAAAGTATTACGAATTCTATTTCTGCTTGGAATAGCACCGGCGAAAAAGAACTTAGTTTTGGTTTTACTAAAAGCGTTTATTGGATTCATTTTTCAATTCAGAATGAATCTACAAAATTAGATAGACTCTATTTGGAATGCAATTTAGCCACAATGGACAATATCGAGTTATACTTCTCAGATTCCTCACAAGCTTTTTACAATAAGAAAGTATTAGGAGACATCCACCCTTTTAAAGAGAGAGAAGTGAAATATAGGACAAACGTTTTTTTAATTCCAGTGAAAAGGGGTGAGGAAACAAAAATTTTTCTTCGTTTAGAAAATAAAGGTCCAATGAAATTCTCTTTATTTTTGAGATCACCAGATGAGTTTTCAGCTCACGTTGTAAGAGATCAAGTTTTCCTAGGAATTTATTATGGGATAATGATTGTTATCTTCTTTTATAATTTATTCTTATATTTATCTATTCAAGAAAAAACTTACCTCTACTATATTCATTATGTTGCATCAGTCGCTTTGTATCAATTTATTATCAGTGGAAATGCTGCTCAATTTCTCTTCGATAATGCTCCAGAAATCGCAAATAGAGCGCCCAATATAGTTGCTAATTTATCTTTTATTACTGCGATGCTTTTTACCAGATCTTTCTTAAATAGTGAGCATTACACAAAACGTTTCGATAAAATTTTACTACTACTAACTGGAATCTCCACCCTACTGCTGATTATTATCCTAATTCTAGGTCATGAAATGATCTTGATGAAAGTTTCTAATTTGCTTGGTTTAGCCATGATTATTTCAATCATTTCTACAGCCATTCAAGTATATCGTATCGGCTATCGTCCAGCTCGTTTCTTTCTTTTTGGATGGTCCTTTTTATTAGTTACTATTTTTATTCAAATCATGGCAAATTTAGGAGCTTTTAATATCACAGCTGAACACTTCGGACAAATTGGGTCTGCGATCGAAGTAATTCTACTTTCTTTAGCATTAGCAGATAAGATGAAAGCAAACTCCCAAGAACCAGTAAGCATTCCTTCCCAGACAGAAATTCAAAATGAAACAGAGTCAGAAAAAAAGCCAGATACAAATCCCAAAGAAACTGTTCGTAGACCATTATTTACACGCCTGCAAGTAGAATATGGCTTAACTTATCAGCAATCCCAAATTTGCTGTGCTCTTGTTGATGGGAAATCACGAACATTCATCGCTAAAGAATTGGATATTTCTTTAAACACTTTAAAAAAGCATCTATCCGAAATCTATAACAAGACAATTAATAAGATAGACACAAATGAAATTCCGTCGCAAGAAAAATTACAAAAACTTACCGTCTTTTTACACTCACTTAAACCGAAAGACTGATGTTTAAAAATTTCTTATTGTAAAAACTTTTACTAAGTTTTAATTTGGAAACTAAGAGGAAGTATGTATCTCCAGAATATTAATCATGAACTCATTCTATTTATTATCTTTAACATTATCATAGTCTTAATGTTAGCAATCGATCTTGGCTTATTAAATAAAAGTTCTAATCATACAATGTCATTCAAACGAGCAACAGTTTGGACTCTGATTTGGGTCACAATTTCCTTTCTATTTGCAGCTTTCATTTATTTCTATGATACAGATCCCTCTGATCCTGAAAGAAGTAAAACCAAAACAATGGAATATATAGCGGGATACTTACTAGAATATTCTCTTTCCATTGATAACTTGTTTGTTTTTATCATGATCTTCCAAAAGTTTAAAGTTGGTCCAAAAGAACAACCTGATATTCTAAAATGGGGTATTATTGGAGCAGTAGTCTTACGTGCAATCATGATATTAGCCGGTGCGACACTCATTGCTAAGTTTTCTTGGATTTTATATTTCTTTGGATTCTTTTTAGTTTACACTGCAATCAAGATGTTTGTGCACAAAGAAGATGAAAATGAAACCTATATTCCAGAAGAGCATCTAGTCTTTCGATTAGTCAAAAAAATCGTTCCCCTCTCCACTCGTTCTGAAGAAGGAAAATTCTTTATTTTAGAAAATGGAAGAAAGCTTGCAACGCCTCTTTTTGTGGTATTAGTAATGATTGAGACAAGTGACGTTATGTTTGCACTAGATTCTATTCCAGCCGTCTTTTCGGTTACACAAGATGCCTTTATCGTTTATACATCTAATATATTTGCAATACTAGGTCTACGATCCTTATTTTTTATGATTAGTGGGATTATGGATTTATTCGTTTACCTAAAACATGGAGTTGCCATTATTTTAGCATTTGTGGGTTTCAAAATGCTACTACCTCTTTATGGCGAGATCATGCATGTAGAAAAGATTCACATTAGTATACAAGTTTCACTTGCGGTTATCGTCTCTTTACTTGTGGGTTCTATTCTAGTTTCCCTACCAGAATATCTTAAAAATAAAAAATCAGGAGTTGCGAAATGAGAAAAAAACTAGCATTAGTAATCTCAATTAGTCTATTTCTAAATCTATCAATCTCTGCAAAGGAAGTTCCAAGCAGTGGAGAGATGATTGCAGAAATTTTAGTAAGGCCTCTCGGCTTAGTCGGATTAGCCACAGGCGCGTCATTATTTATTGTTACTCTTCCATTTGGGGTTTTGAATCGAATTTCGACTGGTTCTTGGGAAACAGTTACAAATTCAGGAAAACGTTTAGTGATAGCTCCTGCTTTATTTACCTTTGCAAGAGGTGTTGGTGACTACCCTGGACATATGGAAGAAATTGAATTAGTTAAGGAGTAAATCATGGAAAAAGCAAACTTAGGTGATTGGGAAAAGGTCGCAAAAGAAGCAGATCTTAAAGGCAAAGATGTATCAACCTTAAACTGGGTTTCTCCAGAAGGAATATTAATCAAGCCTCTCTATACATATGAAGATTTAGAAAATTTAGGAAATACAAACACACTCCCCGGTATATTTCCATTTATACGTGGACCTCGTGCAACAATGTATTCTCATCAGCCTTGGACAGTTCGTCAATATGCAGGTTTTTCAACAGCTGAAGAGTCTAACGCTTTTTACAGAAAGAATTTAGCAGCTGGTCAAAAAGGATTATCCGTTGCATTTGATCTAGCTACACACAGAGGATATGACTCAGACCATGAAAGAGTAAAAGGTGATGTTGGTAAAGCAGGTGTAGCCATTGATTCAGTAGAGGATATGAAAATTCTCTTCGATCAGATCCCTTTAAAAGAAATGTCTGTATCAATGACTATGAATGGAGCTGTAATTCCAATTCTTGCAATGTTTATTGTAGCAGGAGAAGAACAGGGAGCTAAAATTTCTGAGCTTTCCGGAACCATTCAAAATGATATTTTAAAAGAATTCATGGTGCGTAATACTTATATTTATCCACCAAAGCCTTCAATGAGAATCATTGGAGATATTATTGAATACACTTCTAAAAATATGCCAAGATTCAATTCCATTTCCATCAGTGGATATCATATCCAAGAAGCTGGCGGAAATGCAGTGCAAGAATTGGCTTATACTTTAGCGGATGGAATGGAGTATGTAAGAACTGCATTAGCAAGAGGTCTTGCGATTGACGATTTCGCTCCACGTCTTTCTTTCTTTTTTGGAATTGGAATGAATTTCTTTATGGAAATTGCAAAACTTAGAGCAGCTCGTTTTTTCTGGGCGGATTTAATTAAACAATACAATCCAAAAAAACCAATGAGTGCAGCACTTAGAACTCACTGCCAAACATCTGGTTGGAGTCTAACCGAGCAAGATCCTTATAATAACGTTATCCGAACTACCATTGAAGCAATGGCAGCTGTATTAGGTGGAACTCAAAGCTTACATACAAATGCTTTAGATGAAGCAGTGGCACTTCCAACTGAATTTTCTGCAAGAATTGCTAGAAATACGCAACTTATTATTCAAAATGAAACTCACATTCCAAGAGTTGTAGATCCACTTGGTGGCTCTTACTATATAGAGTCTCTCACACATTCCATTATAAAAGAAGCTAAGAAACTTTTCGAAGAAGTAGAGGCTCATGGTGGAATGGCAAATGCGGTCGAAGCAGGTCTACCAAAAATGAAAATCGAAGAATCTGCAGCCAAGAGACAAGCTCTCATTGACCAAGGAATCGATGTGATTGTTGGAGTGAATAAATTTAAATTAAAGTCAGAAGACAAAATCGAAATTCTAGACATTGACAATACTGCTGTTCGGGAAAAACAAATTGCAAGAATCAAAGAGATCAAAGCAAAGAGAGATGAGTCTGCTGTAAATGCAGCGTTAAACGCTATCACGGAAGCAAGTCAATCAGGAAAAGGAAACTTACTTGATTTGGCAGTAGATGCAGCAAGAAAGAGAGCAACTCTTGGAGAAATTTCTTTTGCAATGGAAAAAGTTTTCGGAAGACATCAAGCTGTTATCAGAACAATCAGCGGAGTGTATTCTAGCTTAAATCAGGACAACGAAAAATTCCAAGCGATCATCAAGAGAGTGGAAGAATTTGCGAAGAAAGAAGGTAGAAGACCTAGAATGCTAGTTGCCAAGATGGGTCAAGATGGACACGATAGAGGTGCAAAAGTAATTTCAACTTCTTTTGCTGATATGGGATTTGATATTGATGTGGCTCCCCTCTTCCAAACTCCAAATGAAGTAGCAAAGCAATCGATAGAGAATGATGTTCATATTATAGGCGTTTCTTCACAAGCTGCCGGACATAAAACGTTAATTCCAGAGCTTATAGAGATACTTAAAAAGGAAAATGCAGGCGATATATTGATCGTTGCTGGTGGTGTAATTCCTCCGCAAGATTATGATTTCTTGTATGAGCATGGGGTTGCTGCGATCTTTGGACCAGGGACTGTGATTCCAGATGCGGCTGCCAAGATTCTAGACATCTTGGAGAAACGAGTAAAAGTTTAAGGTCAACTTGGTAGAAGAAACAGGAGAGAAAAAAATTACTAACAGCTTGTATACACCATTATACAAGATTTTTTTTCTAGTTGGAATTTTTACTCTCCTTGTTTTCACAGGTTTTATATTTCTCGTCCAAGATAGAGAAAAGGAACTGATTGAAGCCTACAAAGTTTTAGAGCGAGAGGGACAAAAATCCTTTTCCACTTTAACAGGATATCATACAGTCATAATTGGAAATCAAAAACGCCATATTTATACTTATATGGTAACAGATGAATTTGGCAAGCTACATGAGACTACAGAATATGTAGATGATAAAACTCATTTGCGACTTAGAGTTGGGAATACAGTCATTACCCGCCAAAAAAAATTTAAACTCGCCGGAAAGGAAAAAATCTTATCTAGAATAGATGGAAATAAGCAAATTCTACCAAATTATAATTTTTTAAAGAGAATTGGTATTTTTGGAATTGGTTTTTCCATTTTTATAAATGTTACAGGATCATTTTTCCTATTATTTAAAAGAAAAATGAGTTAGCCAAGAAGACTAATCTAGATCTTGCGCTTGCTCTGTTTTTTGAACATTTAAAAACTCAACTTGTGCTGGACTTTGTAAATGGAGTTCAGGATCTAAATGAAAAATAATCAAAACTAAATAGTGCTTATATCGAACGATATACATATACTCAGTGAAATTTATGTATTTCATTTCAGCTTTTATTTTTTTCATCCACTTGCTTTCTTCTGTCACTCTTTTAAACTTAACTGTGGAAGGAGAAATATTATCGATGTCTTCTTTAGGAGCAGATCGATCTCTCTTCGCAATTTCCTTTTTTGTAACACCTATTAGATTTGTGTGGAGTTTCTTTTTATCTTTGTCTTCTTTTTGCAAATGCTTCGGAAGATTTAAATAGTAATAGGTATAAAATAACTTATCTAATTCATCATCATCTAGTGAACTACTTTCCTTTGGTTCAATCTCTTTCTCTTTCGGTTTCTCTTTTTCTTTTTTGGTTTCTGTTTTTGAGTCAACAACCGTATCAAATGTCTTTACTGTAACTGGTTTCGCAGATTGGGCAGCGAGAGAGAGTGAGAAAAGTAAAATTAGTAAGTATTTCATAATATTGGATTCCTACAGTTTTTCCTGATTTGAGTATTTTTTTCAGAAAAGAAATATTTCTATTTAATCATCGGCTTCCAAACTATGGATTCTTAAATTACACCCTCTTTCTAAACAGGAAAGAATAAAACCAATTCTACCAAGACAATCTGATTGGAGCTCTGGATAGACTCAATGCTAATCCTGTTTCAAAGAAATCAATTCTGTTCTCGCTTAGTTCTAAATCATAACAAGAATGGAATTCGATTTACTATCTAAAAAGATGTTTGGATTTCAAAGATATTTTACGAATCGATTCGAGTATTTCATCTCAATAGCATAATTCTAGAATAAATAGGTAGATCTGAAACTTAAACTTTTTTATGAATTCACTCTCTTAGATTAGAATCGACTAATCAAATTTTTACCTATTTATTGAGATAACAGCACTTCATTTTTGAATTTCTAGATTGCTAAATTAGAAAGCTCCAAATCCCTTAAGTTCTTTTTTTTGGGATTTCACAATTCTGAATCAATCGAATTAATTCTAAAAGATAAATAGATAGGAGGCTATTTTCGATTGAAAAAACAAGATCTTTTTATTTCAAAACTTAATTCCTCCGTCTAATCAATACATAAAAAATCAAAAAGGAAAAGAGTAGATTTTTAGTATTTTCTGTAATTTCAGTCTTGACTGAAATTACAGAAATTTGTGATATGTTCGTCAGAGGATTATGAAAACAAAGAAAAAAATTTCTAAGAAGAATGATAAACTTTCTTTTGACCCACAAATGATGTCATTTGTAAATAAAATGGGCAAATATTATGAAAGTTTTGGAATTTCTAGAATAGGTGGACAAATTGTAGGTCTAATGCTTATAACCGATTCAGGAATTACACAAGAAGAGATTCAGCGCATTCTCGGAGTTAGTCGAAGCAGTATTTCAACTAATTTGAAAATGCTTATACATAATTCAGGTATCGAAGAAGTTCGTATTTCAGGGGAAAGGAAATCCTATTTCCGAATTTCTGATAGAGCAGCAGAATTATCTATTCAAAAGAAATTAAACAGCTATGACTACCTAAAAGAAGTAGTAGCGGAAGCAATTGAAAATTTAAAAAAAAAAGGGAGTTCTACAGAGAAGTTAATCGGTCTTTTGCATTGGATCAATTTAGATAAAGAGGTGTCTCAAGAACTCTTAGAAAAGTGGAAAAGTATTTTAAACTCTTCAGCACAGGCTGGACGGAAACAGAGCAAGTAAAACTATAAATGAATAAGGGCTAACAATGAGTAAACACATATATTTAATATTAATTGCATTTCTTTTAAACTGTGCATCATCAAGTGCAGGCATTTCAACTAGTAACATTCCAATAGTAAATAAAAAATACAAAGTAATCAGTCCTGTAGAGGGAAGAAAGTCATGGGTCACTATAGATATAGCAATTCTAGCAGTTTCTTTTTCAACTCCTCCAATCAATGAGCTAGTTCAAGAAATGATTAATTCTAAAGAAGCTGATGCTCTCATCAATATACGTTATTGGCAAGATAGAAGCATTTTTCTATTTTTAACTTGGAATAGGCTTGGAATCAATGCAGAAGCAGTTAAATTTACAGATGAACCTCAAACAGAACCAAATGCTAAAAAAACTCGTTAACATATTTATATTATCACTGCTACTCAATTGTATTATGGTTGTATCATATCCAACAAATCTCAATCGTAGAGCGGATAATCAACATATTACACCATCAGCAACTTTAATACGTTCAGAAGGATATAAAATTCTTCAAAGAGAAACAGGAGAAACTTCAACTTTCTTTTTATTTGGACTCATCCCATTGACCAATCCGCATAACATGGATTATGCAATGAGTCAAGCAGTTCAAAAAGTAGAAGGCGGAGACTCTATGGTTAATATGACCTTTTGGCATGAGACACATTATTTCTATCCACTCGGAACAGTATCTGTAACCAAAGTGAGCGGAGATGTGGTATCGCTAAAAACAGATACTCAAGCTCCTCTATTCGAAGAACCGTCTAACAACAAGAAACCGCAGAATAGGAAATCAAAATAATGAAAGATAGACTCTTACATTCTAGTATCATTCTAACGATTTTATTTTTTTTCTTTCATTGCAACGAGAAACCAATTCCAGCATGGGATGCTCAATCTCAAATCAATGCGGCGGCTGATTTCAAAGCTCGTGAATGTAAACAAGCAGGACCTCCACAACCTCCCCTTCTGGTTTTCACTGACCAAGACAGTAGGAATCTAAATCTATGCAGTATTGCAATTACCCGAACTAGTTGTCCTTTTCTTGGATATCCTATCATCTGTCTTGGGATTTATACAACAGAAAAATTAGGTGATATACCTTGGTATCTTAACTTCAATAATGATTTAGCAAAGAGGCAGATAAAGTAATACTATGAATTCAAAATTTTACAATAAATATAAATTTCTACTCTTTGTAGGTTTACTTTCTATTCTCAGCTCAGAAGTATCGGCTGTCGCATTTCGTGGAAGACTTTTTAGTCGCGCTAAAAATCAGGGAGAAGCGGGATTGACTGTGGTAGTAGTCACGCCGAATGCAAAAATACCAGCCCAGACAGATGCGGAAGGTTACTTTGACGTAGAAGTCCCTGCCCTTGGAACCTATACATTTAGAGTTCTCAGACCAACAGGCATACAAGAATTAGAAAAAGCAGTTACAGCCGATGGGGAAGTAATCACTCTTTATACAGATAAAGCGCCAAAACCAAAAGGCGGAATTGATGTAGAGGGACAGAAAGACAAAACGATTTTATCTCGTTACAAAGTAAGATACGATGAAATAAAACGTATGCCAGGGACCCTTGGAGAAGCGTTAAACGCTATTCAAACACTACCCGGAGTATTCGCTCCTCCGGCGATTGGAGGTGGGAACGGAGGTTGTTTTGGTGGGATAGTGATCAGGGGAGCAGATTGTAGAATGAATACATACCTGTATGATGATTTACCCATTTATTACGCTTACCATTTTGATACTATCAACTCTGTTATCCATAATGATTTAATTAAAACAATAGATATTTATACAGGAGCGTATCCAGCCAATTTTAATAATGCGACTGGGGGCGTTGTAGAAATTGAATCAAATGAGGCAGCAAAAAAAGCAACTGGTTCATTCAATATGTCTTTTCTTTTAGGACAAGCCATGTATCAAACTCCAATCTTAAACGGTAAAGGATATTTAGCAGCAGGTGGAAAAATTGGATATTTAGATAAAACTCTGGGATCCACCGGACTCATTCCTGATGGGATCAGACTCCCCCAATACAACAGTTCCAATGTGAAATTTATTTATAATTTCAATGCAAATCATCAAATTTCTTTTACATCTCTAACTGCATTAGATGGATTTGTATTAAATGCTCCTGGGGGTTATGGGGCAAATGATCCTACAAAGCAACCGTTATCCGCTGTAGCAGGTGCAAGTGTTGCCGCAGGACAGGGATTTAGAACAATGGGGCTGCGATACATTTGGACACCGAGCACAAAATTCAGTAATCGTATTACATTGATTAACTATGAACCTTTCAATAATACCACTGTTAAATTCGGATCCATTGAAGCGGATTTTAGAGCAAGTGCTCCTTATTCTGGAATCAGACAAGATCTAGTTTGGAATCCAACTAGTTATCTAAAAATAGATTTTGGAACAGAAGGAAGGATCATGAACTATAATATAACTGGTTATAGTATTCGCCAAAGAGATCCTAATAATCCTGCTCCAAATCCTTACAATTTAACAAATCCAGATTTTGAAAAAGCAGACATTACGCAAAAAACACAGACTAAATATTTCAATGCATACATGACCTTTCACTTTACATTTGGAAATTTTAAATTTGAACCTGGAATTCGACATGATTATGTAGACTATTCAAAACAAGGAGCAAGTGGTCCACGATTTGTTGCATCTTATAAATTTGAAGGAATCTTAAAAGGCACAACTGTATTTGGAGGTGCTGGGGATTACAACCGTTATCCTTACTTTGATCAAGCTATTTCACGTGAATCCGGTAATCCAAATATTCAATTTGAAAAAGCCAGAAAGTATGGTGGTGGTATAGACCAACAATTAACAGAAGAATGGTCGGTCAAAGGAGAATTATTTAAACAAGAATTTACAAACTTAATTGTAAATGATCCTTATATTACAGAAGCTTATGGTTTAAATCCTGATAAATATCAAAGATTGCAAAGACCGATAGTCACCAATCGAGCGCTCAATTATTCTAATAGTGGAACAGGTTGGGCGCATGGATATGAAATCTATATTAAAAAATCAAATCGACCAAATTCAAAAGATTGGTTTGGTTGGATTTCTTATACTTGGTCTCAATCATTCCGAAACAATAACATTTATAATGCTGATTACGATCCGAATAGAAACTATACATTAAGTGCAGAACAACAGAGATTAAGATCTCTTGTCCCAAATTCTCGCGAGCTTATTTTTGATTATGATATAACTCATTTATTAAGTGTTGTTTATGGATGGCGTATAACGGAAGAATACCAAATAGGAGGAAGATGGTTTTATAGAACATCAATTCCTTATACTCCAGTCATCGGAGATGACGGTGGGCAATTCAGAAATCCATATAATAGTCAAATCTATTGGAATCCTAGATATTCAAACAATCCTTACTCCAATGATTATTCAAATTCTAGACGTCAAATACCATATCATCGTTTTGATATTCGTATTGATAAATTTCTAGCTTATGAATGGGGATATATCAATGTTTACCTCGAACTTATTAACATCTACATGCGTAAAAATGTGAACGGAGAAGATTTTGACTCTACTGCTCCCTACTCCAAAAGAAATCCTGGTCCACGAAATGATTTTTTTACACTACAGCTACCAAGTGGGATGTTAATTCCATTTATCAATGTTGGTATGGAGGCAAGATTTTAATGAGTAGAATATTTTTAACCGTATTTATAATTCTTTCTTTTTCTTTTTGCTCCAAATCAAATGAGAAAGATTATAAAGACCTTTACGCACTTCGCATTTTACTAGTAACTGCCACCACACCGAGAGCAAATCCTCAGCAAGCTTGTATTGATGCAATGCGTGCCGAGGAAGCTTGCATTGTGACTGCATCAGATTCAGGTGGGCTCGTAAATGAGACCAACTTTTCTTTTCAAATCAGCAGCGGAAGATTTACAACTTATAGTGACTTGTGTGCAAATAATCTATATATGTATCCACTGCCTGCAAATTTCGTCACGAATAACAGCGATTCACTCCGAGAATGCTATTTTAGGTGTGATAGAAGCTACTGGCAAACTAGAAAAAATTTAAACATCTGCACTGGAACGATTGCAGCAATGACAGCGGGTATTGGAACAGACAGCGGAACGAGCACTTGTAAAAGAAATTGTATCTCTGTTACAAACAATGCTCCTTAATAGAAAAACAGAATGTGAAAAAAAGAATTTGAAAAATTATAGTAAATGAAAGTAGAAAAACTTAGAAATTATTTTAGAACGAATATAAAAGGAAAAATATATGGAACAACTTGTTGATTTAGGTGAACAACTAGTATTTATATTAATGGGACTTGCAAGTATTTTGGCTCTTGCGGTTGGCTTTGAAAGATCTGTTGTATTTTCAAAGTTTACAAAAAAGGGAGATTTATCAATGAGAGGAATTATCGATCTTCTTAGAAAGAAAGATATCAAAGGAGTAGCAGATCTTTCTACTCAATCATCTAACGTTTACTCTCGATTTGCAGAATTTTCCGTAACACATTACAATGATGGACAAGAAGCTTTGGGTGAAATGATGCATGGCAAAGTAATTTCTGAAAGAATCATGCTGGAGAAAAGACTTCCAATCTTATCTACATTGGGAAATAACGCTCCTTTTCTTGGATTACTTGGAACTGTGCTTGGTGTAATCAAGGCATTTAATGGTCTTGGAACTCTTGGAAATTCCGGAGCAGAAGTAGTTATGAAAAGTATTTCTACAGCCCTTCTCGCGACTGCCGCTGGACTTTTTGTGGCAATTCCTGTGGTCATGGCAAATAATTACTTTTCCAAAAAACTAAAAGTAATTACTCAAAATTTAGAAATTCTATCAAAGGAATTTATTGCAAGTTACAGTAGAAAATGAAGAAAATATGTTTAACCATATTATGTTGCGCCGCAAAGCAACATTGAGTTTAAACACGAAAGGACGCAGATAAATGGGAATTTTCGAACCCATAGATTTGAGCCTATATTTTAAATAGTAATTTTTGTTTTTTTAAGGAGAATACAATTATGGCAATGGCACAACAATCAGGCGATGATGATGAAATTGGAAATATAAACATAACTCCAATGGTCGATGTGATCTTGGTATTATTAGTTATATTCATGGTGACAGCCAATTTCTTAAAAAAAGAATCTATTAATATCAATTTACCAAAAGTTCAAGCAGCCGATCCAAACGTTGCTCAATCGGTTCAGGTTGCTATTACTCGGGATGGTAAAATTCTTCTAGAAGGACAATCGACTGATGAAGAAAAATTATTTAGAACTCTAGAAAGAGATTCTAAACTTAGACCGAATATGCGTATAACGCTTTCTGCTGACGAACATTTAGCCTATGGAACAATCACCAAACTCATGGGGCTTATTCGTAAAGCAGGCGTGACTAGAATTGCGCTTTCTGTTAAAAAGTAGGTACCTATGAAAGAGAAATTTTTGCGATTTATAAAAAACAATTTATTTGGCACAATGCTATTTCTCTCTATCTTCATTCATTTCAGTGTTTACGCTGCTTATTATATTTCTACTATTATCAATATCGAAGAAGTAGATTCTGATAATATTAAGCAGGATATGGATGTAAACTTCGAAGAGATTCCCCCTGAATTAATAGGTGGAACGTCAAGCCCTGCACCTGTTGAGAAAAGTGAATGGGTAGAAGGAAGCAATAAAAATGCAGACGATCCAATTGATGAAGACATTAGTGTAAATGCCGTTTCTGGAAATGGAACGGATAAAGATGGATATTTATTTTCATTCAACGGAGATAAAGTCCCCACTCCTATTATTGATTTTGATTTAAAGCAATTTTTCCCAGCTGCTGCTAAAGCCGCAAATATTACAGACAAGACGGTCGTTGTGCTTGTGCAAATTGATGAGACGGGAGCTCTTAAAAGTGCAAAAATCGCTTCGGGTAAAGCGGGGTATGGTTTTGATGAAGCCGCAATTAAAATCATCAACATGGCTCGATTCTCTCCAGGTTATGTAAAAGGCAAGCCAGTAAAAATGTCCCATCGGGTTCCTATCAATTTTACGTTAGATGAATAATTTATCTAACAAAGGCTAAAAGCTTTGCTTAAGGAAAACTTATTTGGGCTCATGTTATTTTTTTCTAGCTTTATACACGTTAGTGCATATGCCGCGTTATATATTGCGACAAATACAGATTTAGATTCTATCAATATTCATGAAGACATTGATTTAAATTTCGAAGATATTCCTTCCACTTTAAACAACAATGCATCTAAACCCACCCCAGTGAAAGTAAAAGATTGGATAGAAACAGAGAAAGGAATTAAAGAGGATTCAATAGAAGAAAATATTGATTTAAACGCATTGTCTGGAAATGGAATTGATAAAGATGGGTATCAAATCCCACAAAATGCACAAAGAGCACCGACTCCTATTATCGATTTTGATTTGAAACAATTTTTCCCGACAGCCGCTATGACAGCGAATATTACAAATAAGACAGTAATTCTTTCTGTTCAAATTGATGAAACAGGAACATTAAAAAGCGCCAAGATAGTTTCTTCTAAAATAGGATATGGTTTTGAAGAAGCAGCTATTAAAATCATTCACAAAGCAAAATTTTTACCTGGCTATGCAAAAGGAAAACCAGTAAAAATGACACATCGAATCCCGATCCATTTTACTTTAGATGAATCAGAATAAAAAGACTTGCTAAATATTTTATTCTGATTAACCTATAAATCACTTTCGACTAACTACAAACTAAAAATAGGTAAGGAAAAATGTCACAAATAGAAAAATTATTGGCAGCGCATATAGAGTATGAAGTTTCAGCATGGAAAGGCGAAAAATTAAAAAGCAATTTACAGATTGAAGTAGAAAGTTTATACGATACGATAGTCGAAATAAATTTTAATGATCTAATTGACAAAAATTACATTCTTGATTCCGCCAAAAATTATCTACAATCTAGGGAAATTCAAAAAGAACTAGAAAATTTAGCACAGAATCTATCGGAATCCACTTACCAAACCATTCAAAATAGCAAAGAGCCCTTAACTTCCCTTCTCACTAAAAGTATTTTTGAAGAAAGCATGAATATGGGTCTTAGCATGACCGAGCTAAGAAAAGACGTTGTGCACAATATCATCAACTCGCCTGTTTACACAAAGATGATCTCGAGTGTTTTATACAATGCAATTGCAGAATTTATCGGCGGAGAAAATTCAATTGCTAAAAATGTTCCGGTCGCCTCCTCTCTTTTTAAATTAGGACAAGATTTTCTAGGAAACATACCCGGAATGCAAGCAAACATAGAAAAGAATGTTACTGCGTTTATTCAAGCCAATTTACAAAACTCTTTAAAACAAAGCGAGAAATTACTGAACCAAGAATTAGATGCAAAGACATCGAAAGAATTAACAGATGAGCTATGGAATTTTATTTCAAAAAAGGAAGTTGCGGACTTACAACATTACGCAAATAAAAATGATATAAAAAAAATCTTATCTATCGCAAAATCAGAATTAGAATTTATCAAAGCATCTCCCTTGTTAATTCAAATTTTAGAGGGTCATATTGATGTTATACAAACTCAATACAAAGATAAGAAAATAAAAGAAATCTTATCACTCTATAAAGTAGAAAAAAAAGATATCACTGATAATCTAATAAAAATTTTAACGAAGTATTTATCTCTTCCAGAAGTGCAATCTCATATACAAAAAAGAATCACAGCAAGACTAGAGGGCTTTTATGCTTCTGCCGAAGCGCGCAACATTTTAAAATAGTTTGTTTCAACCTAGTTATTTGAATGCATGTTTGCATATTTACGAAATAAATATTCTAATAAACTAATATCTAAAAGAAAAAGTATCAAAGCTGGAAATAGAAAGTATTGATACCCATCTTTTTTAAACATATTGCTCAATTTTGAAGAAGTATTTTTAGACATAGATTGGATTTTTGAAATTAATTTATCTGCACTCTGTGGTTGAGCAGAAATATTACTATAGTCTGCTTTCTGAATAGATGCAAGCTCTAGCAAATATTCTTCATCTAATTTAGTGCGAATTAAATCTGTATTCGATTTATCAGCTATTAAGTTTCCAGAGCGAGTAACGTATCCGGCGATTCCAGTTTGTTCATCTTTATAGAAAATACCACCGCCCTCTTCTGTTCCAACTCCCCAGATTACCAAATCAGCATTTAATCTTGCAGGAGTGCTACCTTTTATGTCTTCACCATCTGTAACCAAAATCAAGACCTTATTTCTGAGAACCTTTCCAGATTTAAATATTTCCTCCGCCTTTGCAAATGCCTTTTTTAAATTGGTTCCTGTATTTGGAATCATATCAACGTCAAGACCTCTAATATAATCTGAGAAGGCTGCTATATCATTCGTCATTGGACAGTAAAGAAATGGGACACCGGCAAATGCTATGATACCAAGACGATTACCATTTAGAGAAGGCAATAGTCTCAAAACAGTTTCCTTAAATTGAGAAAGTCGATTTGGTAAAACGTCAGTCGCATTCATTGAAAGACTTACATCTACCAAAAATACTATATCAACGCCAGAGATAATTTTTTCGTCCGCACCTGATTCTTCAGAGAAAGAAGGATTCAAAATAGAAATACAAAGCAAAATTACAATGATTGAATAGATTGAATATCGAAGTATAAGTATCCATCTTGGTGGCAGAGTAACCTTAGATGATAGACCTGTATACACTTTCAGAAAATTTTCGATTTCAATTCTTTGCTTCAATTTATAAAATAGATAAACACAAAAGGAAGCTAATAAAAAAACGATTAGTATGAAATAGCTAGGATCCAAATTTTTCATAAATAATACCTAAGATAAAAACTTCTAATCATAATATCAAAAATAAAAAGTAGAATTGCCGGTAATAAAAAATACATATAATAAGGTTCCACAAATAATTTAGGCTTCACATTTAAGTTGTCTTTCTCAAGTGTATCAATAGAATTCAAAACTTCTGTAAATTCATTTGAATCGGTTGCACGAAAAAACATTCCATCTGTTTTCTCTGATATCTGTCTTAAACTATCAAAATCTGTTTCGAACACACCTTGTAAATCTTTACCAATTCCAATCGTATAGATTTTTATATCAAATTTGTCCGCAGTATCTGCTGCAGTAATTGGATCAATCTTTCCTATATTGGAAACCCCATCTGTAATCACGATCAATATTCTAGAACGAGCTTTAGATGTTTTTAATCTGTATGTAGCGAGTATAATTGCATCTCCAATTGCAGTTCCCTGTTCATCCACTGTATTTTGATTCACTTCGCTAACAATTTCTACTAACGACTCAATATCATTTGTAAGAGGAGACTGTAGATATGCCGCTCCACCGAATACGACAAGTCCCATTCGATCATTCACTCTTTTCTTTATGAAATTTTTAATTAGATCTTTCGAAACTTCTAGGCGATTTTTGGGCAGGAAATCATTGCTTCTAACCATAGAGCCAGATACATCAATCGCAATCATCATATCTACTCCATTTTTTTCATCTGGCAGAAGACTAGATTGAGATCCGGGACCTGCCAAAGATAAAATTAATAAAATGAGAATAATAAATCGTAAGAATGGAAAATAAATTTTTATAGTTTCTAGGGTTGGAAATTTAGGAACATTTGATTGATTTCCTAAATCTAATTTCATTTTATTTTCATGAAACTTAAATCTATAAAATAAAAAAGCGTATAAAATCACGAATGGTATTAGATACAATAGTTCAGGTCTTTCAAAATAATTCATTTTGCTAAAATCTTTTCCCAGTATTTAATGAGTGACAATGCATTCTCACGAGTAATCATTTCTTCGTTCGGCATATATTTTACAGAATTAAAATAATTATCAATTGTAAGAAGTTCAATATTAGCGACGAAATATTTATCCTGTAATATTTGGTGAATTTCTGTTTGCGTTAAATGAAAGACAGAAGTATCTAATTTTGCACCGATTCTCTCTTTAATATAACCTGACAAATGAAATATAAACTCTTTATGTGAAATTTCTGTATTTAATAGCAATTGCTGTAATTGCTTTTTATAGTAATCAGCTGCTTGTTCGGTTTCTAATTTTTCAAATATAGCATCCTTTGCCTGAACTTTCTTTTTATTATTAAAAAAGAAAAGTGCATATCCGAAGGCAGAAATTATTCCTATTCCAAATAAAATAATACCGATTAACCGCAAAATATAAGATCCAGAAAAAACAAAAGGTTCCGCAATATCGATTGGTTCTTTCTCCCCAGATAACACTGATTTGACTTCTAATTCCTCTTTACTTTTGAATGTTTCACCTGAAGAAGTTTTCCAACTGACATTTGCACTAAATTTTCCGGCTTCAAAATATACATATGTAAACTTTAATTCTGTTGGTGTTTGAGTAATATCTTTTAATTCTCCGATTGGAGTCTCTGCATCAGATTCAGAGAATAAAAAACCTTTTTGAGGCAAACTCCATTCTGCCACATCTCCTGTTTGGAATTTTATCTCTAGTATGGATTCCTCCCCTACCTGGACAGATTTTTTAGAATAACTTTCTATCACCTCTGCGAATAATAGTATAGGAAATAAAAATAATAGAATAAAAAGTTTCATTTATTTAAAAACCGCACTATTGATTTTCCTAAATCTGAATCCGTTCTAAGATTCAGTAAATTAGATCGATAAAACTCGCTTAGTATATCTGAATCTGAATTATAAGTAGAGGAATAATCTCCTCCATTTCCAGTTTCAATATTTTGCACAAAAAAACTTTTCAGAGCAGGATGATTCATATTTTCAATTGGATCACTAATTCGAATTCCGTATAGTTCATGAATTTCCAATAGTGTTCGATACGGACTCAAATCGTTTATACCAGAAAAGTCACTGATAATATAAGAAATCGAATTTCTCGGAATTTTATTTTTTAGATATTGGAGTGGGAGTAAATGATCAGTCTTGCCTTTTGGAGTTGTTTCGTTAATACGACGGAGAATACGATAGGCATCTACTCTAGATTTTATTCCAGGCGCAACATACTCAATCTTGTCTGAGTAGAGAACTATATTTACACGATCTCCAGTCATGACAGAAAGCAGAGAAATAAATGCTAAAAACTGAAACCCAATAAAAAATTTGGAATAAGAATTCGCTCCGCTAAAGGACATAGATTTAGATATATCTAAAAATATATTAATCGTTCGATCATTTTCCTCATGAAAGAGCTTAATATATAGCTCACCCATTCTAGAACTAACATTCCAATCTACAAAGCGAATATCGTCTCCATACATATAGACCCTAGACTCTTTAAAGTCCATTCCTCTACCTGATCGATTCACAAGAATTGATCCCGCACGGTTACTACGAATCTTCTTTTTGTATTTTAATTCAATTTCCTGAATTAACTTTTCTAACTCTTTGAGTATCAAAAGACTTTACCTACTTATACAAGTCAAGGAAGCTCAGTTACTTCTAAAACCGTTTTTATTAATGAGTCAACTGTTACATCTTCCGAAACAGCTTCAAATGTTAAAATCATACGATGTCGCATAACTTCATAAATAGAAAATCGAATATCTTCTGGAATTACAAAATTTCTACCTTCTAAAAGAGCATTTGCTCTTGCACAGCGAAGGAGTGCCAAGGAGGCTCTAGGAGAAACTCCATGCTTAACATAGGGCTTTATTTCGTCTAACTTAGAAGTTTGCGGTCTTGTGTTTCGAACTAATTTCACAATGTAATTTTTTAATTTCTCATCGATGTAGATTTTATCCGATAAAGAGGAAATTTCTTGCACTTCCTTTCGAGTGAGACATTTTTTAATTTCTTTACTCTTCGCGGAAACACTTCCATGCTGTCCTAGAATTGCAATTTCTTCTGACTCTTCCGGATAACCAACGTTCACCTTCATTAAGAATCGGTCCATTTGTGCTTCCGGCAATTGATAAGTTCCTTCTTGGTCGATAGGATTTTCCGTTGCTAGAACCATAAAAGGAGTCTCTAACTGAAACGTTGTTTCCCCGATAGTAACCATTCTCTCTTCCATACATTGTAACAATGCAGACTGAACCTTTGCAGGAGCACGATTGATTTCATCCGCGAGAAGAATTCCAGTAAAAATTGGACCTTTTCTTGTTTCAAAATTTGCCGTTTTTGGATTAAAGATGACAGTTCCTATTAAATCGGCAGGAAGTAAATCAGGAGTAAATTGAATTCGTTTAAAAGATAAATCGATACTCTGCGCAATCGATTTTGCGAGAAGTGTTTTTGCAAGTCCGGGCATTCCTTCTAGCAAAACATGTCCCTGTGCAACTAGACAAGTTGTTATATTGCGAATAACTGCTGTTTGCCCTGTAATTTCTTTCTTTAGTTCTTCTAGTAGTCCATTGATTTTTTCTTTTGCTTTTTGAATTTCTTCAACCTTAACTAATTCTTCCATTCCTTCGTTTGATCCTACCTTTTTTTTCTGTGCTGATGTCATAATTCTACTTATTTGCAAATTCCTCTATGAATTTTTCTTGCTCTATTGACTCAATTGCTCGCTCAGAGCGATACTTCCGCACATGGGCTATAGCATCCTTTGCACTGAGTCCGTAATAACGGATTAAGTAGCAAGCGGCAACTGTTCCAGATCGACCAAGACCTCCCACACAGTGTATTAATACGTTTTGTTTTTTAGACAGAATTTCATGCATCCATTTTAAATTTTTATCTAGAGTGATAAAATCAGGAACTCCTTGATCTATGATTGGGAAATAACACGTTGTTAGCCCCGCGTTTTTATATGCCTCTTTTAAAGAAGCTACACCATACTCTTCATACTCCGGTTCCGTAATCAGAGAAATAACTGCTGTAATATTATTTTCACCAATGACTCTTAAATCTTCTGCAATACTTCTTGCTCTATCATTTCTGCCAGGTAAAATTGTAAGACCCATCTTTCCTTCATTTTGATTCGATGGATTCTCAATAAAATCAATGCGTAAATCTTTGGTAGATTGCAGAGTATTTTTAATTTTTGCAGAACAAATTGAACCTGCATAGAGAGCCAATTTCTTTTGCCAATCATTGGATTCATCAAAAGACAATGTATGCATCGAATAACGCATGAGTCCTACAAATAATTGATAAGGATCCCTATCCGTATGGATCAAATCTGGATAAAAGGATCTGAGATAAGCGATGGTTCTAGATGCTTTTATAATTTGAGGAAATGTAAATTGATTCGAAATACTTTCATTTAAAGGTTCGCCTAAATCCGGAACACTTAACAAAATATCAATAAGATGAACTGCCTCTTTGAATTCCTCCAAAGAGTCAATCTTCATAAAAATATAAAGTATATCATTCTCTAATTTAATTAAATCCTTTAGAATATGACCTTTGTGTGTATGAAAAAAGTCGATCAACCAAACATTCTCTTGTGCATCTATTATAATATTTGCCCCGTTTAAATCTCCGTGTAGATAAGAAACAAAATGATACGGAGTTATATTTTCTTGTAAGGTAGCAAGATCTATTTCATAAAAATTACAAACATTCGGAAAACTATACCCATGTAAATTAAGTGTATTGCCAGATGCCTTAGTTCCTATAATAGTCTCTACTTTATTTCGAATCGATGCTGCATATTTATTTGAATATTCATAATAGGAGAGTAGGTTTAATTTTTCATTTGTAGAAGCATCATAAAGTCTACCTAATTGTCTCTTGAATACAATTTCGAGCTTATGCTTAATACGATCCATATCGTCTATCTTTGCATAATACTTTTGAAATGTAAGCACTCCATTATCAAGCATTGCCGCATAACGATACTTTATAGCTCCTCTGTCTTCTAATTCTGCATAATCCACAATACTAGGAGCATTATTCCCTAATACTTCTTGAATTCTTTCAAAAGAAGTTCTCTCTTTTCCAATCAATTCTCTTTTCCCAATCTTGATAACTGTTGGAACTTGAGTATGACCATATTTATCAATTGCTTTTGCCTTCAAAACAACATTTCCAGAGAACCCTCCATCTAGACAAAGAAACTCTACATCTTTTGCATCTCTAAAAAGATAAAGTAGTATTTGCATATCTGTATCCGACACAGAATAATTTGGATCCGAAAATTTAATCTGTATTCCTTTTGAATCTTGGATCTTATGCTCTATCTTAGGAAGAGTTCCTGTCAGAAAATTTGTAAAATCTCCAATAGAAGAAAATACCTTGACCCCAAGAATTGACGTTAACTGCTCTAGCGAAATAAAATGCATGGTTCTAGAGGAACTTGCACAGAGAGCAGAACAAACAACAATTTCAAAATTCGGATAGCGAGTCTTTAAATCATAAGCAAGAAAGGTTACCTTCGCTTCCGTCCAAACACCCATGATCCCGACACGAATTGGCTCATCCTTATAGGAAGAAAGTATTTCTTCTAGATTTGTATCTACAAAATCATTTAGACCGGATGCGTTAACTATATGATGAGGTCGATTTGGTAGTATTGACTTTGCAAATACAAACTCAGCTCCTTCTGTGTTTTGAATACAATGTGCACCAAATTGTTGCAAATGATCTTTTTGCAGAGGATCATTTGGATTATGCCAGTCTCTAATATGAATAATTGTAAGTTTTTCAGAAGGAGTCTGATATGCCCAATCCATTACCGTTGTAACAGGTCCCTCTTCTATTTTTTCGCTCAGCATCCTCCGAGCTTCATCATATCCTATATGAAGTAAATTTGGGAATGGATCAAATTTGCCGATTAATTTTGTAAAATCATTTTGTAAACATTGGGTAATTAATAAAGCTGGTTTCATTTTAGTCCTCTCGGTTTATTCTTTTTCTACTTTTATGATTTCATCTGCGTAGGCTTTTTCATTCTCAACAAATATATCATAACGTTCTTTTAAAAATCCTTCTAACTTTGATTCATCAAAAACACCGTTATTTTCTAGACCAAGAGCATACCTAAATACTTCGAGTCTGTCTTTAGATGTTTTAAGTCTTTCTTTATAGTAAAAAAGCTTATCTTCTTTAGAAACTTTTTCATTTTGTATGAGTTGGTTTTGTATAGATGCCATTCGTTGATTTGTCTCTTCTAACTTTTTTAAAGCATCCGGTGATAAATGCCTTGGAATGACAGAATTATTTGGAAACATATCAGCAAGCTTTTTAGCTTTCTCGATAATAAATTTTCTTCTCTTTTCTCGCTCTTCTGGTGTGAGAGGAGCATTTAAATCAATTTCTTCATTTCCAATTTCCGGAAATTCTAAGAATTTAGAATCAGCATCAAACAGAGATTTGCCGCTTGCTCTTTTTTTTCTCTTTGCATTTGCACTTTCTGAATACATTTCTTCTGCCCTCTCGAGTGCTGTGCTTGCATTTTTTTTCTTGGGTTTTGTAAAATCACTAAAAAAAGAAAAGCCTATAAACAACACAAGTGCTATCGGGGCTATATAATAAATATACTTCATATTTAATTTTTCATTCCAGTTGTATTTACTGTCAAGCAAAAGGCAGACGGTGAATAGCCACTTTTACTCAAATACACTAAAACTGAAAATAGATAAATGGCTTTATCTCCACTCGGTGCAAATAATAAGCAATTAAAATCAAAATCCCAGCCAATACACCTTGAAAAAGAAAAGATGAACTCTCCCATAAAGATTGAATCCGATTGATAAAATTAAACCCAATCCATTCATAAATATAATAGGCAAACAAGAATAAAATAATCCATAGTTCTAGATTTTGTATATTCATATGAAAGCTAAATAAATTTTGAATTAATTTCTGAAAGGTAAGCCAACTATCGCTTCTAAACACAATCCAGCCAATTAAAACCAAATGTAGAGTTATGAGTCTCATCAAATAATTCTCTTTCCGGTCAATTTTGAGCCCTCTCTCGATAACTAGCAAAACTCCATGATAGATTCCCCAAATTAAAAAAGGTATACCAGCCCCATGCCAAATTCCACAGAGTATAAATGTAATCAGTAAATTACGATATACAAATGATTTATTTCCACCAAGCGGTATATAGAGATAATCCCTGAACCAGCTTCCAAGCGATATGTGCCATTTCCTCCAAAAATCATTGATGGAGTAAGCAGTATAAGGTCGATTGAAATTCAAGGTAAGGTTATAACCTAAAATACGAGCAGAACCAATTGCGATATCTGAATAGCCAGAAAAATCAAAATAGATCTGCACCCCATAGGCATAGATCGCAGCTAATATTTCAGGACTTGTATACATATCAGGATTTGCATAAACTCCATCTACTATTCCTGCTGCTAAGCGATCTGCTATAATCTTTTTTAAGACTCCGACTAATATTTGAAATACACCGTTTGAAAATTGAATTGAGTTTAAATAAAAATGTTCTCCCCTATTTTTAAGACCGGGCAAGAACTCAGTTGCACGCACGATGGGACCTGCAACCAACTGAGGGAAAAAAGCAACAAACTCTGCAAATCGAAACATTCGAGTCTCTGGAACCAATACTCCTCGCCAAATGTCTATCGTATACGAAAGAGTCTGGAATGTATAAAAAGAAATTCCAACAGGCAAAATCAAATGCAAAAGAGGAATTTGAATTGGATTTCCATTTACCAAAACTCCATTCAAGAGACCTGCAAAAAAGTCATAGTATTTAAAAAAGAAAAGAAGAGAAAGATTAGACAATAAGGATAATATTAAATAGCCGCTACCATTCTTTCCCGTTTGTCTTTTTTTATATATTTGCAGACCGCAAAAATAATCTATAACCGTTGAAAGTAAAATAATAAAGACTGCATAGAAATTCCATGTAGAATAAAAATAAAAAGAGACAATCGCTAGAAATCCAATTTTATATTCCGGATATCTTGTAAGAAGGGATGAGACAATCCAAACAAATAGGAAAAAATAAAAATAAGCCTTGGAGACAAAATTTACTTCTTTGTTCTTTTCTTTCTTTAATTTTTCTAGACTCGCTTGTTTGGTTTCTTCTACAATCCCGTTGAATTTCTTATAATGAGTAAAAAAATCAGAATAGAAAATTTCTGCAAAGAACTCCCCTCCTTTACGAGTTAAATGAGTCCTATCTGGCTGCATAAATCCATTTTCATATAGCACATCATTTTGACCAGATCCGCCTAAAGCAGTAAAACTATCAAAGAAAGCTATTTTGTTTTTCTCTGCGATTTCCTTTTGTTTGTCTCTGATAAATAAAATTTCAGGCATGGTTTGAAAGATGCCTTTCTCATTTTTTGATATTCTCTCGATTGGAGAAATAAGTAGAATATTTGTGTTTGGTAAAATTTTTTGAAAGCGCCGGATAACGTCTTCTAAATCTTTCTCATATTTTTCTGGCGTAATAAAAGCTTTACGCGCTAAATTTTCAGATTCATTTACACCAAACTGAAAAACAATTAAATCTGGTTTATATCGCGTAAATCCACAAGTTAAACTTTTTTCTTCTATTAACAATAAATCACTAATTTCTATTCCTTGCCTAGAAACAGTTGAATACGAAATCCCAGCTTTTGTTTCAAATTGAATTGAATCAAAAATCGGAGTTGAATTCATCCCTGTAATATCTAACTGAAAGGAGACTCCATCTTCTAAAACAAACTCCATTTCTTTGCAATCCTTGGAATCACTAATTTCCCAATCTTTCACTGGAATATCTTCCAGTGTAACCGTATTTGAAATTTGTTTTACTTTATATAATACTTTTGATTTGAACTGAGAATTTGGAAGGGGACTTCTAAAAAACAATTTTACATTTGACCATGGAATCTCTGAGTCTATTTCATGTCGCATTGAGACAAACGAATAATTCGGAATAGCCGCTTCTCCCAAGAATCCAATTTGTGGATTTACAAATTGTCTGTGATCTAAGTTCCTCCAAGTAAATTGAGTTTCATCCGTTTTATTTTTATGTGACAATACTTTTCGAGAGAGTTGATTTGTAATTGGAACTAAACCTCTACCTCCATCCCCAAAGTCTTTCTGAAATCTTTGTCGGATCTCAGATGTAATCATATCCGACCATAACATCGAGTCTCCATAATGCAGAATTCGGATAACTCTATCTTTGCTTCTTTCAAGACTCGAGAGCTTTTCAAAAAAAGAATTTAAATACTCATAATCTTTTCCTGCATATAGATTTGTTTTGACTTGCTCTAATTTTGGAGGTTCTTTTTTGAATTCCTTTTCTAACACTTCTAATGTATCTGGGAGATATTCTTTGAAGTGAGGAAAGATTTCTTTATTGTCTAAGAATTCTTCTTGAACGATAGATGCAAGAGAAAGAGTAATTGCAAACGCAAGAAAGAATTGAAATACATTTTTTTTCATTTAAGCAATTAATTCCCACACAAAACTCATTGAATTTGCTTTAGAAAAGGACTCTCCCTGAATGTCGTAATATAAACACAAATAAAATTAGAAAATCGGAGTCTTATATCATTTTTCATCGGTGTTTATCCGTGGGAATCTTTAAAAACGAAACAAAATCAGGCGGTTATTTTACGTCTCGAACTTGAATCGTCTCTACCCGATCTTCCCCAGCAATGATATCGGAGAGGATAACAACCTGTTGCCCCCGCGCAATCATGTTGTTTTTCTTAAGCGTTTCAATCGCAAGCGCAATTGTCTTTTCTGGATCACTAGAAAAATCCACACGATAAGGTAATACTCCACGATTGAGCCAAAGCTTACGACGAACTGAGGTCATATTTGTAAATGCATGAATAATTGGATGCTCAGGATGGTAGGCTGCTATATTATTAGCAGTAGTTCCACGCCTTGTAATCACAATGACTGCATTGCATTTGAGTGAGTCAGCAAGAAGAGCTGCAGATCTAGCCAATTCTTCTTTCTTATTTCTAGGTCTTCGATTGTGAACGTAACCTACCCCACCGCCTGACGATTCAATACGCATTGCAATTTTATGAAGCATTTCCACACAACGAACTGGAAATTTACCTGACGCAGTCTCACCGGAAAGCATGATTGCATCGACTTCCTCAAACACAGCGTTTGCAACGTCAGTTACCTCAGCTCTTGTAGGAAATGGGTTGTGAATCATACTTTCTAGTAAGTGAGTCGCAACTATTACTCTCTTCCCTTGAAATGCACATTCTTTTATAATACGACGTTGGATGATTGGAAGTTCTTCGAGTTCTACTTCTACTCCTAAATCTCCACGAGCAACCATGACTCCGTCGGCTGACGCAATAATTTCTCTATAATTTTTTACTGCTTCGGCATCTTCTATCTTTGCGATAATTTGTGCATGTGCTTCGTTTTCTTCGATAATTTTTCGAAGTTGTAAAATATCTTCCTGACTTCGAACAAAGGATAGTGCAATAAAATCAATATCTTGTTCTAGACCAAATAATATATCTTTTAAATCTTTTTGTGTGATAGATGGAATATTTACTTTAATCCCTGGAAGATTGATATGTTTACGGCTTCCAAGCTTCCCTCCATCCAATACTCTACAAACAAGTTCTTTCTCTTTTTTCTCAAGAACAACAAGGTTGATTAATCCATTGTCAACGGTAACTTTATCGCCTATCTTTAAATCATTGATGATATCAGTATAATTTACAAAAACTGATTTCTCTTCTGACTCTTGACCTGGAATTACATGAAAGGTAAAAATTTCACCCACTTTTAAATCAAGTTCGGTATGCACTTCCCCGGTTCTAATCTCGGGTCCTTGAGTATCAATTAAAATAGCAATTGGATATTTTAAATCCTTATTCAGTTTTTTGATCTTCTGAATAATTTCACCATGGAATTTATGATCGCCATGCGACATGTTAAGTCGTGCGATATTCATTCCTGCTTCAGCCAGCTTGCGAATCATATTGATGTCGGATGTCGCTGGTCCGATCGTGCAAATAATTTTGGTTTTTCTAAATCGCTCTACACCGTGCATTAGATTCTCGGTAATACTCTTTCTAGAAATTCTTCCAGATGAGAAAATAGGTCAAATTTATCCTGATCGGGAGCTGGAGATCTTCTCTCCGTATCCGATTCTCTCTTTGCAATCTCGAGCATACGTCTTCCATGTCGCTTTAAATAATGCCTAGATACAAGTATAGGCCATTTATATTTATTACTTTTGGATTTTATTTGAAATGATAAAACTTCCTTCTGGGAATGCTTTTTCATAAACATAACAAACTGGTCTTCACTCATGCCAGTCTTAACGTTTTGCATGAGATACTCTCTGTCAGGATAAAGTTTTGCATCCCAAGCAGAATCCAGTGCTGTAATGATAGCTTGTAAAACATCTTTGACTTGTTTTTCTTCTTCGGGCGTTAGTTTTTTATCCGGCTCTTCTTTCGCATCAGCACCCGTTCCCGCTTGCTCAATTTCGTCTATCTGTTTCATTCTTTCTTCTACAAGTCTAGACTTTTCTTTTGCAATTTGTTTTGATTTAGATTCAGTGATTCGTTTCTTTTGCTCCATTTCTTTTTGGCGGCGAATCTGTTCTGCTTCTTCTTTTGTAACGTAGATATTACCCATTATCATACGCCAAAGTCGAGTGAGAAATGGTAAATACTTAAACAAACTTTCCATTTCCGCTGAATAAAAATCTTTTTTGATATTTTCATCTAGTGCGGTATTGATATTCATACGAGAGAGAATTCGAATATCTGTATCATTTCCAGTGGATTGGAAAATCTTACGAGCCAAGTCAGCCGCGAGATTTATAGCAGATTTATGTAATAGAAATTCAAAAAGAGAACTACCATCATCATATTCGCAATAAAGAATATTTTCATTTGCGAGGATAGACGGAATCAACTCTTTCGGAATTGGATCCCCATTGACACGTATGGTAGCTAGATCGACTAGCTTACCTGCATTTTCAACTAACTTGACAACTTCTATGACTTTATCTTTTTGCTCTTTCTTTTTAATTTCTTCACGATAGTTTTCATAGAAAGCACCTAGAATTATCAGTTCTTCAACCATATATTTCTGATCCCCGTAAGAATCGTCCATGTAGGCTAAAATTTTTGTGGAAAGAGAAGCAAAGTCTGCATATTCCTCGTCAGAAACTCCCCCTATCACTCCAATTTTTTGTAAAGAAGGAATGATATGCTTTTTCATATAATTCACATAAATTTCGATTCGCTCAATGATTTCATCTTTACTGTTATAGAGAAATACAGACTTATTTGCCGATTTGAGAGCCTTTTCATTTCTAAAAAACAGAAGGACTTTATCATCTACTAACTTTTTGAGCACTGGTTTTAAGTGCATATTTACAGTCATTTCTTTTAACTGTTTAGTTGAATCATAAGGACAATTAAATAAATTTCCAATATCATAAGATGCATAAGTATCGCTCAAACGATTTGCATTGATCCTTGTGAAAATATAATCTTTAAATTTGTCTCCATGCCAAGGAACTCTTACTTCTGCAATTGCCCGTTTAATGGCAGCAACACTTCTTTCATTACAACCATTGATATATCTCTGGCAGGATCCTGCGTCTAATGCTGAAGGTCTGGCGAATACCGTATTCCTTCTCAATCCTGTTGAAAGATTTTCTGACTTACGAATATCACTTAATTCAAATTCTACAGTCGTAATTTTTTTAATAATAGGAGGATTTGCTTTAAAACAAAGTTCATTTATAAAAAAATCAACTTTGTCTTTTTCTATGCTAATATCTCGAGTTAATTGTTCTGCATTCGGCAAAATCTTATTTGCTAGAAATTTTTCCGTCCATTCATTAATGGTCGTAAAAAAACGATAGATGCCTTTATACTGAAAATCTCCACGAGATTCCATTCCCTGCACGCTTTGCGCAGCTGGATTAAAATCAACTACTCTAAAGAATTGTGAATTTTGTTCTGACAATTTATTTTACTCTCAAGTAACCTTTTTTATAAATTAATTCCGCATTTAAAATAGCAGCACCGGCTGCTCCACGAATTGTATTATGACTTAGCACAACATATTTAAAATCAAAAATTGGATCTGGTCTCAATCTACCAACAGTAGTTGTCATCCCGTTTCCACTCATTAGATCAAGTCTTGGTTGTGGTCTATCAATTTCTTCTCTATAATCAATCACCTGCTTAGGCGCTGATGGGAGCTTTAACTTTTGTGGCTCACCCGAAAAATCAGCCCAAAGCTTTTTAATTTTTTCTGCAGTTGTTTTCTTTTTTAGCTTAACTGAGATACAAACAGTATGACCATCTACAACGGGAACACGATTGCAATGAGCAGTGATTTTAAAATTAGCAGGAACAATTTTTCCGCCACTTACTTTGCCCAAACATTTTTGTGGTTCCATTTCTACTTTTTCTTCTTCTCCTCCAATATGAGGAACAACGTTTCCTAAAATATCAAGGGAAGGGACTCCTGGATAACCAGCTCCAGATACAGCCTGCATAGAAACTAAAAATACAGAATCGATTCCATATGCATCCATTAAAGGCTTCAAAGTAATCGTAACTCCCATGATTGTGCAATTTGAATTTGTAATAATTTTACCAGGAGTTTTTTGTGCATCTAAAACTTTTAATTGCTCTGCATTGACTTCAGCAGAAAGGATTGGAACATCTTTATCATAACGGTGATTCTTGGAATTGGAAATCACCATAACACCAGCTTTCGCATATTCGGTTTCCACTTCACCAGCTACATCACTGTCTAATCCTGAAAAAACCAAATCGACATTCGGAGTTTCTTTTGGCACGCAGCGGCTGATCTTCATATTACTAACATAGTCAGGAATTTTAGAAGATACTTTCCATCGTGATTTCATAACTTCTTTGTAAGTATTGCCAGCACTCTTATCTGAAGCGCCTAACGCTACTACTTCAAAGTATTCATGATTTTCTAATAATTGAATAAATCTTTGTCCTACCGAGCCAGTTGCCCCTAGAACACCTACCTTAACTTTACTCATTTTATACCGCCTTAGAGATAGATTTTTTTAAATGCTTAAACAATAAAGCAATAAATTTTTGAAAATGATTCCAAAACTAACGTGAAAGGTAGGGATAATTAACTTCACCTAATAGCCCGTTCACTCTTCGGATATCTTTATTTTGAGATTGATTTGAAACCTTTTTTACTCTGAATCTTCTTCCGGGATATCTTCCTCTTCAATGACTTCTGGCTGTTGTTTTTCTTTTTTAGCTGGAGGAGGAACAAGTCCGTTATAGATTCGGTGGAATCTTTTTTGGAATGCGACAGAAGTTAGACCATTTTTATAACTTTTGCCAAAGAGAACAGGTCTCGTTAAGAAGGTGCTTAGAACCGCACATTCTTTAGCATTTAATTTAAATGGATCTTTTTTGAAATAAAAATTAGAGGCGGATTGCAAACCATAGATCCTAGGTCCGAATTCAACAACATTCAAATACCAAGTGATCTGCTGATCTTTAGAAAAAAGGAGATTGAACATAAGAGCACCAATCGCCTCTCTTAGCTTTCGAACATATGTTTTCTGCCTACTCAAGAAAGCATTCTTTATAAATTGTTGTGTGATAGTGCTAGCACCAGAAACGATTCTCCCCTGTCGCCGATTGTATTCAAAACTAGATTTTATACTTTCAATCGAAATCCCACTGTGATTATAAAACTCGCTGTCTTCTGCAACGACAATAGCTTTTTTACAAACCGGTGGTATTCGATCTGTGCTCACCCACTCTGCACCCACATATTGAACTAAAGGTCCGGTGATACGCATATACCTACTCTTTCCAGTCTCATCATAAGGAAAATAAATTAGAACCCCAAAATATAAAACGGGCACCCATGGAATAAAAAGCAAAAAGAGAAATAAGAAAATATAGAAAACTTTTTTATTGAAAAAAAACTTTTTCAATGCCGAGCGGTAAACGCTCATTTGCCCCACGTTAGACACATTTTGAGTTTTCGTTTTTTTTCTAATTTCAGGTTTATTTTTCTTTGAATAATTCCGCAATCAAATCACCGTAAATAAAGTTCATCTTTTCCATTCCTGGAAAAGTTATATGATGGAAGTCACTAAAATCCTGCATCTTTAAACTATGCTTTAGATCGAAAAAGAAAATTTCGTTTTCTGAAGATAGGTTTACTAAATAATCTAAATGATCTTTATACCATTGTGAATCCTCATACCAACGCAGAGCAAGCGGATTCTCAGGATTGTTAATCAACAGAATAGGTATTTTTTTTTGTTTCATTGACTCAAGAAATTTCTGCAAATATTGCATATGAATCCCAGGTCTAAACTTTTCGCTAGCCAATCTCTCCTTCGCATTTTTTAAAGCATGAATATAACGAATACCAGGACGATGCTCAAAATCAGAAAGAAGTCTATATTCAAAATATTCTTTGTATTCCTCATCACTCATGGAAATATATCTTAGGTCTTCAATCCTTTCCTCTCTTTTATATTGCATGCCAGATAATGGGCGGTCTAATCCAAAGGTCTGCTGCAAACGAACTCCAACTTCATCACGAGAATGGTCAAAGCGATCTTCTTTTGCTTGAAAAGGATACCAGACATTGGAAAGAGAAGCTGTAATTTTATTTTCTTTACTTTGAAATTTGAAAGGAAGCACAACCTTCTTCCATCCTGTGTCCTGAAAAGAGTATTTTTCTTCTAATCCCTGAGATGATAGTGTCAAGATCAAAGGACCTTTTTCTAAAATCTCTGGAACAATTTGTATTAAGAAACCTCTCTCGAACATATACTCCTTGGGATAAAAAGAAAAATTGCGACCGGTCCAACCAAGTGAATTCACACGTTCCGGAATTTGGACACCTGCATACCCATGATAACTAATATTCCTACCAAATCGATGATTGTAAATATTCCTTAGATTCTGAGAGAAAATTTCTCTATAACGATAGAACAAGAAAGTTGAACTCGATAAGTAATCTGCAATTCTATCCAAAGAAAGAAGAGAATGAAATTCAAGAATCGCTTCCATTGGAAATGCAAATTTTGATTGAGGAGCATCTCCAAAATTCAATGCATCTAAAATCAAACTTCGATCATCGGCTGTTTCATTGCTACCATTTGGATTCAATACATAGGCTCGATGCAATCTCCAATCTATAAAATTAATTGGATACACAATTAAATCGGGTTTCAGTAACTCAATTTGATTTCGAAACAGATAGGAATCCAATGGAGTCATTCCCGCATAAGATAAATATTCTATCTCAAAATCCTTGTTTAACTTTTTATGCAAATATTCTCGAATCGAATCTTTATCTAAAGAGTAATAGGCAATGCTACTACCTATAATTAAAATCCTCTGATTTACTTTTTGCGTTTTTTCGATTCTCTTTTTTTCATAGATGAAATTAAAAAAATGATTCGTTCCCCATGGCGATTCATTTGGCAAATTCCAAATGAAAAACCCAAAAAAGATCTGATCGAATAAAAAGAGAGATAAGACAAAGACTAAAATTTGAATCCAATTCTTCTTTGAGCTTTTTATATTTTTATCAATAGTTTCCGGCAACAAAGATTCCTGCATTCCATTTTCCAATGATTCTAGATTGAATTTTACTATGCTTTTAAACCGACTCAAATGACAAAAGATTCTTTTCTCTTTTGATTCTTCTAAGTTTATAAATATCAAAATTCAGTGTAAACTTTCTAACTCATTATTTTACATATATGAATAGTTTCATTTTTTGGCAACCTACTCAGCTATTCTAAAAAGAAATTAATTCAGAGTTTATTTTTCTATAAAGAGTTATGCTTATGATTTAGGTTAAAAAACAAAATAGATAAAAGGTTTCAATTCACCACTGTATAAGACAAAAACAATCAATAAAAATGCATAAAAAGAAAAGATAAAATAACTATCCTTTCTTGCAAGAAAGTCCTTAATTCGATCAGAAGCAAAATATCCTATTGAGTGTCCAATTAAAACTAAAAAGAATAGAAAATAAAACTGATTGAATACAGAATAACTCGGAGTGATTCCTGATTGCAATGTAACAATCCCCCAAAGAATTGAAAAAACTTTTGAAATAGTTTGGGATCTAAAAAATATCCAAAACACTGACACCAAAATGAATGTAAAAATGGAATAAAAAATAGAGAGTGCTGTTTTTAGAGATGGTCGGATATCCGATACAAGGGACATAATAAAAGGTCTGGATTGAAAAAATCTCTCAATGGCTAAATAAAAGCCATGCAAACCTCCCCATATAACAAAATTCCAACTTGCACCATGCCATAATCCTCCCAGTAGCATTGTTATCATTAAGTTTCGATAGGTAAAAAGATTTCCTAAACGGTTTCCTCCTAAAGGAATATACAAGTATGAGCGAAGCCAGATTGATAAAGAGATATGCCACCTTCTCCAAAAATCTGTTAAGCTAGATGCAAAGTAAGGAAGATTGAAATTCTCAGGCAAATGAAAGCCTAGAAGCAGAGCGACACCACGCGCTATATCAGTATAGCCACTAAAGTCGCCATAAATTTGAATCGAGTAGGAGAGTATTCCTATCAGTAAATACTGCCAAGAAATGGACGATAAATTGGTATTTTCCGAAAAAATGAAATCGGTTATTATAGATATATTATCTGCGATGACAGATTTTTTTAAAAATCCAAGGAGTATGTAATACATTCCTTCTTTGAGATTAATACTCTCAAAATTTTTCTTAAAAACAGTTTTAATTTGAGGCAAAAAATCTTGTGCAAGGACGATTGGACCGGCAACCAATTGAGGAAAAAATGCCAGATAAAGGGCATACTGAAGAAAGCTTTTTTCTGCTGATATAACTCCGCGATAGACATCGATTGTATAACTGAGAGATTGAAATGTATAAAAAGAAATCCCTGCTGGAAGGATTATGTTAAATACAATTCTATCCAGGCTGTATCCAATTAAAGCAGAAAAAGAGAAAAATGACTCTAAAAAAAAGGCAGAATATTTGAAAAAACCTAAAATGGAGAGATTAAAAAACAGGGATATAAAGAGTAAAAAAAACTTCGTTTTCCTGGTAGAACTAAACTCGATTCGTTTGGCGATAGAAAAATCCACAATTGTTGTTAACCAAATCAACCCTAAAAAGTAGAAGTTCCAACCTGCATAAAAAAGATAACTGCTTAAAAGTAAGAAAAGCAAGGAGATAGAAGTGAATTTTTGATTAAATATCCATCTAAAAACGAAAACAAAGCAAAAGAAAAACAGAAAAAGAGGAGATGTAAAGATCATTTATTAAATTTAAGCAGTTTTTGACTATTTTTAGACAGAGAACTTACATTTAACTCCGCAATTTGGGCAAATACAAAGTACTTCCGCCTTTACCGTCCTTCCCTTAGATGTTTCAACCTTCCCGATTGCAATAAATTCAAAGTCAACTCCCTCCGGGACGTAATGACCTTTGCCATATTTTGCAGTTCCCTCAATCATATAGGTGCATGCATGACAGCGCACTCTTACCTTTAATGTTTCAGCCATTCGATCAGTTTGCACGACTTAGTTGGCTGGGCAATAAATTTTTAACAATATTTAATAATTTTACTGCCATTCTGACATATGGATACCACGAAATCTCCCTGACTGAATGACAGTTTGCCTATTGCGTGATCTAATTTTATCAAAAACGGGATTTTAAATGCCAAAAATGTGACACTTATTCTAGATTTTTACTATTTTACGTCAAAATTCGTTAAAAATGGACCAGTAGGGAAAAAATGAAGAAATGGACCCCTCTTTGCACAGGATTATCCTTAAAAAAAATGGATACTTTCTTTATGATCTTGTTTTCAATCAATTATCTATAAAGTAATTGCTAAGGAAGGCATAAGATAGCTTTCTGTTCCTAATGATTCTCAAAGATTATGAATTTACAGCAATTGATCTAGAAACAACGGGATTAAAACCGGGACAAAATGAAATTCTTGAAATTGCGGCTATCCGATTTAATAAAGATAAACCCTTGGCAGAGTTCCATTCTTTTATTTCTCCTCGAAAAGAACTTAAAAAAGATGCCCAATTGGTCAATGGAATCACTAAAGAAATGCTCGAAAATGCACCATCTCTAGATAAAAAATTAGCCGAATTTTTCCATTTTATAGAAAATTCAATGTTAGTAATTCAAAATGCAGACTTTGATTTGTCTTTCCTATTATTCGAATCCAAGAAATTGGAGATTCCCTTCCCTAACCTACCAGTGTTATGTACATTAAATATGACTCGGTCTTTATTCCCGAATTATCCGAAGCATGGACTGGCACATTTAAGAAAATATTTTAAAATTGATACGATAAAGACTTCAGATCGAACAGATTTTCACCAAGCATTAGATGATTCCTATGCTGCAATGAAAGTCTTTATTTACTCCGCGGATAAAGCCAATCTTTGGGAAAAGGATATTTCTATATTGAACTATCATCCAAAAGGTTTTAAGACTTCCTCCGACTTCGAAATTTAGATTACTCTTTTTTTTTACCACCCTTTTCAGAACTTGGGGAAGAAAATTTAGTTGGAATACCTAGTTTTTCATTTCTTTTGACCATATATATAAAGTGTTTTACATACATTGTATAAGGCTCTGGTATTTCTTTAGGATCAAATTCTAAGGGATTATCCAATAGATGGTTTACGACGGATAGATTGAGATCATCTTTGCTGGTCAGCATAAGAGTCTCCAAACGTCTACAAATCTCTTGGTCGTTTACTTCATTATTTAAACTTTTCATTGCCTCTAGCAATTTACTAAATGCTACTTTACTCATAATATTACATTAACCTTCTAGCCCTATATTTCCATTCCCAGAGCATAATTTCTTCTTCAATGTTCTTGGCTTGCTCCTGATATTTCTCTAAGAGCGCGTATATCATATATGCAACATCTTTCGATAAGCCCTTTTCCAGTTCAAGTTCAAATTCGGCTTCGTTATGATTAATTATCAAGATTGCTAGTCTAAAAATCTCATCTAGCACTTTCACCTTATCTTTATTTGTAACCAGTTCTTCTTTATTATTCACATTCTTGATCATGACATCTAAGAAAGTTCGAATAAAGATTATATCTTCACTTTTTAAGTTAAAATCAAACAGAAGTTGTTTCACTTTATCCAATTCCAAGTTTCTAAGGTGAATCCTTGCCAGAAAAACAGGATTCTCCGAATACATGTTCAAATTGGAGCCAGAGGAAGCCATATCAGCTGCTCTTGCAATATCTGCATCTACTACAGGAGTTGCAAATTCAGACTTATTCTCAGCTGTTGTTGCATTTGCAGGAACTTTATTTTCGTATGCAACGTTGATTTTCTTCTTTAGGATCAATATGTTTACAGTTGGATAACGAATCTTAAGTGTAACCATATCATTTTTCAATAAGCTTTCATCGGCGACAATGTGATGAAATTCAGTCCCCTGCTCTGTCGCACTCATGATATCTTTTACAAAATTAAAATGATAAATAATAACCGGTAGAATATCACTCTCACTTCCAGAGTTTAAATAAATCGTTTTTATATCACGAGAACCACCATGTTGATAAGGAATAACAAGTTTGCCAGATTTAACGTTTACAAAACTGAGTTCCCCTAATCTAAAATGGGATAAATTAAAGTCGTCTCCTAAAAAGACAACTCGCGGTACAGGAACTATAATTGAATTGTTTTTTGCACCTTTGGGCACTTCTGGGCCTTTAGGTGTAAATACGACATATGTGAGCTTAGCTAAACGAACTTTTACTAAGAACCCGCCTGGGGTCTTACGTTCTTCGTATTGTTGATCCTCTTCCATTCAAATAACTCCAAATTCACAAGTGCGTAAAACGATTATTTGAAAGGCTTCCAAAATTAAAATAATTTTTTAATATTTAATTTTTCTTTCGTAGTATAAGAACATTTACATTTGGAAATCGAATCTTAAGATTCACCATTTCATTTTTCGGAGAAGATTCATCTACTATAATTGTTTGAAACTCTAAACCTTGGTCAACTGCATGAACTATTTCTTTCACTGAATTGTATTGGTATGGAATAATTGGCAATACATCAGAATCCGATCCAGTTGGAACCGAGAGAATTCGAATATCACTACTATCTGAGAATTGATATGGAATTTGGAGTTTACCTGATCTTGCATTTACATAAGTCAAATCAGCCAACCTAAAATGCGATAAATTAAAAGCAGTGCCCATAAAAATAATCCTAGGCACTTTGATAATGGATACATTATTTTTAGAGTTTCTAGGAATTTCTACTCCCTTTCGTGAAAATACTTCATAGGTCATAGTAGCTCTATGAACTCGTACCACAAATCCATCTGGTGTTTTTCTCTCTTCAACAGTCTCTTGGTTCGATAACATCAATGTAACTCCAATTGCTTCATTTTATATTGCAAAGACCCCCTAGAAACTCCAAGTGCTTTAGCCATCTTAATTTGGTTGCCTGAAAAGAGTTTATTTGCCAATAAAATCTTTTGCCGCTCCAAGGCTTGTACACTTTTTCTTAAATCTAGATCTTCTTTATTATAAAAATCTAAGCTTTTTATTTCAGAGTTATTTAATTTCAAGTAAAATTCTTTTGTAATAATATTTTCTTTTAAGTTGATAAGTGGCATCTCTAAAAGATTCCTCAACTCACGCAAATTCTCATTATAGGGATACTGAAAAAGAAATTCATAAACCTCATCCATTAGCATCATATCAGGCCTAGAATGAAGTTGTCTCAAATCATAGAAAAGTATATTTACAATTTCTCTAAAAACTTCTTTATCTAAACTTAATAACTCAGGAAGCCTTATCGTATGTTGCGACAATAGATTCCAAAATGGTTGATATTCCTCTCGATGCTTCATCATATCATCCAAGAAAATAATCCTTGGCTCTAGGATCGGCTCTTTAATGATCTCAAAAAAAACTCTTTGTTGCGAAATTGACAAAGAAGAAACATTTTCAATGATCAAAATCCCATTCTCAGCAAGCAATATCCAATCTCGGATTGATTTTTCTAACTTCTCAACAGAGTCGGGCAAGGCATTTAAATAAATTAACTTTCCATGTAAGCCTAACTTATTATAGATAAATTTCACCAAAGACTTCTTACCAACTCCTCTCCCGCCTTGTATATTTATAAATCGATTTGCTTTTAAAGTATTAGTAAATCCAAGCGAGTCCCTCAATAGAAATGCAAAAAGATCATGACTGATCTCGTCTCGATCCAATGGTTTTTTTTCTGTAAAATTGGTCTTTGATAAATGTATAAATCCAATATCATTGCAAATGATTTTTACAAATTCCTTCTTTAGATCAGAAAGCTCTTGAACAGATTCCAAAAAGATAAAACCAAAAACCTTACCTTGACATTCAATTCTATATCCAAATCCGTGTTTTGATTTAGGATTGTACAATTTAAAATTCTCAGAAGGAAAGTAGACAAAATTATCCGTAGAAATGATTTTCTCCAAATTACCTAACCCCCTTGCCAAGAAGGAGTAATACCAATCATCTAAATATCCAAAAGAGGATACTTCTAAAAATGAATCCTCTTTATCTTGGAGAACCAATATTCCACAATTGCATTCTAGAATTTGAGCAAACCCTTCAAAAAAAGCTTCAACATTTTCATAGAAACTTTTGGGATCCTGCATTGATTTTTTTATTAAACCCGAAATCATATTTGATTCTTTTTCTCCCATTCCCCATCTTAAACATCGGTCGGACGTCCGACAGTTGTTTCCTTCTGTGAATTTAAAAATTAAATAAACTTCTACACTTCATAACCATACTCTTTTCAATTTGAATGGAAGGCAAGATTAAACTTAGATTAAAAGTATTTCCGTAAGGAAGGAATCAATTGAGATTAGGTTCTCTAAAAAGGGTTTTCTATTATTTCACAAAATCAAGTCTTACGATCGTTTTCTAATTGAAAATCTAATATTGAATACAAATCCTGTTAAAACACAGATCCAATGATTACAATATCCGTAACAAACCAAAAAGGTGGAGAGGGGAAAACCACAACTTCCATAAATTTAGCTGATGGGCTTGCAAGGAGAGGGAAAAAAACAATTTTACTCGATATAGACCCTCAAAGCAATTCATCTAGCATATATACATCAAAAGCAGATGAAGAGAAAAACATGTTTCATGTTTTTAATAATAAAGCAAAACTAGCATCAATCATAAAAGAAACTAAAACCAATAACTTATTTATTGCACCCACAACACAAAGACTAGCTGAGATGGAAGCAGTTAGCGCAAATAATGTAGACGCCCCTTTTATATTACGAGACTCAATGGAGGGATTAACAGGATTTGACTTCTGCATCATAGACTGCCCGCCGAGTTTATCTATTTTTACAATCAATGCATTGGTGGCTTCTAATTACGTATTAATTCCTCTCCAGGCAGAAAAATTCTCTGTGGATGGGATTGTGGGATTGCAACAAACAATCACAAGTATAAAGAAAAGGATCAATCCACAACTAGAGATCATTGGCGCTCTCATTACGCAACTCAAGCAACATACCTTGCTCACAAAAACAATTATCCCAATTCTGACAAAGTATTTCAAAGTCTTCGATAGCTGCATCTCGGATGGAGTTGCCATTGGCGAAAGTCATTTGGCAAGGTGTTCCATCTATGATTACAACAAAAAATGTAGACAAGCTAAAGAATATGAAGACTTTGTGAAGGAGTTTTTAGATGAGCTTAAAAAGTAAAAGATTAGGCTCTCTTGCTGATATTTTTCAGGCAGAAGTCCTAGAAGGGACCATTCGAAAGATAAAACTTTCAAAAATCCAGCCATCAGAAAAACAACCCAGAGGGGAAAGAAAAAAAAGCGTAGAGGAACTAGCAAACAGTATAATGGCAGATGGTCTCTTACAACCTATCGTTGTAACAAAATCTGACTCCGAGGAACAATATAAAATAATCGCCGGGGAAAGACGTTTTCATGCTGTATCACTTCTTGGATGGACCGAGGTGGAATGCAAAATTCTCAATAAGCCCGAAAAGGAAGTATATAAACTAGCCGTTATAGAAAACCTACAGAGGGAAAATTTATCTGCCTATGATGAAGCAGAAGCGATGAAAGTATTAAAATCCGAGTATGGCTATACGGACAATGAAATTGGAATTATTTTCGGGAAAAGCAGAAATTATATCTCAGAAATACTCAGCATATCAAATCTAGGCACAAAAGAACTAGAGATATGCCGAAATGCAGGTATTGACAATAAAAACTTACTAGTCCAAGCAGCTCAATCCTACAAAAAAGGTGATTTTAATAAATTTATACAAAGTTATAAAAACGGAACCTTTCGAACAATCAAAGAAGCAAAGGAATTTAACAAAAACAGCGAAATCCTTACGAGTCCAAAATCCAATAAGAATAAAAAGTCTAATGAGCATGTAAACATTGAGAAATTCGACAATAAATTAGTTATATCAATAGATGACCCAAAACTTCTACTCAAAATTGAATCGAAAGTTAAAAGTATTCTTAAAAAATATTTACCTTAAGACTTTGTAAAACCGTCCCATATAAAACGTAAATCGAGCATTTATAAACAGATTTGGCTTTTTCTTACCTTGTGAGAAGGGCAGTAAAAATTGATCCATACACAAACCATGTACCAGCAAAAAAAGAACAGCCAGTTCTTGTACTTGACTTTTAAAAATAGTACACATAATGTGACATAAACAAGCGTTTAGTACAAGAGGACGCTTATTAAAAATACCCCGGCAGCAACCGGGGATCGGAAAGTCCGAAGGAATATTGTCAGATGAGACATAATAAAATTCTAATCACATTCTGTCAATCCAATTCCCTTTCTGACTAATTTTAATAAATCATTGTCAGAGGATTTATGAGCGAATTCAACAATCAATACATAAAATTCATGTCGGATATAATAGATTCTGGACTATGGGGCAGATTGAGTTCGGCAGCAAAGACCCTTTATCCTGTTCTGCTTAAATTTAGTGACCAAAATTTTAAACAAGTTTGGCCAGGGACAGACTTACTGCTTAAACTTACTGGTTTTAAAACTAAAAAGTCCATTGTTCTCGGAAAAAAGGAATTAATAAAAGAAGGTCTACTTTATTACCGTCCCGGATCAGGGCGAACTAATTCAGTTTATTATTTTACCTTTAATTATCCCGGTTCCAAAATTATACCTCAGAGGGATAAAACAATACCCCTCACCGGAATACAGACATCTCCTCGTGAGGATGATGCATTAACTCCTCAGACGGTCCCTTCAGGAATCCCTAACCATCTAAATATAACAATAACAAATACCCAGTCTTTAAAAACAGACAAAGAAGAATCTTATGAAAAATTAATCGATATGTATGGAATCAAAGTAGTAGACGAAGCTTACCAAATGGCTAAGTTAAAAGGTTTTGAAACTAACTTAAGCTATGTAGCAGGGATATGCAAAAATATAAGCAGAAAAGGAAAGGAGAATGTGTTTAAAAATAATCAAGAAATGGACACGGCTCAACATGTTATTGATTCATGGCGAAGCTTTATAGATTGGAGTAAGATGCATTTAACTAGGTCATCGGTTGATATTTTAAAGCAAATCTCGATCTCTGTCGATGGACGCAGTATTTATATACAAGAGGATTTAAGTGATTTCTTAAAGCAAATTATCATTAAGTATTTTCATGAAGAGCTCGATCCGCCTATTTTGGTTGTGTTTTCAAGTAAAACAAGTAGAAACTATTAACAGAGTGAAGTTTTAATCTATCTGCTTAGAAATTTACTATCTAGTAATTGTTAAGCAGGAAGTGATTTCGATAGCATATTTTACTTTTTAGTATTTATGAATAGTTTGATAAATCTAATATAAAAGCACAAAATTTCATAAAATACAGGAAAATACTTTGCAGTAGACTAAGGCTATGCACTTTAGATACAAAAAAACTAAATTAGTAGAAGAGTTATAAATGTCAGACAAATCAGTCAGAATCAGCCATCCTTCAGAAGTAATTATTCAAAATATTACAAGCAAAGGTCAATATGAATTAGAAAAAGGATCTTTAGTTAACTTTATTGAGGAATCCCCTACTTCGTCGATTGCAGTTATCACATTTCAATTCAAAGAGCTTTCTTCTTTTAATTGCATACAATTCGATTCGATGGACAAAGAAAATGAGTTTATGCCTAATACATTTCGATTTGAGATATCGGATGATGGAAAAATCTGGGAACCAATTATTAAAGAATATGAATATTCCAGAGTAAGTAAAAAGCAATGCAAATGGAATTTTTCCATGTTAAATTCTGCTTATTTAAAGATGGTAATTCGTTTAAATCGCCGTACTCGAGAAGGAAATTTTCGGACTGCCTTTTCTAATTTTAAAGTTCTGATTGCAGGAATTGAAAAAATAATCTGTAGTTCCGAGAATGATCGATTTTGGGTAAAAGAAAATATAATTGATGGAAGACCTGATTATGGTTGGTCATCAAAAGAAAAAACTGCTCCTGGTGAAGAGTTCCTACTTGTTGATCTAGGCTCAATAAACAGGGTCGAAGAAATCCGAATTTTATCCAAAAATGCGGAAGAAACAAATTTTCCGGAAACATTTTATTTTTATTACAGTGAAGATGATCTTTCTTGGCATCAACTACACGAAGAACCACAATTTATGTCCGAACCAGGAACTTGGTATAAATGGAAGTTCTTTCCCACAAATATTCGTTTTTTTAAATTACTTTGCGTTAACAATAAACCCAATTCCCAAAAGAAATATGTTTCTCAAATCGCAGAAATGGAGATTTATGCTGATGCTGATATAATCACTTTATCTAAAAAAAGAATTATAGCAGAAACCCCACCCTACTCTTCTATTATGAGGCCAGGTTTAGTTAGACTGGCTGCTGATGGTGAAACAAAAGAAGGTTTGGTGGTGCAAGGAAACGATAGACGACTTAGAGATGCGACTACAGAGTTTAAAGGCATTGTTGAACTTGCAACAGATGGTGAAGATAGGGAATTAGTTGTCGTTCAGGGAAATGATAAACGATTGAAACATGCTACTGAAAATAACTATGGATTGATTCGTCTTGCAAAAAAGGGTGAGTCAAGACCAGGTCTAGTCGTGCAAAGTGATGATGATAGACTAAAACTAGCAACAACAGATTCTCCTGGCATTGTTGAATTGGCAGAAGATGGTGAAACAAGACCAGGCGTAGTTGTTCAAGGAAACGATAAGCGCTTAAAAAAGGCGACAGTATCCGAATATGGTCTAGTGATTATGTCTGAGTTAGGAGCAGATACTCCTGGAAAAGTTTTAACAGCAGATGATCCACGATTAAAAAAAGCAACGACTGAAAAAGAAGGCATTGTTCGATTTGCAAGCAATGGAGAAGAGTCAGCAATGAGTGCAGTGCAAGGTAATGATAAGAGATTAAAAAAAGCAACTACCGAATTGCATGGTATAGTTCAATTGGCTCAATCTGGCGAAGACAAAGAAGGTGTTGTTGTGCAAGGCAATGACAAGAGGTTGAAGTATGCTTCTACAGAAAATCCCGGTATTATTATGCTTGCTAAGAATGGTCTTAATACTCCAAATAAAGCTGTAGCGGCTGACGATGAAAGATTGTTTGATGCAAGAGAAGCAAAGCCACATACTCACGATTACGCACCTATCGTTCATGATTATAATTCCCATTCAGGTTTAATTCATTTACAAGGCTCATCTTCCTCTGAGTTTAAAAATATAAATCCTCCTATGCCAGCTCATTCTGTTATCTATGGAAAAAATGAAGGAAAGGGTGGTTCTGGAATAAGTGGAATTGGTGTAGATGAAGGAGTTATCGGTTTTGGAGATGATAATGGAGTTATAGGTTACTCGAACGGCATTGATGATGATTCAGCTGGAGTAGCTGGATTTTCCAAAAAAGGTTTTGGAGGAGTATTTTCTTCACAGAAAAAATATGCACTATATGCAAACGGTATCGGCATTAAAAAGAAAGATATTGTAGGAGCTGGTAAAGCAATACTTGCTCATGGGGAATCTGATTTTTATGGAAATGTTCGTTTGATAGATGCAAATGGAAATGATTGTATAGTAAGATATTTTAAAGTTACGAGTGATATTGTTACTAAAGGTGATTTAGTTGTATTATCAGATAAAGAAGGATCTATTTCTAAATCGCGTAACGCTTATTCTTCAAAGGTTGTAGGTGTTTGCGTGGAGTCCGCAAGTTTGGAACTCGGAGAAAAGAAAACGGGTAATGAATATGCAATGATCGCTCTCTTTGGAGTAGTAAATTTACATGTAGATGCTGCAGATGGATCTATTCTTCCAGGTGATATGTTAGTCTCAGGTTTGGCAGCAGGGTATGCAGTAAAAGCAGATCCAAATAAGTTGAAGCCCGGAATGCTTGTTGGTAAAGCTCTGGCTGAATGGAAGCGTGATAAGGGGATAATACCAGTTATCCTAACATTGAGTTAATATGAAAATTTCGAAAATATATTCGGATGCAAAATCTCCTGTTTTCTCGTTTGAGATTTTTCCTCCAAAGACTCCTGAAGGAGATATAAAGCTTATAAATACGGTTGCTGATTTAAAAAAATTAAATCCAAGCTTTATATCTGTGACTTATGGAGCTGGTGGTTCAACAAAAGAAAAAACAATCGATTTGTGTGAAACCATTCAAAACCAATTCCAAATTACGACTATGTGTCATTTTACTTGTGTAGGAGCTAGTAGTTCCGAAATAAGAGACACTCTAAAGGTGATTGAATCTAAAAAAATAGAAAACGTCATAGCTTTAAGAGGTGATCCCCCTAAGGGACAGGGTATATTTACAAAGCATCCGCAGGGTTTTGGAAGTGGAAAAGAATTAATTGAGTTTATAAGGAATGAAAAATTTACTTTTTGTCTTGCTGGTGGGTGTTATCCCGAAAAACATCCAGACGCCCCTACTCTAGAGGATGATATTAAATTTTTAAAACAAAAGGTGGATGCGGGAGCTGAGTTTTTAATTACACAATTGTTTTTTTCTAATACACTTTTTCAGAGTTTTTTATCTAAAGCAAGAAGTGCTGGGATTAACGTTCCTATTATTCCTGGTATTATGCCAATTACTACTTTAAGTCAAATTAACCGTTTTAAGGAAATGGCAGATTGCGAGATTCCTCAAAAGTTAATTGATGATTTACAAAATGTGAAGGATGATCCAACAGAGTTTCTGAAGAGAAGCATTCAATTTACAGTAGAACAATGCAGAGAGTTACTTAAGATGGGAGTGGCAGGCATTCACTTTTATACATTAAATCAATCAACAGCCACAATAGAAATAATGAAATCTTTATTATAGGAGTTTTAAATGATTAGATTAATATCTAAAATATTCTTTTTGAATTTACTGATCTTCGTGATGAATTGTGCTAGTTCTCAAGATTCGACTCAATCTGATAACAAGCCAGCAACTATTTCATCGGCTAGCAATAACCCTACTCCGGAACTTCGTTCCATTCCAAATGCTCCTATGGCGGATGACGGATGGGGAACCGGATATAAAAAAGTCATTGATGGGAAAGAAATAAATTTGGATGGGATGTGGTATACTAAGAAATATTCAGGCAAAGCCAATGAGAGATCTATAGAGTTAAAATCTCCGTCTTTCATGGAATCTAGTTGCAAATACTCAGTTTTAAAAGGAAATTCCAAAACACTCGTAGAATCTGCATTGGGATCCTTAGGAGCTCAGATCAATCCTGACAAAGCGAAAGATTTATCTAAGAAAATTGTAAAAGAACAAAGTAAGAATTTTGAGATTTCTGGTTGCGTTCCTACTTCTGCAGATAAAAATTTTTCAGAATGTGAATGCTATCTTTCTTATAAACCGGAAGGTGGGAAAGAAGCATTGATAAAGTATCTAAACTAAAAGATCCAAAAAAGGATTCATACTTGGTTGAGTTAATTTATTGAAAAAAATAATATCGCATAGGTGTTTTGATATAAACAATTCTAATAATTAAGAGTAAAAGTAAAATAATGCTAAATGCAAGCGCATAATAATCGTTATGCGCAGAATCATCTTCTTTTAGTAGAATAATCCAAGGAATACTAATTGTAAACATTCTTGAGATATTATCAAAAGATAACCAATAACCCACCTCCCCTATTCCCGATGTAAATAGAACAAATAAAATAGGTATTGATAGAAATAATTTCCGAGGAGTTTTAATATTTAATAGATTCAGTGTTAATAAAATAAAAAAGATGAATACTGGAAATTTTGCCATTTCTCTAAATAGGCTTTTGATATCCATACTAGGATGAAATTGAATGCTTTTAAAAAAACCAAATAAGGGGAAATCAATTAACTGTAGGAAAGAGAGTGGGTTTGTTCCCGGATTTGGGTTTATTGATATTTTCAATAGATTTATTATAAGTAAATACAATATTATAGAGAACAGTATTGGAAAAATATTTCTAGTCCCATTTTCTATTAAACTAACAAATAAAAGAGAGAATAGAATTACAATTCCTGACTCTTTAATTAAGCAAAGAAAAATTAATATAAAAAGTAGAAGGAATAAACTAGACCAACTCAATTCTTTTTTAGTAGATTGGCTAACTTGAATGATTGTGTATTTATCTAACGCATAAATGGAGAAAACAATAAATGATGCTAGTAAGGAGTCAGAGACTAGGAGTAAATTTGAGTTTAATGCAAAGGGAGAAAAAAGAAAATACAGAGATAAATATTTATTTTCATTGGATAATATTTTTCGAATAAGAATAAATGCCATTAGATGAATGAAGTGTAAGACAAGTAAGGTTATTATTGCATAATATTGAAAGCCTATTACATAAGAAAAAGTTCCAGCTAATAAAGATAATCCCAATCGATTAAATCGAATAAAGAAAGAGTCTAATATTGGTAGATTTTCTAGTCCATTCATAAATAATTGTTTGCTGATTAAATAGAAAAATTGACCGTCATATCCTCCATCATAGAACACAATAAAGTTATTATCTATTAAGTGAGAATTTAAATTTGCAAAGCCTTGCCATAGTCCAATCAAAGAAGATAGATTCAAATCATACGGGGTAATTTTGATATAAGTTAAAAGAGAGACTAACAATAAGTATCCGCTTATAAAGTAAACAGGACTGATTTTGTTTAAGACTATCTTTGATCTTTCGAAAAATGCTTTCTTATTGTTCATTTCTCTACTATTTTCAATATTTAATTTGATTGCAAGAATAAATACCCCTATAGAATTGGAATAGCTATGACTTTGATATTAACAATTCAGAATGCCTATGAGTATCTTGAAAAATTAGGTCCTGCAAAATCTATTCAATTGATGAAGAATTTGGGATACGAAAAAGTGATTTCGCTATCTTCGAAATTAAAAAAAGAGCGATTGATTTACTTAGCGCAGAAACTTTCTGATGCAAAAATTCTAGAATTAATTACCCAAATTCCTGAAAAAGAACTAATTGAAATTATTGAAGCGAATTCTGATGAAGAATTAATTTATTATATTCATAGTTTATCTATGGAAGATCTGAAAAAAATTGCTACGTCTGTTGCGCCTGCCGATATTAAAAAACTCGCTGGCGGACTCGGAAAAGAAAGTGCAATTGAATTAGTAAAAAATATTGGAACAGATAAATCTATTGGGTTAATTAAATATATAGGATCAGATAATTTAGTAAAAATTATACAAGATGTAAATATAGAACAGGTTTTACCGCTTGTAAATGCTCTGACCTTACCTCAATGTAAAAAATGGATAAAAAAGCGAGGATTAAATGAGATACCTCAATTAATCAATGCGTTAGGTGCTGAGAATATGTTAACATTTATTCAAAGTCTAGGTTTTGAGAAAAGTTTAGATTTAATGGAATTGTTAGGCTTTGAGAAGATGGTGGAGTTAACTCATAAAATATCCAAGATGCATTTTCCTCATTATGTTTTAGAGAATGAGGAGCCAAAGCATCACCACAAAAAACACAAAGGAAAAACAGCTGCAAAGATTCACGCAATCTAATTAATCTAAGTCGATCCAGTCATCTATTGGTTTTAATTGGCAGAGTATAGGTGGATAAAGTCGACTGTTTGGATTGCTTTGTAGTAAAGGGGCAGATGCTCTTTTTGTTCTATTTGCAATAATGTTTGGTTGATCTATAGCGATTGCACCTAGAAATATTTTAGTGGCACAGCTTTCAACATCTCTTCTACTGTAGATGCTTGTATCATTAATTCCTGCAATCGTTGGTATTAAAAAATCTGCCACCAATGAGTCGTTACTTCCTGTGGAGATGTCGTTTACAAAAAGAGATGAGAGTCTGTTTTGAATGATTTCTTTTGCTTCTGTTCCTTTTACTCGGGATGGCTTTAATACAAATTTATTTGTAATTGGGCAAGCGTGAAACGTTAATATAAGTAAAAATAGGTAAATGGGAATTCTTTGATTTTTCATAATTAAAACCTATATCCTAACTTAAAATACATCTCCCTTCCAAATCCAAGTAGTTGGCGAGGGTCAAGCGTCGGGCTTGTAAATGATCCGCTTTCTTGATCGAGGGGATAAAGAACTCTTTGGTTGAAAATGTTTTTTGCTGAAATAACAAGTATTAAATCATTTCCTAAATTAGATGAAAATGTAAGGTTGAAAAATTTACTTTCTGGGACTTTCCAAACTCTATATCTAGTTATGCCTCCCCCTACTCCATAACCGAAATAAGATGCGGCTGTCGCTGTCTCACCTGGAAGCGGTGGTAATTCTCTAAGTGTGCCATCGTTGTTTAGAACTTGACTATTTGTTCTAGGGGGATTTTCCATTAAATAAATTGAACCGTTATAGTAGAACTCAAGACTGATTGTGTAGTTATCGTTTATGACAGATCTAGAAATAGCTGCCTTCCATAGTTTTGTTGGAGAATTGAGAGCTTGTGATTTTGGTGTAAAAAGAGTATTGAGAAAAGAGGAATCACTTGGTCTTCTAAGTTGATAACTAGAATAACTTCCATTTAATCTCCATTTATTGTCAACTACATAGGTAACAGATAGAGATCCTCCATTATTGCTCCATTCAGGCGATTGACCAAATGCAAGAGTTGCAGCATTAAATGCATAAATTGTGCTTCCAGTCATTCTAAAATAATCAAAATTGAGAACTAACGCTCCTTTAAAGAGTGGTTGAATAATGTTTATTTCTCTATTTCTAACTTTTTCGGATTGAGCATTTCCTAACTCTCTAGGCAATCGAATCAACTCCTGTGGAGTAACCATTCTAAATGCTTCCGCATACATTAATTTAATTGTAGTGTCTGTTGCTTTAATATTTTGAATAAAGGCAATTCTAGGAGTTTTATCTTCTGCAACAAAGTTCTTTCTTTGAAAAGGTTGCACATATCCGGTAGCAACTCTATTTCCAAATACATCATTGACTGGAGTAGTTAGATTGATCGTGTTACCTGGTCCAACAAAGGGTTGGTTTCCACCAGTGCTAGGAGTTCTAAGATAAGGATCCGTAACAGATTCTTGTGCAACATCATTTAACATTCCATTCTGATGTCGATAGACGTTATAGATTTTCTGAGCATCATATCTCAGTCCAAGAACAATTGTGGTATCTGTTTTAAAAGTGGATGTTAATTGCGTCCATATACCAAACTGTCTTCCATCATCGGCAATACCCTGTTGCCTTCTATCAATCAATCCATTTAGACCAACATTTGTTTGATAATTGATATAGTTCACTGCTTGCATGTTTCCACCAGTCATAAAGCGGAAAGATTTAATGATAGCATCTTTATTATCTATTTTATAGGGAGTGACTTGGTATTCAATTCCCTGTGTATTTGCTGTTGAGGAGTAGCGTTTAACGACACCGCCACCCATGGATTGAAAATAATTTAGATAGGTTTGAGAGGTTAAGCGCGTTGCTGGAGTTGAACCATAAGAGCTTGGAACCCCTGGAGGATTTGTAGCTTGAGCAAAGCCCTGATAATCTTTTTCTCTATAGTCACTATTTAAATTGATTTGCCTGAATATCTTGAAACTAGCTTCATATTTTTCGAGAAATGAAGGTGTGTAATCTAAAGAAACGACCCCTACTCCCCAAATTCTATCGTTTCTAGGGGAACCGTAAACTGTATCTCCCCCAAAAGCTCCAGAATCAGATTGTGGTGGAATCCAACTTGTTCTCTTGGACATATAAAAGGATCTTAAATTCCAATCTCCGTATTTAACGTCTAAGTTATAGTTTGGAAACCACTTCCCGTTGTTTGCCATAAGACCTGTGGAAGTCCATGCCCGCTGTCCAGTCTCCACCTCTGCCGTGTTTCTTCCATATTCACTCGTTCCAAAAGTAGAGTTAGCAGGTGTTGGGTTGAAATTAGGGGCGTTAGCTGCACTATTTGGATCATAGTATCTAGTTCCTCCCCAAGAGTTATAACCAGAAGTATAATACCCTTTACCCTCAAATCTGGATGCGTCAAGTGAGACGGAAAACTTTTCGCTGAACTTTGAATAGTATAATGCTCTTGTGGTTAGATTTCTTAAAACAGAGTCATATTCAGTTACAAGTTCCATTTCATTTTTTTTAGTTGGTTTACGTGTAATTACGTTTACAACTCCAGTGATAGAGTTGTTTCCATATAAGGCTGCTCCGGGTCCTTTAATTACTTCGATTTTTTCTATACGCTCCATATCTGTATAAACATCAGAGTAGAATTCTCCAAAGTGGAAGTAATCATTTAATTTTTTACCATCTTGTAAATATAGAACTCGTCTTTCTATTTGATTATTTACAAATAAGCCTCTAAAGTCAGAACTCCAGTTTTGTCCAATCCAGTGAGTATAGACTTGTGGAACAAAGTTGAGAGCTTCTGTAAGATTTCTAAAGCCTGACCTTCGAATTTGTTCGCGGCTAATTACTGTTATGTCTGCAGGAGCCTCAGATGTTTTTTGAGAAAACTTAGAAACAGATACAACTACATCATCTTTTTCTGAAAGTAATTTAAAGACCTCTTCAGATGTAGCATTTAAGTCTTCTTTGGGGAGGGGAAATGTATTCTCTTTTCCTATTGGGTGGTTTACTATATTTTCATTTATATTTTCATGTCTTTCTGATCTCTTTATATTTGCTTTAATTCGATTTGTAATTTTTGTTGAGAAGTCATCTATATTTTGTTCATCTGATGTTTTAATTTCTTTTGGATCCAGTGCAATTCCTTCTATTCCAGAGATATCGGTTGTAAGATTCAGTGCATCAATCATAACTTCTTTATCTGGATTGTAGATCTGTCCATATAGACTTAAATTTCCATTATCTTCTCTTCTATAAAATCCTGAGATAAGTAAGCCTGCTCCTTTTTGTTTACTTTGATTTAGATTGTCTTTTAAATTTTCTGATTCTATATTTGAAACTTCATAGCCAACGGATTGTAATTTACTGGTTAAACTTTCTACCACTTTATTGGATACGTTTGAATCTTTATTCGATTTATATGCAGAGAATGTTGATATGAAAATCTTTTTATTCTGTTTGTCCTGAGAGTAAACAGGAATCGCAATCAAAAAGAAAGTAGCTAAAAAAAAGGTTTGTATATGTAGTTTCATAAATTTCCTTATTGTAAAATACTTTGTCAAATGATTGGTCTGCATATCATTCAATTCTTAACGCATTTATCTTGGAGTGTGTTTTCACTCTGAATGTAAATTAAAAATATTGTCAATTATAAAATCTAGAATCGTTGAGGTATTATAGGGAAATGCCTATAGCGCAAAAGTAGATTTATATATTTGAGAATATAGTTATTTCTTTAAAATAGAACCTATCTCAACTTTTTTATACACATAGTTAAATGAAATAAAAAAGGAATATTTTTTTAATACTAGGCAAAATTACTTTATTGAATTGCCGGAGGTTAATCAGAATTAGCCTTGGAAAGAAAGTTTGATTCTACTAGGGAAATCTAACTTCAGTTGTTTCAAAAAAACTTGTAGATTGCTCTCGAGAGTAAGAATGTTTTTATTTCGCTATTTGAAAAATAGGTTTGAATTAGTATTGTAAGATCATCTACCCTACTCTGAATTTTTTGCGCCTTTACCTTCTTTGCTTATTGATTGCTAGGTTTTTTGATCGTGCTATTTTTTAAAAAGTTGATTCAATTCAAAAATCTCCATTTTTGAAAAACTTAAATAACAAGTTTCTAGAAATTTCATTTGTTTTAGGGTTCTATCAATATCTAGATAAAAATAAATGACATTTACTTTAGAAAATTAAACTAAGATAAATCGACTATCGTATCATGATAATTATGACTTTTAAAAAGTAAGAAATTGAATTTAGAAGTTTAAATTTTAGAAAATTAGGTCTTTTATTTTTATTTGATTATAATTAATTTATATAAAAAATATATTTTATAATTTTAAATTAAAATTATTCTTTATTTTTTTGATTTGTTATTCAGAATGTGGTTATGATTTTTAAAAACAAATATATACTTTTTTTAATGTTAATCGCTCAAAGCTGCACTGGAGTTTATTATGGTATAGATGGACCAGATGTTATTTCTAGGCATGATGCAGTAAATAAAATAAATGATGCATATTTAGTTAAATTTGCTTCTTGTGGTTTTGATTCAACTAACGTTGCACTCCTAGTAAAAAGACTTACAACGAGCGACAGAAAAATTCTGGATGGAGCATACTATGCAACCAAAGATGTTGATTCATGTGTTAAACAAGTTCTTTTTATTTCATGTAAAGACTCAGCAGCATTTACATGTAACATTTCTCCAAAAGATTTTTTTGGAGGTGGAGGATTGTTACAAGGTGGTTTTTAGAATGTATAGCTAAACCCTCCCCAAAAAGTTCTTTTTTCAACTGCTGGTGTTCCATTCGAAAGATCAGGACCTCCAGCATTGCTTATCATCGGATATAAATTGCCAGCCGCAAAAAGATTCTTCAGTATAAAATGAAATTCAAAATTTTCTAGATACTTGTAATTAAATCCTAAATTTGCCAAATGATTTCCTTCCACTCTTTCGTTTGTAGGAGAATACCAAGAAGGATAAAAAATGTAGGTAAAAGATACTGTAACTTTATCTACTGGGTAAAGTAATGCATGTAGTCGCGTAACGTTACTAGGATAACCTCTAAATTGGCGATTGTTTGGATCGCTTGTTAAATAAATACTGTCTGTTTGTCCTGGCGATGCCGTTAGTAGTTTAACAATAGATTGGCTAAAAGTTGCCGAAATCAATCTGTTCTTGTAATTTAAAGAAATCTCAGCTCCACCCTGTCTGATTTCTCCTGGGTTATTTTTATAGAACCAATATCCATTCCAGTTTCCAGGTGTATCATTTCCAAGTCTTGGCATATTGCATCCATTTGGTCCTGGGGCTGTTGCTGTCGGGTTTGGTTTATCGCAATACAAAACTCCTACATCGATTACTTTTTCTACTTTGTTAAAAAACAAAATATTCTCAAGCGATAAGTTCGAAGTAAAGGAGTAGTTCGTTGCAAATTCGAAGCTCTTCATTTTTTCTGGCTTTGTTTTTGGGACATCTCTGTAAAAACCAGAAGGATAACCTTGTTTGTCGAAAGAAGAAGGAATGTTAGATGCTTCAATATAAGGAAAATTCTGAATTCTAAGATGGCCATCGCCCTCGAATCCTCCCGCATAGGAAACCCCTACTACACCTCTAAAACCTTCTTGATAAGAAAATCTAAATCGCAAATCTTTATTTGCTTCATAGAGTGCTCCAACGCGGGGAGCAACGTTACTTCCCCAATAGGGATGTTTATCATAGCGAAAGGCTCCAAAAATATCTATTTTTTCAGACAGTTTATAAAAATCCTCCATAAAGAAACTTCTTACTGCAATGCTACCTGGATAGACATAGCGATTTCTTTCATTTGGAGTGAGTCCATTTTTATCCAATAGCAAAGCATTGTCTGCTGTATTTTGAGAGTAATTTAGTATGAAATTATTCCCATCAGAGTTTACTTGCCCCATATCATATTTTCTAAATTCTATACCAATGGCGGTATTGTTATTTTTAATTAGATCATTGAGTCCTAATATGATCGATCCACCATATCTATATTCTCTGGTGCCACCTAACGTTAGTCCTTTTTGGCTTCTAAGAAAAATATCATCCACTGTATAATAATTTTTAAATTTAAGTGAAACTTTATCGCTCACATCATAGGTATACGTGATGGTTCCACTCTTTATTGTATTTTGCACTCGATTTCTATCTCGATAGAAATTATATAAGTCTCTTGTTTGGTTTGTATAGAATCCTGTTAATTCGAGATTCTTATAATTGATAACACCAGTTACTACATCACTGTCTGCTCTCTTTAGCCGTGCTCCACTAGTTGCCACGTTCCTTCGAGTGATCACAGAATTGAATCCTCCAGATGGATCAGGAGTGTAAGTATCAAAAAGTCTCAAACTATCAGAATATTTTTTAGAGACATCAGCCGTTGGCACTAATTGTGTAAGACCGCGCTGATAATCATAGTATCCTTCTTGTCCAGAAAGAGTTTGTGTTCTAGCCCATCCTTCGCTTCTCAGTTCTTGTCCATTGTATCGAGCTGTAGACACTTGGAAAAATGTTTTTAAATCAGGGTTTTCTTTTCCACTCCCTCCAGCTTGTAAGGTTCCAATAGAGTAATTGTTCTGTCCTAGTTTAGTAGAAAGTGTTGTTCCGTTTGTAGTGCTTCCATTTTTTGTGATAATGTTAATTACACCTAATAGAGCGCCCTGCCCCAATGTAACAGAACCTGGACCTCGAATTACTTCAATTCTCTCAATGTATTCCATGTTTAATCCATTGATGATTGAGTCTGGTGGACCCCAAAACCACTCTGTATTCATATTGTGACCGTTGATTAGAAGCAAAACTTTTGCGTTGCTATCGGGTGCGAACCCACGAAAGCCAGCAATTGTATCATCTTGGTCTTCCACAGTGAAAAATCCAGGGACGTAAGTTGTTAAAACCTCATTTACAGTTCTGGCTCCACTCATTTTGATTTGCTCTTTTGTGATGATTGAAACAGATACAGGCTGTTTCTTCGCGTCTTTAATAACGTTAGATGCTACAGATACTGTTTCTTTTTCTGCTAAGATTTTAAAGACATCTGCAGATGCGCTAGCAACATTTTCTTCTGCAATTGGAAATTTTAAGTCTTTATCTTTTCCTAGAGCTGTAGTTGTTACTGCTTCATTGATATTTTCTCTTCGCTCTGTTCTTTTTGTGTTTGTTCGAATACGGATTACGACTTTCTTTTTGAATTCATCTATAGTAGAATCTGCTGGTTTCTGTGTTTCTTTTGGATCTAATGAAACTCCTTCTGCTCCGTAGAGTTCATCTGTGATATTTAATGCATCAATCATATAACCAGTATCTGGATTATATATTTGCGAGTAGATACTAAGTCCCCCAGTTTCATTTAGTTTGTAATATCCATCAATCACAAACATTGAGTTGTTTGCCTTGGCAGTTTTAAGAGTGCTAGATAGATCTGTATTTGATTCTCTTACTTCATATCCAAGTGATTTGAAATCTTCTTCCAAACTTTTGTAAATCTTATTTGAAATAGAATCAGATTTTTGAGATTTATATGCATTAAAATGTGTAATATAAATGATCTTAGATTTATTTTGGTTTTCTTGTGCAAACAAGCTAGTTGTTAAAAATACTATACTAATGAGAGCAAAAAATCTCATGAAATCCTCTTGAAAGTTTTGTTCAAAACTTTTTTTGTTTTATATATTTAAATGTGCACGCGACAGCACAGTATCCCACGTGAGGAGATTATTGATTTACGCTTGAATTTATTTTCGATGGAAAATTCTTTTCCATTCATACAATTCTCATTTTATAATGTCAAACAGAAATAATAATTTTTTATAAAATATAAATATTTTTTATTTATTGCGGATAACGACTATTATTCGCTTCAAAAGACTAAAGGTATTCGATTTCTGTTGTTATGTAAAAAATATATCCTTATGCATAATTCTACCTTGTGTTAAAAATAGTGCGATAGACGGAAGATATTTCCCTGAAGGAAGTAAGCTATATAAAGAAGGTTTTGATTTGGTTTCTTTAAAAAAAGTTCTCAAGTCTTTATGACTTTAGATTTCCTGTAGAATCTATCGAAAGACCTTTTATTGATATACTATATGTTCTGTTGGATTTGTGATAAAAGTTTTAAAGAAAGCTTGTGAATTTAGTAAAATATACAAGATCTCAAAAGTGTTTTATGTATTATGAATGCCGAAGACAATAGATTTGTATAAGAAGAGGGATATGAGATATTCCTCTTCTATGAGTGGTGATCAAACTTGAATTTGAAATCTAATCTGAATATATCTAAAATAAACTCCAATCACATCCTTTTTGCTGATATTAGAGTTACCTAGCACAAGAAATGATTTGGTTTCTAAGAATCAAAAGTTTAAAAACGATTTATTATTTGAATTCTTAAAGTTTATTTAAAAATCTATTGAGTATCTAATTTCTTTCATAATACGATCATTGCATCTCTCTTTTTGTAGGAGAGTCGTAAGTATTCGATTGCCTCTTTATTATTTGGAACAACGAGTAATGCATTTTCAAAAATTTCTATAGAAGAGTTATAGTTTCTGTCATTGTAATGAGCGATTCCTTTCTCTATATAAGACTTCATATTAGGAGATTCAAAATTTCTGATTGCATTCAAATCTGCATTGGCTTGTGCATTGGAAGGGAGAGTTCTCAGTGCTGCCATAAACATTTTAATTGCTTCGAAGGGTTTTCCTCTTTTTGCTAAATCGGTTCCTTGCGCTCTCTCTTGTTCACTTTGGGCTAGTAAACTTGCTTGAATTCCTTCTTTAGCTGCACCAATACTTGGATTGATTGCTAAAACTTTTTGGTAGTCAGCCCTCGCTTGTGCATAATTTTTATTTTTGAAATGATTGTCTGCACTTGCCAATAACTCTCTCGTTTTTGTTCCAGACATTCTTTCTAGAATCAGTTGTTGGAAGGAGTATGCTGATTTATTGCCTGGATCTCTTTTTAAAATAGCTTCAAATACAATTTTGGCAGAATTTAGTTTTCCTTCGTTAAATAAATTAACACCCACATCAAATAATTTTGTAAGTTTCGCTCTTTCAACTATCGCTTCAGGAAGATCGATTCCAGAATCTTTTGCATACTTTTCATTTAAGAAAAAAGAGGATTGATCTGGCAGTAGAACTCTTTCCTCACTGCATGTGCTTGACTTAGAATTGATTCGATTTGCCATTTGACCAGTCAATACACCGATTTTACTATAGTCAGGACTTATACCAAAGGTAGCTCCAACTTTTACTAAGGCAGGAAAGCTAGTCATCAAGATGATACTATTTTTCTTTGCAAATTCAGATAGAATTTCGAATTCAACACTCGAATAAAGTGGATCATTTACCATGAAGAATGCATCTGTTTTTCCCTTTATCTCTTCTAGAGCAGTTTTGAATTCTTTTTTATCTGCTAATTTTTTGCGATTGTAAATGAGTTTATATTTTAGATCAGTATATTCTCCTTCTCCAGCAGAATACTCTCCATCATTTGTAGTATAAAATGCGGTTACTGTTTTGGCAGATGGTTTAATATCTTTTAATGCTTGGAAGAATTCCCCAATGCTAATATCCATACTTACGCCACAAAGATTTCCTCCATCAATTCCAAGGGATTTTGGAGAATTAATCATCGAAAAAACTATGGGGGTTTTTTTTAAATTTTCTTTTGCTGCTTTTGTTGCTGCTGGTCCAATTGTAATAAATAAAGGAGCCCCTGAGTCGTCTATCGCCTTAAAATAGCTGGCGATATCAGGTTGTTCTGCGGTAATAATATCTAAATAGGATATTTTTAATTCACCTTCAAAGACAGATTGTATACCATAGAGTCCTTGTTCATAAATTCTATTGTCTGAAGAGAGTAAAACTTCTATTGGTTTATCAGCATAGATTGCATGTGTCAAAAAAAGTGAGAGTGTTAAAATGAGTTTTATTTTTCTTACCATACGTATACTTCCTGTTAACCTTTATTAGCTAAGTTTACTTTCCATTTTTTCAAGTCTTTGCAAATTAATTTCAGCTGGTTTGAAGTCTGTTTTTATTTCTAGACTTTTCATCCATTGATTTTTTGCTTTGAGATAGAGACCTTGTTTGAAATAGATTCCACCTAAATTATTGTGAGCATGATAATTCATCGGATCTGTTTTCAATGCTCTATCATAAAAAATAATAGCTTGATCTAGTTTATTCAAGAAAGAATTGCAGTTCGCTATCTTCAGAAGAATTCTAGAGTTCTCACTGTTTTCGTCATCTAGTAATTGTTGATATAAAATTAAAGCTCCTTGGTAATCTTTGTTCTTATATAATTCTTCTGCTTGTTCAAGTAGATTTTCATTCTCTGCCTTTAGCCTTTCTGAAAGTGTTAATTTCTTTACTTGCCCATTGTTATTAGAAGATTTCTCAATGATCGCTTCTCTGATAGATTCATAAAGAAGTTCTGCATGTTTATTTTCTGGGTCTATATAGAGTGCTCGTTTGATCATAGATTCAGCTCTACCAAAGACACGAAGACCGTAATAAATAGTTGCTAAGTTGATTAGATTTAGGAGATGCTTTTGATCTCTTAAAAATAATCTTTCCGCTATGTCAGCGGCTAAGTTTAATTTGCCGTAAACTCTATATGTGTTAGATAAAGCATATAGATATTCATTATCACTTGGGTTTAAGGTTAAATATTGCTCAAAGCATTCAATTGCTTTCGGGAAATCTCCTTTTTGAAAATAGACTTTTCCTAAAAGTTTTAGCATATCTGGAAAGTCATTGTAGTCATGTAGAAATTGTTCTACTTTTTTAATTGCTTCTTCTGCATTTCCTTCTTCTAATAATTCCATACCTGCACTCACTGATTCTGTGACATGATAAGGAATTTCTTTTGTATTTTCTAGTTCTGCATATTCTTCGTTGAATGATATTCTAAGAAGCGAAAAATCATCCATCAGTGCCCCAGTTTCTTTTACTCTTTGAGCAATCTGTGCAATTTTGCCTTCTCCCTCTTCTACCCTGAGTAAAAATTGGCTTTCATCTTCTTGGATGTATTCAATTCCTTCTTTATTTTTTAAGACCAAATCATCTCTACCGTCAGAACCAGTAATCACAACGTCCCCAGGCATTAACTGGAACATACGAACATAAAATTGATCTTCTTGGTCTGGAGTTCCAATTTTTCGAAGAGCAAGTTCTTGTTCCAAAAAGGATGCTTTCCCATCTCGGTATAATACTGTCCAAGGATGTTCCGCATTGATGTAATAGAGCAATCCCGTTGAGTTGTCTATAAGACCTAGACAAATTGAAATATACATAGATCCATCAAAGGATAAAAATACGTTATGTAAATCGAGGAATCTTTCTTTGAGCCAGATTTCAGGATATGTGCTTTGAAATTTTTCAATTCTGGATCGAATGAGACCTGCATTAAATACAACACCCAATACAAGAGCTCCACCGGCTCCTTGAATGGATTTTCCCATTGCATCCCCATTGATAAAAACTGTATATTCTTTCCCATTTAAAGTGATCGTATCGGTGATGCAGATATCGCCTCCGATTTGAGAGTGCCACTTTCTGAATGAGAATTTTTTCTTTTGCTCAATCATAAACTCAGTTTTTACTTTAGAGCTACGATTGTTGTTAGGTTGTAGAGGGTTTAATAGAATGGATGTTAAATAATAGTCTCCATCCTGTGCAATTTTTAGAGCTTGGACTTCTTGCAAAGTTCTATTTAGTTCTTCTGTTCTTTGAGCGACTTTTAATTCTAGGTTTTGTGTGAAGTCTTGAATTTGGGAAGTCATTAGATTGAAACTTTTAGCGAGTTGTCCTAATTCATCAGATCCAGTTAGTTTAATTCTATGATTGAGATCCCCTCCCCCAATCTTTTGTGCACCTTCGGATAATTTTTGGATTGGTTTAGAAAAGGCAAATGCCGCGTATGCCGCAATGATAATCCCTACAATAAATAAAACCCCAGCAACTCCGATGATAGTGGTTCGAATTTGGACAACTGGTTCATATACTTTCTTTTTATCAAATTCAAAGACAGCAATTCCTACCTTTCTGATTTCCTTTGTTTCATATTCTGTGATAAAAATTGGATAGGAGAAACGAAGGATTGGCTGATTAGAATTGGAATTGATTTCCTTCATCTCTAATTTTTCTAATTTTTTGAAATAGCCTTTGTCTGAATCAGAAATTTGCTGATCGATTCTTTGTTCATTCAAGTCGGCTACATATTTTCCATCTACATTGACTACGTATGATTCTAAGAGACCAGAAATATTACTGTCTTTTAGCCTTTTAATCGAAGTTCGAGTGGTATCATACGTTTCATTCATTAGTAATTCTTCGGTAGCAAGGTTTGAGATGTTTTGAGCGAGATTGCTACACACTTCGAAGGTTTTATTTAAGACTACTGCTTGGTTTCGATATAATACAATCAGAGAAAGGGGTAGCACGCTGATTAAAACTACCCCTGAAATCAAAATAATCATTTTGGTTCTAATTTTGACATTGCGACTGTAGCTTTCGATGGATGAAAATATGCTCATAAATCTCTTCTCTCTAATTTGAATTTGGCAGTTAGTTTTAAGTTTGAATTTTGAATATTGAATTTGATATTACTAATTTCAAAAACTTCTTTTAGCTTTTTTTTATATCGGAAAAATTAATTTCAAATATCTATTGTTGATTCAAGTACACTTACAAAACTCGTAACGGTTTGAAAATTAAGTCAAGAAAAATATTCAAAATAAATTATTTTTCCTGACTATTCCCTTACTGCCAAAAGTATTTACACAATTTTTCTTAAGAAGATCTGATTTGATTTTTAATTTTAATACTTTGATATTGAATTAGATTGAGTATTCTTACTTTTACGTATCGATTCATTTCTTTCGAGACTCTTTTGTTAGTAAATTACAATTTGCGAGTCTGATTTTTTATGGAGATTTCAAAACTCTCCAATTCTAAAAAATAAAGAAGGAATTTATCTAATTTTATGAAGAGCAATTTTGGGTTTTAGCAATAGAACACGAAGAAAAGAAATTTAAAACCCTTAACTTCGTGTTTGAAAGATCCTAGCAAGATAGTATGGATCTAAAGACTAACTCAATCCCGTTCTTTCAGGACAATAGATGCAAGCGCCTCAATAAAATCCGGATAAATTCCATGTGCTGGAATTCTAAAATAGTCCGTAATTCCACTAGCATTGGCTACTTCTTTTAACTGAACTCCGATTTCTTCTAATGTCTCTAGATGATCACTCACAAAGCTGATTGGGAAAATGGCTACTTTCTTATGTCCGTTTTTTCCTAATTCTTCTAGCATGCGAATTGTATTTGGCTCTGTCCATTTAGTAGGTCCTACCCTACTCTGAAAGGATAAGAATGATTTGCCTCTAAATCCAAATCGATTTAGTTCTGCTGTGATATTTTTTACATTCTCTTCAATTTCAGTTCTGTATATGTCGCCTTTTTCAATGAGTCGAATGGGAATTCCGTGTGCGGAAAAGACAATGGTAATTTCTTGCCAGTTTTCAATTCCTTTTGCAGTATCTAGGTGAAGGAAGTCTTTAGCATTTAACTTCCCTTGGAAATAATCTAGAATTAACTTTCCAGTTGCTTCAATGAATTTTGGGTCTTTGTGAAAAGGAGCTACGAAACCCTTTCGGTTTAAAGGGCAGATCGCTCCCTTTTTATTTGTTCCACAGTGGTTTCCACAACTACCGTTTTGTAGATTCGCAGGGCATTGGTTTGTTTGGCTTTCGATTAACTTAGCGATACTCATTGTGGTCGATCTGGAAAATTGAGGAAACAGAGGTAGAATGATATTATCCTTGGAAGGAATTAAATCCTCTTTGGGAAGTTCTCTTAGGTTGGGATATCCGCAAGCCATAGCAACTTGAACTTTCCATTCCTGCTTTGTTTTTTCGATCAGTTTTTTCTCTAAAGCCTTAGCTTGTTTTTCTGTTTCAGCAACTAGGGGTGAACCTCCCCCAAATCCCATTGAAGCGTAAGCATGTGCTACTTTAGGGGCTCTTTTTTTTGCAATAAACCGTGCAAGTCGAATCCGAAAAAACTCTGGAATAGGGAGATCGAAAACAAGGGGATCGCAAAACAAATCCAAGAGGAATTGTTCAATTTCATCTGAGGTTCTAGGTCCACCTAGGTTGACTAATGTTACTTTCATTATTTGCCTACAAAAGAGTGATTGCTTCCATGTCTCACAATCGACTCTTTTTGTAAAAGGTAATTTTTATGGGTTGGAAAATGAATTCTAAAAGCTTAGCTTTGACTCACTGTATAGAGATGAGAGCCTTTTTCTTTAAACTCATTTGATTTTTCTTCCATGCCTTTTGCAAAGACTTCTTCTTGGGAATAGCCATTTTTCTCTGCAAAATCTCTTACATCTTGGGTCAGTTTCATCGAGCAGAAATGGGGACCACACATGGAGCAGAAATGCGCTTCTTTCATTCTTTCTTGCGGGAGTGTTTCATCATGAAAATTACGAGCTGTTTCTGGATCGAGAGAGAGATTGAATTGGTCTTCCCATCTAAATTCGAATCGAGCCTTGCTTAATAAATCGTCTCGATTTCTAGCTCCAGGATGTCCTTTTGCTAAATCAGCAGCATGTGCTGCTATTTTATAAGTGATCACTCCAGTTTTAACGTCTTCTTTATTCGGAAGACCAAGATGTTCTTTGGGTGTCACATAACATAGCATAGCCGTTCCCATCCAACCAATCATAGCTGCTCCAATTCCGGAAGTAATATGATCGTATCCGGGTGCGATATCTGTCACAAGAGGACCCAGTGTATAGAAAGGGGCTTCGTGGCAAATTTCTAATTGCTTTTGCATATTCTCTTGGATCAAATGCATTGGAACATGTCCGGGACCTTCTATCATGACTTGTATATCATGCTTCCAAGCGATTTTTGTTAACTCACCCAAAGTCTGAAGTTCTCCGAATTGAGCTTCATCATTTGCATCCGCTGTGCAACCAGGTCTTAGTCCATCTCCTAGTGAGAAGGAAACATCGTATTTTTTCATTACTTCGCAAATTCTTTCGAAATGAGTGTATAGAAAATTTTCTTTATGATGAGCAAGACACCATTTTGCCATAATAGACCCACCTCGGGAGACAATGCCTGTTATCCGCTTGGCGGTTAAAGGTATATATTTGAGTAATACTCCAGCATGAATTGTAAAATAATCAACACCCTGCTCAGCTTGTTCGATTAACGTTTCAATGAATAAATCTATGTTTAAATTCTCAGCTTTGCCATGCACCTTTTCTAGTGCTTGATAGATTGGAACTGTTCCAATTGGAACTGGTGAATTTCGAATAATCCATTCTCTCGTTTCATGGATATTTTTTCCGGTGGAGAGATCCATAACAGTATCCGCACCCCACTTGATTGCCCATTTTAGTTTTTCCACCTCTTCTTCTATAGAGGAAGTGATTGCAGAGTTTCCGATATTTGCATTGATTTTTACCAGAAAGTTTCTACCGATGATCATTGGCTCTAATTCTGGATGATTTATATTGGCAGGAATGATTGCTCTTCCAAGTGCAATTTCACTTCTAATAAATTCAGGATCGATTCCTTCCCTAAATGCTACAAATTTCATTTCTTCTGTAATGATTCCTTTTCTAGCATAATGCATTTGGGAAAAGTTTTGATCTCCCCTACTCTTTCTTTCCTTGACCCACTCAATTCTTCTTTTTGGAATTCCTTTTTTGGGATCAAAACCAATAGGTCCTTCTGTATTGTATAAACAGACTTCTTGTCCGTTTGTTAGTTTGATTTTCTTTTCAGGAATTTCGTGTCCATCTAATTGAATTTTTTCTTTTAGAGGGAAGTCTTTTGCGAGTGATTGAAATTGGTTTGGATTGTTCATAGTTTATTCGTCCATGTATGGAATCCGTTGGAGAATAAATCAAAAGGGTCTATTCCGTTTTCCTACGCTGGCATTATCCAGATCAGGTATTGGGGACTCTCTCAGAGTAAAAAAATTACCCACCCCCAACGGTTGATTCATTTGGATTTGTATCTATATACAAGTCAATCTTTTTATAATCGCATTATATAGGACATGTCAAAGATTACTTCTTTTGTATTTATATAACTTTTATAGGAACCTAAATAATTTGAGAGGATATCATTTTCATAAAGTCCTCCTCTCGTTTTAAAGGAGCCTCCTGTAAATTGCCTGTGTCCTGTGACTCCTATTTTTATCATTGCATTTTCAGAGATGCTGTAACTACCTTCGATTCTTGCTAGAAATCCAGGACCTGCTGTGTGTGCTAAGAAATTAAGTGCTCTTTGAATATGAAAGTCCCTAGTTTTAATAAAAGCATAAAGTAAGTGAACAGATGGTTCTATTTTAAAATTACCTAAATTAAAAATGTAACCACCTCCAACTGGAATTTCTGTGAAAGAATAGGAATAGGATAATCCTGAACCAATAGGACCATAAAATATGGGTCTAGATGCTACATATTGGATCACATCATAAACTTGGAGTTTCGCATAAGAATATCTGAGACCGCCTGAGAGAAAAAAACCAGAACCAGTTGCCCAAGGATCAGGAGATGCATCACCAAAATGATATCTGAAAAATCCTTCTAGATTGTATTCCGAAATGGTAGATCTACCTTTCCCGTCTGCAAAGTTTGCTGTCCCTGTAAATGTGTATGCTGTGTCATGTAGGACTCCTTGAAATGGAGAAAATTTGGAACCTTTTTCAGATGAACTATTGCCTAAAAAAAAGTCTTCATCTCTTGTTCCACCAGAGTTTTGATTCCAAAAATTGGAGATCACTCTGCCACGAAAAGAATATTTGTTTTTAAAATACCCACCTTCAATTCCGGCTAAGTTAAAATTCCGCTGATAGGTTATTCTAGATCCACCTCTGATTCCAGAAAGGTTTGGATATTTATTGCCTGTCTCAAAGATATGTTCTCCTTCATTTCGGGCTCCAATGATACCTACAAATCCGCCATCCCCGAAAATTTGCAAAAGAGGGATAAAAAAACTCATTCCAATAAAAAGTATACTATATGGCTTCACCAAAACATTAACCCTCACAATCTAAATTATGTAAATCAAAGAAATGATAGAATGAAAGATTTTACCGTGAAATCATTTCACCCCTTATTCTTAGATTCTTTTTTTGCTTTTTAGGAAATTAGTCGATGATTATTTTGGAATAATTCATATGAAAAAAAAAGAGAAAGTCGATTTAAGTATAGAGGAAGCTTCCGAATTTTATGGAGTATCCGTAATTGGTCTTCAAAAGAAAATCAAAGAATGGAAAATTCCAGTTTCTAAATCAGGTAAGTATCAAACAGAGATTCTAGATAAATATTTTACTCGAAATCAATCGGTGGATAAAGTAGCAAATGTAATTGCAATTTCGAACCAAAAAGGTGGAGAAGGAAAAACAACAATTTCTCTTTTTTTATCAGAAGCACTCTCTTTTGATTCCAAAGTTTTACTCGTGGATTGGGATCCGCAGGCAAATGCTACTCGACTTTTTGTGAATGAACCGGAAAGAACGGTGTTTGATTGTCTCGGTTACCGAAAAAGTCAAAAGTTTTCCGTTGATACAGTCATCATCCCAATTCGACCAAATTTTCATTTGCTCCCATCTTCCTTGTCACTTGCAAATTTGACGACTCCTTTTGAAAGAGATGATTTTGAACTTTTGAAAGATGCTCTTTTGCCAGTGCTTTCCTCTTATGATTTTATTCTCATAGATTGTCCTCCCTCTCTTGGATTAGGGCTAGAAAATGCGCTAATCGCAGCAGACTATATTATTGTTCCTGTTCAAACTAGGGCATTTAGTGTGCAGGGATTAAAAGATTTACATGAGACAATTCAAAAGATTCAAAACAAGGCAAATCCAAGATTAAAATTGCTAGGTGCAGTATTTAATCAATTCGAGGGAAATAGAGCCTTATCTGGACTTTCTGAAAGTGTAAAAAAATATTTCCCTGTTTTTAAAACGAGCATTTATAGAAAAGAAAGTATACCACAAGCCCAAGCCAAGAGAAAGATGCTGGATGGATGTGATAAAGAAACAAATAAATCGTTTTTAGATTTAGCAAAAGAAGTGAGGAGTAAAATACATGTCAAAGAAAAATGATTTTTCAACTTTAGATTTAATTTCCGCTTATGAGGGTAAGCCAAAGACAACACAAACTCTGAGCTTAAAAGATATTGAGCCAAGTCCGAATCAGCCTAGACAATTTGGAAAAAACAATGTAGATGATTTAGTCGATTCCATGAAACGAATGGGGCTTATTGAGCCGATTGTAGTTAGAAAAAACAATTCTAAATATTTAATCGTAGCAGGAGAGAGAAGATTTCACGCAGCAGAGAGACTTGGGTGGAAAGAAATTCCAGCGATTGTAACAGAAGCAAATCCAGAACTTTGTTATGAAATGGCACTTGCAGAAAATGAAAAGAGGAAAAGTTTAAATCCCTGGGAAGTTGGAAAGGCAATTCAATATCTAAGAAAAGAAAGAAAAAAAACGGCTTTAGAAGTTGCTGATATTTTAGGTTATACAGAAAGATATGTAAAGCAGTTGAGTTCTATTGCAAGACTCGAATTAAAGCATGTTTCCGAATTTATTGGACAGGGAAATGATCCTTCGGTGAAGAATTTAGAAAAACTCTTAAAACAAAAAGAGGGTAGGGGGGGTGAAATGATTTCATCCTCTAAAAAAGATAAAACGTCTATCAGTCTGAAAAAATTAAACCAAAAACAAAGGGAATCTTTTTTAAAAGAAATTCGACCAATCGCTAAGAAATATGGGATTGAAATTTAGTCCTAGAGAAACTAACATGCAAGGGCAATCTAATTTAGTTAAGAAAACCATTTAAAGACTACCACCGATAGGGACGATGAACACCGATGAAAGATTTGATTATTCTCAAGTAATCATGTTTTTTATCAGTTTGTTATCGTGCTTATCCATTTCTAACTTTTTGATAATATTTTTTTGTAAATAAATTATTTATAAATTAACAGTCGTATGTAGATCTATCGAGAGGGATTTGACCAGAGGATAGGTATTGATTGTAAAGGTTGGAAACGATCATTTCCTTACTCAGAAGTATGGGAAACCTGACTGCAACCGATGGACCTACGCAAAGTTCGGTTTTGTTACTTTACAGGATTTGTGGATTTGATTTCGTTTCTAAAGATTTAAATATTGGTCATTTAAATATATTGAATCACAGCATTCAGCCAAAATAGGAATCCATCGTTTTTTATCGTTCCGTTATCGGTGTCATCGGTGGTGAAAAAATTACTATCTCAATGATACACGGAATCTGGAGTAGGGTAGGGTTTTGCGTTGAAAATTCAAATAAAAAAGATCTGATTTAATTATTTTGCTTGTAAAAAAAATAAAATTAAGAAACCTATTTGTTTCTTTTTTAGAAGGTTTCTTATGACTGCAATATTTATAAAAAGATATACATTTACAAATTTAGATCAAGTTCTAGACCATTTAGCCATTTTAGAAAAATCAAATTATATTGAAACAACCGGTTTGTGGTCGTTTTATCAGATTTTAACTCACTGTAAGGATCATATTCACTATTCCATGAATGGATTTCCCTATTATTATGCAGCCTTTTTTAGAAAAACTCTCGGCAAGTATCTACTTTCTAAGCTTTTAAAACGTGGATATATGGAACCAAATGGTTATAATGGAGATACAATCTCAAATAGAGTAGAAGGAAATGAAATGCAAGCACTCAATGAATTAAGAGAAGCAATTTATGCATTTCGTTCATTTAACGGCGAGTTTGCCTCTCATCCTATGTATGATAAAATGGATAAAGCTACTTGGGAAAAATTTCATTCTATGCACATTGCCAATCATCTTAGTTTTGTGGAATATCTACCAGAAAAGATGAGAATGAAAGACTCCGTTTCAGAAAACCTAGGAAAAGAAGAACCGATCTCAAAACCATCGATACCTGTCACAACTTTGAGTAAATTAGAGGCAATGGATGCGATGATCCGAAAGCCAGTTCCAAAATCAAAAGGTAAGATCAAAAATGTGATTCAAAAAAGAACAAAATAATCTTTTCTTCAAAACAGAGTCTGAAAATAATTCCAGAAGAGGTGAGAATTTTGAAAATTGGAATTATTTGTGGAAGTCATAGAAAAGATTCGGAATCGGCTAAGGTTAGTTCTTATTTTGAAACTTTAATAAAAGCAGATCAAAAAGACATCTATCTTTTAAAATTAGGAACTTCGGGCATTCCTCTTTGGGAAGAGTCTGCTTGGACAGATGGAGAAGTTTGGAAAGAAAAATGGCAACCCCATTCGAAAGAATTAAAAACCTGTGATGGTTTTCTCATTGTATCTCCAGAATATGGAGGAATGGCTGCACCTGCGATTAAAAACTTTTTTCTTCTCTGCAATAAACAAGAATTATCCCACAAACCTGGGCTGATTGTAACTGTCTCTGGCGCAAGAGGAGGAGCTTATCCGGTTTCCGAGTTAAGAGCAAGCAGTTATAAAAACACACAGATCTGTTACATCCCAGAACACATCATCGTTCGAAACGCCAAACAAGTGTTAAATGATAATCCCGAAAATCCTTTAGAAGAAGATTTATATCTTAGAAAAAGAATTCCTTATGCACTAAAACTTTTATATTCTTATACTGACGCTCTGCAATTAGTCCGCAATTCAAGTATTCCTGATTACAGGGCATTTGGAAATGGCATGTCATAGATATGGAAAAAGGCACCCGTTCCATCAGTCTGAATACAGCAAAGAAGCTTGCGAAAATATTTAACGTCTCTGTTGAAAAATTTATTTAGATTCTTCTGTTGTTGATTTAATAAGGAGAGTTTAATTTATATATAAGAATGATAATACTACCATTCCTCGTAATTTTTTTTACTCAAACATTAGCAGCAGACGATAGAGTAGGGGAGGCTTTGAGCAAAAGCCCAGACTTTATTTGGATTCAAAATTCGGAATCAATTCAGATTGATTTGAAGTATGCGAGTGCAAATAATTTCATGAAAGAAAATCTATATGGTTCATATAACAAGTGTTATCTGCATAGAGAAGCAAATGAAAAATTAAAGCGAGCCATTCAAAAACTCAATGAGAAAAAGCCAAAATTTAAGTTTGTATTGTTTGATTGTTTACGACCTCGTTCGATTCAATATAAACTTTGGGACAAAGTAAAAGGAACATCACAAGAGCCGTATGTTGCAAACCCTAAGTCTGGATCGATTCACAATTATGGATTTGCTCTGGATCTATCGATTCTAGATGAAACAGGAAAAGAGTTAGATATGGGAACTCCATTTGATAGTTTTCTACCTTTATCCGAGCCAACCAAAGAAGAAGCTTTTTTAAAATCAGGCGAATTAACCAAAAAGCAGTGGGAGAATCGAATTCTACTTAGAAATATCATGCAGGACGCTGGGTTCATACAAAGACCGAACGAGTGGTGGCATTATGATGGATTTTCTGCAAAAACCATTCGAAAAAATTATAAAATAATCGAATAAATACTATCAATATTTCGACTTTGTAAAGTCGCCTAGATTGTTATAAAATTTTACAACTGCTTATTCCTTACCTATTCCTAGTCTAAATAAAAATTAGTGAACTTGACAAAGTAGCACTAGTAATAAATAAACTCATAGTAACAATGATCAGGGGTGTGTAAAGAGTTCCGAAGTAAGGATTATTACGGATAGTGAGAGTCTGTTATGACATACGAAGAAACATTGATAGCAGCAGATAAGAATTTAATAAATTCATAATTTTTTATCGGTGTTCATCCGTGTCCATCGGTGGTAGTCTTTTATTTTCCTAAGGATACACTTTTTACGAAATCACTGTAAATATACAAAGAGTAGAAAAGGATTAAAAATGGCAGATATAACATTAAAAGGAAATACAATTCATACAGTTGGAAATCTTCCTAAGATTGGAGAAGATGCTCCAAGTTTCACATTGACTAAAACAGATATGAGCGATGTTACGAATAAAGACTTTGCAGGAAAGAAAGTAGTGTTAAATATTTTCCCAAGTATTGATACTCCTGTCTGTGCAACTTCGGTTCGTAAATTCAATGCGGAAGCAACTAAATTTCCAAATACAGTTGTTTTATGCGTATCTACTGATATGCCTTTTGCGTTGAATCGTTTTTGTGGAGCGGAGGGACTAAAGGACGTTATTCCCGTATCTGAACTACGTAAACGTGAGTTCGGGGAAAAATATGGAGTGCGTATTGCCGATGGACCACTAGCGGGAGTTTTTTCTAGAGCAGTTGTAATCATTGATGAGAATGGGAAAGTGGTCTATACAGAACAAGTTCCAGAAATCGCACAAGAACCAAATTACGCAAAAGCGTTAGAGAAACTTTAAAACAAGAAATAGAAACTGCAGAGAAATGATCTAAGCTCGAACTGACGTTAGATAGAGAATTTTTCTCTGTAGTTCAAAAATCTCTCATTTTCTCCCATCGCTTTTCGCTCCCCATCAGCCGAGCTATACCGGAGGCTATTGAATTTATTAGCTTTATCTAATATTCTAATTTCCTTTATCATACTTATCAATTTTTATCTTTTGCGTAAGGTCAGTTAGTTATAAAATACAAATATCTGATTTTTATATTTGATTTTCTTTGAACTATAAGTTTTTTTAATCCTTACTACCCATGGAAATTATTGTAGAAAAGACACAAGATCCAAATGAATCTGCTTTTTTATGGGCAAGGCTTCGAGAACATGGATTGGAAAAACTTTCCAATCCTTCATTAGAATACAATTGTCTTTTTTCTATCCTAGTAAAAGAAGCAGAGGAAATCATTGGTGGAATGCTTGGCGAAATTTATTACAAAGGTTTACATATCTCACTTCTTTGGGTTCGAGAGGATTATCGAAACAAGGGAGTAGGGACAATACTCATGGAAAAAGCAGAAGGACTCGCTCGGGAAACAGAAAGCACCGTTGTATACTTAGATACATTTAGCTTTCAAGCGCCTAGATTCTATGAAAAGTTAGGTTTCTCAATCTTAGGGCAAATTGAAAATTTTCCAGAAGGATATACTCGATTCTTTCTTTTTAAAAGAATCCTCTAAATTCTTCTTGCCTGAATATACTTTATCCTAAACGGTTTGGATAATGGAGAATTTAAAGTTAGAAAAAACAAAAACTACTCCCAAAGTAGACTTCGATGCAAAACTAAACACTTTATCTATCACAGGGGAAGTATATCCAGAAGATGCAGAAAAGTTTTTTAAACCAATCTTTGAATGGTTAAATCGTTATCTTGCACAACTCCATCACAAATGCATCGTTTCTTTTAATTTAAAGTATTTTAATACAGCCTCCTCGGGTCGAATCAGTCAATTTTTGGAAACATTGGAAAAAGCCTATAAAAAAGGAAAAGATATCAATATCCATTGGTATTATGAGCCTGAGAATGATGTATTAGAAGAGGTCGCAGAAGAGTTTAGAGAAATAGTAACTATCCCGTTTCAAATTATCGAAAAAAAACTTTGAAGTCTACTATGGATGCCTATAATTCCATTCCAAAACAATCTAAAAAAGAAAAAGAAATCTATTTAGAGACTCTTCGTCGAATGACTCCAACAGAGAAATTTAATAAGGTAATGGAGTTGAACGAACTTACCAAATCCCTTTTTAAACAGGGGCTTAGAAAGCGCTTCCCAGAAAAAACGGAAGAGGAAATTCATATTCTCTTTTTAAAACGATTAGAAAAATGTCACAATTCGAATTATTAAGAGTCAGAAGATTTATAGGATTTCTATTCCTTTCCTTAAAACAACTCACCGAAATTCTCTAAAAATCCGAAATATTAATTGTATAAACACATAGATTTGAAAAGAATCGAATATATAATTCACCTTAAGCAAGGTGAGCCAAACGTTCAAATGAGATTTACTCCTAGCGGAGGGCTTGCGAAACTCATGTTTCTCCCTAAGGGTCGAAACATAAGGCAGGCTATTGATTGTATTAGTGCAATAACTGTCTCTAATATTTTCAAAATCATCTTTTGTGGCTCAATTTATTAATTTTGCGTAGAGTGAGTATATAAATTAAATCAATATAAATTTAGGAACGGGAACAATGGCATTTGATATAGAAATGATAAAAAACTTATATTCGAAGATGGGAGCAAGAATTGATGCTGCTAGAAAAATAGTAGGCAGACCACTCACTCTCTCTGAAAAAATTCTCTACTCTCATCTCTGGGATGGGGAACCTAAAACAGTATTCGAACGTGGCAAATCTTATGTAGACTTTGCTCCAGATAGAGTAGCAATGCAAGACGCTACTGCACAAATGGCTTTATTACAATTCATGCAAGCTGGTAGAAAGAAAGTGGCTGTGCCGTCTACCGTTCATTGCGATCATTTAATTGAGGCAAAAGTTGGATCCGATGCTGACCTTTCTATCGCAAATGAAAAAAACAGAGAAGTCTATGACTTCTTAAAATCAGTTTCCAATAAATATGGAATCGGATTCTGGAAACCAGGTGCTGGTATTATTCACCAAGTTGTTTTAGAAAATTATGCATTCCCAGGTGGAATGATGATCGGAACCGACTCTCACACAGTAAACGCTGGCGGACTCGGAATGATCGCTATCGGAGTAGGGGGAGCAGATGCTTGTGATGTGATGAGTGGTCTTCCTTGGGAATTAAAATTTCCAAAGCTAATCGGCGTTAAACTAACAGGTAAGCTAAATGGTTGGACATCCCCAAAAGACGTTATTCTCAAAGTTGCCGGAATTCTGACAGTAAAAGGTGGAACTGGTGCTATCGTAGAATATTTCGGAGAAGGTGCAATTTCTATGTCTTGCACTGGTAAAGGAACTATCGCAAATATGGGTGCCGAAATCGGGGCAACCACTTCTACATTTGGATATGATGATTCAATGGCTCGTTATCTCAAGTCGACTGGTCGTGCAGATGTAGCAGCTCTTGCAGATGGAATCAAACAACATCTAACAGCAGACCCTGAAGTATATGCAGATCCAGCAAAATACTTTGATCAGCTAATCGAGATTAACCTCTCTGAGTTAGAACCTCATTTAAACGGACCATTTACTCCTGATTTAGCTACACCGATTTCTAAATTAAAAGAAGCAGCTTTGGCAAATGGTTGGCCAACAAAGATCGAAGTAGGGCTTATCGGTTCTTGCACAAACTCCTCTTATGAAGATATTTCTAGATCTGTATCTCTTGCAAAACAAGCAGCAGAGAAAAATCTAAAACCAAAAGCAGAATTTACAATTACTCCTGGATCTGAGCAAGTGCGATATACGATCGAGCGAGATGGTTTTATTGAAGTATTTAATAAAATCGGAGCAAAGGTTTTTGCAAATGCTTGCGGACCTTGTATTGGACAGTGGGCGCGCGCGGGAGCAGAGAAGGCAGAGAAAAACACAATCGTGCATTCGTTTAACCGTAACTTTGCAAAACGGGCAGATGGAAATCCAAACACTTACGCCTTTGTAGGATCTCCAGAACTAGTTACTGCTTTTGCGATTGCAGGGGATTTAACATTTAACCCAATTACAGATTATTTAACAAATGAAAAAGGCGAGAAAGTAAAACTAGATCCTCCAGTGGGAGAAGAACTTCCAGCAAAAGGCTTTGCAGTAAAAGATGCAGGATACCAAGAACCAGTTGCAGATGGGTCTAACGTTCAAGTAGCAGTAAGTCCTACATCGGATCGCTTGCAACTCCTCGATAGTTTTCCAGTTTGGGAAGGAACAGATCTAAAAGGGTTAAAGCTTTTAATCAAAGCAAAAGGAAAGTGCACTACAGATCACATCTCAATGGCAGGACCTTGGCTCAAATACAGAGGACATCTAGATAATATTTCCAACAATATGTTGATTGGTGCTGTAAACTTCTTTAATGAAAAAACAGACAGTGTAAAAAATCAATTAACAGGAAGTTATGATTCTGTTCCAAAAGTGCAAAGAGCTTACAAGGCAGCTAAAGTAGGTTCGATTGTAGTAGGGGATGAGAATTATGGAGAAGGATCTTCTAGAGAACATGCGGCAATGGAACCTCGTTTCCTCGGAGTTCGTGCAATTCTTGTAAAATCATTTGCTCGTATTCATGAGACAAATTTAAAGAAACAAGGAATGCTTGCTCTGACTTTTGCAAATAAAGACGATTATGCAAAGATCCAAGAAGATGATTCCATCGATATCTTAGGTCTTACAACTTTCAAAGAAGGAGTTCCTTTGACGTTAGTTCTAAATCACAAAGACGGATCGAAAGAAGAAATCAAGGCAAACCATACTTACAATGCAAGCCAGATTGAATGGTTCAAAGCAGGTTCTGCACTGAACATCATCAAAGCACAACAGAAGTAAAAGATGGAAGAAGTCTCGTCTATAGACCTCATTATTGAAAAATACAAAGAGGGAATAGATGAGACTTTACTCATTGAAAATTTAAAACTTACCTACACAGAAAGAAGACTTTCAAAGATTACCACCGATAGACACGGATGAACACCGATAAAAGATACGATGATTTAAAATTATCTATCGCATCTTTATCGTTCAGTTATCGGTGTGCACACATTCGACAGGCTCAGTGCAAGTCAGTGGTCAAAAATTTTTACATCGAATTCACTTTAACTACCCCGATTTATACCGAACGCCAAAATTAATTTCCCATTTTTCAATTACAAATAAGTGTTCGGTCTAAACACTTATTTGTGTTCCCGAACATCAGTATGTTCGGTATACCAAACGCTACTCCTATTTATATGTAAACGTAAAAGTATGATACGAATAAACGTCATACGGGAGTGTGACCAATGCGGAAAGGTCATTTCGATTTACTTCTGTAAAGAATACTTTTTCCTGTTCTTTAGAAAAAACAACACAAATTGTTTTAAAAGAATCATCAAGATTTAGATGGTCTTTTGCCCATTGAAAGAAAATCTGATTGGATTGTTTCTTTACTTCTAGATGGAGTAGGGGAAGAGGAAAATGATCTGTCAAAATCAGATTGTCATAATCAACAACAACTTTGCCATACTGAATCGAAATATTTTTCCAATTGTGTTTGCAAAAGGTCTGGAAATTTGTATTTGTATTCTTTACCTGAAAGCGAACGACTGATTTAAAAAGACGAGCCAGTTGAATGAGTGTTGCAAATTTATTTCTATGCTCTATTTGTTTTTGTGTCTTATGGTCTTTAAAGCGATTCTGTGCGCTTCTTACATAATTTTTTCCCTTTAGTTGATAGAAAACTAAATCACCTATCTTCCCATTTGCAATAGGTCCAAATGTATTTATAATTTTAGCCATAAAATAATACCTGTATATAAAATTGAATGCCACTTAATTTAGTTGCATTCATACGTTTATCGTTCTTTAGAACCATATATCTTTATCTTCTTAAAAAATATTTTTTCAAACATTACGCACTTGCGCAAAAAATTTTTAAAAGATTACCACCGATCGCTTCGCTAACACCTATAACGAAACGATTTTAAACGATAGGCTTGAAGGGAATATAAAGAAATCCTTTTTCTAATCGATGGCTTAGCGGCTAATAGAGTATATCCTATACTCAAAATTCATTTTCCATATAGCAAGGACTATAGCAACACTATACGAACCACTATACCAAGTCCATAGAAAGGGTGGGGGTAGCGCGTATCATTTAGAATGGGTATTAAAAATTTGTCAGAAAAAAATATAATTAAATGAGAACTGTCTAATCAAAAAGAAAAATATTTTTTGAGAAAAGGAATATGGAAACCCATCAGTCTTCATCCATGACTATCTGTGGTTAAAATCAATACTCATGCACGTCGCCTGTGTGCATGATACCGCGAAATTCATCTGGATCTACTTGAGGCTCTTCTGTGTAGTGATAGAGATAGCATTTCTTTTTAATTGCAGGATCGATCTTTCGTATATCGTCTATATGCGAATGCACTCCACTGCGAGGACCGGTTTCACAGTCATGGTAGATGATGTCTGCGGATTCGTAAAATGGTTTCATGATTTGTGGCATGATGTAGAGAGTGTCTGTTGGGAAGTAAATTTTCTTATCACTGCTTTCAAACATAAGACCATAGGATGGCATATAAGAAGTTCCGCCAATAACGTGGGTGGATTCAACTGTGTAGAAAATCCAACTTTTTTCGCCGTCATTGATTTGGTATTCAAGGCTTTTGGACATAACGATCTGATTAAAGAAAGTTTCGAGGGAAACATTTTTTACACCCTGTAGAGTATCAAGGCCAGGTCGTGCTGCATCCCAAAGATCATCTAAAACTTCTCTGTGCCCCCAAAGATCTGGCTTACAATCTGCTGGAATTTTTTCTCTTCTAAAGAGTCTGTCAGTAATTGGATCAAGTTGTTTAGGACTATCATCATCAGATCTGCGCTTTTTTTCTGCTGAGAGCCATTCTGTTTTTTTCTTATTCCAAAAAGGATTAAATACGGTTGAGAGTGCAATCCCTTCGATTCCACCAATATGATCTGCATGTGGATGAGAACAATAATATCCATCTATATCAGCCATTCTAAGTCCTACATTTGCTAGGGAATGTCGAATATCGCTTCCAAAATCTAATACAAGTCTGTAAACATCTTGTTTGATCTTGCCTTGTGTTTGAAATTCCAATAGAAAGTTACTTTGGTATCTTGGGAAATAGGCTCTTGTGGTGTTCTGCTTGATTATGTTTTTAATCGCATTGACTGTTAGGTGTGCGTGAGTATCTTTTGCATTTTTGACTGCTTCTGAAATCATTGCTTCTACTTTTGCAGTTTCAATAACGTCTTTATATGTGCCTGTTGCGAATGCCGAATGAACGCCTAATGCTGTTACTTTCATAATCTTCCCTTAACAGATTTCAATGTATCGAAAATTTTTGCCACTCATTTATTTAAAAACGAAAAAATTCATAAAGAAAACCAGACTCGTTGATTAGAATTTTACTTTCGAGTAAGTTGTGCGAGACAATCGTGAAGTAGGGAGATAGTGAGTCTAAATAAAACTTTTTAGTTCGAACCAATGCATAGGGATCAACAAAGTTCAATTCTTTTTCCATGTAGAGATAGTCTTCTTTGGTTGGAACAGAAAAGTATAGATATTTGCAAAATCCAGCCAGCTTTTCGTAGGTCTTTCTTATATTAGGTGTGGAGATATATTGAAATACTGAGTTACAAATTCCTAAATCGACTTTCGTTTTGGGGTTGAATTTCTCTAATGTAGATTTGTAAATTTTATGTCGTGTAGACTGGATCCATTTTTGTTTTTTTAAAATAGAAACAGCTTCTTCTGATGGGTCAATGGCGATTATCCGCTCCGGTCGAAATTGCTTTGTAAATTCTTTCAATAGAATTGCTTTTCCGAAACCTAAGTCCGCCATGCTTTTGACTTTTACTTCTCCCAAGTCTAGAATGCTTTTTGCGTAAAGAGCATGTTCTTTTGCATTGTGAATTCCATCAATGACAGAACCTTCCTCCTCCGCATACATTTCATCCCAATACTTCTGGTTGAAGCTCAAGACCTTACCTTACACTTGGCGCATGTTCCTGTATAACAAGAATTATCTTCGACTAATACTTCTTTTTTAGCGAATGCGATTCGATAGAGGAACTCCCAAATAGGTTGGGTTAATTTTATAAATGCAATCAATACAATGAGATAAACGAAATAGTTTTGCCAAATCAGATTCACTGAATAGCCTCCTTTAATTTTTGACGAAATGGAAATGTAAATAGAACAACTAAAACTTCTAAACTACCAAAGAGAAGAGAAAGAATCGAAAAAGAAAAATCAGATTCAAAATTTGTTTTTAAAAATCTTTCCATGAGAGTAGAAGCGATAGGACCTAGCATAAAACCAATCGATCCTACACCGGTAAATCCTGCCATCACACTGGCATTCATTCCCTTTGGTGACATTTGAGAAGCAAGCATCATAGAGGGAACAAACATTACGCCTGCCCCTGTTCCACAAAGGATGAGTAGAGTGAATAAGAATACTTTGTCATTTACTCCACCAGAAATTCCAAGTGAGATTCCATAGAGTAGGGAGCCTACCATCATTAAAAGAAAGGGTCCTGTTTTTTTTGCGATCCTTGCGAATGGATAGGAAAACAAACTCATAGGAATTAAGACAAGTGAAAGATAAAGACCAACTTCTCCTGCACTAAACTGCAATTCTTCCCTTAAGTGTAGGTTGAAACTAGTTACAAAAAAACCAACAGTAAAGCGATCAATAAAATTATATAGATAAGGAATTAAAATCAATCTATTCTTCTGAAATGCATCTGACCATTTTTGAAACGTTATTCGCTCATGATAAATAAATTCATAATCATGGAGGAGTAAAAAGGAAATGATTCCAATGCAAATCATAATTGTTCCCGCTACATAAAAAGGAAGAAGTGGATTCTTTTTTCCGAGCACTCCCATAGGAGAACCAATTCCCACTCCTAAACTGAGAAACATTCCTGCAAGTCCCATTAGGATTCCTTTTTTGTAAAAATGCTCGTTTGTAGAATCATTTTCCCTATCTGCAATTAAAGAGAGAAGGAGTCCAATCACAAATATATGGCAGACTCCCTCTAAGAAGCGGATAATCTGTAGTAGCTGCAAATTGTCAGCGAGCACAAGTAGAAAAAAACAAATTCCATCTAGAATTGCAAATACCGAAATGAAATACTTTCTATTTTTAAATTTATCTGAAAGAAAGCCGGCAACAGGTGAAAATAAAAAAGAACCGAGCATGGCATAGCTCATAAAAAGAGAAACCATTAGATTGTCTCCCCCGAGTCGATCTTTGACTAGATCTTTAAACACCGGAACAATCATTGTAACGGGTAACATTGTAAAAAAAATAAGCGCGAGTGTTAGTTTTGGGATTTTATTTGATGTAAGTAAATGGTTCATAGATGATTGTTTAAACAGTTTGCATTCAATTTCCACATAAGATAAAAATTGTTTTAAAATACTTTGACCTTTTTAACGTTGTAAAATCAGTTAGAGACTTCAGCAAGAATTTTATGAACATTCAAGAATTACGAGAATGGATTAGTGAGGCAGAGAAAGGGGAAAAGTATCCACTTGCAAAATTAATTTCCTCTATAGAACGAAAAGACTCTTTTTCTTTTCGAAAGACTTTATTCCAAGAGTTGTCACAACATCCTGAACTCAAAAGAAATTCAATTACCATTGGAATCACAGGAACTCCCGGAGCGGGGAAATCTTCTCTCATCGGAGAGTTATGCCACGATTTTTTAAAAAAACAGCGTCGCAAGAAACTAGCAGTCGTTGCGATTGATCCATCTAGTAAGTTAAGTGGTGGTTCTATTTTAGGAGACCGCACGCGTGTTGTAATTCCAGCCCGTGAGAATCGCATTTTCTTTCGATCACAGGCGAGCCAATTAGAACTAGGAGGAGTAAATCCTTATACCTATCATGTAATTCGATTGCTTCGTTATTTTTTTGATTATATCATTATCGAAACGGTTGGAATTGGACAAAATGAAACAGAAGTTTCAAGACTTGCTGATTATTCTTTTCTCATTTTACAACCGTTAGCCGGCGACGGAATTCAGTTTATGAAAAGTGGAATCATGGAAGTGCCAGATGCGTTTATCATTAATAAATGCGATGAAAAAGAATTGGCAACATCTAGCTTTCATATGCTGATTAGTTCTCTTGAATTTTTGAAAGATACTTTAAACGGAAATACAATTCCTCGTATCTTTCAAACCAGTGCTCTTAAAAAAATAGGTATCGATTCTCTTCTGGAATTTATGTTAAATATTCAAGAGCAAAAATCTAAAGAAATGGAAACCAAAGAACAAATAGAAAAAATGATTCGCTCTGAGTATGGTAATTTCGGAGTTCGTGTTCTACAAGAAGTATCTTCTACTCAATCTCAATTTTTTATGCGTCAGTATGAAACTATCGAAGAAGACTTCAATCAGGAAATTACTAAGAGAATTAGATAAATTCACACGAATACGATATATTTCTTATATCACATAGCGAATTTTTTTTAGATTTAATCCTATTTCTTGATCAATTTCCAATACTATTATTCGAAAAGTAGATTCGGAAGCGACTTTTACTTTCCCTTCTAAAATTTCATTGAGTCAACATTTAGAGGTATATTCAAACTAGAAATTGTTTTTAACTTTTTATATTCTTGACGAATCGGAATGTTTCAGTTCAGATGAGACCAGATTTTTAGATGAATCGGGGAACCCAAGGAGATTTTATGAATAAGATATGGATAGCGTTTAACGCTATATTTTTGATTGTTTTAGTTTTCTTTCTGAATTGTAAAAAGCAAGAATTAGTGGAGCCTACTGAGCCAACTTTAGGTCCTGTTGAGAGATCGCATATAGATGAGTTGCCAATTCAAAAAATGAATTTTAAGAATGGGCAAACGGTTGAATATAAAGTGCTTTTAGACAAACCCGAAATGGTTACACTTTTATTCTTCTTAAAAAAAGGAGAAGAAATATCGGGGCATTATCATTTGGTAAATAAAGCCGCTTATATTTATGAAGGAAAGGCGGAAGTATTTGCACAAAATAAATTGAATCCTGTCCAAAAAGGGGATACTCTCTATATACCGCTCAATAGCGTGACGTCCGTAAAAAATACAAATGATGGAATTACAAAGGTATTTTTCTTTTTTCCTGTTGGACAATTCAAAACGCTTGCATTTAATTCTCCCGAAGAGAAGAACTTGGATGCAACGGGAGAAAAAGTTCAAATCTTAAAAGAAGTAAATGTTCCTTGGGAAAATTGGGATGGAAAAATTCCAGCAGGGGAGAAAGTAACACCACTTGCCTGGAAAACAATTATTGATAATGATTCAATGGTGTTAGGAATAACTAAGATTGATCCTAACAATGATGTAGACAGTCATTTTCACAAGCCAACTCAAATTGTAATTTTCTCTGATGGAGAAGGGAAAACTCACATAGCAAAAGGGGAATACAAAGAAATTAAAAAGGATAATTATATTTATCCGCCAACGTATAGTGTGCACCATTCTGTTAATACAAGTAAAACAGATCCTTTAATGGAAATCTATTTTTTTCCAACAGGTCCTTTTGCAACGATCAAGTATCTTGGAAAAGGAAAGAAATTCTGGTAGATATAACTTGACGTTTTTCAATTTTCGTGTAAGGTGAAAGAAAGTAGATCACAATGAAAATAAAAATATTAATCATCATTAGTTTAATGAGTCTTTCCCTTTTTGCTAAGAGTAGGGGGGGAGTTCGAATGAATATTTCCATTCCTCAGTTTTCTGCACCGATAGGTGGAAGCTCTGCACCACCTGTCATTTTAGGTCCAGGACTAAATCCCTATTATTACAATACACCTGCTTATGGGAATTTGATTTTAAATCAATACAATGCAAATATAAATGCAATTAACAGTCGTATACCGCAACCCGAATCCGATTTGGGAGCCCAATATCTAGATAAGCAAATTCAAAAAGAAATTGCAGAAGATATTTTAACGCAACCGATTCAAACAGGTCAGTCTTTTCCAACGTATAAAATCACAAATATAAACGATCATGGGAAATTAGATTCCAATAAAGATCCAAAATTTAAAAATATAGATTATCTTCTCTGGAAATTTCAAAATATTGCAGAGGGAAATTCGATTCAGATGAAGGGAAATCAATTGGAGTTAGGTGTCTCTACTGTTTTTGTAGAAAAGCCTGAATCTCTTCTCAAATTTATGCAAAAGGAAAAAGACAATTTCTTTCTATTGGAAGACCGCAAAGAGGAAGTATTGGTTGGGTATTTAGTGAATCGAAAAACAAAAAAAGTGAATAAGGTTCAATGCACAAAGGTGAAAGATAAAGCGGCTATTTATGATTACGCGTTATTAGGAGAAGAGTTAGAATTTTGGAATTATATAGGGCTTTTTGGGAAAGAATAAAAAACCTCCTATAGTTACAGAGAACCGTGCTATGCTCCGAGTGACTAAACCGGAAACTAAAGGAGGTCGGTGATGCTCTTGGATTTGCAACAGGCTCTTTCTAAAAAAAGCGATGCATCCAAAAGAAAGAACCTAGAGCAGAGTCACCTCACAAGTCGTTGTAATTTTATAATTCACTAGACCACCTCCTTTCGTGTGCTTACAATTTATATAGTAGATCAAAATAGTCAAGTGGATTAGTTCGATAAAATAAAATTTTCCAGCATCTTTTTTCCGCCTTCTGTGGCAAAGGATTCTGGATGAAACTGGATTCCTTCGATTGGATACTCATTGTGTCTAAGTCCCATGATTTCAAGTCCTGCCTCTTTTGTTATAATCTTGGCAGTAATTGTGAGGCACTGCGGCAAAGATTCATAATCCACTACGAGTGAATGATATCGCATAACTTCTATATCTTGCGGTAGGTTCCGAAATACGCCTTGTCCATCATGTCGAATTGTGCTTGTTTTACCATGCTTGGGAAGAAATGCTCTTACAACTTTTCCTCCATAATAATGTGCAATCCCTTGCATGCCTAAACAAACTCCGAGTGTTGGAACAGTCTTTCCTAAATCTACAAGAACATCCGCACAGACTCCAAAGTATTCTCTGTCTTTTGGATCTCCTGGACCTGGAGATAAAATAATTCGATCATAGGATTCATTTCTAATTTCAGAAATTGTTTTTTCGTCATTTCGAATTACATGGAATGTAAAAGGCTTTTCTAGGTTTTCTAAAATTTCACCTACATATTGATATAAATTGTAAGTAAAGGAATCATAATTGTCTATTAGTAATACTTTCATATTTTGCTCCTATAGAATTTTTCTAGATATAAAAGAATTTAAAACTTTTTCCTGAGCACCTAATTTGTTTTTAATTTCCTGATACTCTGATTGGGGAACTGAATCAAATACTATACCGCCTGACGCTTGTGTGTAGCCATAATCACCAGAAACAAAAAGAGTTCGAATTGGAATTGCAAATGTGCAGTTTCCATTGAATCCAAAATGACCAAGCGCTCCCCCGTAAGGTCCGCGAGGATTGTTTTCTACTCTCTGAATGATTTTCATGGATTCGATCTTTGGAGCACCAGATAACGTTCCCGCAGGAAAAGAAGATGCTAGACCGGAGAACATATCTTCTCCTCGTTTTATGATTCCAATGATCTCGCTGGATATGTGTTGGATATGACTGTATTTTTTTATCTCCATCAGTTTTCGCACTTTTACAGTTCCATATTTAGCAACTCTACCAAGATCATTTCTATGTAAATCTACAAGCATGTTATGTTCTGCAATTTCTTTTGGATCATTGAGTAGAGTTCGAGCGAGTTTAATGTCTTCATCCGGTGTCAATCCTCGTTTGATTGATCCAGCCAATGGAAAGGTTTCCATTTCGCCATTTCGAAGTCGGAAGAGTAATTCTGGACTTGCTCCGATGATTTTCTTTTCTCCGAATTTCAAATAATACATATGGGGAGAAGGATTTACATTTCTTAACTCTTGATAGATTGGAAAAGTGTCTCCTGTAATTTTGTATTCTGCTTTGAGACCGAGTTGGCATTGAAATGTATTTCCAGCTTTTACTTCTTCTAATACTTCTAAGACTTTGCCTTTGTGTTCTGCCTCTGACATTGTATAGCCTAAGAATTCAATATTTGTTTTATAAGATTTCTCACTTATATTTTCTTCCTGGATAATCTCCATTATCCGCTCAATTCGATTGTTTTCATAATAGAAGTAAAAAGTTTCACCAGTCATCTTATCTAAAATAATTCCATCTAGATAGATGCCAAAGTGGAAAGCATGAAAGTCCTTGTGTGGTTTTAAATTCAGAGAAGGTTCAAAATAGTTCATTCCCTCATAACAAATAAATCCAACGAGTCCTCCAGCATAATTTACAGATAGCACATCGGTTGGAATTAACTCTCTAAGAGCGTAGTAGGGATTGTCGCATGGATATTCAACGTTATCTACATAAAGAGAATTGCCATCAGCATATACAATATGTTGCGGATCAAAACCTAAAATGGAATAACGAGAATCATAGCTTTCTTTTTCTAATGATTCTAGTAGAAAACAATTTTCAAATTTGCGTTCTATCTTTTGAAATAGTTCAAAAAAGGGAATATCTTCTTCTAATCTTGTATAGGTGGCTTTTCTAGGTAATTGGATCTTTGGAATATTCATAACAACTCACTTTTAAAAGCTATGTTCTTACTCGAAAGATTGGAGGCAATGAAATTTAATCGTAGATTTCGATCTCTTCCCAGATTTGTCTAAATTTTTTATGAAATAGATAAAGTTGCATATAATGGTATCTATAAATATTTTCTGTCTTCAGCTCAGTGTAATAGTATTTATTTTTTTTGTAATAATATAGTTTATTTGTTCCATAGTATTGTTTTGAGTCCGTTTGGTATTTTAGAAAGTCATTTGTCCGTGCGTCATACAAAATTTCTGCAAATAAATCATCATAGGACATTTCTAAACATTCCCTTGCAATGTTGCAAAATTTTTCTTTATAGATTACATGTGCAAGTCTTTCCATTTTATAAAACAAATATTGTCTAGAGACACCGTTTTCTACTTCTGGAGAATAGATTGCGAATGCAAATAAATTTCCTGGAGTAACCGTAGTTCCTAAAGTTCTCTTTAAACGGAGTGTAGCAAGGATAGAAGCGATTGGCTTATCTTGCTTCATTGTAAAAAGTCCACTGTGGCTAATATGCACTATCCCCTCTTTAGAAAATAAGTAGTCATAAGTCAATGTGATTTGTAAATAAGACATATCAGGATTCTTATTATTAAATATTCTCAGTATTCCACTTACATTTTCAATATCCTTTTCGCCATTCTCTGATTCATGTCCAATGAGAACGAAGGTTTTTTGCATAGATATTTGTTGCTTGAAGGATTCAAATTTCTCATAGATAGAAAAAGATGTATTGCGGCGGATTGTTTTTAAAAGCTTAAAAGTATCGTATGACGCATACTTTCCTCCGATTAGCCTGAGTAATATCGGTATGATAGAAAGTTTCAAAATTATTAATTTGCAAAATAATTTCCATTTTGAGTTAGAAGGATAAGGAAAGTTTCTCTTTCCTACATTTCTTTGCATTGGAAAATAAAGTCTTGCTTGTAAGTTGAAAATTTCCGAGAGATATCCAACAAGTAGTATATCTCTTTCTTCTACATTGTTTATAAAGATGGTGCATGGATAGGGAAGAGTTAAATTATTTGAATCATTCGGATCGCGGTAGTATTTAACATCTTTGAAGAAAAATTTGGAGAAATATCTAAGTAGAAAAGCGGATATCTTACTTCTAAAGTTAATTTGTGAACTACTTGTTTGCATATGATCTATGATGTCTTGAATGCGGCTAATTCTAATTTGCTGTTAAAATATAACTGAGATATAATGGCTTTCAACGAATTCAGATGATAGAACTGCACTCTTTGATTTAATTTATAGGGGAATTTATCTTGTTGTCAAATGTAATTTCATTCACAGAAGGAAGCAGACGTTTTAAGAATTGATTTGGAAATACTAGAGAAATTCAAGATTCCTACTCTTTTTATATACCAATTAAATAGTGCTTTTCCATTATACTAGATGAATATTCTAATATATTGACAAGATGTTTAATACTTTTGATATGGTAAAGATATATTTTGAGTAGAGGTTTTTGAAATTGGCAAAAGAAGAATCTAAAATCACAAATGAAGAACGTATTAAAAAAGAGAAACACCCTTTAAAATTAAGACCAGAAATTGATAAATGGGCAAAAGAGGGCTTTCAGGCAATTCCAGAAGATGACCATATTCGCTTTAAATGGTTTGGATGCTATTTACAAAAACCGAAGACAGATGGGTATTTTATGATGCGTATGCGAATTCCGTCTGGTCAATATACTGCAAGCCAAGGTAGAGAAATCGCACGTCTTACAAAAGAGAGAGCTAGAAATCTAATCGATGTAACTACAAGACAATGCTTTCAAGTTCACTGGCTTACGATAGCAGATATACCTGTTATGATTGATACCCTCGAAAAAATTGGGCTAGGGGTATTAGGAGCTTGTGGAGATATTACACGTAACGTTACAGGTAATCCACTCGCTGGAATCGATCCAGAAGAATATTTAGATGCAACCAATTTAATTAATCGATATGTGAAAGAAATCGCTGAAAGACCGGATTTAGGTGATTTACCAAGAAAGTTTAAAGTTTCTATTTCAGGTGCTCCTCACAATTTAGCACAACCTGAAATCAATTGTATGGGAATCATAGGAGCAAAATTAGAAGTCAATGGAGAAACAAAATACGGATATACAATTCGTGTTGGAGGAGGACTTTCGACCAATCCATATTTTTCCAAATGGCTGAATGTATTTTTAAAAGATGATGAAGAAGTATTGAAAGTATGCGCGGGGCTAACAGAACTTTACCGCGACCATGGAAATAGAGAGAATCGTCGTAAGTCTCGTATGAAGTTTTTAATGGAAGATTGGGGACCAGAAAAAATGAGAGCTGAGTTAGAAAAAAAACTTGGTTATAAACTCACAGATTATCCAAATCCTCAAATTTTAGAAAGAAATTCTGATCCACTGGGTCCTCAAAAAATGAAACAACTTGGACTCAATTTTATAGGAGTTCCGATAAAAGTTGGAAGACTCTCTGGAGACCAATTGATAACGTTGTGTGACATAGCCGAGAAGTATGGCAATGGACTACTCAGAAATACAAATAAGCAAAACATTTTAATTTTAGGTGTTCCAGACGAGAAAGTAAAGGATGCAGTCAAGGCTTTAGAGGATTCTGGAATTTACAGCCCATTGCAAACACATAGTAGAATTGTCTCCTGCACGGGTTCAGAGTTTTGTAACCTGGCAATCGTTGAGACAAAGCATAGAACTTCTAAACTCATTGATTATTTGAATGAGAAGAAAATCAATGTAGATAATATCAATATCCATTTTTCAGGATGCACAAATAGTTGTTCTCAATACTCTATTGCGGATATCGGTTTTATAGGAGGTAAGACAAAAGGGGAAAACGATCAAATGGAAGAAGCTTATATGCTTCATCTAGGTGGATCGATTGGAAACAATCCGTCTTTTACTAGAAGTGTATTAAAAGTAAAAGCAGATCATTGTGGACCGATTGTTGAAAAGCTCGCTAATCACTATTACGCAAAGAAAGAAGCGGGTCAATCCTTCCGTGATTTTTATAAGTCTTACGAAAAAGAACAGGTTGCAGAATTGCTTGGGATTACTCTTGCTAAAAGTGAATAATCCAATTGAGAAAAATATTTTATGGAACAATTAGAAGAGTTTAATCAAAAGTTTCAAATTTCAAATACGAAGGAAATATTACAACTCGCACTGGCTAAGCATAAGGGGGGAGTTTTATTTTCTTCTAGTCTCGGGGCAGAGGATCAAGTTTTAACAGACCTAATTCTATCAATTGATAAAACCATTACGATAGTCACACTGGATACGGGTCGTTTGCCATACGAAACATATAAGACCATAGAAGATACAGAGAAAAAGTATGGGATCAAAATTCAAGTTCAGTTCCCTGATTATATTTCTGTTGAGAAAATGGTCAAAGAAAAAGGGATTAATCTTTTCTATGAAAGCATTGAAAATAGAAAAGAGTGTTGCTCTGTTCGTAAATTAGAACCTCTTTCTCGTGCAATGAAAGATAAATCTCTTTGGATTACTGGACTTCGAAAGGAGCAATCTGTTACTCGTTCCGATATGAAGTTTGCTGAATGGGATGAAAAATATTCTGTTATGAAGATTAATCCTCTTCTGAATTGGACAGAAAAACAAGTTTGGGACTACATTCGTGCGAATAACGTTCCATACAATGAATTGCATGATAAGAACTATCCTAGTATTGGATGTGCTCCTTGCACAAGAGCAATCGAAGAGGGAGAAGATTCTAGGGCAGGGCGTTGGTGGTGGGAAGATCCTGCTACAAAAGAATGTGGATTGCACTGGAAAGACGGGAAGTTAGTTCCAAATAAGCCTAAAAGCGACAAATCCATGTTTGTCTAAGATGAAAAAGGAGTTTTAGTTTGAGTAAATACCATTTGAATCACTTAAAGGAATTAGAGGCAGAATCTATCTATATAATGAGAGAAGTTGCCGCCCAGTTTGAAAGACCAGTTCTTTTATTTTCAGGCGGGAAGGATTCGATTACACTTGTGCGACTTGCAGAAAAAGCATTTCGACCAGCTAAATTTCCATTTCCACTTCTGCATATTGATACCGGACACAATTTCCCAGAAACAATTACATTTAGAGATGATCTGGTAAAGAGAATCGATGAAAAACTAATTGTGCGATATGTGCAAGACTCTATTAATCAAGGAAAAGCAGTAGAAGAAACAGGGCGAATTCCAAGTAGAAATAAATTACAAACCATTACTCTTTTAGATGCACTTGCAGAATTTAAATTTGATGCTGCTTTCGGTGGAGCTAGAAGAGATGAAGAAAAAGCGAGAGCTAAAGAAAGAATTTTTTCTTTTAGAGATGAATTTGGTCAATGGGAACCAAAGAAACAACGTCCCGAACTTTGGAATCTCTATAATGGAAAGATCCAACAAGGGGAACACATTCGTGTATTTCCTATAAGCAATTGGACAGAAATGGATGTTTGGCAATATATTTTAAAAGAAGATTTAGCGATTCCAAGCATTTATTTTACCCATAAAAGAGATTGTTTTATGTATGATAATATGCTTCTCAGTGTTTCGGATGTAGTAAGACCGGGACCGAGTGATGAAGTAAAGGAAATGCAAGTTCGATATAGAACGGTAGGCGATATGACATGCACCGGGGCAGTTATTTCGAATGCATCTAATGTAACTGAAATCATTCAAGAAGTAGCCTCTGCTCGTGTTACTGAGCGCGGTGGTAGGGCAGATGATAAAAGATCCGAAGCTGCTATGGAAGAAAGAAAGAGAGAAGGGTATTTTTAGAGTTCATACATAAAAATCGAAAAATAAATATGATTTCCCCAAATTAAAGGCAGAAATATGAATACAGAAGCTTATATGAATATGGATATGCTGCGTTTTATTACAGCAGGTAGTGTGGATGATGGAAAAAGCACTTTGATCGGAAGATTACTATACGATAGTAAACAGATCTTCGATGACCAAATGGCTGCGATTGAAAAATCAAGCGAGAGAAGGGGAGATGGTTATACAAACTTGGCTCTTTTAACAGATGGCCTTAAGGCAGAAAGAGAGCAGGGTATTACGATTGACGTTGCGTATAAATACTTTGCCACGCCAAAAAGAAAATTCATCATAGCAGATGCACCAGGTCATATTCAATACACTCGAAACATGGTAACGGGTGCGTCAACTGCTAACTTAGCTATTATTTTAATTGATTCTAGGAAAGGGGTTATTGAGCAAACTTATAGACATACCTTCCTAGTCGCTCTTTTGGATATTCCTTATATTACAGTATGCGTGAATAAATTGGATTTAGTGGAATATTCACAAGAAGTATTTGAAAAAATCAAAGCAGACTATTTAAAGTTTGCCTCTCCTTTAACAGAGAAAATGGGAATTAAAGAAATTAACTTTATCCCGATCTCGGCGCTCAATGGAGATAATGTGGTAGAAAACTCAACAAACATGCCATGGTATAAAGGACCCTCCCTCATTCAATATTTGGAAAGCATTGATATCGATAAATCGCATAACTATGACTTACCTCGATTTCCTGTTCAATGGGTCATTCGTCCAATTGCAAATGAATACCATGATTATAGAGCCTATGCAGGAATGGTAAATGCAGGTGTATTTAGAAAAGGTGATTTGGTGACAGCACTTCCATCTGGTGCAAAATCCAAAATCAAAGCAATTGATACATTTGAAGGAGAAGTAGAAGAAGCTTATCCTCCTATGTCGGTTGCAATCCGATTAGAAGATGAGATAGACGTTAGTCGGGGTGATATGCTTGTAAAAGATAAGTCTCCAGTCGAGACACAGGAATTTGAAGCATATGTTTGCTGGATGGATACTAAGAAAATGCAAACTGGCGGCAAATACACATTACGTCATACGACTAATTCTGTGAAATGTATAGTAAAAGAGATAAAATACAGAATCAACATCAATACACTTGAGAAAATTGAAAATATAGATTCGCTCGAATTAAATGATATTGCAAAGATTGTTTTAAAAACTGCTAAACCAATTTTCTATGATGAATATTCAGTCAATAGAGGAACTGGCTCTTGCATCCTTGTAGATGAAGGAACAAACCAAACCTCAGGGGCTTGTATGATAATAGAAGGAGACCTCATCTGAAAAAATATCTTCCACTCATGATGGATGTTACAAATCGAAAAATTTTACTCTTGGGTGGGGGAAAGGCAAGTGCGGAGAAACTTAGAACTCTTGCACAGTTAAATCTGCGGATAACAGCGATTTCTCCGCAGTTCATTGAAGAATTTCATTCTTTGGATTGGATTGATTTTATTTATAGAAAGTATCAATATGGAGACTTAGAAGGATTTGATATTGTTTACTGTGGAATCAATGACCCCATTGAGGAAAAGAAAATTTTACAAGAAGCAAAAGAAAGAAAAGTTCTCATTAATTTTATTGATCAAGTCGAGGATTCTGATTTTATATCTGCCTCTACTTTGATTCGAGAGAATTTTACTCTCTTCATTTCTACTTATGGAAAATCTCCGGGTGGAGCAAAGATGATTCGGGAGGAAATCGAATCTAAGATTGATCTTTCTAATTTAGATAGACAAGTAGGAGTGAAAGCAAAAGAAAGAGAGATGAAAAAGAAAGGTTTGAGTGTATGAATCTCCCCCAATATTCATTTGAGGAAAAGACTGCTTATCTCATAGGTGCTGGCTCTGGTGATATCAGGCATTTAACAATAGAGGCGCATTCTATTCTTTCGCAAGCAGATCTCATTTTGTATGATATGTATCTAGAAGCGCTTAATCCTTATTATCCGCAAGCAGTATGGGAATCTGTTGGAAAGAAAAAAGGGTTCCATGTAAAAAAACAGTCCGAAATCAATGAATTATTGCTAGCAGAAGTAAAGACCGGTAAGAAAGTCGTAAGACTAAAAGCTGGAGACGTTAGTTTTTTTGCTCGAAGTTCTGAAGAGATCCAAATCTTAAAGGAAAATGGTTTTGCTTGTAAATTGATTATGGGAATTTCTAGTCCTCAATTGCTATCTCAGGCTTTGGGAGAATCACTCACTCATAGAGAACTAACTAGAAGTATTTCTTATTCAAGTGGTTATTGGGATAAGACAATTCAAAAAGTAAATTTACCTGATACAGATGCACATGTAATTTTTATGGGGCTAGGGGAATTGGAAAAGACTGTTTCCAATCTATTACAAAGCGGAAAGTCAGAAGAAACTTCTTTTATCGCAGCAAGTAATTTAGGAAGACAAAATCAAAAAATAGTAAAAGCTACTTTGGGAAGTGCTGTGCAAGCTGTGAAAGATGCAAATTTACAAAGTCCTACGTTAATTGCGATAGGACTCAATCATATTTGATTTGAGTCTGGTTTTTCTTTTGGTGTAATTAGATCCTCGATCATTTCCCCAAGACCAGAGGCTCTTACAATATCAAATAAAAGCTTAGTATAATTGATTTGTTTATGGAGTCGTTCCACATCTAACCTTAGGTTTAGTCTTTTTGCATGTAAAAGAATCTCAAGTTCGTCTAGACTCATGTCTTTAGGATTTTTGGAGCGAAATTCTTCACTTCCTTCAAAGGGATTGAATGGAATTTTAGATTTCATTTATTGGACAATCTTACGAATGAGTATTGCAAGGAGTGTAAAGGATAATATCATTATACCGATGCCAAGCGTTAGTGCTGTAGTAATATGATCCCCATTAAATAATTTGAGCAAGGCAAAATAGGAAGCCAGTATGATTAGAATACTTCCAACCACTTTTAGAAACAGCATATAAAGAATCGCTATGGTTATAATAAAACCATATTGAACTTTTTGCTGAAACTTTTTCTGGATATATAAAAAGAGTAACTCGAAATAAGAAACGAAGTGCTCTACAAGTAAGAGCACTTGACTCAGTAATGTTTCTTTTTTTTCTTCTTTCTCTTCAATTGGAGGAGAAGTGGGTTTCTTTTTTTTTGCCAAACTAGTCTTTTCTGCGGGCTAATAATCCAACTAAAACACCGATTCCAACGCCGATACCAACACCAATAAGAGTAGCCTTTTGTGGGTTCTCGGTAATGTAGTCGCCAACTTTATCAATCACTTGTTTTGCTTTTACACTAGCTTCATCACCAAATTGTTTTATTTTTTCTGAAATATCTGATACTTGTTCCAAGTAGTTTTCCCTCGCTCTTTTTTTAATATTCTCTGATTCTTTTGTGAGTAATTTAAATTCAGTTGCTAATTTCTCTTGTGCTTCCATGATTCTATCTAAAATTCCTATTAATTGCTTGCAATAAATTTTTGAAAATTAAAATGAGAATGCAGGGAATCAATATGAATCCAAAGAAATTATTCATTCTATTATTCTTATCGTTTACTCATTCTCTTTTTTCTAATCCTGTTTATGTGCAGAGTCCAATAGCGAAGTTATTGTCAGAGCCAAACGTTGCAAGTGCAGGGAAGCCACTACAGGCAGGACAAGAGTTGCAACAGATTAGTGAACAGGATATGTTTCTTAAAGTAAAATCAGGAAACGATACTGGTTGGGTTATGAAATTATATGTCTCCAAAATTCCTCCTTCTAACAAAGTGAGTAATGCAGGTAATACAGATAAATCAGGTCCTATCCAATCAAGAGCAAGAGCATCCACTTTTACAGAAACGGCTTCTGCTCGTGGACTTTCTGAATCAAAAAAAATACGAACACGCGGCAATAGTGATGAATATGATTTTGAGTCTTTAGATTGGCTGGATCACGTTACTTTGAAACCAGAAGATATTCAAAAATTTAAAGAAGAGTAATCGGAGTTAACCGCTGTATATTTTATGAAAAGCACAATAATCGTTAGTTTGATTTTATTTTTATTCTATTGCAAATCTGCAAATACTAAAAATGAAAAGCCGGATCCTCCTAAACAAGTTTATAAAGAATTAAAAATTGGGCGTGCGTTAGCTGCTAAATTTATTAAGAAGTATGGACTTGTGCAAGACTTAAATCAAACAAAGTATATTAATTTTATTGGTGGTAAAATTGCAGAACTTTCCCCGAGGCAAGAGTTGAATTTCAAGTTTGGCATTCTAAATACTCCTGAAGTAAATGCATTTGCTTGTCCTGGCGGATATATTTTTATCACAAAGGGTGCATTAAATTTGATTGAAAATGAAGCAGAGCTTGTCGGAGTTCTTTCGCACGAAGTTTCCCATGTATCTCTTTTTCATTCTGGAAAGTATGAAGCGAAAGAAGAGATTTGGATAGATATGGTAGCTTCTCTCTTATCTCCAGGAGGGGATATGGTAACTAGCGTCATGGAGGCAGCTTCTAAAGAACTAGAAGAGAGTATGCTTGAAAATGGTCGCCAGAAAGAATTTGAAATTCAGGCTGATGCATCCGCAGCAGTTTTAATTTCAGAGCTTGGTTATGATTCTTCTGCTTACATTGGTTATCTTAAAAAAATGAAATCGGCAAATGACAATCAAGTGTTTGTGAAAACTCACCCTCCTGTAGATGATAGAATTAATGCAATGCAGAAATTTATTTCAGACCAGAGACTTCCAAAAGGAAGTAAAATTAACGTTAAACGCTATAAAGACAATATTCCAAAAATTTAAAACTAAATAAAGGAAAGAGCCATTGATTATAAGAAAACGAATCATTATCCTATTTTTATTCTGCACTGTTTCTTTATATGCAGACTCCTACCATAATATAAATGGATTCTTTGGAGAAAAGGCAGCGGGTTTAGGTGGAGCTTATACAGCTATTTCGGATGATCCATCTGGAGCGTATTACAATCCAGCTGGTTTAACTTTTGCTTACGATAACTCCATTTCCTTATCTGCTAGTAATATTACTCGAACATCTAAAACGTATGAAAATGTAATCGGTCCAGGACAAGGATATGATAGAAGTTCTCAAAACTATATTCCAAATTTCTTTGGAATCGTGAAAGAAGTAGGGGGTTACAAAGTTGCCTTTTCTATTTTAAATACTCTGAACGAAACCTTCAATCGAAATGATCAGATTGTAAATCCGATTTATTATCCATCGGTTAGAAGCCTTAGATCTTATAACATAGAATCATATAATCAAGTGCAAGCTGGTTTCAGTATCGCCAAATCTATTACAGAAAAATTATCTGTGGGGGCTACTCTCTATTATACTCATGATACTGCCAATCTAACAAATACAGGATTAGTTCAGTTTGCGAATAGAAACTTTAATGGTATCACTGGAAGCGATAATCGAAAGACTACAGGTTTTATGCCTGTTCTTGGTATTATGTTTATGCCAAATAACACAGTTTCCTTAGGTCTTTCTGTCCGTCATCAATTTGTGACTGCGGGAAATCGTCTGACGAGTGGGTTTGCTTATCAATCCAATACAAATGCAGATGGAATTTATTTTACCGAGGGCACCCACGAGGCAAATGGGGGAAGTATTGGAAGCAGACCATATTTTGGAGGAAAGTTAAATGGCAGAATTCCAGAAGTGACAGAGGTTAGAACTGGAATTGCTGTTTTTCCTACTAAAAAGCTTATGGCTGCTTTTGATACGATTTACACCTCTGGATACCAAAGAGGGATGAATCAAAATGATTTTTATTTCTTAGGAGGAAGTGCTAATCAGTATACGATTAGAGACACCGATGTCCGAGAATTGAGACGTTATGCAACATTAAATTTTGCTTTTGGTTTGGAATATTTTTTAACAGATAATTTCGCAATTAGAGCTGGTTTGTTCACAAACAATGCGAACTCAAAAGATATTAGTTGGGTTAGAAGTGCCATTGAAGGAGCGAATAGAGACCTAGGAAGTGATGCAGAAGTAGTTGCACAGACACCTAATGGTGTGATTAATTATCAAATTCCAGCACTCAGATCTCCTACTCGAAATGAGTATGTAAATTTGAAAGGTTACTCTCTTGGATTTTCTTGGTCTACTTCTCGCGCATCTATTGGATTAAGTGTAGTAAAAGAAGTTGGTAAAGGTGGATCACAGTTAGATGAAACCCGCCCTTCTCAGCAGATGACGTATGATAGCACAGCCATCTATGTAATTGTTAGTTCTAAAAACAATTGATCTACATGAGCAAATTTTCTCAGGATGAAATACTATCGAATATAAAAGAACAGTGTCCAGATTGGAGTTACGAAGGGCTGTATATTGTAAGGGAGTTTTTATTAAAGAATTTTATTTCCTCCTTACAGTTTGTTAATTCTGTTGGATTTGTTGCAGAGGGACTCGATCATCATCCTGAGATTAGTATTAAATGGGATAAAGTAAGAGTGCAAGTCTATACCCATTCGATTGGGGGAGTGGGACCTCTTGATTTTTCCTTGGCTGCAAAGATTGATCAGTTTTATAAATTATATAAAGAGATAGGATAGCAGTTTTAAAATCTTTTTATCTAGTCAAAAAATTGCTTGCTGAATTTTTATAATTCTATATAACTATTCGACTTATGTTAAAGAATCCAAAAAGTTGTGCTTATTTAGTCTTATCTACTTCGAATTTAGAACCAAGTGAAATCAATGATACCTTGAAAATACATCCAGACTTTTTTGGAACTGTGGATGAAAATGGAACTACTAAAACAATTTGGCAGTTAAATTCCAATCTTTCTCCAGAGGAGGAATTGGAATCCCATGTAGTCGCTCTCTTAAAGAAAATTGCTCCTGTTCGAAATGAATTCAAGGAATTGAATGAAAAACATATTGCGACTCTCTATTGTTCTATTGAGTATTCGGATGAATCTAAAAAAGCCCTCCAATTGAGTTCTAGATCTCTAACGTTAATCGGCAACCTAGGTGTGAATATTGAAGTAACGCAATGGGATAATCACAAGTTAAGCGGGGCTGGAATCTCTATCATTTAGTATTTTGATAAATGTATCTAGATGAAATCGGTTGATATATCGAACCATACTTTCCGGAGCATTTAAAACTGTTAATTGTCTTCCATTTATATGCAGTTCTTGACCGAGTGTTAGCAGTAATTTGATAAAATTTGGTGTAATATAAACGGGATTTTCTAAAGATATGGCTACATCAAAATTTGTGCTCAAAAATAAAACATTGAATATTGACCCTGCTTCTTCTTCCACAGACTCATCAATAGTTTCAAAAAGGCATTGTATAATCACAGCCGTATCAGATTTTTGTTTTATATAAAAATGTTTGAAGCGATTGTTCAATGAATCAACTCCTATCGAATCAATTACTAAAGTATAGAGCCCGCTACTTATTTGCAATCCGTTCTTTCTTTCAGGAGAATGGTTTTTTAGAAATTGATACACCAATTTTAAAACAAGTTCCGGGTATGGAGCCTTATTTAGATCCCATGCTCGTAAAATCCCCACATACTGATAGAGAAGGCTATCTCATTACATCACCAGAATACTCTCTAAAACAAGCCTTAGCAATTGGCTTGGATAAAATCTATGAGATTGCGCATTGTTTTCGTTCTGGAGAGAAGGGTTTACTTCATACAAAAGAATTTTTAATGTTAGAGTTCTATCAAGTAGGTATTGATGAGCAGGGGCTAATCGATGTTTGTATCTCTCTATTTGAATATTTACAAAATCATTTTGTAGACTTTGGTTTTAAAAAAGAATCTTGTATTCGAGTTTCTATGAATCAACTTTTTATGGAGAAGACAGGGCGTTCTTTTTCGACGGAAGATTTAATCATAACTCTTCGAGAAAAATTTCCTAAAGCACTTAATAATTATGAGTCCATGTATTATGATGATTTGTTTTTTTTAGTTTTTCTGAACTGTATCGAAAAAGATTTACCGAAAGGTGGACCCGTTTTTGTCTATGATTATCCTGCCGAACTTGCCGCCCTTGCTCGAGTAGAGAATGGATTTGCGAAACGCTTTGAAATCTATTGGAATGGAGTAGAACTTGGAAATGCTTTTTATGAGTTAACATCTCCAGAAACACAAATTCATAGATTTAAAGAGGAACAAGTTAAAAGATTGGAGCTAGGAAAAGAAGCTTTCGAAATGGATACTAATTTTTTAGCAGCATTGACAAGTGGTCTACCTGAATGCTCTGGTATTGCAATGGGCTTGGATCGGTTACTCATGATTATCCTCAAGCAAGAGAATTTGAAATTCATTAGCCCTTATTTTATTGATAATAAATCTGAATGATATAGGTCATAAACCAATGAATCGAAAAAATCTAAGTTTGTATATAATTCCTCTTTTATTTTTTTCTCTGCAAAGTTCTTGTTCTTATTTTTCGAATAACACTAAGAATCCGCAACCAAACCAAACGGAAACAAATTCACAGACTCCAATGGAAAAAATAGCTGAGACATTTTCAAAGAAAATGCCTCAACCAAATTCTAGGCTCATTGTTCTTACCTTTACCACTACCGAGGGCAAAGAACATAAACTGGGAAATTTATTTGCCGAAAAACTGACAACAGATTTAGCGAGAAGAGGAAATATGGTAGTTTTAGATCGTATTTTATTTTCCAAACAGTTACTCGATAATAAGTTGAGTTTGAGTTCCGCCAATGATCTGGCTGAAATTAGAAGAATCGGTGAACTACTAGGTTTGAATGCAATAGTGACGGGTATGGTTACATCTTTTAATAATGGATACGGATTGAATTGTAGAGTGGTTGATCCCAAAACAGGTTTTATATTAGCAGCTGAGGAAGCTTTTTATGCGGGAGAATAAATCTGAAAAATAAGATTGATTCCCCTAAGAATTAAAAAAGTCTATATTTATATGAGAGCCTTTGTTTTATTAATACTGATTTTAATTACCTATCATTCTATTTTTGCGTTTGATGTAGATCCAGTAGGGAAAAATGTAAAAGAAGGAGTGGAACGATACAAGTCTCAAAATTATCAGGGAGCATTGGAGAGTTTCAACGAAGCAGAGTCGCAAGCAAAAGAGGATGATCGACTTTTTTTTAATAAAGGGACAGGATACTACAAGTTAAACGACTATAAGTTGGCACTCAAGTATTTTGAAAAATCCGCTCTTTCAAATGATAAGGATTTGAGGGTTAAGTCTTTATACAACAAAGGTAATACATATGCTAAGTTAGGCGATAAGAAGAATGCAATTCGGTCCTATCTAGATGCACTTTCATCCAATCCAGATTTTTTGCCTGCGCGCAAAAATTTAGAAATGCTGTCAAGAAAACAGAATCAAGAAGATCAAAAACAAGAACAGGAAAACAAAGAGAGTTCAGATGATAAAAATAAATCTGAACAAAATAAAAAACAAGAACAGTCTAAAAATAAAAAAGAGAATCAACAGAACCAAACTTCTGAGCAAAATGAAAATAATCAAAAGGACGAAAAGAACAAAGAGTCCAATCAGAAGATGAGCAAGGAAGAGGCAGAGAGAATACTAGAATCTGCTAAACAAAATAAAATTAACAGAAAAAAAATGAATGAGAGACCACAGGATAGAAATGATATTTTTTGGTAGAATCGTTTTATTTCTTTTATTTACTGGAAGTCTTTTTGCAAATCCCAAAATAGCTCTTAATAAAGGGACTATATTAAAAGGAGAGCCACTCGAATTAAGCATTGAGATAGGTGGATCTGACCCCGAGGTTTCACTATCTAAAAATGTTTTTTCTGAGAATGGAGTAACTGCTGAATACATTGGTCTGGAAGACAACACAACGATTATCAATTCAAAAATAACCAATAAAAAAATAGTTAAATTTCGGATTCTAACTGCAAAGACTGGAAATCTGACGACTCCAAAAATTATTCTTTCTATCAATCAACAGCCATTTACTGCAGAGTCTATCGCTTTTACTGTAAAACCGGAAAAATATACTCCGAGACCCAAACCAATGGATTCAATTTTTGATCAATTTTTTTCAGGGAACTTTCCCGGGTTTCAGGAAAGAGCCTATGCAAATCCAAACGAGGATGATATCAAAATAGGCTTTTATACAAGTAGATCAAGGGTTTATATTGGTGAAACTGTTATTGGAAGTTTTACTTTATATTATAAAAATTTAGAAAGACCCAACTTTGAGAGAAATGAGCAAGATCCACTCGAATTTCCCTTTTTTACAACAGAATTATTGCCAAATGTTTCCATAAATCTACCGGCTAACGCTTCATTGGATGGAGTTCAGTATAAAATTGTTCCTTATAATCGCGAAATCTATGCATTGACTCCACTTAGGAAAGGCAAATACCAATTAGGCGGTGCAAAGTTTAGTATAGAAGGAAATCCTCTTTCTTACTTTTCTCCTATGGTTAAAGATTCTTTCAAAAAATCGGTTGAGGTTTTAGATATTCCAAATCCTAGACCTACGAATTTTTCAGGAGAAGTAGGAGATTATCAAATCAAACTGGCATTTACAGCTAAAGAGGCAGCCGTCGGAGTTCCCATTCCATTTTCAATACAGATAAATGGTCAAGGCACTGGGGCAATGTTTAAAGACCCTTTGCAAAACTTTTGCCCTCAAAAAAAATGCAAAGCGGATATAACATTCTTAGATGAGAATAAAGTTAAAAAATTTACTAAATTAAAAACAGGTGAATATGGATTTGAATCAGACTCCACCTTTCGATATAGTCTTTTCCCGAAAGAAGAGGGAATCTTAAATCTAGGTTCTGTGGAAGTTGTTTTCTTTAATCCAAATACAGAATCTTATGAAACTATTTCTTTTTCATTTCCTGAGATCCGGGTAAAGCCTGCTCCTATTTTTACACCAAAGGAAATTCCAACTGTTAGTAGTGTAAATTTTCAACTCTGGGGATTTTATTTTGTGGTTACTGGGCTCGGGTTATTTGCCATTTACCTATTAAGAACAGAAATTTTAGCTTCTGCAAAAAAAATATTTCATAGAATCCCCTTGGACAAGTTTAGAACAAGTCCTGAGATACATCTAATGGATAAAGCAATCGGTAATAAAAAAGGTGCTTTACTAAAAGTCTTCTTACAAGAAAAAGGTTTAAACAAAGCGAAAGTAGAAGAGTTAGTTCGAATCAAATCAAAAGCGGGTAATGCAAAGTTTTCAGAAATTTACTCTCAAAGCGATGCCCGCCAAAAAGAAATCATTTTAAATTTAATTAAGGATATACTAAAGGAGAATAAATTAATATGAGTGAGTCAGGTAAAATATCAGTTCAAACGGAGAATATTTTTCCCATCATAAAAAAATGGCTTTATTCGGAGAAAGATATTTTCCTAAGAGAGTTGGTTTCAAATGCGACAGACGCTATCACGAAATTAAAAAAGATAGCGCTTACGGAAGAGTTTGAAGGCGGAACGGATTACAAGATTTCCGTTACTTTTGATAAAGAAGCTCGCACACTTTCCATAGAGGACAATGGAATTGGTATGAGCGAGGAAGAAATCAAGAAATATATAAATCAAATTGCATTTAGTGGTGCTGAGGAATTTGCAAAAAAATACGATTCAGCTGATAACAAAGCAGGTATCATTGGACATTTTGGTTTAGGGTTTTATTCCTCCTTCATGGTATCTAGTAAAGTAGTGATTGAATCCAAATCCTATAAAAAAGGAGAAACCGCTGTTAAATGGGAAAGTGAATCAGGAACCGATTTTAAACTTTCTACAATAGACAGGCAAGAGCGTGGAACAAAGATTACTCTCCATCTAGATTCAGATTCTGGAGAATATCTAGATAAATGGAAATTAAAAGAATTAATTAAAAAATATTGTGACTTCTTATCTGTTCCGATCACAGTTGAAGCAGAAGAGGCTAACAAGAGAAAACCACTTTGGTCAGAGTCTCCATCTTCCCTTAAAAAAGAAGATTATATTGAGTTTTACAATTATCTATTTCCATTTTCTGGTGAGCCACATTTCTGGGTTCATTTAAATGTAGATTTTCCATTTAGATTGCAGGGGATTTTATATTTCCCAAAATTAAAACATGAACTAGATGTTTCTAAAAATGGAATAAAATTATATTGTAATCACGTTTTTGTGAGTGATGAAGCGAATGAATTAATCCCTCAATTCTTAACAGTTCTAAAAGGAACAATTGATATACCAGATTTACCACTTAACGTATCTCGATCTTACCTACAAACAGATCCACTCGTTAAGAAAATATCCGCTCACATCATTAAAAAGATAGCAGATCGTTTAACAGAAGATTTCAAAAAAGATAGAACAAACTTTGAAGCAAACTGGGATGAAATTGCTCTTTTTGTAAAGTATGGAATTATCAGTGATGAAAAGTTTTACGACTCAGCAAAATCCTGTGTATTATTTAAATCTTCTAATGGTAATTACACAACGTTGGATGAATACTTAGAGCGAAATAAAGATAAAAATGAAAAGAAAGTTTATTACGCTCCTGAGGTAGAAGCATCATCTTCTATTATGGAATTGTTCAAGTCAAGTGGCTTGGAAGCAGTCCTAGTAGATACTAGAATCGATTCTCATTTCATCCAATACTTAGAGGGTAAAAATCCAGACGTTAGATTCCAAAGAGTCGATGCAGAGATCACAGACCAATTGATTGATAAATCAACAAAAGCTGAGATCGTCGACGAAAACAATAAGACAGAATCAACTCGTATCCAAGATTTCTTCAAAGAAGCAATTGGAAGGGAAGGGCTTGAGATTAAAGTTGAATCTCTAAAGACAGGAGATGTTCCTGCAGTTGTGATTTTACCAGAGCATATGCGTCGTATCTCTGAAATGAACCTAGGAATGAACCATGATAAGAATGCATTGTTAAAGATGCATACATTGTTGATCAACTCAAGTTCTAAGTTAGTAAAAAATGCTCTTAGAATGAGTGCTGGTGTAAATCCTGAAAAAGCAAAATTGATTGCTCAACATATTTATGACCTTGCTTTAATTTCCTCTAAGGTGATGAGCGAGGCTGATATGGGAAATTTCTTAAAGAGATCTAGTCAAATCATGGAGGATTTAACTGCTTAAGGTTTTTATCATTAAAGTAGAAGATTTAAGAACCGAGTAGTTCCTTTAGACTACAAGGGATTGACAAGTTCTATTCCTTGTAGTCTATATAAGTCACAAGTTTTAAAGATGTCTCTTTTTAGTATCAGGGATCTAATTTTTTTTCAAAAAGCAATAACGCTTTTTTTAATCTTTCTTTAAATGATCTATCTGTGTTTCGAAAAGCAATTGCGAAGCCATACCCAGGAGTAATACTAGCGATACCTGATTTTGTCAGAAATCCTTCTTTACTTAATTCAAAATAAACCGTTACCTCGGAATTTAATCCAAAGTTACACTCATTGCTTTTAATTAAAATACCACCAAGACTAATATTTTCTGTTTTATAAATTGTGTCGTTTATATTTACATTAATGCAAATCGGATAACGTTTTTGTAAGCGCCATCCTCGTTTATACAACTTCATGTATGGTATAAAAATATCTCTTTGTAGAAAATAAGCGAGTGCAGCAGTAACAATAAAAGTTTGAATCAATGGTCCTTTTGTTGCTGATTCTGGAATTGTAATAAAACCGAAAGAGTTATACACAATAAAAGTAAAGGAAGATAGAATAAATAACCACCAACCCCAACGTTTAATATAGAAAAGTCCTATCCCGGAGAGTAGGGAGCTGATTAGTAATATCCACTCAGGTAGGTTTGCATTGCTGAATAAGTGCAAAGGGGCATACCAAGGGAAGTTATATTTCATACTCATCCCGATATAATTTGAAACGGGTAGCAATAATATTAACAAAGAGAATGAAATTAATAATCTAGGCTTTCTAGCTCTTGCTCTTCTTTCTAAATGAAATGCCAAAAGTTTTTACCCCTCTAAAACCAAGATGTTTTTTTGTTTAGGGCTTGAAAGGATTTTTTTGTCGTGTGGTTTTAGCACACGACAATTAGATAGGATTATCGAGCGTTTTTTAGTGCTGCGATTCTGTCTTCGAGTGGTGGGTGTGTAGAGAATAAGGCGAACCATCCGCCTTTATGAGAAGATATCTTTAATGATGCCATACTTGGAGCACGGCTGTCATCGACAACTTCGTATGTTCTCTGTAAATTTTCAAGTGCTGCAATCATACTTGCTCTTCCCGCTAATTTAGCACCTCCAGCATCTGCTCGGAATTCTCTCTGTCTAGAGAAGTAAGCAACAACTAATGATCCCAATATGCTGAAAAGAATATCCAATACCAAAGTGATGATGAAATAAATCCCAGAACTAAATACAGATGGTCCATCATCATCATTTCTGCTGATTGCCATAGTTACACCATAGCTTATGATTCTTGCTAAAAACATTGTAAACGCATTTACAACACCCTGAATCAAAGTCATAGTTACCATATCCCCGTTTGCAATGTGTGATACTTCGTGAGCAAGAACTCCATCCACTTCCGTTGTATTCATTCTTTCTAGAAGTCCTGTTGATACTGCAACTAACGCACTAGATTGACTTGGGCCTGTTGCGAAAGCATTTACTTCTGGTGAATTGTAAATACCTACTTCTGGCATAGGGATACGAGCTGCTTGACTGAGTCTCTGAACAGAAGCATAAAGATGTCCATAGGGACCGCGTGGATCAATGGTTTCTACTCCCATCATCCATTTTGCCATGACTTTTGAGAGTGCGAGTGAAATTAAGGATCCGGTCATGCCCCAGATCAAGCACAAAGTAAGCAGAGCAGTCATATTTAGACCGCTATTTGAAATATAACCTCTCACGCCGAGAACGCTAGTGATAATGGAGATAGTCACCATTATCAAAATATTAATCAGAAAAAATAATCCGATTCGTTTGAACCACATATTTTTAATAAACTCCTAGTAATTAGACTTACTTATTTCGCATTAGTGCAATATTCTTGAATCGCTTTATTTTCATTTGCGCTAATCCAACCTTTCTCTTGAAAAATTTCCAACGATATTTTTAAACAATCAAGCGGAATATGCGATGCTATCTGTAAAATTTGAAAATAAGGTAGTTTATGCCCATCATTTTTTTTCATCTCTGACTCTATTTCATCCACAAAAGAAGAAACAAGTCGCAATTGAACAAATACTACTGTATATTCATCTAGAAAGGCTAGAAAATCATCATCCGAGTTTGCAACTGCCAATTCAAAGGCATAATCATAAATATGCATGTCTTGAGCGGCTAATTTCTGTATGTCGGGACCAAGTTTTCTGAAAAAGTTGAGAACTCTATCTGATTTCAGTGTTCCTGATGATGTCATCATTCTTAAATAGACCAGATCAACTTTTGAAAATAAATTTTTCGCAATATGGATATTGCTCGTTCTAGAAACTAAATTCTTAAAAAGAATTGCATATTCAGCTTTGCTTAATGTTGTCCAGTAAGAGGTCAACATTTCAGGAAGAGGCTTTTTTTGAAGAATTGCCTTATGATAAGCAGTTACTTGGCAATAGAATAATTCGATAAGAGCCTCATGGCTAAACATTGGATTTTGTAATATTTTCTTAACGACTTGAATATTTATATGTCGTAGATAGTAATCGATTAGATATGTAAATCCAACATCTTCTAAAATTGCCATTGATAAAATAGCAGGAGAAATATTACTGATTGCTTCTTCAATTTTTCGGAAATTTGGAATTGGTTTTGTTAATTCTTCATCTAGAATTTTATATTGATGATTATCTTTAATTAAATCATTTTTCATTTGTATTACCAGAAACCAAAGACGCACTAAACAGAAGAACTGCTAATAGAAAATAGGCTACAATAAATTCCATATTCGATGGAAAACTATATTCATTTAATATTGCGTTATCCGCTAGCTTATAAGAATGTATGATTCCAGTAGACGAAAGAACGCTACCTGCTAAGCACCAATAGCTTGCAATTCTAAATTTTTGATCGATAATAAAGGCACAAATAGATGCCCAAATCATAGATATGATTAAAAATCCTTGTGAAAGAGAAAGAATCCCAGCAAGTGAGTAGGGCAAAAATTCCAATCCTGGGGAAACAGATTGCATTGTGATAGAATACTTTGTAGTTATGTTTTCTTTCGCCAAGATTTTAGCTAGTTCTCCATTTGCAAAATTGAAAACACTCTGGATCATCAATACTCCCCAACCAGCGAGTGCAGGAAATAGTCCAAGAATAATTGCAGGTGCATGTCGAGTAGGAGAAGTTTCAAAACATTGAGCCCCTATGATGATTCCAATCCAAAGTATAATTGCCATACCAGCTTCAATTGGAACTAACGCTTGCACTACACTCATTAATCCGAACAAACAAAGGATCGTCATAAAAATCCCATTTAACACGGAGTAGCCAGCTCTTGCCCCAAGAGCCTTCCATCCAGGATGTCCGATATAAATTGTAGTAGGGAAGGGAGAACCAAAAAAAGAACCGATGATGGTTCCTACTCCATTCATTGCTAGAGAACTTCTAGTTTCAAATTTATCTCCGCTTGCTTCCGCTGATTCAATATTTTGAAGAGAACCGATCACATTAAACAATCCCATTGGCAGAATTACAGAAGAATATTCTTTTATATTTTGGAGAGTAAACACATCAAATAAATCCGTCATCGATAGATTTGGAAAATAGATTCCAGCCTGACTAAAGGAATTTTTAAGTGCATCTAATTTCATCATTGGTTCTCCCCAATAACCAGCTAGCCATGCTATACTGGTTCCCGCGGCGATGGATAAAAAACCACCAGGGATATGAAATGGATATTTAAACTTTCCAAAATATTGTAAAAGAATAATTCCAAAAGGTAGAAAGGCAACTAATGGATGCTTATAAGTTTTAATCATAAACTCCATCGAGATAAAAGTGATTGCGATACCGCTTAACGCTGATAAAAGAGCGGCTCTAGGGGTAATACTTCGAATATAATGTGCTATAAAAGAACCAGCAAATTCAATAACCCCACTGATAAAACATGCAAGCAAACCAATTTTCCAAGCTGTTTTATAATCACCTGTTGCTTTAAAAACAGGAAATATGACAAAAAAAATAAAAGCAAAAAGAGAAATGGTATTGATGCCGTAAGGCAAGGCGGTTACATCATTTCGATTTTCCTGAATCGCTAGCTTTCGAGCTTGCAAAGCATAAAAAATATTACCGAATAACAGTGATATACCTACACCTGGCAAAACAACTGAAAATACAAACTCGGGAGGCATCCCACAAACAAATGAGCATAACGCAGTTAATACTAGTAGTTGTAGTAAATTATCAAGCATCAATCCGAAGAACCCATCAATGTCTCCGGCGACTATCCATTTAAATTGATTCATTCTATTCTTTTTTCCTTGCTGTGAAATCAACTTCTATAACTTTCGATTCACTTGGTGTCTCTTTTTTCTTTTCTACTTTTTTTGTTTTTGATTCGGAATTGCTAAAATCAATTTCGTCTGTGAGTATACGAAGTTGGGTGATAGAGTTTTGTCCTTTATCGTAGATTCTAAAAACTGCATCCCACGGGATGATCAATTTTTCCCAATTGAATCCAAATTGGAGTTCTGCATACAAATAGTCTGCCTGTGAGGATATATCTCGAACAGCTGTAGATCCAAATGCCAGAACAACACCAGATTCTTTTTCTGCTCCAACTAAACCCCTTTTTCCCATTTCTAAATTGGGATGTGGTAGGACATGAAGATAAAAGGTTGGAAATTTCTCCCAGTAGGTTTCAAATAATTGTATCTTAAAATCTCTTAATGTTCTAATTTCTGTTTCAGTTAAATCTTGTTCCATAATTCTTTTTAATTCTTTTTGGTAATCGAAATATAATCAATGTGTTTTTGGTATTCTGGAATAATTTCTTTAAATAAATCGTAGATTTCTGCATTTTTATTTGCTTTGGCTAAGCTGAAGAGTTGATTTAACTTACTTAGGAAAACCATTTGGTTTAGATTTGTATTGGAGGCCGCAATTTTGATTTTGGGATGGTGAGTCTTTTTGATCCCTTCTAGATTGAGTAGTAACTCTTCGTATAACTTTTCTCCCGGTCTCAAACCAGTAAACTCAATATTAATATCTTTGTATGGCTGAAAACCGGATAGTCGAATCATTTCTTCTGCTAGTTCTAGAATCTTTACAGGTTCTCCCATTTCTAGTATAAAAATCTCGCCCTTTTCTCCCATACTACCCGCTTGTAAAACCAATTGCGATGCTTCTGGTATTGTCATAAAATATCGTATGACGTCTGGATGGGTAACTGTCACCGGTCCACCTTTCTCTATTTGTTCTTTGAAACGGGGGATAACGCTTCCATTAGAACCAAGCACGTTTCCAAAACGAACGGTAATGAATTTTGTTTTTGAGTTAGGAGTTATATGTTGTAGATACAATTCGGATGCCCGCTTAGATGCTCCCATTATATTCACTGGATTGACTGCTTTATCAGTAGAAATCAAAACAAACCGGTCAACACCCGACAATCTAGAAATATCCGCTATATTTTTAGTTCCCATTACATTATTTAAAACTGCTTCAGAGGGATTAATTTCCATTAACGGGACATGTTTGTAAGCAGCACAATGAAAGACAACAGTAGGTGCGTATTGTTCGAATATATAGCCTAATCTAGATAGATTTTTTACATCGCCAACAATCGATTCATATCGGATATTGGGAAAAGAATTTCTTAATTCGTAATCAATATGATAGAGAGCGGTTTCCGCTGAATCTAAAAGTATTAGTCCTTCTGGTTCAAAAAAAGAAACCTGTCTACATATCTCACTTCCAATGGAACCACCAGCTCCAGAGATCAAGATAACCTGTCCCTTTAAGTAGGATTTAATCGATTCTATTTCTAGGTTCACTGGATCTCTTCCAAGCAGGTCTTCTACTCTGATTTCTCTTAACTGGTTGAAGGAAGATTTTTTACCTGCAAATATTTCACCGATAGAAGGAAGAATCTTTGCATGAATTTTATACGCTTCACAAATTTGTATGATATTGCTAATAACTTTTCCTGGAAGGGCGCCAAGCGTTATGATCAACTCTTCCACTCTATAACTCAATATAAATCTTTCGATTTGGTCTATTGGTCCTAGCACTGGCACACCTTGAATATGAGCTCCTAATTTGGCTGGATCATCATCTAAGAAACCAATTGGTTTTAGATTTAGTTCTGGTTGTCTTCGGATTTCGGTCACAAGCATCAGCCCAGATTTCCCAGCCCCAATGATAAGTGTTGGCTTCCCTGAAGTTATATTTTTAGTAATGTATTGGTCTCTGATAATTCTCCATGAAAAACTCCTAAGGCAGAGTAGGCTTAAAAGTAATAGAGTATCTAAGATTGGAACCATTCTAGAATGCTGTGAAAAACGATTGTATAAAACAAGAGCAGTAGTTGAGACAAAAGAAGAAATTAAAGTAACTTTTATAATTTCCATTAAGTCATGAATGGATGCATATGCCCAGACTGATCGATAAATATCAGAATATAGGAAAATTATAGATCTAGAAACAATTACAATGCCTAGTGAGATAAAAAAGCGTTCTTGGTCTTCTAAAAACTCCAAACTTTCGTAGCGAACTAAATGGGCTGTAATATAGGATATTGTCATAAAAACAACATCAATCGGAAAAATTAAATATCTTCTGCTAAACATTTACAAATACCCACGAAAAAAAAGAGATTAAAATAGATTTTTTATTGTATATATTTTTTATACTATTAATTTTATTTACTAATATCCAGAATTTCAGAATCTAATTTTGTCGGAAAGGAAATATTGAGCAGAGCCAAACATATAGTTATTAATTTATCAGGAAACTTTGGGCAAAAGCTAGGCGAGGATGTATGGAAGAAAATTGAATCGATTGCCCACACAACAAAAGCTGTCCTGTTTGATTTTACAAATATTGATTCCATTTCTCCAGAAGGGTTATTTTTTCTTAAGAAAATCATTTATCACCTACGAGAATTTGGAGCTGAAATTGCATTTTCTGGTCTAAATGGAAATTTTGTTGATCAGTTAAAAGAAAATATTGATAAATCATTAATGCATATATTTGCCTTGCGGGAAGAGGCAAAAAACTTTTTAGAATCAAGATCGGATATTACACAAGAAAATGTGAGCACTGTCTCTGCTCTACCTGAAGTTCGTTCTGCACTAGTAAAAGAAGGTGTATTTTATACATACTGTCCCTCTTGCAACGCTAAACTAAGACTCAAAGCTAAAGGCAATTATGCCTGCCCAGCTTGTAAAACTAAGTTTTTCTTTAATCCAATACAAGAGCCGCTCAAGTATGAACGAATCTCGCTCGAATAACATTGAATATATAATTTGTCCGAATAATTCTGAACTATATCAGGCATTATTGCATCGCCTAGAGGAGTTTAAAAATAGGGACAATGTTCAAATATTAAAAAACAACTTTCGCATCTTCACTCGAGAAAATCTTACAACAGATTATATTGCATTCAAACTAGTGGAAGATAATATTCCTTCTCTATTGTTTGAGGTGACTCCATATAGAACCATTGCTAGAGAATTTTTAAAAAAGCCAATATCAGCCGATGATTTGATTTCAGATTTGTCATGTATACTTCTCATTGAAAATATATTTAAAACTAAAAAAGAATCTACTCATTCCAAAACAAATAAAAGAGTTTTACGACAATTAGCCACTGATATATTTAAATTTTGGAAGGATTCACTTTTATCTGATTCAATCAGTAAGGAAAAAATTCCTTCTAATATAAAAGAAGAATACTATGAAGTCATTCGTGAATTTATCAAGAAAAAGAGACCTAAGAAAATTGAGTTAGAACATCTATATGATTTATGTAGAGACCAAAAGAATTTTTTATCCGAAAAAGATGCAAAGCAAAAATTTGGTGAGGAAATTATTTTATATGGTGTTTCAGAAATCGATCCATTACACTTCAATATTCTAAAAATTTTATCTCAGTATATTAAAATATCCATTTTCCTTCCTGTTCCAATTCTTTCAGTCATACATAAAGAAAAAGATTTATTAACTAAAAAGGACGTTAAGCTCAGAGAACTTTTACCTGAATGGCATGTCCTTACTTATGCAGAAAATGATAAGTCTTTGAAATTAGATGAATTGATTCAAGCTTCTAATCGAATCAATATCAATCCCGACTCTCTCCGATTCTATGAGTCTCAAGAAGCTTATAGGGAGATTGAGTTTATTGGCGGTGAAATTTTACGTTTGATGGAGAAAAATAAATCGAATCCAGATTTTCGTTTAACATCAATTAAACTCGTTTTACCAACAGAAGATACAAATTATGCACTAATAGTAAACAATGTTTTTGATCGAATGAAAATTCCGTATGCATTTACAAAAGATATTCGAAAAAAAAAGACTCCTTATATTGCAGCCGTTGTATCCCTACTAAAAATTTCCGTTTCAGACTTTGATAAAGATACAATCTTTTCATTGTTTTATAATCCATGTTTTCATCCAGAAATACAAGAGAGTAGAGAAGATATCAATCCAGATGTTTGGAATCAAATTATCGCTAGAATGAATCTTTCTGGATTTTTGGATAAATATCATAAAAGAAGAGAAGGTCTTAGAGAGACTAATCTTATGACTTGGGAAAGCCTCTGGAAACGATTGGATTCTATTCTAGTGCATCAAGATGAAGAGTCAAGTCTGGAGCCAGAGCTAGTAGAAGAGGCTTATCAATTATTAGAAATTAGTTCTTCTCTCTTACAGGACTTAATTGGATTCAAAGAGGACTTTTCTAGTTTAAAAGATTTCAGTCGATTCTTTCGGATTCTACTCGACACGTATTTAAATCCTTCAATGAGAAATAAACCTTCTACTGATCCAGAAAGACTGATTCAGTTAAACCAAAGAGGTCAGAGTAAGGTTTACAGCTTATTATCCGCACTGGAAGCAATTGAGGAAGAGTTGGAGTCAATTAAAGCGGATAATATTCATTTTACGCTCGAAGACTTTGTTGAAACTTTATTAGAGCAAATAGATTCATGGACAGAAGGGGATTCTAGAGTTTTAAAGAATGGAGTCGTTGTAGGAGAACTTTTAGATGCAGTCGATCCTATATTTGACTTTGTTTACTTGGTTGGCTTAGATGATCGCAGGTTGGGTAGATCATCGACTCGTCTTGAATCCCTTATGCAAGAGGAGAATATTCAATTATCTAGAAAAAATTCTTCTTTGAAAGTCAAAAATTATTTTGCTCATATATTTCATCATACTGCTCAGGAGTATTTTTTTAGTTATGTCAGCCTTGACACAATTAAAGATAGAGAGTTTTATCCGGCTGTCGAATTGGATTGGATTCGAACTGAGTATGGAAAAAAGAAATATAATAAAATTCCATTGTTTTCCTATTTAGAATATCGACAATCTGATCTAAATGCGTTTGATAGGGACTCTTTTAGCCTAATTGATCTTAAGAAAAAAGAAGCAGAGTTAAATTTTTTAAAAGCTGCCTATCCGAACTGGGATGGAAATGAAGTATTAAATCAAGAAATCGATTTAATTACTCGAGATGAATTCTTAAAGCAAAAAATCAAATCCTACTTTCAGAAATCCTATGAATCTACGGGCGTTTATAAAGAAATGACGCAAAGTCAAAATATGTCTGTAGCTGGATTTATGAAATACATTCATTGTCCTAAAAAGTTTTTCTTTGATTATTCGATTCAAACAGAAGAAGAGGAAGAGACAGAAGGGGATATTGATAGTATAGATTCTTTTCGTTGGCATTTGTTTTTAAAAGAAGCCCTGTATAATTTATTGGAAGATCCAAGTCTTTCTGCTGAACAGTTAACTAAAAAAATTTTAAGTCCCAAGAGAGTCGAATTTGGAGAAGTTCCATTTGGTGTTCTTGGAAAAATTACAGAGTTTGATCTTTTAGAATATCTTGAGAGGGTAACGACGATTTACCGCGAAATAATGTTAAAATATAAGATATTTGGGAAAACAGTTTTTAATTCTAAAGCAATTAAAGCAAATAATTCATTAAAATTTTCAACATTAGATTTACCAAACAAGCAAATCAGTGCATCGGCAGATTTATTACTGCTAGATGGGTCAAATCTCTATTTAACTCAAATAATTACAGCAAAAGACATAGATGATATAAAAAAATTAAATGTGGGTTATACTGCATATCTTGTTCAAAATTCAAATGGAAAAGAAGAGTTGGAGAAGTTTTTCAAGATGAAACTAAATATATTTCCAGCCTATTTACATTTAAATCGAAATATTGAACCTAAACTAAGGATTGATTCAATTGAAATGTTTTCTGATAAAATTTTTGATCCATTTTGGGCAGGACTTGTAAATGATAAATATCCGCCAGCTCCCTATAACTTAACAAAAAATGGGCATTGTAAATATTGTTCCGTTAAAACTGTCTGTCATGGATATCATCGGGAATTTGTTCCTTTTCTTCCTGATGAAATAAATCAGATAAAAAATTTATCTAAAGCACTATTTAAAAATAAATGATTCATTTTGAAAAAATTCTAGTTCTAACTTGTTAGTTTAGACAGAAGGATGTGAACTTTTTTATCTTGAAATTCTAGAAGTCATTCCAGATGATGAAGGGATGCAAGATAATAGAAATTACATGGGAGATATATATGAGAGGTTTAATAAAAGAATTTTTGACTTCTTGTATAAATATTCCAATAATCAGGAGGTTGCGGCTGACTTAATGCAAGAGACCTTTTTAAGCTATTTTCGAAGTTATGGAGAAAGTAACCTCCCACCTGAAAAAGCCATAATGGTTCTCTACACAATTGCCAGAAACAACTCAATCAATTATAGTAAGAAGTTTTCTACAGTAAAAGAGAACGCATCCAATAATGTGGATATATATCAAAGTCAAAAGACTTCATTTGAAAAGAGAGAAGAATTGAAAGATATGGAAATTAGATTACGGCATTGTTTAGCATTACTGCCTGAGGATCAGAGAGCAGCACTTATCATGAAAAATATCAATGATATGACGTTAGCTGATATTGCAGAAGTGATGGAATTATCAATTTCAACTGTTTCTAGGTTAGTTGTAAAGGCAACAGCTCGTTTGCTTCAACTTGCCGAGGAAAATGGAATTGCACCATAAATTAAGAGAGAGTGTATTAATATGGAAGAATATTCAGAATTTGAAAAAAAAGTTTATGATGCTTTGATTGATAGAAAAAACAATGAAGTGTCTACAAAGGTTCAGCGACTTAACGATCTTCTTTCAAAACCAGGAGAGTATTCAGTATCTCTTCCGGATTCAAAGGAAATCCTTGATAGGTATTACAAATCAAACGAACAAAATATAGTAAAATTAAATCGGGGTAGTTTTATGAATAAAAAGATAATTTATATTTTAGGAGCTGCAGCAGTGGTTCTGTTAGGAATTTTTATCACTGTAGGGAATGGTGATAAACCGAAAGATCCTCAAGTTGCAGCAGGTGAACTCAAAGCTAAGGTAACTTTTGTGTTGGGTGATGTTAAAGTGAAAAATAGTATTTCTGAAGAAGGTGTAAAACCGCAAGTAGGAAATTATCTAACTACAGGACAATTGCTTTTTACAGGGGAGAAAGCTGCCATTGACTTGGAATTCTCTCATGGATCTTCCATTCGAATCAAAGCAAATACGGAAGTTGCTGTAAAAAGACTGATTGAAACCAATGGAAACATTACAGAAGAAGTTTCCTTGAAGAAAGGTATGCTTGTAGCTAACGTTACTAAGCAAAAGCAAACAGACAATTTTAATATTGTTACTCCAACCGTTATTGCCGGTGTTCGTGGAACAAGATTCTTAGTGGTTGTGGATCCAAATGCTGCAAAAGATGATGTGACAAGAGTATCTGTTCTAGATGGTTCGGTAGGTATTACAAAACACAAAGAAGAAGTCCCTCTAACAGCTGAGCCCTTTGAGATCATCGAAGGAAAAGAGTCTGGTCAGGAGTTAACCAAAGGTGGAAACTTTAAACGTTCTGGAATCAGTGATGCAGATATTAAAATCATTGAAGGCAGAGACGAACAGGAAGACCAAACTTCAACTATTCCGACAACTGTAACAGCAGAAACAGAGCAAAGTTTATTTGATAAATACGGTCGCTTGGAAGTCCTATCACTCGACGGAGGAAGTAAAGTTGTAGGTGTTATCACTGCAATGGATGAAAATACTTTTACCGTTCATACAGTAAAAGGCTTTGTGAAAGTAGATCGTAAGAAAGTGATTTCTCACGACGCTAAACAGCTGAAGTAAAAATGAAAATAACTCGATGTAGGAAACTGCATCGAGTTTTCCTTCCTCTCTAAAAACTTTTAATCCTAATACTTTCGATTTCTAATTATTTATTTTTTCTTCAATCGTTTCTTTTGCTAAAGCAATTTCTATTTCAATTTGCTTTATAAGACTCATGATTTTTTCAGGGGTAGGGTCTTCCATTTTTTCAAGAGAGGCAGATATTTTTCCTAGCTTATTGAAACATGCATTTAGAGCAGAACCTTTTATTCGATGTGCTGCGTTTTTTATGCCTTCCCAATTATTTGTTTTGCTTTGTTCTATGAGTTTCGTAAATGAGATTTCGAGCTCTTCTTTTAGCATTTCTAAGAATTGCTTTATAAAAGGGTCATCATACTCTAATTTGTCACGGAGAGCTTCAAAATCGAAATGCAAATTTTCCATAAAAGAATAAAGGATACTATCTGTATTCGTTTAGGTAGCTGTTTACTTTTTTGACGTAGTTTTTAGTTTCAGAGTAGGGAGGAATTCCTTTATACTTTCTAACGGCTCCCGGACCAGCATTATAAGCGGCAACTGCTAAATCCTTATTTTTGAAAGTATCTAGCAACTCTTTTAGATACTTGGTTCCACCCTTAATATTTTGTGTTGGGTCAAAAGGATTTTCTACTCCCAATTCATCTGCGGTTCCTGGCATAAGTTGCATTAAGCCCATAGCTCCTTTTGGAGATTCTGCTTTAGGATTAAAATTGGATTCTGCTTTGATAACCGCTCTGACCAAATCAGGATCTAAACCTTTTAATTTTGCTTCTGTTTCGATGATTTGATCAATTGACTTTGTCTTTTTGGAGTTTTTTAATTCTGCCAAATCTTCATCTCGTTTGGGTTCGAGGTTGACTCTTTCTTTCGGAGCGATTTGGTTTGGTTTTTGAATATCAGATTGTAAATCAGATAATGCCTTGTCTAATTCCTTTGCGAATTCCGGTTTTTCAGAGAACTGCTTACTAGGATTCGTTTCTATTTGATTGGCTAATTGAGAAATTTCCTTAATTCTAAACAGAACGGATTGTAGGGAATCAATATTATCTAATCTCACAGTATGACTTATCGGTTCAAATAACTTAAGCTTAAGAACTTTTTAATTTGATGTGATAAAAAGAGAAGGAATCTAAAATCTCTTTCAGACAAATCAGCTTTTTCGCCAAAAACCAAAAGAATGAATCATTCCTACGTTGAAATTCCTTTGGCTTTTGGAAAGGTCAAATTTTCTCCTTCCTTTCTTAGAAACCTTTTTGATCTGTATTGGTTTTGAACACTCTATCATTATATTACTTTTCCTTAATTGAAAAAACGATTCGATTTACGTCATATCTTACTGTTCCAGTTTTATCTAATTGAAGTGTTATCCCTTTAGTTCCTTTTAAGCTTTTTGTATTTCCAAAGTAAATTCCGAGAGGAGAACCATCCTCAAGCGCTACGGATGAATCAGAAGCTATAATTACCATTGTATCTTCTCCTATTGGTTGAGATGCGATTAGTTTATATTTCTTTGGAGCGTCAGGTGGAGGAAAAGAGAAATCGATATTTGTTTCAATTTTATTATCAGATTGGTATTTATTTGGAAATAGTTGAGTAATGCTTCCGTCTTGTCCATAAACTAAAATAGTCACATAAGCATATTTTTCTTTTTTTGATTTTACTATAAATTCTATTTTAATCTCATCTCCAATTTTTACTCCTCCATTTTCTTTAGATCCTATCGCATTTGTGACTTCAATTTTATAATCTTTCTTACCTGCTGATTTTAAATTTGCTAGTTCTTGTAATGATTTCTCTCTTTCTAGAATTGTTAAAAACTCTTGTGAAGATTTGTCATTCCATCCAGTCCAGCTACCTAAAATTCTAGAAGATTGGGTGTGAACTAATCTAAAAGCGTTGGAGTTTTTTTCAACTAAGACTATATAGGATGCACCTAACGTTTCTCCAGCTTTGGCATAGCTACCTTCTTTTAAAACTCCTTGCTGTCCCAACTTCATTTCGGTGAGCATTGTATCGATTCGATTTCTTTCTACTGCCTGTAAAAAATCTGAATTGGTAATTGTTGATTCAATGTTTGCGCGAAGATTTGGTTCTTGTCCAATCACTGCTATTGTAAGTTTGCCATTGGCAAAAAGAATAATCGAATAATAGAAATAAATAAATAAAAATATAAATTTTTTCATAAAGAACTCCTCGATTTTGACAAAGACTGAAATATATTTTTAAAATAAATAATTCAGTTTACAAGTAGACTCTTACCTAAATACATCCTATAAAAAAATTGTGAGGTTTGTTTATTTGGTTATGCTTATTTTGGTAAGTATTTTGAGATTTTAAAGAAAAGAATTTAATAGCAACAAAAAAATATACTATTGAAAAAGGAATGTCACCTTGACTTCATTTAGGAATTGAAAATCTTTGATTCATGATTCGAATTCTATTTATTTTCTTTTTAATTTCATTCTCTTTGTGGTCAGGGGAAATCCGAGTCTTAACTTGGAATATTCAAAATATAGGTTCTTGTAAGATGTTGGGCGAGAATTGTTCCTCTTCTAGTTCTGAAGAAAGATCTACATTGATTCAAGCGGAAATAGCGAGGATTCTAAAAGGATATGATCTTATTTTCATTCAAGAACTTTCTACTTCAAATAGCGTATCAAAAGATGATATCAATGCATTTGTTAATTCTCTGCAAGCTGGTTACAAATGGAAAGTCTCTAAGGATGTTGGAAATACATCAGGAAATACAGAACGCTATTTGGTTTTATTCAATCCTACAAAACTAACGTTTGAACAAGAATCATATATTGAAAAAGGCTGTATCATTCGAAGTCCATACATTATTAAATTTAAAGAAGTTCCAATTTATTTTGCTACAACACATATTACAGCAAAGAAGAAGGCAATCATTCCAGAGATGTCCTGTATTGAAACTGGATTGAGAGATACCTATCCTAAATGGGTTGTTCTAGGGGATATGAATGCAGACTGTCAGTATTATCCAAAGAGTAGAGGACCAATTACGAAAGCTGTATTTAGAGATGCTAAATGGTATGTGCATACAGGAACTGATACTACTGTAGCCAAAACAGATTGTGCCTATGATAGGATTATATCAGATAAAAACACAATAGGACGTGGTGTCAAAGTGATTCGACCTATTTCGGCTAATCCAGATTTACCAGAAAAACGTGTGAGCGATCATTATCCAGTGGAAATTATTTTTGAATATTAATGTTTAAAATTTCTTTGACAATATCTACAAGATAGGATTCTCTATTAGAATGGAAAAGTTCGAAGATTCTTTTAAGTTTAAATCATGGCGAGATACACTTCTCAAGCACAATATTAAAATTCATTCTATTCGAGAATTGCACACAGTGAATAAGCACAATGGTGAAATGCTTTTTACTCTTGTTCATATGGATGCAGTTGATCCTGATGGACACAAGTTATTACCTGTAGTTTTGATTCGAGGTCATTTTGTTGTCGTTGTAACTTGTCTTATTGAAAAAGAATCTGGGAACAAATACTTTTTACTAGTTAAGCAAAGACGAGTAGCAAATGGTGACATTTTTTATGAACATCCTGCTGGTATGTGTGATAGTGAACCTGATCCTTGGAAGGTGGCTGTCAAAGAAGTAAAAGAAGAAACTGGACTGGAAATTACAAAGGAAAATTTACGATTGTTACATCCAGAACCTCTCTATAGCTCTGCTGGTCTTTTAGACGAAGCTGGTTACTTTTTTGCTTGTGACATCACACTTTCTAAAGCCGAGATAGATACTTATAGAAACAGATCCGCTGGTGCAGCCGATGAAAATGAAGTGATAATAACTCATGTATGCACACTAACGGATGTTTTTTCTTTGATTCGCAATTCGAATGGTCTTTTGGCAACCCACCTCTATGTAAATGATATTAAGAAAGAGCTTGGATCGATTTCTTAGCTTTTTCTAGGACTTTTGTTATAATAGCATCCGTATGCGCATTTGAAAAAAATCCTACCTCATAACCAGAAGGAGCAAGATAGACTCCTTCTTTAAGCATTCCATGAAATAATTTGGCGAATCCTTCTTTGTGACCAGAAGGAATTTCTTCTATCGTTCTAATTGGTTTTTCCGTTTTCTTATGAGCCCAGAAAATGGAAGTAAAGAGAGAGATATCCCAATTGTCTCCTTTTGAATTTAAAATACTTTTTAGTTCGTCTGTAAATTTCTTAGTTCTTTGTGTTAAATCTGCATATAAATTATCTCGTTTCATTTTTTTTAGAACTGCGAGTCCAGCTCTCATTCCAATTGGATTCCCGCTTAACGTTCCAGCCTGATAGACAGGACCGGAAGGAGCAACTAAATCCATCAATTCTTTCTTTCCTGCATAAGCTCCTACTGGAAATCCTCCACCAATTATCTTGCCATATGTTACTAAATCTGGTTTTATATCAAAATAATCTGCCATTCCTTTCATTCCAACTCTGAAGCCCGATATTACTTCATCAAATAGAATTAGGGCACCATGAGATCTTGCTATACTGCAAATTTTTTCTATGTATTCTTTTCTTTGTATGAGCAAACCGTAGTTAGCTGGTAATGGTTCAATAACAAGACAAGAGATAGATTTTCCATGCTCCGAAAATAGTTTTTCTACTGCTGATTCATCATCTAGCGGTAAAACGAGAGTATCCTGCATTTGTCTTTGTCCAATACCTGCGCTGTCAGAACTAGCTTCTCCAGCAAGACCAGAGCCAGATTTTACGAGTAGGGCGTCAGAATGTCCATGATAACATCCATCAAACTTTAAAATTTTATCTCTACCAGTTGCTGCTCTTGCCACACGAAGTGCCGACATAACCGCTTCTGTCCCAGAAGAAACGAAGCGAATTTTTTCTACCCAAGGAATTTCTGATACGATGAATTCAGCCAATTCTAGTGAATAAGGTTCACAGGCTCCAAATGTCCAAGCAAGTCCAATCGTCTCGCGCACAACGTCCTCAATTTCAGGATCTCTATGTCCAAGAATGAGTGGTCCAAAGCTTAAACAAAAGTCAATATACTCTTTATTATCAGTATCGTATAAAAAGGCTCCTTCCGCTCTTTTAAAGAAAATGGGATTTCCTCCCACACTTCTAAAGGATCTAACAGGAGAATGAACTCCTCCTGGTGCTACTTTTTTGGCTCTCTCGAATAATTCTTCTTGTGTCATAGTTTAACTCCTTGTTTCATCTTGCCGCCTCTATTTACAAGGCGAAAGAGAGGAACAGAAAGATTTCTTTCTTTTTGTTTGTCCTTCTTAAGCCAAGCCTTAGTAGGGTATTGCTCTACTAGTTCATCAGCATTTTCTAATACTTTTAAAAACATCATTTATACCTAAATTTCCTAAATTTGTGCAATGTCAGTTATTTAAACTTCTTTTACATGTGTTAGAACTTTTAATTTTTCTTTAGAAAGGGAAATTGTAGCTACACTACCAGCTGGAAATGGATAAATTCTCTCGGGGAGTGCGTCAATCGATATCCCTCCATTCATTTCTGATATGATTTGGCAGGAATCTGTCACTGTGAAATCTGTGAGTTTAAAGTTCTGTCGAGCCTTTCTACTCAATTCCCTTGCAAAGGCTCGAAAGAAGTTTGCAGATTTTGGAAAACTAGTCTGCCCATCCTCATCATTTTTACAGGAAGCATACCAACCGGTTGAGCCTGCACCTGTGTATAATAATAGACCGGAACTTTTTTGTTCTTCTAGTTTATCCTCATATTTTATAATATATCTGCTTGTTAAATCTGGACTCATATTTCGGATTGAGATTTCGCTTACCGCATTTACAGTTGTGATTTTTTTTTCATCTGGGTATTCGATCGTAACAGAAAGTAATGACCAATTTTCTATTGTTGTATTCGCCCAATCTTTTTGAATTGTGGCTTTAAGCGATAGAGGATTGAAAGCTAGTAATGCGCCTAATGATGTTTCTGTATCAGAATTACATCCCAAGATTATATTTTGATCGCAATGGTGAGCTACATAAGTGAAGTGATTGTCTCCACCAAGCGCTACGATTGCTTTGTATTTCGGTAAATCAAGAGTCTCAAGTCGGTCTCTAAAAATAAATGTCCCACTTGGAAATACTTCTTCCATTAGAATTCGTCTACTTTCTAGTTGCCGCAAGTGTGATTGATATATTTTCTCGAAGCTGTTATTTTGAATCATGCAAATTTTTTTATAAAAATCTAAGTCTGAGTAAATACTGGTGTCTAATTCGTATTTAGTTTTTTTCATCACAATTAATGCTTGATTCATAATAATTATGTGTTAATATCGTGTGTGTTTTGCCAATAATAATATTGGAAAAATAGATCGAAAAAGAGGTTTTGAATGGAAGCAGCAAATGAAAGTGTTGAGGAATTAAAAAAAAAGATTAGTAAATTAGAATTTGAAAATACTAACCTAAAAGATGAATTACACGCAGTTCAAAACTCCCTCTACTTACAACACACAATTGCTAGATTGAATTACTCAGTTCTTCTCAACAGAGAGGAAATTAAAGCAAAAGAATTAACAGCAGGTATAAATGAAAAGCAGGGGTCTTTGTTTGAAATCAAAAACCAAATTCGAAAGTATGCTCCAATACTAGGTTTAGATCCAGATGGGATTCGTATTATCGTAACAGAAGCAATACAAAACATAATTGAGCATGGATATGGACCCTATGCGGAAGTTTCTCTTGAAATTAATAATCTGGTCTCAAACCCATATTTTAAAATTTCCTTTAAGCATGAAATGGAGCCAGGAAAATCCTATACCCTCGCACAAATAGAAGAGAACGCAAAAAAAGGCGATATTACGTCGGAGGCTTTTGATTGGGAAAATCCGCGTGGACGTGGCGAATTTATGATGAAAGAGCTATCAGATGAGAGACAGATTATCAATGGTGTAGAATACGATGAAAATGGAAGGAAAAGCCATTATTTTAAACGAGTTCTCATAAACTATAAGAATCCCAAAGGAGATCGGGTAGAAACATCCTTTGATGAAATTAGAGAAGAGATTGATAGACTGGATAAAGAGGAAGTCGTTTGTTATTTCCATATTGACCATAAAAAAAGTGAGCTAGATTCAATAACTGTCATAACAAGCTCCGAGAAAGATGCCTCCGTTAAACAAATAATGCAACAAGCTGGATTTCAACTAACGCATAAAGATAATTATTCTAAAACTTCCTTTTGCACTTTTAAACCAAATAGAGATGTTACAGTGGAAGAAATTCAACAGCTATTTGCTAGTGTTCGTAAATCCGTAGCAGCCGAAATGCAACACAAGCATTCTGATTAACCTAGTTTAACCCTTGTTTTTATTGGTTTATTTTCGAAAAAATGTAAAAAAAGCCAAAAAAATAAGGGTTTTTTAAATAATTTATCAAAAAAAAATCTGTATAGCCCGATTGTATTAGCAAAACAAAGACTTTTATGTCTTAAAAAAAGGTTTATAAGGACAAAAGAATATGGCTGCACCTGCTAAAGCAACACCGATCAAAAAATCTCAAATCATCCAAGAATTATCTCAAAGTTTAGATATTTCTAAAAAAGATGTAAATGCATTTTTAGATGCGTTTGTAGATCTCGCTTATGGAGAGACAAAAAAGAATGGGGCATTTATCATTCCAGGTATAGGAAAACTCATTTTGAAAAAAACTAAAAAGAGAAAAGGAAGAAACCCTGCAACTGGTCAAGAAATTGAAATTCCTGCAAAGACAGTTGTAAAATTTTCTCTATTCAAAGCTTGTAAAGAAGCAATCGTTCCATCTAAAAAGTAATTTAATTTGGCTGATTATCCTTTTAAACCGCTGGAAGACCATTTCTTTGGTAGTATTATAGCAAATGTTTGGAAAGCGATTGGCGGGGATTTCGACAAATTAAACTTAGCCATTCATTCTCGTCTGGTCGGTGATAGGAAGCACTATACTTGCACTTCAAAAGGGGACAAGATAGTGCTCATGAATATCTACCCAAGTCAGTTTAGAAAATACATACAGAATAAACAAAAAGATAAATTATTTTCTGAGTTTGAAAAATTGATCACATCCAAGGTTCCGAATACCATCGCTCGTTTAGATGTCGCGATGGATTTACTTGAATGGATTTATACAGGGTTTCCAGATGATGAGGACATTTCCAAACAATTACTTCTTTTACTCGTAAATAAACAAATTTCTTTCTCTGAAGATTTTTGGTTGAAATTAAAAGAGGAGTATTATAATGCATCTCACCTTAGCTAACAACTCGGAGCAGGAGAAATGGCAACACCACAGTCAGAGCAGATTCAAATTCTCAACAAAATGACAAAGATCATTGATGAGAAAGTGACGAAATACAAAAAAGATATGAAAACAATGTCTACCAATCGTTTTTATTCAGAGAAAAAACTTCTTTTGGATACGATTGAAAATGCCATTAAACTGGCAGAATCCATTAAGCCTCCACCACCGGGCGTTAAAGATGTAATTGCTGATTTTAAAAAAGTATCTAAGGATATTTCTGGGTTAAGAGCATATTAGTTTTAGTATTAGGCGCATCTGGTTTAGTAGGATTTTCTCTCGTAAAGCTTTTACTTGAGGATCCTTTTATCAAATGGGTAACGGTATTTGTCCGTAAACCGTTAGAACTCAATCATTCCAAACTAAAACAAGTTATTGTCGACTTTGAAAAATTAAATTCCTATTCAGAATATTTTAAAGTAGATCATGTATTCTGTTGTTTGGGAACTACGATTAAAGTAGCTGGGTCAAGAGAGGCATTCTCAAAAGTAGATTTGACCTATCCAATCCAAAGTGGGGAATTAGCAAAGTCAGTTGGTGTAAAAGCTTTTTCTGTTGTAAGTGCGATGGGCGCTAATTCAAAATCAAAGATATTTTACAATCGAGTAAAAGGTGATATGGAAGAGGGACTTCAAAAGATTGGTTTTGAGTCTTTAACGATATTTAGACCTTCTCTTCTTCTTGGAGATCGAAAAGAGATACGATCCGGAGAAAAGTGGGGCGGTAGAATATCAAAGGCATTTTCCTTTGTATTTGTTCGAAAATTAAAGAAATACAAACCGATTCAAGCAGAGCTTGTTGCGAAATCTATGTTGGAGAATGCTAAGAATAAAACAAAAGGTTTCACTATCATTGAATCAGATAAGATGAATATTTAAGAACTATTAAGTTAAAATTAGTATACGAGAATTGAACAAACAGACATTTTAGAGAGATTTATTCGCAATAACGAGAGGCAAATATCTATTAACCTTTTCGTCTCTCAGATCATGGAAATATTGCTAGGATTCAGATGGGACGTTTAAATTTATTAAGGTTGGATATATTCTGGCAAATACCATTTCATTCCAAGTCTACCTTGCAATTCAGGTCGTAATAAACCATCTAAGTCAAACATAGCTTGTTGGTGAACAGGCAATCGAATGAGTCCTTCAAACATCACAGATCGTGTATTTAAAGTAAATCCGGATGAGATAAACTGGGATCTCAAATTTTTAGAAAATTCTAATTTTTTAGGCATTGCTCTTTCATCTGTGTATTGCATTGAAGATACTTGGAATATTAAATTCAATCGATAGTTTGGATTCATTTGAAAAACTCGATCAGAGATACGATAGGAAAAGCTTAAACCGGAAGAAACAGAATCTAATACAGCTTGTCCTGCCTCATTTCCAATCATACGCAGGGATAAATCAATATTGAACCCTATGTTTTTTTTCAGATAAGCAAAAACAAACCCAGAAGTGGTATTTGCAACAGTAGAATTTCTCTGCCAAGGAGATGGCATTCTCAGGTTTGTATCTCTTAGAATTTGATTGCTATCCGTGACGATATTTGAGTTGTATGCAGCCAACTCTGTATTTTCTGATGGTTTTAAAATTACTTTACCAGAACTTACAGCGCTTGGAGTAGAGAAGTTGAATTTAGAAATAAAATCAATTGAGTTTAGATTGTTGGGCTTTGTGGCACCAGGTATTAAACTAGCTTCAAATGGATAATTAAAAGGAATTACAATTGCTTGTGAGTAATAACTTCCATCGTAAAAATTATGCGATATTACCCAATCAGATTGATCTACACTATCAAATTTCTTATTCGTAGGATTTGTTTTTAAGTTTTCAGAAAATACCTCTGTCAATAAAAGCAAGCTAGTTATAGCAATCATTTTTAGAGAGGATTTTTTCATGAAGTGTAGACCTTATTTTGTGAAAGACTCAGTACATAAAGATAAACTTCGATAATTTTCCAAAGACACATAAAAAAGGCAAATGATTTTTTGCAAAAAAAGAAAAATAAAAACAAATTACTTGCAGAAATCTCTAAAAATTATTAAGAGATACCTATATGATAACTATGAATACCAAAGTTGATAAATTCGGGGAATGCACAATTCCAAATCCTGCCGGTTATGAGTTTTATACAAAAGAAAATTCCGTTGTAATCTACCAATCCACGTTTGAAAATCCTGAGAGTATGAAAAATGCTTTCAATGAGAATCCGATATATTTCGAGCAATCTGGACCTCTTGAAAAAATATACTTTAATCCGTCAAAGGTTACGGCTGGTATTGTGACCTGCGGGGGGCTTTGTCCGGGGCTAAATGATGTTATCCGCGGATTAGTTATGGAACTTCATTATAGATATAACGTTCCACGTATTCTAGGGTTTAAATATGGCTTTGAAGGACTCGTTAAAAAATTTGGTCATAAGCCTATTGAACTAAAACCAGATCTTGTATCCAATATAGTTAGAGATGGTGGGTCTATACTTGCTTCTTCTCGAGGAAATCAGGATATAGGAGAAATGGTTGATTTTCTTGGACTTCATGGAGTGAATATACTTTTTTGTATTGGCGGGGATGGGACGTTACGCGCTGCAAATGCTATATACGAAGAAGTTAAAAATCGTGGAGAAAAAATATCAATCATCGGAATTCCAAAGACAATAGATAATGATATCAATATGATTCACAAAACATTTGGTTTTTCAACTGCATTTGCAGAAGCAATGACTGCAATTTCTTGTGCCCATGTGGAAGCAAAAGGCGCACCAAATGGAATTGGTCTAGTTAAATTGATGGGAAGACATTCTGGTTTTATTACAGTAAATGCGGCACTTGCTTCAAAAGATGTTAACTTTGTATTGATTCCAGAGCAAGACTTTGACTTAGAAGGGAAGGGAGCTTTTCTTCCAGCTCTTAAAGAAAGAATCATTCGTCGAAATCATGCAGTAATACTTGTGGCAGAAGGAGCAGGACAGAAATTTTTTGATAACAATTCTGAAACTGATCCATCTGGAAATAAGAAGCTAGGAGATATTGGAATTTTCTTAAAGAATGAAATTTCAAAATACTTCAAGAAAGAAAATATTCCTATTAATTTAAAATACATAGATCCAAGTTATATCATTCGAAGTGTGCCAGCTAACGCAGAGGATTCGGTGTTTTGTAACTTCCTAGCTCAGAATGCAGTTCATGCAGGTATGGCTGGTAGAACAGGAATGGTTGTAGGTATTTGGAATAATGTATTTACAAATATACCTATTACACTTGCGATTTCTGAGAGAAAGGTATTGGTTCCAGAAAGAAGCTCTCTTTGGAGATCGGTTGTAGCGTCTACTGGACAACCGAATTCTATGAAGGCTAGAAGCTAGAGTATAACGTTATATTTAACGTGTATTCGAAGTAAAAATTTTTTCACCACCGATAACTGAACGATGCAGATACGATGGATAATTTTGAATTATCGTCTCTTTTATCGGTGTCCTCGGTGGTAATCCTCTAAAAAGTTTTACTAAACAGTTTGATTATTGAAATCGAGTGCAAACCACAAAACGAGTATAGGACTAGATTTATCTTCTTTCCACATAGCAGGTCCCATATAAATTCCAGGAGAAACTTCTCTGATTTCATCGTGAATCTTTGCAATGAACCAAGGATTTTCAGGCTGTTCATAATCTAAAAAAATACAAGGCTTGTCATCAATAACAGATGGTTCAACTCTAATTTCAAATGGAAACCAATCGAAATTGGAAAAAAGAAGTTTAACACGATTGATTCCTTGACCCGTTTGCTTTCCTGAATAGGAAAAGCTTTTTCCATCCCAAGGAAATGCTCCGTGTGCAGAAATTTGTTTTAATACATGAAAGATAGGTGTGCCGTCTGTCGGACGAACAGTTAACATTCTACCTTTTGGTTTTCCATGGACAGATCTAAAATCGTCAGGAACAGTTCCTATGCGATAGAGTGATTCTAGTTCATCTGAATTTAACTCAGCTAGACTATCCAATGTATATCTTTTATTACTTGTAGATTGACTCATAAAAATTCTCCTATTTAATCTTTATCAAAATGGCTAAGCATATCGTTGTATTTTTCTAATAAGTTTGGATCTTTCGCTTTAATAATTCTTAGAGTCTTATCGAGTAATTCCTCATCGGCATGCTCGTAAATTGTTTTCAGTTCGTTTGCTAATTCGGTGTTTAAACCTGCTTGCATGACTCCTAGAATCTTTGCATCATCGAATTGTTTGAATAATCCTAAGACTCTTGACTTGTCTCTTGCATTGTAAGTAATAGAAATAAGATCTCCTAGATTAGAGAGTCCTCTTGCAATTTTGTCTACAGATTCAGTTGGTGTATAATCAATTAGGCTTCCAATTAAAAAATAGTTTTTTCTTTTTATCAATTCATTGACTGCTCTTCGCATTAAATCAAAGGGAGACTGTTTAATCATATCTACAATTTTTTCTGGAACTAAGTGTTCTAATACATCACAAAAAAAAGGAATAGAAAAATAAGCTGCTATCCCAAGCGCATCTTTTGCGGGGAGATGATAAGAGAGGTTAGCCGCAATACTAGGTCCTAAAATATCTTCTGTAACTTTCGCATTTAGAAAGTTTGGCATGAACTTACTAACTTTTGCCATCGGAATCCAAATTTGCTTTTGTCCTTCTTCTACTGAATTGATAATCTGTTGTCTAAGTCGATTGATTTCATTTGATTCTAATTTATCTAGATATAAAATTTCTTTCTCAGGCAGAAGGAGTAGGTTAGCAATGGATTTGAGTTCAAATTCTTTTTCTTCGTGTTTGTGTGACATATTTACCTACCCAATCTATAAATGAATGATATTCGTAGTAAATGACTTGCTATTTTGTAAAGCAAGTTAAAATTTAAACTAATCAGTTTCAATTTTGTTTTTTTATATTAAGTTGGATTTATGCTTCTAAAATTTATTCTATTTATTTCATTTTTCATTTTACCATTAACCGCAGAAGTAAACAACCAATGGGGAAAAGAGTTTGGTAGTTTAACTTGGGCAGACGCAAATAAAAAATGCCAAGAAAATGGTATGCGACTTCCAACTAAATCTGAATTGCTTTCCCTATACAAGACACGAGAGTTTAAAAAATGGAATGAGAATTGGTATTGGACAAAAGATGAACTTGACTCAGAAAGAGCTTGGGCAGTTGTTCTAAATGTTGGCACTATTCTTCATATACCTAAGCAATACCGCAACTATGTTCGCTGTATATATTAGCGCGAATTCGCCGTAACAATTTTTTCACCACCGATGCACACCGATAACTGAACGATGAAGATGCGATGGATAATTTGGAATTATAATATCTTTTATTGGCGATAATAGTTCCTACACATTCGATATGGCTCAGTGCAAGTTGGTGGTATCTTTTGTTTTATTGTATTAGTTTTTTATTTTCTTTATGTCGATCTTTGTCGCGTGACGTATTTTTTTGAATCGTCTTATTTAATGCATCTTCTAAAGAAATTCCCATTTGATTTGCAAGGCAGATCAATACAAATAAAACGTCTCCCATTTCAGAAGGAATATCTTTTTCTAAATCTGATTTTTTAAAAGATTGGTCTCCATAGGTTCTTGCAATGAGTCTAGACAATTCACCCACTTCTTCTACGAGTAGGGCAAGGTTCGTGAGTTCACTAAAATAGCGCACGCCGATAGTTTTTATCCATTTATCTACTTGCGCCTGAGCCTGATTTAGAGTTAAATCTGCATTGTTCGTAGCGATATCTTGATCAGGATTTGAATTCTTATCTGTGCTCATCGTTTATCTGTGGTAAAATCTTTTCGAGAAGTATATCTGTGATTTCTGGATAACATCCGCCGCTTAGATGATGCACATCTACAAATTTTTGACATTGAATAGAATTTGTATAATCTACCATGTTGAGCATCGGTATATGATTCTTTTGTGCAAATTCCGATTTTTCTTTCCACCAATTTGCGTAAAAATCAGATTCATCTAAAAGTTTTTGAAGTGATTTAGAGACGATAGGTTTATAAACCAATAATTTAATATTATTTTGTTTACAAGTTTCTATGAATTTTTCGAAGAATTTTCTCTGCACATTTGATTCTACAAAAGTTTGGTTTCCTTGTTTTCGGAAAGCTTGTCCAAAGTATACATTCGATTCTTTTTCGAAAAATTCCTCTGGGACTTCGTGAATAATCGGGTTTGGAATTCCCCCATTGTTTTGTTTCGTGGCGAGATGAACCATTGAGTTAAAGTATTCAAATGCATCTATTTTAGATTTGTCTTTGATTCTCTGCATTGCAATATTCAGTCTAGGAGGAAAGCGTATGACGTTAAATAGATTTGCATGAGTGTAGCTTTCTAATTCGCTACCTGAAAAAATATCTCGATTCTCAAACATAAATTTCCAGTCATAGGAAAATTTTAATGCATACTCATTGGCTGCATCTTGAAAGATTTCCGGAATGATTTCAAGCACCGCATAATCTATCTTAACCCCTGCTTTTAGAAGTATGTGTAGGTTATAATAGAGATAAGAAGGAGGTGCCATTGGGGCAGAGAAGTTATAGGTTGTTAGTCGCTTATCTTTTTCTTGGATGTATTTATGAGAAAACTCTCCAAAATGAGATGTTCCAAATAAAACTAAAAGTTTTTCATTTGGTTTCTTTTTGGATTGAAATTCGAGCAGTTGAGCGAGTAACGCTCCTTTTTCTGCATAGAATGCATACTCAATTCTTGACTCAGTGTATTTGCGAACAAAGTCAGTCCCAAACAATTTATCAAAGCAAAAAATAAAACTTGCTAAGAGGAGGGGATAGATTAGAAATTTATGTTTTAAAAATGTTTCGTTCATAGTTTAAAATTGAAAGTATACAAATTCTTTTCCTGATTTGCTATAAAGGCTAATCAAATAAAGTAAAATTACATAAGACAGAGGAATTAAAACCTGTCTAGATTTTACAACCCAGATTGGAAGTTTCTCAAAGTATTGAACGATTTGAATGAATAAACTAAATAGACAAAGATAAAGAACCGTTTCAAAATCGGTTTTACTCATTGCAATACCAGATGCACCTTGGAATATTCCAGAAAACATAGTTATAAAATCTGCCACACTATTGGCTCTAAACATAGCAGCCCCGATTGCAAAAATATGGTAAGCATAAAGAATACAAACAAGTTTCCAGAGAAAGTTTGTTGACGTTATACGAATATTGAACCTTTCACATGCTCTTTCTATTGCTAAAATTACACCGTGGTAAAATCCCCAAATGATATAAGTAAAATTAGCTCCATGCCAAAGACCACCTAGAGTGAAAGTTAAAATTAAATTGATATAAGATCTAAATTCTCCCTGTCTATTTCCTCCTAGTGGGATATAGAGATAATCTCTAAGCCATGTAGAAAGCGTTATATGCCATCTCTGCCATAAGTCTCTTGCAGAGTCTGCCAGGAAAGGGGAGCGAAAGTTTTCTGGGATATTAAAACCAAGTAGGAATGCACAGCCTCGCGCAATATCCGTATATCCACTAAAGTCACAATAGATCTGCCAGCTAAATGCGTGCGCTGCGAGTAGAAGTGTAGTCCATTCATACTTTGCTGGATTTGACCAAACAGGGTCTATGAGAAGGGCTAGGTTGTCAGCGAGTAAAACTTTTTTTAATATGCCAAGTGCAAGAAAACTAAGTCCGGGCGTTAGGTATTCTCGTTTGGCTTTGATATTTCTAAGTTCAGGTAAAAAATCTTGCGAACGCATGATTGGACCTGCAATGAGCTGAGGAAAAAATAAGATGAAGATTGTAAAATCAAAGAGAGAAATTTTCTCGGAAACTTTTTTTCTATACACATCGATTATATAAGCTAGCATTTGAAATGTGTAGAAGCTAATTGCTAAAGGTAAAATGATTTTGAAGGTTGTGCTCTTTTTTAGATCGGCTAATGCTGCTATTCCGCTCAAGCTTGCAAATATATCTGTGAAAAAATAAAAGTATTTAAAGATTCCGAGATTGATTAAGTTGATGATGACTGCAAGCGTGATGATTTTCTTGGACTGGTTGTCATAGAGAATTCGAATGAAGTAGTAATTGATTGCAATCATTCCAAGAAAATGAAATAAGAATCCAAAACTCCAAGAACCATAGAAAACGATGGATGCAAGTAAAAGCCAAATTTCTTTTCCCTTTTGATTTGGGATAGACCAATATACAATGTATACTAGAAGAAAGAAGGCAGCAAAGAGTAGAGAAGTAAATAGCATTTATATATCCTATTGAATGATTTTCTTTACATTATCTTTTAGATAATCTCCTAACGCTTCTGAAAATAAGATAGCGCCGTTTCTATTTAGGTGAATTACATCGTAGCAATAATCATCACTATTTTTCCCATTAAATACAGATCTAAAATCAATTAGAATTGGATTTGGTGGATTTAGTTTTTCTAATTCTTCCTTCCAGATCTGCACTCTTCCTGCTCCACCCAATTGGTTTTCGACAGAAGTGCTGTATGGTGCAAATATATTGATGATTTTAATATTCTTAGAACGAATGTGAGAATAGATATATGAGAGCCGTTTAAAATATAAATCTGATTCAGCAGTTCTAGTCTGCGCAGGCGTTGAAAATTTTCCAACCCAACAAGTGTCAAAAATTGCTTTTTTATGATCAAAATTAGAAGTTGGCGGAATTGGGTCATGATTAAATTCAAAATTGGTTTTTTGTAAACAATCATCTATACTTGTGATATGATAGTCACTCATTTTTTCTGAACGATCATTTTCATATTCATAGAAGTTTAGGTTCGGATTTGCTTTTTTACGCGCTAAGTATTTGAATCGTTTAGCAGGATCTATAATAAAATCACTCAGATCTCGACGATAGGCGATACTTTTAAAAAGTAGATAGGACCAGTTGTCGTAGTGTAGTAAAAAACCTAGACCCTCTCCTGCGTCATAACCGAAATCTATCACTTTAGGAAAAGAATCTTTTTTATCAAATTCGTTGATCATAGCAAGAGTAGGTGGTGTAAGATCTTTTTTACTGACCCAGGGCATTGTGATTTCCCCTACATAGATCACCAATTTTACATTTTGAAATTCTCTTAATGCTTTTTCAATCGCGAGACTTTGCACAATAAGTTCTGAGCCTGGGATTGCGACGGATTGGATTTTATATCCGGTGTCTTTGATTTTTTCTTGCAAGACTGGAAGAGAAAGCCCTTGGTAGGCAACTGACGTTCCCATAATCAAAATATCTGGATCATGTTCCTTTTTTTTGTCTATGATATGTCCTAAAATTTGGTTAATATTAGCAGCATAGGATTTCTTTTTTAAATAGGGTTTGTAAAAATCAGCAAAAAGCTGAAAGAATATTTCAAATCCAATTAGAATTAAAATAGGAACGTAAAATCGCTTGTCTTTATAAAATTTATTAAACTCTGTCATATTCTACCTAGAATTGAAAATACATAAAAGTTTGAGTTTCAGCGCCAAAAAGTAAAATCAAAAAGATAGCAACTACGTTCGCATAAAGCAATTTGTTTCCATTCGTTGCCATAAACTCAATATTTCGTTTTGAAAAATATCCACTTGCCAAGTAGCAGATAACAAGCAGTATCCCAAACTCGTAATTGGAGTAGCTGTCAAATACTCTGGAATGATCTGTTAAAAGCAACATAGATTTACACATCTCATATACATGATGCATTGCTGTGCCATTTGGATCATTTTGTGCTCTAAACATTACAAATCCAAAGGCAAGGCAGAAAAGTGTAAATACTCCCGAGAAAGCTTTGTATAAAAATCCACCACTTGTATTTAAAAATTCTCTTAGCTTAGTTTGTGAATAAAATCTATGGATGGAAAGCATCACCGCTTGCCAAAGCCCCCAGGCGATATAATGATAATCGGCTCCATGCCAGACTCCACCAAAAAGCCAAGTAATGAATATATTTCTGTATGTAAGCCACGCTCCACCGCGAGAACCACCGAGAGGAATATAGATATAATCCCGAATCCATGTTGAGAACGATATGTGCCATTTCGTCCAATGATCCGTAATGCTAGTAGTGCTCATAGGGAAATTAAAGTTTGGATCAAATTTAAAACCAAAGAGACGTGCAACGCCTATCGCAATATCTGTATAGCCTGCAAAGTCAAAATAGATTTGCCAACCAAATGCAATGGCACCTGTCCAAATTTCAATCGCATTCATTGTTTGATAATGAAAGAATGTATGATTTACTACTTTGCCTAAGTTGTCTGCAAAAACTAGTTTTCGCATAAAGCCAATTAGAATCCGAGTAGTTGCAACTTGAATGTCTTCATTGGTAACAGAAAGTCTATGATCTAAGTCACGGAAGAATGTAGTTGCTCGCACAATCGGACCTGCTACTAGTTGTGGGAAAAAAGCTACATACAAAGAGAAGTCAATAAAAGACTTACGAGCTTCCATTTGCTTGCGGTATACATCGATTGTATAACTCATTGACTGAAATGTATAAAAAGAAATCCCAACAGGTAGAACGATTTTTTCTAAGAATACATCTTGTGGGTTAGGCGTTAGGTGCAATAGATTCACATAATAGGCAACTATATTAAAAGTTCTAAGACTAGAACCAAAGATTTGATTGATAATATCTGTGGTAAGATACGCATATTTAAAATAAGCTAGAATGATTAGGTTAAAAAATACAGAAATTCCTAAGAAAATTTTTCTTTGTTTTTCTGTTCGTATTGGATTGTCAATGGCAAGTGCAGCAAAGTAATCAATGAGTGTAGATAAAATCAATAGTGCTAGAAAATAAGTATTTGTGTAAGTATAAAAATAAACACTCGCTAATAATAAAAATACTCTTTGCCATGTGTTTTTTAAAATATTTCCCAGAATCAGGGAGAAAAAAAAGAAAATAATAAAGTGTATAGAATTAAACTGCATTGTTAACGCTCGAACTCAATCTTTTATGCCATTCAATTAAAAAGGATTCTTCTATTTGGCTTGCAGTGGCTAACCATGTCCACTGTTTTTCATTCCACTTTCGCTTTCTTTTAATAGGATCTTGTTCGGTTATTTTTAAAATCGCATTTTTCCATTCTTCAGTAACTCTAGGGTTTGCGAGTATATCAGAGTCTAAGTCTAAAATTTCTCTAAAGACTGGAATGTCTGATGCGATACAAACCTTTTGTTCTAGAAGCGCCTCAAGGAGCGGAAGACCAAATCCTTCATGGATAGAGGGAAATAAAAAGGCACTACATTTCTGGTAGAGTGTGTTGAGTAAATCATCACTTGGACTTTCTACAAACACAACTCCATCCTTTTCTAATTCACCCGAAATTAGTTTTTGCGTTAATTCCTGTTGTCCCCAACCACGACGACTTGCAATGACAAGTTTGTAGGGAAAATCTGGAAAATCTTTTTTGATGAGTAAATAGGCTTCGATTACAGTTGCGATATTTTTTCTTGGCTCTAGTGTTCCAATGGTAAATAGGTATTTGCCGCTGAAAGGAAGTGTGTTATTTGTAATGACTTTCTTACTTACCCCAGGATATATCACTTTTAGCTTCTTTGTGTATTCTGGTTTGAATTCAGCGATTTCTCTTTGTGTATTTTGAGAAAGACAAAAGACTAGATCAGCATTGCGTAAACTTCTAGGAGATAAAAGTTTATGCTGAATATAATTTGCTTTTGTCATGGTTTCGGGTGCGGATCTGAAATTTAGATCGTGGTAATTTACAAATTCTGGAATTCTGAGTTTGATAAATGGGAGAAGTTGTAGAGTGCCCCAAAATATATCGATTCGATCGTTATACATCATATAAGGCAAAATAAAATTCAGCCAAAGAACACCTGTAACATTTTTAATCGGTGCAACATAGACTTCATTTTGTTTTATAAAATCCATAAACATTGGATGAATTTCTTTATTTGAATAGAGATAGTATTCAAAATGAGAGTCTTTTCGAATGAGTAATTTCAAAGCTTCAAATAGATAGCGTGAGTTTCCCGTAAGCCCGTAAGCGAGTGGTCTTGCATCTACCGCGACTCTAGGTTTGTATTTTACATCTAATTGCATAGAGATTTAAACCTTAAATTCATTGGTTGTATCATCAGTTTTAATTTTGATGAGAAGTAAATAAAATCCAATCGATATATAAAGTAGGATTGAAAACATTAAAAATACTCCTTCCAAAGTAGAACCAATTATTCCTCGAGAGGTTAATATTGTTATACCGCAAAGAGCATAAAATATTTTTTGTTTGCTTTCATTTCTATTCTCCTCGAAAAACTGCTGAGATAGATAGGCAATCGGAAATAATAAAAAGACAAATGAATGAACCCAACTAATTCCACTAAAAATAACAGACAAGATAAATAAGATTGAAATCAAATTTGCATCTTTAAAGCCTTCTTTTAATTTATATAAAAAAGGAGTTCCGACTACGAGTGAACAAAAATAAAATAAATAAGTAAGAGTTCTTGCGCTCAAATTTAGATAAGGCATTCCAAAGAGTGCTTGATTGAGTGGATCTGCACCCACCATAAAAAATTTTGCGAGAGTGGCAATCAAACTTTGATTGTTTTTCCAAGATCGAAAAGTTGGATTTTTCATCGCGTTGTTTAAGACTAGATCATACCAGTTTTGTAAAGAGTGTAAATTGTATTCATGAGAATAGAGAGAGGGAAGTAGAAGCCAAAGTCCCGCAAATAAAAAGGTATAGAAAAAACGGGCAAATTGTCTTTTGTATAAAAAATAAAATAAAAAAATGGCAGGTGTGATTTTTATGATGATCGCAAGAGAGAGGAGTATTCCAGACAACGCGTCATTTTTTATGAGTAAAGAAAGAAGGATCAAAAGAATCAGTATAAACGCAACTTGATTATTTGACACATGGCTTTCCAGATAACGGTAATTCACTGCAATCGTAAAAAAAAGAATACTAAAAATATTTTTAATTGGGATTAGTTTCGTGATTAAAAAAAGAGAAAGGAGTAAACAGCTAAAATTAATCAGAGTAAAAATAGTTGCTGCTAGTTCGTAATTTAGAAAACCAAGAGGAATCAGTAGAAAGGCAAAAAGAGGAGGGTAAATATAGGTTCCTAGATTGCCTTTTAGAGCTTCTAATTTTTTTAAATTTTCTGCTTTAAAAAGGTCTTCTAGTTTTACTTCCTCTCTAAGACTTTCTAAAGCATTGATATTGTATAAATCCTTTTGGTCATAAAAAAGACGAGAAGCAGTATAGTAATCATGAAAATCAGATTTGTTATCTGCACGCCCTATACTTTGCACAAGTAAAACCAACAAGATAATTCCTAGCAGATAAGGTGAGAATTTTTTGATTCTTTCTAACATATTTTCTTTCTCAATATGAAATATGGTCTTAAAAAATCAATATTTAACGTGAATTCGATATAAGAATATTTAACCACATGCAAAGGCGTAGGTCGCGAATACTTGGAGCGAAGGGCAGGATAGACACGGATGAACACAGATAAGCGCATATGGTTTTAATAGTTATTATTTTATTCATGTTCATCAGTGTCCAAACTCAATATTGGTCTTCCTAAGGGTCGCAGTAATCTTTTAAATTTTTTGTAACATCGAACTAGTGTTATTTAATATTGGTTTAAATTATGAACTTACCTAATGCAAAGATAAACATATCTATGCTGCCGCCAGGCATCCAAATAACTAACGGTATTGTGTAAAAGCTTAAAAAAATCTAACCACGAAGAGCACGAAGATCGCGAAGGTCAAAATTTCCTAGGAAATTTACTTTTTTTCATCGTGGCCTTCGTGCACTTCGTGATGAATATCTTGCTTTTAAGTAGTCTCGTTAGTTGCGAAAAAAGGAAATGACAAATCTAAGAATATTTCCAACCTTGCTTTGTGTCTTGTCTAAAAAGATAGAAAAATAAGCTAGTATGATTGATTTAACAGAATATAAATTTGATTTACCCGAAGAGTTAATTGCACGTTATCCGGTAGATGTAAGAGACGAGTCTAGGCTTATGATTGTGAATCGTAATACAAATTCGATTCAAATTGAACCTATGTTCAAGAATATTATCAATTATTTAGATAGTAAAGATTTACTTGTTTACAATCAAACTAGAGTGAGTAAGCGAAGAGTTTATTTGCGATCTGATTCTGGTAGAGAGTTTGAAACTATATTTCTAGAGAATAAAAATTCAGATAAAAAAACTTGGAAATGTTTAGTTAAAAATGTCAGGAAATTAAAGCAAGGCGATACACTAGTTTCGATAGATCCATCCATTTCTTTTCGATTAGAAAGAAATTCTGAAGGAGATATATATCTATTCTCTGCAATAGAAATTACAGAAGACATATTCGAAAAAATAGGAACTATCCCGATTCCTCCTTATCTAAAAAGAAAAGCAGATGCAAAAGACAATGAACGGTATCAAACGATATTCGCTAAGTCAAGTGGATCTGTTGCCGCACCTACAGCAGGACTTCATTTTACAGATGAATTAAAATCTGAGATTCAAAAAAAGGGAGCAACCTTTACCGAAGTGGAACTTTGTATTGGGTATGGAACTTTTTCTCCTCTGACAGAAAAGCAAATCCAAGAAAAAAAACTGCATGAAGAAGAGTTTTACATCCCTGAAAAATCGTTTCATTTTTTAAATGAAGCTAAGAAGGATCATTCAAAGCGAATTATAGCGATAGGCACCACATCTCTTAGAACTTTAGAGTCTTCTTATGATAAATCTTCCAAGAGCTTTCTTCGAAAACAAGGGATTACTGACATTTTTATTCAGCCAGGAGATTTAGTAGAATCTATCAATGGACTCATTACAAATTTTCATTTGCCAGAAAGTAGTTTACTTCTTTTGGTTTCTGCTTTTGCAGGTCGGGATTTGATACTCGAAGCCTATCACACTGCCATAAAAGAAAAGATGCGCTTTTTCTCTTACGGCGATGCAATGTTAATTTTATAGAATAAAAGGGTTGAAATGCTTACAAAAAGAAGAATCTTTTTAGTAAAGGCTCCAAAACTTATAATGTAAATTCTAACATTCTTGATTTGTAATCACTTCCATCGCTGAATTGATTGATTTTTACGAATTTTTAATGTATATATATGATCAGAGTGAATTAGTTCAAAATAAAAATCTACATATTTGTAGTTTACCCAAAATATTTATAATTATTTCATGGTGTTGTGAATCATTTTGCCTCTAATCTACAAACTAAACCAAGAAAAAAGAAAACCCAATTTGTTTGGGTTATTGCAACGATTTTATTCACTTTGGGGCTAACGGTCTATTTTACTAATAGTGTTATAGATATTTACGATGCCAAAAAACAAAACATTCCAAAGAAGACTTCTAGAAAAATAATTAAGAAAAATTCTAAAGAATGGAAAGATGCAGTAAAACGAATTAAAGATAGTAAAGGAAAAGGAAATAATGCTACTGTTAAAAATAAAGAAACTGCGAAAGAATTAATTTTAGAAGCAAAACCAGATTTGGCAGAATATCCAATGTATGCGAAAGAGCCATATAAATCTGGTTATGAATTTCATCCAGCAGAACCAGTCGTAGGAAATGATCTTCCTCATATCAAGTGGAAGGATTGGTCCAATGGTAAATCAGATGGCTCAGAAGGTCATATTTTTTATGAGGAGGAATAATGATGGTAGCGCCAAATACAAGAGCAATTTCCGGTATCAAGAAAAATAAACTCAAACAGGCAATCTTAGAAAGATTCGCGAATAAAGATGTACTTGTTCATAATTATTTGATTTGGAATTCCTTTAACCAAAAACCTAAGGTTTCAAAAAGCAAACACGAATTAGCCGTTCTCCCTAAAAATATCACGATTAAGCCTAGCCAAAGTCTTTTTTTCTTTAATGAACGATTGGATAAATTTTATGCAATCAAGTATTCCGAGTTTCTAAAAATTATTCGGTCACTGGAGCCTTGGGAAGAACTCGATGCATATCTCTTCGATGAATCCATGCAGTGGATAATCGCACATACCCACGATCGTGATATTTTAGTAATCGGGAATCCGTGAAGAACTTTATAAGAAATATAATTTTGCTTTTATTATATCTTCTAACGTTTTATACATGCAAAGATACAGTAAATAAAAAAAATCAACCGATAGCAGAAAAGGGTATATTAGACCTACGAAATTGGAATTTTGAAAACGATGGGATAGTTTCGCTCGATGGCGAATGGGAATTTTTTTGGGAAGAATTTTTGGAGCCAAGTGTTTTTAATATACCTGTCGAAAATCAAATAATTATAAGACAACCAAATAGAAATAAAATAAATATTCTAAAATCAAATCTCATTAAAGTTCCTAGTGCATGGAATGGTTATATAATAAATGGAAAAGAACTTAGCGGTGATGGCTATGCAACATATCGATTGAAATTATTGGTAAACGGACCTGTCCCTCTAGCTATGAGAATACCCACGATTGCTTCTGCCTACAAAGTTTTCATAAATGGATTACTTATAGCTGAAGATGGGAATATTGGAAAAACAAAGGAAGAATATTATCCGTATCAAAACGTTCGTATAATACAAATTACAAATCCATCAACTGAATACGAAATCGTTTTCCATATTTCCAATTTTGACCATAGACTTGGCGGACTCTGGTCAAAGATAGAACTTGGCGAAAGCGAAAGTATAAAAGATAGAAGAGAGAAGTATCTATTCCGAGATTTTATTCTTTCGGGTAGCTTTCTCATTATGGGTCTTTACCACTTCGGTCTTTACTCTTTAAGAAGAAAAGAGAAATCTGTCCTTTCATTCGGGATACTTAGTTTGGCTGTATCTTTTTATATTTTATTTTCAGGAGAATTCTATGCCTACAACCTATTTCCAAATTTAAACTTTAAAATTGGAACAAAAATAGAATACATAACAGTCTACATTGGTGTTTCAGTGGCTATACTTTTCTTTGATCAAATATTCTCCAGTGAGAAAATTGAAAAAATTTCAATAGTAATACAAAGGCTTCCATTATTTTTAACAATTCCCACTTTTCTTTTTTCCATAAAAATCATAGATTACGGACTAATACTTTTCCAAATAACAACACTCGTGGGGTTAATCTACATAATCTACTTACTCAGTTTCGCCATTTATCATAAAAGAGAGGGAGCAAAATCTTATTTAATGGGATTTGTGATATTCGGAACATGCACAGTAAACGATATACTAGTTGGACAACGAATTATTCAAAATGATTTATATTCACCCTTCGGCTTTTTTATATTTATTTTCTCACAAGCATTCTTGTTATCTACTCGCTTTGCTCGTGCATTCTCGCAAGTAGAGGACTTATCTGCAAACTTAGAAAGAAAGGTAATCGAACGAACAAATCAGTTAAACCTTGCCCTGCAAAAATCTGACAAACTACTCTTGAATATCCTCCCAGAAGAAGTAGCGGACGAGCTTAAAGAAAAAGGATTTGTTACCCCAGTGCTTTTTGAAAGCTCTAGTATTATGTTTACAGATTTTAAAGGTTTCACACAAATAGCCGAAGGACTCACCCCACGAGAACTTATTAAAGAATTAGATGCTTGCTTTACTCAATTCGACAAAGTAACAGAAAGATACAATTTAGAAAAATTAAAAACAATAGGTGATTCTTATATGTGCGCTGGCGGCATACCAAAGGTAAACACAACGCATGCGATAGATTCTTGTCTCGCCGCTCTGGAAATACAATCTTTTATGAATCGAATGAAGTCTTTAAAACAAGAAATAAACGCTCCTTACTGGGAGTTACGTCTGGGTATTCACTCAGGACCAGTGATGGCTGGTGTTGTAGGGGAAAAGAAATTTGCCTACGATATCTGGGGTGATACAGTCAACACAGCTAGTCGAATGGAGTCCAGTGGAACTGCGGGAAAGATTAATATTAGTTATACGACTTATGAACTTGTAAAAGAAATTTTCGATTGCGACTATCGTGGGGAAGTTGAAGCCAAGAATAAGGGAAAGGTTAAGATGTATTACTTGAACCGAATCAAAAAAGAATTTTCAAAAGATGAACAAGGACTTGTTCCAAATGGAAAATTCTGGAATAAATTTGTTTGAAAAGCATCATTTTCAAGGGACAGGTATCGAATTAAAATGAATTTTAGAAAAAGGAAAAAGTTTTTTGAGGAGTAGCCAATAAATTAAAATAAAACTTCAGCAGAAATATTGTGAGGTTTTATTTTAATTTAAAAAATATCCTATAGCTCCACAACCTCATCTTTAAATTCTTTTCTACCGAGAGAGGAAATTTTCTTTAGGCTACCACTTTTGTTTTTAAAAGTAACATCTCCTTTGAGGACGATAGGCGCATCAAATTCGATCTCGCCTTCTACTTTCAAAGAGTTAGAATAAACAAGAGAAGGGTAGGCTGGAAAGAGTTTTTCAAAAGATTTGATTTTCTTATAAAAATTATCATCTAGACTCACTAGGTTTTCACTTAAGCCCGCTTTCTTTCTTTCTGGATTCATCGTCAGAGAATAATCTTCATTTAAAACATAGGCATCTGATCTACGAATCAAATAATCCTCACATTTTTTAACAGGAGCAAATCGATCTCTTGGAATAATGATTCCTTTTGTTTTTTGAAAGCTTCCAATAGCAGAGCCCATTGCCGTTTCCAACTGCAATACATCTTTTCCATCTACAACTTTTGGATTTACTATGAGTGATAGAGAAGGAGTTTTTTCTTTCATGAGCGCAGATAATGCTTTTAAATTCACCCAAAGATTGTTTGTAGAAAAGGTTCTAAATTTTCCCATGCCTGAGAATTCATGTTCATGCTCTTTTGGAACTTGGGCAGTTTCTAGTAGTTCTAATCCTACAAACTTTCCATTAATCATTTTTCGATAAATGGCTCCCCCTTTTGTATCAGCTAACGTCTTAGGAGTCATCTCCATTGCGAATTCTAAATTTTGATCAACTAGATATTCTAGGATGGAAGGTTCAATTGTTGCTCCTAAATTGTCGCCATTGGAAATAAAGGCATACTCGATTCCATGGCTTAGCAGTTGATCTAAAATCCCAGTTTGTTTTAAGGAAAGATAAATATCTCCATGTCCAGGCGGGCACCATTCCTCTTTTTTGTCAGAGAGGGTAATCGGTGTTAGGTCAGACTTGTTGAGACGGGGGACTTTATTTTGCAAAAAGGAAGTAGTGATGTCTTGTTTGAATCCAGCTTTTTTTAGTTCTTCAAGTGAATCAGATTCTGTATTGTAAGAATTCATTAGAATGAGTGGAATTTCGACTCCAAACTTGGAGCGTATATACTGCACTTGGTTTGCTATAATTTTTAGAAAAGACATTCCATCTTTGATTGGAATCAAAGACTTTGCTTTCTCAAGCCCCATAGAAGTTCCAAGTCCACCATTTAACTTAATCACGACTAATTTAGCTAGAGTTTCTTTTTTAATTGGGTATTTTTTGCGAAGAACTTCTAAATCAATTTCATCTTTTTCTGGATCAAGGTCGCCTATCGTTTCCCATTTGACTTTTCCAGTTTCTCCAGTTCTAACTTTTTCTACCTTAGTTAAAAAATCTTGAATGAGTAAATCACTCAAACCTTCTGCTTTCATTTTTTCTTTGATTAAAATTTCATGTTTCATTTGATCCATTTGACTACATTTCCTTGATAGTATTTTTCTGAAAATTCTCCGAGTTCGATTCGATACGGTTTTTCTGTATCGCTCGGATTGTGAACTAATTTTACAATGATTTCTTTTCCATCTTCCATTTCTGTTTTTACTCCTTCGACCATACTTACTCTGGGTATAAAAACAAGAAATGAGTAGACGTATTCCAATTGTTTTTGCTTATTTTTTGTAACCATAATCCCTTTGCCAAGCAAATCTTTTTTGATTACTTTTTTAAACTCAACTGGATATGTATTGTCCCAAGTGGTTTTCAAAGTTTCATCTATCTTTTTATATGGAATGATTTCTATTGCAAACAGATAGCTTGTAATAAAAAACAAAAATAGACTCAGAAGTATTTTCATCATGAACACTTATCTTCTAATCGGAAAATTGCGTCAACGAGAAAAGACTGTTGCAAATACTAGATTTTATTTCTTGTATTTACTTGTTTTTGTTTCTAAGATTTCAGGAAGGTTTTTAGAGTAAGATAAATATAAATTAACTAGACAAGGCATTTCCAGTTTTAAAAGTGAAGTGATAAAATATGTCTGACTGTTTCCTAATAAGATTACTTTTTCGAATATTGTTTTTTGGCTTTGCCTTTTTTTTATTTCTAGAAAATCCAATCTCAGAATCAGAATACTTACCTCACTCTAACTCGTTTACTGATCAAAAATATTATTCCAATACAGCTGAAGCATTTCGAGAAAATTATTTTGCAGAATTAGAAGAAGAGGAAAATCTACTAACGCATTGTATATTCTTTGCAGCCATTAAGATATTGATTTCGTTCAATGACAATATTCAATGTCATAAAAGAAATATTATTTACCAATTTCAAATACAATCCCATCTTATCAATCTACCTCCACCGATCGATATGGGCGTTGTCTCTTAGGAGACCCGCGCTCGCGCCTACTGTCAATAAATTCATCACACCAGTTAGATGAATATATTTGAAATAGCAATTTATTGACACCGGCTTGATCGCTAACGCATTACAATCAGATTCACTCAATAGAAATTTAAAAGCCATTATAGGAGAAATTATGAAGATCATATATTTATTTATTTTACTTTTCAGTTTTTCATTTTCAAATCTTTGGAGTCAAACAAACACGGATTCAAAGGATGCAAAGACAATAGAAACCAAGGATACTAAGGAAGTAGAAACAAAAGATTCCAAAACAACAGAAACAAAAGATTTGGAAAAGGATAAACAAAGACTGCAAGAAATTGAAGCCAATTTAAAAAAACAGCAACAAGAATTAGAAGAATTAAAAAAGCAATATGGAGTAAAGTCCGAAAGTTTAAATCAAAACTCAGAGGATAATTATGTTTCTCCGCTCAAGACAAAAGGACTGACGGGTGAATACAATCGTTCTATGTTTTTAGATCCAGATGTAGCAAAAAAATTCAACAAAGATCAAAAGCCTTGGCTCAATGACTGGGTAAGAGTTGGAGCCTATGTTCGACCTAGATATGAGGACAGATATAATCTTGGTTTTGATAAACAAAACAAGGGTTATATCTCAAGAGCAATGCAAACAACTCAATTGTTTTTCCTAATGGATCCAAGCCCTTATTTTACAATGAAAATTACTGTTCAAGATGCAAGGGTCTTGGGAGGATCAACCGCTGCTGTTCCGGGTGACAATCGGGGACCAACCTTTGCAGGAGTTGGAAATACAATTACACCTGGACAGGGGCAGACGATTCCAATTCAGACTACAATTCGAGAGGCTTGGTTTATGGCAAAGAAATTGCCGTTAGACGCTAAACTCCAAGTAGGAAGACAAATACTTGTTTATGGAGATCAAAGATTATTGGGTGGAGCTAATTGGACAATCAATGGACTTTCCTATGACGGAGCAAGACTTATGTTTGATCAGGATTCGTTTAATATTCACTTTCTCGCCTATAAATTGGGAGCAAGTCAAAGTGGACCGAATGGAGTTTTTACATCTGGATCATCTGTCTCCTATACTGATCCTGTTAGCGGCAAATCATCTGTAATCACTCCAGCTCAACCAAATCAATACTTGGTTGGAACGTATGATACGGTAAAGTTTAAAAACTTATTTTTAGTGGATCTTTATTCTCTTGGAATTTTAACACAAAAAACTTCTTCTTTTAACGGAGCAATTCTTACAAATCCATCTCTTACAATACCAGCTACTGCAGATTCAGACTTATATAATAATTCTTGGTCTAAACAAAAAAATAATTTATGGACGACTGGATTCAGGATTTCGAATCGAACGGCAAATGGAAATTTAGCGGATGAAAGCCCTTGGGGTGGTTGGGATTGGACCTTTGAGGGAGCAATTCAATCTGGAACGACAGGAGCTAGAGTAAATAAAAATCCATCTTTAAACTCTGCTATCAATTCTATCTATGCAACAACACTTGGAACAACGACTCCTAGTTACAATTGGCTTGCTCAAAACCAAAAGTATGCGGGAAGATTTTTTGTATTTCAAACGGGTTATACTTTCGCAAAGAAATTTAGGATTGGAGGACAATACTTGTTTGCCTCTGGCGACAGCAATCGAACAGATGGAAGTAATGCTACCTTTCAAACACTTCCAAATCCGAGATTTGGAGTGATTCCTTATTGGAATAACGTGACTGGTTTGTCTGAAAACATTGATGCCAAAAATCTAATCAGCAAAACATTAAATCTTTCTTATAAAACGGATAAGTGGGGAACTTTTATGGCATCTTATTTTTGGAATGATAAAGATAAGACACAGGATGCATGGTATGCGATCAATGGAACAGCAAACACAGGAGCAACAACTGAATTTAATAATGGTCAAACGACACTCGCATTTGCAAAATCTAGTCGTAGACTATATGACGAATTGGATTTTACTTGGATGTATAATTTAAATGATCATGTATCCTTGTGGATTGGAGGAGGGATGTTGACTGCTGGGAAAGCAATTCGAAATCAAAAAAATGCAGCCTACTCTTATAATACTCATACTGGTTCAATCTCTCAAAACAATGCAGTGTTATTAGGACAAAGCGGGGCTGCTTCGAAAGCTAATATGTTCTTTTTTCAGTTGAATGCTTCTTTTTAGTTAGTCTCTGTAGAAGCACTTTCTTCTGTAGTTTCTGTTGCTACTGGTTGGTTTACCGCCGGTAGCTTTGGATCTGTTGCAGGTTTTTCTGTCTTAGGAGCGTTATCCGCTTCTTGTGATTGAGATTCCAAACTTTGAGGGAAGAATTTCTGCATGAGATCATCAATGATTTTGTGTTCATCTGAAATGTGGAAGAATTGACAACCGATTCTAAATAGTTTTTCTAGTGGTTTGATATTGCGAACAACGGCTCTAAAAGTTCCCAAGCTCTTTTCGTCCTCATACATATCGAATAGAATGGTTCCACCAATTGAGAATATTTTACCAAAATGCTTAGACTGAGGGTGTGAGAAGCTGAATCCATTTCCACTGATATCTAAAATAGAAGACTTCAATTTGGATTCATTGAAGATTCCTGCATTTTCAATATCTTTACAGAATCTTTCTGCAGCTGCAACGATCAGGTTATAGTCGTTCATATCAGCCTTTTCTAAGTGTAGAACTTGTAAATATCCATAGATAAAGATTCCCCTGTATTTAAGAGGGACACAGATTTCAGAAATAAATTTGCTCAGACCTTTCCCTTGACGCATGAGGTGGACATGTTCACTATACGGAATGAATTGATCAGATACACTTTCTGGATTTTTGGTATCAGGAACAAATATGTGTTTTCCGGTTTCTGTTAATAGTCTTGTTCTTGGATCCAGCCTTTCATGCACAAAGAATTCTACTTCAGAATATTTGCCTTTTAGTTTCTGGATATATGGCTTCATCAAACTTTCCACTTTCATTGTATCATCTGCAAGATCATGCGGAATCATAGTTTGACTAATAATATTTGTAATGAGAATAGGGGCTTTGTTTGCTTGATAGCGATTGGATACTCTACTGGCTGGCTTAATGGTTAGAGTATTTGGATTTAATACTTCTAGACCGCGTGGATCTTTTGTATTTACTTTAAAACTGAATTGAAGTAAGTTTCCAGCGTTTGTCATAATCAGCAAACGTTGTGTGGGATTTGGATTTTCATCTGGGGTTTGAATCACAATCGCTTGATTCTTCATACCCATAACCTTTACTTGTTGAGGCTTTCCTTGCACAATTGTATATACAGGGAATTGCTTGAATAGTCCTTCTGCCATTTTGAAAATGGAGGCAGCATCTGTAATCTCTTTTGTTTCCATTTAAAAATCCAATTCTTTTTTCCATTTAGTTTAAATAGTATTTTAAAATCAAATTGTTTCCTATTTGATAAATGGAAACAGAATATTTTTTACAAAACTCATCGTATGTTAAACGATATTTGGTTTCATTTAAAAATTGATTTGGAATTTGAAAATGGCATTTCAACTAGCGGCTGAGTTTAATCTGGCGTGAATGGATCAAAGCTTCCTGTGGAAATCTAAATTGGTTTCGGTATTGGATTGTCTTCTAGATTCAATTTGTGTGCTTTCGAAACAGCCTTTTTGATACAGAATTATTTCCTGTTTTTATTTCTTCAATAGGTGTGATTTTTCTGTGGATTCTACCTGATTCAATCGATTGGATTCTGTTTTCTTTCAATGTTTTTTTGATTTTTTCAATTATTGTAGTTTGCCCAATTTAGATTCTTTTCTAATTTGGAAGTATGGCAGATTTAAAGACTCTTGGTAAATATTATTTACTTTCTTCCCTTCCAGTTTTGTATTCTCTTTCCGATGAAGACAAAAGTTATATAGCAGAAAAAGCTATTTTGAAAGATTTAAAGAGAAATGAATATCTCTATAAACAGGGATCTCCTTTTGATTACTTCTATATTTTAGTAAATGGCAGTATAGAACTTGTAAATCATGTTAGAGTAGACAATGAGGAAAAACAAGTTTCTGTAGAAGTTATGCGAAAGGGAGATTTCCTTGGAGTTGTTTCTATGATGGGTGGGAAACCACACACATTTTCTGCAAAGGCTTTAGGGGATGTTAAGTTACTTTTACTTTCTCAGGAGGACTTTAATGATGTAATGAATCGGGTCCCTGCTTTAGGCGTAGTGATTAGTAGAGTTCTTGCTAGACGTCTAAAAGCATCACCCGATGAATCAGATCGAAAGATCATTGAATCCAATGTAATTGCTGTTCACTGCGATAAAAATCCATCACTTGGTGCACACTTCGCTTTAGAACTTTCGGAACATATTATTAATGAGACAGGAAAAAAATCGATCGTTTTACGTTTTAATAAAAAGAAGGAACATTTAATTCATGCCTCTTCTAAAGTGAAGAATTATGACTTTGATGATATTGATGCCATATTAAATCAATATCACAAGTATAGATATTCTTACCATTTTATCATTCTAGATTTACCGGAAGACAAGCCAGAATTGTGCAAAGTTTTACTCCAAGAATCGGATCATTGTTTTTTAATTACAGAACCTGAATTAAAAGATAAATCAGTTTTTCTAAAACAGTATGAATTGGAAAATACGAATGATGTAAATTTTATCTCAAATGTTATTTTAAAAGAATCTATAAAAAGTTCAGAGCTAAATTCCATTGCTCGAAAACTCGCAAGAAAAATCTCCGGAATGCGATTGGGGTTAGCTTTAGGTGGAGGCGCTGCCTTCGGACTTGCACAGATTGGCGTTTTGAAGGTTTTAGAAAGAGAAAACATTACAGTTGATTTAGTTTCTGGAACTAGTATTGGATCGTTAGTCGGCGCATTATGGGCTAGTGGAGTCAGTGCTTCTGAGATAGAGAAGGCAACGGAAGAGTTTGATTCCCTTTTTAATATGTTAAAGCTAATGGATTTTTCTATCATGCCAACAAAAGGATTAATCTCTGGAAATAATATTCGCAAATTCTTGGAAGGATTTTTAGGGCATAGAACCTTTCAGGAATTACCAATGGAATTAAGAACTATTACCTGTGATATCAACACAAGACAAGAAGTCATTTCTAAGGAAGGTTCTGTTGTGGATGCTGTAATGGCAAGCACGGCGATACCTGGTTTATTTAATCCTCTCGTTACTCCTAAAGGAGTTTATGTGGATGGAGGAGTAGTAAATCCGCTTCCAGTAAGTGCACTAACGATCGAAGGAGTGCAGCGGATTATTGCTGTAAATGCAATGCCTTCTCCAGAAGACGTAGTCAAGTCCAATAAAAAAGATCAATCTCTCATGGATATATTTATTAATAGTTTTTATTCTTTGCAGTATAGACTTTGCAAATATTCCTTTCAAAGTTCGGACGTTTATATGAGTCCCATTTTGCCAAATTCCTCTTGGTATGAATTTTATCGGGCAAAGGAATTTATTGCGTTAGGCGAGAAGGTCTGTGAGGAAAACCTGAAAGAAATTAAGAATTTGGCTTTTAAGAGTAGTTAAAGTGAATTCGGTCTAACAGAAATTTTTAAAAGGTTACCAACGAGGACACCGATAACTAAACGATAAAGAAACGATATAATTTAAATCATCGTATCTTTTATCGGTGGTAATCTTTAAATGTCTTTCTTAGCTGAATGTCATCTGTGTGACATTATCATTTTAGAATATTTGAGATTCTAGAATGTCTTTCTTCTCCCTTGTTGAGAAGTGATTTTTGAAATAAAGAAAGCGAACCTATAATAGTTACAGATTTTTTCGCGCGAGTAATAGCTGTGTAGATAATTCGAATATTTAAAAGAGAATCTGGTTCTTCTAGTTCTGCTGGAAGGAGTAGGCAGACATGATCGTATTCGGAGCCTTGACTTTTATGGACCGTTATTGCATAGGCTGAATTGAAGTATTGAAGATTTGATTCAGATATTTCAATTTTTTCCTTGTTCGCTGGGTAAAAAAGAGAATGAGTTTTTGCTTGTTCTAGAAGTCCCGTTTCTCCATTAAAAATACCTAGGTTGTATAAGTTTTGTCTCACGATTACAGGGATTTTAGATTGAGTAGGTAAGTTCTCCTCTAGATAAGAATTTACTTGTTTGATTCCAATCTCTGTTTCGTTGTAGGGCGTTAGAATCTGGATGGATTCTTTTGTTTGTGAATGAATTTTATACCACTCTAGAGCATGATTCAGTATTTCTGCATTTTTAGTTAGATCTAAAGCGCGGACTCCGTTTTTTGAATTTGTGATATTTTTTTCTATTGTGATAATTTCTGGTAGAGGAGTATGATTTGCTTTGTATAAATTTTTTAGATAGTTTGCAAATGTTTTAATATCCTCTCCTTCTTTAGATTGGCGAAAAGATTGCGTTAGTGTGTATAGATTTCGATTTAATGAAATAAAATCAGAGAATATTGAACCTGTATTGACTGAAAGCAACTGGTCAGGATCTCCTACGAATACAATTCTTTTGGTCTTATCTTCATTTGTATAAGCCTCTAATAACGCTTTTAGAGTAAAAATGTCTATCATAGAGGATTCATCTAAAATGATTAATTTATGAGGAATTGGATTTTCTGAATTAAATCTAAATTTCCCATTTTTAGGACTGTATTTAAGAAAGCGATGAATTGTGCTCGGTTCCAAAGAAGGATTTTCTTCGATCAGAGTCTGGCAACTCTCTTGTAAACGTTTAGCTGCCTTGCCTGTAGGAGCAAGTAAGGCAATTTCTTCTGGATTTATTTTGTTTTCGATTGCTGCTTTCAAAATGGATTGGATAATCGTTGTTTTCCCCGTTCCAGGTCCTCCTGATACAAATGAAATTCCATTTTTTAAAATAGAATTTATAATTTGGATTTGTTCGGCGGAGAGGTTTTTGTCTTTGAATAGTTTGAATTTTTCAGGAAAACTTGTTTCGAAAAAGAGTTTTAATTTATCACATACAAAGCTTTCTGTTTGATACAGACTTTTTAGATAAACCATTTCTCCTTCAAAGGCTAAGAGTGAGTTGTCGCCTGACTGATCTAAATATTTTTGCCATGCGATTTCAACTTGTAACTTTGGATTTTGATTTTTTATAAAAGATACAAGATCATTTTTGGGGATACAAATTCCTCCATTTTCTTCTGAATGAATCAATTTTAATAAAGTCCAAAATATAACTTCATCAAAAACAGAATCGCTTATTAGCTTACTTGCCTTAAATACTGAGGATTTTGAAAAATCTTTATTTTTAAAATCGATCTTTTCTAAAATAGAGATTTGCTTATTATGTAAGGATAGGATTTTACGATTTTCATATGCTTTATCAAATTGGATACGGGCTTTGCCTAGACCGCGAATGATTCCGGGTAGTATAGATGGATTCATTTTAATTCCTCCAATTCTTTTTTGAATTTTTGTAGTTCTCCAAAACTAGGTTTTACAAGTAGGGAGCCTTTCTTGTCTTCCGTCACTCGCATAAAAATAAAGAGCATTCCTCCAAAATTCTCTTCCCAAAATTTTTCTTGGTCTAAAGATTTGTATGCGATATTGTCCAAAAGATTCATGCTGTAGATCATGTATTGATATCGATAAGAGTGTTCTACCTTTTCTTGGATTACTTCGTCTATCGTTTTATCTTCCGTGTGGATAAGATTTGTTTTCCAATCGAGCAAATAGTATTTATTCTTCCATAAAAAAAGGCCATCTCCAATTCCAATTAAATAGTCCATTTTAGCAGATTTTAATTTATAATAAAAGGAACGTTCTCGTTTTAAGTGTTGCCAGTCTTTGATAAATGCAAATTCTGTTTTTTCTAAATTCATTGGATAAGATTTTGTTAATGTTGAGTAGCAGTATTCAATTGCCTCTTGGCTGGTATAATCCTTTGTTTCCATTAGACCAGTTGATGGATAATACTGATTTACCATTTCAGTTACCGCCTGACGTGTTGCAAGAGAATCGGAGAGTAATGATAGGTCGAAGTTTTCCATAACAGCATGACAGAGAAGTCCAAAGGTTGTTCCTCTTTTTTCGGAGCTAATTGCAAGAGGAGAAGACTCTTCTGATTCTAAATAACTCTTTTTTTCACTTGCTACTTTTTCTTTTGCTGATTCTTCTTCGGATTCTAGATGTTTAGCGAGAGAAGAGTAGGATTGGAGGCGAATTCCAGATTTACTATAAATTTCATTTGGAGTTAGGTCAATTTTACGAATTTGTTTATTGATAGTCTCCGTTGATGAATCTTGCGAAGATATATTTACATCCTTTTTGGTAGATTCGAGTGGATAATGGAAGTTTTCCGCTAACTTGAGTTGGATAAGGGAATTGATGTTTTCGTTAGAAAAAGCAGAACTGATTCGATTTCGAAAAGAATCACTTGGGGCAGGTAAATGAAGTGGCAATATTAGATAGTCTTTTGCTCGTGTAAATGCAACATATAAAACTCTATCTTTTTCTTCGAGAAGGGATTGTTCATCATTGTTTTCGAATGTATCAAATGCAGGAGAATTCCATTTCTTTCCATGTTTGTTTTTAATTTGCAATTCAACACCAATTGGATTTTGCTTTAAGGTCTTATCTCGCAGATAAATAGTCGTTTTGTTTTTCGGATTGCTCCCACCTGCTAGATTGTAGAGAATACAGACGGGAAACTCCAATCCTTTAGAAGCATGATAAGTCATCAGTTGAACGGAGTTAAAAGAAAAATCTTTTTTATCATTGTCTAATTTGATTTCTTGGTCGGTAGCTTTCTCTACATCTTTTTTAAAATTGCGGACAATTTCTCCAAAGCTCATATTTTCTGTTAACTGAGAATAGCTTAAAATTTCTAGTAAATGGTATATATTTGCTAAATTTCTTTTCCCGTCAAAGCCCATTGAAATAAATTCTAAAATTCTATTTTCAGTCAATAGATTGTGCAGTGTTAAAGCTATGTCTTGCGTATAACGATACTCATGCGCCTTTCTTAAGGTTTTGTATATTTCTTCTATTTCTGGAAAAGAAGTGGGAATCAAATAATTGAGTTCTTTTCTCTCAGATAATAAGAATAAAGTTCTTTCTGGAATTAGAAATAAATCAGATGCGAGAGCTTTATAGATTGAAGAAGTATCATTGGGATTTTCAATTGCATGGAGCAAATGAGAAATAGCCTGCACGATCTTATGGCTGTAAAAGAAAACACTTTTGTAAATATTAGCCGAAATAGAATGCTTGGAAAATTCTTGTAAAATATTATTTAGGTCTTCATTTGTTTTAGCGAGGACTGCAATATCAGAGTATTCTATCGTGCGATAGTCATTTGTGTTTTTTATTTGAATTTTATAATTTTCGTTGTGAGTGATCGTTTTTATGGCTTGAATGATTTCTCTCAATGAGTCTTCTCGAAGCGAGTCTGCACTGAATTTTTCGCCAGATTTGTCTGTAGTTCTTGGAATATTATTTTCATCTAATCCTAGAAATAGAATAGGTGGTTTTAGTTCTTTAGCTATAGGGTCTAACGATCTACTTGCCTTTACTGGTTTATAAATATTTTGTAAATTTGCAAAGTGAGGGAATATGAAATTGAAAGCTTGTATGAGCCTTTCTGAACTTCTAAAGGATGTATCTAATTGAATATAATCTTGAGTATTCAGTTTTTTTATAGAATCTTGATAAGAGTCTAAGTCTGCATTTCTAAATCGATAGATAGATTGTTTTGGGTCTCCAACTAGAATAATTCCAGCGTTTTTATTTTTAAAGAGTTCTAGGATTAAATCGATTTGAATTGGATTTGTATCTTGGCATTCATCTAGAATTAAATATCGATATGTTTTCTGTAATTGCTTTTGAATTTCAGGGAATTCTAAAATCAATCTTCTTGTTTGAAAGATGAGATCATCTAACTGAATCTTATCTTTGGATTGTAGATAGTCTTTATACTCTGATATAAATTGATTTGTGAGATTTAAAATTTGATTTAGAAAAGGTAAGTATTCTTTTTGTTTGAAGTTGCAAATGTGAGTAGAAAGAGAGTCCATAAGACTATCGTATTCGGACTCGCTGATTGAAGTCTCTTTGAGTAGAAATTTTTTCACATTCGTATTTGGATTATGATCGTCTTTGAGGAAAGCTTGTTCGTAAGCAACTATGATTTCAAGATTCGGAAGTGATTCATTTAAATCTAAAAGAGATTTTAATCTCACTTTATAATCAGGCATTTTCTTTTCAAAGGGAACCTTTTGAATAAGGTTTTTAATTTTTGCAAAAACGCTTTTGCAGAGATCTTCATTAAAAAAGTCTTTCAGAGGAGCCACAATTTGACCGGATGTGTTGACTGCTATTCTTATGATAATGTCTTTGAAGACAGAGTAATCTATGATTTGCAGAAGTTGTATTAATTCTTCAGAATCATCTTTTTCGATTTTTCCCCAGAACTTTTTAAAATAGGTTTCAATTTCGGTCGTTGTATCTTTGATTTCTGTAAAGTTAGAAGATAAACCTAATTCAGAAGAAAACTTTTTTAGGATGGATCTGCAAAACTGATGAATCGTGCCAATGTTTGCGTTAGGAAAAGACTCAATCGCATTCTCGAACAACTTAGAATTGGTTTGGGAAGAAAGAAGAGAATTAAGTAGTTTTTTGCGAATTCGATCTTGAAGCTCAGCGGCTGCTTTTTCTGTAAAGGTAAGAACTGCTATACTTTCGATCGATATATTATTTTCGATAAATTGTGGGATTATGTTCTCAATCGTATATGTTTTACCAGTTCCAGCGGATGCCTCAATGATTACATGTTGATTGCTGTGAAGATCGAAATTGTATTTGCACTCGCTACTCATTTCATTGCATGGAAACTTTTGTTTCAAATTTACTCAATGTTTTTTTCTTCTAAATTTGTATCAAAATAGGATATGGTCAAAAATAGATATAGGCTATTGAAAACAATTCCATTCTAAATCATTTTTAGAAGTTGTTTCAAGTCTAAAACAAGAAAGAGGAAATTTTGACTAGATTAGCAATTATCGGAACCGGCGTAGCAGGGATGGGTCTTGGTTACTTCATCCACAAAGATTTTGAGATCACATATTATGATAAAAATGATTATATAGGTGGGCATACGAATACAGTAGATGTCGCGGAGGGTAATAAGCTATTACCGATTGATACAGGATTTATCGTCTACAATGAGGTTACCTATCCAAATTTAACACGATTATTCAGAGAATTATCAGTAGAAACCAAAAATTCCTCTATGTCGTTTAGCGTGCAGCATCTACCCACTCATTTGGAGTTTTGTGGATCTGGTCTTAACGGTCTTTTTGCACAACGAACTAATTTGTTTAGTGTGAAGTATTTAAAATTATTATATCAAATCAATCGATTTAACAATGAGTCGCCGCAAATCTTAGAAGATCCGAAATATAAACATTATACATTGAAACAGTATATTTTAGAAAAGAAAATGGGGGAGGATATTTTATATAGATATTTAATCCCTATGAGTTCTGCTGTTTGGTCAACCGATGAGCGAGATATGCTGGAATTTCCAGCTGTGACTTTGGTTCGTTTTTTTTATAACCATGGCTTTTTAGGACTCAATACACAACATCAGTGGAGAACTGTCGTTAATGGTTCAAGGTCTTATATTAAGAAAATCATTGAGCCATTTAAAGATAGATTTGTTTTAAAAAATGGAGCAAAGAAAGTTATACGCGAAGCGAATCGGGTTAAATTAATTTTGCAGGATGGAAGCGTTGAGTATTACGACAAATTAGTGTTTGCCTGTCATGCCGACACAGTTCTAGCGCTTTTGGAAAATCCTACACAAAAGGAAAAAAGTCTCTTACAAAGTTTTAGATATCAAAAAAATATTGCGACTCTACATACAGATGAATCTGTTATGCCACATAAAAAATTAGCGTGGTCTTCTTGGAATTATAAAGTGGAGAATAATGGGGATTCATCAGTTGTATATTGGATGAACTCATTACAGGGAGTATCTAAAAATAAAAATTACTTTGTTTCAATCAATGATCCAAATCAGGTAAACCCACAAAAGATTATTCGTAAGGTTGAATACGAGCATCCTGTTTTTAATGTTAGCTCAATTGATGCACAAGTTGATTTACCATCTTTAAATGAAGGCAATTTAATTTATTACTGTGGAAGTTATTTTAAATATGGCTTTCACGAAGATGCTTTTACCTCAGCACTTGACTTGGCACGGACATTGCTAGGTAGAGAAATATGGAAATAAATTCATCTATTTATGAATGTAAAGTTGCGCATAACAGAATTATACCCAAAAAACATGCATTTTCCTATGGACTTTTTACTTTTAGTCTGGATTTAGATGAGATAGATATTTTAAAAGATAAATATCTTCTTTTTAGTAATGAAAGTTGGAATTTATTTTCATTTTATAAGAAAGATCATTTTCAATATGGAGAGAATGATTTTAAGTCAGGGATCATACAATATGCCAAGGAGAATGGCTGTAATGCGAATATTGGGCGAGTGGTATTAATCACTCACCTGAGAATTCTAGGTTATACTTTTAATCCGGTATGTTTCTACTATTTATATGACAAAGAGAATGTTCCTGTTTGTGCTTTAGTAGAAGTGCATAATACATTTGGAGAAATGAAACCTTTTGTTGTTTTGAACCCAAATGGAGACTATCGTTTTTATTTGAGGACTATTAAACATTTTTATGTATCTCCTTTTTTTGAGCTAGATACTGAGTTTGAATTTAAGTTGAATCCTCCAACAGAAAAATTGAATATTCATATTGATGATTACAAAGAAGGTCAAAAAGTATTTCTCTCTGCTTATACGGGAAAGAAAAAAGAAATGAGTGATAAGAATATGATATTACTATTCTTAAAGTATCCTTTTGTTACTCTGAAAGTAATACTTATGATTCACTGGCAGGCGTTTTTATTATTTTTAAAGAAAATTCCATTTATACGTAAAATGGAAAATATACACATGCAAAAAGGAGTTTACCTTGGAAAGAACAGTTGAAAATGAAGTTGTCGGAAAACAATCATTATCCCTAAGCTTGCAAACAAAAATTTATAAAAAATTGTTTCAGAATGCTCTTTCAAAAATGAAGCTAGGATCCATGAAGATTGTAGATCCAGATGGAACAGCGGTTTTATATGGAGATACAACAAAGCAATATGAGTCATTTAACAGTGCGCACATTCTTGTGAAGTCGTATGATTTTTATAGAAAGTCTGTTTACTACGGTGATATTGGATTTGCGGAAAGCTATTTAGATGGAGATTGGGAAACAGAAAATATATCCGAGGTGATTTCTTGGTTTATATTGAATGTAGAGGATAGCCCTAATTTATCTGGAACAAAAAAATCAAGTCGAAGACTTAGACTCTTTAACTTTTTTAATAGATTGTATCACAATAGTAGAGCGAATACTGTCACAGGAAGTAAGAAAAACATTGTTGATCATTATGACTTGGGAAATCATTTTTATAAACTGTTTCTAGATGAAACTATGACTTATTCTTCGGCTTATTTTAAAACAAATAAGGAAACGTTAGAAGAAGCACAGATTTTAAAGTATGATGCGCTTTGTCAGAAGATAAAACTAAACTCATCTCACCATCTTTTGGAAATTGGAAGCGGTTGGGGTGGATTCAGCACCTATGCGGCAAGTAAATATGGCTGTAAAGTTACAACAGTTACAATATCGGATGAGCAATTTAAATATGCGAAAGACTTGATTCATAAAAAAGGTCTAGAAAATCAAATAGACATACAGCTTTGCGACTATCGATATATTCAAGGGAAATATGATAGAATTGTTTCTATAGAAATGCTAGAAGCTGTCGGTCATAATTATTTCGAGACCTATTTTGCGAAATGTAATGAGGTTTTAAAAAAGAATGGAGTGATTGGACTACAATACATTACATGTCCTGACTCCCGTTATGAACAGTTTAGAACAGGAATTGATTTTATTCAAAAATATATTTTTCCGGGTTCTCTTCTACCGTCTATCGGTAGAATCAATGAGGCGATCAATCGGACTAGTAATTTATTTTTATTTCATCTAGAAGATATGGGCTTATATTACGCCAAGACTTTAAAACTTTGGCTAGATGGATTTGATAAGAATATTGGTAAAGTAAGAGAGTTAGGGTTCGATGAAAAATTTATTCGCACTTGGAGATATTATCTATCTTATTGTAATGCAGCATTTAAAATGAGAAATATTTCTGTTGTGCAAGCAGTTTATACCAGACCAAATAATATGGAGATTTAGTATGATTTTATTTTTAAAAATTCTTTTTAGTTTGATCCTTGCTTCGATGCTTTGGGTAACAACTTGGGCATCTCTTCAAATTAATCTTTTTACCTACCTGCCTACATTAGTTAAAGATCCGTGGGTAATTGCGACTCTATTTGATGCTTATTATGGGTTTTTAACATTTTTCCTTTGGGTTTGTTATAAAGAAAATTCTATTGTTTCTAAATTGCTATGGTTCATTGCGATTATGTTGTTTGGAAACATAACAATGGCTATCTATGTTCTAATTCAACTCTTTAAATTAGAAAAAGATGGAACAATGAAAGATTTACTTATTCAAAAATGATAAAATCATTTTTAAAAAATAAAGTTGGGAAGCCAATTGTAAATCTTTTGAAGCAAGGAATAACTCCAGAGAAGATTTCTCTTTGTATAGCGTTAGGTGGCATGCTAGGAGTTTTTCCTGTGCTTGGTTCAACTATGATTCTTTGCACCATTGCAAGTTTTGCATTTAAATTAAATTTGCCTTTGATCCAATTGATCAGCTATTTGGTATATCCTTTGCAAATTCTATTTTTAATCCCGTTTATTCGATTTGGGGAATGGGTTTTGAATGTGCCTCCTTTTCCTATCTCCATTGAAGCTCTCGTGGATATGATAAAAACGGATATATGGCAGACAATTGTTACGTTTTGGGATGCTACAATGCATGGTATTTTCGGATGGATGATAGTCGCTTGCATAATGATTCCACTCTTATACTTTATTTTTCTTCCCATACTTAAAAGAATTCCAATGAAAGGAATAAAGGAGTAATTATGGATACATTATATATAGTGTTGATTGCATGGTTAGTTGTTTTTTTTATCATGTCAGGACTTTGGTTTTTAGGGAAACAAATTAAAAATTATGCGATAGTCGATGTAGGATGGGCGTTTTCTCTTGTCGCAATATGTCTTGTTTATTATATTCTTTGTGACGGCTACGCTCCTAGAAAATCGATTATTATGTTTATGGTTTTCTTTTGGGGATTTAGATTGAGTTCTTATTTGGCGGTAAGAGTTTTGAGTCATGGTGAGGATGCTCGCTATACTGAATTTAGAAAAGATTATGGTGATGCCGTAGATAGAAAATTTTTTACGAATATATTTCAATTTCAGGGGTTACTTGATATTATTCTCTCTATACCGTTTCTTATAATTGCAAGTAATTCGGATATAGAAATTCACTTTTTGGAATATTTAGGCTTAATTGTATTTCTGGTATCTGTTATTGGTGAAAGCGTTGCCGATTTTCAATTGAGTCAATTTAAATCGAATCCCGCTAATAAAGGGAAAACTTGTCAAATAGGGCTTTGGAATTATTCTCGTCATCCTAATTATTTTTTTGAATGGATGATCTGGGTATCGTATTTTATCGTAGCACTTCCTTCGCCTAACGGATATTTAGCTGTAATTCCTGCTATTCTTATGTTGATTTTTCTTTTGAAATTTACCGGAATCCCAATGACAGAGGCAAATGCACTTAAATCTAGAGGTGACGAATATAGAGAATATCAAAGAACAACTTCAGCATTTGTCCCTTGGTTTAAAAAGAAATAATGCCTGAAGTAGAAGTAAAATCTAAAGAAGAACTTTGTGTTAGGTTAGGTGAGTTCCTGTCTATTTATCATAAGGCAAAGATCATTGAGCCAAAGGAAGATACTTTGAAAATGTATATTCTTCTTTCTAAAAATAAAAATGGAACTCCGAAAGAGAAATTGATTAATTTTAAACTATTACGTGTAGATGAGAGATTGTTTCCTGTCGACAAACAAGAGTTATCCCCGAAGGATGCAATTATCTGCGAGTTCTTAATTGAAGAATTGCATAAATATGTAGCCAGACAAAACAAACCGAAATAAAGCTTATATATAAATAAGCTTTATTTTAACTCTCTTCCAAAGGGAAATAAGGCAAGTGGGATTAATTTTAAATGTTGGTAAGCAAACGGCAGACCGATAATTGTAATAGCCAAAAGTCCTGCGGAAGTCAAATGAGCAAGAGCGATAGCCCAGCCAAATAAAAACAACCAAATTATATTGAATATTAGGCGTATAACGCTTTCACTTTTGTCAGTTACAACATTTTCTTTTCCAAAGGGAGCCATTGTTGCAATGCCAATTTTGATTGCTTGTAAACCAAAAGGGATTCCAATGATTGTAAGGCAAGTGCTTAGTCCACCAATTATGTATCCAAGACCTGATAAAAATCCTCCGCAAATTAACCAAATAATATTTCCAAGTAAACTCATATCATCTCCCTAATTATTAGATATGCTTTCCTATACATCCTTCGAATGACTTGACACTGCATACTGATTTCAAATTATTTAATCATGCAGTCTGTGAATAGAAGAAAAATTGGTAATTTAAATGTGTATGAGGTAAAAGGAAAAGAAGGCGGTCCTGTCATCATACTATTACATGGGTTTGGAGCAAATGGACAAGATCTTCTTCCTCTTCATGAATATATCAAAGCTCCAGCTGGGGCTAATTGGTATTTTCCGGACGCACCAATTGAGATGGACTTAGGTGGCGGTTATAAAGGTAGAGCTTGGTTTCCGCTTATGTCTTCCGCTATTGAACACGTTGCAAAATATGGTATGGATTTTTCAAATCTTCATCCTCCTGGCATTGACTCTGCCAATGCGGAAATATTAAAGCTAATAGAGGAGATTGGAGTTCCTACAGAAAAAATCACACTCGGCGGATTTAGTCAAGGCTCTATGCTTGCTACTGACGTTACTTTACGCCTCAATGAGAACATGGCTGGATTGGTAATTCTTTCAGGAACTTTAATTTCAAAATCAGAATGGGCACCGCTTGTCAAAAATAAATCTAGAATTCAATTTTTTCAAAGCCATGGAACAGAGGATCCAGTCCTTCTTTATCAAGGCGGAAAAAATCTGGAGTCTCTTCTTCGAGAAAATGGTATGTCGGGAGAATTTGTTTCATTTAATGGAGGTCATGAAATTCCAGATAAAGTTCTAAAACGTTTGAGCCAATATCTATTGAGATGAATTTATGATTGATTTTTCAAATATTTACAATTTTAAGAAAGTTCCAAACCAAGAAGATGGGACTTGCTTTGCCTGTAGTCCTATTAATGACAAAGGATTAAAAATGGAATTTTATACAGATGAAAAATCTGTTTTTTCCAAGCTAGTAGTTCCTACACACCTATCTGGCTGGAGTAATGTTGTGCATGGTGGTGTTACAACTACCATTCTAGATGAGACGATTGCTTGGGCAGTCATCTACCTTCGTCAAAGTTATATGTTAACCAAAAGTATATCTGTGGAGTTCCTACAACCTTTACATACGGGAGAAGAATTGTATTCGTATGGTAGAATTATTGAATTTAGATCAGAAAGAGAATTAGTAGTGGAGGCATTTGTTTTTAAGAAGGAAAACCTATTGGCCGCAAAGGCTGTAGGAACTACGATACTCTTTTCGTCCGAGCAAATGCGTAAACGTGGCATTTTCCCAGAATCTTTTTTGAATGACTTCGAAAAAAAAGTTTTTAAAAAGTAAAATAATATAAAAAAACCTGCTCAAAAACAAAGATTTTCTCCTCATTATATTATATGAGGTAAATAAAATGAGAAAATCGGAAAATAGAAAATCTAGTATTATTATGCAAAATAAAATTTCTTTTCCAAATAAGAATTTTAATCTTGAGGATTTTTGTTCGACTTTATTGATTCCAGAGAGATATATAAAGGTATTTGTAAAAAAAGTTAATCAACATGAAGGTGTTCGAGAATACGTTAGTTATCTATTGGCTAAGTATCAAATTTATATTGTCAATGGATTGATTCCTGGTTATTCAAATGTTACCACTAAATATCAAGAAAAAGGTCAAAATCTGCAGCGTGTCTCATTTCGTCCTGATGCAACTGATTGGGCAGAGTTAAAGATCTATCGCTTAACCTTTGGTATGTCTATTTCGGCATTTATAGTTTATCTACTAATAGCAGACTCTGTGGAATTTGAAAAGACTGTATCCAATATTTTCGATATTGTAGGAATTCTTGAGATGGCAATACTTAACTTAGACGCTAGAGTCAGTCTTTCAAACAATAGAACCAATTATTCTATTCATTTGCATTATCGGCAGAACTTGCAATCAACTTATTAGAGTTCCAATACCAGATTCCGTAAATAACTCCATTAAAATGGAATGTTGAATTCTTCCATCTATAATGTGTGTTTTCTTGACACCATTTTGAATTGCATCTAAACAGCATTCAACTTTTGGAATCATGCCGCCAGATATTTCTCCTGATTGGATTAGTTCTCTGACTTCTGCTTCATTTAAGAATTCAGCCAGTTTTCCTTTTATCAGAATACCAGGAGTGTCTGTTAGTAAAATTAATTTCTCAGCATTTAATGCACCGGCTATCGCACCTGCCATTGTATCTGCATTGATATTTAGAGCCTGACCATTTAAATCTTCAGCGACGGGCGAAATTACAGGAATTGTTTTTGCATCTAGCAAGGATTGAATTAATTGTTTGTTTATCTTTGTAATTCTTCCTACAAACCCTACATCGACTAATTCTGTTTTGCCTTCTCCAGTTAGGACTTCGATCTTTTGAATTTCGGCTAATGCCAATTTGCCATCTCTACCGGATAATCCAATGGCTTGTCCGGATTTAGAGTTTATAAGACTAACAATTTGTTTATTTAATTTTCCTGAGAGAACCATTTCAACAACTTCCATAGTTTTCTCATCAGTTACTCTATGACCTCTCACAAATTTTACCGGTAGTTTTAGAACATCCAAGATTTGATTAATTTCGGGACCACCGCCATGCACAATAATCGGGTGTATCCCTAGGTATTTCAAAAGAACAATATCTCTGGCGAATGATTCTTTTAAATCTTCTTTAACCATTGCCGCTCCACCATATTTAATAACTATAACTTTGTTTGAAAATTCGGTTATATATGGTAATGCTTCTAATATATTTTTAATTTTTGAAATACTTTCTTCCATAGTAAACCTAAGTTTTCAAATCCTCAATATACTAAAAGTTTTTTTTATTCTTGAGAGGAGGAGTTATTTTGTCAGATTGGATGTATGAAAAGAGGTTTAATTTTATCAGGTGGTGGGGCTAGAGGTGCTTATCAAGCTGGGGTTTATAAGTATCTAAATGAAAGGAATTTTATTCCTGATGTTATTTGTGGAACATCGGTTGGTGCATTAAATGCAACAGCTCTGGGTTGTGGATTTACGCCAGAGAAATTAATTCAATTGTGGAGAAACATTGATGCAGAGAATGTAATGCGATACTCCATTTGGCAGAATATTAAAAATATTTTTCTACGTAAATTTACACCAATGGTAGACACTACACCTTTAAAAAATTTATTAGCACAGGAATTAGATTTTCGAAAACTCAGAACATCTTCCTCTAAGGTTTATATTTCTGCTGTAAATATAAAAAGCTCCGAACTAACTTATTTTTCTAATGATGAGATAGACATTCAACATCTTATGGCGTCATCCGCAATACCAGTCGTTTTCCCATGGCAGTATGTAAATGGTGAACCTTATTGGGATGGGGGTTTAATGGCTAATACTCCAATCGCACCTGCAATTGATGAAGAAGCAAAGGATATAGTTGTGGTTCTACTTTCTCCAGTAGGAAAGGTCCAAATGGAGATGCCTAAATCTAGAAAAGAAGCGCTCGAGAGAGTTTTTGAAATGACTTTAATTGCATCCTATCAAGCGATTCGTTCGAATGTAGAATTTACAGAGCCACAACCCGAATCAAAGAGTTTCCTATCTTTTCTGGATTATTTGATTCAAAGTAAAAATTTGAGACTAAGAACTGTTAGCCCGAAAAATTTTTTAGGACTTAGAAGTATTTTAAATTTTAGTCAGTTGCAGGCAGATTCTCTGATTGAAATGGGATATAATGATGCCAAAGAGCAATTAGGTAGCATCTAATGGATAGACTAACGTCAAAAAATGGCTTCTTTGTTAATAAATCTGGAGCGGTAGTTTTATTACGAGGAGTGAATTTAGCTGGAAGTTCAAAAGTTCCACTTGTTCCTGATGGAACAACATTTTTAAATCAAAATGAAAGTTTTCAAAATCACCGAAACGTATCTTTTGTGGGACGGCCTTTTTTAGAAGAGGAGGCGAATGAACATTTTAATAGATTGAGAAAGTGGGGATTTAACTTTCTTCGATTTATAGTCACTTGGGAAGCGATTGAGCATTCCGGACCAGGGGTTTATGATGATGAATACTTAGAGTATATTGTTCGAATGGTTAAGCTTGCTGAAAAGAAAGGGTTTTATTTATTTATTGATCCTCATCAAGATGTTTGGTCTAGATTTACAGGGGGTGATGGAGCTCCAGGGTGGACGTTAGATGCAGTGGGAATAGATATCATGAAGATCAAGGATGCAGACATGGCATATATTCATCATGTCCAGGGTAAAGATTATAAGAAAATGATCTGGCCTCAAAACTATAATAAATATCCAACAGCAACCTTATTTACTTTATTTTTTGGAGGTAATATTTTTGCTCAAAATCTTAAAATAGATGGGAGTAATATTCAAGACTATCTTCAGAATCATTTTATTAAATCAATTGTTCGTTTAGCTAAGAAGATTTCAAAGTTTAAAAATGTAATCGGATTCGGAAGTTTAAATGAACCCTCTCCAGGATTTATAGGTAGAAAAAATTTAACTGATTTTGTGGGGCTAGGCAATGGTGTTTTGAATATTTCTACGCCTTTTCAGGAAATGTATTGTTCTGAGGGAGTGCCTTGTAACATTGATACGAAATTTCTATTAGGATCAATTGGAGTTACAGTTGGTAAACATGTAATGAATCCTAATGGTATCTCTATATGGAAGAAGGGGCATATCTGTGTTTGGCGCAAGCATGGGGTTTGGAATTATGATCCAAATGGAGCTCCTATGCTTCTAAAATCTGACTATTTCGCGAAGGTCGGAGGAAGGAATGTTGATTTCTTTTCTGATTTTATGAAACCATTTGTAAAAAACTTCAAAACAGCGATTCAGAAAGTCAATAAACAATTCTTTGTGTTTATAGAAAGTGAGCCAACTAAGTTAGAACTAAAGTGGGATGAGAAGGAAAAGAAAGGCTTTGCCCCTGTTGTAAACGCTACTCATTGGTATGATGGAATTTTACTATTTACAAAAAGGCATTTTGATTGGTTGGGTGTTCATAGTTTTAAAATGAAAATTGCATTTGGAAGAGATTCTGTTCAAGAAATGTATAATGATTCCATTGCATCAATCAAAAATATGTCGTTAGTCGATATGAATCAATGTCCTACAGTCATTGGAGAGACTGGTATTCCTATGGATCTGGAAGGGGCTAACGCGTATAAAACGCAAGATTATAGCAAACAGATTTATGCACTTGATTCGATCTTTAAAGCAATTGAAAAAAATTTAGTGAATGTAGCTATTTGGAATTATACACCTGATAATACTCATAAGCTAGGAGACTGCTGGAATGGAGAGGATCTTTCTATTTATTCTAAGGATACTCCTAAGCAAGTTTGTCCTGATGGTGGAAGAGGAACCAAAGCATTTTCAAGACCTTATCCTATTCTAACGGAAGGAAATCCAGTATCACTTTATTTTGATATTTCGAAGGGACTTTTTAAATATTCTTTTAGGAGAGGAGACTTTGAAAAAGGATCATGTGTTATCTATATTCCTGACGTTCATTACGATACTGGGCTTAAGGTCTTGGTCAATGCTGGAACATATACTTATAAAAAAGAAAAAAACCTGCTCTATTTTCAGGGGGAGACTGGTGTAGATTTGTATGGAATAACAATTCTGAGAGCCTGACTCAATATTCATAAAAATTACTTGTAAAAAATAACTTATCCAATCAATTCTAAATTATGTATAAATTAATCATAGCTGACGACCATCCAGTAATTCGCGAAGGTTTAAAAGCGTATTTATTGGATTCTAAAAGTTTCTCTTTAGAGGGAGTTGCATCTAGCGCTGATGAACTTTTAAGAATGATTCCCTTATTCAATCCTGACGTTATTATGACAGACTTGGATATGCCTGGGTCTAGCACATTTGACGTTCTCAAAAAAATTAAAGAAGATTTTCCTAATATAAAAAAAGTTGTTTTTACTTTTCATGAAGAGAAATCTTTTTTTCTAAAATCAGTTGAAGCTAGTATCAACGGATACATTCTAAAATCTGAGCCTTTTGAAATGATTTCACCATTGCTTCTGTCTATTATGGAGGGTGGGTTTGCCGCATCTCCAAAAATGCAAAAGTATTTGATTGCGCATTCAAAAGATTCTGTGGGTTACGATTCATTAACCCCACGAGAAAAGGAAGTATTAGCCTACATCGCTCGTGGCTATTCTAATATTGAAATCGCTGAGAAATTTAATTTATCTGTTAGAACGATTGAATTTCACAAGAACAATATTAAAGAAAAGTTAAATATGAAAAGTCTAGCAGAAATCATTAAATATTATGAATCCTTGAATGTTTAATGAATAGAAATAACAATGCTTTGTAAAATATATCTTTAAAGAATTAGATTGATCATCCTTAATGATTTTTACTTTTAATTCATTTCTTTTACTAATTTGCCTAAACCTTCTACTCTGATTTCAATGTGTTTAGTAAATTAGTAAAAGAAATCCTAGTTTATCTTCCAACTGTAACCTTCTCTTTATAATAGCCTTAAATTATTCTTGACCTACTTATTTATAACCGATTAGTTTTTAAGTATTCCTATGAAAAAAATTTTAATCTATTTTTATTTTCTCCTTTGTCTGTCTCAATGTAATAAAATTTATGAAATGTATCAGACCAATGTTAGCGGTGTTGATTTAAACGATGAAATCATTCAAAAATATGTAATCGCGGTAAAATCACTTCACAAATTAGGTCCAAATCTTCCACAAGAGTTAGCCGAAAAAGGGGAGAGTGCTGCTACTGGTATGGAAGTTTTTAATCAAATCGAATCAGCCATCAAAGAAGCAGGATTTAAAGATTATTATGAGTTTGTGAAAGTTAATTCTAAAGTAGCTTGGGCTTGGAATGTCTCCCAGGGTGAGATAGGGATGCAAAAATTTCAAATCATGAAAGACTCTGGGATTCAAAGATTGGACGAAAGCTTGAACGACCCTAATGTGCCGGATGACGTTAAAGCAGAACTAAAGAAAACGAGACAAGAAATTTTGGACAATTGGGCGCAAAATAAACCCTATGCAGATCTTGCAATGAAAGTGGTTCGACCACTTACAAATGAGCATGATTTAGAAATCATCAAACGAAACCAGAAAATTCTAATGGAAGCTTTTACAGGTCGACCAATAGAAGAGTTGCAAGAGATTGATCCAAATCTTTTTTTAAAAAAGTAAAAAAAATGCGCACACAAATCGATTTTTTTGAATCCTATTTGAACCACGTCCTCACCCACAATTTTAACAGATTACCACCGATGACACCGATAAAAGATACGATATTCAAAATCGTTTCTGTATCGTTCAGTGATCGGCGGTGAAAAAAATTTTATGTCCAACTCGCGTTAATTAACTCATCTTACGCGCAAGCCCATAAAATGAAAGTCAGAGCCTGTCGGCAACTTGGCTCAATCAATTAATCTACTAACACTCGTGGTATGCTCGGATGAATTCGAGTGACTACATCATAGTTAATGGTGCCGATTAGATTTGCAATCGTATCTGCTGAGATGGTTTCCTTTCCTGATTTTCCAATTAAGACTACTTCATTTCCAATCTTTACATCTCTAATATGAGTTACATCTACCATTGTCATATTCATACAAACTCTACCAATGACATGAGCTCTCTCTCCATTGATTAAAACGTATCCTTGATTGGAAAGTCTTCTATCAAATCCTTCGTGATATCCAACAGGAATAACGGCTAACGTCGTTGGATAGTTTGTTTTAAAAGTAGATCCATATCCTATATAGGTTCCGCTTGGAACTTTTTTTAGGTGAACGACATTTGTCTTCCAAGAAAGAACTGGACTTAAATCAAATGTATTTTTGCCCATTAAAGAAAGAGATAATCTCGTTTCTAAACTAGGCCATAGTCCATAAAGAGAGATTCCAATTCGAACCATGTCAAAATGCGCATCTTTAAAAAGCATGGTGGATGCAGAGGAGGATGCATGGCGGATAATATCATTATACCCACATTTTTCTGCTTGGTCAATGTATTCCTTAAATGTTTTTAACTGTTGCATTGAATAGGAATGTTCTGTAAAATCTTCCGTGCTCGCAAAGTGCATCATGAGTCCCGAAAGTTTTACCTCATTTGCTTTCAAATCGGTAAGGAGTTTAGTTAAATCTTTTCCTCCGTATCCAAGTCTTCCCATTCCCGTATCAGTCTTTAAATGAATTCTTGGTTTGTTTGAAAGTTTGTTTAATAAAAGAATTTCTTTTAGTCTAGAAGCAACAATCCAAAAATTATCGTGGTTAATCTCTGTTAGCCTTTCTTCAATATTTGGAATTTCTCCCATTATTAAAATTGGGGAGTGGAGAGTTTTTAATTGGATTGCTTCTTCCAGCGAATTTACAGCAAGAACATCGACTTTGTTTTCTATTGCTAACTTTGCCATGAGTTCTATTCCATGACCATAAGCATTCGATTTAATCGCGACGGCTAATCTTGTGCTTGGTGACAGAATAGAACGAAAAGATTTTATATTATTTGCAACAGCACCTTTAGAAATTTCTACACGAGTAGCGGCTAACAAGGATTAGTCCAATCCATATTTGTCACGAATGGAAGAACCTGGGCAACTCGAAGTTCCATGGCACCCACAACCCATTCCAGCCGAAGAAGGTGAATAGTCTGAAAAGGAATTTGAACTAGAACCTTCATTAAATCCTGAGAAGGCAAAAGAAGAAACCATCTTTCTTAAAACACCCTTATTCTCACAGTCCTCTTTTGCTTGCTTGCAATTTGTATAAGGAACTGAATTGGATTGCAATACTTCAAATGTTTTATTGCATGTCTCACACTTGTATTCAAAAATTGGCATTTCCCCTCCTAAATGATTCCAGTCTCTAATCTAATTGCAAATTTTCAAGGGCAAAATATGATTTATCAAAAAGAATTATTTCAAAATAGGGACGGGACTGCATCTATTTTAGATCCAAATGGAAATAAAATTATTTTTTCATTCGGGAAGTAAAATCTCATTTCCGAAATCTTCTATCGGAAATTACAATAACTAAAAAGTTGGTTTATTTTCTAATAGATTCATTATCTTTTCAACTCTATCGACTATCGGTAATATTTCAATCTCACTCAATTTAAAACGTTGATTCCATTCTGATTTGCATTCACATTTGAGATTTTCAAAGACAGAGAAATCATTTTTCTTATTGTATTCCATAAACAGTTTGGAAATTTTATCATCACATTTTGGACAATTGGAAGAATAGGCTAATGCTTGCACTGTATAATTGGGAGGGCTAATATAGATTTGCTTCTTTAGATTGAGTAAATCCTTTTGTCTAAGTATCTCGATTGCAGACCAAAGCATAATCGGTTGATAGAGTCCTTTCTCCCAAAGCTCATGTGTAAGTGTAAATTCCTCTACAGTAGGAAGTTCTATATCAATTCGGTCTACTTGTGTATTTTCTAAAAAAACTAAACTCTTAACTACGTCGTCTATCGCTTCTCTTTCTGTAAGAAAAGGTGGTTTTACCATGATAAGTGAAGTTGGATTTACATCGTGAGAAATCAAATTTTGAATCGTGCTGACTACTTTATCATTTGTGAAATTTTTATTTATACAAAGTCTTCGAATCATTGGATCTGAGGATTCAAAACCAAAGGAAATTTCTAATTTTTTATTTGTAGCATTTTTTAATTTTAAAATTTTATCTTCTGTTATATCTTGTAGTTTAGATTCAATTGTTATCAATTTTAAATTTTCGAATTTAGAAAGAGATTCTATCATTTCCAAAGTTACATCTAAATTAATTTCATGTTCTGAAAGCATACTTCCGTCATTATAAAGACTGATGATACGAAATTGATTTATTTCTTTTTTATGGACTTCAAAGGCATATTGTAATTGATTCAAAAAATTTTCACGATTCAATTTGATCCCATGATTCGTTGCAGTATAAAATCCGCAAAATGTGCATCCTCCATTTTGATCAATGGCAGAACAACCAGTTCCTCTTAAAAAGATAATTAATTTATCAGTTAAGTTTTGATCAAGACTAGCTCTTCTGATTTCAGTGCAAACAGGTCTATCAGCAGAGAACAATTCTCTTTTTTCCTTCGAAATGCTTCGAAGATTTTTTAAGTGATTTTGAATTCTTCTAGCTAAGTTGGAGACTTTGTTTTCCAAGATATGACCTTTCAGTTGGTATTCTCTTTCAAAGGATTCATAATAATATTGATTCTGTAAACTGATTTATACCAAACCATTAGATTAAAATTGGAATTTAAAAACAAAAAGGTGCGTTTGGTCTAAATACCTCTTTAGTGTTCCCAGACGTTTATATAGGCAGTATACCAAATGCTACTGAAATAAAATCCTTGCCTGAAATTATATTCGATTCGATTTCATTTGGGGCATATTTTTAAAGTAGAAAGTAGATTCAGATTTTATAAAATAAGTGGCTATTGGTTTTCCAAAAAATGATTTTTGAAATTTTAAAACTATTTGTTTGGAATTCATATAAAAATGATTGGTTAAAACATCGGATAACGCTCTAACCATTCTTTCCAAAAATTTGAAAACGAACTCACCCGAATTTTATTAGGCGTTTCGTAGTCTTTTTTCCCTTTGAAATATACTTGCCAGGTTTCTGTAATTGGAAGTCTTTCTTTAAGATATTTTAAAGGAGGGTGAATATCAACATCTGAAAATTTGGTTTCTAATAGCAACTTTGGAATTTCATCTAGCATTAAAATAAAATCAACTTCTCTTCCTGTTGTATCTTTGAAATAACGTAGCCCCCATTCTTCTCCAAATCCATCTTGTCTTCGATGCACCCATTTTAGTAAATGACCGGCGACCATATTTTCAAACCGAATTGAATCTTCTTGTGGCAATGACCAATTCCAAAGATATAGCTTCTGTTCTTTCTTTACGGAGCGTAAGGGATTAACATTAAGCGGAGGTATGCGATAGGTATAGTAAACATTATCCAACACATGCAACCATCTATCAATCGTTTGATGTGATACACCTAGATCCTCCTTTAAGCTATTTAACGATAATGGACTTCCTACAAGATGCGGTAGGCGAATTCCAAGTAATTCTAATTTAGCGAGATCAATTATATTTTCTAGGCTACGAATTTCTTCTTCTACTAATCTTACCCTGTATAATCTAGACTATCTACTCGAAAAACTTTTTTCTCCATTTAAAAATGGCTCAGGAAAACCGCCTATCGTTAATAATTGTTGCCAATCTGATTGATTTGTGAAATTCAATTCATCTCCAGAAAAAGGATGCATTCTATGAAAAAAATATCTACCTTGTAAAGAATCGCCACCTCTTCGATAGGCATCTAATTTAGCAGAGCCTGTAACTAGAATTTTCCTTTTAAAGATGGGATCATCTGTTAGTGATTTTAATAATTCACGCCAGCTTCGATTCTTATGAATTTCATCGAGTATTAAAATATTTTTAATAGGGGGAAATTCTCTCTGTAAAATTTTATCTCTATGCTCAGGGATATCCCAATTTAAGTAACCAGATTTTCCGCCAATTCGGAGGGAAAGAGATGTCTTCCCCACCTGTCTCGGTCCTGCAATTAACACCATTTTGGTTTCTAAATCATCGCTAATTGGCTTTTCCAAGTATCTTGCTTGACTCATGTGACTATTTTAGCCCTAATCAGAAATAAGTCATGCTTTTTTTACGATATATGTTAAAAAAGTCACAAGTTGGTATTTTTCAAAAAAATAGAATCTGAAAATTTATTTCCTTTCCATTGCACTGTTCTTTTTACAACAAGCTCGAAGAGGATAGGATTATAGTCATAGATTTCTTTCAGTGGCTCTATTTCATCTGAGGAGAGAAACCCAAAATCTTTTAATCGATTCAAGCGAATGACAAGATTGACTGCGGGTAATGGATAATCACTTCCATGAACAAGCCTTGTATGTAAATCTTTCCTAAAGAGTAGTGTCTCTAGAACTTTTTTATCACGGTTGAATTGAATTACTGCGGAAATATCTGAGAATAGATTTTTTTGATACTTTGGATCCTCCATTAGACGCATGAATAAATCAAAATTATCCACAAGCTTCTTATCTGGGCTTTCTAAATCTACGTTAGTTCCTAAGCTTCCGCAATGAGCTATAATAATTTTTACCCCTAGACCAAGAGGATAACGAAGCAAAAGTGGGTTTCCAAATTTCTGATCTTCTTCTGCATCTACTGCTTTTTCTTCTCCTGCATGGGAAAGAAGTATCATATTGAGTTGAATCAATTTCTTGTAAAAAGATTCTAGTTTAGGATTCGAGGGATCGATTCCCTGTGAATTAGGAATCCATTTTATAAATCGAACTCCTTCTTTGTTCCATTTCTCTAGTTCTTCTATTGCGTCCTTCCTATAAGGATGAACCGATATAGTAGGAATAAAAAGGTTTGGAAATTCCCTACAAAGTTTGAAAACATATTCATTTGGAACATAGAACTCGGTTCTATTTAAATTTACAGAACCATCTTCATTGTAATATTTATCAATCGCAAGTAAATGGTATTTCCCATGACCATTGATATTCTGAATAAGACTTGTTAGCCGCTCGACTGCTTCTCTATCTGCATTGAAAATACTTTTTATCTTAAGTGCACTTAGATAAATCTTAAATCTAAAATATTCTTTTAGATGAAGCCATGAACGCATTTTTGGATTAATAAAAGTTCCATTTTTCTCTTCCTCAATTCCAACAATATGTGTATGATAGTCGACTAAGTTTCCAGAATCAATTCCTTTTAAGCTTTTGTTCACGAGTTCTATTGCTCTTGGACTTGCGTTAGTGTAAAAGTCTTTTGGATTTTTAGAGGATGCTCCTCCTAGCTTATCAAAAATACTTTCTGAGTAAATGGTTGTGGCGAGTAAAAAAATCAATAGTATATATTTCATTTGATTCTATTGGAGATTCATAAGTTTATAAGTCAATAGGAATCCTTTTAAAATCACCTTACTACAAGTGCGTAAAACTTCTATTATTTTGATATTCTTTAGTAAAATATTTGACAATAGTGAAAGTACATAGTTTCCTGTACGTATGATTCTCTATACCCCAACCGAATTACGAAATAATCTCTTTACTACACTCGATACTGTGAAAAGAGGGGAGACTGTATGTATAAAAACTCGGGAAGAGAATTTATATATCATCTCAGAGAAACAATTAGAGCGACTTAAACATTCGTCTAAGACGATTACTGGTTCTCAAAAAATCAAAGGCAGAATTCTAGGCAATCTAGAGGAAGCAGATAAACTATTGGCTGATTATATCATTCTACCGAAATGATTGATCATACACAAATATATGAGTTTGGCAAATGAAAGATAACGATGATTCTTGAGACAATAGACAATGGAATAATAAAATCAATAGCCTGCGGCGGCAAGTCCTCCGCTAGGAGCAAATATCAAGCGAACAGATGGCTCACATTGTTTAAGGCGAGATAATTAAATGGAAACAGATTATCTACTGGATACACATACTTTAATCTTTTGGCTTCTCGACGAAAAATCTCTATCTAAAAAAGTTTTAAAAATTCTACAAAAACCAGAAAATAATTTTTTTGTCTCTGCAATGTCTATTTTAGAAATTCAATATCTTGTTGAAATTGGTCGCCTAGAAATGGCGATAGGCGATTTATTTGCCTACATCGACAGCACTCCCAATTTAAAAATTATAGCCTTTGACAGACCCGCTCTCATTGAAAGTGTTAAGCTCGATTCTCACCGAGATCCATTTGATAGAATCATTGTTGCAACCTCTACCGCGTATCGATTAAAACTTCTTACGAGAGATCGTAGGCTTTTGAAATTATTTCCTAAGATTGCGGTGTGGTAGGGGTTTAAAAGATTACCACCGATGAAGACGATGAACACCGATAGGATTTGTATTGGGTGTTAAATGATGGAAGTATGAGAACGGTTACTACAAATTCACTTATATACCAAATGACAAAAGTAATTTCCCAGAAGAATTTTGATCCACTAGCATTTGGTATATACCAAACCCACTTTTTTATTTTTAGAATGGGACTTTTCTTTTGACGTTTGGTATAAGATTTCGCTTGAGTTAGTTTTAAATTATGATGAATCAAGTGACAATAGGCGGTGTTTTTAAAAATTAAATAAATCTTTTAGTTCTACGCCAAGTTGTTTTGCAATCAAATATTTCCACAAAGACATTCCTAAAATTAACTCCCAAGATAATAAATTTATAAAAGTCTCAACTAATGACAGTTCCATTAAAAGTATAAATCGTGAGAAGTTTGGATTTGAAATTGTAGACCAATCAGATTTGCGGATAACTATAACTAGGAATGCAAATCAATGCCAACAAGGTGAATGGTTCAAATTTTTATCTAACTAAAAAAGACATTTCCGAATTAGAATTCTACTTATTAGAAAATAAATATAAAATTGTTTCTGATACTTTAAAAAATGAGCAAATTCAATTAGCAAATAAACTTGATGATGCATCTTCTTCCAAAAAATTTATTTTTCTTCCAGAAGATGAATCTGAGTTAGTCAATTCAAAAACAAAATCAGGCATTCATATTATTAATGAAACGACTTCTCCTGTAGTTGAATATTGGAATCCTGCTAAATGGGAGAAAAATCTAGTTATGCCACGCGGAAGACTTTATTATACTACTCATTTCTATAATTCAGAAAATCAATTAGTAAAAAAGTCAGAAGCATTTTTAGAATTCGCATCTGGATTGTTTAAATGGGTAAAGAAGAATTTTAAAAATGTAAAGTTAAAAGGATACGGATACGAATCCTTTTTGATCTCAGAAGAAACAAGATCTTAGATGCAGACGACAGGCGGAAAACTTGCCGATATGATTCGGGAAGAAGAGTTTCATAATAAGAAATCCGCTATAGCAGTTTAGTCTACTTACTCACCTCAAACTCATCCCCTCTAAAATTTTTAAAAATATAAGAATCTAGGTTTGTTTTTTGTAGGTAGTCAGTGGGTAATGGAACTTTGCCGCCACCACCGGTTAGATCTGCAACATAGACAGGAACTGTAATCCCGCTATGATAGCCTCGAATCTCTTTCATGAGAGAAATTCCTTCCTCAATCGGAACTCTAAAGTGAGAACTCCCGAAGACTTCATCACATTGGTGGAGATAATACGGCTTAACCCCCATTCGAATTAAAGCATAGTTTAATTCGGATAGTTTTTCCTTTGAATCATTTACTCCCCTAAGAAGAACAGATTGATTTAAGACAGTTAAATTTCCTATTGTAATCAAATTTTTAATGGCAAGACTTGCTTCTTGTGTGCACTCAGCTGCCGAATTAAAATGAGTCACTAAAAATAATGGAAAAAAATCGGAAAGACTTTTACAAAGTTCCTTTGTAATTCTGAACGGGAGTGTAACAGGATACCTAGTATGAATTCGAATGTGATTGATATGGGAAATCTTTTTTAATTCTTTTAGAATAAAGACAATTTGATTGTCAGATAAAGAAAGCGGATCTCCTCCAGAAAGGATAACCTCTTTGATTTCAGAATGTGTTTGAAAATAGGTGAGCGCTTTTTCCCAGTCTTCTGAGCGGGGGGTATTGCTACTATCGCCCACTTTTCTTTTTCTTGTGCAAAATCTACAAAATACAGCACAATTATGAGAGAGATACCAAAGAGCTCTATCGGGATAACGATGCGTAACCCCTTTGACTGGCATATGCGCCTCTTCTCCTAAAGGATCTATTCTTTCGAGAGGATGCTTACTTAATTCTCCTGACCTTGGAACTGTCTGAAGTCGGATCGGACAGTTTAGATCATTTGGATTGATTAAAGATAAGTAGTAGGGAGTTACTCCAAAGCTAAAAAATTCCTCTGCTTCCTGAAAAATCTTTTCTTCTTCAACCGAAATCTGGATATATTCTTTTAAATCTACTGGATGGTTGAGTCGGTTTTGCATATGCCATTTCCAGTTTGTCCAATTTTCGCCTGCAGTTTGTTTTAATTCTTTAATTTTTGTCATTCTATTTAGTCCTGCTGAGTGGGATTGTGTAAAAGCTGATCGTAGAGCGACTTTTTACATACCCTCGACGGATTTAGAAGTTCATTTTTTAACAATTGCCTCCCTTGTCGAATCATATCTATAGTTTAGAATTTCTCCACTTAAAGTAAGCTGGATTACTTCTTCAATGACGGAAAGTGGAGCAGTAAACCACTCTCTAGGAGTATGACGATTTCCTGCTTCATCAAACACATCGAGATTAAGACAAGCTTCTCCAAAAAAAGTATGGAGTAAATGTTCTAGCTTTTGGGGGTTCATGTTAAAACATTTGTATGTCATCACAATATGAACCTCAGCCATTAAGTAGGTAGGTTCCTTTGCTGCGTTTTTGATTCGCTCTTCAACGGCTACTGTCGAATAGCCTATCTTATATAAATTTTGAATTTCTCGGATTTCTTTTTTTGTGCTTTTGGATTTGAGAATATAAATGTATCCTGATTCTTTGTCTTCATCTGTAACATTGCTAAATTTCTCTGTGAAGATTTCATTTACTTTATCAATATTTTCAGAAACTGTTTGTCTATTTGCTAAAAGGATTTTATAAAGGGAACGATAGAGCATATTCGATTCAGTTCCATTTTCAAATATAATACGCGTGCGACCATCTTTTCGAACTCTTATTCCACTTTTAAATTCTTGTTTCTTTTCTTGTGAATCAATTGACTCTAAAAATAAAAGAACTCCATTGTGAACATAGAATTCTTTTTCCCTTAAATTTTCTTGTGTGAATTTGAGGATCTTTCTTTTTTTATTTTTTAAATCATTCTGACAATTTTTAAATAATGCTTCATATTTTTTAAAGTCTTTGCAAACTTTACGCTTGGCAACAAAATCTGTGCTTGCTCGCTCGTCTTGTTTCTTTACATTCATTAATTCAAAAATACTTTCGGCACTTGAATCTAAGATTCCCATTGAGTCATCATTTAAGATGTCGTCTAACGAATGAAACTCTTTGGGTTTAATCATGAGTAACCCGAATTTGTCATGGTTCTTTAAAATTTCTACCTTGGTTGGATTTTCTCTAAGTCCTTTTAAACGTGTATAGAGCTGGTGTTCTTGGATTCCATTTGTTTGCAATGGTTCGCGTTTATTTTTTTCGTAAAAATCACAGATCTCTAGAAAAGAAGCAATGAGTCTTTCATCTTCATTGCGAGCTTGGCTAGCTAAGGGTTTAACAGTGAGTATCCCAAATGGATCGTTCGCAAAAATTTCATTTAAAATAGAATCTTTATCCATTGGCTCGTTTTCGCTTTTCTTCTTTTAGATAAATGATGCACTCTGCCATTCTTCGCTCTAATGGATCGGCTGAATTTAAACTTGGCTCTCTTCCAAAAGATTGTTTGAATTCATTTATCTTAGGCCAGAGAATTTTTGCTTCTTCAAAGTCCATTGTTATCCTTGTCGCTTCAATTGCTTCTTGGATAACTTTCAATACGGCTGTTGTGACTGATTTGGAAAGTATTTCAAAAGCTTTTTGAAATGGATTGATTTTATCAATCAAATCAATATGCAAATCATCTATATTTACAAATCGATCTGCCATTCTGATAAAACGTTTGTCGCCTGATTCTTTGATTTCTCCATTTTTAATAACTGAATCTACTACTACATGTTGTCTAACTTCTTCCACTTCTGCTTCGGTCAAATCAGGATATTTTACTTGGATGATTTTCGGGATTAATACCTTGTTAATCACTTCAGGGTCAACGTTACCCGGCATAGCTTTGAGCATTGTATCATCTTGTAAAATGGTAGCCTTTAAATCATTCAAATCAGATTCAATTATTTCCTGCACTCTTTTTGAAGAAGGTGTTTTAAATCCACGCACTTTGATTTCACCTGCTTGGGATTTGTCTTCATCCGAAAGTTTGGTCTTAAATTTAAAACTAGGGGCTAACACTTGTTCCATGAGAAGAGATGCCGTGATTGCCTTTAGCATATTGTTGACAGAAAGTTTTACTAAATCATCTTCTGCATCTGGTTGTGCAATTAAATTGGTAAACTGAGCATGTGTTTTATTATTACTATCCCTTGTGCATCTACCAATAATCTGAATAATTTCCGTGAGAGAGCCGCGATAACCAACAGTCAAAGCGTGCTCACAAAAGGACCAGTCAAATCCTTCTTTTGCCATTCCCAGTGCGATGATTAAATCCATATCGTCTACTGATTTCATATTTCGTAAATAGCTTTGGATTTTCTCCCTGTCTTTTGGATTGTCATTTACCAAATCGGCGACTTTGAGCATCTTTCCATCCGACCATCGTTTGAGGTGGATAACGCCTGTATCCGGATCGACCTTTGTAACTTTTCCTACTGCGTCTATGATTAAATCTACTTCTTGGTGTTTGTCTTTTGTGGATTCGCCGGAATTTACATTCGGAATATGTAATATAGTTTTTTTGTTCGTATCTAGAATTTCTAAAATGGCAGAAGTATATTTCCCCTGATAAAAATGATACCCAATGCCTAACGTCTTCAAGTAAGTATAGCCATTGAGTTGTTCATAGTAGTTGTAGGTAACCTTTGTAAACCGCGCTTCCTCTTCGGGAAGTAAAACGGGAATGCTGTCACCGCGAAAGTAAGAACCTGTCATGGCAATCACATATGCATTTGTTTTTTGCATAATGGAGCGAAGTAATTCTCCCAATCGACTATCTCCATCCGCAGAGACATGATGAAATTCATCAATGGCAAGTACTGTATCTACAAATTTTGATTCCTCCACTTCTTCAAATGCAAAGCGAAGTGTCGCATGGGTGCAGATTAAAATTTTTTCCTCATTGTCTAGGAAATTTTTGAAAGCCTGGACTTTGCTTTTTCTTCCATCCATTCCAGGCGTGCATAGGTTGTATTCATCATTTGGTTCCCAGTTAGCAAAGAATCCAAAATCTTTTAGATTCGTTTTTCCAAAAGAACCACCAATGGATTTTTCAGGAACGGCAACTATGATTTTACGAAGTCCTTGGTTTGTGATTTTATCAAGAGCTATATACATTAACGCACGCGATTTTCCCGAAGCGGGCGGAGCTTTTAGTAAAATATACTCAGCATCTCTAGCTTGATAAGCTTTTTCTTGCATTTCACGCATCCCGAGAGCGTTAGTCTTAGAGCTTTGTCCTGTTTGTCCTTAGGTTACATGAACTATATCTGGCATTATTTTTTCTTCTTTTGAGATTTAATTTGTTTTGTTTCTTTTTTTGGAGGTAAAAAGTTTTCACCTGTGACAACACTTTTACCAGTTTTCGCTTCTAATTCTTTTCGAGCATTCTTGGCAACTCTTCCACCTTGTTTACTTGCATCAGCATTTTCTGAAAGTCCCTTAGCTTGTTCTGTTTCTGCAATTTGTCTTGTGGATAGTTCGGCTAACGCAGTAAAAATTAATTCGGCCTCACTCATATGGTCTCTTAGGTTTTGAGACTTTAATCCTTTTAGTTCTTTGTGTTTCTTAACACTGAGTCCCGTCCATTCTTCATGAATAATATTAGTAAGAAGTGCAAACTCATCTTTTTTTTCTACTCCGCTTTGCTTCCAGTAATCTGTTAGTTTATTTCGCGTCTCCTGTCCAGTCATTCGCTGTTGAATCCATTTTTCACTTCGACCCAACTTCTGCCAATTCTCTCTTGCTCGATCAATGCTCTGGCTTGGATCTGAAATTTCTTGCATACGCTCATAACCAACTTTTGCTAACCATTGTTTAAATGGTTCAGCCCTTGGAGAAGGAATTGACTGAATCAATCTTAAAAGTTGCTCTGGATTTGCAACGTCGGTTTCTCTCATTTTTCCATCTGGAGATTCCATTTTCAACTGTCCGATAAATTCGGACAGTTGACTTTGAACTACTACATATTTAGTGGACACGATTTTAGGCAAATTGGCTTTCTTCAAAAATTCCAGTGTCCTCTGCAAAAAAACAAAATAGGAGTCGTGACAAAAATACATTTAGATTGTGAACTTGCTCCGGTGTTTTGATTGGATTGTTCTTTTTTAATTCGTCGTAGAGCTTTGCCATTCTTTCGGCGGCTTTTACGTCGGCTGGGTTTTCATTTTGGTGTTGGGCTTTTTCCATTCCCGCCCAGGGTAGAAAAAAATCAAAATGCTTTGTGATTTGTATGAGAGGTATATCTAGCGTATCCGCAGTTTTTCTATCAAGGGCTAAGAGTGTTTCAAAATCGGTTATGATGATAAATCGTGGATCATGCCTAGTAACCGCAGAATCTTTTTTGACTTCGTCGATGAGTGTATGTAAATCTACATTCTTTGCCGATTTAAAAAAAAGCTTTTTCTTTCAAATAATCTCGCCTTCCGATTTAGAAAGATTAAGCCCCCCTTTTTGCAATCGTGCAATCGAAGCTTTGGGTTGTCCATAGGCAAGAAGCAAATCGTAGATAAAGCTAGTTTTCTTAATCGACTTAACGAGTTTTTGTAAATTGGTTTCTATTTGGGCGATGTTCATTGCTTAATCCATCTTATTGTTCCAATAGGACAGATTAGACTTACTCAGAGTAATTTTTTCTGTCAAGAAAATCTCCCCTTTTACAAAGGGGAATATAACTGTAATATCTCACAAATTTGAAAAGGTTAGGGGATTTGCTTCTCTATTGCAAAGGGGAATAATTTGATGGAATTTTTCAATAAAAATAGATGTAGGAGATTCGCGCTAAGGGTCTTTTCACTTGACACTGCCATTAAGTTAAAAAACCTTAATTTAACAATCAATAATCGGCAGGTTTTATGGTACTCGGTATTACAGAAGTAAGAAAGGGCATGGTGCTCAAAATTGAAAATGATATTTATACAGTCATCAAATCAGAATTTGTAAATCCTGGAAAGGGTAGTGCATTTATTCGAACCAAATTAAAAGGGGTCATCAAAGGCTCTAGCATTGAAAGAACCTTCAAAGCGGCAGAAACTTTAGAAAGTGTAGAACTCGAAAAAAGAGCTATGACTTTATGCTACACAGAAGGAGACCACATTGTATTCATGGATGTGAATGACTATGAACAAATTCATGTTCCATCCGAATATGTAGAAGATGTTCTTCCATTTATGAAAGAAGAAACACAAGTAGAAGTAACTTTCTATGAAGGCAAACCAATTGGTGTGATTCCGCCTAACTTCTCAATTCTAGAAGTGACTTATGCAGAAGAAGGTCTCAAGGGAGATACCTCTGGGACAGCTCTTAAAAAAGTAACCGTAGAAACAGGTGGAGAGATTAACGTTCCTATTTTCGTAAAGCAAGGCGATAAAATCAAAATTGACTTACGAGATCTTTCTTATGTGGAGAGAGTGAATAAATAATGGCAAAGATAATCCGTAAAAACAAACCAGAGATTACAGATAAAGGTGAAGTTAAGAAATTTCTACACGATCATGGTGTAGAATACGATCACTGGGTTGTTCCGGATTCTGCGAAAATTTTTACTTCAAAGCAAGTTCTCTCTGATTCAGAGAAAGAGAATTTGCTTCTTACTGTCAATGACCGTTTCGAATATCTTAAAAACAAAGAGGGTTATACAACACGTGATTTAGTTGTATTGCATCCAGAAGTTCCGGGTATTCATGATATGCTTGCTAAATTTGACAAAGTGCACACTCATTCCGATGTAGAAGTTCGTTATATCATAGATGGATCTGGTTACTTCGGTTTTGTTGCAAAAGAAGGAAACTTCTTAGTGCATGTTTTTGAATCAGATTTTATTTCTGTCCCGAAAGGAACACAGCATTGGTTCACGTTAGACGACAAACTTCGGATTAAAGCAGTTCGCTATTTCAAAGACACAAGCGGCTGGGTTCCAAACTACGTCGAAGGTGCCGTGGCTAGTATAGGGTAATTTTTAAAAGATTACCACCGATGGACACGGAAAGCACCGATAAGCGTTTTGATTCATTAGGTTTTTTATGAAAATTAATTTTTATGTCCTTAATATGAGTTTCTATTTGAAAGGTATTTGTTTGCCATGGTGAATCTTGCGCGAACGTCAAATTGTTATTTAGAAGAAGCCTTATTCGTTGAAATGCTCAGAGCTACTAACCTCAAATACTTTAATAACCGCACACTAATTGAGAAATTATCCGTGTTCATCGGTGTTCATCCGTGGTAAATCCTTTCGATATTCTAATCAATTTTAGCCGCAGTTATTATGAGCGGGGCTGGATGGTGGCAACTGCTGGTAATCTTTCTATTTATGATAGGGCTAGCGGCAAACTCTGGATAACCGCTTCTGGCAAACACAAAGGGCGTCTGCAAGAAAATGATTTTATTTGTATCAATCTAGAAGGTAAAATTCTAGAGGAAACAGAAAATAAACCAAGCGCGGAAACTTCTATTCACCAAGTCATTTATTCTAAAGTTCCAGAAGCAAATGTAGTATTGCATGTGCATACTGTTACTTCCTGTAAACTTCATTTTGGTGTCAATAAATCCAATCCTGTCAGAAGAGTTCATTTACCCAATGTAGAAATCCTAAAAGCCTTTGGTGATTTTAGAGAAGAGCCCAATCTTTCTACTATTGTAACATTTAATCATGGAGTTGTTGCGGATATCGCACGAGATTTAGAGCACGCACTTAGTTTTCGTCCGAGCGAAGTTCCATTCTTTCTAATTGAAAATCATGGACTTACTGTTTGGGGTAAATCAGTAGAAGACGCGAATAAAAATCTAGAAGCCGCAGAGTTTATATTACAAGTGATGGTGGGGTGAGTTATTGTCAGAGATTCTATATGAATACAGACAAAATAAAAATACTCATTTCGTTATTAATAACTCACCTTGCGCAAAATTTATAATTTAAAGAATAAATGATGTTTTTTTAAGATTAGACAATGCTAATGAATTATTAAAATCAATAGTCTGCGGTAGCAAGCCCTCCGCTAGGAGCAAACCTCAGATTAACGTTTGGTTCACCTTGCGTAAGGTGAGTTATAGAACAGTGAAAAAAATAATTCCACCTTACGCAAACTCACTATTTACCGACCGATTTTTTCAAGCCAGCAACTTTCATTTTAGAATTCTTAACTTCTCGTTCCCTATTCATTTTCTCTAAAACCGCATCAGACACGTATTTAGTATAATTAACATCAACATATTTTGACTCTGGATTAAGAAATACTTTTAACTCATTCAAAACATTATCTGATATTCTAACAGTTGCCATCTTTAACCTCCTTTTTAGTAATTTGTGTTACATGTATCACATCGACAAAAAAAGTCAATACTTAATTTAAAAAATATTTTGTCTGAAAAACTCCCATTATCCTTTATAGGATAATGGATTCTCCTTTTAGGCACTATGCATTGATTGTTTAAGGATAATGGATTCTCCTTTTAGGCACTATGCATTGTACTTTTAGTGACAATGTATAAATATACTATAATAGAGAATAATATACATTAATCTTATGCGCTTGACGCTCATTAGAAGAGTGGGCTTTTTAAAAGCTTCTAAGACGCTCCAGAGAGCGAAAGAATAGGAAATAGGGGTAAGGTAGCCGAGCGGCTTTTTTTGTTAGCCTGAGTGATTTTATGCGGTCGGAAATTGTAGATCTATGAGGACAAAAAAAATCCCCTTTCGGGGATCTGATTTTTTGCAGGTGCTACGTAGCACCGACTAAGATTTTTTTATTTTAAAGACTCCTTCCTTCGGATCATAGCCTTTTTCTTTATCCCATTGTCTTTTATCAATATCGTTTTCTAACCTTGCTAATAAAGCGTATCTTTCTTCTAGGCTTAATCCTTCGGTTTCAATTCCGTAGATCTTATCTAAAATAAAATCATTCTTTCTTGTCTCAAAAAGAATCTTGTTTGCGATATACAAAAAGAAATAGATTATGCAAATAATAAGTATTATCCAGTAAATCATTGTCATTCTCCTAAAAGTTTGGTTTGATTTGCTTTTTTGCTCAAGACGGTTTTTAATTCCGATCCATCTTTCACGACAATATTAATAGTTCTGTTGTCGTGTGTGTGATAGTGATTTTCAGTTATCGAATGATAAACTTTCCCTTCTAATTCTTTTTGAACTTGCTCGACTTCATTTACTGCGTGGCTTTCTGCACTTCTAAAAAGTTTTACTAGGAGTGCAAAGCCAATAGGGATCATAAGAATTAAAATATTTTCAAATAAAGAAAGTGGTTCGTTCATCTTAAAACCTCATAAAGTAGATTTAGAATAACAAGAGAAAGCACAAAGAATACTCCTATCAAATATCCTTTGAATTCGCTTTTTTCGGTTTCTTCTTTTAACTCTTTTTTTAATTGATGAATTTCATATAAAGCATCTGTATAATACTGATCCCCTTTTTCCTTTTTTATTTTTTGTATTATTTGCTCAGATTCTTTTCTTAATTCTTCTTTTTCATCTGTTGTTAATTCTTCCCATTCTTTAAAAATACGCATATTCATTTCTTACCTTCCTTGATTACAATTCCATCTTTTCGAATTGTTGGATTAAGATTTACGATTACTTTTTTTCTGGTTGTTCTAGTTACCGCGCCACTTTCTAGTCGTTGATACTCAACTTTATTTTCTGAATATAGAAATGGGAGTTTAAAGTCAGTGAATGCGACTAAGAACCATAAGCCACTAAAGGTAATTAGTAATGCAAGAAAAGCATGAATCAAAACTTTTTTTAAATAGACTTTGATTTTCGTAAAAGGAGATAGCTTTCTTTGCTCTAAAATAAAATCTAATTCTGATTGTGTTAGCTGTGTAGGTTGCGCCATTGTTTTGCTCCTTTTAATCGTTGCTTAATAATAAAATTTCTTATTTTACGAATATTGTTAATTCGCTCAAATTTATCTTCTTCTTCATCTTCTTCAAATTGAGTTTCTACTTGATAAGATATGGTAACCCACAAAGCTATCGCTGTAATAATTAATAAAATTTTCATTAGTCGTTTTCCTCTATTTCTGATTTCATAGATTGTAAAAGGTCTATGTCCTTTCTGATTTTTTTTAAATCTTTTCTTCTTTGCAGTGATTCACGAAACCAAGCTTGGATGAAGTAAAGTAAGCCGATTGCAATTAAGATTTCGATTAGAATTATGATACTCATTTTACCCTCTGCGAATAATTTGCGTGTAAATCTCTTAGGGATTTGCGAATAATTTGCGTGTAAAGTTGCGAATATTTTACACGCAAATTTGCAAACCAATTTAAGCCTTGCGACTCTTTGGATTTAACTTAGAGAGTCTTTCGTATTCCTCCGCGCCATATTTTTCGATTAAGAAGGGCTTCGCTTGAGTAACCTGGATACCTGCAACTTTAGCGGCAAACGACAAACTAAAATTAGGTTCATTCTTGTTATCGTTAATATATTTTTCCATTGCTGCTAATTTCTCAGGTGCAAGTTTTGTATGCTTCTTTCTATCTCTCAAATTTTTATAAACGTCAAAGAGAACATAAAACACGACGACTTCCGGTAAGACTGCAATAACGAAATTGATATTGTAAACTACAACCGTCTCAATAAATTCTTTCACTGCTTGCGGTTGACCTTTGATGTCGTAAAGCATTCCAGAAAAAGTAAAAATGATATTCACGATCATTAATAAAGTTGCGGGAATGTTTGCACGAAACAAAGTCAACTTTCCGAATCTGCCTTCTTTGGAAAAATACCAGGGCAATCTAAAAGCTGTCGGTTTCAATTTTAATTTCAATAGCAGCAAACTAAAACTAGCCACTAGAGATAAAATTAAACTTCTCATGAATGCAGACTCATAAGACATTTCATAAATCTGTGCAAATAAAGTTGGAAGAAATGTAATATGCACGCCTACCATTACGATTGATAAAAGTAGAGCTACATAAATTGAATTGCCAGGGCTGATAATTCTTTTACCTAACTGCTTTCCGGTAGGTAATTTATACCAGGGTCTTTTTCTGCTTTCTGGTTTGATTGGATTTGGATTGTTCGCGCTTGTCTGCACGATTGGTTTTTCTTGTGTTGCTGTTTCTATACTCATTGATAATACTCCTTTGGTCTGTCTAATTATGACTTGGTATGACCATTACATACCTTTCAGAGTTTCGTCAAGAATAAAAATATATTGCAATTATGGAAAAGGCATAAAAGGTATGCTTTATTATGCCATTAGAAGAAAGAGTTAGTTTAAAATTAACAAAAGAACTTTACGCAAAAGTAGAGAATGAAGCTAAGAAAGATAAGAGATCAGTCAATTCAATGATTACGATAATCCTAGAAAAGTTTTTCGCAAAAAAGAAAAGTGATTAGGGGGTTTTTCTTTTGAAAAAAGAAGAAAAATTTATTTGGGCTTCTTTGGCTATAGGTGTTTGCTCGATTATCGGGATAATTATAATAGCAGGAATGCTAAAGCTTTTTGGTATTCAGTGAAGAAAAGTGATTAGGGGTTTTCTTCGGAGAGAGTTTTTTCTTTGGGATTAAATTTCTCATCTAATTTTTTGTAATAGTCTTTCCCTGATAGGGAGCAATCTATTAAATCTGTAAATTCATCATTTGTGATGCATAGGTCTTCAGCAATTTTTTTTGTCTTGTTGTGGAACATTGTGTCTTTATGCGAATTAGGAATTTTAACTTTATTAATAAATACATTGTTTAGAATTATTTCACCTATCCAATGTTTGCCGTCTTTATTAATATTCTGAGGATCAACTTTTGTTAAGATTTTTTCTCTGATTTCTTTTTCAGTGAATAACTTTCTTTTGCTCATATTTTTTTAATGCTATAATTTAAGAAATCTTTCCATTTTTTTGGTTTTTCACCTAATATTTCTTTTCTTTCTCGGTTTAAATCATAATACAAACGTATAATATCTTCTTTTATTTCTTTAATACATTCATGTATATCTTTATCGTATGCATAAATTTCTAGCTCTGGGATTTCAACTAAATATTCTTCATATTCTATAGATATTTCAATTTTAATAGGCTCTAAAACTTCAAATCCTTTTAAGCTTTGAATTATAGCAATTGTATTTCTTTTAAAAGTTTGCCTTGCAGGTAAATTGTTATACTGCTCAACTATTTCCTCTTTTTGCTCTTGATTGAAACTTAATATAAAATTTAAAAAATCGAAAATCATATTAAAGTTTAATTCTGTTTGTGATTGAGTAGACCCTTTACCACCAATTCTTAAATTATGATTTGTTGGAAAAGAATAATTTGCCTTAGCAGGTCTAATATTTTTAGTTAGATTCATTTTCTTTTTCCTCCATATTAATTAAATCATTTATAGCTTCTTCTAAAGTTTCTTTTAATTCAATTGCAGTCTTTAAATTGATAGTCAAAGAATGCTGTATATTTCTTTCTGTTGTAATTTTTGCAAAAGTTGAAAACTTACCTGGCTCTATAAAATTGTCGTCTTTATCTAAATCGAATACAATCTTTGTTGGGTATACAATCCGATCTACATAAAAATCTAAAATTATTTTGTCATTGAATGACTGAGAAAATGCCCCATCTGCCGTATAGGTTCTGTGGTCAAAGGCTCGTGTAAAAAATGTTAGTCCTTTTTTGCTTAAATCTTCTTTTTCTGCCATAGTATTTAGACTGTGGTTATTTATGACATTCCTGTCAATATTAAAATCAGATCCAAACTAGTAATGGTTATGGTGAAATTTATTGAAAAAATAAGGAAACGGTCAAGTCCAGGTGCTACGTAGCACTTAAAAACATCGACCTAAATTAAACATTAAAGCCGACCATGCAAGGAATAGGATTGCAAAATAGAAAACTATTTCATTCATTTCTTTGTATGGACTCATTTTATATTATCCCATACCGTAAAAGCACATAAAGACCATAAGCCGCTAGAGATACTTCTGATAATGGAATAGCATACATCCCTATAAGTATTAAACTTTCTCCAAAGATTCCAAAGTAGTATCGAAAATTCTTTTCTTGCGGTTGAATTAGCGGGCTTTCAATATTTACCTTTGGTGCGTTTGGATATTCATTTTCTATGTGTTCTTTAAAACTTTCCATGAATTCTTTAAGATCAATTTTTTTTTCTGATTCCATATTACATATAACTCCCGAAAGTTTTACGGCAAAGATTTATTATTCTCGTTACCGCTTCAGCATTCATAAATTTTTTATAACCTCTAAGGCATTCTATCACATACGATACATTAGATTCATTCAAAGACTTTCCATTGATCCAACCTACCGATTTTGATAAATCGTCAGCATCATCTATTTTTAAAAGTCCTTCCGAATACATTACATCTATCTCTCGTAGAATTCCATTTATCAAATCTTCGGATACAATCATTCAGTCAGGGAGCTTCTAGAATTGTTTCTTGAATCTCTTTTTTACTCGTAGGAGCTGCGGAGGATTCGCCAAAAATTTTAACCGCGTAATAAACATTATTCGCTCTAAAACTACTCATTCCATCTTCTTTGCAAATCTTTTGTAAAAGTCTATCTGCATAATCTCTGTGAGCTAATGATAGTTTTCTTTTTCTCATTAACTGATAAAAAGCGTCATGCACTAAAGAGCCGCGAATAAAATTATTAGTATCAATAGCAATACCGCTTGCACCGTCCCAGGAATAACCGGAAAATATTGTTAAAACTCCATTGGTATCCAATTCAATAAAAGGCTTTTCTTTGTTAGGTTCGAAAATTGCATTTACTGGTTTTAGTTCTGTTTGAATAGAATAGTTTTCTGCTAATTGATACTTGTAGTTTTTTAATTCTTTATACTTCATTACTTTACCTCAAAGTGTGGATAATCTTTAAAACTTTTCCAATTCCCGCCCCATTGAACTAATGGAAATTTTGCGGAAATGATTTTATTGAATTCTTTAAAATTGATTTCATCCCAAACTAGAGAATGATTTTTTCCACTTGAGATAGTTAGAAATCCAACATCAAAAGCCCTAGACAATCCGGTTTTATCTGGATTGTGTTTTGATTGTCCAGCATCCGCATTGGTGACTTTCTTTTTTCCTTCGCTTGCGCTTATCGCTGCCATACCTGCAATTTTTCTAAGCTTGTTTATTTCGGATAATGGTAATCTGCCTTGAGCAAATAACGCTTTTTGTTCTGCAATCGTTCTCAGCGTGCAAGTTAAAATAGGTTGGGGCTTACCTGGAAAATTCTTTGACCAAAATTCTTGCGAATATTTCCAGGCTTCTTGTAAAGTGGGAACGCATAATTTAATATCTCTCATTTTTTTTAAACTCCTATCCTGTAATAAATAAACCCATATAGGGCAAAGGTGCAGCCGTTCTAATTGCTGCCCCTGTTGGAAAACTTGCGGGTAATGTAGATACGCCCGTAGAAATAGAATATCCAAAACCAGGTGCATTTCCTATATTTGAATCAGTTCCAAGTAAAGGAATTAATCCCGCTACTGAAAAACCCTTTACTGTAATAGCTGCTGAAACTACGCAAACTAACCAAAATAAATTTTCAGCATAGGACACCGGTAAAGAATTTGAAAATTGTATTACTGCAACACTTGCCCCGCTTGCTTGCCCTAAATCATTTAGTTTAAAATTAGGGTAACAGCTTCCATTATCTGAATATATTCCAGCTCTTACTGTAGATCCTGCACTTGCTACTGTGACCGACATTTTTAGAAGTGACACAATAAATCTTTTTTCAGAAATAAAAGGCATTGCATAAAGAGTATTAGCCACAAGTGCAGCCGTTGAAAGGCTAGTTCCATTTGAAGGCGAAGAGTAAAGTCTATTATTGCTTGATGTAAAGTTATAAATTCCAGATCCTGAACTCATCAGAGAATCAGAATCTTGTAAAATTTTAAAACTTCCATTTTCAATATAAATAGCTTTTTTCTTTGCCATTACTTTTTAAAGTTTGTCCATTGAATCTAGTTGTGCAAAGGCATTATCAACGTCTTTTACAAACGCTTTAGGAAGTTGTGATTTAATTTCTTCATAAAAAGTTTTAAAGATAGATCTAAAAACTTTATTCTTTAACTCTTCTTTTTTGATTCTCTTTTCTAGCTCTTCAATACTCATTATAATCCTGCCTCTCTTGCTTCCTTAATTGCTTCCTGTAAATTACTGTATCTTGTTTCTGTTTGTGAATTTCCTCTATCTTTTGATTGGATAAAAGCCAAAATTTCATCAGGGTTTTTCTCTACAAAATCCGCTATTATATCCCACACAGATTTTTTTCCCGCTCTTGCTTGTTCTTTGCGCTCTCCGCGTAATTGCTTTTCAATTGACTCTCTGATCTTGTCTCTCTCTGCATCAATTTTTTCATTTAGAGTTTTTAAATTATTAACCTCTATAGAATGAGAATCTTTTAAAGAAGTGATTTCTTTTTGGTGCGCCTCTTTTATTCGCTCAATTTCCTTTGTATGATTTTGCATAATCATAGAAACTTTTTCATCGTGCAGTTTTCTTTCGTTTGAAAATACAGCTTGATCTTTCTCTAATAATTTTAGAATAAAATCAGGTGAAACGAATTCTTGGTATTGTCTATTTGTTTGTTGGGTTGCTTGCTGAGATACTGGTTGAGGTTGTTCGTAATTAACCGCTTTAGGTGTAGACTCTTCCATTGCCTCAATAACTAACTCAGCACTTAAAACTTCTAAAAATTCTCCTTCTGGATTTGATTGAAAGGCAAAAAATTCATATTGTCCAGGTTCTAAGAAACCAGGAAATTTTAATTGTGGAATCGTTATACTAAAACCACTTTTATTTTTAATCTTTAGTTGAAATCTTGCATCTGCGGGTGCGTTAGTGCATACGTTAGTTAAAGCTTTTTTAGCTGTTGGTAGGTCTAGCAACATTTAATTTACTCCTTGTGTTTACTCCAAAATGAATTGCATTGAAAATTGTATTAGGATGAATTGATTTTATGTATGGAAATTCTATTGGAATTTTTTCTGCTATCTGTGGCATTGAATGACCATCTTTGTAGAGTCTTCTGCATCGTTCGACTACTTCTGTATTTCTAATAAGCTTTGGCATTGTTTACCTCTTTCTCTTTCCATATTTTTTAAATAAAAAAACTCCAACTCCAATACAGCCAGCGACGATAAGAAGAGGCTTGGGATCTACTTCAATATTGATATTATGGCTT
>DAORDH010000002.1:262264-289913 GCA_035345875.1 Leptospiraceae bacterium | reverse complement strand
CATTACTGGAAACCAAGTTCACAGTCCGAGTCGCGCCAGGATTGCCGGAGAGCGTAACAGAAACAAGTGCCGTTCCATTTTCGTTCACAGAAGTTGCTCCAGTGAAGACAGGCTTGGAGTCGTTATCCGCTGTGTCGATGTTGAAACTTGCCGATGTGGCGCTTGGTGCAGTCGCTGTAATCGAGACTGTTTCGCTTGTTTCGTTTACATCTTCCACTCCATTCATCGTGACCGTTTGGTTGGAACTCCAACACTGAGCACCCGGACAAACATTGTCAAATGTGAGAGTAGTAGTTGCCAGAGAAACAGATCCTACAGTTCCAGAAGCAAGTGTGACTGTGAGAGAAGGACTTGGTTCAGCGGTTAACTTGACGTTAAAAGTTCCAGTTCCCCCTTCATCGATACTCGTCGGATTTCCGGAGAGTGTAATCGCCATGGTTGTTGTGTCAACTGTATTGACAGTGGTTGTCGATGTGATTAATCCAACTCCACTACCGGTGATGGTGACAGATTCGGAAATAATATTGTTATCTGGAACACCTGCGACTAAAATAGTTTGCGGTATATTCCAGTTAGCCGAATTAAAAGTAAGAGTAGAAGGAGAGACAGTCATTGCAAGTAAGTTTGAAGAAACCAAGCTTACAGTGCGGGTCGCCCCTGGGTCTCCAGATAGACTAACGGTTATTACAGAAGTTCCTGTCTCACTAACAGTCGTTGCACCTGTAAATACAGGAGTCGTATCATTTTCAATTGTTGTAATATTTTGAGTCACGTTTGTGACTGCGGGAGCTGAGGCAGTGATGACTGACGTTTCACTGGTTTGATTCACATCTTCTACACCTGTAAGAGTCACAACTTGATTTGTGCTCCAACATTGAGGTCCTGGACATACATTGTCGAATGTGAAACTAGCTGGACTCAATGAAACGGATCCTGCAATACTAGAATTCAGAGTAACAGTTAACGAAGGGGATGGTTCTTGTGTTAATCTCAGGTTTAAAGTGGAAGTAGATCCTTCACTCACAAGATTCGAACCTGCTGTGAGTAAAATATTCATTGTGTCGTCATCTACTGTGTTTATAGAGGTGCTTCCAGAAATTAAACCAGCAGATGTAGCGGATATCGTAACAGCTTCACTTACTATATTTGCATCTTGAACTCCATTGATAGAAATAGATTGCGAGTAGTTGCCTGAACTGAAAGAGAGAGATGCGGTTCCAAGTGTAAGTGCAAGTAAATTACTAGAAGTTAAATTGATTGTGCGAGGAATTCCAGGATCCCCAGAGAGACTAACGGTTACAACAGAGGAACCTCCCTCATTTACTGAACTTGCACCACTTAGTAAAATACGAGTATCATCATCAATAGTAGTTATATTGTAAATTTGCATGGGAGCACTCGTGCTTGTAAAAATTACAGTGAGATACTCGGCTGTTTCGTTTGCATCATCAATGGCATTGACAGTAACTGCCTGATCTATATTATAATTACCTGGTGTAAAGGTAAGGGTTGAAGGTGAGACTGTTAGGGAGCTAGCATTGCTTGTGGTAATATTTACGGTGACATTGGTAGGGGGTAAATTAGTTAGGTGAACTAAAATACTTCCATTCATATTTTCGGTTAACGTTGGAATCGCACCTGTAATGACCATGTTTTGGACATCTATATCAACAGTAGTTACAACAATTACAAGTGGATCCATTCCTGTTGTGGTAAGTGTAAGACTTACAGTTTCCGATACGAGATTTGCATCTAGAACTGCTGCAAGAGTAACGTTTTGATCTGTGGTAGCATTACCAGGAGTATAATTAAAAGTAGCAGATGCACCTCCATTTACAGTAATCGCAGCCGGGTTACTACTCGTAATGGTGATGGAGTTATTGGTTAAAAGGGATTTAAAATAACGAATCCCCATAAGGGTAGATGTGCCTTCTGTAATAGAAGTAGGAGGACCTGTAAGTTGAATAACGTTATCATCGATAATTGTTAGATTGTAAGTCACATCAGCGATACCAGTCATTTGAAAAGTAAGAGTTGTCGGATCGTTAGTAGAATTTCCATCAATGAGTGAGAGAATTGTAATACTTTGTGATGTATTATAATTACTAGGAGTAAAGGTAAGACTTAGGGTGGTTGCTGAATTAATAGTAACTGCACTATTGTTTAAAGATACATTGACCGTAACATTGGTAGTAGGGGCTCTGGAAAGACTTACGCCTATCGTAACTGTATCACCCTCTAATAGAGTGGGAACTGTTCCACTTAAAATAATACCTGCGTTGTCTGATACTGTGATCGATGCAGTTACTGTATCTAATCCGGTAGCGGAACAGGAGAGGGTCACATTGTCACTTGTATTATCATTGTCTGTAACAGTTGTTAGATTTAACGATTGTTGTGTAGAAAAATTACTGCTATCAAATACGAAAGTTGTAGATCTAGCACCGTTGATCAAAAGAGAAGGATAATCTGTAGAGCAGGTAACAGTGATTTGCTTATAAGGGTTGTTCTGTAGTAGAATTCCCATGGTCGTAGATTCCCCTTCTTGAATAGAACTAATTGTATTTAAAAGTGTAATTTTACTCTTAGGAGGCGGGTTTAATTTAAATGGATCAAGGCTTAGAAAAAATCCTAAGAAACTATTTGGATCTAGAATACTTCTTTTAACAGCTCCCACGCAACTTGAAAAATTAAAGATTAGATAGATAAAAACTAACGCATTAAGAAATTTATTTTTCATTTAGAACCTCAGTGTAAACACGATCTCTTTTTTTTGATCCAACTGAATACTTGAATGAGCGTAAATAGTTGAATTATCCACCGGTGTTAAGCGAAAATTTACCGCCCAAAAGAAATTATTTCCTTTGAATAAAAATAAATCAAGCAGATTCCAAGCCCAAAATACTCCGACCGCTCCGATGGATAAATTATAATTGTATTTTGCATGATTGACTGCATCCAACTTGGGTTGAAAGAGAAGATAATTGATGCCCAATGTATCACCTCCTCCTGGAGTTGCTGGAATTAAGATCGTGCTTTCATAATTTGCTTTTGCTTTTTGATAGGGTTGATACTGATAAGCCGCATTGCCAAGTAAAACTAGAAAGATAGAAAAATAACTCAGACCTTTCTCACTTGCTCCCATATACCACTGTCCCCACCCTGGAGTCACAAATGAGCGAATAACAGCACCTAGCTTTGAATTGGATTTTGGAAAACTATTTTCATCTACAAGACTCGTCAGTTTATCCACACTTGCCGTAATAGGAATTTTTCCGAATTTTTCTCTGTTGTAAGCAACATAGGGTTTTTGTTCTTTTTCATTTTGATCAGACCAACCAACGACTCCAGTTTGAATAAAATCTACCAGTTCTCCAAAACTAACGATTCCATCCTGATTTGTATCTGCTTTTCCTTCCATTCCATGTGCTAAATATTTTGTAAAAACTCCAAAGCTAGATTTAGAATCTTCATAACTAAAATATCCAGTTGTAGTTGAGTAAAATAGAATTGGAAAATCTTCACTTGAGGATTTTTCAGACTTTAAGCCTTCTTTTAAAAAACTTTTAGAATTTGTAACATCTCTACAGGCGTCTAGAAATAGAATCGATTTACTGACATTTCGGTCTTTGATCTTTTTGATAATCGTATTTACTGTAAGCGAGGTTAATAAGGATTTGTCTAGGGAACTATCGACCGTTAAAAGATAGCCATTTCCATTTGAATCAGAAATTCCATGACCCGAGAAGAAAAAAAGAATTGTGTCTACCGGAGAGGAAAAATCTAGAACATGGTCAATTTTTGATTCAATATTCGATTTAGTTGGATAGAGAGGATTTTTACTCGATAGGTCATCGGTCATTAAATGGATTTCCTCAAATTGACCTTGTTCTTCTAAGATTTGTGCAATGAGTTTTGCATCATTTCTAGCTTTTTGTAAAGAGCTAATTTGCTTGTCTGAATATTCGTTGATCCCAACGATAATTGCCCATCGTTTTGCACCCATTTCATTTCCTTTGAGAGAAACAGTTTCTGTCTTTTTTTGAGAAAAAAGGTCAGAGTAAGAAAATAGAATTAAGAATATAACAATAAAATTTACTCGCATGATAATCAATTTCCCATAATAAACTTGTAAGTCAACTTGCAATCGTAATGAAAGAAAAATGTTAGATCGTATAATTTGAAAAAGAACCTACATCATTCGACTCCTAAATTCTTTTAAATCCATAGGTGAGTGGTCGTTTTGTTCTATAACCTGCAAAAATCCTTAATATGAATTACTAGTTATAAAACTCTTGATGCCAAAAATTGCTTGATTTATTTTTGTGTAGCAAAAAATAGTGCATTCCGTATGAGACCAAATAAGCTACTCTTTTTTCTAGATATGAGGATAATATACATTATCCTCATATTTAAAATTTGAATCATATAAAGTTTTAGATCAGGGAAAGAAAATGGATTTGCTGAGGTGATAATATTTTTCTCAGTATTTACAAATTATACAAGAATTTCTAGTTAGTATAAATGGACTTCTATCCCAATGAAAGAAAAGCATCTTGACAAAGAATTTTCAAACTGGATTCTTTCCTTATGCAATTCTTTCTAATTATTATTTTGATTCTTTTTAATTGTAAGCCAGCAGATCCAAACTATAGAACAAAGCCACTTCTCAATACTGAGTATACTGGTTTTATTTCCCGAAATTTTTTTCAAGCTGTTGTAGAGGTTCCGATTACGAAAGAGGAGCTTACTATTTTGGAAGAACGTAAATCTTGTCTAAAAGATGCAATTCGTAAAAGAGATACTATCGTTTTACCCCTACTCAAAAAAATTGCAATGGAAGATAAGTGGAATGATAAGGAACGAAGTCTTGAAAAAGATCGTCTCTCCGATTCTGAAAAATACAAAGAGAAATCAGAAGAACTGAAAAGAAATGAAAATGCAAAATCATCAGAAGAGGCAAGTATTTTTGATAAGAAAAAAACTGATCCAGTTCAATCTAAAAATCCTCTTATGAATCGAGGAGAATTTTCTTGGTTTTTGGATTCTATGTTTCTTTATAAAGAGGATTATTCTAATCCTGAAAAATGTTCCTTTGTATTTCGAAATATTCAAGATAAATTGTATGAAAAAGTGGAAAAAACTAAACTAAGTATTATTGGTGAAGACCGAGTAAACCCGTTTAATCCAGCGACTACTCCAACAAATCCACCACCAACTGGTGCAACAACACCTGCAAATACTACTTCTCCACTGAATACAGGTTTACCTCAAAGCGTTAGGTAAGTTAGAATTGAAAATAAACAAAAGGTGCTTCATTGTCATTTGTAAAGTATGCAATTCCTAATATGATAAATGGATAAAAACTTACTTCTAACCAATATGGAATTTTAAAAACCTTACCTCTTTCATATAAATAGTGACCAATCGAGTGTCCTAAAAATACAATGACAAACATTATTAAAGCAGTTTTAATCATATATGGGCGTGGCGAACCTGGAACAAAGTGAACCATGTTATGAAGCATTAAAAGGGATTTTTCTAAGCTTTCTCCACGAAACAGAGCACAGGTTATACTTACTGCTCCTAACGCATATATTCCACCTATTATATTAATTGGAATTCTAAATCTGTGAAAAAAATCTTTCGCATTCTTTTCTTTCCAATCATTGAACATGCTTTCTATTGCAAGGAATAATCCCATAGTGGTTCCCCATATAAAAAAAGTCCAATTTGCTCCATGCCAAATTCCACCTAGAAACATTGTCATAAATAAATTAAACTTATGACGAAAATATCCATTTCGACTTCCCCCCAGTGAAATATAGATATAATCCCTAAGCCATGTTGAAAGCGATATGTGCCATCTTCTCCAAAAATCGGAAACACTAACTGCTTTGAATGGCATAAAAAAGTTTTCCGGTAGCTCGTAGCCAAGAAGCAAGGCAGAGCCATAAGCCATATCTGTATAACCACTAAAATCTCCATAGAGTTGTATTGCAAATAAGGAGGTAGCTAACCACAATGCTTCTGTTCCGTAATTTTCAGGATTTTTATATATTAAATCTACGATAGGTGATATGTTATCTGATATTATAACTTTCTTAAAATACCCCAGTAAGAAATATCGAATTGCTTTTTTAAAGTTGACCTCTTCAAGTTTAACTTGCCTGAAGAGTTGCGGCAAAAAGGTCTTTGCCGTAACAATTGGTCCTGCCACTAGTTGAGGGAAAAAGGATACATAGAGTGCAAACTTTACGAGACTTCTCTCCACTGGAATTATTTTTCTGTAAACATCTATCGTGTAGCTGAGTGATTGAAATGTAAAAAAAGAAATACCTACAGGTAGTATTATATTTAAAATTGGAAAGAAACTTGAATAACCAAAGTTTCCCGCTGTAGAATTAATCGATCTTGCGAAAAAATTATAATATTTAAAAAAACCTAAGATGCAAATTAAATTTAAGAATAAACTAATTACGAGATAGAATTTTCTTTTACTTTTAACTTCTGTATTTTCAATTTGAATTGCCAAGAAGAAATCGATTAGAGTTGATATTAGAATTAACGCACCAAATCTATAATCCCAACTCATATAAAAATAATAACTCGCTAGGAGTAGAAAAATATGCAAGGAGTAAGATTGTTGCTCATCATTTGCTTTTGCAAACAATGGATGTATATACCATTGAAATATAAAAACAAATAAAAAGAAAATAAAAAATTCTATACTTGTGAATAACATTTAAAATTCCTAGGTTGCCTAAAATTATTTTCTGATCGATACAACTTTAAATTTTATAATTTAAAGCCTTTTAACGTTAATTAAACATTGAAAAGCTACTTTTAGGCATTAGCGGTTAATATTAATTATCCTTTTCCCAGGTAATCCCACCTTCCATATGCCAGAGTTTGTCTCGGTATTCTACAGATCTAAACTTACCGTCCAGTGTTTCATAGGTCATATCTTTGATTGTGTCTCCATTTGACTCTTTATGGAAACTCACGCTCACCATTGTTTTAAAATCTTTCGGAAGATTTAATTTTTCATCACCTAAACCAAGTCTAGATAGTGTTCTACCACATCCTGCAATACTTGTTAGTAGAAATAAACAAAGGCATGTAAGGAAACCTAATAGGAAATCTTTAATATCAATTTTTTTAAAATTCATATCAACTACTTGTTTGTTTTTTAAAAGGGAGTCAAGGAAAAAAGTCAGAAGGAAAATATTGTTCTGAAAAGTCTTTATTTTCTTTTTTTTCTTGTCTCTATTTTTCCATTAGATTATCTTACAAAAGACTATGAGATGTATTTGGAGCCTATTTTTCAGATACTTTCAGTAATCACTAAGCTAAAATGATTGAATACTTATTTAATATTTTTAGGAGATTTAGTATGAAAAAATTTTTTCAAAAATTCATTTTGCTACTTTTAATGGTAGGTATAACTTTAACTTCCTTTGCCAATTGTTTTGGTAAATTTTCTTTAACTCGTAAAGTGTATGCCTTTAACGAGGGAATCGGTGGAGGAGACTGGGCAGGAAAAATAATCAGAACATTATTAATGTATGTTTATTTTTTCTTTTTTATCGGTGGACTAGTATTTTTCATTGATATAGTTATTCTAAACCTGATTGAATTCTGGACAGACTCTAATCCTCTTGGTCTCAATGAATACAATAAAGAAGGTAAGTATGTTAAGTCTTTCTCAAAAGATGGAGAAACCTTAAAACTCACTTACATCAACTTTGGTCAAAAATTATATATAGATATGTCTAACGGTGAAAAATCTGAACAACTTGTTGTTCTCAGATCTGAAAAAGGCAAATTCTTCAAAGAAAAAGATGATAAATTAGAAGAAGTGTCTATCGATTCTATCAACGTTGGTTCTAAAATGATCTTAAGAATGGCAACTAACGGTAAATTAGAATCTTCTAAAGTTGTAGAAACAAAAGATTTTAAACAACTCGAAAGCAAATATGCTGGAGAAATTTATTAATATCTTTTTGTTCTTCTAAGCTTATTCTTAATGTCAAAATATTTACAATTTCTTTTGATCTTGTAAATATTTTGACTTCTTCCTCTCTGCTAATCTTATCCTAGTAATTGATTATCCTATTTATATAGCTCCGCTCTGCCTCCAAGTTGGCCTTTGTTAATCTTGTTTTGTTTTGTTCAAAAAAAATTTATATTAATGAGAATAGCTTTCTCGATATTGAAAAATCGTGGTATAGAAAGACCTTTTTTGCCAAAGATAAACTTTTGCGATCAAGTCAAAATTAGGGACCACTGAAATTCCGACTCGCGTTAGGTAGTCGGAGAGGGTCTCTGCAAGTTCTACGGAATCTGCTATTACTAGGTAAACGAAAAAAGCAGAGATAGACATACCAAAACTTACACGATAGAGTTTAAGTTCTGCCCAATCTTCTGGATTAGGGCGAAAGGCTATCTTATGTAAGTTTTGACCTTTTTCTTGGTATTTAGTTGTTACGTTTGAATAACCAGGCACAAGACCATTTGCAATATAAAGCTTATACTTCTTAAGAAGATAGGCGACATAGCTACGAATTCCCTTGTGCAAGACAATTTTCTTCTGAAAAAGGGACATATATTTTTCAGGAATGAGAAGGGTTGAGCTGAATTCAGAAAAAGTGAAATGATCTCTAGGAAAGGAGATTTTTTGAGTTGAGAAGGATTTAGAGTGATTTGGTTTATTTTTCATAGATAGACCTCGTTATGAATAAGAGTTATGCTATAAAGAATAGGGTATAGAAACTGGGAATGTGTGCGCAAAAAAATAAAAAAAGCAAATTGGAGTTCCTACCAACAAAAAAAAGGGCAATTATTGGAAAAAAGTCTAGCCTTATTACGAGTGTTACAATAAACAAAAAATAACTGTTGGTGAGGGAGAGATCATCAAACGGAAAAAATCGGTTATTTAAAAACTAGGAGTAAACTATGTCATTAAGAATTAGAACAATCACAATTGCATTATTAATTAGTATATTACCACTTACGATGAATTGTTTTGGAAAGTTTGCATTAACAAGAAAGGCATATCAGTTCAATGAAACATTGGGAGGAGAGGGATGGTTTTGGAAATTTACGAGGACTTTTATAGCTTATATATACTTTTTATTTCCGGTCTATGTCGTATTATTTTCTGATGCCTTGGTTTTTAATCTAATCGAGTTTTGGACGGATAATAATTTGATTGGATACAATGAGTATGACAAGAATGGAATTTATGTAAAATACTATCAGAAAGAGAAGGAATCTCTTACACTTACCTATTTAAATTTTGGTAAGAGATTAAATTTGGAAGTATCTGACGGAGTTGTATCTGAGAAGTTTGTGGTTTATAGAAATGAGCCGGGAGTATTATACAGGGAGAATAAGGGAAAAATACAGAAAGTAGATGTGCAAACTAAGGATATAGGCTCGAAGAGAATTATAAAAATTTTAAATGAGGGCAAGTTAGAAACATCCATTGTGAAAGAGAAAGAAGACTTTCAAAAGCTAGAGAAGAAATATCTAGGTGAGTTCTATTAATTTTAGTTTTTTTAAAAACGATAATAGTAGAAGGAGAAAAAAATGAAGACACTCATCGTTTTATTGGTAGTAACCGCTAATATTCTTTTAGCAGAACCAACAACACTCAGACAAGAAGAAAAAGATGAATTAAAATATATAGATTCAATTCGTATGCATGGTTTTGCTGATCGAATCATAGATCGTTTACATAAATCTATTGCGCTCAATATTACTCGTATTAAGGAATTAGCAGACAAAAATTATTTAAAAAATGGATACAGATATTTGCAGCATGAACCAATCGATGAGTCCATTATAAATAAAAACCAACTTTTCTTTACAGACAAAGAGAACAAACAGTATCTAAAGTTGGATTTAAGTCAAGGTGTGACCTATGAAGATTATCCGAATCGACATATCTTTGATACAAAAGCATTTGTCTATTTAAATCCAGATGGCAAATCCTTATCCAAAGTAATTTTTCAATTCAGTCGTGTGAATTCCACTGGAACAAATTATATCAAAGAAGTGCGTCGGATTATTAACCCAACTCCAAATAGTCCAGAACCGCTCAAAAGAGAAGGTGAGCTTGTAAATGATGTAAAGAAATTACAAGAAGAAAACATTTTAGATGATAGCGTCGCACCAGACACAAATAGTGATATCATTGTTGAATATTACTCTGGGCATGACAAGGATCTACCGCCTATCGACCCGCCTAAGTTAGCGAGTGAGTCTACAAAAACTTCTCCAGAGGCCAATGCAAATCCAAATGCACCAAAGCCAGAAGCAAATCTACAGACGAGAGAAAATTCTACTAAACCTAGAGATCCATCTTATAAAGCAAAGGATTTACCTTGGGTGAATGATTCCCCAGATATGACAAATCTAGCTTCTATGAGTAACAGGCTAAACGATCCAAATGAATTATTGCCATTTGCGAGTCAAAAGCATATCTATGACACCTATCGTATTGTTTTGAAGGTTTTAAATAGAGAAATAGAAAGAAAGGTTAAAAATATAGAACTAAATCAAAGAATCATCATCAAAAAGATGACCGAAATTAATTTCTAACCACCTGCATGAGTTCGAAGTACCTGACCAATCGTATGATCTTGGATCAGGTATTTTTTCTTTAGATATTCAATCGAGTTATTTATAAAATAAGGAACTTGGACTCCAGATTCTAAAAGTTGAATCTTTAAATCTGTCAAATCATCAATGGTAGAGAGAGCCAGATTTTTTTGGTTTTGATACAATTCAATTTCATCTTCTGTGAGTAGCATAGTTCCTCCGAATCAAGATTATCCTTTGTAGTTTCTAGCTGTAGCAATTCCTCTCTCTTCATCAACTAAAAAATTGATCAAAAGGGAGATTATAAAGAAAAATGCGATTGCAAGAAACGAATTTCTTAAACTGAACATCATCTGTAAAAGAGAAACAGAAAAAATTCCCACAGCCGCTGCCAGCTTACCAGATAAACCCCAAAGACCAAAAAATTCACCTGTTTTTGATTCTGGTGCGAACATTCCAACGATTGCACGACTAGAACTTTGTGTAGAACCAAGTCCCATTCCTGCAAGAGAAGTGATAATCACAAACATCCATTGGACAGTGATCTTTGTTGATAAAATAGAATTTACTAAATTGGTTAAATTTACAACTTGATGAATTGCCATTAGACAAATAATCCAAATCACAAGTGTAATGTTAAAGGTTCTCTTTGCTCCCATTCTATCTTGTAAAAACCCAAATGCCACAGCACCAGCAGCAGCTGAGATTTGAATCAAAATAAACATGGCTTGTCTGTGCACATTTTCAATATGAATTTCTTGTGCTCCATAGATAAATGCGAAACTGATTACAACTCCAAGTGCAGCCATTGAGAAAAACAAAGAGATTAAATAGATTTGCATATCTTTGAATTTCGAAATATCTCTTAGAGTTCTCACTACAGTTTCAAAACCAATTCGCACATAAGATCTACCCTCTGGTTTTGGAAGAGCTGCACCGTATTCTTTTAGAAATGTAAAAGTAGGAGTTCCCGCAATTAAAAAGAAAGCAGCTGTATAAGGACCAACTAAACGCAATGCTTGATAATTTTCTGTTGTAACTTCTCCCAATGAGGAGACTAACGCAACACTAGCCACTCCACCGAAGTAACCAATTCCCCAAGCGTAGCCAGAAATTTTTCCTAAATCATCTTTTGGACCGAGAAAAGGAAGAAAGCTTGAAGCGATATTTTCACCGGATGCAAAAAAGAAATTGGAAATGATAATTAGAAAAAATGCCATCCAAATATAACTAAAACCAGGCTCTGCAACAAACCATAGAAGTGATGTTGCAACGATACATCCAAAATAACTACCAAATAGAAAAAGTTTTTTTCGTGCAGAAAAATCTGTGATGGCTCCTAAAATCGGACCAGTCACAACAACTAACATATAAGAGATAAATAAGGCAATACCCCAAAGTAAATTCCCTTCTTGATTTGGATTGTTAGGATTTGATCCAGCTGGAACCACAAGACGACTAAATACATCGCAATAAATTACACTTATAATGACTGTAGTGTAAGATGAATTTGCAAAATCAAACATACACCATCCAAAAAGTTCCTTGAAGGAAACTCTTTCTTTTACTTCCATTTTGACCTCATTTAAATTTTAATGCCTTTCTAGTAATCGCATAAATTTACTTGCCAAATGGCAAGAAATATTTACAATTCCTGATGTTTCTTTTTCGAAGTAGAAAATCTTTTAGAGACGATTAGGTAGAAACAGAATATATTTACAGTGATTTCCCATATAAATCAATCTAATAGTAATAGGAGTTATATATGTCAGAAGAAGTAGACCTATCCAGTCTGTATTCACTTATGAGACCAAAGAAAGTATGCCTTTGCAAATCAGTCACAGAGGCACAGTTGGTCGCGGCAATTGAAAGTGGTTGTGATACAATGGAGAAGCTAATCGATGTTACCCATGCCTCAACAAATTGTGGAACTTGTTCTGGCTCAGTGCGGGCAATCTTTAATCGTGAGATGGATAAAAAGAAAACACAAGCCAAGCAATAAAAGATTATTCCTATGAAGTTACAACTTTCAATTAACATGGCGATGACCTTAGATGGAAAAGTTGCCAGACCTGATGGAAAATGGTATGGGCTTTCCTCTCGAAATGATAAGCGGAAAATGGATGTAATCCGCAGTGAAGCAGATGCTTTGATCGTCGGAAAAAATTCGATTCTAAATGACAATCCTGTGATCAAACTTAGATATGTAGAAGGAAAAAATCCTCTTCCCATTATTTTGATTCGCAAAGGGAGTCTTCCGAAAACCAAACATATATTTCAGCAAGCAGATCGAAAACCACTTATCCTTTGCACTCCCCAAAACGAAAAAGAAATTCGACAGGATTTACAAGAGTATGCAGAGATTCTATCTCTCTCTTCTAATGAGATTGAGCCAAAAGAAGTCTTATCTATTTTATCAGAAAAGGGATTTCAAAAAGTTTTACTCGAAGGCGGACCAACTTTGAATTATGCCTTTCAAAAAGAAGGACTCATTGATGTAATCAACCTAACCATAGTTCCTTTCCTCATTGGACAAAAAAGTCTTCCTTCCATTGTAACTGGAGATTTTCCTTTTCCTAATTTCGATCAAGAAAAATGGAAACTAGTTTCTTTTGAAAAATTAGAGAATGAAATCTTTTTACGTTATGAGAAATAGGTTAGATAAAATTCATTGTGATATTTTCTAAATAGCAAGTAGATTCTTCTAAACAACTTGACATTTTATTTGTAATATGGTGGCTTTGTGTTTATGAAACGAGTTCAACTTATTTTTTTAATTCTGATCCTTGCTCTTTGCCATTGTAAAAAAAAAGATAGCAATCTTTCTAAAGAAGATATCTCTAAACTTCCAAAGATTGGAGAGTTCTACATTTATAAATCAAACATCCCCATTTATGAATCTCCGAATCGCGCTAAACAAATTGATAAAGTAAACATAGGGGAAAAATTATTTATTCTCGAAACCAAAATCCCTGATACCGTTCAGGGTTTCTGGTATAAAGTTCTCCATGGAGATACACTTGGATTTATTCCGCTTTCGGAGGAAACAAATAAACATTTAGTAGCCTTCCTCTATCAACAGGAGAGAGGTAGAATCATCGCAAGCTCTCTTCGAATCCGAGAAACACCCGATCTAAAAGGAAAAGTCTTAGGCTCTGTTCCCAAGCATACCATCATTGATATTTTATGGCAGGGTCTTGTGTATGAAAAAATAGATGATAAGTATGATACTTGGATGAAGATTCAAACTGATTCAGGACTCCTAGGTTATAGTTATGCAGGATATATTTCTAAAAATTTAGATCCAGACTTAGATGAAGTAGAAGCGGAATCTATTTATGGATACGTTGAAATTAAAGAATCTCCAACCTATTTAGTTCGACCTGGCGGAAGAGAAGTGAAAGACAGCGATCCTGCTCCTTGTGGTTATAATGCAATTGGTTCTTTGCCACAGCAAGGTGTAATTCATAAGACATTGTTTAAGTATGTTGATAAAGGAATTACTTATTATAAAATTGAAAGTGCAGAGGACTCACATGGATGTTATGAAAGTTATAGAGGTTGGATTTCTGAAAACCAAGTGACCTTTATTTCTGATATATATAAATATACTTTTGAAAATTACGGATCTAAGTTTGATAAGCAGTTTTTAGATGTGATCAATGAAAATGTAAACCATGAGTTGAATGTGAAAACGTTAGTCATTGAACCTTTTAATTTTAAAGTCAAAGAGCCAGGTTATACATTTTATAAAGTCCATGGTGGGCATGTTTACTATCTATACAATAACCAATATCATTATGCAGGTTATGGAGGATGGGGAGATTTAGTCGATATCGATTCGGATGGGACAAATGAAATTATTTCTGGTGGAGATTGTGCATGTATGTGTAGTGAAGCGCGAGTCGTTATCTGGAATGGCTCAAAGCTAGATACAATCTTTCAGGAATATCCTACAGCAAGTCTTCGTTGGGAAACAGGAAAGAATTTTCTAACTGCCATTCGCTCTTCTAGTTATGATAATTCTGAACCTGGTGAAAAAACTTATTATGAAATTAAAAACAATCAGTTAGTAGAACTTAAGAAAAAACCAAAGACATGAAGACTAAAACCTAATATTACAACCAACGGCACCGATAAAAACGATGGGTTTCTATTCTGGATCAATGATTGTGATGAAATCGATTCAAAGAACAAACTTTGAATCTTTTGCTTAGCTCAATCAGCAAATCATTTCAAATCAAAAAATCTAACTATATAGGATACCCATCGTCTTTATCCATTAGAACTAGTGCAGGTCTGTGATAGTCAATCTCTACGCGGATTCAGAAAATTTATAATGGAGAATTGATTTCGTGACTGCTTCCTCCACTTCCTCCCGAGCTACCTCCACCACCGCCACCAGAACTTCCTCCCCCCGAACTCCTACTTCCTGAACTACTCGATCTGCTGGAGCCTGAGGATGAACCACCGCTTCCGCTTGAACATTTACTCAAACAATTATCTTTGTTCAAATCGCAGAATAGTAAACCCAAAAGCTGAGTGCCAAATGGAATACTCTTATCTGAAAAAATAAGATAACATGCCAATGAATCTTTATCACAATTTTTTCTGCATGTATTACTTGCTCCACAACTATAAAAAAGTAAAATCAAAAAGAGAATCGATAGGTATAACTTCATATTCATACTATCATTTCTATTCTCAAAAATGCAAGAAAAACTTTCTGGGAAAAGGATTTAATATTATTCTATTTCTGCAATCTTTGATCCAATAAAAAAATGAATTTCATTCTCTATAAAAAAATTAGTATGAGTGCGAATCTAAAAATAAAAAGTCTTTCAGCGATAAATATAGATAATTTCCATATTTATATTAAATTTATAAAGCGTCTATCGTTTATAAAGTTAAATCTAGAATAGTTTTTGTAAATTAAAACTACGAGACTTATTTTTCTATAAAAATCTCCATTGTATCACGGGTAAGATTTCTAGAGCTTTGTAGAAAGAATCCTTCTCATATCGAAAGAACATCTTAAATTCAGATACACTTGCTTAATTCATTTAAAAAAATTATAAGAGATCTAGAGTTGATTTAATGTGGAAGGTAAGGAATTAATCTGTAAGTGTTGTGTGAATAAATTTGGATTGAGGTCAAAAATCCTTCTTAAGAACATGGGCAAATGGCTAATCAAAGCTAGTGCAAAAGAGTGATGAGGAAACATATAAAAATTATAACAAAGGAATATCTAAAAAATCTATGGCTCTTATTAACCCACATATTAACTTCAATGGAAATGCAGAAGAAGCATTTCATTTTTACAGATCTGTATTCGGAGGAAATTTTAAAAAAATCATTCGTTTAAAAGAACTCTCAAGTGACGAATTTCCAGTCGAGCAAATCGATGCAGATAAGATCATGCATATTTCTCTACCGATTGGGAAAAATTTATTAATAGGCAATGATATTCCTTCCTTTCTAGGAAAGGTCAATGAAAATGAAAATAGATCGAAAATATCTATCAGCGCTGAGAGTAGGGAAGAAGCAGACAAATTATTCAATGGACTTTCTGTTGGTGGCGCAGTGGAAGTTCCCATGAATGATGGTCCTTGGGGCTCTTATTTTGGAATGTTTCGAGATAAATTTGGTATCGAATGGATTGTAGAATTTGACCCAAAAAATAATTAGAGAGTATAAGGAAGCGGTTAACGTTTATGCACAAGTTAACTGCGAAAGAATTGAAAGATAAATTGTTTGCGATCCATTTAGTCTAGTTATAAAAAATAACGTTATGTGCCAGAGATATACTTTAGAAAAATCAATCTGGATTAAATTTATTTTATTTTGGTTCATCTACTTTGTTTTAATTTGTAATGGAAAAAATCCTCCCCTCCCAAATTTAAAAGTAGATATTCCTCCTTCTGGAGAGTTTATTCCCTTCTTAGAGAAGCCAGAGTCTGATGCAAAAAAAATAACTCAAATAAAAAATGGTGAATTCATCTATTCGAATGAAGCAGAAAAAGTTCCTCATCTAAGTAAACTCAATAGAGAAAATTATATCTATGCAAGCTACAAAGAATTTCAGGGTTGGGTAAATGTAGATGAGCTTGAGTATATTTATAAACCTTGCCCTGAAAGGATTGAAAATATTGATTTAAAAACAATTCAAAAGGGATTCGTTTATTCTACAGAAAGAAATACCTATATTGATTCTTTAAAGATAGAAGGTGGACAGTTTGGTTTTATAGCTTTTAATAATCGGTTCCATTTTGATAATACAAACAAGGGATTATTTGTAGAACTAAAACTCGGTATTTGCGAAGATAATAGACTTGTCTTTAAATTTATAGGACATTATCCGAAAGTAAGTTTTTTAAATTATGAAAAGAGATGTCCTGAAGGCTACACAGGTGATGTAGATAAATACATTGATAAAGAAGGACGCTTTGTTTTGAAAAACGTAAAATACTTTGATCCCGAAAAAGAAGACTTTATAAACATTCAACCGACAGAGCCTATTATTTGTTATGATGAATGTTATATTTCTTGTCAGTAATAAAAAAATGGACACAAATATTTGTGAATACAAATATGTTGGATCAATACCTCGGACAAAGAAATAAAAAATGAAAATTTATTTCTAGAATGAGGAATGATTGAAATACAGAGTAGTTTTCAAATTGCTAATCTATTTAAATCAAAATTAAAAATAAAGTTATTTCAAAATTTTATAGTTTAGATGGAAAAAATATTTTCCAGAATGCACTCGTTTCTCTAAAAGCAGAAAATCCTGAGAAGGCTGCTAAGATTGAATCTCTCCTAAAAGGAAAATTAACAGACTTAGATTTGTCAGAGAGTAATCTAAAATCCATAGAAGGCAAAGTTTTAAAAAATATCTTCCTATTCCTTCAGGGGCAAAGACAATGATGCCTAAGGATATCGCACAACGACTCTATGAGAATCCGAAAAATTTTGCTCCAATCACCTTTAATTCAGTAGATGGGAACATTATTCTTAGTTTTATAAGCGATAGATCTCCTTTCTTCTATTAAAAGATTCTAAGTCTAAAACTCAATTTTTAGTCTGGTTTACTAATTATTTGGTATACTTTCAGTTCTGTTTTTATAAAGCAAGGAGTGTTTTTTTTCTGAATTCTTATCATAAGAAGGATTCTCGTTTGCTTATTTACTTTGATAAGAAAAAATATACAATAGTTGAAATATATTATTGTAAAGCCTTTCCGTTTTTTTATTTTATCCAATATTTTCTACTGAAATGCTATAAGTGATATTGCACCGATTCGATATACAATAAATTCAAGGAGGATAAAACAATATGGATAGAGTGAAAAAGAAAATCCTTCTCGTAGAAGATGAAATTATAACTGCAATGCTTGAAAAAGAGCAATTAGAGAATTATGGGTATTCAGTAACTCACGTTATGAATGGTGAAGATGCAGTAAAGCAAGCATTAGACAGTAATTTACAATATGATTTAATACTAATGGATATTGATCTTGGCTTAGGTATTGATGGAACGCAAGCCGCCGAAGAAATATTAAAAGAAAAAGATATACCGGTTGTATTTTTATCATCACACATTGAGCCCGAAATTGTTGAGAAGACAGAGAATATAACATCTTATGGCTATATAGTGAAGTCATCTAGTTTTACAGTTCTGGATGCTTCGATCAAGATGGCTTTAAAGCTTTATAGTGCAAAAAGTGAATTAAATCACAGCAAGGAAAAGTATAGACTTCTGATTGATAATTCTATTACAGCGATTGCATCGCATGAGATGATTGTAGATGAGAAAGGAAAGCCAATTGATTATATATTCAAATCTGCTAACGCTGCTTTTGAAATCCAAACTGGATTGGAAATTGATAAAATCATTGGGAAAAAAATTACAGAAGTTTTACCTGGAATTGAAAACACTCCATTTATAGAAATATACGGAAAAGTTGCTTTGAATGGTGAATCAATCAGTTTTGAGCAATATTCAGAGCCATTAAAAAAATATTTTTTGATCTATGCCTACCAAATCAAATACAAAGAATTCGCAACTGTATTCATTGATATTAGCGAGAGGATCTTAAATGAAAACTATGCATTACAAAGTAAATTATTACTGAATGCAATCATCGAAAGTCCGGAAAATTTAATCATAATGGCAATTGATAAGAATTATAATTATCTAGCCTTTAACAAAGCACATAGAGATTCAATGCAATTCGCATACAATTCAAATATAGAACTTGAAAGGAGTATATTGGATTATATCACATCCGAGGAAGATAAATATAAAGCGAAAGAGAATTATGATAGGGCAATGAAGGGCGAGTCTCATTCAACGATAGAAAAATACGGTGATGAAAATAAATCATATTATGAAAGTCGTTATAATCCAATATTAAATGAGAAGAATGAAGTTATAGGTATAACTGCATTTGCCTCCGATATTACAGAGCGCATACAAAGAGAAGAGACAATTCAGAAACAGCTTGCGGAAAAGGAAATTCTATTAAAAGAAGTTTATCATCGCATAAAAAATAGTATTATCTCAATCGAGAGTCTTCTTTTATTACAAGGAGAATCAAGTTTAAATGTCGATGTTAAAACGGCTCTCAAAGAATCCGTATTACGAATTCAAAGTATCCGTGTTCTATATGAAAAATTATTGTTGAGCAATCATTATCAAAATGTTTCCATAAAAAACTATATCGATAGTCTGATTGACTCGCTTATAGCAGTTTTTCCAGAAAGCAAAAAGGTTTTTATAGAAAGGCAAATAATGGATTTTAGGATCACTACAAAAAAAGCGATTCCTCTGGGGATTATTATAAATGAATTGATAACGAATATATTTAAACATGCCTTCAATGAAAAGACGACAGGTCATATTTTAATTGAACTATATAAATCAGAGAATCAAGGAATATTAACGATTCAGGATAATGGTGTTGGTATGGAGGAAAGTTTTCCAACTAGCAAATCATCAGGATATGGTCTATCTATTGTTAAAATGCTAGTTCAACAGATTCTAGGGACTTATACAGTTGAGAATATGAATGGAACAAAGAGTATTATACAGTTTGAAATTGAATTCTAAGCACTTACCTTCGAATCAGTATGGTCGTTAAGCGATATACTTTTATTAAAAATAAAATTTGAAGGGAATTTATGAGTAAAATATTTTTAGGAATAGTTTCAACAACTGCGATCATTTTATTATTCCCTTTATCATTTATTCAATTTTTACTGCTTTATTTAATTTAAAACCACCAGAAGGAATTTCACCCGAAGTTTTTTTTGATAAGCATTTTTATATCAAAAATTGGAATCGCAATCATGCTTTGTCTCATATATTATTATACGAAAGAAATATTTCAAACTAAATGGTTACTCTTTGCGGTAATAATTTGGGTAATGTTTCTTTTCGGTGAAATTGGTCAAGCCATTGGACCAAATTATTCATGGGAAGAGGCAATTGCAGGAATTATATCTGAAACGATATATGTTCCTTTATCCATTTTCGTTTTAAGAATAATTATAAAATGATCTTTGTTTTCTTTGAGGCAAGATCTTCCTATAACAGGGAATTTCAAATGCTACCTATCTTTGTGGGCGCCGCTTTAATAGAGAAAAAGATGAATTCTGTTTTGCGGAACCTACTGAGGATGTTTCATTTTCCGATGCCTAGTGCGGAAAGTGCATTGTATAATTTTAAATGACTCGTTGATTAAATTGCGTTTTAGCCTCTAAAGATTCAAATATTCATCCTTTCAGCCTTTTCACCAAAATATAAATCCATCGCTTTTTATCATTCCGTTATCTGTGATAATCGGTGATGAAAAGATTGTTGCGTCGAATTCGTGTTAATTTATATAAAAAATCTTTCCAAAAATCCCACAAAAAACGAAAAATTTTCGAATTTTAGCACTCTCGACCTTTAAGTGCTTGACTTTGAACCGTCTATAGAATAGTATGGCAACATAAATTAGCACTCTGTTTTAAGAAGTGCTAAATCACAAGACAAAGGAGATACATAGACATGGCTATCAAACCACTTGGCGATAGAGTTTTAATAGAGCCTAAGACAGAGGCTGAAGAAAAAATTGGAAGTTTATACGTACCTGATACTGCAAAAGAAAAGCAGCAAGAAGGAAAAGTGATCGAAGTAGGATCTGGAAGATACGAAGACGGGAAATTAGTTCCTGTTGAAGTAAAAGTAGGGGATATCGTTCTCTACGGAAAATATTCCGGAACAGAAGTTAAACAAGGCGGCAAAGAATACTTAATCGTAAGAGAGAGTGACATTCTAGCAGTAATTAAATAAGGAAGGGTAAATAAGAAATGGCAAAAGTAATCGAATACAACGAAGAAGCACGCAGAAAATTATTAGCAGGCGTAAATAAACTTGCAAACGCTGTAAAAGTAACACTTGGTCCAAAAGGACGTAATGTAGTGATCGATAAAAAATTCGGATCACCAACTATCACAAAAGACGGTGTAACCGTAGCAAAAGAAATCGAACTAGAAGATGCAATTGAAAACATGGGCGCTCAAATGGTCAAAGAAGTTTCTACAAAGACCAATGACATAGCAGGTGACGGTACTACAACAGCTACTATCCTTGCACAAGCGATCATCACAGAAGGTTTAAAAAACGTAACAGCGGGTGCGAACCCAATGGCTCTCAAGCATGGTATCGACAAAGCAGTTTCTGCTGCTGTTGATTATATCAAAAAGAAAGCAGTTAAAATCGAAAACAAACAAGACATTGCAAACGTAGGAACTATTTCTGCAAACAACGACAAAGAAATCGGTAACCTAATCGCTGATGCAATGGACAAAGTAGGTAAAGACGGAGTCATCACTGTTGAAGAAGCTAAATCTATCGAAACTACACTCGATGTAGTAGAAGGTATGCAATTTGACAGAGGATATGTTTCTCCATACATGGTAACAGATCCAGAAAGCATGACTGCTACTTTAAATGATCCATTCATTTTAATTTATGACAAAAAAATCTCTTCTATGAAAGATCTTCTCCCAGTGCTCGAAAAAGTTGCACAAAGCGGTAAAGCATTGTTAATCATTGCAGAAGAAGTAGAAGGGGAAGCTCTTGCAACTATCGTTGTAAACACTATCAGAAAAACTATCTCTTGTGTTGCTGTGAAAGCTCCAGGCTTTGGCGACAGAAGAAAATCTATGTTAGAAGATATCGCAGTTCTTACTGGTGGACAAGTTGTTTCTGAAGACCTCGGAATGAAATTGGAAAACGCTGATCTCAAAACTCTTGGTCGCGCTGTAAAAGTAACTGTTGACAAAGAAAATACAACGATCATCGAAGGAAAAGGTTCTTCTAAAGACATCCAAGGAAGAATTGCTCAAATCAAAAAACAAATCGAAGATACAACTTCTGAATACGACAGAGAAAAACTCCAAGAAAGACTCGCTAAACTCGCTGGCGGGGTTGCTGTAATTCATGTAGGTGCTGCAACTGAAGTAGAAATGAAAGAGAAAAAAGCTCGCGTAGAAGATGCGTTATCTGCTACTCGTTCTGCTGTAGATGAAGGTATCGTAGCTGGTGGTGGTTTAACCCTCCTCCGTGCTCAAGATGCTGTTAAATCTCTCAAACTAGAAGGCGACGAAGCAACTGGAGCAAAAATCGTTCTACGCGCTCTAGAAGAGCCAATCAGAATGATCACAAACAACGCTGGTCTAGAAGGTTCCGTAATCGTAGAAGAAGCTAGAAGAAAAGAAGGTAACACTGGATTTAACGCTCTTACTATGGTTTGGGAAGACATGATCAAAGCGGGTGTTGTTGATCCTGCTAAAGTAGTTCGTTCTGCTCTCCAAAATGCAGCGTCTATCGGTTCTATGATCCTCACAACTGAGGTTACTATCACTGACAAACCTGAGAAAGAAGGTGGTGCTGGTGGTGGAATGCCTGGTGGTATGGGCGGAATGGGTGGTATGGGAGGCATGGGCGGAATGATGTGATCATTTCGTTCGTGTTGTATGGACTTGATGAATCAAGTCCATACGTTATCCGCGAAGCGAAGCCTCACTGGTTGCAGTGGGGCTTTTTTTGTGTGTTTGGGGTGATCCTCTTAACTCACTCTCCAATGGAATACTCTTTATTAGTCATACAATTTATTAACTGTCTGATTTGTCGTGGCGTTTAAAACTTTCAATCTTTTCCATTATCATTTGAAATCTTTCATTTTGAGTTTGATAAGAAAGTTGGCTTATGATCCCTTCTTGCAAAGTATCGCTATTCTGAATTTCTTGAAGTCTTTCAATTAAATAAATCCTTACATCCTTATTAGCACTTTTAATTTTTTCAGGGAAATCAGTTACGTTATCAAGTAAATAGGCAATATCCTCAAAGTCTTTACTACTTCTTGGATCGGAAATTCCTCGACTTTGATATGCTTCAAATTTAGTCGCAAGAAAGTAGGGGAAAGACAAAATTTGTATTTTCAAATCGTCGATTTCTTTTTCTTCTAAATAATCAAATCCGAGATCAAACCATTTATTTGCAGGTGCCCAACCTATCTCTTTTCTTCCCATGACATCAACAATGATTCCATCATAGTGAAACCTACAAATAATTTTTGAATCATGTTGAAATCCGATTTTATTTATTTTCTTTCTAAATTCTTCCAATTCTATATTGGATGTGATTTCTACACTAATATCAATATCTACTGTGGGTCTAACGTCATCAGCGGCAGGATCATTTGCGTAGAAGCCAACAACTGCACCGCCAACGAAAACAATGTTTGCATTTATGCCCTTCAGTGCGTGAGCTATTCTTTTTATAAGCAGTTCGTTTTTTCGTAAGATACTCATAGTCTTTTATTTAACTCCTCAAAAGCCAGGTTTTGTTCTCTTACTTTTCCAATGCGCAAAGCATCCGTCAGTGCTATGAGTTCGTAGAAAGTAGAATCAATTTCGCAAGCTTTCGGGATACTAGGAATTAATGGTTCAATAACCATTCCTTTTTCTTTTCCCTTCGCATAAGACCAAACAACCTTATCAGAACTTTGAATTAAACTTTCCAACGGTTTTGCACTGTAAGCCGTTGTCATTCCTCTACCAATACTAGTCACTTTTGCAGGAAATACAAATTTTAATCCAGACTTGAGAAAGTTCAGAAAGTCTGTTTTCATGATTTTTCTTTTATCTGCTTGTAACAGACCTGAATAAACATTTCTAGCTAAGGACTCGCTTACCTCACTAGCACTAATAAAAAGCTCAGAGGCAAGTTCTTTCATAGTCCAAGGTGAATCCTTCTTTGCAGCTATTTTTAAGAGGATTGCGATGTCTTGTGGTCTCATTCCGTTATGCTTTCTCATGCTACCATCTTAATTCGCAATTCGCAAATTGCAAATTAATTTTAAGAGGAGGTTGTAATATTCATTAATACAAACCGAATTTCAAACCTATCGAGTTCGATAGGTTTGAAGTAGTCTTATACGTTTAAAGATTTTTTCCCAAATTCAATAATTCTATCAACTAAATCAGATAGAATTTTCGACTTTTGTCCATCTGCCCATGCTAAATCTGATGTTTTTGCAATTGCCAATGGATTTTTTTCTAGATCACTAGCATGATTATAAAAAGTAGAACATTGATTTCTATAACTTTCCCATTTCTCACCAATTTCAGACTTTATGCAATCAGTTAAATTAGTTTTCCAACATGTTAAATTTTCTTTTATTATATGGTTAGAAGGCCATTCATTTTCTGTATCATGACCTTGTAGTGAGAGAATAGATTTATTATCCTTTTTATGTTTTCCTACTTCTGACTTTCTTTTGTTTTCATCAGGAATCGAATCCTTGTTTGTATCTGCATCAAAAATAACATAAGAAGGAATATTTAATAATTTAGCCATTGCTAAAGGCTTAATTAAATTGCTTTTGCTATCAACAGGAACAATATGACAGCCGTATTTTCTGAAATCATAAATTTTATCAGTTAAAAATAAGTAAGATGTTAAATAAGCAAGATCTTCTTGCCCCTCTACTAATACTAATGCCTTGCAGAAAAACATTTCATTGACAACTGGATTTAGCGAAGGATATAATTTTGCAACCATACCCGATTCTTTTAAATGCTTTTCTCCCACTTTTTTTAATTCATCGGAGAGAGATTTGTAAGATAAGGAAGTAATTGCGGTAAAACTTGGTTTGCCACTATCTCTAACAATTCTTATCTTATCAAAATTATCGCCAGGAATAAACAACGGACTATGAGTGCATAAAAAAACTTGTGTTCCTTTTTCTGAGAGGTCGATTAACGTTTCTGCCAAATATCTTGCTTGCGGTGGATGTTGGTATAACTCCGGTTCTTCAATTCCCATAATAAGAGTCGAAGAATTTTTATCATCATAATGCGCAAGCTCTTGTAATAAAGCTAACATATAGGATCGCTGCAATCCATGACCAAATCGGGACAAATCCCCTTCAAATCCCCGTTCTCCTATTTGAATAAATGCAAAAGGGTCTTCTATTTTAATTGATTTTTCGGAATCCTCTTTCCAAAGAACATTGGCTGTTAAGTTTGGGTGAGCCCAAGAGGTTAATCTACTCTGTAACGATTTGGAAATATCATCTAATGCTGACTGCTCTGCTTTTAATAAAGCTTTATATTGCTCTTGCACTTGCTCTCTTAATTCAATAATTTTCTCACTAAAATTGACCTTTGATCTTACTGTTCTTGCAAGTAATTGTCCTAACGCAGATGTTTTTGACTCTTCACTTTCTTCAGTAGCGTCTTTGGATGCGGAAACAAAAACCCATTGAATGTGCGGCGAAAGCTTATTTGCCCCTTTTGTGGCTCCATAAAATTGATCTTCACTAGGTATTAAATCACACTGCTTTGAATGCGCTGCTTCATACTCCTGAAGACTATTTGCCATATCCTCTCTTGTCGTTGCCGGTCTTAAATCTTTATATTTCTCTTTTAAGTTTGCAAAAATTGCTTTTAGCTCTGAGGCTTTTTTTCCTTCTTTCTCCGCTTCAAAGAATACTTTAAAATCGATAAATCCTAAACGGTTGCCATATTGTTTTACTTCTGCTCGTCCGCTATCTTTGTCATACTTTGCTGCTGCGGTTACGACCAGTTTATCTTGTCTAACATAATCAGAAAGATCTTCTTTTGCTTGCTTAGATAATTCTTTGAAGGTAACTGTAATTCGAATATCTTCGGAAATATTTTTATGATGAAAGTCACTTTCAGTTAGTTTACTCAAATCTGTTTTGCTATCTTTGAATTGTCGAAAGAAAACATTTAGTGCATTGAATACTGTTGATTTTCCTGCACCATTTGGACCAACAAAACAAGTATAATCATCAAAATGAATTGTCTGATCTTTAAATGATCTAAAATTTTCTATCCTAACTGATTCTATTTTCATAAAAATCTCCTACTCACTTTCTCTTTTAAATCTTTTTCTACTTCGTCTAAATGATTGCGTATCTGCTCATTCGTATATCGCACTACTTCAATTCCATAGGCATTTAACACTCTAGTTCGATGCTCGTCATAATCCTTTGCTTCTTCGGCTAAGTGCGATTCGCCGTCGATTTCAATTACTAGTTTTAACTTATGACAATAGAAATCTGCTATATACTCATCAATTGGCTTTTGTCGTAAAAATCTGAATCCTTCTAGTTTGTCCTTTGCTAAAAGTTGATACCAAATCATTTTCTCTGCACTTGTCATATTCCGTCTTAACTTGCGTGCTTTTTTTTTCAGATTTTTGTTGTGTGGTAGCATAGTCTTTGTTATCCTCTATTTTTTTGTTCTAAGATTTACTTTGCGTTCTTCGAATCCCCCTTGATCCCCCTTTGGGAAAGGGGGTTTACGAGTTGTGGTACTTTTTCGTAAAATAGGTTTAGGAAATACAGAAGATAAACCTTAGAACAAAACCCCCTTTCCCAAAGGGGGGTAGGGGGGATTACTCCTCATTACCCTCCGCACCCATTCTATACTTTATATCATAGTTGATTATATAGTCCAACTCCTCTTCCGTAAAACCATAATGCTTCGCCAATACTCGGTCGATTTCGTCGATGATGGGTTTGGAGAGTCGTACATGAAAGTTGATCTCTAACTGTTTGCTACCATCCTTTCGGTTTCTGTCTACTTTCGTTGAATTTTTATATAAATCTAATAAAAGTTTAGCAGATAATTCTTTTACATCTTTGTCCTTAAAGAAATTCTCATTTACCGGAATGACATCAATATCTTTTTTTGTAACATGGAACGCATCTGAAACTGCGATCCAGAGCCAATAATAAAAAGAAGTCGACATTATCGCAATAGTGTTATCTCCGAGCCCACTTTTTATCGTGAGTTCTTTATATTCGTTAGATAATTTTTCTTTTATGCATTTTCTAAAATATCGCCCACCACTATGATAGAAAATTACATCCCCGACTTCAGAAAAATAAGAGTTCAATTTTTTTAGATTCTCAATTTTTTTATAAATTGAATAAGATATATTATCCCCAAACTTTAAAAGAAATCCTTCTTTATTATAATAACCTATTCTACAGTATGAGATTAGTTTAAAAAGATTATCCCTTCCTTCGCTTGCCCACCGAAGATAACTCGTCGTAAAAATATTCTGATTTTCTCTATTTTCACTTGGGCTAAACTCAGAAATAATAATCGTTAAATTCATATCTACCCCAACAAACAATTTTCCAGGTCGAACGGCATAGTTACTAACGCATATATTTTTGTTATACTTTAATATGTATTCAAACAAAGGAACCATTCTTGGAGTAGATACAGAACTAATTGGAATAATTAAGCTCCATCTACTTTGCTTATTTAACATTTCATGAGCTCGTGCTGTTACAATTGAAAATAAATTTCCGGTTTTGACCATGCTTGATTCAATTATTGAGTATTCTTTCGCTATATCACTATACTCCACATAAGGCGGATTACCCACAATCACATCGAAGCCGCCTTTGGAGAGGATGCCGTAAAATTCGACGACCCAGTGAAAG
>DAORDH010000002.1:128428-262164 GCA_035345875.1 Leptospiraceae bacterium | reverse complement strand
GAGAGGATGCCGTAAAATTCGACGACCCAGTGAAAGGGTTTATGCGAATGTATCCAAGAAGCGAGGTCTTTTTTCTTATCGACATTGATACCGTAGAGTTTGGCGAGATAGAGGTTTAGTTTTTCGTTTAGGACTTTTGCGTCTTGTTGGATTTTTTCTTTGAGGGTGCGGATAGGATTTCTGGGTGAATCGGTAGTATCCGCTTGGTATTGGATAAATTCGTGATGTAGGATTTCTAGGTCGCTTGCATGTTTTTTGATGATGTCGATTTCACTTGCGTAGAACGCTAAACCGTAATTATCCCCTGCTTCAAATGCTTTTTCTACTTCGGACATTTTAGAGAAGCCTACGAGAGTATTTCCAGCTAGAATATTGAAGTCAATGTCTGGAAGTGGTTCGATTCCTAAGTTCGGCAAATCGTCGTTTCTCTCTACTTGGGAAATGAGTTTTAGAAATAAGCGAAGCTTGCAGATTTCGACTGCCTCTTCCATGATGTCTACACCATAGAGATTATTTAGAATGATGGTTTTATAGATTTGGTATTTTCGTAATTGATTAATTCGTAGAGAACGGTCATTTTGTAGGGAACGGTCGCGACCGTTCCCTACTTTATTGAATTCTTCCAATCTATCCAAACAAGCTTCGTACATGTCTTCTAGGATATTGAGAGATGCTAATAGGAATGCACCGGAGCCACAGGTTGGGTCTAGAATTGTGATAGAGCGTAGGCTATCGTAAAAGCATTTTACAAAATCAAAAGTTCCATTTTCAATGGCATGTAGGATAAATTGGATGATATTCAAATTGTAGGTGATTAAATCATTTGTGGTAAATGGAGATTTACCGTCAAAGCCAAGACCTTTTTGGAGTTGGGATTTTATCTCTTCGTAGCGGTTGCGTCTGGCTACTACTTCTCTCCAAGTTTCCGTTGGAAGCGCATACTCCTCGTCAGCCGTTTTATTCCAATCGGTTCTTTTGGAGACATCTTTTATTCCTGCGGAAATATTTGCGGGTAATTCTCGAATTGTTTTTTTCTGAAAGTCGGAATAGTATCCGTGCAATACAGACTCGTAAATAAAAGCGTCTGGGTTATCGAATATAGGTTGAAATATATTTGGATTATCCGCAAATGCTTCTGGATGTTTTTCTTTTATCATATCGAGTAGACGCGGGATGATTGTGTTCTTTGAAATGTATCCAGTAATATCTTCCTTGGTGTAATACGCACCCATTTGTTTTTGGTTGATGAGTTGTTCAAAAATATATCCAATCACCTCAGGATTGATTTCATTTTCTTCTGTATCTCTCTTTTCATCTAAATGCCAATTCCATTCATCTAAAAAGGTAAAGATACTTTCGAATATAGAATCTGGAATTGCGATTTCAGGATTTTCTTTTTCTAAAATATGTTCTTGGAAAAGTCCACCGTTTAGATAAGGAACTTGTTCTAATAGACTTTGGATCGCAGGAGATTTATCCTTCTTGGAAAGTCCTTCAAAAAATAAGGGGCGCAAAAATTCTTGAAAGTAAGAATCTTTTTTCTTCTTGGAAAATGCTTTTAGATGTTTACCTAGATACGACTTATCTCGATTTCCAAGTAATTCTTTGTGTTGGATAAAGTAGATAAATAAAATTCGATTGATGATGACTGACGCATACCACTTCTTATCCTCATCCGATTTGATTCCCGTAATTTTTTTAATGAGTGCTTCAATTAGTTTTTCAAACTTTTTGTAAAAATCTTTGGTTACATCTTTTCGTTTAAAAATGTCCTCGAAGGATTTTAAATCATTCACTTTGAAATTTAAGAGTTTTTTGACTGCAATTGGTTTTGGAGTACTACTTAGTTTTGTTTTAGAGAATTTGAATTTCTTTAGTTTACGCCCATCTTCAATCACTGATTTCGCAAAAATCCAATCTTCAAAATCTTCTGAAATCCCAAGAGTGCAATACTTTCCAATGGAAACAGTTTTTGCACTATTTAAAAAATCCTGCATAGAGGAAAAGAAAATGATCTCAATTAAATCATTATCAGAAATATTTACATAGTCCGAGTCGTCTCCTTCTTCAACAGTAAAGCCAAGGTTTTTAAATAGGTCTAGAACTTCTTGTTTGCTGTTAACCGCTAGAATGAATTCTTTTAATTGTTTTTCATTTAGATTGCTAGGCATACTATTTTTTCTCCAAAGATTTCTTCTTTTCGATACAATACCCCACGAAGGTTTGGATCTCTCATTATAGTTGTGTTATAAAAATGCAGGAGTTCTTCTGTGAATGGAATGTATAAGGGTTTAGAGATTTGTTTTTCCCAAACAATGCCAACCTTCTTCAAAGCTAATTCTAATTCTTTTAATTTATTGGTAGGAAGTTGGTAGAGTGCTAAAATGGTTAGAAGCTCTTCTATTTCTCTAGAACAATTCTTTTTTTCTAATACTTCGCGGAAAGATTCTCCAATGAGCTCTTGTTCGTCTTTTTGAAGTAGACTTGCGATTTGCGTGTAAAGAATGGTTTGTCCACCTTTAATCTTTTTTGCTCTCTGGTTTAAGCTGGCAAGGGAATATTGTTTCGTTCTGTTTTCGAGGATTTCTTTAAAAGTTTCTTTGGTATTTTTTTCTAATTCTCGAAATGTTTCTATATTTGTTAACTCAAATTTAGTAAATCCAGACTTTGACATATTCTCTTTTGTAAAAAGATGAAAGGGATAATTTTGTGTAACCATAACTTGTTTTGTGTCAAGGCTGTATTCTGCTTTTATACAAATTCTAGAAAGCAAATCTTTGTAATTCCCACGTTTCCCATAGATTTCATAGAACGTGTAAGAAGTTTTAGGGTTTTGGTTTAGAATAGAATAATAAACTTTGGTCGATTTAAAAGAAGTAATTTCGGCAAAATCTTTCTGACGAATTCTGTTTTCCTGTGAGGAAAAGAACAAGTAACTCCTAAAATAATCTTCATCCGTTTCTCCCTCTAAATCACCAAAGAAGGAATTGGAAGCAGAAATTCTTTCATAATCGGAAATACTGGAAATGTTTTCTCGTTTCTTGATTTCTTCTCCAATATCCTCTGCATGAATGGTTTCTTTGTCCGAGCTAAGAATTGCCATTTCTTTTCCTAAAAGGGTCGCCACCATCGTCACCTTCGTTTCTAGTATTTTAATCAAATTTAAAAATTGATCGAGTGTAGAATCGGGACTTAGATTGATTACTTTGATTTTATTTTCTGAGCCAATTCGATTCACCCGACCAATTCTTTGGACAATACGCATTGGATTCCAAGGCAAATCAAAGTTAATGAGTAAGTCTGCATCTTGCAAGTTCACACCCTCCGAAAGAACGTCAGTCGAAAATAGAACATTGATTTCAGTAAAATCAGGATTTTCTGTAGAAATGTTTCTTGCCTTAGGCGCGAAGCGATCTAGTTTTTTCTCTAGAGAATGATTTACCTTATCCTCACCTGTGGCTGTTTCAAAAGCTAACGAGAAGTTACCTGCATTTTTTTCTTCTGTGAGTTTATGCTTTAAGTAAAAGATTGTGTCTTTGTAGGTAGTAAACACCAGAGCTTTTTTGTAGCCGGGTTCTTTTAGGATTTCGAGAATTTTATCAATCTTTGGGTCATGAATCGAAATTGGATTGTTAGCATCTTTACGATGTGGTTTAATATGCGTATCCAAAAATTTTTGAATGAGTAACAAATCACTTTCAATCCAATGAAGTACATCTTCTTCTGTATAATCCTCGTTTTGCGATTTATCTTCCTCTTCTTCTATTTCCATTTCAGAAAATATAGAATCGTCAATATCCGGTTGACTCTCTTTCATTACTCGCGAAAGTCCATCTTTTAAGATACGTTCTTTGAGTTCTAAATTTTTGGTAATGATTCTTTCAATGGACATATTGAACGCATAAAGGCTTGATTCTATTAGCTTAAACAAGAACAATTTGTAAAGGCTTCCTAGCGCAAAACCAGAATTACCCGGTTTAGAAATCCGAATATGTGGCAATTCCAACTGAGAAAGAAAATTTGGGAGTTCTTGAAATAAAGTTTGAAATTCATCTGAATAGGTATAATTCATTCTTTTTACAACTGGATCTTCGAATACTAAGGGTTTGCCTGCAATGGTAATCTTACCGTATTTTTCTCGAATGGTTGTTCTCATTCTAAGAAGCATGACTGCATTTAGAATATTTTTAACCAGCATTTTGTTCTTTTTGTATTTTTCATCGTTTTCTATTTCTGAGAAAGGAATTCCTGCGAATAATTTTTTAGAAAATTCTTCCATGTCCGAAAAAGATTTGGGAGTTAAACCAGCGTTAGTCAATTTAGTTTCTGTCGTGCAAAGACGAACTAAATTCTCTAAATCACTGATTCTATTGTTGTATGGAGTTGCGGTTAATAGCAACACCTTTGCCCGTTCTCCGTGTGGATGAAGGCTGTTTAGATTATGGTAGAGTTTGGATTCTTTATTTCTAGCTCTATGAGCTTCATCTAAAACAATCAGGTCAATTTTTTTTGTGAATATTTGTCTGACTTCCTCATTTTCTAATTGGGAAAATTTCCCTTGTGAGTATAACGTGAGTAAGCCGCCATCTTCGATGCCAAAGTATTTTTTCAAAGTCTCTCTCCACTGCTCTAAGACAGTATTAGGTGGAGTGATGACTAGGACTCGTTTATTATTTTTGATATAACGCTTAATGACTTCTCCAGCAGTAAACGTTTTTCCTAACCCAACTGAATCCGAGATAATCGCACCATCTAGTTTTTCGAGTTTGTTCATTACATTCTCAGCACCAATTCTCTGGAACTCTACTAGCTGATCGTTTACTTGTAAATCTTCATCGCTTAGAATTCCTAGGAAATACTTGACGATAAAAAGTAGCATTTGGAGAGGAGTTAAGAACACTTCTGAATCTATATGATTGGTTTGGTTCTCTTTTGCTTTTCGAATAGACTCTTCTACAACTTGTAAAAGAGTTGCATCAAGCGGTAAAGTTTCATTATCCCACAACTGCAAAAACCATTCTTTGTATTTATCGAAATAAATTGGATTATTTTCGACCATGTTCAATTCGCGATTATTCGAAAGACCATTTAAAGTAAAATTAGATGAACCAACGATTGTATAAGTATGCAGATGCCCACTATGATTGACTTTTGCGATATATGCCTTTGCGTGAAAAAAATCTTTTAGAAATAAGCGAATACTAATTGTTTTGCTCTTCAGTAGTTCAACTAAACCTTCCGCAGAAATAAGAGTTGTTTCTTCTAAAGAATTTTCAAAGTCTTGGATGATCGTTTGGATTAATTTTGCCTTCTCGCTTTCCTCGGACAATGCTCTATCTAAAACATCGCGCGTGATTTTGTCAGTCTTAGGACTAATAATCATTCGAATCAAATCAGATGATTTGTCTAGAATCTTTGGATTAGAAAGTAAGCTAGGATGAATAACGCCGAAGCCGGATAAGTAGAAGTAGCCGGTGGCAATGTACATTTCCTGAATACTGGGAAATATTGTCTTGTTTAGAAAATTGGATAATCGTTTCTCGTCGGATTGGTTGTCGAGTAATATGGGTGGTAAATCACTCATCTATAGATGCTCCTTTTTTTCTAGCTTACCATTAGGTTAGGACAAAATAGAAACTATTTTTGATAATAAGACTGTCAATGGAAAAGTTGAGCAAACCTACAAAAAACTAGGCTTTTCGTTTCACAAAATGCCTAAGTTGAAACTACAAATATGATTTTTTCCGACTGCGAAAACTTACGCGCCTACAAATAACTCTTCCCGTCCATATCGACCCAGCCGGTTTTGGAAAGTTCTTTGGCTTTGTTGCGAAGCCAAGGCTCGGCGGTGCCGATGCAACGAAGATAGTCGCTATCATTGAAGTAGATTAAGAAATCTAGATGTTCGTTTGTGATGTAAAAAACATAACCTTGTAGTTTGGTTAGGAATTTAGTAAGAGATTGATTTTCTTGAAAGGTATAGACAGTTGAATCATCGGTTTGTTCAAAGAAGAGAATGCATTCATCTAGTTGAATAAATTCATCTAACCATTTCCATGCATTTTCATCGCGGACACTAAATCCAGATTTTTTACCAACAGCTTCCCACAATAAACAATCGTAGTTTTTGCCATCAGCAAATTTTTCAGAAACTTTTTTATGAAAGAAAATAGATTCGAGTGGAGACATTTCACCAACCGTATAATTAGTGGTCGTCAGTGCTTCCATGAGACTTTCCTTTACAAAGTTAATCATCTTCTTTCTTTTTTCCTCTGAAATAGGGAACGCAATCTAGAAAAATATGCCCCTTAATTTTTTGGTCATCTAAATCTAACGCTTTAAATCCAATATGAAAAACGTCCGGACCATCAATTTCATGCGGAGCATCTACGCTTATTTCGCTACTTCTTGGACCTTTCCATTCCACCACGCCTGATTTTCCATTAATGTCTTTCGCCCATTTTTTTGCGACAAAACGTTCTTTAGGAATACCTGTTCTACGAAATGCTTCCTCTAATGCTTCTTCGAAAGTTTTTCCGGAACCTCTCCAATCTAAATCGGTTTTCTGAACAGTATAGCCAGTCAGACTCCCAATATCTTTTATAAAATTCTTTTTGCAAGCACATAATTGTATCTGCTTTACCTTCCATAATAGGTCGCAATAGGCTTCTTTTTCATAATCTTTTAGAGGTTCACGTTTATCTAGCTTGGCTTGTAACGCTTCAAGCTCTTCTTCATCGGCTTTTGTAACATAGTTTAGTGAAGCGACGATAATAAGTATACAACCAAATAGCATACTAATAGGTAATAGTTTATTTGACCGTGAAGTGGCGGTTACTTCTGGTTGTTCGGTAGTCGGTGGTTTTATTAGAGTAGGCATTCGGTCAGGGTCGCAATTTCATTTTACTGATTCAAGAATATTTTGGTGGATAATGAGAAGAAATTATGATGCTGAATTTTAAATTTTGAATGTAGCAGAAAATGTATTTAAAGTTTCCTTGTTGTGATTAAGACACAAAAATATTTCAATATTAAAATCATAGTCATCAAATAAATCATACAAATCATAGTTCAGACAGTGGTTTTTTCTTACCCCCGGTGCTATTCTCATGTATCCAATCTTTTTTGGAAAGTATATTATCATTCTAGATGATTCTGGAAATTTATTCTGGGTAGATAAAGAGTTTGGTGAGATGCGTCATAAATATGTGATGGAAGAATTTCCTGTTGGCTATCCTATTTTAAAAGACAACATTATTTATTTCGTTGGACGTAGAGGAAATTTTTACGCAATCCATCTCTCTGACGCTACTACGGCATGGAAAGACCTTGCTCTTATTGGTGATGTATTCAAAATGTATCCAGATAAAAGAGGGATTATTTTACAAGGCAATCAGAGTCATTGGCTCTTTAATTATACAAACGGAAACAAACAAGATAAGATGGATTTCAAATAACGTTTTTTTATAAAGTATATTTTTAAAAAATGTTTTAGTGTATTGGCAGAAGTTAAGACAGCCTTTTTTTATTTAACAAAAAGTTTCAACATTACTATTTATATCGAACGTCGAAATTAATTTCCTATTTTTCAGTAACAAATAAGTGTTATAGTTTAAAAAAGTTATAATAGTTTTAAAATCCTGCTACTTCAGAAATCCGAACCACTCTAGGTATCAGAATTAATTTCTCTTTACTAAAACGGGTTTTATTTCAGAGTGAGTTTCTATATTACGCGATAGCCAAAACAATGAAAATACTGCAAAATTCCTTTATAAAATTAAATTCTATTTCGATTTTACTCTGTATTGCGCTCTTTAAAATTCTTTTATTTTTCCTTTTTTCTTCTGAATATTCCAATGTATTATTTATCCCTTTTCTAGTAAAGTTTGCAAATCAGATTCTCACCTTTCAGTTTATTTCTCCTTGGGCAGATAGTATTCCAGTTCGTGTAGATGCATTTCCCTATCATCCTTCCATGCTCTATCTCTATACTTTATTTCAACTACCAATTGCTCTTTTTAAACTAGGAAGTTTTGCTCAGAGTATTGGGTTTATCATTCCAACTTTACTTGCAGATTTACTAATATTCCGTGTAATGCTTCAATTCTTTCCGGATCGAGAGCGAATTATTCTTTGGTTTTATGGGCTATCTCCTGTTATCCTCTACTCGATTTATATTCATGGGCAGCTTGATCTATGGCCTACCGCACTTCTACTTCTTTCTGTTTCTAGAATCTTTAAAGGAAATTATAAAGAATCTGCTTTTTATTTTGGCTTAGCCATGACGTTTAAACTGCATATCATCGCAGTTCTTCCTTTGTTTATCGTTTATATTTTTAGAAAGGAAAGAAATAAAAGTCTCTTTAATTTCTTCTCAATCGTATTTCTTATCTATGGTTTAATTAGTTTTCCTTGGTATTTCGATTCTGGTTTTAGAACTATGGTTCTTTTTAATTCTAGACAGGATCTAATCTGGAAAGTTTTTTATAAAGTAGGGGATAATAGTATTTATCTCTCGATTGCAGCCATTCTTATTTTATATCTCCGATTTCTTGGTTATACAAAGTTAAATAAAGATTTATTTATCACTTGGGTTACCATTCTATTTGCAGTGTTTGTATTATTTATTCCACCTGCTCCCGGTTGGTATGTTTGGTTCACTCCATTCTTACTTTATTTTTATTTTAAATATCTAAAAAAGCAATACCAGATTTTTGGTCTCTATGGTTTTTTTTGTATAAGCTATGTTTTGTTTTTTCTATTTGTTTGGAAGGGAGACTATATAGATTTATTCTTTCTAGGTAAGGAAGTAAATCTTAAATCTATGAATCCAAAATTTTCTGGTCTACTTTATACCTTTTTACAAACATCTCTCGCGGCTAACTTATTTATTATTTATAGAATTGGAGTTAGATCGAATCGTATTTATAAAAAACCAAATTCAATCTTGATTGGAATTGGAGGGGATAGTGGGGCGGGTAAATCTAGTTTGCTTCATTCTCTTGAAAAACTTTTGAGTCCTTCTGTTACACTTTTAGAAGGCGATGGGGATCACAGGTGGGAAAGAGGAAATTTAAATTATCAAACCATCACCCACTTAAATCCAAGAGCCAATTATCTAGAGAGACAAGCAGAAAATCTAATTCGTTTAAAAAAAGGGGAAGTCATCTATCGTCCAGATTATGATCATGATACTGGAAAGTTTACAGAGCCTCAACCTGTTCAGCCATCCGATTTTATTATACTGAGTGGACTTCATACTTTTTATCTTCCCAAAATGCGTAAGGTGATAGATATAAAAATATTTTTAGATACAGAGGAAAATTTACGACTTCATTGGAAAATTTTGCGAGATACAAAAAAAAGAGGATACAGTCCTAAAAAGATCCAAGAGCAAATCGCAAAACGAGCAAAAGATTCAGACAAATACATTCAGCCTCAGAAAAATTTTGCGGATCTTACTATTGAATATTTTTCAAGAAATAAATTTAAAGTTGGAGATCAAGCGGCTAATCCTCATATATCTCTAAAAATATCCATTAGTTCCGAATATCACATGGAGGATTTGATTCTTCGTTTAGAAGAAGGTGGTTGGTTGAGTGAATGGGATTACGGTCAAGATCTTAAAAGCCAATACTTAATCTTTGATCATCACCCAAGTCCAGAAGAGTTAAGCGAAATGGCATCTATCTATATTCCTGTTTTAGAAGAAATCATTTCTCCTTTTCAAGATTGGGAAAACTCTCTACAAGGAATTGTTCAACTTTTTGTTTTAGTTATGATTAGTAAAAAGTATCTGGAGTTTGACAATGCCTAAACCCTATCAGTATTTCTTTTTAGATTTAGACGATACGCTCTATTCCTATAGCATCTGCCACGAATCTGGTCTAAATGGTTTTGTAGAATTTGCCTCAACTGAATTTAAATTAGAAAAAGAAAAAGTAAAAGAGACCTATAAACAGGTCAGAAAAGAAATCAATACTAGACTTCATGGACTTGCTAGTTCGCATAGCCGGTTGTTATATGCAAAAGAATTTTGCGAAGCATTTGGTCTGAATCCAGTTCAATATGCAATTCCACTTGAAAATTCCTACTGGAAAAATTATTTCCCAAATATGGTTTTGGGAGAAGGCGTAATTGAATTTTTACAAGAGCTAAAAAGGAGAGAGAAAAAAATTGGTCTGATTACTGATTTAACCACCGAGATTCAGTTAAAAAAGCTCGCCTTTTTGAAAATTGATTCCTATTTTGATGCAATTATAACCAGCGAAGAAGCGGGAGCCGAGAAACCTAGCTCTCGTATTTTTGAATTAGCGATTAAAAAATTAAATGCACAAAAGCTTTCCTCTATAATGATTGGAGATAATTACGAAAAAGATGTTCTAGGAGCTAGAGATTTTGGTATTTCTAGCTATTACTTTGGATTCAGAGAGGATGAGGAGTTGTGCTTGCCTTCTTTTAGAGAAGCGCTTGATAAATTGTTATGATAGCGGATAACAGCGTGTTAGCTGATTTACTTAAAATGTCTAGGCGTGCGGGAGAAAGGTTTGATTTAGTCCAAGCTGGTGGAGGGAACACATCTGCTAAACTTCCCAATGGAAATATGTATGTAAAAGCCTCGGGCCTTCGTCTTTCCGATTTACAATCAGAAAAAAGTTTTGTTCTAGTAGATAATTTGAATCTAAGAAATGCTTTTTATAAAACCGACTGGACTTCTTTTGATAAAAAACAAAAAGAAAAACAAGCAGGTGAATTGGTTTCTAGTTTTAATATGACAAAAGACCGAAAGCCATCTATTGAAACATTGCTTCACTCAATTTTAGATGGATTTGTTCTACATACTCATCCTGTTTTAGTAACATCTTATTTTAGTGGACTGGATGCAAAGGAAAAATGTGATTCTCTTTTTTCTGATGTTGCCTTAGTCGCCTATCGCACTCCTGGGATAGAATTAGCACTTGAGATGATTGATTCTCTTAAATCCTTCCAGCAAAAAAAACAAAAAGACCCGAAAGCATTTATCTTTCAAAACCATGGTCTAGTTACATTTGCTGAAAAAGCAGAAGATGCTTTTCAAAAGACAGAAGAAATTTGCAATCTCTTAGGTAAGGAATTCAATTTTGCAGAAGAAAAAATCGCAAACCATATTTCTAATGCCATCGAATCTATTACAAAAGAAGCATGGGTTACAATTTATTCTCCAAAGTCAGAATCAAATTCTATCTCTATCAACCAAAAACCATTTTTTCCGGATGCTGTTGTTTTTTTAGCTGCTGGTGTTTTAGTTTTGGTTTCAATTGAACCAAAGAAAATAGTTGAGCAGATTCAACTTTATTTAGATACTCATACGATAGTTCCAAGAGTTTTTTATTTTCAAAACAGTTTATATTTTTCTGGAAATACTTACTCAAAGGCAAGAGAGAGCGAAGAAGTCTGGCGGCTTCATCATATTGCTTCCCAAAAGAATCCAAATTCACTCTCTGATTCTGAAATAAAATATCTATCTCATTGGGAAGCTGAGAAATATAGGCAGAAGGTGTAATATGCATATCATTGTTCCTATGTCTGGCATTGGAAAGCGTTTCCTAGATGCTGGCTATAAAGATCCAAAACCATTGATTCAAGTCGAAGGAAAACCTATTATCGCGCATGTCGTCGCAATGTTTCCTAGTGAAACCAAGTTTACTTTTATTTGCAATGAAGAACATTTTGCAAATACTAGTATGCGATCTGTTCTTTTGTCTTTAGTTCCAAATGCTAATGTGATTTCCATTCCTCCACATAAAAAAGGTCCTGTCTATGCAGTATCTCTTATTTACTCGATGATCGATGATGATGAAGAAGCAATAGTAAATTATTGTGATTTCGGAAAAGACTGGGACTATAAAGCATTTTTAGAAGACGTTAGGTCAAATCAAGCAGATGGTGCTATTTCTGCTTATCGAGGTTTTCATCCTCATATGCTAGGAACCGTAAACTATGCATTTATGAGAGAAAAAGATAATTGGATGCTTGAAATCCAAGAAAAGAAACCTTTCACAAATGATCGAATGAGTGAATATGCATCGGATGGAACGTATTATTTTAAATCTGGAAGAATTCTTAAAAAATACTTCGATCTAACAATGGAAAGAGATTTATCTGTGAATGGCGAATACTATGCAAGCGTTGTTTACAATTTGTTAGTTCAAGATGGACTCAAAGTGCGGATATTCGAAATTAACCACATGCTTCAATGGGGCACTCCTGGAGAATTGAAAGAATACTTATACTGGTCTGATATTTTTAAAGGTCTTTCTAAAAAATATGAAACTGCCCCCGCACAAGATCGAATTAACTTGATACCAATGGCAGGTAGAGGAAGTAGATTCGCTGACCAAGGATACAAAGACCCAAAGCCTTTGATTCCTGTAGATGGAGAGGCAATGGTAGTGCAAGCAGGAAAAAGTCTTCCAGCTTCTAAGCGGAATATATTTGTTTGCCTCAATGAACATTTACAAAAATACCCAATCCAAACAACTTTAGAAGCTTCTTTTGAAAATGTTAAGGTTGTTGGAATTCAGGGAGTTACAGAAGGACAAGCCATTACTGTTTCTCTCGGTCTATCTGAGGAAAACATAGATAAACCTCTTTTTATTGCTGCCAGTGATAATGGGATGCTATATGATGGAATTCAGTTGGAGAAATTTATCGCCGAAGAAGATCCAGATGTATTTGCCTTTACATTCTCTGGAAATCCTACAAGTGAAAGAAATCCTCAGATGTATGGTTGGATTCAAGCGAGTGGTAAAGATGCATTAGCCGTCTCCGTAAAAGTTCCTATTTCGAATAATCCGATTCAAGACGATGCGATAGTAGGAGCTTTTTATTTTAAGACTGCGAGAATATTCCTACAAATCTTAGATGTTTTAATTCAAAAAAATATTCGAGTGAACCATGAGTTTTATGTAGATTCAATGATTGGTCTTGCAATCGAATTAGGTCTCAAAACTAAGATATTCAGAATTGATCATTATATTTGTTGGGGAACGCCTAACGACTATAAAACATATCTCTATTGGCAGAAATTTTTTAAAAAAGTGGACTGGCATCCGTATAAATGAAACGTGAATTAATATTCTTTCTAATATCAGGATGTAGTGCAGTCTTAACAGATTTGCTTTCTTATTATTTTCTTTTTAATATACTTGGTCATAATGTTTCCAAGACTATCTCATTTATTCTTGGATCTATTGTTGCTTATATTTTAAACAAGTATTTAACCTTTCAAAAAAAAGAACCATCTTCCCTAGAAATCTTACGATTTGCTATTTTATACGCTTTAACTCTATCTGCTAACGTATTTATTAATGATACTGTCTTGAAAATTTTATTGGATCAGAAGTTATTTGCCTTTTTATGTGCAACAGGCACATCTACTATTTTAAATTATATTGGACAAAAATTTTGGGTGTTTAAATGAAAAAATTAACAATTGTGATTCCTTGCTACAATGAAGAAAAGAATATCCCACTCATCCTAGAACGTCTTGTAAAAGTAGTAAAGAGAGATGATATTGAATTTTTACTTGTAGACAATGGATCAACTGATGGATCTAAAGAAGTATTGGAAAAATTAATTCCAAAGTATAATTTCGCAAAAACTATTCGTGTTCCGGTTAACCAAGGTTATGGCTTTGGCATATTACAAGGATTAGCCGCTACAGATAGCTTATATATTGGCTGGACCCACGCTGATATGCAAACGGATCCTTATGATATTATAAGAGGTTTAGAAATTTTAGAAAAAGAAGAGACAAAAGACTGTTATGTAAAGGGTTCTAGAACTGGTAGACCTATATTCGATCAATTCTTCACAATCGGAATGAGTTTTTTTGAAACGTTATATATGGGCAAACCGCTTTGGGATATCAATGCCCAACCGAATATTTTCCCACGGACTTTTTTTGAGTCCTGGAAAAACCCACCTCATGATTTTTCTTTAGACTTATACGCGCTGTATCAAGCGAAGATACAAGGATTAAAAGTTTTACGTTTTACTGTTGTATTTCCGCCGCGTATTCATGGTCAGTCATCTTGGAATACTGGTTTAAAAGCAAAATGGAAATTTATAAAAAGAACATTTGATTTTAGTATTAAACTAAAAAAGGAATTAAAGAATTGAAGACTGAATATATTGCTCATCGAATCAATACTGTTAATGAATTACTATCCCTTCCTGTTGGTGTTGGTGTGGAATTGGATTTGAGAGATGAGGGAAAGGATTTGATTTTACAACATGATCCCTTTACGGGGGGAGAGAAGTTTGAGACTTTTTTAGAACACTATGGAGATCGAAATACACTTATCTTAAATATAAAATCCGAGCGTATCGAAGCAAGAGTATTAGAGTTAGTAAAAAAATACAATGTGCAAAAATATTTTTTTTTAGATTCATCTTTTCCAATGATAATCCAACTGATTCGAATGGGTGAAAAAAATCTAGCTCTTCGTTTTTCTGAATATGAAACTTTAGATACAATTCTAACGTTAGCCGGTAAAGTTGATTGGGTTTGGGTAGATTGCTTTACTAAACTTCCCATAAATTCAGAAAATTATAAGATTCTAAAAGATAACGGATTTAAAATATGTTTAGTTTCTCCAGAATTACAAGGAAGACAGGAGGATATTTTGATTTATAAAGAATATCTTGAAAAAGAAAATATCAGTTTTGATGCAATTTGCACTAAGATCAAAAATTTTCCACTTTGGCAGAAAGATTAGAGATTGTGTTATGATCCGTTCTAGATTAAATAAGTATTTACCCTCTATATTGTTTGTAATTTCTTTCGTTATAATTTTTATCACTGCTCTAATTAAGTTTCCCTCCAATGGAATTGAGGCAGAGTTTTTTGCAGAAGCTGGAGCTAATTTTTTTTATCACGCAAGATATACTCCAGTCTTTAAAACTTTTTTAATACCCGAGGCGGGCTATCTCCCTCTTTTACAAAGAATTATTGCTTTTTTTGTTGTGACGATAGGCGGGGCAGAAGCAAATGCTCCATTTATATTTCAAGTTATAGCACTAGCTGGAATTTCTTTTTTTTGTTCCTTTATCAACCTGCATCATTTCAAAATATTAATTCCTTCTAATATAATTCGATTTGCTCTTGGCTTAACGCTTGCTTTTTTCCCAAATTTTGAAATGTTTCCTTATATAAATTTTATTTATTTTGGGTTTGTCTTCTTGTTTCTACTTTCGTTTTATGGATTTCGAAACAAGTCTTATTTAACAACTTTTTTGTGGGGCTTACTAGGTTTATTTTTAATAGGCTCTAAAGCTCTCCTTCTTTGTATTGCGCCTTATTTTGGATTGTTGCTTCTTATGGCAGTATACAAAAATAAAAGAAAAGATGCGTTAGTGTATTCTATGCTCACGCTAGGTGCTATATTGCAGAGTGTATTTTGCTTGTATGTTTTAATTTTCCAATCGGGTGGTGTTCAATCTAGTTCACAGAAAAATATTTCCCAATTAATAACAATGACTTTTGATTTATACCTAGGCATTTCTGTTCAAGATTTTATGGGTTACTTCTATCTGATTCCCAGTTTCTTTTTTATTAAGATCGCCCTTTTCTTAACTGCATTTCTATTCATACCTATTTATTTTTATCGAATCAATAAAAAGCAATTAGCATTTGGTTTATTTGGTCTTCAACTAACGTCTATTATCTCTCTTGTTTTGTTTTTGGGTCTTGCTCCTGTTGAATATTATCCCAAACTAAAAATTGGTGAATTTTCTCATCCACCTTTTTTCCGTTGGTATTTTATAGCTCATCATTCTTTCATTTTAACTGTTTTTATTTTAATTGGAAATTTACGTTCAAAAATAATGCAGTTGATTCTAATTGCTTTATTTATTTATTTTTATCCTGGTTATAGACTCTTTCAAGAGCAAGAGGATATATATAAAAATAAAGATTTTTCCCACTCACAATGGGATTCATTTATACCTCTTTTGAAGGAAGATGCTTTTTGTATTCCAGTCAATCCAGATCCTTGGTTGATTCAACACAACTGTGAAGTATCAAATTCTCCAGAGGAGAGAGTGGTGCTTGCAGTTAAGGTCAATATGCTGAATTCAGGTATGAAACCAGAGAAACTGATTCTTGAATATTCAGATAAGAGTAGAGTAGATGCTAAAAATATTTTAAAGGATACAATTTACTATCAGTATTGGGTTGTAGAAAAGAAAGAAGCAAATATCAAATTTCATTTCTATAATTTGTCTGGAAAAGAAATATTCCCAAATAAGATTGTTTATTATTCCTTTACCCCTAAGAAGAGTTATTAATGATTATGATGTTTTCAAAAATAAATTACCGTCATTTTGTTTGGCTTCTTTGTATACTCACAGGCTTACGAATTTTTGTAGGAAATGCAGCCTTCCCTTTTTTTAATAATGTAGATGAGCATGCACATTTTGATACAATTATGAAATATGCAAAAGGAGATCTTCCAAGTAAAGAGAACCTTCGCTTTGAGCCTGAATCAGCTCGATTTATTGTTTTATATGGTTCGCCTGAATATTTTTATAGAGCTGAAAATTATACATCTAAAGAAATTCCATTGCCAAATTGGAAGTTAGGGGAAGCGGTTAACGTTGATTATCTTTCGCAGGAATGGCTAGATAAAAAAAATCATGAAGTGTTTTCTCCTCCTGTTTATTATTCTTTTCTTGGATTTTGGTTTCATGTTGGGAAATGGATGGGGCTTGAGGGTGGTTATCAACTCTATTGGCTTAGGTTTTTAAATTTATTTATTTATATTTCCATTTTTTGGATTGTATATTGGATGCTTGGAGTTTTCTGGCATGACAATCTTTATATTAGGACATCGGTTTTACTTCTGGTGACAGTATTTCCACAGGATGTTTTTTATACTCTAAACAGTGACACTCTCTCTGCCTTGTTTTGTTTGCTTTCTTTTTTCTTTTTGATGGAAATTTATTTTACAAATAAATCCTATCTTTTTTATTTTCTCGCTGGATCTTTCACTGCCATGGCATTTTTAACTAAAGTTTCGAATGTGCCTTTAATCACTTTAGTTGGTCTTATTTTATTTCTCAGAGTTATAAAATTAATTCGCTCTCAGCAGATGATCCAAAAAGAAATAGTCAATCTAATTATTTTTGTTTTATCCACTTCTATACCAGTATTTGTATGGTTTCTGTGGAATCAAATGACGATAGGCGAATTTACAGGAACAGCAGAGAAAATGCGAGATCTGGATTGGACATATAAACCAATCACAGAAATATTCAATCATCCAATTTTTACTCTGAAAGGATTTACTTATTTTTTCTCTTCTCTGTTTAAAACATTTTGGCGGGGAGAGCTAGTTTGGGGACTTAGAGAAATGGCAGCTAAAGACTCAGACCGACTTTATACTTATTCGATTCTATTGGTAATAGCGAGTGGGTTCAACAGTATTTTAAACAAGCAAGCTTATTCTGATCGAATTCGATTTGTGCAAATTCTGAGTTTTATTTATATCATTATTTCCGTTTTATTTTTGCTTTTACTCAGTATGATTTATGATTTTGGAAAATGCTGGTATCCTTCTCGTGAAAATCCATTTTTCACTTCGGGTAGGCTTATGATTGGAATGATGATTCCTTTTTTAATTCTATTTGTTGATGGAATTAGAATTTTTATCCTTTTTATTGAGAATCTCTTAAATTGGATTTTATCATTTATTAATAAAAGATTTTCCGATTCAAAAACAAAAATTCAACTTTCTACAACGAAAGTATTGATAGGGTTTATTTTGTTAATTTGTTTTTTGATCAGTCAGTATGAAACTAAATCCTTATGGATGGTAATGCAGAGTAAATACAATTGGTTCTTTCTTTAAAAAAAAAGATTGTGTAAAAATTTTGGAATAGAACCTTTCTTATTCTAAAACCTAATTTTTAGCACAATCCAGTTGCAATAAGGGAGAATTACATGAATGATTATTGCGTTCTTTCTTTTATTTTGACCATAATTTTTACTTCTTTCCCTTTTCGTAAAATTGTAAAGGACAGCTTGTCGCCAATTTTACTTTTACGGACAAAGTTCACCACATCTTCCGGAGATTTCATTTTTTCATCGTTAATCTTTGTGATTACATCTTGTAATTCGAGTCCCGCTTCTGCTGCAGGTGAGTCTCCATAGATTTGTTTGATCAAAGCTCCTTCAGTAGAGGATAATTTTAACTCGTCTTTTGTTTCATCATCTATTGCATCTAACGCTATGCCAACCCAAGGTCTTTTAATTTTACCATTAGTCTTGAGTTCTTCCACGATACGTTTTGCTTCATTGATTGGAATTGCAAATCCGATACCAATAGACCCACCACTTGGAGAAACTATCATACGATTAATACCAATGACTCTTCCATAGATGTCGAGTAGTGGACCTCCACTGTTTCCTTGGTTGATGGCTGCATCAGTTTGAATATAACTTACTCCTGAGGAATCTATACCTCCACGAGCGATCCCACTTACAACGCCCACAGTAAAGGAATGCTCATACCCAAGAGGAGCTCCAATTGCGATAGCCCAGTCCCCTACCTTAACTTTGGAAGAATCCCCTAGATCAATAGGCGATAGATCCTTCGCACCTTTGATTCTCAGTAGTGCAATGTCCGAAACGGGATCTGAACCAATGATCTCTGCTTCATATGATTTTTTATTTCTTAGTTTTACATGCAGTTTATCTGTTTCGTGGATAACATGTTCGTTTGTAAGAACATAACCTTCTTTATTTAGAATAATTCCCGACCCTAGACCATTTTGTTTCTGTTTTTGTGTTTTTCCTTTGCCTCTTGGACCAAAGAAAAATGGCTCGCCAGAAAATGGATCCATAAAAGGGTTCATTTGTATATTGACGGTTTTTTCAGTCGCGATAGACACTACACTGTCCGCTGTGTGCTCAAAAACTTCGTTGAATGCTGATTGCATTCCTATAGCTTGTGATAATGCAGGGGAAGGATTTACCTCTGTTTTTGCGTTCAGAGCTAAACTACTTTTATTTGCATCTAGACAGTAAAACAGAGGTGATAATAAAGTCCCTATAAATAAAATTGAGATTGGAATGATGAATTTTCTATTTTTTTTATTCAAAGGTTTTGCCTCCTTAGTTATATCTATTAGAAATCCTTTGGCTTTACAAAGTTCTACATTGAAAAATTTTTTTTACATATCTTTACCGAAATCTATTTTAATTACTCTTCTTCTGCTTAGTTTCTTCTTTGAAGTCAAGGGGAACGACCTTATATCTTTGAATGAAAAAAATCTTTTAGAAGTCATGTCTCATGTAGACTACTTAGAAGATAAAAGCAATTCTTTGGATTTAAATTCCGTAAAAAGCCTAAATTTCAAAAAAAATTATTCTGGCTCGATCAACTTTGGACTTTCAAATTCTACCTATTGGTTTCGTTTAAAAATTAAAAATCCAACTTCCTCTCCGATCGAAAATTGGTTTTTTTTTATCGAATACCCACAGTTAGACGAAGTTGTTTTTTATATTCCAATGAAGAATGATAGTTATTTTGAGAAGTCGATAGGTGATATCTATCCATTTCAAGACAGAGACATGAAAATCAGATTTTTAAATCTTAGGCTTCCGAACGGATTTAAAGAGGGAGAGGACGTTTTTATAAAAGTAAAATCTGTACCAGCTATTACAATTCCTTTGTTTGTGGGCACTGAAATTGCCTTTCGAAACAAAGATCATGTGCGGCAAATGTCTATTGGTTCCTATATTGGAATTCTTTTTATAATGGCTTTGTATAATTTATTTCTTTTTATAATCCTTAGGGAAGCTGCTTATATTTACTATGTTCTATTTGTTTTGTCTGTTTGTTTGTATGTGATATCCTTTTTAGGTTTAGGTTATGAATTTATATGGTCGAATTATCCTTACCTACAAAGTCATATGATTTTAATTTCATCATGCGTTATGTTATTTAACCTGTGTCTTTTTACGATTTCTTTTTTCGATACAAAAACTTATGCACCTAAAATTCATATTTATCTAATCTACAGTTTGGTTATTTTCCCTCTCACGATTATTTTCATTTTAATTTCAAATTCAATATTAAAAGTATATCTTACTTCAACTCTTGGGATTATTTACTCTTTTCTTTTACCTTTAATTGGTTTTTATGTTTGGAAAAAAGGAAATCGTTTTGCTAGAGTCTATCTGTTTGCTTGGATTCCATTTTTTATGGCAGCAAATCTATTTATCCTTAAAACATTTGGAATCATTGATAAATATGCATTAGAGATAAACTATTTAGTCCAGTTTGCCAATATTTTTGAAGCGGTAGTTTTTTCTTTTGCTCTAGCAGACAGGGTAAGAGTTTTACAAAAGGAAAATGAAATCGCTCAATTAGAAATGTTAGATACAATGAAAAAAGACATTGATAGTTTTCGTCTCTTACAAGCTGCAAATAAGTTAGCCAATACCGATAGTCTCACTGGATTACACAATCGAAGGTATTTTTATACGTTAGTAGAAACATTATGGAGAAAACCTGATCCTCTAATTCCAGATATGTCAATGCTAGTAATCGACGTAGATCATTTCAAGAAGGTGAATGATACATATGGACATGACGTTGGGGATCAGGTCTTAAAGCAGGTAGCAGAAATTTTATCTAAATCAATTCGAAATATGGATATAGTGGGAAGATATGGGGGAGAAGAATTCTTGGTTTTCTTGCCAAAGACTAACATACAAGAAGCGATCGAGCTTGCAGAAAAAATTCGTGTATCCATCCAAGAACAAAAGATTCTCCTCTCCGAAAATCAAATCCTCCAAATTACGGCAAGTATAGGAGTAGCCTCAAGAGTAGAAAAAGAAATGGAAATCGATCAGCTTGTTAAAAGTGCAGACACAATGCTTTACAAGGCAAAAGAGTCGGGACGAAATAGAGTCGTTGGATTTAGTTAGAATTTGTAGATTCAATTCCAATGATAGTAATATCATCTTGTATCTTTGTTGTGCCTAAGAATTCTGTTAAATCCGCGATTATCTTTTGAATGGAATCTTTTAGAGGTAAATCACGAGTATCCTTTATCAGAGAATACAGCCTTTCTTCCCCAAATTCTTCCAAACTCGAATTGAATTGCTCATAAATTCCATCTGAAAAAAGATAAAGTCTATCTCCTTTATGAAATTCTTTTTCTAAATCATTGTATTTATTATTCTTTGTAATTCCAACCATTCGTCCTGTTTTTTCTAAGAGTTCTATTTTACCATTTGATAACAAAATGCAAGAAGGATGACCGGCTGACGCATATTGAATCTTACTATTTTTGGGATCAATATCTAAAAAGATACAAGTGAGAAGTGAATTTAAAGATTGGTATTTTTCTAAGAACTCATTATTAAAAATATCTAAAGCATGAGAAGGAGCAAGGTCGAAATTTTTTATATTATCATAAATTCCTTTTACTGCCATGGTAATTAACGCTGCCTGAATTCCATGACCTGTAACATCCGCGAGAAATACTCTATATTTATCTTTCACAGGAGAAGAAATTCCATAGAAGTCTCCTCCCACCTCAACCATCGCAGAATAATAGGGAACAATTTCTAAATCTTTGATTTCAGAATAATCAATGACTAAAGAATTATTCTGAATTCTTTTCGCATAGAATAAATCTTGTTGAATGGATTTTAGAGCGAGATTTAATTCTTTTGTTCTCTCATTTACTTTTGCTTCTAGTTGACTCGAAAGAATTTGTAATTCTTCCGTCAGTGCCTCTGATAATACAAATGCATTTGCAAATCTTCTAGACAATACAATTGCTTGTGATACCACAAAAAACAAAAGACCATAACTTGCTAAAAATGGACTATATACAACTCCTCTAGTCCTAAGAATATCATGAATGATAGTTACAAAAAAAATCAGAAGACCGGCTAAGAATGATTTTGCGCCAACATGTTTATTTCGAATCGCATAAAATATAATTTTAAGTGTATATACTATCCCAACTAAAATGGTCAACTGAACAAAAATAAGAGTTCGAGTGTAAATCGACATAGTGCTTACAAGAACTAAAATTGAACAGAGTATAAAAATAGTTTTAAATACTTTATAAATTCTAGGATTTGTATCTTCTGGGAAAATAGAATGAATGAATTGTAAAAAAACTAACGATCCGTAATAAAAAGAAAAGTATTCTATTTTATGAACGATCATAAAAGGAATATCAGACCAAATTTCGTAGATCAATCTCTCCTTAATCGCAATCGTTCGGAGGACTACTAAAATACAAAATAGACCAAAGTAAAAAGGAGAAATATCTTTTCTTCTGTTAAAAAATAAACCGATATGGTAAAGACCCATTATAAGAAGGGCACTAATTACGATTAAATCGATTGCTATACTATGAAATTCTCTTTCGTGAATTGTTTTTGCTTCTCCTAAAACAACGCTTTGCCAAACTCCCGCTTTATAATAATGAAAATTGGAGTTGTGAATAACAATGATTAGCTCTGTATCAGTTGTTTTAATTGCAGGAAAAATAATATATTGTTGTCTCACAAACATTTCATCGGCAGATTTCCCTACCTTACCGTTTGACGCACGCAGAGATCCATTTACAAATAGACTATAAGCCATTCCAGTATCACTCATAGAAAAATAAAGATTTGGATGCTTTTCTGGGAGGATTACTTTTAAAACATAACTAGCATATCCGTAAGCAGGATAAAAATTTCCGCTTGGATCTTTTTGGTTTTGCCATTGGGAAGGAACTTGAATATAGGAATTAACTTTATTTTCCCAGTCAGACGTTTTGGGATCAATAAACTCATTCCAAAAAAAAGCCCATTCCCCATCGAGTTGAATAGAATCAGAAAAGGGAGAAGAAAAATCGATTTCTCTTAGATCGATCACTCCTTTGATTGCTTTGGGAATTTGCTTTTCAATTTTCGGTTTGATGCAAGAAGAAAAAAAAATACTTAAAAAAGAAGGCAATATAAATGCTAGAATGATTTTTTTAGAAAACATCGTCTAATCTCTATTATCCGCGGATTTTAATTAAAAAAGGATTTGTAATTGCATTCCGAATAAGACTAAGATTACCAAAAGAGATAGTAAGGTCAACTATAAACAAGGAAAAATAGTGTATCAAATTAGTTTCTGGATAAGGAATCGAAGTCTAAATTGATTGCAGAAAATTTAAAAGAATCAAAACTACTCAAGATAGTTTTTAAATATTATGAAAGAAATAGGGAAGATTAGCTTTAGAATTGTTATAATAACTTTTTTAATAGAATTAGCTTTCTCTTGCACTGTGCGTCCTAAGACTAAGATACTCGGCTTATTTAGTTTAGTGAATCGGGAGGTAACTATTTCCTACAATTTAGGAGGGACTGTGTCAGGTTTACAAGGAACTCTTATTTTACAAAATAATATGATGGATAGAATAACCATTGAGGCAAATGGAAATTTTACATTTACAAATCTATATCCTACGAATTCAAATTATTCGGTAACTGTCTTTTCTCAACCTAGCTCCCAGACTTGCTCGATAACAAATGGCTCAGGAACTATTTTGAGTTCTTCCATATCAAATATATCTGTTCGTTGTGGTAATACAATCAGTAGTTTATCTTCTCTAACAATTAGCTCAGGGACTATTACTCCCAGTTTTTCCTCTTCTCTTTATTCTTATTCTTTCTCTGTTTTAAACTCAGCTAGTTCTATAACCATCACACCGACTGCAACGGATGCAAGCGCAACCATTACTGTAAATGGGAGCAGTGTTTTATCTGGATCTTCATCGAGTCCTATTAGCTTGAGTGTAGGATCAAATACAATATCGATTGTAGTAAAAGCTTCTGATGGAATTACTACATCCACTTATACTCTTACAGTCATTAGATCAACCCTAAACGCCTATCGTATTTTTATAACTGCATCGACCTATGATGGAAATTTAATTGGAACAAGTTCTTCAGGCTATCTTGGGGCAGATTCTAAGTGTAATTCTGATGCAAATAAACCTACAGATGGAAGTATTTATAAGGCGGTAATTACAGACGTAGTAAATCGAAGTGCCTGTTCTATTAATATCAATTGCACGAATCCATCTGAAAATTTGGATTGGGCATTGCGGACTAATACTAGTTATGCGAGAACAGATGGAACCGCTTTATTCACTACAAACGCAGCAGGTATTTTTGTTTTTGGGACTCTCACAAATTCGTTTGGAGGAGGGCAATACTGGACTGGAATTAGCACGGTCAGTTCATGGAGACCATCTACAGGTGGGAATAATTGTTCTGAATGGTCATCGAATAGCGGTGCGTTAAATGGTAACTATGGGGATGGATCTGTCACTAATTATACTTCGATCGCTATGACATCAGGGGCGTGTAATAATTTAAAATCTTTGCTCTGTGCAGAACAATAAAGAATCAAATCAAAAAGATAAATTCTAATTGGTGTTGTTTAGAATTAGAACTGCCAAATAATATCAGGTTTTAAAATAAAATTACTTTACAAGAATAGGAAAAAAGATTATGTTATATCTCATTTTTTAAAGTCATTAGTATTAGGGTTTGCTGTCTAGCAAAATAGAGGGTTTTTATTTCATGTTAAAAAACAAAGTATACTTAATTGTTTTTAGTCTGGTGGTGGGCGTATTATTTTATTTTCTATATAATTCAGATATTCAAAAAAAAACTCATTCGCATAACGATAGTCCTAATCTTTCCGGAGAAAAAATAAAATTTTTAGTTACAATAACTCAGGCAAGAGCAGCAAGAGCATTGGCAGATTGGTATACGAAGGAAACGAAAGCAGTGGTTCAAATTACAGAAATTGGATACGATGAAACCTATAGAAAAACTCTAGAAGATATTCGTTCCTCCGATCCTCAATATGATATTTTTATCATTTGGTATCCAGAGCTAGGAGACTTGATAAGAAATAAAGCGTTATTAGATCTCACTGACTGGATTGAGGAAAATAAGGAAACCATTCAACCCCAAGATTTTATTCCTAGGATTTATGATGCGTATACATTACAGAAGGGAAGACGTTGGGCTTTACCATTTGATGGGGATACACATGTTTTATTTTATCGCAAATCTATACTTTCAAAACATAACCTGAATCCTCCCGAGACTTGGGACGATTATTTGAACGTTAGTCGAACCATAACAGAAAAAGAAAAAGTAAATGGAATTTATGGAACAGCGATCATGTCCTATAAAGCGCCTATATTAATTTTATCCAGTTTCTTAAATCGAGTAGGAGGATATGGCGGACAACTTCTAACAAAAGATGGAAGACCTTCTCTAGATACACCAGAAGTAAAAATGGCTCTAGAGAGTTTGTTGGAGCAAGCTGAGTATGCACTTCCCTCACCGCTAGAGACTAGCTTTGAAGTTTCAAGAGATTCATTTTTGTCGGGTCGGGTTGCAATGGTGGAACAATGGACGGATATTGGAGTAATGGCAGAAGATAATAGCGAATCTACAATTAGAGGAGATTGGGGGGCAATCCAGATGCCAAAGGGGAGTGGAAAAAATGCCCAACATGCACCAGCTCTAAATGCCGGATTTGCTCTTGCTATTTCTTCCAAAGCTCCAAATTTAGAAGTAGCAAAAGATTTTTTATTATTTGCCGTTCGCCCCGATATAATGGCAAAGTATAACGTTTTAAATGGAGGAACAGATCCTACTCGCATTTCCATATTGAAATCAGATGATTATAGAAAGTTTGCGCCAGAGGTAAGTGCTGCCGCTGAAGCAGCTCTTTTTAATGCAACACCCTGGCCCAATATTCCAGGAAGTAGAAAACTTATGCAGATACTTTCAGATAACATCGTTCTTGCTTTAAGAAAAAAAATTTCTGTAGAGAATGCAATCTCTGATACACAAAAACGTTGGACTGAAATTATCGATTCTACTAATTAGTAAACATGCATCGATTCTTATTTTGGCAGAAGCTTCTTTTATTGATGGGTGCTTCTATGTTAGCCCTAACCTTAGGATTATCCTTTGCAACTTGGTATTCTTTCGTTCAGGCACAAAAAGGGATCGGCATTGAAGGTTATAATGTTTTATCCAATCAAACAGAGCAATTTTTAAAAAATCAAGCACAAGAGAGAAGTAGAAGTCTTGATTTACAATTTGCGCAAGCTCAATCTGTTGTATCGTATGGAGCAAGTGAAATTGCACTCATTGTTTCTGAAAAACAAATAGATAAAAAAAAGATTTTGACAGCTCTAAAGAATCTTTTTCACTCTCTTGGAAATTCGAAAGCTAAGGTATTTTTTTACAGTAAAAAATCTGGTCTCATAACTTATCAAGAAAACAAACAAAATAAATTAGAAGAAGAACATGTAGAATTTCATTCGCCAAACTTTTTTCCGGGGATTCATAACTTTGCAAAAAAAAGTGAATCGGTTCTTTGGAGTAAGCCACATCCAAGTTTATATGATGAATATGAATGGGTTGTAGATATTATTGCTCCCTTAAATAGATTAAATCCCTATGAAACTTTTATCGGTATCTCTTTTTCTCTTACTGACTTGATTACTCAATTCAATCAGCTTCATCCCACTAGAGGTAGTTATTGTTTTTTAATGGATGAGAATCAAAAGCTAGTTGCCGCACCACCTCATGCTAGGGTAGAGCTCGCGCCTAATGATAATTCTTTGAAAGAGGAACAAATTCATTTGAATGGTTATGAGGATAAAGTTTTAGAGCAGGCTTTAAAAGAAATGGCATTAGGAAGATCTGCTCTTGTGAAAGTTTCCATAAAAGGCAATGAGAAATATTTGGCATATCATCCGCTTGAAGTGATGAATTGGAAAGTTGGTATTGTTGTTCCAGTTTCTATTGCAACCTCTGCATCTATTCAATTACAAAGAGTCGTTGAATCTGAGATGAAAAAGTCTTTTTACAGAATTTTTATTGCTGCATTTTTTATTTTTGGAATTTCCTTGTTAGGTGGAAGTTTCTTGGTTCGACATTTACTAGTTCCACTTGAGCAGGTATCACTTGCATCCAAAAGTATGCTAGATGGGGACTTCAAACAAAGAGTTATCGTAAAAAGCACGGATGAGATTAGTAATCTTGCAAGAGTATTCAATCAAATGGCAGATCATATACAGGTATTAATAAGCCACTTAGAGCAAAGAGCAAATGAACTGGAAGAGTTAAATCAATCTCTGGAAGCAAAGGTAGTGGAAAGAACAAGTAAATTAGAAGAAAGAACAATTCAATTAGATAAAGCCAATAAACAATTACAAAAAGAAATGAGAGACAGAGAAGAAGCACAGGAAGCTCTTACCATTGCCAATAGCACATTACAACGATTAGCCACTGTTGACTCTTTGACACAAATTCCAAATAGACGTTATTTTGATGAAAGACTACAGGCAGAGTGGAATCGACTTGCAAGAGAAATCCAACCTCTTTCTTTAATTTTATTTGATGTTGATTTTTTTAAACAATTCAATGATTATTATGGTCATTTAGCTGGGGATATGTGCTTGATCCAAATAGCAAAAGTAGCATCTAGGTCAATTAGTCGACCGGCTGATTTTGTTGCACGTTATGGTGGTGAGGAATTTGTAATTGTTTTGCCAAACACTCAGGAACAGGGAGCGATTCAGATTGCAAAAAAATTAATACGCAATCTTCAGAAAGAATCAATTATTCATGAAAAATCAAGCGTTAGTAAAAAGGTTACCGTTAGTATTGGTATTGCTAGTTTGATTCCAACACATGAAAAGTCCTGTGAAGAGTTGATTCAACTCGCTGATAAGGCTCTTTATGATTCCAAAGAATCTGGACGTAATAAATATTCTATAAGTTAAATTCAAATGGGAAAAATTGATTCTATTCAACCACCACTTCATTTTATAAAACCAGACTTTGATATAAATGTTTACCGTTTAGCTAAGATAGGGTATCCATTTAAATTGTATTTTTCATCCGATATACGAAAGATTGAGTTTTTAAATATTGAAATTCTTGGAGATCTTTATCATCAATTTATAAAGAAAAAAATTAGACTCATGATTGCATTTAGACATCCAAATGCATATGATCCTCTTTGTTTAGTTCATACTTTTTTCAATCTGCTACCTAAATATTTTCAACAATCTAAAATCAAAATAGATGATGTTACACATTTTCATTTTATTTGGGATAGAGGAATTCCTATGTGGGCAGGCGATCGAATCGGAAAACTTTATTCTAAATTAGGAGGAACTCCAATCCATCGAGGGAAGGTTGATTGGAAAGGATTAAATTCCGCTCGAAATCTATTTGTAAATGGAAGATTTCCTCTTGCAATTGCACCAGAGGGAGCGACTAACGGTTTAAATGAAATTATTGCTCCACTAGAACCTGGGATTGGACAGTTGGGGCTATGGTGTTTGGATGACCTAGAAAAGCAAGCAAGGCAAGAAGGGGTTGTTATTTTGCCCCTTGGAATTAAATATTCTTATTTAAAAGAAGATTGGAGATCATTAGAAAAATTATTAGATTCATTTAACCAAGATATTGGAGGCAAAGAGATATTAGCCCCAGAAAAAAATCTTGATAAAATGAGTCCGACACAAGTGAGAATTTATCATAAGCTATATCAAGCAGGAATAAATTTACTTACATTACTGGAAGATTATTATAGAACTCATTACGGACGATACACTAAATGTGATGATCCAGCCAATATTTCGATGCGATTAAATACACTGATGGATCATATTCTCTCCGTTCCTGAAAGCTTTTTTATGATTACACCAAAAGGATCTATCATTGATCGATGCAGAAAATTAGAACAAGCTAGTTGGAATTGGATATATAGGGAAGATATTGGATCTGATATTTCTCTGTTACAGAAGAAATTATATGATCGCATGGCGTTTCTGTCTAAAGAAATGGATTGGCATATGCGACTTGTTGAGAGCTTTGTATCTGTCACTGGAAGTTACGTCCAAGAAAAACCAAGCTATGAAAGATTTACAGAAATTACTTTTCTAATCTTTGATACTATTTCAAAAATCAAAACCGGTTCTGGAAAAGAAAGACCAGACTTAGGAAAATACCGTGTTCAACTAACTGCAGGGAGTCCACTTACTATTAATTCTTTTTATGAACTACATAAAACTGGTAAGCGAGGAACTAAAGAAGCAATCGATCAAATCAACACAGAACTCTATTCTAGGATGCAATCGCTTCTTTAACCTAGGAAAATCTTATCTGGATCTAGTCTTCTTAAAATATCCAGTTCGTCTTGAGATGGCGGTTCTTCCATAATCGGCTCTCCAGAATAAGCAGACCAAGCAGTGTATTTTTCTACAGCGTCTTTAGGAGCAAGTTCTCCATCGATTGGTGATGGAACGTAATGAGTCAGTTCATATTTTGATTTTTCTGGGTTACGGGTGAAGCGACCAAATTGGCAGACTACTTGAAAAACGTTAGATCCTGGCGAAGTAGTATAACTAACGTTATCCACAAAGCGGCTTTTAATAGCCTTCCCGACTACAAGACAATCTGAGGTAGAAGCTATATCATTTGCTCCGCCTGATCCCACCATGAATTTTCCGTTTGGAAGTCTGGTAGAGTTGATATTTCCAAAACGATCAATTTCAGCAAGACCCAATACACCGAGACAATCTTTTGGAACCAGAGTTCCTAAGATTTGCACAATGTCGGAAAGTTGTTCGGATCGATTTGCATGCAATTGGCTAAACAAGAAAATATCTCCATAATGAGGAAGGACACCATAAAATCCTAATTCTGCCATTACCTTTACTTTGATATTTTTTCTTTCGAGTAAATACGCAGCACACCAAGCAGCCATATGTGCTGCTCCAATTCCTGCAAGGATGGTAGAGTAGTGTTTGTTTACTACATGTTCTACAATTGCTCTAGATGCAATGATGATCATTTGTTCTGATTCATTTGCTGGTTGTTGGGAGAGTTTTTTATTTCGTATCTTTTGAGGTTTCTTGAGACTTTCGAGTCTTTCTTCCCCTAGAAGCTGTAAATAGGTTTCATGTCCACCTTTGATATCCACCCACATCATTTCAAATGCTTGAGCAGCAATATCAGAGTCTCCAACGGTAGATGCTTCTATAATAAAGTTATAATCATCTCTATAAGAGGAAATATCAGTGAAGTCTGGAATGCTTTTTAATGCAAGAGGGACTCGAAGAGATTGTGGATGTGCTCCAAATTTTGCTTCGCAGACAGCTCGCACGCATACTCCTGGAATATGAATGTATTCAGGCGGAATTTTGTCTGCAGGAACAAATTTTTCCACAGTTGCGATGACTCCCTGCTTTGCGGCTAATGCTCCCCAGTTTCCTTCTCCCATCGGTTGTGGAAGTACGATATTTCCATTCTCGTCAGCACAGACCCCATGAACAAATGTATAGTCTGGGTTTAATGCACTGATCAGTGTTAAATTCTCATTTGGATTGTTTGGATCTGGAACTACAAAGACGGATTTATTTAATTTATCCCAAAATAAATCACTGTCCACAAGGGATTTGGTTACATAATAGGGAAGATGCTGAGCACCTGCCATCAATCTTTGAATCAAACTGAGCAGGGACCAAAGTTCCACTTCAAATGGTTGTCCATTTAAGACATTCATATAGAGTCGGTTTGGTGCCGGTTTAGGATAATTATCACCTAAGAAGCCAGTGATCGCTTTTTTCATTAATTTCTTAAGCGACAAAACGTGAGCAGTTGAGTGGAACGCAACAGTGCTGATTGTAAAACCTGGATTTGTATCTTTAAATACTCTTCCGAGCGAACTAATCAATGCATTTGGTCTGCCAATTGTCGCTGAAATATGAATATGCATATCCTTTTGGATAAACTCAGCTAGCATCTCATCGGGATTGTTGAAGACCAGAACATCTTTTTTCATATGAATTCAAAAATAAACTTTTCAATGGGCGTTTGAAATGAGCAAGCATTTAAAAACATTTTGAGAATAGGAATGTAAAAAAATTTCTGAAAGAATGATAAACGATGAATCAGTTTGTGTTTAATAAGAAGCTGAATTTAATTTGAATTGATAAAAAATACAAATCTACTCCAATTCCTTATTTGTATTTTTGGAACAGGATTGTATAGAATCTATTCCAGTTTAATTTTTTTGATTTTTGGAGTTTTTGGTTTTTAATTTTTATGAATCCTTTGAAACTATAGAAAAATAGAATAACTCACTGAATTATTTGATAAAAATTTAGAATCAACTGGATAGATAATTTTACTGAAAATTCTATTTGGATTTGTCTTTATCAAAATTATTTAATTTGGTATCTCCTTTCGGAAAACGTTTAATATCTATTGGAGTCGAGTCGATCTTTCTAAAATTATCCATTGTTTGATTTACGATTTAGAAAATAGAGATAGGTTAGGGAGAAATTGGAGTATTAGTGTTTGTAGTCCTAAAAATCACCAATAAAATTTCTTCTTTTTATGATTCATTGCGACCAACGTTGCTTACATGGCTTGAAACGATTCTTGCCTAACCCAAGTTAGTTTATCTTGAGAGCTTAGTTTGAAATTCCATCCTTTAAATAATTGGTGACTTTCTTTAACTTTTCTCCACTATAATTTAAGACATTTATTTTTTCTTCTAGTTTGTTTGCTATTTGAAATATATTCTGAATACTTTGTTTTAAATGATCTGAACTCTTTGCTTCTTTTTCAGTTACATTCTTCATTTCTTGTGCTAGTTGTTGTATTCTTTCCGTTCTTTTTTTATTGTCTAATATCAGATTTAATTGATCTGTGATTTGAATCGATATATCCTTTACGTCTTTTGTGATTTGTTGGATTATTAGTATGATTCCCTGCAAGGATTCTGAGGAGAAATACATTTGCTTTTCTCCTTCTGTTACTGCCTGTTTCATTGCTCCAATGATACTTGCAATCTGTTTCGAATTTCTGGCAGATGATTCTGCTAGTTTACTTACTTCATTTGCAACGATCTCGAACCCCTTTCCTTCTTCTCCGGCTCTTGCTGCCTCAATTGCTGCATTCAAAGCTAAAAGGTTTGTTTGGTTTGCAATCGAATTAATGATGTTTAAAATTTTAGATGCCTCGAGGGAAGAGTTAGAAATATTTTGCATTTCATTTAGAGTGCTATTTAAATCTTTTTCTCCTTTTTTACCAAATTCTAAAGACTTGCTTCCTTTTTCTTCAATAGATAGCGTCCAACGTTTTATTTGGTCTGTCATATCAGAAAGACTAGAGATTGATTCCGAATTAATCACACAATTCTCATCTTGTAACTTTGCCATAGATGCAATCGAATGAATTGATTTTGTAAAATTTTCAGTTGATTCTAGCGACTCACGTGCAAATTGATATTGATCACTTGCAATCAATTTACTCTCTTGTAGTATATCGTTAATGTCTTGTGCGATTTGGTTTAATTCTTGAATTGCGACCGAATTTTTTTCTGATAATTCTTCTAATTCTTTTTTTCGGATATTTGCCTTGTCTTCTGAATCTTTGAAGTTCATGACAACTTTTCTGACAAATCTAGTTCCAAAATAAGAGGCTATTGTCATAGCAAATATAAACATCATTCCAAGTATAATTGTAAGAGTAGTCACTGGAAAAGCTGCCTTGTCTCCTCCTTTTGCTTTTATTAAAAAACCCAAAGTAGTAAAGAGAAGAGTGCAAGAAATTCCTGTAAATAAAGTAAAACGTGGAGAAAATCTTAGAATGGATTCAGCTATCAGTAAAAAGTAAATCCCATATAAAACAATATCGTTAATCGCAATCGTGAGTAATTCAGGATCTTCAAATCTTAAGAATCCAAATAAGACAAAACCCAATCCAAAGATTTCAAGTCCCATTGTGTAATATTTAACATTTGTAGTGTATTTTTTTGCTCTAAGGATGAGGGCTGAAGAGACAGTTGCGATTACATAGATACAAACACCTGCCACATAATTTCCAAGTATCTTAGAAACAAAGTTTTGAACGAGAAAACCCATAAGGGTCCCTGCGGAAAAAATGAAAATTAGAAAAAGCCGCAGATAGTTTGCTGCCTTTTCCCCATTTCTTTCTAATTCTATCTTATGATCCATAATGAATTAAACGACTCAAGCACTAGGATTGTGAGTTCTAATTTTAAAACAAGTTTATTTCCAATTTTTGAAGAGTTTGAAAAACTAGAAAAATTCCTAGTATTATTTTGCTCTTTGTCTAATACAAATAGCGGAAAAGGTTTTTATTTTGAGTGGTTTTCTGGAAATTAAAAATGCATTCATTTTTTAGATCTCAATGGAGTAGATGGCTCTGTCTATTTTTAATTTTGAGAATCAAAAGAAATACAAAGGAAGGAGTAAAATATTCTGGGATAGGGTAACTTAAAGAAAAAAGATCGATGGTTAGAACTCCTTCCATTTTATCTATTTCGTCCCCCCTAAATTGATAGTTATTTTTTTCTGATTATTAGAAAAAATCATCTCTGCTTGGTCGACTTATACTCTTTGGGTAAGCGATAGGAATCAAGAAACAAAAAATAAGTTGGAATTTTTAATATTTGATTTGGTTTTTTTCTGTCATGGAAATGAAATCCGGTATCTGGGTTAACTCATTGGTTTGCTTTACTAAAAAAACTTTGCTCCTTGCTTCGATTCTTCTTTCTATTCGTTAACGTTAGTTCAATAAAAAGAGTTCGTTTTCTAAAATTTATAGATTTCAATCAAAATGTTTCGTAATAGTAAAAATAGTTTACCATTTTCAATACTTATATTATTATACATCCAATGAACGATAGAAATCTAGAACCAGAACTCGATTTATCAAATTGTGAAAATGAACCAATTCATATTCCAAATAAAATTCAACCCTTTGGTTTTATACTCGTTGTAAATCCGGATACATTCCAAATCGTTCAGTGTAGTAAGAACGTAGATAGGTATCTCGGATTATCCCCAGAGACAATTCTAACAAAAACACTTTTTGATCTAATTCCAACCGAACAAGTTGATCCGATTCAAGATGTAATCATCACTAAGCGGGTAATCTATATTAACCCAATAGATCTTATCTTTTTAGAAGAAAAGATTTCTTTTCGATCTACTTTGCATTTAACAGATGGATTATTAATTATTGACAATGAACCAATTGATACATCTACTTTTTTAGATTTTTATAGTTCTGTCAATCGACTCATGGATGATCTGAAACGGGCAAAAACTATTTTAGATATGAGTAATCTGATTGTAACTCATATACGTCAGTTGACAAGATATGATAGAGTTATGGTCTATGAGTTTGACAAAGACTGGAATGGAACAGTCATTGCAGAAAGCCTCTCTGGAGATTTGTATTCCTTTTTAGGTCAGCATTTTCCTGCATCCGATATTCCAAAACAAGCTAGGGATTTGTATTTACGTAATCCAATTCGAATCATTCCCGATGTCAATTATACTCCCGTTCAAATTATACCCGAGGTAAATCCTATAAATCAAAAGTTCATTGATTTGTCTAAGTCTTCACTCAGAAGTGTATCGCCAATACATATCGAATATTTGCAAAATATGGGCGTTAAATCAACGTTAGTTATTTCTGTAATTATAAATGATACTCTTTGGGGTTTGATTGCCTGTCACCATTATGAACCAAAATATATAGATTCAAAAATGCGCAATATGCTTGAACATTTTGGAAATATATTCTCTTATAATGTTGATATATTACAAAACATTCGATTGAAAGATATCGATATAAAATTTAATTCTATTCAAACTGAATTAATAAAGAGACTAAACCAAGAAAAGGATTTTTTTACAGGCTTATCAAAATGTATGCCTATACTCTTACAGGTAAATTCTGCTGCTGGAGTTGTATTGTTTTTTGGAGATAAGTCTTTTAAAGAAGGAATTACTCCGGATAGAGATTTCACACATCGCTTAATTGATTGGCTTTATTTAACTCACTCGGAGGCAATTGTTTATTCTGATTGTCTCAGTGATATTTATACCGAATCAGAATCCTATATCCCGATCGCAAGTGGTATACTTGCTATGAGGCTTTCAAAATTTGATAAGAATTATATAATATGGTTTAAACCTGAAATGATTCAAAGTGTGATTTGGGGAGGAAATCCTAAAGAGAAAATTATTGCCATTCCAAATCAAGATGGTTTTAGATTGAGCCCACGAAAGTCTTTCGAAAAATGGGAAGAAGTCGTTAAGCGCCATTCAACTCCTTGGGAAAAATCGGAAATTCTTTTCGCAGAAAAGCTGAGAAATACATTCCAAGAATTAATAGCAAACCAGATTAGTATTCTAGAAGCGCAAAATATTGAGCTTGGAATTATAATTCAAGAAAAAGTCCTAGAAATTAAAAAAACAAATAGAGAGCTCCAAAAAGTAAGTGAACAGATTCGGCAACAGAATGAAAAATTAAAAATTCAAAATGAAAACATTCTAACCTTATACCAAGAATTAAAAAATCATAAGAATCAATTAAAAGCTATTTTTGATAATACGAAACACATCATATTTTTATTGGATACAGAAGGTAGACTTCTTTTTTTTAATCAGGTCGCAAATGAAATTTCTTTTAAGCTACATGGTAGACCACTTACGATAGGAGATACATTAAAGAGTTTTGCAAGAAGCCAAGAGGAAATAGACCGGATTGAGAAACGATTCCAGAAGGCGATGAGTGGGGAAGGGTTTGTTCTAGAGGAAGAGGTCTTCCATGAAATGTTTAATAAATCAGCTTGGTTTAGGATTGAATATGACCCAGTATATGAAGAAGATAGTCTCATTGGGGTTGCGATTTTAATGACGGATGTTACAGAAATTAAAATGGCTGCTCAAAAAATAGAGAACCAAAATTCTGCACTTAGAGAGATTGCTTTTTTACAGTCCCATCGTGTTCGTAGACCCTTGGCAAATATACTCGGACTCATACATGTTTTTAATCAGGAAGATCTAAGTGATCCATTTAATAAGACTGTATTAGAAAAATTACTTTTCAGTACTCATGAGTTAGATGAAGTTGTAAGAAGTATCGTAGATAGGACATATAATTTTGATGAATAGTATTCATTTACTTTTGAAAGAAAACACAGATGATCTTCACACTAGGCTTGAGCAAGTTGGATTTGTAAATAAAATCATGAATCAAACTTTAACTCTTCAGGATTATAAGAAACTAATTCGTGCAAATTATGCATTTCATGATTCTGTTGAGAGAAATCTACGCGGTATAATGGAATTAGCCGATTTAGATATAATCTGGAAAATGCCCTTTCTAGAGAAAGACCGTTTTGCAGTAGGCGATTTTATAATAGATAAAATTGAAAATCCATTTGAACCGGAAAATTTTTTTGAAGCCTTAGGGAGTCTCTATGTTTTAGAAGGAGCAACTCTTGGAGGAAAAACGATTCGACGTCAGTTGCAAAATCTTCCTGTTAACATGCATTATTATGGCTGTTATGGGGAAGATGGGGGATTTCACTGGAGACGATTTCTAGATATTTTAAAACGAAATGTCGATACAGAAGAAAAAGCAAACTTTGCTTTAAAGGGAGCGAAAGAAACTTTTTTATTTGGGATTAGATGCTTCGAAAAAATCTGCCAATTATAATAAGATTTTTATTCCAAGACCAATCAGGATAACTCCACCAACGATTTCTGATTTCTTGCCAAATTTCTCGCCAATTTTTTTACCGACAAATCCACCCGTTAGAGTAAAAAGCAAACAAATCAATCCTACAAAGATAGTTGTCAATTTCCAATCTAATTGTAACTGAGGGAGTGCAAATCCAGCGGCTAACGCATCAATACTTGTAGTGATGGAGAGCAAAAGATATTCTTTCGTGTTATCCGGTAAATCTTCTTCCTCTTCCTCTTCAAAGGATTCTCTCACCATTCTAATTCCAATCCAAAGAAGTAATAAAAAAGAAATCCATTTTGTGATAGCCTCAAAAGATTCAGATAAAAAATTCCCTGAGAAATATCCAATTACTAACATTCCACATTGAAACAATGTAAATAAAAATGCGAGAGTTAGAATACCTTTGAGTCTGTCTTTTGAATTCTTGATTCCCTGTGAAATGGATATCGCAAAACAATCGAGGGAAAGACTAATTCCAATTAAAATTGATGCGATCATTTTTTAATACTATTTTGAATTAAGCTCTCTTGTAAATAAAATAAAAAATGGAATAAGTAATTTAAACTTAAAAAATACGATATCCGCATTAGGATTCATTGCTTCCTATGCTAAGTATTAAAAGAAAGATTTCGATTTTATACACTGCGATAGGTGTTCGCTCAATTTGGTTTGACAATAATAGAATTAATATCGTGATCTAGTAAAGATAAATCATTGCTAGGAAAATATTTTTTTTAAATAGATCCTTCGAATCAATGGGTGGAATAGTTTGATTAAAATTTTACCAAATATAAATTACTAAGTTTGACAGGAGAGATATTTTTTCTGAGATTGAAAACACGATGAGGTTTTATGTCTGAACATTCTAAAGGTTTATCTAATCCTGTTATGACAACTATTGTCACTTGTCCTATCTGTTTTCATGATGACGTATTTTTTTATTCTCTAAAAGCTAAGTCATTAGCGAGTAGACAAAACGTTTTTAGTATTCCAATCTATTTAGATACTCCAAAATATGTATATGTAGATTTTAATGATTATTCTTTTAGTGTTTGTCCGCATTGCTATTTTACAAGCAATCGAAAGCAGGATTTTATTTATACAGATTCCATTGCTGGAACAAAAAATAAATCCACTTTACTTCCCAAAATCATTGAGCATTGGACCGAAAATAAGAAGGAAGTTGAGGATTTGCTCATCGATAATTTTGTGGATGAAAATTCTTTTAAAGAACCAAGAACAGATGAAGGAATTATTTCAAGTAGTAAGCTCGGAATCTATAAAACAAATCTGGAGATACTTTATAAAGTTCCCTATTCTCATTTAAAAAGAGCTCGCGCTTATTTAAAATTATTTTATACAATTCGTAAACTATATAAAAATGAAGACGAATCGATTCTAAAAAAAGCGTTAGAGGATTTGGAGTATGTATTTAAAGAATCTGATTTTCCTGAAATTTCTTATGAATACGAAGTATTGTATTTAATCTCTGCAATTTATATGAGACTCGGAGATGAAGCGAATACAACTCAATACTTTAAAGTATTTGATAAAACAAAATCTGAAGTACTACAAAAAGCCAAAGCCAATCCCCAAATTAATACCCATGAAGTAACACATTGGTTGAATCGAGCAAAAAATCTCTGGCAAGATAGAAGTGATAATATGGTATGGGAAGTTTTAAATCCATGGCCACGTAAATAGGAAAAGATATGTTAATCAAAAAAATAGGAATTATAGGAGCTACTGGAATGCTTGGAAAACCGGTGGTAAAAGCCTTATTAGCCGCAGGCTTTGAAGTATATGCAATGGTTCGAGATATAATCAAGGCAAAAATTGAACTTCCAATTGGGGTAAACCTAGTAGTAGGAGACATCGGTAATCCTGTCGAGATTGAAAATTTTTTAAAACAGGTAGAAGCAATTCATCTAAATTTATCTATAAAACAAACAGAATTAGAGAAAGAATTTCATACTGAAGAACAAGGTTTAAAATTACTTTTGGAAATTGCTAAAAGAAGAGGAATCAAAAGAATTTCTTATTTATCCTCTCTTCTTATGAATTATCAGGGAACTAACGGTTTTCATTGGTGGGTTTTTACCATAAAACAAAATGCTGTTCAACAAATTAAAAATTCAGGTATTCCTTATACTATTTTTTATCCATCTACATTTATGGAGAATATTCTCCATAGACAAATCAATGGTGATAAATTGCGATTGGCAGGTCTTTCTCGTTATAAAATGTTTTTTATTGCAGGCGATGATTATGCTAGACAAGTGGCAAACTCCTATAAAATTTTGAGAGCGGAAAATCGAGAGTATCCGGTGCAAGGATTATTTCCTTATACTTCCGATGAGGCAGCAACTCTCTTCGCGAAATTTTATAAAAAAGAGATTTTGAAAGTTCAGAAAATGCCTATGTTTTTATTATCTTTTTTATCTAGATTTAGTCCAAAATTTGATTATCTATATAAAATAATATATTCTATGAATCACTATCACGAAAGGTTTCAATCAGAACTTACTTGGAAAGAATTAGGAAAACCAATTCTTACAATAGAAGAGTATGCGGCTAATCACAAATAGCCGAAGTAAGTTCGATTGATTTCATTTCCTGCATTGATTAAATCATTTATAAAATTTGTCAGATACTCATGTAATCCAAAAAAGAATATCTCTTCCGCAGAACTATAGGCTATTTGATAATATAGTTTTCCAATTTTTTGTTCTGCTTTATTTGCATAAAATTTATCAGGAATAGAGGAAATATTTCGAAAAGATTGTCTTACCCTCTCCAAGCAAAATAGTAGAGATCTTGGAAGCTGTGGATTAAATACCAATAATTCCACTATTTGAATTGGAGTAATCTTAATATTATAGTGTTGTAAATATGCTTCATAAGCTCCTGTGGAGTCGAGTAACGTTTTCCATTGGTAAATATCAAGAGGATTTCCAACATCCTCTACTCTCGGAAGTGGGATATGATACTTAACGTCTAGGATACGCGCAATCTGATCTGCTCGTTCTAGATATTTCCCCGCTCGCATGAAGTGATATCCTTTCCCTCGGAACATACTGATTTCAGTTGCACCTTCGAATAGATAACTCCTTTGACGGATAAAATTAAATAATTTATCTGGTCCTTCCTTTCGAACTAAATCCATATTAAATTGATTTAGTTCGTGGTAAGTAACGTTGATAATTTCCCAACTTTCCTTTGGGATCATGTCTCGCACACCTCTGGCATTTTCTCTTGCACGTGCTATACATTCCAGAATAGAGTTTGGATTTTCAGGAGAAAAAACTAAATAGTCAATCACCTTGTCGGATGTCGCTTCTGTATGAATTTTAGAAAAGGAACTTAGCTGCCCAACAGCGTTTAAGATTGGTTGCCAATTATTAAATCCATAGATATCCGATTCGAGAGATGCGGAATGTTGAACTTGTAAACTGATGGAAATACCTTCCGCCCGCTCAATAAATCTTCCTAACCAAAAAAGTGATTCTGCAATTCTACTTAACATATTAACTCACTACCCAGGTGTCTTTGCTTCCTCCCCCCTGAGATGAATTTACTACTAGAGAACCTTTTTTTAAGGCTACTCTTGTTAATCCTCCGGGGATCAGTTTTATGCCATTTGGAGAATAGATTGCAAATGGTCTAAGATCGATATGTCTAGGCTCTATCGTTCCATTAAAAAAACAAGGAGCAGTAGACAAATTGATAGTTGGTTGTGCAATATAATTTCTGGGATTTTCCATTATTTTCTTTTTATATTTTTCTATCTCTTCTGGAGAAGCATCTCTTCCAATTAACATTCCGTAGCCGCCTGATTGATTTGTGGCTTTTACTACAAGTGTATCCATTTTCTTAAATGCTTCTTCTCTTTCTTCTTCAATTCCCATTCTGTAAGTAGGTATATTTTTGAGAATTGGTTTTTCATTTAAATAATATTGAATCATATCTGGCACATAGGAATATACGGCTTTATCGTCTGCCACTCCATTTCCAATGGCATTGACTAATACAACGTTTCCTCTTTTGTAAGATTCAAACAATCCAGGCACACCTAAAACGGAATCTTTTCTGAATACTAGAGGATCTATAAATGAGTCATCTACTCTTTTATAGATAACATCTACTTGTTTGAGACCTTCAATTGTTTTCATATAAACTTTGTAATCCGATACAATTAAATCATAACTCTCTACAAGTTGTATTCCCATTTGTGAAGCAAGAAAAATGTGTTCATAGTAGGCAGAGTTGTAAACTCCAGGTGTGAGTAATACAATCGTAGGTTTTTCTTTTCCGAAGGGAGCTAATTGCATAAGCATATCATGCAATAAAGCTGGATAGGAATCCACTCGAAGCACAGAGCTTTCCTTAAAAATCTCAGGAAAGATTCTCTTCATGATAATTCTATTTTCTAATACATAGGATATTCCAGAAGGAGTTCTGAGATTATCCTCTAACACATAGTATTCTCCATCTGCATCTCTTATGATATCAATTCCTGAAATATGTGTGTAGATATTATGAGGAACATGAACACCTACCATTTCTTGGATATAATCAGGACAGGTGTAAACCAATTCTCCTGGAATTATTTTATCTTTAATAATTTTTCCGGAGGAGTAAATATCTGTTAAAAAGAGATTTAAGGCTTTAATTCTTTGTTGTAATCCTTGTTCGATAGTATCCCATTCCATTTTTCGAATGATTCGAGGAATTAAATCGAAAGGAAAGATTCTTTCAATACCTTTCCCATCACTGTAGACAGTAAATGTAATTCCCTGGTTAATCGAAACTAATTTAGCCAGTACTTCTTTTTGTTTGAACTCGCTAATTCCAAGGGTTGCAAGAATTTCAAATACATCTTTATAGTGTTCTCTTGGCTTATCAGTTGTAGTAAACATTTCATCATAGATAGGATTGGTCTCATTGTAATCTAATTTGATATTCATAATTGTTTCCTTTTTAGGTGCTTACCGATTAAGCAAAACGAATCGACTTGCTAGATTTTTAAGAATAATTCGCTAGTTTTTAAAGCTTTTAGTCTTAATTTGCCCTCAACGTCTAATGTGCAAAATTAAGACCAAAAAAAATATGAATTGCAAAATTCTTGCATTAAATTACCCTTTCTCGCCAAATTACAGAATGAAATGCTTGTGATTTTTGTTCTTTTTTTTTATGGTATATGATTTGCAAATAGAAGACCTGAGATGTTGATAGAAGAGAAATTACAACAAAGCCCGGAAGATTGGACGAAGTGGTTAGCACAAGGAAATGTGGTTCCCTATTTTCAACCTATCTTATCCTTAGAAAATAAATCTGTCTTGGGATACGAGTCTCTGGCTAGAATTGTCTTCTCAGATGGAACAGTAAAAACAATAGGAGATTTTTTTATTTCTGAATTCAATGGAAGTTTAGATAAGCAAAGAGAATTTAAAAAATTCCAGAGACTTGTAGACCATGAATTAAGAAAACGAGCATTGTATTTGCTCACCCATGACCCAAATCCAAATTCAAAATTGTTCTTAAATATTTCCCCCGCGATTATGCTTTCCTATTTGGATGAAGGTAATTCTGAAAATGAATTACAAGCCTTTATTCGAAAGGTAAATGAACTTGGTATTTCTCCAGATCGAATTGTATTAGAAATTACGGAAGACTATATACATAAAAATTTAGAGCTATTAAAACCATTGATTGCATTTTATAAAGACTTCGGATTCTTAATTGCAATTGATGATTTAGGCTCTAAGTCATCAAATCTAGATAGAATCGGTATATTTCAACCAAATATCATCAAAGTGGATATGCAAATGTTGCGTATGTCGCTTGTAGATAGAAGTTATAAAGAAATTCTATATACTCTTTCTCGTTTGGGAGAGAGTTTGGGAATCTCATTGTTATTTGAAGGTGTTGAGACAGAAGATCAAATGTATCAAGCAATGAGCTTTGGTTCCAGATATTTACAAGGTTTTTTATTTGATAAAGCACTTCCTAATGTTCCTGATAAAGAAAAATACACAAAACATTTAAACCATCTTGTGGATAAATTTTATGCGATGAAATTGGATTCCATTAAACAGAAGGTAAATTGGGAAAGTCGTGTAGAGGCATTGATTCAAAAAATAGCAGATGAGATTCGTTTTAGTGAAGAGGGAGCGATTCTTTCTTATTCAGAAATTTTTACAGTAGATCCAAGTATCTTTCGTTTTTTTGTGACTGATCTACAAGGAAACCAATTATCTCCCAACTATACAAAAAAGAAAAATTCGGAAATCATCATTCAACGTCATGCGAGAAATTGCAATTGGAGTTGGCGCCCATATTTTCTAAATCATTTATATGAATCCTATCGTCAGGGAAATCCTTGGGTGATCAGTCAGCCTTATAATGATATAATGGAAAACCTACTTTTGCGAACTTTTTCCAAAACTTTTAAAGACCGCTTTATTTTGTTTATTGATGTATTGTATGAGGAGTAGAAACTAAAAAAGCCTGAATTGATATTGAAAAAATACCAAACAGGCTTCTCTCTGCTAAAAAGCAGACTTACTTCTTTTTTTTAGCTTTTGTAGAGGGGGTTTTGAGTTGTTTTCTCTTTTGGAGAGCTAAGTCGTGATGGAAATCACAGTATTTATAAGGTTGTCCTGTTTTAGGATTCACTTTTTTTACTTTTGCTCCACAAGCAACACAAAGTCCTTGTTCTCTTCTCCTTTTAGCAAATGCTCTAATTCTCTCTGTTGCACTTTGGTTGTATCTGCTTACCTGGATGCGATATCCATTAAATAGGTAATTCCCAATGGCTTCATCTGATTTATTTTTTAAGTTTTTTTCTAATGTTGTTAAGTCATTAGTTGTAACTTTTACTGGTTTAGGTGCCAAATTTTTTATCCTCAAGGTTAAATTAGAGTGGTTTATATTGATTAGCCCACTCCGAAGTAGACAATATTAAAACTCGATGATTAGGCAAGAAATATTTTTTTACTAAGTGGAATATGGGGGTTAATAGCGTTTTGCCGATCAATAATTTTATTGCAAAAAATAATGTAGGGTATACAAGTCGTAATCCTTACTTAAAAGAAAGTAGGGTTATATAAGTTTCGCCATTTATCGTATTTCATTGTTTATTCAATATGATATTTATCATATAAAATAAAACGTTACTCTATTACATAACTTTGTCGGATTCAAATCAAAAAAATCGTAGTAGATTTTTAATTTTATTCCGTTGTTCTAGGTAGATTAGACCCTTATTTTTACTGGTTCATTTTACATTCTTTATTTTCCTAAATGCTTGAATTTTAAAATAATCTAAAACTAGTATAGTAAACAATAGAAAATTCTTACTGAATAGATTTCATATATTTAAAATATATTTTTCGATGACAAATATCGTATTCTTTTCATAAGATTTAGGAGCAGAATCGATCAATCAATATACTTAAAAGAGAGTAGTTGATTATTAAATATACAATTTTTATTTTATATATACATAGTTCCATTTGTAAAATTGATATTATTTATTTACAACAGACACAATTTACAATTAATTCGATTTCTAATTACCTATATGTTTAACTATTTAGATTTGAAATATTTTTAATCCATTTCTATTTCTAATTCAAGATACGATAGTGAAATGTTTGGTAAAAACAAGATTCATTTTTATGAAAATATTTTAGAGAAAGCATTGGTGTTCTAAATTTCCTTTTAGAAAATCTGCTACAAATTTTGCGAGTGGTTCTTGAGTCACATTAAATAATCAATCCGAAGAATCGATACCAGCTGACATAGGAAACATGTAAGGATTTGATTTGAGTAGCATTTGGGATACTGCACATTGAGAGCGTGCTAGAGCATTAAGTAGTGTTAAGAGTGAATAATTAATTCCCAATCAAAAATAGGAAATTAATTTTTGCATGCAGTATAAATAGTCAAAAGAATCAGTTTAGACGGAAGAAATAAAATAAGGGGACTAGATCTAGAAAATTTAAATTTTTTCTTCGATTATTTATTTTTTTAAGTCCCAAGGTTTGTCTTCATTCTTCTTCCACTTTTTTATATGATTTGATTTAGAAAAATCTTCAAAAACCCACTAGCTGTTTGTTTTTTTGGAATCATTTTCCTATGTATTTTTTTGTAGCAGTTTTTAAAGCATAGGTTGAGTCTGTCAGTATTCAGTATTTTAAGAGAGGTCGAAATGAGGTCTATCATTGTTATTTTATTATTTACAATTGGATTTACATCTATTCTTGCGAATGATGGGAAGTGTGAGAATGGAGATTGTGACAATGGACGGGGAGTTTTTATTTTTTCGGATGGAAGAAAATATGACGGTGAGTTCAAAGCCAAGGAAATGAATGGTCTCGGAATTTTATATTTTAAAAACCAAAATGTGTATGAAGGCGATTTCCTAAAAAATAAAATAGAGGGAAAGGGACGTTATACATTTGCCAATGGAGATATTTACAATGGGGATGTAAAAGATGGTAAGTTTCATGGCAGAGGAATTTTTTATACAAAAGATGGCTCAAGATACTCCGGTGAATTTGTTGAAAATAAATTTCAAGGGATAGGTTTCTTTCAATATCCAGAAGGGCAACTTTATCTAGGTAACTTTAAAGATGGAAGACCTTTCGGTTTGGGAATTTTTAAAAATAGTGAAGATTCTCGTTTAGCCGGTGATTTTTTAGATAATAAAGCTATTTCACAAGGATTTGCCATTAGCCTCAAAAAAGATAAAAGCTTCAGTAATATTGAAAATGGTCAACTTCTAGAACTTAGAAAATTACTTTATAAAAATCATAAATACTATGCAGGCGAATTGAAAGAAGGAAAGTTAGAAGGAAATGGCTATTTAATTTCAGAGACAGGCAATGAGTATTTTGGAAATTTTAAAAATGGAAAATTACATGGATTTGGATTTTTAATCTCTTCCAAGGGAAATTATTATATTGGAAATTTCAAGGATGGAAAGTTTCACGGGAAAGGAGAATTTTTTAATTTTGCAGGCGAATTAAAAGTTGCCGGAGAATGGGAGAATGGTAAGCAGATTCCTTCTGTGAATTCAAATCGTTAATCATTTGACTCGCTTATTTTAAGTTTCAGATTGGTTTTATGTTTCGAGTATTTATCTTAATTCTTTTCTTTTTTTCATTTAACAGTGGATTTCCGCAAAGTCAGGATTTTAGTTTTATTTCCTATGGCAATCTCCCCACTTGGACAGGAGTGGGGGTCGATTGGAGCTCATCTCCTAAAGTTCATATTTATGATACAAAGATTTATCAGGGTCATGCAGAATTTGTTTCTCGTGGACTTGGAAGAAAAATTCGTTTTAATGATTTTAAAAAACTTGCAAGACAATCTCAAAATAGAGAATTTCTGCCTTTCTTTTTATATGATTTAAGCTCCAAACCTTTTATAAATAAATCAGGTAGTTTTAATTGGGCAGTTCGATTAGAAAATTATAACTACGATGATAAACCTGCACATCTTGCTACGGAAATTCTAAAACTAGTAAAGATGATTTCTGAATTGGATAAAACTTTCAATGGGAAAGGTTTAATTGTTTTAACGGAAGGTGATAATAATCCGTTAGGCGTTAGTAAGCTTGGAAAATTCATTCTAAAAGAAGGACATTCGTTTATTACACTCAATGAGTTAATTAAATACGTGGGTGGAAAGAAAATGGAGGTTTTAAATCCTGGTGTTGCTTTTGGTTTAGTAAAGTTTATCAAAAATGAAAAAGAACTAGAAGCGCTTCTACCAACTGATATTGCAATCCTAAATTTTATTCCCCTTCATATTCCTCCTGTTTCGGGAATTGTATCCCTAAAACCACAAACTCCTCTTTCCCATGTGAATCTTTTAGCAAAGAATCGTGGGACATTCAATGGATATGTTACAGATATATTCGCTCTACAAAATTTAAAATCTCTCATTGGAAAATATGCAAAGCTATCGAATAACGGAGATAAAATTATAATAACAAAGAGCTCAAAAAAAGAAGTAGATGAAAATCAGAAGTTAAATCCAAGAAAACAAATTATAATTCCAGAAGCTAGACAGGATTTAACTGAAGTCATTAGCCTTACAAAAGAAAACGAAAAGTTTATTACTACTTCTCATATTGGAGCGAAAGCGGCAAATTACTATTTGCTCTTACAGAATCTTCCTGATTTAACTAGACCTGCTTTTGCTATAGGATTTAAGTACTACTTTGATACAATCAAAGGAGAGCCAGAGACTATGATTCAAAATTTTCTGAAAGAGAAAGATAAATTTTCAAAAGAAGAAAAGTCAAAAGCATTATTAAAAATTAGATCTGCAATTGAGAAATCAAATTCATTTCCAGCCACACTTGTTACCAGTATCCGAAAGATTTTAGAAAAATATCCACCAAAAACAAAAATCAGGCTCAGAAGTTCTACGAATAACGAAGATTTGCCTGAATTCAATGGAGCCGGTCTCTATGAATCGAAGGGATTTAATTCAAAAGACAATGATGAAAAGTTAAAATCTAAAATACTATCCGTTTATTCCTCTCTTTGGTCAGATCGAGCTTTTTTTGAAAGAGATTATTTTGGAATTGATCATAGTAAAGTAGGAATGGCTATTTTAATTCAGGAAGCCTTTCAAAAAGAAGTGGCTAACGGTGTAATTGTTACAACGGGTAGTGATAAAAAAGTGCAGATGATTGTAAATACTCAATCGGGGGAACACTCTGTCACAAGCCCAGAAGAAAATATTTTATCTGAATCCTTTTTATTAAATCCAGAATCGGGAAGTATTGAAAAAATATATTCTGAATCGAGTCTATCTCCTGTTTTTATTGGAACTAAGACAAACGAATTACAATTAAAAAAAATCCAAGAAGCAACTATGAAACTGCATTCTATCTTAATAAAACAAAGGATAGATGCAGGAGATAAAAATAAATATGGAATCGATATTGAGTTTAAAATCATGCATGAAAAAGGAAAAAATAAACTCTATTTTAAACAGGTTAGACTTTTGAAGTATTAATACCTAAGGTGCTTAACGGTTACTCCATTATTAATCAATTGTTTTAGAGAGTCTACACCCACACGTATATGTAAATCGACGTAATCGTTAGTCACCTCTTTATCGCTTTCATCTGTTTTGATTCCATCTGGTTCCATGGGCTGATCAGAGACAAGCAAGAGAGCGCCTGCTGGGATTTCATTGTAGAAAGCTGTAGAAAATATAGTAGCCGTCTCCATGTCTATCGCCATAACTCTAATTTTTTTTAGATATTCTTTGAAGTCTTCATCCCATTCCCAGACTCTACGATTTGTTGTGTAAACAGTTCCTGTCCAGTAGTCTTGGTTGTAATCTCTAATTGTGGTAGAAATTGCTTTTTGAAGAGCGAAAGCTGGAAGAGAGGGAACTTCTGGAGGATAATAGTCATTAGACGTTCCTTCGCCCCTTATAGCGGCTATTGGTAGAATAAAGTCACCTAACTCATTTTTTTTCTTGAGACCGCCGCATTTGCCTAAAAATAAACAAGCTTGCGGTTTTATTGCACTCAGACAATCCATAATCGTTGCTGCGTTAGGGCTACCCATCCCAAAATTAATAATAGTGATTCCTTCTGCTGTAGCACTTCGCATTGGTCTATCTGCTCCTTGGATTGGAACATCATGCCAATGTGCAAATTTTTGAACATAGTTATCAAAATTAGTAAGAAGGATATATTGTCCAAAGTCTTCAAGGTTAACGCCTGTATACCGCGGAAGCCAGTTTTCTACTATTTCTTTTTTGGTTTTCATGGTTTGTCCTTTATTGCATTTCGGATTGTAGTATTTTATAGAAAGACTCAGGTATAGTGAGTTTTGAATCTATGCGGTAGTCGTAATAGACCTGGACAGTTTTTGCTCTGGCATAGATTGTATTATTGATTGGATTTATTATTTCAGCTGAAAAATCCCAAGAGGTATTCCCAATTCTAGAGACCCATGTTTTGACATTTGCATCTTCTCCTGTTCGAAGAGACTTAAGTATATCAAGCTCTACTCGAACTAATACAAACGGTATGTCTTCAAGTGTTTGAATCTCGAGATATTTTTTACAAAAATCCATTCTACCTAATTCAAGATAGGAGGAATAAACTGAGTTGTTGACTCGCCTCATCGCGTCTAAATCGCTAAATCGAATTTGAATCGGTGTAATTATCATTTTGAATAAATTCTATTTCTTCCATCTTTTTTTGCTTGGTATAAGAGTTCGTCCGATCTTTGAAGCAGAGTATCTGGTGAATCTTTATCGGATAACAGCGTGAAACCACCAGAGGCTGTAACTCTCCAAGGAACTCCAATAAAGGAATGCGACTCAATTACAGTTCGAATTCTTTGCATTACAATATTTGCACTCTCTAGATTGGTTTCAGGAAATAAAATAATAAACTCTTCTCCACCGAAGCGAAAAACTAAATCAGTTGATCGAACCGTTGATTTAATTATCTTTGCAATCTCTTTTAATACATCATCTCCTGTAAGATGACCTAGAGTGTCATTTATTTTTTTGAAATGATCGATATCTACAATTCCCTGGCAAAAAGGATGAGAGTTTTTTCGAGAGAGCAGTATATTGTGGACAAGTAAATCCATCATATAGCGTCTATTGTATACTCCTGTCAGTGGATCTTTTACAGATATGGTCTCAAGGATTGTATTTTTGCGTCTAAGCTCTTCTTCTAAATGAAATGTTTTTCTTCTAGCATATTCGATAGTAAGAGTTGTCATGAATCCAACAAAAGTATATAGAAAAATCTGTGTAATCATGAGTCCATTCGTTCTTGTAGGATGCCAAATCGCGAGGCAAATTATAAATGCAACTAGAATGGTAATATAAAGAACAGAGTAATGAGGAATTCTAGTTCTAAGGATAAGTGGGATTGACATCACTGCAAATGCATAGAGAGAAAGATCTTGACCATGATATAAATTTAAGATATTTAAAAACAGTAAGCCAATAATAAAAATATGGAAATAGAGAAGGTAAATAAAGTGTATCCGCAAGTGATTCCTTGTTAAAAAATACACAAGAAAGGAAAATAGAACTGTTGTAATTATAAGAAAGCTATAAGTGATTACATAGATTGGGTAAAATACTGAATTCCTGTCTACACTTGGATAAAGAATATGTTGCACTAAAAAACTAGTAGATGCGATGAAAACAACACCGGCTACGCGGGGAAACCGATTCCAGTTTTTCATAGCATTAAATAAAATATATTTATCGATTTGAATTCCTCTTAATTGAGAAAGTCTTCTTCGTATTATATTTAGCAAATACTTCATGAGATTAGAACCGTTATACACAGAGATCTATTCGATTTGAAAGAAAAACTAGGGCGATTCGTCCGATGGCATTTTTGAAATCTTATACATTGCATCCTACTTCTTTCCTCTTCTCGCAAATTCATCTAGTTTGTCTTAGAGTAAAACTGCTTTTTTTGCAGTCATTACTTTTTTTTCTATTTCTAATCCTTGTTTTCCTAAAATTCGTTTGAAATCTTTTTTGGAAAAGGATTTTATTTTTTTATAGCATTCTTTATAGAAATCTTCTTCTTTTCCAAAATAATTTTTCCATATAGACTTATAAAAATCTTCTGATAGGAATTCTTGCTTCTGAAAAGATCTGTTCTCCTTCTCAGGATTTAAGAATCGAATTTGTTCGGATATTTCGATAGGTGTAAATTTGAATTGTAAAAGCGCTTCTTCTAAGAGAGCCATTTCAACATAGGAAATATAATCAGACAACTCTCCCCAAAAATCAAAACCTTGGGTTCCATAACTACTTAAACAATGAAAACTAATACAAGTAGAATTTCGCGCTGACCAGATTCCACAGTTTTTCTTCTTTCGGTCGAAATAAGGACAGAGCCAATCTTCTCTATTTCCAAACTCATTTTTTTTTCTTTTGGCAAAATCAAATTGATGTGGAAGTGGTGCTGTGATTCCAATTGGAAATACATATTCTCTATTTTTAATTTTAGTTTGAATTCTTTCTTTTATTTCTTTTGGAGTTCTTGTAGATAATAAAACTTGTCCAATCGAATAATTTGGTTGAAAAGGATGAAATGTGCAGCATTTTAAATGCTCTTCATAACTTCTATGATCAGGACTTCTTCCTGCGGCTAATGCACATTTATCGCAAGTAGCTTTTTTTTCTGTGATCTCAAAATCCAAAAGCGAATCTGGAAAAAGTTCTTGGTAGAGGGTTGGAAGAATGGATTTAAGCATTTGCAATAGCCTCAGCTGCAATCCAAGAAGTTGTCCATGCATTTTGAAAATTAAATCCGCCGGTCACTCCATCTATATCCAATACTTCACCTGCAAAATAAAGACCTTTACAAATTTTACTTTCCATAGTTCTAAAGTCTACTTCCTTTCGGCTAACGCCACCACAGGTTACAAACTCTTCTTTGAAAATGGATTTACCGGATACTTCATATATACCGTTAGCAAGCTCATCTCTTAAAAAATTAATTTCTGCATTCGAAATTTCAGACCATCTTTTGTCTGAGAGGTTCAATTTTTTTAAAAAAGATTCCCAAAGCCTCGAAGGAAGGTGAAACAGGGAGAAGGATGATATCTTTTTTGCGGGATGTTCTTTCTTTGTTTCTAGAATTTTATTTTGTATTTCAGAATTTGTATTTGGATAGACCCAGTTGATTTTGATTTTTGTTTTATAGTCTAAATCAAAAAAAGTCTTAGCTTCATAAGCAGAAAGTTTTAAAATTGCCGGACCACTGAGCCCCCAGTGTGTGATAAGAATGGGTCCTGTTTGGGATTTTCCTTTAGGGAAAATAGAAACTTCCGCATTTGGAACGGATAATCCCTGTAATTCGCTGATTCTTTCATCGGTAATATGAAAGGTAAAGAGAGAAGGCACTGGTTTTTCAATGGTATGTCCTAATTTTTCTAGAATTTCCCATACCTTCCTACTTGAGCCAGTGGCTACGAGTAGTTTGTCGAAATAGAACTCTTTCTCCTTTGTTATAACTTTCCATTTATTTTCTTCAAAGTAAATTCCATTTACAAGGGATCCGAGTTGAATATTTACTTTCGCGCGATTTGCTTCCTTTTGAAAGCAATCGATGATTGTAGAAGATTGATTTGTAGTCGGAAACATTCTTCCATCATCTTCTTTTTTTAACTCTACACCTCTTTTAAAAAACCATTCTATTGTGTCCTGAGGTTGAAATCTTTCAAAAGCTGCTCGTAATTCCTTTTTTCCTCTTGGATATTTTTCGGAAAGGGAAACAGGATCGAAAAGATTGTGGGTTACGTTGCATCTACCGCCACCGGATATTTTAACTTTAGTTAAAGGCTCTTCTCCTTTTTCCAAGAGAGTAACCTGAGCTGTATTTCTTAAGAGGTTACCGATTTGGATTGCTCCAAAATATCCTGCGGCTCCTCCCCCAATGATTCCTATTTGTTTCATTGATTCTCAATATGAAATTAGAAACAATTTTGTAAAGAACTTGTAGAGATTGAATTTTAATATTACGCATCTTTGCTTAAGAACAACAGGTGTTTATCTCTAAATGAGAAATATCATAAAAATTAAACTCAAACTGAATGGATAAAAAGCAATAGAACGAAAAGATGCTCTTATTATGAAATTAATGTACACTGAATCGCAAGATAAAATGACTAGCCTTCGACTTTTTTGGGAGGAAAATCATTTTCAATTAGGGATTCCCCTTATCGATATCCAGCATTTATGGCTGCTTTATATCATCTCAAATTTAGAGGCAGCACTCTCTTACTCCAATACTTTAAATGAGACAATGAAGGATTCTATTGTGGGTGTCATTGATTATGTATCTGAGCATTTTAGTTTGGAAGAGGAAATTTTAAAAGAATTTAAATATCCCCAATTTAAAGACCATGTTGCACATCACAGGGAATTTGTGGAAACTCTTCAAACAAAACATGATCTTGCTAATTCAAATGAGTTAGCCGCTTTAGGTTTGCTCAATATGCTACAAAAGTGGTTATTTAATCATATTTTGAAAGAAGATAAGCAGTATGTGGAATTCTTTAAAAGTAAGTCGATAGATGTAAGACCTTTTTGTCAGGAAATTTTAATTCAGAAAAAATATAATATCACAAAAAAACAAGGAGATGTATATAAAGAAGTTTGTAGCTTTAGACAATCCGAAATTGAAGAAGTGATCAGTGAAAATATGATCGAAGATATTATGCATATCTGGAGATCACATAATCTTTCCTTACATATACCGGTTATCGATTTACAGCATATATGGCTACTGAAAATGGTAATTCAATTAGATAAAGCGGTAAAGACCATGGGAACAACGAAGAAAAACGAAGTCTTTAATCAAGTTGTAGAAGAAGCGATTGATTATACCGTAAAACATTTTACTTTAGAAGAAAGAATCATGAAGGAGTTTCGGTATCCAGAAATACTGAATCATTTTCATCAGCACGAATCATTTGTAGATTTTATAAAGCAAAGAAGAAAGGAAAATGAATCTGGTGATACGTTAGCTGCTTTTCATTTAGCTCAGGATTTAAAGACATGGCTACTTTCACATATTGCACATGAAGATAAGAAACTTGCCATTTATTTGAAGGATAAAATGAAAGATGTAAATGAGTTCACAAGAAAGCTTCACCACAATGGAGAAATTATAATTGAGCCAACACAACGAAATTTCTACAAGAAAATTACGAAGGATACTTTATAACTCAATTTAGATTATAATTGCTTAACGAAAGGTAGGATTGAGTTTATAAAATACCCCAGTCCGTGCAAAGTTTTTTAAAAAGGGAAAAACCAGATATATCTAGATCGGTTGTTTTGTAATGAAGTTCTTTCTTTAGATACTCTTCAACCATTTCTCTCGGAAATCTTTTTTCTGTTTCAATAATTTCACCGATATGCGATATTCCATACTCTAGTGATTCTAAAAATATGGAATCTGGATAGCTAGAAGATTTCGGAAAAGCCCAGAAAGCGAATATGAAAGAGAGTCCAGTTGATTTATACCACCATTCTGCCAAGTCATAGACTTCATAGAATTCTGAATTCCATTTTGCAAGAAGTGCGTTGTCTCCAAAAAGTAAATGGGAATTGAACCCATTCTCGATTTGGGTTAAAATTTCTTTTGGATCTGTGGGGATAACACTGATTAGCTGATTTGTTTCTTTTCTGAGAAGTGTCTGTAAAAGTGCGACACTACTTCTTGATCCAGAGTCAGTATAAATTTTTTCGGAGGGGAAAATTTCTTTTTTATTTTTGAAAAATAAAATCGATCGAACTTTTTCTTTTGCACAAACTCCACAAGATGTGGAGAAAGATAAAACAGATTCGTTTCGAATACATTCTACAGAAGAAATGAGTGCTAAGTCCAATTCTTTTTTTAAAAGTAAGTCTTTTAGGACAGACGGATTCTCAAAAACGAGAGTATGATTTCCCGTTTTCTCAAATCCATAGGTAAGTGGTCTTGCATTTAAATGCTTCACAATTCCAATTTTCATAAGACTATAATTGAGTGGACTCATTTAAAGAAAAGTAAGTTTTCTTCTCAATAGAAGTCTTAAGGAGTCTTTCTAGGCGCATATCAAGATGTTTTAGTTTTTAATACTACTTATGTGAAGTAGCATTTAGGCAAAGAATTTTTAATCACATTATTTTGCGACCCCGAGAAGCAACTTTGAGTTTAGGTATAAAGATTCGCATTGCAATACCTTTGTATTTCTTCGTGAACTTCGTGCTCTTCGGTTCATCTCTTTTATTCTTGACCCATGTGATGAATCATTGTTAGTGTAAAGAAAAAGAGGATTTATGATAACTGGAAATTTTTTCTTAAACAATGATGATTTATTATTACACTTTCATACAATAACAGATTGGAAAGAATTAGTCGATGCGTATGAGCATGGATTTAAAGACGCAGCAGAATTTAAAAAAACAGGTAACGACAAATTGGCGTTTGCTCCTTCTACAACTGAAGAAGCGGTTGAATATTACAAATCAACTCTAGAGTCCGTTGGAGATTTAATTGGAAAACAACTTGCACCTAAAGTCCAAGAAATGGATAAGATAGGTTTAAAATACGATAATGGAAAAGTAACGTTTCCAAAACCGATGGTAGATGCTATGAATGCTGTGATGGAAGCAGGACTTCTTCCTTATGCGATAGGCAGACACTATGGGGGACTTGGAATGCCAGTCACAGTTCAATCGATGGCAATGGAAATGGTTTCTCGTGCAGATGGAGCTTTTGGAATTGCACTCGCTTGTTTTAATCTGGCAGAGACCCTAGAAAAATATGGATCAAAAGAACAAATAGAAAAATATGTTCCTCTCATGGCAGAAGGAAAATACTGTGGGGCAATGGCTCTCACTGAACCAGATTATGGATCTGATCTTCCAAATCTCCAAACCAAAGCAACAAAAGATGCAAATGGACAATGGAGAATCAATGGTGCTAAACGTTTTATTACACATGGTTGCGGTTTTGGAGACAAACAGTCGATTATCCTCACTCTGGCACGCACAGGAAGTCCAACGAGTGGGGCAAGAGGACTTTCTTTTTTCATTGTAAAGACTCAAGATGTGCATATCGCATCTATTGAAAAGAAAATGGGTCTTCATTGTTCTCCTACTTGTGAAGTAGTATATGAAAATTCACCAGCAGAACTAATTGGCGTTGAAGGGCATGGACTTGTTAAGTATTCAATGGGTATGATGAATACTGCTAGACTTTCGATCGCTGCTCAATCTATGGGGATAGCGTCTGCCGCATACTATGAAGCTAAGAAATATGCATCTGAGAGAGTTCAGTTTGGAAAACTAATTCAAGAAATCCCGGCTGTTAAAAAAATTCTTACGCACATGGATCGCGAGATTGTAGCAATGAGATGTATTTTACTAGAAGCTTCTCGCACAGTGGATTTATATCTCTGGAGAGAAGAACATCTGAAAAAAGATGGAATGGACGAAAAAGAAATTCGTAAAGATGAGACAATCCGCTTCTGGGAAAAATTAGCTAACCTATTTACTCCTCTTTCTAAATATTATATCTCTGAAACTGCAAATACAATAGCGGATAACGCTCTCCAAGTGCATGGTGGATCAGGATATACAGAAGACTATGATGTTTCTAAAATCTACAGAGATGCGAGAATTACAAATATCTATGAAGGCACAACACAACTCCAAATCGTAGCTTGTATCGGTGGAGTTGTAGCTGGTATGACACCAACTGGATTTTTAAGAGCTTATTTGGACAAAGAAACAAGTAAGTTTTCTCCTTCTGAAAAATTTCTCAGAGTTAGAAAGACTTTTGAAAAGATTGTAGAAACATTTACGAGTATTAAAGAAAGTTCTGTTCGAGATGGACTTGCTTTTGAAGTCGTAGAGTCTGCTGCTAGAACTATCAATGGAATGTTAATCGAAAGATCTGCTTCTCGTCTAGACGATACGCGCTCTAAAGAACGACTCCTCCTTGCAAAAGAATATCATATCGATAGCATTGCAATTCTTGAATCGAATCTGATTCGTATTCAAGAGAGGGGAGTAGGCTAAGTAACGTCAGTTTGGAATAGTAGAAGATTACCACGGATGCACACGGATGAACACAGATAGACACATGCGGAGGCGTTGGTCGCGAATGCTTGGAGCGAAGGATGTAGTAAGCGCATATGGGATTTACTCTTTCATAAACTGAAGCATTGTAGAATTGCAGGTAGCGAAAAAATAAATCATAAAAATTATCGTTCCCTTATCCGTGTCCATCCGTGTGTATCTGTGGTTAAAAGCCCTACCGCCCATCGTTCCGTTATCGGTGCCCTCGGTGGTAATCAGTGCTCATCTTTTTCACCGAATGCTTGCAATTACAAACTACTCATTGTAAGTTGATTCCTATGCAAGATAAGATTATAGTTTTTCAGAATAAAAAAATTCGTAGAATATGGCATGAAGAGGAATGGTATTTTTCTGTTGTAGATGTAGTCTCGGTATTGACAGAATCGAAAGATGACTTAACTGCTCGAAAGTATTGGAATAAATTAGCTCAAAGGCTCAGAGCAGAGGGAAGTGAGTCGGTGACAAATTGTCACCAACTGAAACTAGAAGCAAATGATGGAAAGAAATATGCGACAGATTGTGCAAATACTCAGACTTTATTCCGCATCATTCAATCCGAAAAAGATTTTGCAATTCTAACTTCTGAGATATCGAAAGCTACATTTGGAATTACCCCTTCTGAATACAAAGAACTGAAAGGATTAAAAAAGAAAAATCAAAATTTCCGTGATCACATGACCGATCTAGAGCTTATCTTCACAATGCTTGGAGAAAAAGTTACAACTGAAATTTCTAAAACAGAAAAACCAAACACATTTGGAAAAAATAAAAAAGTAGCAAAGCGCGGCGGCAAAGTTGCGGGTGTCGCACGAAAGCAAACCGAAAAAGAACTAGGCAGATCGGTTATTAGTAAAAAGAATTATTTACCAAAGAGAAAAGATATTCACCACGGATGAACACAGATAAACACGGATAAAGATTTTGAATTATTTAACCCGTCCGTGTCCATCCGTGTGTATCTGTGGTAATCTTTCCCTCGCCTTCACTCGATAATCGCCAAAAGATATTAACCACAAATAAAATGATTTAGAATTATAAATCTCATCTGTGTTAATCCGTGTCCATCCTTGGTTTAAAAAAATTCTTACCGTCCATCGTTCCCTTATCGGTGCCCTCGGTGTTTATCGGTGGTAATCTTTCCCTCGCCTTCACTCGATAATCACCAAAAGAAATTAATCACAAATAAAATGATTTAGAATTTTTAAGCTCATCCGTGTCCATCCGTGTGTATCCGTGGTTAAAAAATTCCTACCGTCCATCGTTCCCTTATCGGTGCCCTCGGTGTTTATCGGTGGTAATCTTTCCCTCGCCTTCACTCGATAATCACCAAAAGAAATTAATCACAAATAAAATGATTTAGAATTTTTAAGCTCATCCGTGTCCATCCGTGTGTATCCGTGGTTAAAAAATTCCTACCGTCCATCGTTCCCTTATCGGTGCCCTCGGTGTTTATCGGTGGTAATCTTTTCCTCAACTTCGCTCGGTAACCGCCAAAAGATATTAACCACATATTTAATAATTTAGAATTATTCAACCCATCCGTGTCCATCCGTGGTTAAAAAAACCATGTCTTGACAAACAAATCCACATCTAAACAATGTAGGTATGAGTCAAAAACAGGTAAGTTTAAAAGAAGGGTATGTAGTATCAAGGGAATTAGAAGAAGCGCTCCTTGTAGCTGAGGTGACAGGAAGACCGCTTCTCATCAAAGGAGAGCCTGGAACGGGCAAAACACTGTTAGCCGAACATATTTCTAAAACAAGAAATCTTCCGATTTACAAATGGCATGTGAAATCAACGAGTCTTGCAAAAGATGGACTCTATTTTTATGATGCGGTTTCTCGTTTGAATGATTCTAGATTTAGTGAAGGAAAAGACAGAGAGAAAGTTCATAACATCGAAAATTACATTCGAATGGGACCACTTGGTCTTGCTTTTGAGTCCAAACAAAAGTGTATTGTATTAATCGATGAGATTGACAAAGCCGATTTAGAATTTCCAAATGATTTACTTTTAGAATTGGATCAAATGGAATTTGTAGTGGTGGAAACCAATCGAATTGTAAAGGCAAAAGAAAGACCACTGACAATTATCACATCTAATAATGAAAGAGAGTTGCCTGACGCATTTTTACGTAGATGTATTTTTCATTATATTGAGTTTCCAAGTCGTGATTTAATGGAGCAAATCATTCGAGTCCATCTACCGGATATCGACTCAACACTTTTACAAACAGCGATGAAGACTTTTTACAAAGTAAGAAGACTAGAAGAACTAAAAAAGAAACCTTCGACTAGTGAGTTACTCGATTGGATTCAGATTCTACTCTACCAAGGAGCCAAATTAAATCCAATGGATAAGATTCCGTTTGTGGGAGCACTCATTAAAAACGAAGAAGATTTATTTCAATACTCAGGACAATTACACGTGCCACAAAAAGAATAAAATGTTTACTCAATTTTTCTACCAACTCAAAGCAAAAAAAATTCCAGTCTCTACTGCGGAATTAATCGATCTTTTGAAAGCGATTGATTTTTTCTCCAACAAAAATGGATCCTTATCCATTAACGAATTCTATTCGATATCCAGAAACTGTCTTATTAAAGACGTTAAATACTACGATGACTTCGATCAAGTGTTTGCTGAAGTTTTTAAGGGGCAGGTCACATCTAATTCAGAAATGAAATCTCTGATTGAAGAATGGTTAAAACAAGCCATAGATCGAGTGATTCCGGAAGAACAAAAGAAACAAGCGAAAGAGCTAAATTATGAAGATGTGTTTAAAGAATTACAAAAAAGACTACAAGAGCAGAAAGAGCGTCATGATGGTGGAAATAAATGGGTGGGAACAAGAGGAGTTTCTCCCTTTGGAAATTCTGGATTCAATCCAAATGGAGTGAGAGCAGGTGGAGATTCTAGTGGCAAAACGGCGTTTGACGTTATAGATGAGAGAAAGTTTAGAGACTATCGCACAGATGAGACTCTCAATGTGCGGCAAATCAAAGTAGCCCTAAAGAAACTCCGAAATCTAAAAAAAGAAGGACGACTGGAATTTTCCATCCAAAAAACAATTGATAAAACAACTTCGAATGGCGGTGAATTAGAATTAGTCTATGAAAGATCTAGAAAAAATGATTTGAAACTCTTACTTCTTATGGATGTGGGTGGGAGTATGACGCCTCACGCAAATCGAGTGAGTAAACTTTTTAGTGCAAGTCATCAACTCAATCATTTCAAAGAATTTCATTATTATTACTTTCACAATATTATCTACGATGCTGTCTTTACTGATGCAAGCATGTCAAAAAAGGTTTCTATCTCAAAGCTTACTAAAAAATTTAGACCTGATACAAAAGTGATTTATGTAGGAGATGCTTCCATGCATCCTTATGAACTTTTTAATAAAACAGGAATGTATGATTTTTATGGCTATGGATATTTAAAAAATACAAAGCCGGAAGTAAAAGTGAAAACAGGATTTGATAGAATGAGAGATCTTACCGAATACTTTAAAGATTCTATTTGGTTGAATCCGGATGATGAAAGGTATTGGCATCATGAAACAGTAGAGGCTATTTGGGGTTTAGTTCCCATGTTTTTTTTAAGCATTGATGGATTAGATAGAGCCATTAAAAAACTTCTCAGAAAGTAGGGGATTTTGCTAGTATTGGAGTCATCGAAAAATTATTGACTCATTTAAAGATAGCGATAATCTTAAAATCGCTTTAGGAGCTTATTATGAAGAATATTTTACTTATTATTATTTTCTTTTTTAGTTTTCAGTTAATTGCCTTTCAGACTGTCAGCGAAGCCGAGTTTATTTTAGTTCAAAAAAAATCTAATAAACAAGAAAGAAACAAATCTGAGAAAGAAGACAAGGATAAAAAAGATGAAAAGGATATTGGAAATAAAGATTCCAAAGATACTAAGGAATCTAAAAATCCTGAATCTTTAAAAGAAAAGATCAAAGAAAAATTAACAAAAGAGAAAGAAAAAAGAGAAGGGGGACGATTTGGCGACAAACGTTTCTAAATTTAAACTAATACCAATTTGTTTTATTTTATTTTTTGTAGGAATCAATTCTCTAATTGCACAAACCAAAGAGAATCCTCCTTCAGTAAAGTATGCAATTGAATATATTGATGCTCTCGATCTATCTAAGGGTGACTATCGTATGGCAATTCGAGGAGAAAACCCAGATGAGATGATAGAAATTCTGAAAGGGAAATCGGATCATCATTTTAGAGTAGAGATTGGAGATACAAAGACTCAGATCTATCCAGGTTCAGTTTCACAGGAAAGAAGAAACTTAGTAGAGTTTTACTTAAATGTGTATGATAAAGTTCCAGCAGGCAAATATAAAGTTAAACTCTATTTAGAAGAGACTACAAATTCCTATCGCTTAGTGGATCAAACTGATTTTGAAATGCCAGAAAACTCAGAAGAGGATAAACAGCCTGTAGTAACAGGTCTTTCTCCAATGGGAGGTGTGATCGGTGACACGATCACGATGTCTGGAAAAAACTTTGGATCTGATTTGGACAAAATTGATATTTATTTTTATGATCTAGATGATCATACAATTGATATGGAACTTCCGGAAGATCTAGAACCATCTGATTACCAGCCATTGGAATATATGCAGATGCGTGCGAAGATTTCTCCATTTTATATATCTAGCACGTTAGACGGAATGCAACATGTTAATTTTACGATTCCTACTACGCCTTATTTAAAGGAATTAGCCGACAAGGCATTCTTTAGAAAGAGTATTAAACTCAAAGTGTTTGTAAATGGAAGACCTAGTTCCTTTATGAAAGTAACGATCTTACCAAAGAACTGGAATAAAAAGGTTATTGCTCTTGCGCTTGTCGTGACAATTCTAGGTCTAGGTTTAATTTCTTTGATGGTAGGGAAACTGAATTTTATTCCCTATGTGCTCTTGGATAAAAACACAAATACATATAGCCTGTCTCGCTTTCAAGCTTTTACCTGGACGGTTGTATTAACTGGTAGTTATTTTTATATTGCAATTGCATTTGGAATCCTTCTTCAAAATGGGAGAATTCCTGACTTCAATCCTTCTTTAGTGGGGTTAATGAGTATTAGCTATGCTGGTTTTATAGCATCTCATTTCCTAAATAAGAAAAATCCCAAAAATGCGATATCAGACACACCGCCAGCGCTTAGTGATTTGTTTATGGAAAACGGGGTAATTGATATTACCCGCTTACAGCTTTTACTTTTCACAGTGGTTGCTGTAATTGTATATTTATATAATCTCTATTTAAGTAATACTTTAAATGGACTTCCCGATATTCCGGCAACGCTTCACGGGCTTTTAATGTCAAGCCAAGGTGGTTATATTGGTGGAAAAATCTTTGGAGAAAAGATAGCAGTCAATCGTATCCTTCCTCGAAAAATCTCCTCTTCTGATAAAAAAATCGATCTACATTTGATTGGAGCGGGATTTATCGAAGGTATGAAAGTTGTAATTGAGGGATCTCATGCAGAACCAGTGCAAGTAGAATTTTCGAGCCCTTCTACCGTTAGCTGCTCTTTACCAATGGAAAAAGAAATTGGTATGAGAGGGATTGTATTGATTCCTCCTTCCGGATCAACCATTGTCATACCCAATGCAATCGAGATTGTTAATGGCTCTGTAACTGAGGCGGAAAGTGAAACCGATTTAGAAGTTGAAAAGTCAAATGGAGTAAAAAAGAAAAAAGGCTAACGGTTGTTAGCCTTTATTTTAAATTTTCCAATATTTTTATCCCATTTCATTGGAATCTCACTTCGATAAAAGTATTTCATGAATGATTTGCACTTTTTTTCATTCAAACCATCACTATAGCAGTTTTCATCCAATACAAAAAATGCATTGGTTCCAAATTGAGGCAGCTCAATATAAGTTCTTGGATGAAAATTGATTTCTTCCATATTTTTGATTAGAGGATAATCTTTTTTATTTAAAAATAGTTTTATATCTAATTCAGGTAGGACTTTGTCTGTTACTTCTATCCAACTTTGGTTTTCATAATAAAAGAAATGGTTTTCATGTCGATTGCTATCTCCACCATAATAAACATCTACTCCAATCAAATGTCTTCCATTTTTTTGTTTAAAGATTGTTAGAGTTATATCATCTTGTTCCATTTTGAACTTTATATATTCATTCTTTGTATCAAATATAGGAAATCCGTTTGCAATACAATCTATAATATAATTAACGCTTTTGCAATTTTTATCATATCGAATCTTCTGAAATTCTTTTATGCGCAGTGAGTATTTTTTATCTACTTCTTCTTCTAAAATTGGGATACTAGGAAGGAGCAAAAGATATTCTAAAATATTTTTAGGATTTCTTCTGACTCTTTTTTCATCTTTTGCATCTAGGATTGTTTGAAATAATTTTTCATTTATGTTTTGTCGGCTTTCTAGAATTTCTATGATTTTGGAAATCGATTCTGTATCATAATTGTATTTCTCTCCTTCTTTGAGTTTTTGTTCTGCGATTTCTATTGCATTTAATCCTTCTTTGTTTTTTATTTTTATATTTGCTCCTGCTAGAATCAAGTCTTCAACTATTTCACTTAACGCAGATTGAATTGCGAGCAAAAGGGCAGTATTTCCTTCTTTATCTTTTATTTCTAGGTTTGCGTTAGAATGAATGAGTAGTTTTGCTATATCAAATTGATTGGTTTTAATCACATGCTGAAGGGGCGTGTCTCCTCCAGCATTTTTTATATCTATATATTTTGTGGATTTAAGTAAAAGTTTAATTTGATTCATATCCTCTAGTTCAATCGCTTTTTCAAGTGGGTTTGCAAAGGTTTGGAAAGAAAAAATTATAATGGATAGGAATAGAATATTTAACATCGATTAGCCTCTTTAATATTACCTAACAAATTGAATTTAAAAATTCTCAGAGAATCTGTATAAAGCTTCAGAGTATTCAACAACGAAGTTTTGTTTTTTGAATTAATTCTCATTTTTATTTTTAAATCCTAGACAGAAACAAATCCTTTAAGCCATTAACTAGAATTGGCATGCGAGTATATAACGTTTTAAAATTTAAATCATTACAATTTTAATTGTAACTGGGAATTCTCTTTTTGCGATTGAGAAAATAGATTTGGTTGAGACTTGTGATATAAATAAAAATTGCAATGCTCGAAACTGGTATATCACAAATCGTTTTGAATCATCTTTTTTAACGACAGAGAGTATAGAGATAAATGAAACATGGAAGAAAGTAGAGAAGTTTCCAATTATCGGGAATAAATATTTTCCTTCGAATTAATCTTTAGAAACGTATACAATTCATACCTATTTTGATATTTCAGCTGAATGGCTCAAAAGCAATAAGCAGTTAGGAATATATTTTTCTAGAATTGGACAAGTCTATAAAATCTATATTAATGGAGTAGAGATAGCGTCTGACGGACTAGTGCAAGGAGATAAAATTCTATATGATCGTTTTTCCAAGAATCAGACATGGGAAGTTCATTCTAAAATATTAAAACCACAGAACAATCTACTTGTTATAAAAATTCAAGGAGATCCAAGGATTTATATGACAGGATTATACAATTCTAATCACTATTATTTTGGTTTTTACAAAGAAATTTTAGACGTGAATAGAGATATTACTGGAATTGTTTTATGTTTCATGTATTTGATGATAGGAAGTTATCATCTTCTTTTATATTTCAAACGAAGAAAAGAAGTGTATAATCTTTTTTTTGGTCTTGATTCTCTTGGAGTATTTGGCTATTTTATTTTTAGATCTAGCATTCCTTATGATTTGGGGATGGATTCTTTTACAGCACTTCGTTTAGAATTGACGATACTATTTACTTTAGTTCCTTTCTTTTTATTTTTTATAGAGACTTTGTTTTTCTCAAAAATCAGTAAAATCAATCTTTCTTATGCAATAGTCTCTCTAATTCTTATACTAGGTGTTATTTTTTCAAAATCCTATATTGTGAGTAATTATATTTTAAAGATATGGCAACTCAGTGCTTTAATCAGTGTAATTTTTATTATCTATGTTTTTATTAAAGCAATTCGAAAGGGAAACAAAGATTCTAAAAGACTTTTCATAGGAACTTTGATATTTTTACTAGCTGCCATTATTGAATTAGTGGATTCTCTATTTCTAAAAATGTCAATAGGGTTTACGCATTATGCTTTCTTTGCGTTTAACGTTGGTATTGCAACGGTTCTTGCAAATCGATTCCTCACACTCTATCAGACAATTGAAGGATTAAATGAAAATCTAGAAAATAAGATTTTAGTAATAGAGGATTTGAATCAAAACCTAGAAAAGAAAGTAGAAGATAGAACAAAAGAATTGCAACAAACTTTAAACGAGGTTCGTATCTTAAAAGAGAAACAAGATGGAGATTATTTTTTAACTACACTCATTGTAGAACCTCTCATTTCAAATTTGGTCCAAAATCCAAAGGTAAAAGTTTAATTTATCATTGAGCAGAAAAAGACTTTTTCTTTTAAGAATAAAGAACATGAAATTGGAGGAGACATTTGTATTGCAGATACAATTACTCTTATGGATAGAGAATATACTGTTTTTATTAATGCAGATGCTATGGGTAAATCAATTCAAGGTGCTGGGGGTGCGATAGTTCTCGGAGTCGTTTTTAAATCTCTAATTTCGCGTGTGCAAATGGTAAAAGGAAATCAAAATATCTATCCTGAGAGATGGTTAAAGAATTCTTACATAGAATTGCAAAGTATTTTTGAATCTTTTGAAGGCTCTATGCTTATCTCTGCTGTATTTGGGCTTATAGATAATGAGACTGGTTGTATGTATTATATCAATGCAGAACATCCTTGGATTTCAATCTATAGAGATGAAAAAACTATTTTTATTGAGAATGCTTTGTCTCTGCATAAAATTGGAACCCATCTTATGAGTCAGAGTTTCAGTGTAAAAGTGTATCAATTAGAAGATGGCGATTCTATTTTTATTGGTTCAGACGGAAAAGATGATGTTCTTTTGAGTTATGATTCAGAGGGATACAGAGTTATCAATGAAGAAGAATCTAGATTTTTACAAAAGGTGGATGATGCGAAAGGAGACCTAGAACTTTTATATGATAAATTAGTAGAAGGTGTGGAACTATCGGATGATTTTAGTGTTTTAAAAATAACATATCAAAATACAAATCTTACTGAATATCGAAGGATTGATTCTAGTATAAAAACTTTATTAGAAAAAGCATCTGCATTCGAAGAAAAAAATGATTTTACAAATGCCAAAAAAGAATACGACAATGCGTATGAAATACATTCAAAAAACTTAGCGATTTTAAAAAAGAGAGCTTCTCTTTATTTTAAAATGAAAGACTACTCAAAAGCTAATTTACTTTTTCAAGAATGCGCAGAATTGGAACCGGCAAATTCCATTTTACTTTTCAATATTCAAGTGACCGCAAAGGCTGCTGGTAATTTAGATATGGCGATTAACTTTGGGGAAAGAATTCATATTCGTGATCCATATTGGATCGAAAATTTATATGAATTATCTGACTCTTATTACAAAAGTGGAAATATAGATCGTGCAATTAAAATTTTACAATTTGCAGAAGCACTTAGTTCTAAAGACCCAAAGGTAAAACGTTTATATGATCGATTGCATGCATCAAATTAAAATATCCTCTGTTTTTTTAGAGAGCTGTTTTTCAGAAATCAATTTTTAAAACATAGGATACCCTAAACTCAATGGAATGGACGCAATCAATCTATTTATCTGTTTATTCGCTTGGGCGTTTTCCGGTTTTTTTATTTAGTATCATTATCGCTTTCTATTTACTTTTTCATCCGGCTCGTTCGATTCAAAGTATTACCGCTGGGGTTTATTTTCTATTTGCTTCTCTCTTTCACTTTGGATTTTTATTTGCTCACTCGGTGAATCATCCTTTTGGAGCTTATGGATATTATTTAACTGCTCTTTCTCCTTTTGGAATTGCCATCTTAATTCAATTTGCCTATATTTTCCCAAGAGACTATCTGATTAAAGAAAGAAAAATTGTTTTGTGGATAACAGCTATTATCTCTTTAATCGCAATTCTAGATTATTCTTATTTTGCTTACACAAGTGGAGTAGGTGCATTTACAGCAGGCTATGGAAGTTATTATATTTCAAAACTCGTTCCTTATTCAAGCGTAGCATTTTATCTTTGGTCTATTTTTATTTTCATTCGAAAAACGATTTACCACTCTAGGACATTTCATGCAGAAAATAAAAAAAGTTTTTCTTATCTATTTTCACCAGGCGGAAAGGAAGCAATTACGAGTAGAAATTTTGCTCTTCTTAATTTACTCGAATTAATCAATACTTCTATTTTAACTTCTGGGCTTCTGTTTCGAATGTTTCCCTATATTCATTTTCTTACGCTCATGAATATTTCTTTTTTTGCGATCAATACATTCTATGTAATTTTATTTTTGCGATATTTAAGTGGATCTACTCCCATTTCTTTTAAGATTATCAATTTTGGATTGTTGTCCTCTCTCATCCTCACGATTTTTGCAGGAAATATTCAAACGATTTATGCAGAAAAAAATTTCCATTCGATACGTTTAAAAGAAATAGAAACAATTCTATTGTTAAAAGATTTGAATGAACTCCCGAGTAACGATGCTTTAGAAAATGTAGAAATGATTTTACATTTAAGAGAGAATGGTTCCGAAATTATCTATCAAAAATCAGATCTAAACATTCCAGATAAATTAAATCTTTGGGAAAAAACGCCCGGACTCATCGAATACAATCAAAAACCAGAATATCCAAATTTTTCGGACTTAGAAAAAAAAGAAAAAGAAGAATTCTATCTCAGACTTGATTCGAAAAACATTCAGTTCTATTCCGTTCATTACAAGGGAGAGTGGTATGGAATTGGTTTTAATTTTTTACAATATCGAAAATGGATTCATCCACAAATACTCAGTTTGTTTTCTCTTTATTTCCTTTGTCTTGTGATTAATTTTTTACTCCTTCCCTTAAATCTTGCAAAGAATTTCAGTCAGCCTTTGGAGGAAATTCTCTCTGGGCTTTATGAAAAAACAGAAATGCTCCTTCTACCTTCTAGAAAGAATGTTAAAAATGAATTAGAAATTTTAAATGAAACCCTACTGCATATCAAAGAAGACATTGAGCAAAAAGAAATTTTGCAAAAAGAATACAACGACTTAAAAGAAAAGCTAGATGAGACAGAGGATCCAAAGACAAAAGAAGGACCCTTAAAAGACAATACGATTCAAAAAGTAAAAACAGTAGAAGAGTATTTAAAAGAAAATTATAATTATGAATTATCTAGAGAAGGACTTGCCTCTATGGTCAATTTGAGCCCAGGGAGATTAGGAAAATATTTCAAATTGTCCACTGGACTAAAAATCAGTGAGTATATCAATCAGTTGAGAGTGGACAGAGCCAAATCGCTGTTAATTGAAACCAATAAAACAGTCATCGAAATTGCTTTTGAAGTAGGTTTTGAGTCGCTTAGAACCTTCAATCGAGTCTTTTTCTCTGAAATGCAGATGAATCCGGGACAATTTAGACAAAAAAACCAGACAATTTGAAACATGACTCAGACTGACCAGACTTTGTTTTCTTTTTGTGCGACAATGATCTCATAAAACAAAACGAGGTAATCGCCATGAAAGCAAAAAATCAATCAGCTCTAAAATCATTCTTAATTTTAACAGTTCTATCTGTTTTAGTAAATTGTGGTCCTGAGTTAAAAAACGAAAAGAAAAACAAAACTTTAAACAACTTAGCTATTTTAGCAGATGCAAAACCAGCAAGATCTGAATCGAACTTCAATGAAGCAAATGCACTCAATACGAGATCTCTACTCGGTCCTGATCAAATCATACCTACTTCCTCTCTCAGTCAGGATTCTTCTTCTGAATTGCTTGGAAATATTTATACGAATATAAAAAATGGAGATTCAAATGTAGAAGTGAATCTTCCTTTGGAAGTAACGCTTTTGAATGGACTGATTGCAAATAACACTGGAATCAAGAATAGCTACTTTCTCACACTAGATGGTAGTGTTCTTTATTCTAGAGTGGTTGTAGAGGGAAATAAAATCACTCTCATTCCACAGATTCGTTTGCAGCCAAATCGAAAATACATAGCGATAGTCGGTGGAATTCAAAATGCAAAGGGTGAATCTCTCGGAAATCTAAAAATCAATTTTAAAAGTAGAGATCTGGACTACGGACTCTACTGGTATGGAAAATTCGGAGTTTGTGAAAAATATTTTCCAAATCTAAAAAATGCTTTTTACAATCCCGCTAGTGCAACTGTAATTTTCTCTCATGGACTGCAAACAAATTCAGTGAGTAACGATGATCCTTATGGAAGAAAAGGATTTAGCTATCAAATGTATTACTATCTAGAAGATAATTTCGCTGGAGCAAAAGAATTAAATGGTCTTAGAAAATTTACAAACCACAATTGGATTGATAAAGGTTGGAATACAGGGATTGTATTTTGGAATCAGTTTGCGGATGACGCACTTCATGCAGCAGAAGCTAAGATTTGGAATTTAGTAGAAGGACCAAATGGAAGTAGTTATAAAACAATGGATGAAGCAGGAACTGTTTCGAGCAATATATGGGACAGAAATTTACAGTTCAAAGGACAAACAATACAAGTCCAATCAGTCGGAGAACTTTTAAGTCTTTATGTAATTGATGCATTAAAACAAAATACTTCCGGTAATATTCGCATGACTGGACATTCGCTTGGAAACCAAATGATTACAAACATATCAGGAAGAGTAAATGCAAGTGGAATTAAAATCAAACGAATTGCACTCCTTGATCCTGCTTGGACGGACGGTGCAAAATCTTATTTACCAAAGGTAACTGAAAAAGAAATGCAAGTTGCGTTAAATCACAACGGTGCAAAGGCATTAGAACTTGGAATCGTAGGAAGAAATTTTTATGTAACTGAATATGCAAGAGTGATTTTATTTACAATTCTAAATGATCAGTGGAAAAATGGAATCGTAATTGAAAGATACAATTCTACAATTCTGGACCTTTATCTACAACCTTTTATGAATCCAAATCAACCACTCAACCAACAAATTGCTGTGATGGATATGAAGCCTTGGTATTACTCTGCAACTCAACTAAAAGAAAAACACAATTCAGTTCGTCAGCATTATTTCTGGTCTATGGAATCTTCTTCTCCGATTGAATGTGTGATCCAATTTTTCAATAGAATTAAAACGGGTGACATTGCACTCAGCGCCTTCACTCCTGACTCTAAAGTTAGAGAGATGATGTTAGGTGGTAAGTATTGGTCTCAAGTAGAAGGACGATATACTGCAGATCCTTCCGATGATTGGTATGAAGTAAAAAAGAAATAGTGCGGTAATTCATAGTAGCACTTTGTGCACTATGAGTCATTTGGCAGGGAAGCCTGCTTACGGTTTGGGGAGAAGTCGTCCCCAAACCTCTTTTATAATTTATTAGCACTCTCTAATATTCTTTTATCAACTTGAAATTCTGAAATTAAAATAAAGATGGTTTTCTCTTTTTAACGCAATCTCAAGTAAAATACTTACTTGGAAAAAAAAGCATATTCTATCTGTATGTAAAAAAGATTTGTTAGCCAAGGAAATAGAATGAGCAAAAGCACAGAAGAATGGGGAAGTAGAATTGGGATAATTTTGGTGGTTGCAAGTGGAGCAATCGGGCTAGGAAACTTTTTACGGTTTCCAGGGCAGGCTGCCAAGTTTGGCGGAGGGGCTTTTATGATTCCTTATATTATTAGCTTTTTAATTTTAGGTATTCCTGTTTGTCTTTCCGAATGGATCATGGGCAGAATGGCTGGAAAGCATGGGCATAGTGCTCCTAACATCTTTAAAAATTATCTCACTGGTATTCCTCTTCAAGTCACAAGTGCAATTGCTCTTATCATTCCTATTATGATTTATACCTATTATGTTTTTATTGAAGCTTGGTGTCTTGCTTATGCTGTGGATTTTTTAACAGGTTCGATCAATTTACATCCTTCTCATACGTTAGGCACATCAAAAACTGATACACTCATACAAACCTCAACTGAACATTTCAATCTTTTGACAGGTTCACTTTCCAATGGAGCTTCTTTTCAAAGTAGTATTGTATACTATGTATTAGCTTGCTATGTTATGAATTTTTATTTAGTTTATCGTGGGATAGCAAAAGGTCTTGAAGCTTTTGCAAAAGTAGCTGTGCCAGTTTTACTCATCTGCGCTTTTATTATTTTAACAAAAGTTTTATCTCTCGATAATATTTCTGCAGGACTGGGTAGAATGTGGAATCCAGATTGGTCTGCACTACTTCGTGGAGAAGTATGGATTGCGGCTGCAGGTCAAATTTTCTTTTCTTTATCAGTTGGCTTTGGAATTGTTTTAACTCTGGCGAGTTACTTAAAAGACAAAGATGATGTGGTTTTATCAGGATTATCCGCTGCTTCTCTCAATGAGTTTGTAGAGGTTGTATTTGGAGGGCTTATCACCATTCCGGTTGGGTTTTTATTTTTAGGTGCAAGTGTGGTTGCCTTTGGAACATTTGGAATGGGTTTTGTTGCGTTACCCGCAATCTTTTCTCAAATGCAGGGAGGGCAATTTTTTGGGGCAATTTGGTTTTTTATTTTGTTTATTGCCGCTCTTACATCAAGTGTGACTATGGTTCAGCCCGGAATTACTTTTTTAGAAGAAGGTTTTCATTTCACAAGAAGACAATCTGTTCCTATTTTATTCGTTTTTACTCTAATCATCACACTTCCCATTGTTTATTTTAATAAAAACTTGGCTGCACTCGACCATACAGATTTTTGGATTGGAACTTTTATGATCTATATTCTGGCTACGATTCAAATCTTAATTTATGGATGGAAGATAGGCACGAAAGAAGCGAGAGAAGATGGACTAAAAGGTGCGTTAATTGGTTTACCACCCGGATTTGATTTTATTATTAAATATATTACTCCAACTTTTTTAATTATTATTTTTACAGCCTTTGTTTTGAGCGAGGATGGTTTAATGAATTCATTTAATAAAATGAGTGAGTCCTATATGCTTACCAAAGTGTCTGCTACCTTTTCTGCTGAAGATGCAATCAATCAGGCAAGAGTTGCTCGAGGAGTTTTTGTGGGGATAATTAGTATTTTCCTCTTTTTTGTATTTTTAGTGAACTTAAGTCTTAGAAGGAAAGGAGAATTAAAATGAATATACAAGGTGCAATTATAATGATTTTATCTATTACACTTGTAACTGGTCTTGCCGGATTTTGTGTGATTCGAATTTTAAAAGGCGATGGAAAGGTAAATAAAAGTTAGTCGCTTCCTCATTCTTTCCAGAGTCTACGAATTTCTTCTAACATTTCATATGGATCATAGATCACAATTCTTGTATTGTCTAAAACATCTAAGAAGCCGACTTCATTTATAAAACGGGGAACTATATGTTCATGAATATGAGGGATAGATCCGCCGCTATTTTTACCAAGGTTATACCCAATATTAAATCCCTGTGCTCTCCAGGCTTTTGAAATGGTTTGAATTGCTTTTACTCTCATACGGTGCATGTCTAATACTTCCTCATCACTTAAATCTGTTATAACTAGCGTATGACGCTTTGGAAAGATAATGATATGCCCTGGATTATACGGATATAAATTTACAGACACAATCGAATGAGTAGATTCATGCACAACAAGATTGGGAACTTCTGGATTTTTTTCTGTAACACCACATAAAATACATTCTACCTGCGGTCTTTCTCCCCGTGCATAACTTAATTTTTTTATAGAGAACAAATTTTTACGAATTGGTTTCAATTCTTCTGTTTGGTCATCGATTTCCATACTAGTTTGATTTTAAAAAACGCAACAATCTTGGCAAGAATTTTAGATTTGCAAATCGAGTTAATTTTTTAGATTGGAAAGAGAAGGTTTCATTTGAATTTAATCTATGTTGTTGTTCTTGCAATGATCATCTGGGGAGTCAGTTGGGCTTCCGCAAAGATGATTACGAATTATACTAGTCTAGAAGTAATTTTATTTTGGAGATTACTTGTTACATTTCTTTCTCTAATACCAATCATGTGGATTACGAAAGATAGTTTTCGAATCCCCAAAAAAGGAATTCCTTATGCGATTGCAGGAGGAATTGTAATGCTCATTTACAATGCGCTGTTTTTTTTAGGGCTAAGAGAAGGTCTTGCTGGAGCAGGTGGAGTGTTTGTGACAACACTCAATCCGATTATAAATTTTTTTCTAGTTGCTCTTTTTTACAAATATAGATTGCATCTCTTAGAATACATTGGTCTTAGTCTTGGATTTATCGGTGGACTTATTATTTTAAAAGTTTGGAATTTATCTTTAGATCAAGTTTTAAAGGGAGGCAACGCATACTTTATATTAGCCTCTTTTACTTGGGCAATTCTCACAATCATTACGGCTACTTCTAAGAGCTATGTTTCTCCAATTACTTATAGTCTTTATTTATATGGAATTGGAACTATCGTCTCTTTTTTTATGGCTCTTCCAAAAGACTGGATGGGAGCTTTGGCATTTGATTCTAATTTCTGGTGGAATATTTTTTACTTAGGTTCCATTTCAACTTCTTTTGGAACTACGGTCTATTTCATCGCGTCCTCTCGTTTAGGTTCGGCAAAAGCTAGCTCTTTTATTTTTTTGGTTCCAGCGAGTGCAATGCTTAGTAGTTGGGGATTGTTAGGTGAAACTCCTCAGTGGACTACTATCATTGGAGGACTTCTTGCGATATCCGCTGTGTATTTATTAAATAGAAAGAAGTAATTTCCACCTATGAACCGTTCGGCTCCGCTCATCGCACCGTTGGACACAAATAAAAGATAGAATTTGATTTTTGATTTAGATGAGTGTCTATAATGTATTTTGATTTTAGTTTCTAATTTTAAATCAAAAAAAGAAAAGATTTTAAATTGCGACTTCAAAGAATGGATACATTGCATTTACATTAAGCAGAAGTTTGCTTGTTGTAAGAAAAAAATATTAAATTAAATCAGTGCGATACAGTGTGGATTCGGTAAAAACTAAAACCAAGCTGTTGATACGCGGATCTTTTGAAGGATAATTATGGACTGTAAAATTTGCGATATACATCATACTAAATCAATTCCAATGCTTGTGGGGGAAACCTTTCATTGGGTCATTCGCCATTCTGAATTTACTAAAAATGCTCCTGGATATTTATACATTGAACCAAAGCGACATGTGGAATCTTATAATGATTTAATTCATGGAGAATTCATGCAATTAGGCGAATGTATGAAAATGGCTACAGAATGGATTTATAGACATTTCAAACCATTAAAACTCTATACGATCACTGTATCCGAAGCGGTTCCTCATTTACATTTTCATTTGGTTCCTCGTTTTGAAGATTCACCGAAAGGAATTGAGTTTTTACAAGAGGCACTTTCTGGAAAATTGCAAGCAACGCCAAAAGCACAGGCGGAACTAGAAAGAATATTGAAGTTGTTTGAGGAGAATTAGTCGATAGTTGGAGAATCTTAACTTAGATTAATGATGGTAAATAAAAAGATTACAACCGATTCACACCGATGGACACTGATAACAGAGCTATGATTGAATGATGGAAGAGGGTTTATTCATGTAGAGGCAAATATTGAATAGCCGCATAGAGGATGAAGATGAGATGAAACGATGTTAGGGTTAATAAATACGATAGAGAATAAGCTATAGCCGCTAGAGAGAAAAAACAGGACTTTTTGGAGATTCTTTTTAGGTAAGAATCAATTCTTTATTTTTGTTATATATTTCAATACCAACTCTATCTATATGGTCTTTTAGTTCTTTTGACTCGATGCTTTTATAATCAAGAATATCAAAAAAATAAATCATCGGGCTTTCTTCATTTAAATAGTAATTTATAGAAGTTATTGTATCAAAAGTTATCTTTTCTCCAAATAAAGCGATATCTATATCAGAACCCTGTTTAAAGTTTCCTTTAGCTCTTGAACCAAACAGAACAGCTTTTTCTATCTCTCGCTTATTGTTAAAATATTTAACAATAAGTTCTAAATCAGTTTTTGATAAGCCATATTTCATAATATTAATTTATTCAATTTTAGAAAAATATTCAACAAGCTTTTTAATCATTTGATAATATTTTGAGGTGATTAATTCTTTTGTTTGTAAAGTAGTTTGTTCATTGTATGTATGTGACATTAAATTTCTTTTTTCCAACGCATCCAACCAAATTACACCATCTTCTATAATATTGACTTGATATGCTTTTTTTATGACTTCTCTTGGCGTTTTAACATCATATCCTTCGTGTTCTAAATAGTCTTTTAAAGTCTTCCAAGAAAGTTCAAAAGTATATTCAAAACATTGTATAAGCCCTTGGACTTCAAACTTATTCAATTCAGAAACTTCCATAAATTCGGTAAGTTGATCGTATGCTTTTTTAAAATTACTATATCTTTGTTTCCATCTTATATCTTGGTTCATTTTATTACCCTTGTAATATTAAATAATTACTATGTATAATTGAAATGGCTTCATCAAGCCATTTATTTTGTAAAACTTCATCATAAGCTGCTGGAAGTGTAATTGAATATAATTCATCTTTACTCATTTCTAAAAGTTTTTCAATATCCTCTTTAGAATAATCATTATTATCTAAAGAACTTTTTAATAAATCTATCAAGTATTCAAAAGATGAATTTCTTAAATCAGCAAATTCTCCCATTAAAAACTCCTAATATCCACTTAATTCCTTAATTATTTATATGTATAGAAAATAATTATTCGACTATACCACTATTTATATCCTCAATCATTTCTTGTTAATTTTTAACTATCATCCTGGACTCAATAGTAGTTGGGATATTAAAAATATTTCAAAATAAAAATTATCTTTTCTTATAAACGGCTAATTTTAAATATCCGCAAATGTAACGAAAAGGGTGCAGAAACTAACCGATAGTCGCTAGAAGGAAAAACCGACTCTTTTCACTTGATTGAAGTTCGATAAAGTAAAATTCCCAATATCTGATTCTTCGATTGTATCCAGGGTTTTTCTGTTCATCAAATCACGTGGACTGAGTGAGATTATTCTCTGTGCTTGATTTTTAAAAGCCTGTTCTAGAATGTTACGCACGGTTCTCGCATTGGCAAATTCACTGTCTTTCTCTTTTCGTTCTAGAAGTTGTGAAATTAGTTTATTATGAGCAGCCTCACTTAATTCATAGCCGTCATTTTTACAAATATCATAACAAATACCACTTAACTCTTCGTCTGTAAAATTAGGAAAGACTAACGTTTTACTAAACCGACCGAGAAGTCCTGGACTTGAAGCCATTAGTTTATCCATGGGCTCTTGGTAACCCGCAAAAATTACCACAAGTTCGTCGCGGTAATCTTCCATGTATTTGAGTAGGGTATTGACTGCCTCTCTTGCATACATATCTTCCGAGCTTGCCTCAGTAAAAAGAGAATAGGCTTCATCTACAAAAAGAATTCCTCCACGAGCATCTTCTATACAATCTTTTGTCTTGATTGCAGTTTGACCAAGATATCCACCTATGAGCCCCGAACGATCTACTTCCACTAGATGTCCACTTGGCAAAACTCCCAGCTCCCGATAAATATCTCCGATCAATCGCGCAACTGTCGTTTTACCTGTGCCGGGATTTCCGGTAAATATCAAATGCAACTGCAAACCGCGAGAAGAGGAAGCACCTTTTCGGAGTTTACGAATCCGGATATAATCTGCCATAGCCTGAACTTCTTTTTTTATTTCTTCCATGCCGCGTAACGCATGTAATTTATAAATTGCCGATTTCGGATTTTGTCTTGGATCAACAGGAGGCAATAAAGCAATCTCAGAACCTCCCTCATCATTTGGATCGGCTGTAATATCGCTATAAATAAATTTCTGTAAGTTCTCTTTTGTAATCTTCCCTGGCTCTAGGTTGTTTAGTCGAATGCAATGTTGCGCTACTGCTCTTTCGAAAACGTTTCTTACTTCTCTTGCATTTCCAAAACCCTTTCCTCGTTTTTTAATTAGAATTTGTTCAATGGCAAAGGTTCTGTCTTCTTTGCTAATATTCATTTCGTGTTTGGAGCAAAGATTGTCGAATAAGATTCCGATTTGTTCATCTGAGAAATCTTCAAATGGAACAATATTAGGAATTCTACTTTTTAAGCCGGGATTCAGATCTAGAAAACTTCTCATCATATCAGTGTAGCCTGCAAGAATTATCACTAATTCATCTCGATAATCTTCCATATATTTTATTAACGTATTGATACTTTCTTGACCAAGCGTATCGTTTTTATCTACTTTTAAGGAATATGCCTCATCAATAAATAGAATACCTCCACGAGCTTTTTCTATAATTGCAGAAGTGCGTGGAGCTGACTGACCAATGTATTCTCCCACAAGGTCTACTCTTGAGACTTCAACTAGATGAGCCTTTGGTAGTATTCCAATTTTTTTGATTTCATCCGCATAGTATCTGGCGAATGTCGTTTTTCCAGTTCCTGAGTTGCCAGAAAAAACTGCGTGGAGGTTTACTTTGAAAACTGGCAAAGAGTTTTTTTTCCTCTCCTCGTTCACTTTTACCATAGCAAGAACTTGTTTCAGAGCAGTCTTCGCCATCTCTTGACCTATCAGATCGGACTCAGTGACTTTTAAGCTATCGTCTAACTTTACTCCTCTTGTCAGCGGAGCAAGAAGGGATACGATAGAGCTATGGTTATTCTTTTGTGCATAGTCGTATGCTGTGAATCCTGTCTTGTCTTTAAAATTGGGATCTGCTTTGGCAGCAAGGAGACTATCGACAATATCCTTCCTTCCCATTTCAGCAGCAATCATCAAAGAAGTTTTTTTATGTTCAGCTGAATATCCATCTACCACAGCTCCCCAACTGAGAAGAGTGTTTACCATATCGAGTCTTCCCGTTTTGCAAGCCTGTCCGAGAGTAGTAACAGGTCCGGAAGTTGTAAAGTTTGGATTTGATCCATGTTTGAGAAGAAGTTCGAGTATATCATGTGAACTTCTTGCAGCTGCATAATTTATGGGAGATGCAATATCGGGAAGTTGGAAATTGGGAGTAATCCCTGTTTCAAGAATTGCTTTAACATCTGCAAGATTACCGGTATCTACAGCAGTGATTAATTTTTTTCGTAGTTTTTCTACTGTTTCATTAAATGTATCTGGCAGATCCAGATTGTTGTTATCTCCCATATTTCCCCCAAGTCCTATTTAGGAATGAATTTTTATTCTACTGAATAGTTTTGCAATCAAATTTAATTAGTTTTATTCAATTCGAAACCACTTCTATAAAACATCCTAATTTGTTTGTAAATGCGTATGAGTAAAATCAGACTTTTTCTTAGTTGTTTCAATAAATGGAATGGAAATTCTATTTTTGGGAACAAGTAGAATGCAATCGGAAATATGCGATAGTCACTATTAATAAATTAGAATATTCTAAATTACTAATTTATTTCTGGCTTGGTTTCTACTAAATTATCTCTATAAAATTTATCTACAATTGAAATTTACAAGAGCATAAATGGATTTTCTTATTATAGAAAATTTCGTATCAGACTTAGTATCTAAATTGGATCAGACCAAATTTCATTCGGTTTGAATCTGTTGTCTTCGAAATCTCGAAAGAAACGAAAACTGCTGATTTTCCATATATCCCAATTCCAGATTTGTAGCCTGAAAATAGACTTATTATGAAAATAACTCAATTTTTTATGGAATGGAGCATAACGTAATTAGAATGGGTATACTCAATTCCACTTGCAAGTTTGTCAGAATATCATTTCTATTCTGGAGAATTAATGGAATCCTCCAAATAAAATTTTAAATGGGATTATAGAAAAATGAATAGAGTGAGGAAAAGACGACAGTCGCTAGGATTAAAGTTTATGATTCTTTGTTTATCTTTGGTATTCTACAATGCTGATTGCAATCATGGTTTTACTAAGACTCGTATAGAGAGATTTATAAATGGTGTGCAGGGTTTTTCTTTTGGATAAGGACAAAATGGAATCGAAATTAGATTTGCTCCATTTATTATGTTAGCATAAAAGATAGTCCAGTAACAGAACTAAAGAGGAATTGAAAACAGAAAGGGATGCCTATTTGATCGGTTATGCAATTGCTATCTATAAACTCGATGAGTGTAAGAAAGAAACTAATATTTGGGGATTGTAGAGACTCAAAAGAACCCCACAAGATAGGAATGATTCTATATCCATTTTCTTTTGGAGAAATCAATCCTTTATATTGAGTGGAAAAAAGTATTTACGTATAAAGTCATATTCGATACAAAAGTGGAGAGTTCTAGATTATACTAGATGCTTAATATAAAAACGATAAGCGAAATGAATGAATTTATAGATGAGGAGGAGATTTTCTTTTATGTTTAAATTTAATACTAACAATTTACAATGGTTTTGTAAACCTAAGAATTTTACTGTTACAGAAGAAAGAATCGAGATCATAACTGAACCAAATACGGATTTATGGCAAAAGACTTATTATGGATTTCAAAATGACAATGCTCATATAGTTTATGTGACAGCAAAGGAAAAATATTTCACTTTTACTGTAAAAACAGAGTTTGAGTATTCAGAGCTATTTGATCAATGTGGAATCGCAATCTATCAAAATTCTAATAATTGGGTAAAAGCAGGGATTGAATTTCGAAATAAAAATTCTTCCTGGCTCGGAAGTGTTGTTACGAATAACGGATACTCTGACTGGGCTACTACAGAATTGGAAACAAACTACAAATCTATGTGGTATCGAATCAGTAGGAGAGAAAATGATTTTTGTATAGAGAATTCAGTTGATGGAAAAATATTTAAACAACTAAGAATTTTTCATTTGTTTGATGCGACCGAGGATATTCGTATTGGTTTGCTCGCTTGCTCCCCAAAGAATAACTCATTTAAAGCAATTTTTACAAATATTGAAGTAACTGAATGTTTATGGGAAGAGCATAAATAAACAAATTGTAAAGGATATTGATAGTAAATCTAGAAATGTGCGAGTATTCATTTTACGCAAATAGGCAGAAGTAAAGAAGTCACTAGCGCTTGATAGCTAACATAGAAATATGAGAGTGAAAAGAATTTAAATTAGGCGATAGCCGCTAGAGAGATATAATCTGTCTCAGATTTTTCTAATGATAGAACTATAAATATCCTTGACTAAAAATTCGGCATCAGATAGATAAATTTATAAATTACTTTTGGAAAAATATGTTTCTCTTCTTTAAAAATATGATCCGCAAAATTAACCCAATGAGTTTTTTCTTTGGAATTCTTTTTGGTTTTGGTTTACAGATTTTTACATTTTCATTTATCTGGGCTTTTGCAAAAATTGAAATTAATAAAATAAATTCGCCAGAAGTAATTATTCCCTCTGTGATGGCAGCATTGTTGGCTGCTGTATTAGAGGAGTTTATTTTTAGACGTTTCATCTATCGTTCTGTTCTATCTCGGTATGGATGGAAAATTGCCGTTTCCGCCAGTGCTTTAGTCTTTGGAATCCTCCATACATTTAACGATCATGTTTCCTTCTTTTCCATTTTGAGTATCATGGTTCAGGCTGGTATTTTACTTCCTGTTCTATATACATATACAAATAGCTTACCATTTGTGATTGGCTTACATTTTGCTTGGAATCTTATACAAATGGCAATTTTCGGAACACCTACATCTGGAACTAAAAGCTTTGGAAGTTTATTTGAAATTAAGCTTTTGGGAAATGAACTCATCACTGGCGGAAATTTTGGAGTGGAAGCTTCTATTCAAGCGAGCTTTATTTGTCTGGTTTTATTCCTAGGGATCATCAATAGTAAAAAGTTCCGTGAACATGCAAAGCATACTGGAAAATGGTCTCTAAAGTAATAATGTTTTTGATTCTAAATTAGTCTTGGCAAATTGTAAAAAGGAAAACCTTCACGGATTACTTTATTTAATTTTATAAGTTTTTCCTAAATCAGAAATGGATACTTTGATTAATTCCTTTAAGATGCTTAAGTCTATATCGTCTGTCTTTTTAATATAAATACAGGAGCCGCCGCTTACTTTGTGTTTGCCTAATTTTTTTAAGAGAGCTGGATATTTTTTTACACCTGACATGATGTAGATCGTTAAGTTTGTTTTTCGAGAAGAAAAGCCTGTCGCCATCCAATCTCCTTCTTGACTGCTTCGTTCCGATTTATAATGGTATTCTCCGAATCCAATGGTTCCATTTGACCAAAGTTTGGGTTTCTTGCGAGTAACCGCTTTGAAGATTTTTAAAAGTGTCAGAGCATCTTTTCTTTTTGCTTCATCTTCTATTTCGTTGATAAATTCTGATACATCTTTTGTGATAGATTTTGTTTTTATTTCGGCCATATTATTTCCTCTCTATGACTTTTTTCTATTTACTATATCTAGAATGCAAGGGAAAAGTTGATGAGTAAACCAAAAAAGAGAATTATATATTCGTAACTCTACTTACGCATGAGCGAGTAAGTTGAGAGAGGGAGCCTTTCGGCCAATGCTATCAACTTAAGAGAAATAAAAAAGAATTAACCACAAAGAGCACAGAGAACACGAAGAAAAGAGAAGGTTTATTATTTATTCACTTAGTGAGTCTTCGTGCATTCCCCCCATCGCTTGACGCTCACAATAAGCCAAGCTATGTGGTTGAAAATCCTTAAGCTGACAGCATTACCTGTCGGCAACACTTCGACTAGCTCTCAGTGCATCGCTTGAGCTAACCACGCAAACCTGCTTATTTATTAATCCATTTGAGAAATGTAATCTAATATTCTTTTTTATTGATTTAATAAATTTTTATCTTTTGCGTAATATCAGTTAGTCAATGATTTATACAAAAAAGATAAGTTGAGAAGTAGAATAAAGAAATAATTTATCTTCTAAATTTGTAATTTATTTTTTAAAAATGGATTCGAATCTATAGCGCTTTGAAATAATTGTGTATTATGCCGATTGAAAAAATACAAACTCAACTAGGGAAACTTTCCAATCCAACTAAAGCAAAATTTCTCCAAGGATATTTCAAAACAGGAAAAGGAGAATATGGGGAAGGGGATATTTTTATCGGAATTACAGTTCCAAATCTTAGAAAGGTTGCAAAAGAGTTTGAATTTATTTCGATTGAGGAGCTAACAACATTAATCCGCTCAAAGATTCACGAAGAAAGACTGCTTGCCCTTCTTATATTGGGTAGAAAATTTCACAATAAGAAAGCAGATGAAAAATTAAAAAAAGAAATTTATGAATTTTATATTAAACATTTACAATATGTAAATAATTGGGACTTAGTGGATGAAGCTTCTAGAACGATCTTAGGCTCTTATCTTTTAGATAGGGATAGAAGCATTTTATATAAGCTTGTAAAATCTAAAAATCTTTGGGAGAGAAGAAATTCCATCATTGCTACTTTTGTATTTTTACAAAATGGAGAATCGGAAGATACAATTGCAATTTCTAAAGAGCTTTTAGAGGACAAAGAAGATTTAATGCACAAAGCTGTTGGCTGGATGCTTAGGGAAATGGGAAAGAGAGTAGATGTTAAGCTTTTAGAAGAATTTTTAAATACATATAAAAGTAAAATGCCACGCACAATGTTACGATATGCGATCGAGAGACTTCCTGAGAAAAAGAGAAAGATGTATTTAAGTAAATAATGTGAATTGGATATAACAGAAAATTTAAAAGATTACCACCGATAAACACCGAGGACACCGATAAAAGATACGATAATTCAAAATTATCCATCTTGTCTTCATCGTTCAGTTATCGGTGGTGAAAAAATCTTACATCGAATTCACTGAAAATAAGTAATTTTTATTCCCGATCCCGACTATTCCATAAAATTAAAAAGATTACCACCGATAAACACCGAGGACACCGATAAAAGATACGATAATTCAAAATTATCCATCTTGTCTTCATCGTTCAGTTATCGGTGGTGAAAAAATCTTACATCGAATTCACTGAAAATAAGTAATTTTTATTCCCGATCCCGACTATTCCATAAAATTAAAAAGATTAGACCAAGCGGAATCGTAATGGGGGAGAGTAAAATATCTCCTGCGAGAGCGAAAGGGAGTAAGATGGTCCAAAGAATAAATTTTCCTACAGCTGATTTTTTTAAGATTTCTTTGTATTCCCATTCTATTATTAAAATTTTATGAGTTGGATTTTCTTTGTATAGAAAGGCAATGTATTGTTCATTACTAGTATTTATCTTGATCTCTAGCATTGTGTTTATTTTTTTTTGAGAGACTGTATTTTCTTGGTTGTCTAAAAAATTAGAAATCCATTCATTCTTTTCTTTTAATACTTCTATTGATGTATTTATATCAACTTCCTTTGAATTGTGAACAATAAGATAGGATTGATTTTTTAAAATAAAAACAAGATCATTCGGATAGTTGGTATTCAGTGCAATTTGCTCAATGGAATAAAAATTTTTTTTTAGTTTTTGGGTTAAGGAATTTGATTTTAATTTATAAAAAGCTTGCTCATCATTTGTTTCTATTTCCAGACATTCTTTTATCTCTGGATTCTCATAATATATTTCTTTGGGTTTTGTTTGAATACAAAAGTTTTTTCGGGTTTCATCTGAAAAGTTAATTTGAATTTGATCTCTTTGATTCCATTGTGCACTTACATTGGGAACTATCGTGAAATCTGTGGGCGAAAAAATTCCTTTGTTATTGATATACTTAGTTCCAGTTTTTTCCTCATAGTTTCTCTTTCTAATTTGATTCATTTTATCATAGACACTGATTGTAAAACAATTCATTGCGAGCATTGTATTTACTAAGAGAAACGAAGTAAATGCGATGTATTCTTTTTTTAACATTTACAGAATCGATGCCAATGGCACTCTTAAATGATCATCGTGAAATACGGAATATAGGAGATAAAGACGATAAACTATAATCGAAGAAATGTATATTCGTAACTTGATTCACATTTTTTCATTGACTATCGTTTTTTTATCAATGCTCATCTTTTAAAAAGATATAAGTAAGGATACATCTTAGAATGTATAATTTTCTGGAAATAATCTTACAGAACGTTCTACTTCTCTATCCAAAAGTTTCTGAATCTCATCTCGGAGTCTTTTTGTTAGATTTTCTACAGTTCCTTTTTTGTCTTTTTTATATTCAGGATAATATTCTGATATTTTAAAAGGAGGTGCAAAATGAACAAAGGCTTTTTGAGGACGTTGGTAGGTATAGCCAATGAGTTCACTTTCGAATCGATAAATCCACTCATAGATTCTCTCTGCAGATGGAAAGCTTGTAAGGTAATCTGTTTTAATCGAAATAAAGTCATAAGCTCTTTGGCAATATTTTCTTCCCCATTTAGCTTTATCTAGCGAGGGCAATTCTCCCTTAGGATCAGGAACTCCTACAAATACCATCTCAAAAGTGGAAAGAATTTTTCTGAGTTTATCGATTGCATGATCCTCTTTGTTGTATTTTTTTAAGTCTACTGTTTCGGCTACCGTATCTAAAATTCTATGTCTAAGTCGTCCAATTCGATAATCGAATGTTTGGTTTTCATCCGGCACGATTGCAAATTGTTTTTCTGCTCTTTCAACTAAACGTTTTCCAATAGATAGAAGACGGTGCACAATATCTTTTCCTTGTTTGGAAATTCCTAATCGTTTTTCCATCACTTCTAGTGATTTATCTACATTATTTCTAATTTCTTCTATAGAACCGGACAACCTGTATTTGATAAAAGCGGGTAAAACAGTAATGTCTGCTTTTGGGTCTTGCTTGATTGCATCTTCATAACCCCAAAAACCAAGTTGAGAAACTCCTGGCTGAAAAGGTAATAAATTATCATTTTCTGCTCCAGTCGGTTCTCCTTCTGGGAATAACACCAATTTGCCGCCTTCTTTAGCAAGAATGGCTCTTGTAGTCTTTAAAGATTCTCGATCGGATGCACCAGCAATAACAGAAAATGCACCAATGTTTTGAATCATATTTCCGACTAAACCATTTCCCCAATCAAATACTTCACGGGAAGCCATGTAGTTGAATCTAGAATACATATGGTTTCCAATGATATAGGAAATAGGAGGCTCTTTTGTAGAGGGGTGATTGGAGATAAAAATAAGTCTTTCCTTTTTGTAGGTTTTTAACTTTTCTTTGTCTTCTTCTGTGATGACAATTTCATCAACATTGTTGACGCCTTTCATTAGAACCTTTAAAGCGGCGTCCATGAACCACATAAAAGGATAATTGTGTATTGGTGGAATAAATGAATCAGTTGACATATTGCAAGGATGCAGAATTTATCAAATAGAACAAGAAATTTTTATAATGAATTCAGTGAATCTCTGAATTAGTAGGCAATACTAGAGAGTTTTTCACTGGAACGATAAATGAATAAATTAAACAGAAGGTTAGTATGGCATTAATAGAAGAGTTTGAGAAACAAGGATCATTTTTATTTCGTTGGAGATCGTATGTTCCTTCGGTGATTATTATTTTATCATTTTTCTTTATACCCGATTACAGGTATCCGGATGGAGATTATAATAAACATTTAATCTATGTAGCTCTTTGTTTTTTAGTGAGTCTCTTTGGACTTTTTATTCGATGTTTTACGATAGGTTACGCACCTGAGAAGACATCTGGAAGAAATACAAAAAAGCAAGTAGCAGAAACAGTGAATCAAACAGGAATTTATTCTTTGATTCGTCATCCCCTATATGTTGGAAACTTTTTTATGTTTGCTGGGATTACTCTACTCACAAAAAGTCTGTCGTTTATCATTATATTCTTTTTTATATATTGGTTTTATTATGAAAGAATCATGTTTACAGAAGAGCAGTTTTTACGTGGGAAGTTTAGCACCCAATATCTAGCCTGGGCAAATAAAACTCCTGCGTTAGTTCCTAAATTTACTGGATACAAAACACCTGATGTTAGTTTTTCTTTTAAAAATATATTAAAGAGAGAATATCCAAGTCTTTTTGGAATCATGCTCATGTTTGTTTTTTATGATGTCATCATAGTCTATTTCAATGAACCAGAACTTGTGGCAAAAGGTTTTCCTGATTTATTAAAACCAATTCAAATCTATACAGCGATAGCCGGCATAACTTTCTACGTCATCGTTCGTATTATTGTTAAGTTTACGAAGATACTGCACGTTGAGGGGCGTTAGGTAAAAAGACTACCACAGATGGACATGCGAAGGCGTCGGTCGCGAATACTTGGAGCGAAGGGTGGACTGAACACCGATGGTTTATCTTTTATCAGAGCTTGTGAATGGTTATCTCGTTTCATCTTGCAGGATGGTAAATTAGATTTTAAGCTGAAGAGATTTTAGGAAGCCAGAGAAGAAGTTATTACCTCTTCTCGTTTCCTCAGTAGCATAAGATTGAATTCCTTGAAAGATTTTTTTAAATGAGGCGTCATGAAAACTATGACGACTTTACAATTACAAAAAATGAATTCGATCTGGAAAGAGTTACCAGATGAAAAGTTTCAATTAGCCATAAATTTTATTTTATGGCTAATACAGTCAGATGAAGTTTTAGCTGATATGGAAGTTAAGTAAAAAAAGCCAGAAAGGAAAAATCAGGAATTACTTGGGAGAATCTAAGAGAAAATGTATAACTTAATTTTCAAAAAAGATGCAAGTAAATATTATAAGAAATGTGATCAAAAAGAAAATCTAGATTAAATAAAGTTTTTGATACATTAGAAAAAAATGGTATTACGAATTTAGATTGTAAAGAGTTGAAAGATGAGCTTTCTGGTTTAAAAAGAATAAGAGTCGGCAACACTAGAATCATAATCAAAAAAAAAGAATTTATTATCCTTTTAATTTCCACAAGATGCAATGTTTATAAATAAAATATTTCTCTTTCTACTCACTGTAATTGCTTTAGCTTTATTTGGTTTTATTTATCTTTCGCATAAAATCCAGGATGGTATGTGTGCGAATGAAATAGTCTCTGAAAAGATCTCTCTTGATTTGAAATATAAAGCTATTGTGTTTATAAGGGATTGCGGTGCTACAACGAACTATTCTTTGCAAGTATCAATTCTTCCTAAACAAGATAGCTTGGAAAATTCCACAGGAAATATTTTAATTTTAGATGAATCATATATCGATTTTGAAAACCACAAAACAACTCTAGAATATGATTGGAAAAAAGATAATAGTCTATCGATTCAGATCGATCCAAAGACTAAAATATATTATCAAGTAGATCAATATAAAGATATACGAATACAATTGAATAAAATAGAATGAGAGAAAGAAGTTTGTTAGAAAGAGTTTCAATTTAAAATTCTATGAAAGAAAACATTTATAGCTCCGAATTTGTAGAAGGTTTATTCAATCGTATGAGCAATTCCTATGAGAGGATGAATTATTTTACATCCTTTGGATTTTCTCTTAGGTGGAGACGTCAATTTCTAAAGTTTTTAGTTCCGAGTGTTGAAAGAGTTAAGATCATTGATTTAATGACAGGAATGGGAGAAACATGGGGGGCGGCTAAGAGGCGTTATCCGAATTCAGAATTAACAGCACTCGATATTTCAGACGGAATGCTCAATCGTGCTCGAATTAAAAATCAGAAAAAATTTGAGGGCAGTGTAAAAATTGAAAAACAAGATATTTTAAAAAACAAATTACCTTCGAATTATTTTGATATTGCAATCTGTGCCTTTGGCTTAAAAACCTTTACGCATTCACAAATTGAGAAAATTGCAGAAGAGACCTATCGAATTCTAAAACCAGGTGGTCAGATTTCCTTTATCGAAGTATCGAATCCTTCGAATCGAATTCTTTCTCTTTTATATTCTATTCATCTTGGGTTTGTTGTTCCCGTGATTGGTTTTTTATTTTTAGGAGGACCCGAAGAATATAAAATGCTTTGGCGGTATACTTCTGCTTTCGGAAGTTCTAAAGAGGCATTTTCTAGCTTTCAGAATCAGGGATTTATACTGGAATATAAATCTTATTTTTTTGGGTGCGCAACTGGGTTCACTGGGAAAAAACCAAAATCTTTCAGTTAAGAAAAGTTTTAAATATTTACCTCCGATAAAGAAGAGGAACGGATTGACTACGTTCTTTGCATCGCAACGATGGAAGACTTGATTATTCATAACCAATCATCGTTTTTTATCGTTCCGTTATCGGTGTCCTCGGTGGTAATTATTAAGTTTAGAGCATTGACCATTTGCCCGACAGCGCTGCTTCATTTTTCACCTTTTTCAAAAAGGCGGTGAGTGAGATTCTAAAATCGAACTCACTCAAAATTAATGATTGTAAAAAAGATAAGGTTATATAGGATTTGAAGTCAAAATTATGGAAATAAAGAAACGAACATCTGGTGATGCAACGATTTTGGAACTAACAGGCAGTCTAGATATTTATACAGCCACTGATTTTAAGACATATTTACAAGCCAATGTAAACACAAAAGGGGCAAAGGTAGTTGTAGATATGGAGAAATTAAGCTACATTGATTCTTCTGGAATTGGTATGCTTATCAAAAGTTTAAATTATATGAAAGAGTTAAACGGAAATTTACAGTTGGCTAATCTAAAAGAATCCTTACAAAAAATTTTCAAGGTAGCGGGACTCACTGCCTATTTTCAATTTTTAAACGAGAAGGAATTCAAAGAAAAATACTCTACATGAATTCACTCGATTTATCTGACCATGTCCTAGAAGAGGTCTTATCAGAAATTCAAATCCAATCGCTAGATTGCACTTGGAATATTACAAACGAAAAACTCATCGATGTAATGGGAATCCGCAAAGAGGATTTTTACAGATATCTTTATAATTTAAGAAGAAATCATACTCAAAGTATCAGTCTTCGTTCCTTTAGCGAAAAGGAAGCAGATTTACTTTGCATATTACTAGAACAAATACTCAAACGGAATGATATTGAGGAGCAATTCATTCGCTCTGGCATTTATTTTCCAGAAACAGCATTAGAGGAATTAGGTCAAATACTAGTAGAGTTGATTCAATCCTCTCTAAAAAAACATAAATTGGATAAAGAGTTATTTCATTTGCTCGTGAGTTCTACAAAACTTTTTGATGATGCCTTTGATTCTTATTTTGCTGATAAATTTGATATGGAAGTTTTGTTCGAGAGAAGTATAAGCATTTTTATTAATTCCAAAAATATTGATAACTCTTTTGGGGCAGAAATATTTTTGAAGAAGCATTTACAGAGCTTACTTAAATACAATAAGATATCTTTGGCAAAGATTACAAAAGAATATCGTCAGAGATTTTACTATGAACTTTTCGGTAAATTTAAACGCGAGGGAAAAATGGATTCAGAGACGAAGCGGCTTTTAGAGTTTTTTGAATTAGAAGATGGTGCAACCTTAAAAGATTTAAAAAAGAGATTTAAGGAATTACTCTTGATCTACCATCCAGATGTAAACAAAGAAGGGCATGCCAAAACACAGGAAATCATTGAAAATTATAATAAGCTTTTTGAGTTAATACGTTAGCTACTCTAGAAAGCTCCATCCCCATTTATTAAAATAACGGATCATATTGGAGATAAATATAAAAGTGATCTTCCAGTTTTTATGCGCTGCTCTTTTCCAAAGATGAGTTACATTTGCCCTCGCAAAATAGGTAGTTTTATAACCCAAAGCTTGCACTTCTCTCGAAATATCAGCGTCTTCAAAATATAAGAAATACCTTGGATCAAAACCTCTCACTTTATCTAAAACATTTCTCCTAAAAAGCATAAATGCCCCACTCATAAACGGGACTTCATAGTTTTCTTCTTGGTTTAAATCTTTCATTTCATAAAAGTCTAACGTTTTTTTGAAGAGAGGATGTAAAATTTTTGGAATAAATCTTCTGATAAATAAGGGGAGAATTGCCGGATGACGTTTATTTACAAATTGCTGGGAACCATCTAGGTTTAAAACCTTCGGTATACTAATTCCTATTTCTGGATTCATATCCATAAAGTGAATTAATTTTTCGAGAGCATCTTCTTTGATAAAAACATCAGGATTTAAAATCAGGAAGTATTTTGATTCTTCTGCATTTTCAATTGCGATATTATTTCCTTGTCCATATCCAACATTTCTTCCGTGATTGAAATGATAGTAGATTCTTGGATCATCAGGAAGCGGATAATTTCCTTTAACCGCACTGTTATCAATAATATAAATTTTTACTCTAAGTTTTGTATCTAGAAAAGAATTAACACATTCCAATAAAACATCTAAAGACGTATCATAGACTACAACACTTGCAATACAATCATACACCTGATTCATATTGTTTTTTTAGATCCGAAATGATATTTTTTTGCATTGCTTCATTTGTTCCCCCTCCAATGGACAGTAGAATCGAATCTCTATGAAGTCTTTCCACTGGATATTCCCTACAATAGCCATAGCCGCCTAGAACTTGAATTGCATTTCTAGAAACTCTTTCTGCCATTTGTGTTGTAAATAATTTGGCAGATGCGGCACCGAGTGAATTTCTAGACTCAGGGTGTATGTTTGCCGCTACTTGGTAAACAAGTGCTCTTGCTGCAGAATATTCTGCATAGGATTCTGCAATCATTCTTTGGATTTGTCCAAACTCTGAAAGTTTTTTTCCAAATGCTTCTCTATGTAAAATGGAATATTCACTCATTATATCTAAACATCTCTTCGCAATCCCTAGAGATTGAGCGGCTAACGTGAGTCTTTCTATTTCTAGATTTCGCATCATATGAGAAATGGCTCCATTTTCTTCGCCGATTAAATTTTCTTCTGGAACTTCCATTTCTTCAAAAACCAATTGAGAAGTAGGAGAAGATCTCATTCCCATTTTTTCTTCTTTCTTGCCTACGCTGAATCCTTTGAAGCTTGATTCTACTAAAAAGGCAGTTGTCTTTTTGATGTCACGTTTGTGCATTTTTGCATAGACTAAAAATATTTGTCCGATGCTTCCATTTGTAATGTATTGCTTTGTTCCATTTAAAATATATTTGCCATTGGACTTTGTTGCGATAGTTGTCATACCAAGAACATCTGTTCCTGCACCTGGTTCTGTCATGCCCATTCCTGCAATCCATTCCCCACTCATGACTTTTTGAAGATAGCGTTTCTTTTGACTTTCATTACCACTGTAATAAAAATTATTTACAAACAAGACTTCGTGGGCGAGGTAAGAGAGCGTGAATCCAGGATCATATTTAGACATTTCTTCGTGAATGATTACAGCAGCGACTGAATCTAGACCAAGTCCGCCATCTTTTTCTGGGACTGTTACCCCTAAAAGACCTAATTCTTTTGCTAATTTTTGAAATACATCTTTGTTGAATGTTTCTTTTTCATCATTTTCTTTAGCTTGATCATCTAGTTCTTGCTTTGCAAATCGACTAACGTTTTCTCTTAATTCTGCATGAGCGTCAGACGGTGTAAATAAATCATTTTTAGTTGTCATGGTAAATCCTCGTAAATTCCTATATAATCTAGGTTTCTATATTTTCCTCTATAGTCCATTCCGTAACCTACTACAAAATCATCCTCAATTTCAAATCCAACAAAACGTATATTCGATTTTACTTTGTGTTTTTTATATTTTACAAGAAGGGAGCAAATTTCAATTGAAGCTGGTTTTTTCTTTTTTAAATATTTAAGTAAAAAATTTAAACTAATACCTGTATCGATAATATCTTCTACAATCAGTAAACGTTTTCCTTTTATATCGATTCCAACATCTCGTTTGATTAAGACAGTTCCAGATGATTCTTTTCCATCTCCATAAGAAGATGCTTCTAAGAAATCAATAGTAGTAGGAGAACTAATCTCTCTCATCAGATCGGCTGAGAAAATAAATCCGCCTTTTAAGATGCAGAGTAATACAACTTCCTCTTTTTTGTAGTAATTAGAAATTTCTTTTCCTAATTCTTTGATTCTTTTTTTTAACTTTTCTCTTGAGATTAATTTCTTCATTTTTTGGCAGGAGTCCAGAATAATGTCAATTTGCCTGGATACTCTGAGATATTCTTCCAAGAGGAAATAGGAAAGGCGAGTCCTATAATGGATGAGGTGCCAAATTTTTGAAAGAAAGAAAATTCTTTATAAGCGTTTTGTCTGAGCATCAATTGATTTGCAAGTTCTTCCAAATCTGGATTGTGTCCTAAAAATAAAATCGAGTTACAACTATCTTCCGTAGTCGTAATCAAATTGAAAAAAATTCCAAAATTTGCTTCGTAGAGAAGATGAGTGATTTCAATTTCTTTAAAGAGGTCTTTGTCTTTGTTTATAATTTCAAGTGTTTCGATTGTTCTCTTCGCATCCGAAACATAAGCTTTATCTACTTGAAAATTTCTATCCTGTAAAAAGTTTCTGAGTGCTTTTGCATTTTTTCTTCCACGCTCTGAAATAGGTCTTTCGTGATCGAATCTAAATTCGGCTTCCCAGTCAGACTTAGCGTGGCGAAGTAGATAAATAGTTTTAAGGGAATCCATATTTCGATTCAGCTCATTTGAAATCATTTCGGTCAAGCAGAATCTTCCAATTCAGTGCACTTCTCTTCATCAAAATTGCTTATTGACTGAAAACTAGAATCGAGTTCTATTGTCTTAGATATATAAGAAAAGGTAGAAATGTATGAGCAGCTATAACAATGCAGAATTAAATTTAGATGGTAAAAAATTTCCTTTGAATCTAATTACAGGAACAGATGGAAAACAAGGCATCGACATAAAGGATTTATATAAGAATACAGGAGTTATCACAGTTGATCCGGGATGTTTTAATACTGCGATTGGAGAAAGCAGTGTTTCGAGAAGAGATCCGGACAAAGGAGAATTGAGTTATAGAGGTTATCAAGTAGGAGACTTAGCAAAAAATTCAACCTTTGTTGAAACATCCTATCTACTCATTTATGGTGAATTGCCAAATAAAAACCAACTCCAAGATTACTCAAATCGTCTTTCTAAGCATTCTATGATTCATGAGGACATGATCAATTTATTTGACGGATTTCCGGGCAAAGCTCATCCACTTGCAGTTCTTTCCACAATGGTGATGGCACTTTCTAGTTATTATACAGATGAATATGAAGAATCAGCAGATAGAGGAGTCGACTACGTAACACGTTTACTCAGTAAAATTAGAACGATAGCCGCTTTTTCTTATAAGAGAATGATTGGGCAGCCATTTATTTATCCAATAGATAAACTTCCGTTTTGCACAAATTTTCTACATATGTTATTTTCTGTTCCAAGTGAATCATATGAAGTTCCCAAAGACCAAGATAAACTTTTAAATCAACTTTGGATTCTATATGGAGACCATGAACAAAATGTTGCGGCAACTACCGTTCAATTGGTTGGTAGCACAAAGGCTAATTTATTTGCATCTATCAGTGCCGGTATTTCTGCCCTTTGGGGATCTAGAGAGGGAGGACAGAGTGTTGCGGCTGTTGAGCTACTCGAAAATATCTTAAACTCAGGTAAGGATTATAAGACCTATTTATCTGATTCAAATGTGAGAGCTGAACTTTCTCGCTCTAACTTTCTTGGACATGAAGCGTATAACGTTAAAAGTCCAAGAGCAATAGTTGCAAGAGAAATTTTTAGAGAATATTTTAAGACTCATCATAGTCCTTTAGTAGATTTAGCTTTTGAAGTAGACGAATATATTTCGAATGAAGCCTATTTTCAAGATAAAAGACTATACCCAAATCTTGAATTTTACAGTGGAATTTTATTTCATAGCATTGGGATTCCTAAGAATATGTTTACTCTCATGCAAGCGATTGGAAAACTTCCTGGTTGGCTTGCTCATTGGAGAGAACTTAGAATTCGTAGTAACTTCAAAAAAGCAAGACCTAGACAAATCTACATTGGAAATCTTAACAAAACGTATATTCCTGTGGACGATCGTAAGTAGAAGAATTTAGTGATTTAACCACGGATGCACACGGATAAACACGGATAGGTAGTAGATTAAGTTGACAGAATTCATTTAACGGTTAATATTTATTTGCCGTTTGCGTCCGTCCCCGATCTGTAGGTTTTAGGCACGCCTGAGCCCTACAGAATGGATGATATAAGTAAATATTACATTATTGAGTTTGAATCATCTTATGCAATTCTTTCGTTAATTCTTTTACATCTGGTTCATAAGCAGAAGCATAATTTTGTTTTTTTAGCATAAGCCACCAAGCGGCAATGAAATCATATTTATTTGTAAATGTGAATGTTTTTACTAGGTTTAAATTTTTATCATAAATAAAAAACTTAGATTCAAACACTGCCTCATCCCAATATGGAATAGTTCCGTAGGTTAGTATTGCAGGTAAGAAGGTGAGCACTTTTAATGTTGGTTCATTTTCATAATTGCTTCTATCCCCATAACCTGAATACAGTTGTTTATGATTTGCAAGAATCCAATAATCTACTTCCATTTTTTTCAATTGGATCTTAACTAATTTTTCTTGTTTATTTTCCAAATTACAAGAACAGGTATCTTTTATTTTTGCATATTCGAAACTTAAGATGGATTCTAACTCTGGTAAACCTGCATGCCTGAAGAGAGATAAGTGATTCAACAGAAATTTTCTGAGATTCTCATCTGGAATAGAGTTATCGCCTATCGATACTTTTTGCTTTCGCACTTCATTTTCAGTTGGGAAATATGCTTCTGTTGATGTATCGTATGGAATTGTTGCGGGAGCATAGTAACTTGGCTGGTATTTTCCGCCATAAACAGAGACAAATATTTTTTTGTATAGATCTGGATAGGCATCTTTTTTTCCATCATTAATAAATTCTACAATACAATTGTAAGTCGCCTGACTCTTATCAATATCTTTTAACGTATCATAATAGGAACAGGGGAAATGAGGTTCTTCTTTTTGTATACCTCTCATACCGTTTGCAAAATGATAAGGGAAAAAGCCTACTAACGCAAATTTTTTAGATTTTAGAAATTTTAGTTCTTGTTTCTTTAATTCGAAACTGGAAGTGTCTCGTAAACAATACTGCATACAACCAAATTGTAAACCTATGGAACAAAATAGAAATAGATAAAGTTTGTTTTTCATGATAATAATATCTCATAGAGTAGAAATAAAATCTATAGGGGAAAGCCCTTTCTACGGATATCACTTACGTTTTTAAAATCATTTTCTCTTTTCTAGTTTTACCAAAAGATAAAATGGAAATAGGTAAATGAATTCCATTCTTTGATTCTAAAAAATCTAGAAAGAATTGGAGTTCTTTCGGAATTTTGTTTTCTCTTAAGGAATCTAAATCTTTTTTCCAAGTTGTAAATTCTAAATAACGAGAGGGTTTACATTCTAAGAGTAGCTTTGTTAGGAGCTTTCTATCTTCAAGTGAATGCCTCTGGGGGATAATGTCTAGTATCCATATTTCATTATTTTCTGATTTGGTTTTAAAAAACTTTCTAAGTAAATTAGAATCTTTTCCATTATAAATATACTCTACACAGACTTTTATTTTAGGAAAATCTGACACTTGGTCTAAACAGGTCAAAGCAATAGACGAAAGATCAGGGTTTAATTTCACTGCATAACGAGTTAAAATCAAATCAAACCAACCCATTCTAAAACTTCCTTGCCAATGATTTTCTAGATTGTGCTCTTCTTTGATCTTTTTGGAGAGAATCTTTGTTTCTGTAGGAAGAGGACCCTTTCCATGTCGATGAGAATAGCATCTTAGGATTCCAATGGATTCTATTTTTTTACTTAGAAAAAGATTTTTAGCGCTCTCTAGAGTCGTTTTGGTTTTTGTGATATAAGGAAAAAATCCATATTCTAAATCGAGTAGGGTTCCCTGTGCTCCTTCTAGAAGATAACTTTCATTACCCGCAAGTAGCCTTTTTTTAAAGGAATTTCCTTTGTCGATCGTGTTTTGATAAGACTTTGCAAACTCTTGAAAGAATTGAAATACTTGTCGCAGAGGATATTTATTTTTGAAGTAGAGAAGAATTTTCTCCACTTCTTTATTTTCTGTATTACTTAGAATTGAAATTGCTCTGTTGAAAAATTTCTCCCTCTGTTTTTCTAATTTAATAAGTAAGTTTTTCGAATCTAAATCTTTTATGTATATGGCTTCCTTTGGAAAATACATTTTATCGATAGCCGCAATTCCGACACCTTTTCCAGTCGTTCCAACCTTATTCTTTCCTCTAGCGATTTCTTCCATTTGTCCAATCATTTTGTGGTAGGGTGTAATCAGTGTCGCATTTGGACTGATGACAATTCTTTTCAAAGCATCCTTTATTCCTTTTTGTTTTAATACAAATTCTTCTTCAAGTAGAGAGTATAGATCAATAAACATTTGCTCAGAAAGGTAGGTTTTAGTATTTTTATGAAATGTCCCAGAACCAAATTGACTGAAAATATGAGTTTTTTTATCAGGAGTTACAACTGTATGCGCTGCCTGCGAACCTCCATTGTAGCGTATAACGGTTTTAGTAAAGTAAGCATCTACTAGGAAATCTGTAATACTTCCTTTTCCTTCATCTCCAAATCCAAGCCCGACTAGGATAAAATTTTTATATTTTTGTTTTTGCAAATGCTTCCATTGCCTTTAAAAAAGCTTTTTCATTTCCACAGATCCCATCACTCAGTAAAAAATAAGAGTATCCAAGAGTCTTCATCAAGATAAAATCAGAAAGATCAGAGAGGGATACTTCTAAACTCGTTTCGAGAGAGGTGAAAAGACGGGAGGCAAGAATTGCTGTTTCATCAGCTTCTATTATAGATTTCAATGTAGGAAAAATATGTGATTTATTTTCTCCTATTTGGATGAATAAATCATCCCGTGCTGCCATCAGTCTAATTTTATTTTTTAAATTTGGAAACACTTCTTTAACAAATTGGATGCCTTTTTTTGATTCAATTTTGCAAATGATATTTGCATTCGGGATAATCTTTGTTAGTTGAACTATATCTGATTCTTCCTCTACAAAAGAAAGCATTATATTGACAATTCCTAATTCCTTTGCTGCATCTAAATACTCCAAGTCTTCCTCTGTAAAATAACCTTGGATTTTCAAGGATTCATCTGGAATATTTACTGCTTGTCCTGCTCCTAAAGCTTTTGGCGGAGGTGGATCTACATAGATTTTATTGCCTTTTATTTTACGAATTGTAGATTTCTCTTCATTTCTAAAATAGATTTCAGCAGGAAGACTAACGTCAATCTCATGATTTAATACAATATCACCAAAAGTTGGGACAGCCCATTGGCTAATGCGGAGTTGCCTTCCTTTAAGATCGAGCCAGAAATCTTTTCCATTGCAGAAACGAAGAAGAGTTTCTAGTGTCTCTTTTGGATTTGTAGAAACTCTAACGCCAGTATTAAAACGAAGAGAATCTACAAGAGGATGATCTATCACAAGTTGTAAAGACTTTTCTCTATGAGGAGGAGGTAGAGTTGCAAAGATTTTCATGTGCGTTTTGTCTTTGATTGTCTCTTTTTAGTAGTTGGTTTTTTTGCTGGAAGTTTCTTTTTTAGATCCACTTTTGCAATCGCAGTAGATTCGCTCAGTCCAGAGAGAGTTTTCTCCACTAGTTTGATTCTGTCTGTAGTTTGATCTCTATCCTGCATATCTGTAAGATAATCATCTAGGCTACGAGATTCTGATACAATTGCAATTGCTCCTAGCATAACGTCTACGATTGCTTTAGAATCTTCTAAAACTAATATTCTCTCTCTGTTCACAACATTTGCCCATTGCTCTACGATTTTATCGTCATCCGTTCCATATCTTTTGTGAATGAGGAATACATTAAACATTTCATTTAGCTTTCTAAATGAAGATTTGGCTTCTACATCTTTTTCGGTATCGCCAATATGCTTGGTAATATGTTCTGCTTCTGTCTTCGGATAAAAACCTTCATCACCTATAAAAAAGAAAAATGGAAGATCTGCCTTTTCTAATTTGCAATGATTGGCATAGAAATAGGCTGTTAGATCATAGGACTCTCTTGATTGACCACCACCGTTATGCTCTATCCAAAGTTTTTCGAGCCATTCATCTAATTTGGTTCCTTGTTCAAAGTCGCAAACTTGAATGGGACTCATATCACTATAGGCATCTCCAACAACGGCAAAACTAATAGAAGGATCTTCTAAATATCCCTGCATTAAAATCTGTCCATAAAACATTGGCATCTTGTCATAGATAATATATGCGTCATTTCCCATAGATCCAGTTCCATCTATGGCAACCACAATCGGAGATTTATTTTTACATACAAGATTTCGTTTGAGTGGTAAAACTTGTTTACTTGCACTAGTATTTTTTAATGCCTTTTTAGCTGTATCTGTATAATCGCTAAAATCATAATCTGAACTGCTAGATGTAGAACCTACATCCCTATCATAACTTCCACCGCCCATCGTTTTCTCCTTTTTTAAAGCTCGTCTTAATTCTAGGCTATAACTTAAAATTGTAAAGATAAATATAACATGTAGTAACCAAATTTAAGAAATTAAGATATAAATAATGATTTTGAGAAAATTCAAGAATGTAAATGAATTAGTAAAATATACAACTTGGGATAGCTTGGCTTTGGGAAATCTTATCAAGATGGATAGATAGGTGACTAGTAAACCTCATGTGATTTTATAATTCCATCTTGTGTAAGGCGAGATTATAGAATCAATTCTAAAAACTGATGTCTTGCACCAAAGACTTCTTCTCTTAAATTGGAAAGCCTATGCCAAAGTTGCCACGCATCTCTTACCCTTTTTATAGGATTTGGATTTAGAAATTCGAGCAAGAAATCTTGGATTCGTTTATCTACATTTGAAGGAAACGCGTCAGTCTCTACATCTCCACCCATTAAATAGAGCATCGATTTACCGAGAGAAAAAAGATCGGACGAAGGAATCGGTTTCTTTTTAAGAGCTACTTCAGGAGCACTGTAGGATTCATTAAAACAAGAATAAGTATTGGAAGTGGTATTTGCATTTGGAATCGAAAATAGATAGTCAATTAGAAATACATTATGATCAGAGGGTCTCACAATTATATTTCCTGGTTCAATATTTCCATGAATGATTTTATTGTAATGTAGGTATCCAAGCACACTGAGAAGCCTATCTAAGATCCAGCACATATGTTCTACTGGAATTCCATCGGTAAATTTATCTCGAATGGTTATCAGATCAGATCCTTCGATGAATCTTTCTATCAATCCAAGTTCCCCGCTAGTAGTTCTGAATTGATCAATAAAAACTGGTATTGATTTATGTTGGATTGATCTTAGAATAAAAATTTCATTTCGTAATAAATCGTTATCCGCTTTATCTTTCATAATTTTAACACAGATTTTCTCTGGATTTGAGTTTTTATTTATAAATTCACCCATATAAAGATCTGCATAATCGGCTTCTAGAAATTGTTCAAAGATTTTATAAGTTCTAAGTTTTGTTTTGATTTCAAAAGAAGCAGTTGTATTTACACTTAGATTTGTTTTGCCGTAGATATCTTTCTCAATTCTTTTTTTTGCTTCTGCATAAAGACCATTAATAATAGAGCTGATTTCTCCTGCTAAGTATTTTGTAAAAGCGTCTTTTTTATTAAATTTATCAGGATGAAAAGTTTTAATTAAATCTTTAAAAATTTCATTTAGCGAAATTAATTTATTTTGAGGTAAATCATCCTTTATTTCTCCGAACAATTCTTCTGGAGAGCTAAATTGAATTATTTTGGAATGAAATTCCTTTAGTTCTTTTGTGTCCAAGAATTAACCTATTTGATTTGTTTTATATACTTTTCAATTTCTGGTCCAAGGATAGTGATTAGTTTTTTATAAATCTCTTTTTTAAAATCTACAATTGTATTGGCTGCATTTTTTAAGGGAAAGAATTGGACTGTTTCAAATTCTCTTTCATGAATATCTAATTTACATTCAGACGCAGGGTGATTCCAATAGGCAAGAAACCATTTTTGTGTTTGTCCTTTGTAATCTTTCATATGCGGTAAATCTAGATTTGCCGGAAAATCGTAGCTCAACCATTCTGGGACTTCATAGATAAATTCTGCATTATCAATTCCAACTTCTTCATAGAGTTCTCTTTTAGCGGCGACTATCGGTTCCTCGCCTTCATCTAGTCCTCCTTGCGGAAATTGCCAGGAGCTACGGTGAGAGATTCTGTTTCCTAATAATACAAATCCTTTTGCATTAAATACTACAACGCCAACGTTTTTTCTATAACCTTTCATGAAGTCTCTCCTTTTCTATATTCAATCCGCATGAGAGATAAATCATCATAGATCTCGCCTATTTTTTCAATCTCTTTTAATATTAATTCTAAATTTCCTTTTCCTTTCTCGACATGGGTAGAGAAAATATCAAAGTTATCATTAATATCTCCATTGGGAAGTAGAAGGTCATCTCTTCCATCTGAGCCAATAATCAATACATCATGGTCTTGTAGCTGATAATAATTTAAAGACACAGTCTCTTCCAATAAAGGGGAACCGACCTTAGTAATTGTTTCATCTAACGGTAGAAAATTAGCTTTTTCATCTCTATACAATACGATAGCTGGATGTTCTGCATTTATATAACAAAGCCTTCCCGTTTTATCCTCAATGATACCCATATTGAGAGAAATCATCATAGAGCCATCAAACATAATAAAAACGTTATGTAATTCATTAAAAGCATTTATAAGCCAGTTTTCTGGTGTTTGGTTTGCAAAAAAAGGATTCATGTTAGTCCTTTTTACAATACTTTCAAAAATTGAATTTAAAACTAGAATCCCTCCAGCACCTTGCATTGATTTTCCCATTGCATCTGCATTTAGAAATAATGTCATACTTTTATTTTGAAGTGAAATTGTATGAGCAATGCAGGTATCTCCGCCAATCTCCATATTTTCATTGTGGAAAGAAAACTTCTTTTTCTGTCGAATTAGAAAGTCAATGTTTATATTTGGACTAGAAATGGCTTTTACGGTTAACGGCTCTAAAAGTAGATATGTAAGGAAGTAATCACCATCCTGACTGAGTTTTAATTCATTTACTCTTGTTAATGCTTTTTGTAATTCTTCTGTTCTAAGAATTACTTTTTTCTCTAAGTTTTGATTTAAATCTTCTACTTCATTGTGAACCCTTACAAAACGATTTGATAGAATAAAAGCCAGACTTAAAATAAAAACAAAGAATCCATATTCTGTAAATCTTTCCATTTGAAAGAATCCAAGATGGATTAGTATATCAAAGACAATACTAGAAATAAGCATTGACCAACCTGCAAACATGATTTTGGCATCATTATTCCCTTTGAAAAATGCGTTATATGTAATAATTAAAAAAATGGAGATTAATAGAGGAGTCCACAGGAAAGGAATTACATAAGCATTTAAAAGCGAATTCCATTGATCTATATCAGTAGTAAAGATCATATAAATAAAGAGACCTACCAATGATAAGAGTGGAATAGAATTCAGATAATGAAGTCTTCTTAGGAATTGATTTTCGGTGGAAATAAAATAATATCTGAAAAAAAGATATAAAAATACCAGAAGAAGTATTAAGATTTGAAATTCCACTTTTTTCATTTCAAAATAGGTGAATCCAAACTCAAATCGCAACTGATTTCTCAGAGCGTGGTAAGCAACGAAACCAAGAGTGAACAGTCCAAAGTAAAGATTTTCTCTTTCCTTTCTCCTTCTTAAAAAGAGAAAAATAAAATAGGAACCAACTGAAAAATAGCAAAATAGAAAAATAAGTGGTTTTATATTTGATAAATAATACTCACGTAGGATCGGTTTGTTTTTTCCTATAAGGTTCTGTTCTCCCCAGATTCCTGCACTTTCTTTAAAATATTTTTTTACATGAATCAGTAATATATTCGGTGCGTCTTTTCGAAAAAGTTCTTTATTGATTGAATAGATTCTTGCTTTATCGTAAGCTTGAGCTTTATCACTTTCCCAATCTCCGGTTCTACCAATTAACGTTCCATTTAGGTAGGTCTCATCGCTATCGGATATTCTCTGGATGTAAAGAACTTGGTCTTCTTCTGGAATTTCCTTTAAAATGAAAACTTTTCGATACCAAAAATACTTTGAATTCTCATTTACAATATTTTCTGCTACCGGATTGCCAGGAATATGAGTGGACACCCAAATTTTATCGGGTAAATCAAAAGAGTTCGTCTTTGAAAGCGGATCATTACTATTTGCCTTGGGATTTATTTCTTGAGATGTTGCCCACCATGTATGTATTTTACTTTTTGGTGAGTTTAGGTCAGTAAATTCTTTTTTTAAATCTATCGTTTGAATCTCAAAATTTTGAGAATAAATCGATATCGAAAAAAGAATGAGTAGTAGAATGAGTTTCATATCTAAAATCTACTCTTCCTCAAGGTCATCATCCTCAATGTCTTCATCGTCTGAATCGATTTTTGTATTCCGAGATGAATTCTTTGTGGAAGGAGGCAATACTATATTTGAATTTGTTTCTTTTTTTTGAGAAGTGACAGGAGTAGTTGAATAAATTTTCAAAATTGAGTCTTGAATTGTTTTCCTTGCAGTTGCGAGAGGAGTATTTCCTTTTTTGTCTTTACTTTCTTTATCTGCTCCAGCGGCAACTAGTAGTTTAACGATTTCAAGATTTTCTGTTTTGATTGCATAATGGAGTGGAGTAAGTCCTTCTTTCGTTTTAGCATTTATATTTTCGGAATTGAGTAGAAGTTGAACGATTTCTTTGTTTCCCTTTGAGCATGCCCAGTGAAGAGCGGTAAATCCATCTTTTCCCCTTCCTTTGATTTCCTCACTGATTAAATTGTTTAACTGGATTAGGTTTTCTAAACTTACTTTATGCAAAGTAGAATTTCTAGGAGTTGATCCAGACTTTTTATGAAGATTGATTAAATCGGCAATTTGATTATAGCCTTTTCTTTGTGCTATTTCGAGTGCGGTTCCATATGGATAACCATTCGATTTTATATTTATGTCTGCTCCATTTTCTAGAAGAATTTTAACTACAGATAAATGTCCATTAGCCGCTGCTAGTATGAGTGCAGTCTCTTGATTATTCTTTGTCTTGTAGTTGATGTTGGCTTTTTTTTCCAGGAGCAAGGAAACGATTTTTTCATTTCCATTCTTTGATGCGATTAGGAGGGGTGTATAGTTTTTATTGTAACTCTCTTCTACGATTAGATCGATTTCTACAGGGTAGTTCAGAAGGATCTTTGCCGCTTCAGTCTTTCCAAATTCACTTGCTAGATAGAGTGGAGATTTCCCTTGTGCATTCAAAATGTTTAGATCCACTTTTTTCTTGATTAAGAACTGAAGTAATTTTAAATTTTCAGAAAGAACAGACGTTATAAGAATCGTATTTCCATTTGCATCACTGCTTTCTAGATTACTTCCTTTTTCAATTAGATAGTAAATTACAGAGTCATTTTTTGTTAGAATGGCTTGCTGAAGAGCTGTTTCGCCTATTGTATTTCTATCCTCTAAATCTGCTCCACTTTCAATTAATAGTTTTACCATCTCCAAAGTATTTATAAAAGGTTTATCTTGGGGTTTTGTTACATAAAGGAGAGCAGTGTTTCCTTCTGAATCAACTGCATTTACGCTTGCTCCTCTTGTTAGATACTTTTTCAGACCATCCAAATCTCCATTTTTTGCAGCATCTAAAAATAACTTATCTGCGATATAAAGAGGACTCAGATCAGCTCCTTTCTCGAGTAAGAAATTTACTAAGGGCATATAACCTTCATTAGACGCTAAACGAAGAGGTGTCCAGCCATACTGGTTTTTGGAGTCAATTTCGGCTCCATGCTCGATTAAATATTTTGCAATTTCAACATTTCCAAGAACACAGGCATTTGCTAGAGGAGTGTCTCCATTTCCGTCTTTTTGATTTATTTTAGCCCCTTTTTGAATTAGGTATTGTGTCAGTTCTAGATTTCCTTTGATAACTGCTAGATGAAGAGCAGTATTCCCATCCTCATCACTAGTATTGATGTCGATTCCATTTTCGATATTTCTTTTAATTGTAGGCAAATCTCCTTTAGCCGCAGCATCGATAAACGTCAAAGAGTCATTAGCCTCTAAGAGAGAAAAAGTAAAAAAAAGTGATAAAAAAATCAAAATCGATTTCATAAGACCCTCGAACAAAGTTTGATTCTTTCTGTTTTGCTAGCAAGAAAAAAAAGTAATGATATTTATCATGTTCCATTCATTCTATTTCAGAATCTTTATAATTGATATATATTAAGTCTCAAAAAGAATAGAAGCATGCTCACTGAAACAGAAACGCTGAACCCCCAACACATTGCAAATGTGAAGGATTTTTGGAAATTTCAGAATTTTCAACTCGGGATACCTTTTATCGATACACAACATATTTGGCTTGTATCTCTAGTTCTACAGTTAAATGCAATTATCAAAACTGCACATGGAGATCAACTCAATGATTTATTTCAAAAGGCTGTAGCAGACGCTTTCGAATATGCGGATACACATTTCCAAGCAGAAGAAGCTCTATTTAGCACATTTGCATTTCCTGAAAAAGATTCTCATATCAAACAGCATGGAGCATTTATTCATTCTTTAAAGAAGTTAGTTGCAAGCTCTCCCCGAATCGATCGTTTTATTGCAGAAAAATTATATCGATATTTAAGACATTGGCTTTCAGAGCATATTTTAAAAGAAGATAGAAAGTATGCACAATACCTATTGCAGAAGAAATCTAATATCGAAAATTTCTTCGAAGAACATGCAATGGATGGAATTTTTATTTTATCTTTAGAGCAAATGGAATTATACAATCAAGTCACATCTGTAAAAGAAACAACAGATACACAAGATAAAAATGTTATACTGCTTGGAAAAATTAGAGATATCTGGACTCGATTCAAATTAAAACTAGACATTCCTTTGATTGATATTCAACACCTGTGGTTAATCAAGATTACCTTTGAATTAGAGATGCGATTACACGACAAAGCAGAAAATAGACAAGAAGATATAAAAGATATATTACAGGAAGCAATGCTTTATGTATCAGAGCATTTTCATACAGAAGAATATTTGATGGAGAAATTAAATTATCAACATCTACTCGGTCATAAATACAAACATGCTGGGCTTGTTTATTCTGTCTTGGAAAGAAAAGCAGAAATTGAAGCTGGAAATGAGAGAGCCGCTAATATTTTAGCTATAGATCTAAAGGAGTGGCTCTTTTCGCATATCGCATTAGAAGATAAGAAATTTTCTCAAACTATCAAAGAAAATCGAAATGAAGGAATTCGTCTTTCTAAAATGTTGATCGAAGAAAAACAAGTCAAGATCAGAAAAGGACAATTAGAACTTTATAAAAATATTGTTTTAGGCGTTTAAAGCTAAGTTACTCACCTTGCTTCTGTGTGCAATTGCATCTAGATTAGGAAGGATTCAAAGATTACCACCGATTAAACCGATAACAGAACGATAATGACACGATGGGTAATTTTGAATTATTGTATCTTTTATCAGTGATAAAAGTCCCTACACATTCGAAATGGCTCAGTGCAAGTCAGTGGTAATCTTTTAATTTTTCTGTTACATCGAACAGGTGCTAAATTTAGTTTACATTTTCTTAGAAGTTTGCAAACCTAGTTATCGAGTTCGCATGAAAGTGTTTGAGAAAAAAATACAGCGGCCTCAATGCATGTGAAAATTTCTATTTCATCCATCTATGAAAAGGTTAAATTAGTATAATTTTGAATTCAACAGATGAACTACAAGAACTATATCGGCTTCTAGAAATAGAGCAAGAGTATGAGAGAAATCAATATGAAACTCTACTTTCAGAAACAAGTCCCGCAGAGAGACAAAAAAATGGAGTTACTTGGTATCCCGTTCAAATTGAACTAGAAGAAGTTACCTCCAGCGAGCGGTTAATCTTAAGTATCCGCATTCATCCTGACAAAGCAAAAGATCATAAATTTCATTCTGGTCAAACCGTTTCCATTTTTACAAATAAAGAAGGGCTTTCGAAAGAAGACAAAAAAAAGTTTAGAACTTATGGAACCATTCGGAAAATCAAAGACGAAGTCATGTATGTAATGCTTTCTGAGTCAGAAATGCCAGATTGGTTCGAAGAAGGTAAGCTAGGAGTCGACCTTTTTTATAATGAAACTAGTTATGAAGAAATGAAATTCGCTTTAACAAAAGTAATGGCAGCTTCTAAAAATAGACTTGCTGAGCTTCGCGAAATTATTTTGGGTTATAAAGAAACATCTATAGAAAAAGAAAAATTTCCTATAGTAAAAGAATTAAATACTTCTCAGAATGAAGCCTATGCTATGGCGCTTAACGCGAAAGACTTTGCAGTCATTCAAGGACCTCCCGGAACTGGAAAAACAACTACACTTGTTCAAATCATTAAAGAAGCAGTTGAGCGAGAAAAAAGAGTTCTAGTTTGTGCGGCTAGTAATAATGCAGTGGACTTGCTTGTTGAAAAATTGGCTTATGAAGGCGTCAATGTTTTACGGATTGGAAATCCTGCTCGAGTTTTAGAAAGTTCACAAGATTATACTTTTGATGCCAAAATATATTCGCATCCTGATTTTGAAAAATTACAAGATTATAAAAAAGAAGTTTTGCAGATTAAGAAAAAGGCATATAAGTTTAAGAGAAATTTTGGAAAAGAACAAAGAGAAGAAAGAATTGCCTTAAAATCCGAAGCAAAAGAGCTAATGGGTATTATTCGTGATTTGGAAATTAATATCGAAAAAGATATCGTTGATAAAGCGGAGGCAATTTGTTCTACATTTGTTGGAATTACAAATTCTCCTGCTAGTAGAATTCATTTTCAAACTGTGTTTATAGATGAGGCAACACAGGCTCTAGAGCCTGCAGTTTGGATTTCGATTCTTCGAGCAAATCGAGTCATATTTTGTGGAGATCATAAACAACTACCGCCTGTCGTTCTCTCACCTGATGCAGCTCGCGGTAAACTAGATGTATCCTTATTTGAGAAAATTTTATACCGACTAGAAAGAACTGTTAGGCAAAACAATACTGAAGTTCAGAAAGAGGACAAGACTTCAAAAGGCAATTTGATTTCTAGTTTTCCTTTTGTTCTTTTAGATACCCAATATCGAATGCATGAAGAGATTATGAATTTTTCAAATGAATATTTTTACCATGGAAAACTGATTGCACATGAATCCGTAAAAAATCGGACCTTAGATTCTGTATTTGGGTATTCAGAGAAAATTCCAGCTCTTCGTTTTATTGATACAGCAGGGACTGATTCAGAAGAGATTTTAAATGAGGAAAATTTAAGTTTAGAAAATCCAAAAGAAGCGGAACTTTTGTTTAAGCAGATTCAAATCGATTTAGAAAAATGGAATTGGAATGAATTGAATAGAAAAAAGATTTCTATTGGAATTCTTTCTCCTTATAATGAACAGATTAAAACTCTAAAAGACAGATTTGAAGAAACAAATCTCTCAAAGAAGTATGATATTGAGATTTCTACTATTGATTCTTTTCAAGGTAGAGAAAAAGATATAATTTACATTAGCCTAGTTAGATCAAATGAAGTAGGAGAGATTGGATTTTTATCTGATACTAGGCGAATGAATGTTGCGATGACTCGAGCACGCATGCGTCTTGTAGTGATTGGGGATAGTTCTACCATTGGAAATCATGAATTTTATAAAAAGTTTTTAGAGCATGTGGAAAAATATAACTCTTATGAAAGTGCTTGGGATTATTATTGATTTACCACGAGAGCATGGGTTTGAACTTTATAGCTTGTCGGCTTTCCGGATAACGTGTAATTATAAGCACTTACTTTAAAGGAAGTTGTCTCACCAGATGCTAATTTCTTCTGATTTCCGAATCCGATAGCCGAGCCTACAAATTTTTTATTTTGATCAAATAAAAGTAAAATTACTTTTGGATAAGTGATATAAGAGGATGTATCATTTTTTAAAATACCAGATAAGCTATATCCTTCCAGTCCAGATTTATCCTCTCTAAAAATCTCAGACATGATTTTAAAACTAGTTTGGTTTCCATACAATTTATCTGCCGCTTCAAAGAACGCATCATGACTTGCATATTCATTGGGAAAGTTAGATAGAATACAGGAGAAAGAAACCTCTTCTTGCGGATAAACAGGTTTATCCGTGAAACATTGAACTGTATCTAAGAAAGTATTTTTTTTGTCTTTTAGATTTATATAGAGTTTGTTTCCAGTCAGAGGGATATTTCCTGTATTTTTAAGTAAACCCAAAAAGCGACCAAAGTTTCCACTTCGGATTAATTGGAGATCTTTGATCTCAGCTTTTGGCTTTTCTGATTCTGGAATTGGTTTGAATGCGTTATCTCCAGTAGTATAGTTGGATTGTGCAGGTGTTTGTTTTTCTGCTTGTAAGATGACAATACTAGAACTCCAAATCTTTCCTGTTTCGGTATCCACAATTCTGGCTAGAATTGTGGTGTTGCTGTTTTCTTTTACAATCGATCCAACCACAACTCCTTCCGCAGCTAGTAGCTTACCTATTTTGATAGAATCTGCTTCAGTTATCCCTTGACTAGAAAGAGATTGTTCTTTTAAAACTCGGTTGATTTTAGAACGCTCAATGATTTGATATTGTCCAGAATTCACAAATTCGTGAGTCAATTTTTCAGCAAAACTGATACTATCAAATCCTTTTACACTTCCATCAAAAGGAAGAATGGCGATCGTCTTTTTTTTATATTCCTCAGGCTCAGAAAGGTCTCGAACTATAATTTTATGCGGATCAACTCCTAAGCTAGCGCACCCATATAAATGGATAACTAGCAAAATGATTGGAGTTAGATGAAGAAATAAAAGCATTCTTCTTTTCCTAAATGGATTGATATAGATTTTTTGGGGTTGCATTGGACATACTAAAAAAGTAGACTCTTCTTTCATTCAAGTAGAAAATAGGAGAGACTCAACATACTCATTCCTCACAAAAAATCGGAATAAAAGATTTCAAAAGGGAAAGTTTTTTTAAAAAGATATAGAATCCTTTCCTTGTTAGCTGATCTTGAGAGTCTTTATAAACTTTTACACTCGGTAGAACTTTAGTAGATATTAATATTTTTTTATTAGGGGAAATTCGAATCCAATTGTATTGAATTTATTTTTTTCTAAAAACTCAATTCGGTTAAAAATTTCTTGACGTGCTTTTTTAAAATTTGTAACCTTCTGAATCTTTGTCCGGTCAGAGTCGGAAAAGACATAAAAGATGATAATAAAAGCCAGTTATATCACGAATTACGGAAATTTTAGGATTAAAAATGAAGATAGCCTTCTTGTTCAAGAAGAGATTATCTATGAAAAAAATATGGAAGAGCCTAAAAATAAAATTTTAGAATCCAAAAAAGTAATTCTATGTGTTGCGGATGGGATGGGTGGTCATTTGGGTGGGGAGTTAGCAAGCCGAAGTGTTCTATCTTTTCTTCGTGATAACTTTATGAAGTTATACAATGCTCGCACGATTAAAAAGATATTACTGAAATCTAAAAACATTCTAAACACCATTGCAAGTGAAACGAGATCATATGGACTCGGAACAACGGTTTCTGGAATGCTCCTCAAAGACAAAAAAGGAATTATTTTTAACTGTGGTGACAGTCGTGTTTATCGAGTTCAGAAAATGCAACTAGAGCGTCTAACGATTGATCATTCTGTTGTGCAGGCAATGTATAATTCAGGTCTCATTGATGAAGAGGAAATGAGAACACATCCAAATAAGAATCTGCTTACATCTGCGATAATTGGGGATTATTCACAGAATCATCCAGTAATTGCAATGAAAGAAATTCCGATCAAAGAAGGAGATCAGTTTTTTATTTGCACAGATGGACTTTGGGAAAGTATGAGTGCAGAAGAACTTACTGAATTATTTTTTTCTTGTGAAGATCAAGATGAGAGAGCACTCAAGTTGAATCAACTGTCTCTTGATAAAGGTGGTCGGGATAATATCACTATGATTCTTTTTGAAATTTTAGAACTCTAAACAAATTACTCATCTATAGGAAATTCCTTTTATAAGATGAGTGATTCATATAATCATTCCATAAAAACTAAAAAAATTTTCTCTAATTTATTTTAGAAGATTAGATCATAAAATTGCTACAAACACAGTTAATCTCGCATTATTTCATCCTTAAAAAAACAATTATGGTTTTAGAGAAATTCAATTTATTTATAATACAAATAAGAAAGAATAAGGTATAATAAAAGAACGAAAACGGTATTGAATCAATCAAAAGATGAAGATTTAGGAGGCTGTATGATAGAATTACTTTTTTTATTAGGTTTTTCTCTGCATAATATTGAAGAGGCTATTTGGCTTCCATCTTGGTCTAAAAATGCTGGGAAGTTTCATCCTCCGGTAAAACAAAATGAGTTTATGTTTGCGATTGTAATTGTAACTATGTTAGGATATTTGGGAACATTTCAGTTTTTTATTTTTCAGGGAGTTTCAAATATCTCGAAATCTATATACTTGGGATTTATTTTAATGATGGTTTTAAATTCCATCTTCCCTCATTTAGTTGCAACAATCTATTTTAAACGTTATGCCCCAGGGACTATTACTGCTTTGTTTTTAAATCTACCGATCGGATTGTATCTAATTCTTACACATCTTAAAACCAGACAAGATTTATTCTACATGGTAATTTCTGCAATAATCATGATAGTTTTATTTATGTCTGGTATTGAGCAAATTTTTAAACTAGGTGATAAACTTTTTGAAGAGAGAGAATGAAAATACAAAACAGGAAAAGCTAGATTCAAAAATCTACTTTTACTTCTAGCAAGTTTTCGCTACTCTAGAAGGATCTGAGTAGTTTTGAAAGATCGAAGAATCTATCCAATTAGAAAATTGGTTAGATTTAATTTGTTTATCTAGTTTGAGAGAGTGGAAATTATTTAATAGTTAGATACAAATCGTTTGATAAGAATTTAGTTTTCTATCCTAGTTCAGAAAAGAGAATGAATCGAAGAATTAATTTAAAAATAGCTTGCTATATGAAATCAATTCTTTAGAGTAAGTCAATTTCTTTGAGTGAAGGAGTTTTATGATGCTTAGAAAATTCGTTTTTATTTTACTAATTGGATTTTCATTTCTTTGGGCAGAGGATTTTGAATATCCAACTCTGATCAATCCAGATGGAACTATCCAAAGGCGAGAATTTTCAAAGGAGCAAAAAACTACCTTTGATTCAATTCAAAAAGATGTTAAATACTTTCATACGGAACTTTCCAAAATTCTTCCTTATTTGATTCGAGAAGGGAAAGTGAAAGAGAAATCTTACACAAGGGAGATCCGAAATTTTACAGAGACTCCTCCTGGTAGAACAAATAGCCACTTTGTTTCAGAAAATTTTGTAATTAAACTTACAAATGATGGGAAAGTAGAGAATATTTCTTTTTTAAAAAGAAGATCTAGATTAAATCCAAAAATGTATTCTGAAACTGTGATTCGAACTATTTCAAATGATATCAGCAATGAAGAGATGACTGCCTTAAAAGTCCAGATCGATACCTATACCAATTATACAGATCCATCTGCTCCAATTCGCAAATTAGTTTCTATGTCAGAGATACCTTCACCTTTGGATCGGATTCGATTATTAAGAACTTACAGGGCAAAGCTAGAAGAAGCAGTTCGTGAGATAGATAAACTAATTGACCATAAAGTATTAAATGACCATATAAAATTATCTAATACGTTAAACGACATAGAATTGGAATAGAAAGTGAATCTTGAATGGATTCTACAAGCGTATATTGATACAGGGATTTTTATAAGTGTTTTTTTTATTTTAAAAGAGATTTTGCATCTCAAAGTAAACCGACAACTTGGATTCCATTTCTGGTATGCATTTTTAGCATTTATCTTTCAAGTGAAGATTTCTATTTTAGTAAAAGAATCTTATTTTGTAAATCCCTATCTCTTTTTATTCTCTGTGAGTGGTTTGTTTATCATTGGTCCTTTTCAGAGAGCACAGATTTTGAAATTATTTGGAAAGATTCAATTTAGAGATTTATACCAACACTATGCAATTCTATTGATTACGATTCCATTTGAGATTTTTATTATTTACTATTATCCAGATCAAATTCCAGCTTGCGATCGAGTAACGTATGTTGGACGTGTTTTTTCTGCTTTGGGTCTCATTTACTATTTTGTCTACAACTATCAAAATGAAAGACTATTTAAAAATTTCTTGAATCAATATAAGTTGGAACATACTAATTTAGTTCTTTCGTATAATCGAATGGTTTCGGTATTTGTGTTGTTTGGTGCAGTTAGTATCTTTTTCTCTAAAAAGATTCTATTTCAAATAGATGGAATTTTTATATGCACGGGTGCTTTTGTGGCTATTTGGTATTTGCTGCAATATCCAGATTTTTTTGAAACGATTTCACAAGAAGTAGCAAAGCAAAAATATTTAAAAACAAGTTTGAATGATCTAGATCTGGGAAAGGTTAAGAAAGAATTAGAAGATCTAATGCTTATAAAAAAATACTACCAAGATGATGAAATTTACTTAGATGATGTTGCAAATGAACTCATGATCAATAAAAATCAACTTTCTAGAGTTTTAAATGAAATTTATAATAAAAATTTTTATCAATTTATCAATTCCTATCGTATTTTAGAAGCTAAGGAGCTAATAGTAAATTTCCCAGAAAAAACAATTTTGGATATTGCATTTGACGTTGGCTTTAAAAGCAAATCTGCTTTCTATAAATACTTTACCGAACAAACCGGTATGACTCCACAAGAATATAGAAAGCAGAATAGAAAGTGAGGTTAGTTTTTATTTGCCTCAACATCCTTTACTTCTTTTAATAGATTTTTGCCTATATAATAAACCCAATAAATCATGCCAACATGGAGAATATCGTTTTCAGTAAACCAAATGCCCATTTTCCAAAGAGGAGCAGTGATTCCTGCAATGAGATAAATGGCATAGATAACAATGACTGCAACGAGGATAATCCATGTATTCCTCAAATACAGATTTGCTTGTGATTTTTCTTTTTTATAATCTCTACCATAGAGCCAGATAAAAAAGAAAACACTCGGTGTAGAGGAGAGACTTAAAAACTCAAAGGAAACTAAAAACCAATTTGCTGTGAAAGCTCCAAAGTATAATAAGATCGAATAGAGAACCGCGTTCACTACTGCATAGGTTTGAATTCCTTTTCGAAAACTACCTGTTGCATTTGAGTGAGATGCGCCTAGTAAGAAAGCATTCATTCCAAGTCCGGATAGGAAAGCATAATTGATTTCCCACCAACTAGTCCAAGTGCAAAATTCTCTTCCATTGCATTTGATCTCATAACCAAAAGCTTGATAACTCGTTCCTGCGAGTAACGCACCGGCACCAGTCATAAAAAGTCCAATTGCCCAATAGAGTCTAGACTTTTGATTTTGTATAGTTTGATAAAAGCGATAGGCAATATAAATATCAAATAAACTAACAAAATATACAATCAAAGATGAGGACGGTTGGCTTAATACAAAATTAAAATTCCCAAATTGAATTCTCATCCAATGCTGAGTGGATAGAAATGATTCGGGAGTTAATTTTGGTGAATACTCAATTGTATCTAATTTACTGCAACTTAAGAATAATCCCAAAAAGGAAAGGACAAGTATGTAAAAATATCTTTGATTCATGTAGGCAAGTTTTCCAATTGGATCTTTTCTTGAACAGAAAAAATTTTTTTCACAAAAGTATGATTTTCTAAATTGTGTCAGATTGTAATTTATACTTTTTTTTCTTGTCAAAAAGGGAAGGGCATCCTATCTAAAGCTATGGACAATAAAAACTTTTTTATATCACATGACATCAGCTATCCTTTTTTATGGGGTATGGATTTATCACTTCCAGTAATATTAAAAACAGCATTAAATATAGATGGGGTTGATATTTCGGATGAAGATAAACTAACCCTTCGAAGCCTAAACAAAGAAAGACTTCTTTATTTTAGTAACCATCCTTCCACGATTGAGCCGCCTGTTGCTTACTATGTTGCCAATATCATTGGATCTCGATTTTACTATATGGCTTCGCGTAACGTCTTTAACTGGGGATTTGGTGTTGTGGGTGAGTTAATTAAGAGAGTGGGTGCCTTTTCTGTATTGTCCGGTGGGGCAGATCGAGAATCTGTAAAAATGGCTAAGTCAATTCTTGCAGGAGATCGGGGAAAACTTGTGATTTATCCGGAAGGAATGTGCTCAGGAGAGAATGACAATCTTGTTCCTTTTATGCCTGGTATTGCACAGATTGGTTTTTGGGGACTAGAAGATGCTCGCAAGAAAGATCCGAATGCTGATATAAAAGTTTTACCTGCTTTTGTTAAATATCTTTTATCTGGAGATGAAAATCTTCTGTATAAAGAAATTGAAACTTCAATCGAGGCAATTGAGCGCAAACTCAAGATAAATCCCGGAAATAAAAACTTACTTCGTAGATTTTTAACTGTAGGAAGGATTCTACTCGAGGATGCGGAAAGAGAGTATGGTATTTCTCCGATCACCGATAAAGATTACGATTATAGAGTAGGGGCGATACGACATGCGGCATTGAATCGCGCAGCTGAGAAACTTGGAATCAAGTTTGATCCAAATGAGGATGCAATTCATAAAATTAGAGAAGTATTTACTGTTCTAGATGGAATTCATTCGGGTCTTGGAAAGCAACAAGTGAAAATTTCCCGAAAAGATTTGGAGATTGTTCAAAAAGATGTAGATAGAGCATATCTTTTCTTAGTTATCAAACAAGAATACCTGCTTGCTTATCCTACTGCAGAGCGTTTTATAGAATGGCTCTATCGTTTTGAAAATTTAATCTTTGGGGTTACAAAACCTAGAGCCAGAAGAGCTCGTGTAGTGATTGCAAAGCCTTTTGGATTGGGCGAATACTACGATAGTTACAAAGAAAATAAAAAGAAAACGATAGAAGATGTGACAGCTCGTCTTCGCAAAGACATTGAAGGATTATTAAAAGATTGTATTCCTCTTAGTAAACCGATAGTTACTCCATTTGATGTAGGGGAAGATTTAAAGAGCTGATTTTTTCTCAGGAAAATTAAAGAGTCGTTCAAGGGAAATTTCTCCCTTGAATATCTGAACATTTTCTCACGTGTAATAAATTTGTTTCTTTTTGTATTCATTTCCTTGTGGGTCTGAATAAATTTCTAATCGGTTTGTGTTTATATCTAAAATCCAAAATTGATTTACATTTGCTTCTGCGTACGTTGACAATTTTGCGAGATCATATAAATAAGAAGACTTTGCAACTTCTATTACTAGAAATGCTGAAGACGGATGCTCATAAATATAGTCTTCTCATTTTCCGGAAACGACAGATATATCTGGTTCTAAGTCCGAATTACCAAATGCGATAGTCTTCTCTGTTTGTATAAATGAATTTTCTGGTAGGATTGCGCTTAGAAGTTGAAATTATTTATCTATGAAAAAGTTATGAATACTACTTTTAGGAATTTTGAATAAGACAACTCCTTCTAATAATTCTGTCTTCTTTCCAAATGAATATTTCTCCGCCATTTCATAGTATTGTTCTCTTGTGATTCTAACTAATTGATTTTGGATAGTTGGATTTTCTAATAATTGAGAAGCCATAACTTGATCGTGATAGTTAGAAATTATTTGTAAAGTTGCTTTTTAGAGATTCTCTTTTCTTGAGAACATCGCTTCGATTTCTTTCCAACCTTTTTGCTTTGCCAGTGCTCGATAGTCATTTACCAAGCGATGGCATTGCATTGCAACTTCGAACATGTTAAAATTTTCTTTGCTGATAGCTTTAATTTTAGCAAATCGATTTTTGATTCGGTTGGCAAGATAATCTACTTCCTCTTTTCGAACGATTTCGTTTGCAGTGTTCTCAAGGAGCTTTGATATTTCTTTCTCAGTGAAGCCAGTAGCTGGAACTTTACTTCTTTCTGCTTTTGACGCCTTGGTTTGTTCAAGAGATGCATGCGCAGCACTGTTAATAATTTCTATAATTTTCTCGGGTGTGTATTCTTCTTGCATCTAATTTTCCTCACTGACTCCTTGCATTTTACGGAACGAATTAAAAACGTAAACTAAAAAATCAAGACTGAATTTCTTTGAATACTTTTTCAACTTCCGTAGGAACAGATGTAAAATTGACTTGGAAAATCACCTTAGGGGACTCAGAAACATTCTTTGTCACCTTAGCATAGAGATCATTTGCAATCTCTTTTCCATTCTCATCTGCGAGTGCAACTTTTACATTGTTTAATTTTTCTACGGAAATTGGAGCTTCAATTTCTGCTTGTTTCCCATTCATCTTGGTAATATAGCCAACATGCACGTCTGTGCTTGCGTGTTTCCCAGCCAAAATTGTAAATAGGAACTGAATCTTTCTTTTGAGTGGGTGCAGAACGATTTCTTTTTTCTCAGGTAAATAGATATTATACTCTCCACCAATTCCACCTACTTCACTAATTGTAATTGGGTTTTTTACTCCCTTAGGCATAACTTCAAATTGATCGTCCACTCGAACGATAGGACCGCATGCTTCTAAAGTTCTTTGCGATACAAGGGTTTGTCCACCTACTGTATAAGATTCGATTCTAGATGTAAGGTTTACATTGCTTCCTACAACTCCATATTTTGTTCGTTTATGAGAACCAATATTTCCGACAACGATCTCTCCAGTATTTAAACCAATTCCCATAACCACTTCAGGAAGACCGTCTCTACGATTTTTTTCATTTACTTCTTTCATCGCAAGTTGCATTTCAATTGCACAAGCTACGGCACGAGCTGCATCATCTTCTCTTTGAATCGGTGCTCCAAAGATAACAAGAATTGCATCCCCAATAAATTCATCTATCGTTCCTTGGTATTTTAAAATTACATCAGTCATAACGTCCAAATAATTGTTAATCATTAGGACACATTTCTCAGCAGGAAGTCTTTCGCTGATAGAGGTAAAGCCGCGTAAGTCGGTCATCATTATAGTAACCTCTCTCTTTTCTCCTCCAAGAGAAGTTCCCTTTGGCGATTCTAGAATGCTCGCTACAACGTCATCTGAAAGATAACGTCCAAATGTATTTTTAATAAATTCGTTTCTAGCATTGAGTGCTTTTTTAATTCTATTGAGTATTAATGCTAAAACCATTGCAATACATAAAATCACAATGGAAATTGTGAGCATTAAATCATTGGTTTCTTTGATTGCTCCAATGTAATCATCTTCAGGAACTACAAGACCAATGGTCCAATCTTTTTCAAAATTATCAGGAAACTTTTTATAAGATGCGATATAACGTTTGCCGCCTGTCTCAAAAGTAAATTTGGTTTGTTTTTCCTGTATGAATTTTTCGTAAGAATCTTGCACGATCGGTGGATTTACTTCTAATTCTTTTACTTTTCTTGATCTTAGGTTCCCATCTTCTCCTTTGATCATTGGTTGTGTAACATCTGGATAAGCTACTAGATCTCCCTTTGAATTGACGATAAATGCAATGGCAGTTTTTCCATATTTTTTATCTTGTATCTCTTTTCTAAGATCTTCTAGGAAGTTTGAAATCTCAATCAAAGGAATATCTAGTCCAAAGATTCCCATTAGATTTCCTTCCCCATCTTTTACTGGAGCGGATGCTGTAATTCCTGGAATTTTGCCTGTTGCGAAAATATAAACATCACTCCAAAAGAGACCACTTTTTTCCTTTGCCCCAATGTACCAAGGTCTCTTTCTTGGATCGTAATCTTCTTGAACTACTTCTTCTTTGATAATCTTTCCCGTTTGGTCTCTGTATTTCCATTTGACGACTGGATCTTTCTTAGATCGATCGATTGTTTTAGTAGCGATAGTTCCATCGGTCCACCTTTTCTGCATGAGAAAATCACCTCTCTCATTTCCAATATTAAACATTGTGAGTTGTGGGTGTAGGATTAAGATATTGATCATCAGAGAGTTTAAACCCTGATTGTCTAGAATTGAATTTGCTCCTTCTCCAGCCACCTTGGAAGAAAGCTCTGTCATATCTACAGCAGTAAAAAGATAGCTTGTTGTTTTTTGGATCACACGATTGTTGATTTGATCAATTAGGTCTTCAGTTAAGGAAAGAATTGCAGTAGAGTTTTTGTAGTAGGTAAAACCTGTAACACCCATCACAGAAAGTACAAGAAAAGTGAGACTAAAAAATATAATTTCAAAGCTAGACTGATTGAATTTTTTGATTAGTTTGCCAAGTAAACTTGGTTTTTTCTGTGTAATATTAGACATGTAAATGGACTCCTGCCAATAAAGGAAAGCTATTCTTTAATATCGTATTGAATGTATCTTTCGAATATTGTTTTGTTAGTTTTCTAGTAAAATAAAAAATGACAATCTTAATTTAAGTAAAAAAGCAAAAACAAAAAGAGAATAGAATATCTTTAATCTCCTTGGAAAATTCTTAGAAATATTATATTTTAAATAGTATAGAAAAATTTAGTTATTGACATGGATTTTTCAGAAATAGCAACCTAGTTAAATACAAAAAAACAGATTTAGGTTAAAAATTGGAGAAAAAAAATGAATAATGTAAGCAGAATATTTCTATCCCTGCAAATGATATTAGTTTCAAGTTGCTATGTGATCCCGGATAATCCTTTTTCGGCGAGATTGCAATGTTATAAAAAGAATTATTGTGATACAGCTGTAAATGATTGTATCGTTGGTTCTGCTTTATTTGGTGCGCTTTTTAGATCTCCAACAAGCTCATCTACAAGTACAACAAGTACCTCAAGCACTACGCCTGTGGAAAGCTTAACCAATGCCAGTAAAATAGGAACTACTTCGAGTAGTACTTTTAGTAATCCCCAGACTTATACCTTGGCGTTTTCTTCCTCTTCTACACTAACAACTCCTTACAATAGTGCGAATTACAGTACCTCTACACCTACTTATCAAAATCTCAATGTAACAGGAACTTTAGTTACCCCCAATAATATTGATATAATGAGTATGTCTTATACAAGCGTTGGATATACGCCTGGAAGTGGTAGTTATACTTGTATTGGTTATACAGGCAATACAAGAATAGTGGAAGTTTCTAAAATTTCTGGATCCGCTACTTGTCAGCTTTACAGTCAATTTGGAGCATCAACCAATGCGACAACAACGGCAACAACGGAAACTTTAGTTGGAACTCTTACCTCTACTGTGACTACTTTTACCTTTAATATTTCAACAGGTCCTACTTATTTGTATGTTAGATGTTCTGGTGTGACAAACGATCAATATGCAGTTCGATTTGCATATTCTAGCTCAAACAAAAACAATGAGGTTTTTCCTTGCACTTCTAGCACATCTTCTAGCAGCAGTAGCAGTAGTTCATTTTCTAGTAATTTCTTAAATTACCTCACCTCACCATTAACTTGCGTAAATGCGGATAAGGACTGTCGTTCAGATTGTGACAGGAAACATATTTACTAAAAAGACCCTTCAAACTAATAATTAACAAGTGTAAATATTTTTGCACTTGTTCAGGTAGCGAAATTTTTTGTTATGGTTAAGCTAAACGCCTATGCTATACAAATATAGAAAACAAATTATTTCCACGATCGTTGGAGTATTTCTCCTTTGGGGAATTTATCAATTACTAAAACCAGATACAAGCATTCGAATTGCTGTAGTGGGTCCTATGTCAGGCAAGGATGCTGCCAATGGAAAATCCTATCTAGATGGTGTTAAGCTATATGTAAATGCTTTGAATGAGAAAAATGGATTAGATGGCAGAAAGATTATAGTAGATGTATATGATGATGAGAACGATAAAGACAAGGCGAAACTAAAGGCAGAGGAAATTGTTAAGAAAAACAATGTTCTCGCAGTAATTGGTCACAATAGCAGTTCTTGCTCTATTGCAGCAGGACCTCTTTATCAGGCGAATGGAATTCCAGCCATATCACCTGCCTCTACGAATCCAAAAGTGACCATTGGAAATGAATGGTATTTTAGAACTATATTCAACGATTTAACGCAAGGAAGATTTTTAGCAAACTATACTAAGAAAGTTTTAAAAGAGCCTACCTTTGCGATCCTACACGATGACAAAGACTATGGATCTAATCTGGCAAAAGTTTTTAAAGAAACTATGAGCGATCACGGACAAGACCCTGAATATGTATGGACTATTAAAACAAACAACAATGAAAATCCAGAACAGGAACTGGCTGCGATTGTGGAGGATATAAAAAGCAAGGAATACACTGGACTCATCTTCCTTGCAACATCTCCTAAAGATGGAGCAAAGTTTATTGAGAAATTTAAAGATGCAGGTCTCTCTAATCGTATACTTGCTCCTGATTCTTTTGCATCTAACGCATTTAAAGAGTCTTTTGCTAAACTAAAAAAAGAAATTCAAAGTCCAGGTTATTATTCCAACGATGTGATGGTGACAAGTCCTCTCATCTTTGACAATGCAAATGAAAAAGCACAGAATTTTAAAGATAAATACAAAGCGGCTTATAAAGCGGAACCTGATTGGAGAGCTGCCTATGCATACGACTCCGTTATGGTTTTACTTGATGTAATTCATAAAATACCTGATTTAAAAGGTGGTAAGGCGAATCTAAAAGAGGATCGCTTAAAAGTAAAAGAAGCTCTTTCTCACTTAACAAATATAGATGAAGCAGTAGAAGGGGTGACGGGTTACAATTATTATGATGAGAATAGAGATTCTCCAAAGCCTATTTCAATCGGTGCTTATAAAAATAACGATGTGATTTCCTCTTTGATCCAATTGCAAGCTGTTAAGAATTTAAAAGAAATTACTAGTATCAAGGATGCTCTTGAAAAAGAGACCATTATCAAAATTGATAATAATTACTTATATAAAACTAACGTCGTATATACTGGAATCGAGATCAATGAAATTAGTAAATTAGATGTTTCCAATTTAACTTATCATATGGATTTTTATATATGGTTTCGATTTAAAGAAGACATCAAGCCAGAAGATATCGAATTTTTAAATAGCATAGAGCCTATTACTCTTGGCGAACCAGTGGATAAAGATAGTAGTGAACATATGAACTATCGTGTTTACCATGTGAAGGGAAATTTTAAAGCAGACAATCTTCCCGTTCGTTACGAACTAGGGTATCATGCGATAGGCGTGAACTTTAAACATAAACATCTTACTCGAAACAATCTGATCTATGTGATTGATGTGATTGGGATGGGAATGAATTCTAAAAAAGGCGATAATAAAAAGAAATATCAAAGTATTTTAAGTCCAGTATCAGGTTGGATGATTGCTAACTTTTGGTCCTTTCAGGATACGATGTCAAGAGCTTCCTTAGGTGCTCCTAAATATCTAAACTCCCGGGATGCAAAGGCAGAATATTCTAGATTTAACTTAGGAGTTCGCATTCGAAAAAATGAATTTACAATACGTGGATTTATTCCAGGCAGCCATGCTGGTTATTATTTGGGATTTAGCGTTCTAGTAGTCGTAGGTCTTGGAATTGCTGGAAGACTTAAGATGTTTCAGAAGTATTCTAATTTAAATTGGGTTATTACAACTCTATTTATATTTTTATTTTTAATTGCATCTGAGATTGAAACCGTTGATTATTTGCTAGATGATCTAAATACCTATTCGATCAAAATGGTTACACTAGGGTTTGATTTACTTTGGTGGATAATCCCTGCTATGCGACTCAATCAAGCAATTGAAAGATTTATTTGGGATCCACTCGAAATAAAAACTGGAAACAAGATCCCAACTGTTGTTCGACTTTTTCTAGGTATATTTATTTATATACTAACGTTCTTTGGAATTGTTGCTTTCGTATTTGATCAAAAGATTACTTCACTTCTCGCTACATCGGGCGTGGTTGCAATGATCATTGGTCTTGCTATTCAGGTAAATATTTCAAACGTGTTCTCGGGTATTGCGATTAACTTAGAACGACCTTTTAAGGTTGGAGATTGGGTAAAAATTGGGACTTTAGATGAAGGAAAAGTCATCGATATCACCTGGAGAACCACTCGTATTCAAACAAGAAATATGATTATTTTAAGTATTCCAAACAGTAAAGCATCGGAATCACCTATTTCTAATTTTGGATCGAAAGAAGATATTACTGAGTTTTGGTTTACAATCCATATTGATCCAAATGAAAATACAAAGAGAGTGCAAAAGATTTTACTAGATGCATTATTATCCGCAGAGGGCGTATTAAAAAATCCTGCTCCTTACACACGACTCAATGAATTCACAGAGTGGTCTGCTGATTATATTATTGGTTATTGTTGGAAAGACTATGGTCGTAAAAATGCCGTTAGAAAAGCAGTATTTACTAGTATTTGGACTCATCTTTACCGAGCTGGAATTCAACCTGCCACACAACGTCACGAAATTCACATGTTCAAAGGGGTTAAACCTCGCGGGGAAAAAGCACAATCTCCACTTGCGGTTTTACAAGAACTCGATATATTTTCTTCTTTCACAGAAAAAGAAAAGAAATATCTCAGCACTCATTCCAAGACCCATATCTTTAAACCAGGCGATGCGATTGTTCACACAGGGGATACTAATCAATCTCTCTTTGTCATTGCAGAAGGCGTGGTAAGTGTACAAGCAAAACTAGACAATGGAAAAGTTTTAGAAGTGGCTTCTCTTGGAGCGGGAAATTTCTTTGGGGAAATGGCTCTACTTACAGGTGCGATTCGAACTGCAGATATCATTGCTCTTACCCAAACAAGGCTAATCGAAATTACCCGCAGTGATTTTGAGCCACTTCTAAAGGCACACCCAGAAATTTTCCAACTGGTAGATAAAGTTTCCCATTCTAGAAAAGCGGATACAGAGACACAAAAGATTTTGAGTCAATTGCCGCCTGAACCGGTGAAAGATCCTTGGTATAAAGTTTATCTAAAGAAAGTAAGACATTTCTTTATGGAGCTCATTAAACGACCAACTGAGTAGTGAATTCGATGTAAAAATTTTTTAACCACGGATAGACACGGATAAACACGGATGTGGATTTTTTATCAGTGTTTATACATTCGAAAGACTCAGTGCAAGTCGGTGGTAATCTTTTTTTTATCGAATTGACCTTATTTATTGCTTGGTCCCCAGAGTCCTAGTAGTTTGAAAAGTCCAACCCAGAAGCGAGGAATTGGTCTGTAGAAAAATATAAGTGCTCGTAGAAAGAAAGGAAGTATGACTTCTCTTTTGTCTTTTAAAATTCCTTCTACGACTGCATCTCCAACTTCTTTTGGTTCTAGAACAGGAAATACTTTTGAAATTTTAGGATACCATCCCATATCCGCATCATTTTTTTGAAAATAGTTTGTATTTACCTGTGCGGGGCAAACCATTGTTACACCAATTCCTTTGTGATGCAATTCTTCATACAAAGAATGAGAGAGTCCTAGCATCGCATAACGTGCAGCTGTATATGGCATCATATAAGGGAGTGGGAAAATTCCAGCAGGGCTGATTAGATTTACAATATGACCCGATTTTTTTTCTAGCATAGAAGGAATGACTGCGTGAGAAGCGGCAACCGCAATGCCGAATGGAAGTTGAACGGGAAGCATGGCTTCTTTTCTTGTCATCAAGTGCATTGGTTTAAAAGTTCCAGCTCCAACGTTGTTTACTAAAATTTCAATGGGACCCATCTTTGCTACAATCTGATCATGCACTTGGAAAAAAAGTTCTGTATCCATTAGGTTGCAAGCAAATCCTTCACATTTACCACCTAACGCTCTTATTTCTGCAGCGGTTTTTTCTACTTCTTCCTTTCTACTTGCAATAATTGCGACATTTGCTCCTGCTAGTGCAAGACTCGTTGCGATTGCTCTTCCTATTCCTTGAGAAGCACCCGTTACGAGTGTAACTTTATTTTTTATATCTTTCATATTCTCTCCCTATTCGGTAAGATTTGTAATTAGGAATCATTTCAACAAGTAAAATTCTGATTCCACTGTGAGGATAGAACTCTTATGAAAATTTATAAATTCTTAAAAGGATTAGAAATAAGATTCAAAGAATGGATAGAAAGAAGATTGTTTTGTTACTATAAAAAATTACATAGTAAAAGAGGGTTTTGATTTTATTTCAGTCGGGGAATGGATTAAAGTTTGGATTTAAGGCTGAATGTTTCTGTCTAGAAATTTGGAAAGTTAGTAGGTCGGTGAAAAAATGAAACCTATGCGTTTTCAATCTAATCTAGTTGAGTGATTCTATTGTATTTCAATCAATTTGAAATATATCGCACAGGTTTTATGAATTGGCAAAATCCTTTGTAGAATTATAATTTTGGCAGAGGTTTTCCTGTGATATATCCATCTGCAGGTTTTAATTTACAAGATGCTGCTACAGTGAGTCCTGCCCCTAATAAAAATCCCTCAAAACCTCTAATCTTGCTAATACATGAATTTACTTCACTCTCCAAATAGTATTTACTTCCATCAATTCCGGCTATATCATCTGCAAGTATAGAAAGAATAGAAATTATGGGTCTACCCAAGAATGCAACACTCAATAGTAAATCTTGTGTGATCGCAGCAGACCTAATTTTACTAGCTGCTTCTGTTCCTTTTATTCTATCAGAATTCAAACCAATCGGATTTAAAATCACACATTGGCTAAAGATATAGATTGATAGAATTGATAGTATTAATTTTTTCATAGTTTGTCCTCAAATTTTATTAAAACCAGATTACTGATTTCTTTAGTAGGTTGTCAGTCTTATTTGAGAATCTTTTCTTATAAATGCACTAAGAAACCTGTTTTTTATTTTAGAGGTGAGATTTTTTTGTTGGAATCCTAAAGATTTAACCTTAAAATTTACCGGCTAATTCCAATTATCCTGTAATGAGTAGGATTGTTGCTGATAGGTAAATGGAAGAATCTAGGTGTAGATGATAGAAGAGAATACGAGCGATAGAATAAAAATATTTTTTGTATCGTTCGACTTTTATAGAGCAAAAAGCGATGGGTGAAAAGTCATTTATTCCCTTTGCTCGAGCCTATTGCCATTGTTCAATGACAATAGGATATCGCACACCAGAACGTTTTGCTCTCCTAAACTCTATCATTGATTTTCCAAATAGAATAGAAGATCTATTCAGAATCGTTTGATACAGGAAAGTTTTTCTTGTCCGAATTTAATATCCAAGGGAACAAAATCTTTTTGTTTTCCTATTCATTTGGATCATTGTAAAAAATCAGACTTGGTTTTTTAAGATTCTCTTTTTACAGTAGTCTTAATTCCACCTCTTACACTAAAATCACCAAATACTTTTAAATACTTAGGTTTGATCGATTTCATTAAGTCTTCAAAGATTTTATTTACTACATTTTCATGGAAAATTCCTACATTTCTAAAGAACAGAATGTATTCTTTTAAAGATTTTAATTCAACACATTCAGAATTGGGAGTATAGGTGATATAGATAGTTCCAAAATCTGGAAGTCCCGTTTTAGGACAGATTGCAGTAAATTCTGGAATTGCAAAATCAATTGTATAATCACTCCCCTTATAAATATTAGTAAATGTTTCAATTGTAGGGGTTTTTAAATCGCGAATATGAGTTTGTTTTCCCTCATAGGAAGATATTTTTTTTTTCATGGTTCCTCTAACTTTTTCAATGATTTTTAGGTAATTTATGATTCATAGTAAAAAAATTGGCGTTATAGATTTCGGCGGACAGTATGCACATTTAATTTCTTCTAGAGTGAGAAGACTTGGGGCATATACAGAAATTTTATCTAATGAAGAGAGTTTAGAAAAATACAAAGAATACACGGGTCTTATTTTATCGGGAGGACCAAATAGTGTTTATGAAAAGGATTCTCCACAGCTCGATGAAAAAGTCTTACACATGGGAATTCCAATTCTAGGAATCTGCTATGGTCATCAATTGATTATGAAACTTCTTGGGGGAAAAGTTGAGTCTTCTCTCAATCGAGAGTATGGACCTGCTTTTTTAGAAATGGAAGAGTTTCCGGCTATCGTTAAAGGTTTCTCAGAAAAAGAAAAAATTTGGATGAGTCATGGAGATGAAGTTGTTTCTTTACCAGAAGGATTTCATCCCTTTGGGCGGACAGATCATTGTCGTTATGCGGGAGTTTATCATACAGAAAAAAAAATCTATGGAATCCAATTTCACCCAGAAGTAACACATTCAGAAAAAGGAATGCTGTTTTTGGAAAATTTTATTTCTATCTGTGGGTTATCGAATACTTGGGGAATGGATCAATTTTTAGAAGAAAAAATATCCGAAATAAAAAAAGAAACAAAAGACAATAACGTTTTTATGCTTATATCCGGTGGTGTTGATTCTACTGTTTCTTATTTACTTCTTGCAAAAGCTTTGGGTGGAGAAAGAGTAAAAGGACTTCTGATTGATACTGGCTTTATGCGAAAGAATGAAGTTTCTAATTTATCTGAAAAGTTACATTCTTTGGGAGTAGATTTACTTGTTTCCGATGAATCGGAAAGATACTATGAAGCTTTAAAAGGAAAATCAGATCCGGAGGAGAAACGAAAAATCATCGGTCAGCTATTTATAGATTCAAAAGATGCGATAGCTGTTAAGTATCACCTAACGGATGAAAAATGGCTTCTTGGGCAAGGAACAATTTATCCAGATACAATTGAAAGTGGTGGAACCAAACATTCCCATAAAATTAAAACCCATCACAACCGAGTGCAGGGAATTTTAGATTTAATGGAAAAAGGTAGAATCATTGAACCAATACGAGATTTATACAAAGATGAAGTAAGAGAGTTAGGAACTAGACTTGGACTCGAAAGAAATTGGGTAAATCGACATCCATTTCCTGGACCTGGGCTTGCTGTTCGAATGCTTTCTTCCAATGAATACCATGGATTCTCTAATAATGAGGGGCTAACAAGTGTTATCTCTAAATTTGATAAACTACAAGCAAAAGTTCTTCCAATTCAATCCGTTGGAGTGCAGGGAGACCAAAGAAGTTATAGTGCTTGCGCTGTTCTAACGGATTGCCTTTCGGATTGGGATAAATATGAGGAAGCCTCTACTCAAATAACAAACTTAGTAAAAGGTGTAAACCGTGTAGTATTACTTCCTTTTGTAAAAGATTTTACTCAAATGGAGTTTCGTTTTTCTAAGATTGAATTGGATCGTAAACATTCCGATTTATTGCGTGAAATTGATGATGTGGTTTGGAATCATTTAGTAGAGCATAAGCTCGTAGAGGCAATTTGGCAAATGCCTGTTGTTTTAGTTCCAGTCGGTGCAAGTGTTGGAAAATTCAGTGTAGTGCTTAGACCCGTTGAATCGCAAGAAGCAATGACAGCAAATTTCTATCGAATGAATCGTGATCAATTGCGATCGTTATGCGACAAACTCAGTCGATTCAATGAATTATCTTATGTGTTTTATGATATCACTAACAAGCCACCCGGAACGATAGAGTGGGAGTAATGACTTAGGTTTGGCAGAATTCAACTCGTTCAAAAAAAGGAATTTTTACCAAACGTCAAAAGAAAAGTCCCATTTCAAAAATGAAAAAGCGGGTTTGGTCTAAACACTTCTTAGTGTTCCCGAACATCAGTATGTTCGGTATACCAAATGCTACTCAAATAAAGTCCTTGTGGAAAATTACTTTTGTCATTTGGTATATAAAATTTTGACAAACGATGGAAATAAAATATTAATCGTATCTTCTTCCCATTGGATTAAGAATTTACCATGATAAGATACAATATTGGGATATTAAAATAGTCAAAAAAACTATTTTATAACTCACCTTATATTATCATTGCTTAACAAAAGCAATGATTGAGTTTGTGTGAGCCGAGTGTTCAAATGAGGTTTGCTCCTAGCGGAGGGCTTGCCAAACTCAATGTTTCTCCCTAAGGGTCGAAACATAAGGCAGGCTATTGATTTTATTAGTTTATTAGCATTCTCTAATATTTTAAAAATCATCTTTTGTGGCTCAATTTATTAATTTTGTGTAAGGTGAGTTAGTAAGCAAAGAGGGTGAGGGCGTTTACATTGAAGTGATACCGGAAATGATGATTTTCAAGCTTTAGACAAGAAAAAATTTACAAAAACATATCCTCCGCATTACCCTGTTGAAAGTGAAGTTAATTTACGGTTAAAAGAATCAGAATCAAAACAGTAAGCCAAACAATTTTCACAAATAAAAAAAGTTTATCTCTTGTCTTTCACCCCAACTTAATCTGCCTTTCCAATTGAAGGATAACACCGATTTGCCTAATTCTTTCCTTATTCATATTCTTTCGCTAGACATATCGCTACACGTTCGATCAGAGAAAAGGGAATTGGTTTATCTAATGGAAATTTTAAATTTCCTTTAGGACCTGCGAATGGTGCAAGTTCTTTTAATAATTTTTTATCCTTTTTTATAGGTGGATAAATTCCTATGTGGTTTTTAAATCCGGCATAATAGAAAAAAACTTTTTTTAGTTTAAAGGCGGGCATTTGATAACTAATCGTTTCCTCTGCCTTAGGAACTTGTGCTTTTACAATTTTTCTGATCTCTTCTAATACTTTAATTGTAGAAGAGGGGAGAGTCTTAGTATAATTTTTAAAATCTTTTATCTTTGAATTTTCTTTCATAATTGGATGTCTTATTGAAGGAATTCGATACTCTCATTGTCAATAGATTTATTTTTGGATGTGATATAAATCAATTGATTCCATTGTGAATCAAAAAAAGAAAGGAATATATATTAAATGACTGATGTTAAGCAAAATTTATAATTTAAAGGATAAATGATATTTTTTAAAATATTAGAGAATGTTAATGAATTAATAAAATTAATAGATATAACAAAAAGAAAATTAAAAATATTAATAAAGAAGGATTTCTACATGGAATTTCAAAAATTTAATTCGATTGCACCCAATATCGTAAAAGCATTGCGTGATATGACACAGAGTGTTGATGCAACGGGCTTGGAAAAAACTTTGACAGAACTCATAAAAATTCGTGTTTCTCAGATAAACGGTTGCGCCTATTGTCTTCAATTTCATATTAACCTCGCTCGTAAATCTGGTTGAGAGGAAAATAAAATAGAACGTGTTTCTCGATGGAAAGAGGCAGATATTTTTTCAGAGAGAGAACAAGCTGCACTGGATTGGGCAGAAAGTCTGACGAAAATGTTATTAGAAGAAATACCTGAGTCCAAGTATGATAAATTAAGTTTATATTTTTCTCAGCAAGAAGTTGTTTATCTAACCTCTTCCATTGCTACAATCAATGCTTGGAATCGGATTGCAGAGAGTTTAAAATTTCTGGTCCCTGCATAAAATATTTGGCTGAAAAATCTAATTCGATGTTGAATAAACACTGTTTCACTAACCCGGAATCGTTTCTATCTGTTTAAAAAATTTATATTGATTATAAAATTTAAGTATGTTTGTCTATTTTTTTACAAAAAATGAACAAACTTTTTTATATTTTAAAAAAAAATGCAAAAATTAAAAACTATGTTTGTCTAAGCTTTTGTGTAACAAAAAAGGAAAAGAAATAAAGAATATTTTTAGATTTATTCTAAATTTCGTTTCTAGGTTCAAAGAGTAATATTAGAAAAAGGTAAATAGAAATGCAATCAAGTCTTTATCATTCTATTCTAGTGAGAATAACTACTGTTAAACGAATCTTTCAGGCAAAACTAAATCTTTTAGAACAATTAAAAATCGTTGCACATAACAATTTTCATAGGAAGAAAGTCAGGGAGAGATTACTTGTTAAGGCATACCTACAAGCGGAAGAATTAGCATCTCACAGTAAACGTTTCTCTTTCGAATCTATTTTAAAAAAAGCGCCTATCTGGATTCAGAATGAAATGAATCGTCAGGAAAAGAAACGAAAAAGGCACTTCAAATCCATCTCTAAATCAACTCGAATTCTTTTACCCACTTCTATTTTATCTAAATTCAAAATACAAGAGTTTTTTCATTTAGCCATATCATTAGAGAAAACCTTTGAAAAAATAGTTTTAATTCCAATTTTAATCATTGCTTTAGTGCTAGAGAAATTAGGTTTTCGTGTATTCGAAAAAAGATTAGTTCGATTTCTATCCAAAGGATTTCGCTTGTGGATAACCGTTATTTGCTACCTAGCAGTTTTTCAATCTTTAAGAGCCGTTGACTTTGATGATCTAAAAGAAACTTCACCTGGTTTTTTTGGAAGAGAGAAAATCTATGGTAGTGAAAAAGAAAAAAGATACGCGATTGATGGTTTTTTTATTGAGTGGGAAAGATGGCCGCGAACAAACCCTACACATAGCTCCTTCCATTTATTTTGGTTTCTGAATCAGGTAAATTACCCTAAGTATCAGCGCAGTCAGCTCTTCCCACTCTATCTTTCTGAATCTAGCAAAGTGGATCAACGCTATGAGGCAAATCATTTATTACTATCAAATTATAGTAAAGAAAAGGATGGATCTTACGCATATCGTTTATTTCCTTTCTTATGGTTTGGAAATGGTGCAGGAAAATCTCATCATGGTGTTTTCCCTTTGTATTATAAGTCAAAAATGGATACAGCAAATCAGAAAGAAGATTTTTTAGTGATGCCATTTTATTTTGGTTCCTCTGAATCCACTTCCGATGAGGAAAAAACATTCTCATTATCACCCTTACATTTTAACAGCAATACAAAAGCAAAGCAGATATCTGAAAATAGATTTTTTGCGCCTATCGTTCCTCTTTATTATTCCTATTCAGATGAAGCAAAGATTCAGCGAAATTATCTAGGTTTTATTGATACAGAAAAAGATAAGAAGAGCGATTCTATTTCAAGAGTTTGGGTGATGCCTGTTTTTTATTGGCGAGAAAAATCATATTTAAATGTCTTTCCTTTGTTTTTTAGAAATGTAGCAGAAGATGAAAAGTCAGGAGCTTGGTATGGTCTTGCCCCTCCTGTTTATTACTCCTATTCTCCTCTCCACAGCACCTTCTACCTTCTTAACTACTACTCTACATCAAATCAAACCAAAGAAAAATCTGAAACCTTTACCGCCTTTGCTCCATTCTATTTTCAAACATCGGATAATACTGGTTATTCGCAAATATTAATACCCGGATTGTATTATTCTGAAACAAATGCAGACAAATCGACCCATAAAAATATTACCTTATTGTATGATCATATATATGATAAAAAGGAAAAACTAGATCGACTTTTTATAGCTCCTTTTTTATTTTATAAAAAGGATAGTTATCTAAATATTGCTCCCTTTTATTTTAGTTCTCTTTCTAAATCAGAAGAATATAGAAATTGGTATAGTTTTATACCACCAATTTATTACAGTAGATCTCCAACGGAGAAAATCTTTTATATACTAAATTATTACTCCTCTTCTATTTCCATTGATAAAAATTCTTCAGACTTCACTACAATCGCTCCTGTCTACTTTAATTGGTCAAATAATAAAGGTTATAATGAAACGATAGTTCCATTCATCTATTACTCAAAAACAAAAGAAGATTCATCAAGTTATAAAAATGTCTTTTTAATTTATTCTCAGGTCAACGATCATCGGGGGAAACTAAATCAAATTTTAGTTTCCCCCATTTTTTTCTATAAAAGAGATTCTTACTTTCATTTTGCTCCACTCTATTGGAATTGGCGATCAGACGAGTATGATGAAACTTCAAAAATAACTCAAGCAGACAATTATTTATTATTTCCCTTTTTCTATCATGAAAGTAAAAAAAGAGCAAGCTATACAAATATTTTAGGACTTGTGAGTCGGGAATATGATCACAAGGGAAAATTAGCAGGATCCATGTTTGCTCCTTTTTATTTTTATAAGAAAGATTCCTATGAAATTATATTTCCTTTTCTACTCAAAAAAGGAATGGACAATACAGATAAAAAAGGAACTCAGATGGGGCTTTTTTATTATAATGACTGGAACTCGGATGAAGAAACGTTACTTGCAGGAAACTATTATTCTCACAAAGATATAAAAGATAATTCTTACTTTCGAACCCTATTTCCAATTTATTATGAATGGAAAAATAAGAAGTGGTCTGGGGAGGTAACACCGTTTTACCTCACTCTTGATTTTCCAAATAGAGATCGATTTCATTTAAATGCCTCTGGTTACTCTTATAGTCTGAATGTTGGAACGATAGAATCAGATAAAAAGCTAGGCAAATTTCATCGATATGTAGATGCAGATTATAGTTGGTTGGGTTATGCAGTTAGAATTTCTACTAGAACTACTTTTGACTTTTTAGAAGAAGGGCAAGCAAAGGAAACTGTGGATACTCTTGATATAACGCCAAGTCTATCAAAAAAGAAATCTTTTACTAGAGAAAATTCAAAACAATTTTATGGAGTGAATCTACTCTTTGGTCTCTATGGTTGGGAAATGGGAGATACTAAAAGGCATATAAGAGCATTTCCACTTACATGGCTTACTTGGGATACCAGATCAAATGACAAAGTGATAACCGCTCCTCCAATCTTTGTTCATTATTCTTCTGAAGATTTACGATATACGGTATTATTTCCATTTTATGGAAATCAAAAAACAAAAGAGTCCGAGAGAACGTCAATCGCTCTCATTGGATATATTGACGAAGAAATTCAAGATAAAAACATAAAAGAAAAATCAATTTTATGGCCGCTTATCAATTGGCATTCATCAGATTTAAAAACTAGTTCTCGATTTATTCCTTTTTATTGGCATCGAAAACAAAAGGAAGAGATTGGACTTGTTACAAACTTTATTACACCATTCTTTTATCACAATCAAACAGTCGAGAAAAATGGAAATGAAGTCGCAAATACGTTCTCTCCTCTTTGGTTTCGATTTGAATCGAAGGATCAAAAAGATTCTTTGCGCCAGCATTTTACAATTCCAATTTACTATTATAGAGAAAATATTTCGTCTGTCGATCGATCAGAGCTTTTTCTTTCTCTCCCATATAATTCGTATACTGAAATAGATGGCACTAGCAAGAAACCAATCCGTAAAACAATTGTGATTCTACCAACCTATTACAACAAAGAATATGCAAAGACTGCGAATGATACTGAAAACACCAAGTTCTATTCTCCCCTTTATATTTACAATGGGGAATCAAACCAAGCAAGTAAGAAAGAGGATTTCAGTTGGTTTCTACCAATTCCATTTCTTTATCATTCGTATGAAACAGACAATGATAGAACGTATTGGAATTGGCTAGCATTTGTCGGCTATGAGGATGCAAAGACTTTCAATCACGCAAGAGTCTTTCCTCTTTATTCACATGCAATTTCGAAAGATATAACAGGGAGTGTAACAAATGTTACCCGCTGGATCTTTCCAACCTATTATGAGAAAAATTATGCTAAGACTCCAAATCAGACAGAGACAACCAAGTTCTATTCTCCCCTTTATATTTACAATGGGGAATCAAACCAAGTAAGTAAGAAAGAGGATTTTAGTTGGTTTCTGCCGATTCCATTTCTTTATCATTCTTATGAAACTGCAAATGAGAGAAACTATTGGAATTGGCTAGGATTTGCCGGCTATGAGGATACAAAGACTTTCAATCATGCAAGAGTCTTTCCTCTTTATTCACATGCAATTTCGAAAGATAAAACTGGGAGTGTAACAAATGTTACCCGCTGGATCTTTCCAACTTACTATGAAAAAAATTATGCAAAGACTGCGAATGATACTGAAAACACCAAGTTCTATTCTCCGCTTTATATTTACAATGGGGAATCAAACCAAGCAAGTAAGAAAGAGGATTTCAGTTGGTTTCTACCAATTCCATTTCTTTATCATTCGTATGAAACAGACAATGATAGAACGTATTGGAATTGGCTAGCATTTGTCGGCTATGAGGATGCAAAGACTTTCAATCACGCAAGAGTCTTTCCTCTTTATTCACATGCAATTTCGAAAGATGTAACAGGAAGTGTAACAAGTGTTACCCGCTGGATCTTGCCAACTTACTATGAGAAAAATTATGCAAAGACTTCGAATGATACAGAAAACATCAAGTTCTATTCTCCGCTTTATATTTACAATAGGGAATCAAACCAAGCAAGTAAGAAAGAGGATTTCAGTTGGTTTCTACCAATTCCATTTCTTTATCATTCGTATGAAACAGACAATGATAGAACGTATTGGAATTGGCTAGCATTTGTCGGCTATGAGGATGCAAAGACTTTCAATCACGCAAGAGTCTTTCCTCTTTATTCACATGCAATTTCGAAAGATAAAACTGGGAGTG
>DAORDH010000002.1:0-128328 GCA_035345875.1 Leptospiraceae bacterium | reverse complement strand
AAGAGGATTTCAGTTGGTTTCTACCAATTCCATTTCTTTATCATTCGTATGAAACTGCAAATGAGAGAAACTATTGGAACTGGTTAGGATTTGCGCAATACGAAAATGCGAAGAATAAAAAATCTATTTTGGCATTTCCAGTTCTATATATGAAAGAAGAGAATAAAAAATATTCTGCACTGATCGTTGGATTGTATTTAGATAGTAATGCAAAACAATCCTATCTAAATTTCTTACTATTGACAGAGAATGAACATAATAAGGAGACAGAGGAAAGAAAAGTAAATCTTTTGCTGAGAACGTTACAGTTTGCTAAGAGTAAGGAGAAATTTAATTTCAAACTTTTATATGGAGCAGGTGGGGTGGAAAAAAGTTCTGATGTGACTGACGTTCACTTACTATGGTTAGAGCACGAAAACAAAAAGGACTCATTATATAATAATTTCCTACCAATCTATTATAATAAAGATACTGGAAATGAAAAGAGATCCTGGTTTACTCCAACTTTGTCTTATTCAAAAAAAGATACGAAAGAAAAATTAAATGTCATTGGACTTGGATCTCTTTACTATAACAAAGAGGATTTAGAAAAGAAAGAAGACCATATGAATATTCTTATGGGTGCTTTGTATTACAACAACAGTATTCCAAAGGAGCGTGGTTATAAAGAGCATGGAAGTCTTTGGGGACTTTTATGGGAATATAAATCAGAGTCTGAAACCAAATACTCTAAAATTTCTGTTTTAAAATTTGTATATTCTAAAACGACAGATGAAACTGGCGAGAGTTATCAGAGGATAATGGGGGTTAGGCTTTAAAAAAATAGGAGAATAGAATCAGGGAAAAGTCTTTAATTTTAGAAAAAAACTAAGATATGGAAATGTGGAAGAGGAAAAAGGATTGTTGAACTTGTAATTTTCCCAGATTCAGATTGTTTACTTGTTCTAGACTAGTTGAGAGAAAGGATTTAGATCATTGGGATTAATGGAAAGTATCTTGCTGTTATAGACAGGACTCCAATTTTGGTTATAAAGACTTTTTTCTGAAATGCCAATTGAGGGTCGATTCTTCAGTCGAGTTGAGTAATAAGAAAAAGGAAAATTTATTGGAGAGAAAATGGCAGCGAAAGAACATTATGATAAACATCTTGGTAGTTTTTATTCTTGGATGGTTGGTGATTTTGAGTCAAAACAAAATGAATTTTCAGAATTTCTAAATGAAATGAAAATACTTCCTAGATCCTCAAAAAACGTTATAGATCTTGGGGCAGGGCACGGCATACAAACTATATCTCTAGCGAAGCTAGGTTTTCATGTAACAGCAATCGATTTTAATGAACAACTTCTTCAAGAGCTAAAGAAAAATTCAGAAGGGTTTGATATTAAAATAGTAAATGATGACATTAAGAATATTTCAAAGTATTCAAATTTAAATCCTGAATTAGTTGTTTGCTATGGTGATACTATATCGCATCTCGCTAGTCTTGCGGAAATAAATAAAATCATAACAGATATATTTTTAGTCTTAGATCGTGGCGGTAAAATTCTTCTCTCTTTTAGAGATTATTCTAAGGAATTGATTCGGGATGATCGTTTTATACATGTAAAAAGTGACGATAGTAGAATACTAACCTGTGTTCTAGATTATACAATAGATAAAGTTTTAGTGACTGATTTATTATTTGAAAAAATAGACAATACTTGGATTCAAAAAGTTAGCTCCTATGAAAAAGTTAGAATCTCCTCCAATTCGATTGTAGAATTACTAGAAGCCACAGGATTTAAAATTGAACGAAATTTAGTTTGGAACAGATTGATTCATATCTTAGCAGCTAAACCTCTAGATTCAAAAATAGACTGATATATTATATCAAATGACAAAATTAATTTCCGAGAAAGATTATCATTGATTCGCATTTGGTATACCGAAGGACACTAAGAAGTGATTCTAAACTGGGAGATTACTCTTGACGTTCTCTATAAGCAGAAAAGTTTATAACTAGTATTTTTAGTGAGCGATTTAAAATTTAAAAACTAGAATCATCTAAGTCAATAATTCAAGTAGAACTTATCATCATCGAAACAATAGGCTTGTTGTTTTCTAAATTCGAGCAGTTATTTTTATGTTGCATGAGACAGGACTGAGTTTATAAAACCTCAATATGAATCTAAATTTGAAATACAACAATCTAGAAAAATTTACTTACTAAATTTAAATCTATTTGACTCGGTTGGCTTTTATCTCCTTAGTTGACTGAAAAGGAAATCTTATGGAATCATTTTTTGCATTCAGTGATGCTTCCGTGCATCCCCTCGATATAAGTTTAATTGTTTCGTATTTATTTGGAATCTTAGTTTTTGGAATCTATGTAGGGAAAGGAGTTAAAAATTCCAGTGACTTTTTTCTAGCAGGAAAAAGTTTAGCTTGGTGGGTAGTGGGTCTTTCTATCATTGGATCTAATATAGGGTCTAACGACTATGTAGGGGCTGCTGGGAGCGCATATAAAATTGGAATTGCTCAGGCAAATTTTGAATGGATTGGAGCAATTCCTGCTATGATCCTTGCGGCTTTTTTATTTATTCCGTATTATTGGAAGGCAGGTGTCTATTCGATTCCAGAATATCTGGGTCTGCGATACAATCAAAGTGTTCGATTGATTTCAGCCAGTGTATTATCTGTTTTTACTGTTTTAATGGTTGGGGCTTTTTTATGGTCGACTGCTCTGATGTTAAAAACCTATCTAGGATGGCCAATCTATTTTAGTATTTTGGTTTCTGCTTTTGTAGTCGGAGTCTATACGGCAACAGGAGGATTGAAAGCAGTAACGATAACCGACACAGTTCAGGTTTTTATTATGTTTGCAGGTGCATTCGGACTTATGTTTTTAGGGATTGAAAAATCAGGCGGGTTTAATGCTTTTATTACTAAGATTAACACTGAGTATCCAGAACATTTAAAAGCATTTCTTCCTGCAACACATTCTGAATTTCCTTGGCCCGGAGTAGTTTTGGGACTAGGTCTTGTTTTGTCCCCAGCTTATTGGTGCACAAGTCAGGTTATTTTACAAAGAACGTTAGGAGCAAAGTCTCAATGGGATGGGCAGGCGTCTATGATATTTGCAGCGTTTGCAAAAACTCTTGTTCCATTTCTAATCATATTTCCAGGATTTCTAGCTCTTGTATTAGTAAAAACCCCTCTCGAGTATCCGGATCAAGCTTTACCTTGGGTGGTTAAGAACGTTTTGCCTCCCGGACTTTCTGGGCTTTTATTTGTTTCCTTTATTGCTGCTTTGCAATCTTCAGTGGATTCTACTTTAAATTCGACCGCAACTATGGTTACAAGAGACATTGTAGGAGTGATACGAAAAGAAAGAGACGATTCTTTTGATTTAAAATTAGGAAAAATTGTAACGACAGTAGCTCTTTTATTAGGAATGATTGTTGCACCTTTTACATCTCTGTTTGCGGGAATCTATGCTTTCATTCAAGAAATGCTTTCTCTATTTCAGGGTCCTATGTTTGCGTTAGTTTTATGGGGGATCTTAAGTAGACGTCCTACTTCTAAGGCTGGATTGTATACAATTGTATTTGGACTTCTATTTGCATTTGGTCTGAACCGGACAGGTGTAAATATGCTCTATGTTGCGTTTTATAGTTTTATTGGATCTAGTATCATTTTATTTGTTTCTAGTTTATTCACTGAAAAGAAAACGACCACAGAATTAAAAAATCTTACCATTCATGAGGTAGAGAAATGAAACATTTTTTACAAGACTTTTGGGCTACTCTACCTGAGTGGTATGCAAAACCGTCAGCCGCTCTATTATTTATACTCCTTTTGATTTTGATATGGAAATTGCCAGTGGAACGGATTTACGAAGAATGCCCTAGCTTTTGGAAGGATTTACGAATTTGGTCTAGCATTTTACTTGTTGTTCAAATGGTGATCTACTTTATTTTTTAGTAATTAATTTGAATTTGAGGTAAAAAAATTTTCACCACCGATTCACACCGATACCTGAACGATGAAGACGCGATGGATAATTTTGAATCATTGTATCTTTTATCGATGATAATCGTCCTTACAAATTCAACATGGCTCAGTGCAAGTCGGTGGTAATCTTTTAATTTTCCGTTACATGGAACTGGCGGTAATTAATTGAGAGAGAATCTCTATTTATCTAAATATTGGGATTATGAAGTAAAAATAAAAAACTTGGTTGAATGGAATCTCCCTTTCAAATTTCAATCCTAGTATGGACTTAGAAATAATTCACAAAACATTTTATGGGAATACGATTTTGGAATGGTGCATTGCATTTTCGATTATCGTAGGTGCTCTTGTATTATCTAAAGTTATTTATTGGTTTTTTAAGCATGCAGCTCGTAGTCTCACTCAAAAGACAAAGACAAATATCGATGATATCATTGTAGATATGATGGAAGAGCCAGTATCTCTAGCTATAGTTTTAACTGGAATCTATTTTGGAGTGGGGATGTTAAACATAACGTCCGGTATAGAAGGTTTTAAGGGAAAAGTTTTTCAATTTTTATTTATTTTAAATATTGCGTGGGCAATTGAAAGATTGGTTAATTCTTTTTTTGAAAACTATTTAGTTCCGCTTTCTGCTAAAACAGAAAATGATCTAGATGATATAGTGATTCCAATTGTGCAAAAGGGAGTAGCATTTACTATTTGGTCGATAGGCGTTGTAGTAGGTTTAAATAATGCTGGCTATGATGTAGGAGCGATACTTGCAGGACTTGGAATTGGAGGTCTTGCGTTTGCCATTGCTGCAAAAGACACGATTTCCAATATGTTTGGTGGACTTACCGTTTTTATTGATCAACCGTTTAGTATCCAAGATAGAGTAAAGGTAAAAGGAATAGATGGGAGAGTAACGGATATAGGTCTTAGAACTACAAAGCTAATTACCATGGAAGGCAGAAGAGTCACAATTCCAAATTCTGCTTTTATAGATAATCCTGTTGAAAATATTTCTTCTGAGCCAACTAGAAAAATTGTGCAAACTCTCAAGCTAGCTCATACAAATAATTATACTAAAATAGAAGAAGCGATATTAATTCTAAAGAATATTTTAGATCGAAATCCCAAAGTAGAAAAGGAGTCTTTTATTGTTAGTTTAACTGGAATTGAGGAGACTGGATTTATACTTCAGGTTATTTATTATATTATTCCAAAGGCTTCCAAGGAAATATTTGATACACAAACAGAAGTAAACCAAGAGATCCTTTCCCAATTCGAACAAAATTGGATTAAGTTTGCATATAACGTTCTTCCAAAAACTACATGAAATATTTTACTCTTTTTATTTTCTTAATTTCGGGTTGTGCTTTTTTAGTAAAGCCCGAAAAGACGATAGAAAAGAATGATACACTCATTCTCCCAGATTATTCTAATTTGAGTTTTTGGGCAGCACATCCTGAAAAAAAGGACAATGCAGACTTAGTTCCCGATTCTTCTTTATCGGATAGACAAGAATTTGCTTCCGCTGATGTTTTTTATATTCATCCAACAACATTGATTCAGGCAAAATATTGGAATGGAGATTTAACGGATTCAGTTTTAAATGATCGAACAGATGAGGGAACCATTAAACCGCAAGCGAGTATCTTTAATGACTGTTGTAAAGTTTATGCACCCAGATATAGACAGGCAGCGATTTATGCTTTTTTAAAAGAGACAAAAGAAGGCAAACAGGCATTAGACTTTGCATATGAGGATGTAAAAAAAGCTTTTGAGTATTATGCAAGGAATTTGAATAAAGGAAGACCTTGGATTTTAGCAGGACATAGTCAAGGAGCACTTCATTCTATTCGTCTTTTAAAAGAAGTGATTTCGAATTCAGATATTGGTAAATCAATGGTAGCCGCTTATGTATTGGGATGGCCTTTTCGTGGAGAAGAAATTGGCTTTCCTATCTGTAAATCGCAAGAAGACATTCGTTGTGTAATTGGCTGGAATACATATGTATGGGGAAATTATCCGAGTCAGCGTAAAGAACTCTATAACGGTGCAGTTTGTGTAAATCCCCTCAGTTGGAAAGCGGATAATGAGTATATGCCAAAAGAAAAAAACTTAGGCAGTCTTCCTAAGGGGTTTAATCGAATTATCCCCACGCTTGCAGATGCCAAATGTGAAGATGGAATCCTTTGGGTCAATTCAGTTTCAAGCGAAGGTTTTCCGACATTAGAGTTTGGTAAAAATTATCATTTGGTAGATTTTCATTTATTTTATATGAATATCAGAGAAAATTCTAAATTGAGAATAAAAAGTTTTCCTTACTAATAAAAACTTGAACTTCATTTGTTGAATATTTAGTTTGGCTCAAGATTACTTTTGGGTCATCCATTTTATTCTCCATACTACATAGGTTTAGAGATTAATAAGAGACATTAAACAAGAAAATTGAAAGGAGTTTTGTAGCATCTGCTACTAGATCAAATGAGAGTTAAATCAAAAATATTATTGGGGATTCTTTTACTAATGTATACAATCAACAATTGTAAAAGTGAAAATAAAGAAGGGTTGAATCCATTGACTCTGATTGCATTAATCTTTGCTACCCGAAGTAGTGGGGGAATTGTAAATGTAAGTGGAACTATAACCTACGAGCATATACCTGTAAATACTTCAACTAAGACTTTGGATACAACTGGAAAAACAGAAAGACCGGCGAGAGGTATAACGGTAAGAGTCTTAGATAGTAGTTCAAACACTGTTGCATCAACAACAACAGATAGCTCTGGAAAATACACGATAACCGGTGCAAACGTTAGTTCTTCTACTTTTACTGTAGCGGCTGTAGCTGAAATGGTAAAAACCAGTTCTCCAACCTACAATTTCAAGGTTGTAAATACGGTAGCCTCTGGTTCTATTGGAACTACTTATGCTGTAGCCTCAGCAAGCACAAGTGTAAGTTCTTGTTCATCTTCTTGCACAGTAAATGTGACCGCACTAGATTCAAATAGAGGAAATGGACCTTTTAGTATTTTAGATGTTGTATATATCGCGATTCAGAAAGTTTTAACTGCAGATTCAAATACAACCTTTCCTCCTTTAAATCTTCGATGGACTTCTACTAGTACGACAGGTAGTTTTTTTACTACTAGCTCTTCTACCTGTGGAAGTGGTGTGAGTAATTGTATTACACTTTTAGGGAATCGATCGGGGGATTCAGATGAATTCGACCGTCATGTGATAGCACATGAATTTACTCATTATTTAGAATCTGCTCTATCTAGAAGTGACTCTGTGGGAGGCTCTCATTCTACAAATGATACTTTAGAACCTCGTGTTGCTTATGGGGAAGGTTTAGGAAATGCGATGGGCGCAATATTTTTAGATGATCCCATTTATACAGATACTACCGCATCTGGTGGTTTTAATTTGAATATGGAAACAGGAACGCATACAAATGTCGGATATTATTCAGAAGCATCCGTTCAATCTGTAATCTGGGACTTGTATGACAGTGCTTCCGATTCTAAAAATTCTCAAACAGATAACTTAAACTACTCTTTTACTAAAATATGGAATGCAGTGGTTGCATTGAAAAGTATCAATGGAATTACGTATCTTCATGAATTTATTCTGGCTCTAAAAAATGCGAATGCAAGTGATACAACCTCCATTAATAGCATTTTAACTATGGAAACAATTGCCGCAACTGAAGCGGGTGAGGGCAATGTAAGTAAAAGTTCAGCTGGAACGTCTAACGCCCATATCTGCACAGGCTCTGGAGCTAGCACCGGTTATCCGTATAATTTTATTATCGAGTCACCAGGTGGAACGACAGGGACTGTCATCAATGCAGTGAGTATATCAGGAAGTCAAAATTGTGGTATAACTAGTTACGCAAATAATAAATTATTTGGAAGTAAGTTTTATAGAGTTACTCCTGCTAATTCGGGAACGATGACCGTTATTGCTACAGATGGTGGTGGAACGACTGAAGATCCAGATGTATATATTTTTCAGCAGGGAACAAGCGTTAAAACTTGTAACCAAGGTATTTCTGAAAATTGTCAAACGACAGTTACTGCAGGAAAGGTATATATTATTGAAATTCGAACCTATTCAACTTGCGCAGTCACCGCTTGTGGAACAGGCAATACAAATTCAGCCACAATTACTATTACATTACCATAAGGATTTACTATGTTTATTCAATTTATTAAATTTATTTTTATACTTATACTTGCTACTTCTTGTTCTTTGAATTCAAATCATTCAGCAAATTCAAAAGTTTTTTACTCAGATAAGCAAAACCCTCACGCCAAAATGCAACTTCCATTAATGATTAGTTGGAGTCATGATAAAGCGGATAACGCTAATCAGCCAATCTCAGTTCAAATAGCTGCAAATGCTTTATCCGATTTAACAAATGTTACTATTAAATTGACGTTATCTCCTGATCTAAAACTAGTATCGGGTGAAACGTCTAAGACAATTTCAACTATGAGCGCAGGGTCTACTACAGAATTAAATTTAACGGTGATTCCGTTAAAAGAGGGATCTTTCGACATAAACATCTTGTTAAATGGACTTATGAATGGAGAGAGCATTGGAAGCGCTAGAACGATTCGCCTAGATACAAGTTCTAATAATACCAAAAAAACAGAAGAACAACCAGATCCATCAGGCTTATATATTATTCCTGGTAAGACTGAATATGGGAAATAATATTCTACAACCCATATTTAATTTGTGTGATATCAGTTAATTTATTTCAATTTCTTAATTAGCTGGGTCATGACTTCTATCAATCGGTCTACTTCATCTTGTGTAGTAAAGTAGCCGGTTGAGATGCGTATCGCACGTAACGCTTCTTCTTTAGAGTAGCCCATTTTTAAAAGAGAGAAGCTTGGATCTCTAGTTCTAGATTTACAAGATGAACCAGTAGATACTACTAAATTTGCTTCTTCCATACCAAGCATGAAGAAATCAATGTCGTCTATCGGTAGAAGTGTAAAGGTAGTAGAGGGAAGACGAGGTGAGTTTTCTGCTATAATTTCCGCTCCTAATTTTGTGAGGACTTTTTCAATTTGATTTCTGTATGCGGTGAGTCTTAAATTTTTTTCTGAAAGAGTTTTAAATTGCTCTTTACTGACTAATTCAAAGGCTTGAATGGCTGCACTGTTTTCTGATCCTGCTCTATGATTATTTTCTTGGTTCCCACCTTTAAAAATTCCAAATTCTTTTTTTAAATAACTCTCAGGAGAATAGACAAGACTTGCTCCCATTCCTGCTCCGATTTTATGACCGCTGAATGTAAATCCATCCAATAGCGAATAATTAATGTTAATCTTTCCGTATGCCTGCATTAGATCTGAAAAGATTGGCATTTTGTATTCTTTTGCAATAGAATGGATATCGCTCATTGGTTGAATTACACCAGTCTCATTTGCTGCATAAATCATAAAGATTGGCGCGGGATCTTCTTTCATTTTCGAAGATAGGTCCTCCAAATCAATGAGTCCGGTCTTATTTGTTTGAATCAGCTCATATTGAATTCCATAAAAATCGAGAGGTCCATAAAAGGAGGAATGCTCAAAAGGAGAAATGAATACTCTTTTAAATTGTTTTAGATAATCCACTAGAGACGCAACTAACAAGGTATTTGCCTCTGTTCCTGTAGAACAGAATACAAATTGCTTTTTATCTTTTCCAGTTATTTCACTAAAATAAGAGCGCGCGGACTCAATGATAGATTGCCTAGAAAGAGAAAAGCGAGTAGCACCTGATGGATTATAGAAATTGACTGAATATTCAGTGTATGCCTCCGAAACTATCTTAGTAAAAGGTGGATGGGTCGCATTGTAATCAAAATAAGAAACTCGACTCACTCTATTTCATCTGCCTCTTTGAAACGATCCAGTTTCTTTAATGTTTCCCGCAGAGTATTTTTATAATCAGTCAAAAGATCTATTTCTATTTTCCCACCATTTCTTCCATCTACGTTGGCAAGTAAGTTCTCGACTGACTTTAGAGCGATTAACGCTTCTTTGTAATTACCTAACTTAAAATTACATTTAGCAATCATTAGATTTGATTGGAAAATGTGACTCGCAATGAGTCGCATGGATACAGGAGATTCGTCTTTTAAATCTTCAAATTCTTTTGCTGCTGTAAATTGCTCTTTGGCTCTTTCATAATCACCCATATTGAAAAGTAGGATTCCTCGCTTGAATCGAAAGAATCTTTCATTTTTTTGCTGACCTGGATCTGTTGTTCCTTGCAAGAAAAATAAAATTGTTTCGTATAACGCATCTGCTTCTTTAGGTGATGAATTTCTGATATTTGTATCTAGGAGTAGAATATTTAATCCTCGGATATAATCGGAAAGAAGAGGCAAATTGGGATCTTCTCCACTTCCACCTTTAATTCCTTCTTTGATATTTTTTCGAATTTGGCTCCAGATAATAGATCTCTTCATAAGAGGATTCAATCCATACATTTCTTTTCTTTCTGCAGGTCCTGCCATTCCAAAAAGTCTGAGGATCGGAGAAAAGAAAGATTGGTTTTTTTTAGCAAACTGTCTGTCTTCTTCTTCTAGAATTTTTTCCACATATGCATCAGATACAGTTATATAACTAGTATAGGCTAAAATAATTTCTTCTGGTCTACAAACAGCTTTTGCAACAGATCTAATTTTGTCTGCTGCCAGAATTTCTGGACCTGAATAATTGAGAGCTCGTTTGTAATAATCCAGCGCACCTAAAACAGAATCCACATTCTTTTTCCAATACTCTTCCGGATTGAGCACGGTGGGCAGATGACCTCTGCTTTTTCCAATTCCATCTGCAGAAAGTTCTCTATCGCTAGACCATTTTGTATTTCGATCGAGCCAAGAAGGGTATTGTAATACTTCATCTTTTCCGGCAATTTTTTTATAATAATCACAAGCTTCTTCCATTAGTTCTAAATGAGAGAGTAAGATAGCTGGTCTTTTTTTTTCATCCTCTAGTTCTTCTTTGATTCTAGGAGAAACAATGGCATCGTCTAGATTTTTATCTAAAGCTTTGTCTCCTTTTTCTATGAACTTTCGTGCTACTTTAGGGGAGTAGCCGCTCGGTGACATCGAAATTGCATACCAGCTAAAGAGGGAATCTCGGTTGGAGATTACAATTGGAAAAGCAATTGCCCATATCAAAAACAGGAGTAGTAAATAAACCAAATTGTCTTTTAAGATTTTAATCAATGGCTTCCTCGTTAAATTTGATAGGCATATTAATAGAATCGTAAAAAAACCCGATTCTGTAAATTAATTTATTGGTTTCGGGGCGCGAATAATTAGAACTAGTTGAATTGTTTGATTTAGAAGAATTAAAAGATTACCAGCGATGAAGACGAGGGGCACCGATTGCTCTAACAAATAGATAAGTTTTGTTCTTTTATCTTACTCCTTGTTAAAGTTTTTAAGGTTCAAATATTCGCCCTTTAAATTTATATAACCGAAGCCATTAAGTCGAAATAGGAATCCATCGTATAATATCGTTCAGTTATCGGTGTCATCGGTGGTGAAAAATAATTCCTTTTTTGTTTTATATACCGATTGACTCATTGGTTGAATAACAAGAATGTATTTCTTACAGTTACAGACTGGTTTAATCTAGAGAATGAGTATTTCTGGAGGAGAGGATGAAAAAAGTTTTATTCGTCATAATGCTGTTTTTTTCGATTGGCATTTGGGCAGATGAGGGAGCAAGGTGTAAGCCACTAGCAGGGGAGACCGAGTATTATAGTCCTGTATTTCTTTTGTCTATGGGAATTAAAATGCAGTCCCAAGCAAATCATGCAAATTCGAAAAATCCACAGCAAGTTGTATCTTTGCATAAAAAGGCAATTCAATACTTTCACGCTTATATTCAGTGTGCAAAAGAAAATGCGATCCCAGTGAACAGTTCTACCTATTATCTAAAAGCAACCAGTCATTTTGAAATTAGAGAATGGAATGAATGTTCTACGGATCTAGACACATCTCTAGCTTTATCAAATAATCAATACAAAGATGCACTGATTTTAAAATCTAGACTTCTCATTAAGCAAAATAAATTTAAACAAGCGGCAGACTTACTAGAGAGTGTTATTTCATTTTATTCAGAAGATTCCGATCTACTTTATTTTTTAGGTTCACTCAGTGCTGAGGTAGAAAATTATCCCAAAGCAATTTTATATTTTACTTCTCTGTATAATTTGATTCAGAAAAAAGAAGGAGATGCTAAATATAGAAATTTCATTCTAAAATACTTAGGTGATATTTACTCTAAAAAGGGAGATGGACAAAGAGCCATTCATTATTACAAACTTTATCTAAAGTATAAAGAAAATGATCCAGAAGTGTTTTTTACTCTTGCTCAGATTTATATAACGTTAGGCGATTTTAATGAATCCAGAATTTATCTAAATAAAATTTTAAAAACAAATCCAGACTCAAAACCTGTCATTCAATTATTGGCAGAAATGCATTTCATAGAAAATAAAATGTTTTCTTTGAGTTATTTTGAAAATCTACACAAAGAGGGTAAGTTTAAAGAAGAGGGGCTATTAGCTTCAATCTATAAAGTTCTAGTTGGAAAACACAAAGAAGCAGAAGAATACTTTGTAACCATGTCTTCTAAAAATCCAGGGCGGCTATCGCTACGAATGGCTCTTATTATCATCTACTCTAAACTGAAAAAAACTCCAGAGCTTGCAAGTGAATTAAAAATTACTTCTGAAATTGCCTATGCAAATAAACAATACAATCTTGCGATTGAACTTGCGATGCAACTTTTAGATATTTCGCTGAATAATCCTGATTTAAAAATAAAGCCTGTTTTATTGTATGATTTTATCGCGACCTGTTATGAAGACAGTGGCGCGCCCTTTCTGGGAATTCATTATTTAAGAAAGGCATTGGATACATTAGAAAGTGATTCTGAAAGAATTAATCTAACTTTGCATATGGCGAATATTTATAGAAACAGTAAAGTAAAGAGATATGATGAATCCAATAAAATACTGCAACCTATTTTGAAGAGTGAAAACCCAAATGCTTATTTTATTCAAGGTATGAACTATTTTTCAATGGAACAATACAAAGAATCAATTGAATCTTTTTCTAATGCGATTGCGATTGACGCAAAAAATCCAAATTATTATTTTTTCAGAGCTTCTGCTTATGAGAAAAACAAACAATTAAACGAAACAATTCAAGATCTAAAAAAATCATTAGAGTTAGATAATACTAATGCGGCTACCTACAATTTTTTAGGTTATTTGTATGCTGAAAACAATATGGAATTAGTGGATGCGTATAACTTTATCAAAAAAGCAGTAGAGTTAGAACCAGACAATGGATCCTACCAAGACAGTCTCGGTTGGGTATTGTTTAAGATGGAGAAGTTAAAAGAATCCTTACATCATCTAAACTTGGCACTCCAAATTATGACGGACAGAAAAGAAGATGATCCTGTTGTGTATGATCATTTAGGAGATGTATTCTTTAAAATGAACGATATGGACAATGCAAGTGAAAATTGGAAAAAATCAGTTGAAATACAATCCAGTCCAATGGAAAAAGAGAAAATTTTACAAAAAATAAAAAAATTAGGAAGCAGTAAATCATAATTAGCCGGAAGAAATATGAAAAAAACTATTAGTATCTTATTTTTATTTAGTTTAATCTTACTCGGATGTAAAACAGAGGAAGGGAGCGTAAAAGAGCCCGAATACACAGATGGAAAGCAAACCCAAAATTTAAAATACAACGACCCTCGAGCAAAGTCGTTAGTGGAAATTGTAGAAAGATTGGAGAAAAATTCGAACTCTTTTACGGGTGAATTTACCATGAAGATTTTATCGGGTGACAAGTTAAAAGAATCCAATACTGTGAATGGAAAGATTTTCTTTGATAAACCAACCGGAAAAGTAAAGATCCAACTGATGGAGCCTTTCTTTGGTTTGATTATTTCACAGATTATATCAGATAATTCTAGGATTCGAATCAAGTCTTCCGGACAAGAAAAGATTCACGAACAAGCGATGGGCGATATCTATATGGTAGATCCTAATACTAGGAAAACTATTGTGATTCCTTATCCAATTATTTATTTTAGCATTGCACAAAATTTCATCGAAGAGTTTAGATCGGACAAAAGCTATCTAAGTCCTTCCGACAAACGAGTTCTAGTAAAAAGAGGAACGGATGAGTATAAATATTTCTTTTATGATAAAGGTTTATCTTCTCTAGAATTATTTGCTCCTGATAAAAACATTCGCGCAATTTGTCAAATCCCTGAGAAATACAGAACGGGAGATCATCCTCCAGAAAGAATCTCTACTCGTGTGACAGATGCCACAACGGAACTAGATACATCTCAAGTAGACATCCATTATAAAAACGTCAAACGAAATGCTACTATCCCTCCTAAGACGTTTGAGTTTTAATTCGACGTAAAAGATTACCACATGCGAAGGCGTTGGTCGCGAATACTTGGAGCGAAGGGTGGACTAAACACCGATAATACACACCGATCGCTTTGCTTGCACTGCTAATACCGATAAGGGTATGCTGGGTGTTGTTTTTTGTCAATGTTACTGGATTGTGTAAGAATTATTTTACCACGAAGAGCACGAAGGGACACGAAGTAGGGTCTTGATTTATCAAGACCTTCTTTATAGGATAACACCGATTTGCCTGGATTGAAATAAAATGATAAAAGAAACCTGTGGCTCGAAACCCTTGCACGGAGGCTTCTGCGGCTAATAGTTGTTTGTTCCTCTAAAATTTGATTCCCATTGATATTTTGAAAAGCCAGGTGTTTCTTGGATACTGTAGGAATGTCTTTATAACCTTTTGAGCTCTTAAATTTTGGCGAAAATTTCCCCCTCTAGTTCAAAACACCTTCTTATGAAAGACTCACAATCCTTTTTGTTTTAAGCTTTTCACTTGTAGGATAGAAATGGGAGACAATTATGGTTAAAGTTGGGTGTAAATTAAGCGATAGACGCTATATATAAAACCTATACAAAAATAAATATGAAATAAAGAAAGATAGCAAAGATGGATACTTATCATATTAGCCCTTATCCTGAACTTACATCAAATATAGATTCCATTCAATATTTTTGGCATATGCTTCCGTATGCTGTGCCTGGTTTTATTACTTTTTTTTGTGGCTTGATTTTAGCCTTAATCGGTTTTTTTAGAGTATTTTCTCGAAAAGAAAAAACTGGTTACTACCTCTCTTTCAGTGGTATGTGTTTAGCCTTTGGAATGCTTGGATTTGTATTAGCTCTTCGAGCGGTTATTCATGATACAGAAATCCTATTAAGATGGAATACAGTTTTATATACATTTATTCTTTTGTATGCTCCTTCTTCTGCTCACCTTATCTATTATATCCTAGATAAAAAATATAAAATTGCTTTGGTAGGAGCTGGGATCAATTGGATTGCAACTCTATTTGCCTTCTATGGAATTGTAACCAATCAAGCGTTCACTGGAAATTTTTTGCAGTATAGTTTTGGTATTTATCCTATAGCGTCCATATATTTGAAGGCGTGGGGAATTATTGGAGCTGCAACATTTTTTTTTCTGGGTGTTCCTACTTATGCTCACTATCTCAAACGAAATTCTTTTTACGAAAAACGATTTTTAGTAATAGGGCATATCTTAAGTATTTTGTTAGTGATATCCAATTTACCAAGCTTTATGGGTATTCCTTTGTTTCCAGGAAGCACGTTTGCTTTTATTCCTATGTTGCTTTTAGCATACGGAATTTTTTTGACTGATTTTTCTGATCTCAGGGTAATGCTCTTTGAGAAAAATGGATTTTTTTACGTATTGAATTTATTCGCAAGTCTAGTACTTCTTTTAATTGCCATAGCAGTTATTTTCTTTTTCTCTCCTTTGCAATATCAATATCAATCTAAAAGTTTATTAACTTGGCAATTGATTCCTTTGATTTCGGTTTTATTGGTTGTAGGTCTGGGAATTTTTATCGGAGGGAGTAATCCCCATAAGCCGCTCAATCAAATGGGAGCGTTTTCTCTTTACCTGTATGGATTTCAGCTTTTGGCGAGTATTTCTATTGGACTATCGCCGGATCCAATGGTTGGACACAGAATTGAGCAACTTTGTTTTTTGCTCTTTTGCTTTGCCCCCTCTATACAATCCCGATTTGCGTTTTTAAGTTTCGAAAAGAAAATTCCGAAGTTTTTTATTTTGATAGATATTGCATCCTTTTTACTTGCTGTACTCGCTCTGAGTCCTTATCTTTTTGTTGGGTATTATAATTTCCCATGGGGAAGATTTTCCGCATCTGGACCCGTGATTCACGGTCTTGGAATGGTTGGCTTTATCGCCATGATTTTTACTTTAAATGAATGGAATCAAAAGAGAAAGCGAAAAGAAATCAAGCCAATCGGAAACTTTGCAGTCTTTTACCTTGCAACCGGTGCAATTATGTTGCTGTTTAATATTCCCGCAACGATGGGAATTCCCCTTTATCCGCTTGGTAATCTATCCATCTTTCCAACGATGATATTAGTGTATGCAATTGTAAGATACGGAGAATCTACAATCAATACAGAGTCTTTTCGAATTAGTTCTTACTTAGTTCCTTTTGCCCTCGGAATTGTTATTTTTATACTCTGTTTAGTTTGGGTAAATATTCCTAGAGAAGTTTCTTTTGAAAGTAGACTCTTTCATTTGTTTATCAGTGGAGTTCCCCTTATACTATTAAGTTTTCTTTCTACATTTATTTTAATTCGTCCTATTGCAGCAAGAGTTGATAAGACTCTCGAAAGTCTTCGGAGAGAGAAAGAAATTACTGAAAAGCAAAAGATGGAAATTGAAATTATAAATGATTACTCTAAAAAACTAAATTCAAAATTAGATTTAGATAAAATTTTAGATGAAATTTTTGAATACTTTGATGATCGATATTCGATTGAAGGTATCATCATCCAATTTTTAGATAAAGAAAAGAATGAATTTTATTCTTATAAAACGACAACTCCCGAAAATGCTGCACAGGAAATTATTGATTACAGTCAAAATCTTCGACTGCCTTTTGATGAAAGACTAGGGATTCTTTTTTCGGCGTATAAAAAATTAAGAACACTGTATGTTCCCCGCGTTGTTTACAATCTCCAACCACCTATTATACAGGATATGATCAACGCCCTTCGTTTTCAAAATTTTCTATTCGTTCCGCTAATCATTCAGGATGAAGTGATAGGTAGTATGTTTTTTACATCCTACCGAAAGAGGATCGATTTATCAAAAACTGATATTTCAAACATATCCATTTTTTGTAACCAGATATCCACTTCCATTCAAAATTCGAAATTATTTAAACAGGTAAAGGAAGAAAAGGAAAAAGCCTTAGAAGCAAAGCTAGAAGCAGAAAAAGCAAAATTTGAAGTAGAAATCTTAGGAGATTTTGCCAAACTAGTCAATTCAGAAAACATACTCGATCATATCTTTTCGTATGCTGTTATCAATTTAATTCAAAATCTAAATGCAGATATTTTCTGGTTACAATTAGTTGATAAAAATAAAAATGAACTCTATACACGTTGTATCTCCAATTCGGGTAACGTTCCAGAAGTTATAAACAAATTCAAGGCAATGAGAATACCTCTGAGTGCCCAATCAGGCTCCATTTATCTCACATACAAAAGGAAAAAAATTCTCTATATTTCTGATATTTCAAAAACAAGATCAATGCTTTCTGAGATTGATAAATCTTTGATAAATGAATTCAATCTAAAATCAGCCTTTCAAATACCGTTGCTAATTAATGATGAGGTGATAGGAATACTTCATATTAACAAGTTGGGTGGAATGAAAAAACTAACGCAGGATGATATTCGTTCTACGGAAGCGCTTTGTGAACAGTTGGGAATCGCAATCAATAAAACAGCTCTCTATGAAAAAGCAGAATTAGAAAGGCGAAAGTCAGAAAATTTATTATTAAACATTTTACCAAAGGATGTTGCTTCCGAATTAAAAGAAAAAGGTGCGGCAGATCCAGTTCAATTTGATTCAGTGAGTGTATTATTTACAGATTTTCAGGGCTTTACCACCATTGCCGAAAGGATGAAACCAAACGATTTAATCAAAGAACTAGATGCTTGTTTTATTCAATTTGATAGAATTACAGAGCGTTGCAATTTAGAAAAATTAAAAACAATAGGCGACAGTTATATGTGTGCTGGTGGAATTCCTCGATCAAATAAAACGCACGCAATTGATTGCGTACTAGCCGCTATGCAAATGCAAGACTTCATGAAAAGAACAAGGGAAGAAAAAACAGAACAAGGTGTTCCTTATTGGGAAATCAGACTCGGAATACATAGCGGACCACTGGTAGCCGGTGTTATAGGCGAGAAAAAATTTGCTTATGATGTCTGGGGGGATACGGTGAATACAGCAAGTAGGATGGAATCATCTGGACATCCCGGAAAAATAAATATCAGTGGATCAACGTATGAACTCATTCGAGATTATTTCGAATGTGAACATCGGGGTCGCGTAAAAGCAAAAAACAAAGGAGAGATTGATATGTATTTTGTATTACGCTTGAAGCCGGAATTTTCTGATGATGAAGAAGGAAAAATACCGAATCAAAAGTTTAAAGAAATTTATAATCAAAAAAATAGATTTTACCCGATCTAGTTCAAAATATCTTTTTATCAAAGACTCCTAATTCTTTTTTGCTTTATGGTATTTACTCGTAAGATAGAAACGGGAGACGATGATGGAAAGAGTTGAAGACAAAATAGGCGATAGCCGCTATAGAGAAAAAATATAGTAATTGATCTTAGACAAATAAGAAGATTATGAAGTTTAAATCGAAATAGGAAATATTAGAAGAATCTAATGAATAAAATTAATAGCCTCTGGTAGAATCTCAGTTAATGCAATAAATTTAAGGATTCTATCCAAAGATATCACTTCTATTGAGTTTCGTCCACATCTAGAGTCTGTATGACTTCTAGTATTCGAGCCTCCAACAAATCTCCGATCAAAGATTTCGGCGAGAGGTTTCGGGGGTGGTAGTTTTAAATTAATTACATTAGCTCCTAACACCAAGCAAGATTCTAAACGATAAAAAAATTATAGATTTACTTTCGATGCATTGATTTTTAATTCACAAAAATAAAAATCATTTTCTAATTTTTCAAAAAAAATTCCGCCTATGAGCTTGACTCTTTTTTGTATCGTCTTATGACCATTACCCGCTTTCCATGGAATATTATTAAATTCAGAGTGAGCATGCATTTGGAATAGAATCGAGTCTTCCGAATTCTTAACTAACCATTTGGTTTTATCTCGTCCATACTTTAAATCATTGTTAATTATCTCCTGCAAAATACTGAATAGATTGTGATAATAATCCTTTGGTATTGCATGAATGGAAACATTTGAATCTACATCTAATTGAATTTTTCTTTCTGCAGTAGAATACCTTCTAACTAAGAAATTTTTAAATCCTTTGTTAAAGTTTTTTTCAATGTATGAAATATCTTCAAATGCGAGAAGATGATTTCTAAGTCCTTTTAGAATTTCATCAATGGTTTTTACAATCCTAGCCTTTAGATTTTTACTGATCGTTTTATCTGGCTCAATTGACTTTAACTGTAAGGAAAGGATTAAAAGTTTTCCACCTAAGTTATCATGAATATCTACAAATAACTCTTGTCTTTCTTTCTGAATTGCGATTTCTTTTTCGAGCGCATTTACTTTTTGTATTTCATTTAAGTTTTGTTTGTAAATAATTTCTAATTCATCCGTTCTAAGTTTTACTTTATGCTCTAATTCTCTTTGGAGTGTGGTTAACTCATCGTTAATCGCACTCAATGTATTTTTTTGTTCTCTCAATTCAATAGATTGAGTCTCTGAAATTTGAAATGCTTTGGAAAATTTAGTTGAGAGTGAAAAAGATTGAAAGAACAAAAAACCAAATAGAGTAAAGGGTGTTACGTAATGCCAGAATACAATATGTTCATTGTGCAAAATATCAATCACAGCACCTATGGCTAATATGATTATTCCGATAAAGGAGGAAAGAGCTCCGTCTCTTTTCTTAAAGATTGCCGAAAAATTTACATAGAGTAGATAGGGTATGGAAAGAAAAACATGAATCTCAAAAAAAATAAGAAGATGAGTATATTCATAATGTGGTAACAATAAAACAGTAAGACAAAGAAATGAAAAGAATATCCAAATTATTTTCAAATAACGTTTATTGATTTCTTCTTCGAATAAATAATTCATAAAGGAAACGAAGAGGGGAAAGGCTATGTATCCGCAAATATATTCCAATCTGTAGGTAAAATCAAAACTTAAAAATGGAAAGGTTGACATTAGTATTCTTTCTTCTGTCACAATTGTGCGAATCGCAAAATTCAAACAAAAAAAACCAAAGAAAAAGGTGCTTTTGTCTCTCGTTCTGGTATAAAATAAACCAAAATGGTAGATGCTCATTATAAAAAGTCCACCAAAGACCATCATTTCTAAAGATATAGTTACAAATTTTTGCTTATAAATATTTTCAACTGTGCCAAGAACAAAACTTCCCCAAACTCCGCCTGTTCTATCCATAAAATTTGAAATTTGTGCAGTAATATGAAATTCATGTTTATTTTCTAAATTGAGTAAATGATTCTGCGGCATAAGATAGGCTGTCATTTCCTCTTTTGTCTTTCCAATTTTTCCAGCTTCAAAAATTAACTTATCATCAATCCAAACTTTATTTGCTGTTCCCATCACTGGAATTCGAAGTGCCATATCGTTTGTGCCTGCTAAAAGTTTTACATGCAAATGGAAAGTGGCATAACCATCTCCGGCTAACGGTCTTTTACTGATAAGTTTGCCTTTCCAGTTTCCTGGTATTTGAATTAAATTTTCATTCTCTTTGAGACTTTTAAGAGGTACACTTTCCATGATATCATGAAAGGTTAAAAATTGATTCCAGTAAAAATCCCATTCTCCATCTAACGCCACATTTCCATCGCTTGCAAAATCCCAATTGATTAAATCGATAGTTCCCTTGATAGCCTTTACTTCGTGATGTGGTTCTTTTTTATCACAAGAAAGGATTGAAAATAGGGTAAGTAGAACTAATATTAAGTGCTTCAGAGTTTCTCTCCTTTCTAGTAAATTATCTATTCAATCGAGGAAAGCTTTTCATTGGATCAGATTTTACCCCGTTTAGTTCAAAACACCTTATTATAAAAGAATCGCAATCCTTTTTTATTGTAAGCATTTCACTTGTAAGATAGAAATGGGATAGGATGATGGAAAAAGTTCGATGCAAATTAGGCGTTATCCGCTAGAAATATATTCTAAGTGGAATCATTATTACTTTAGCGGATTAGTTGCTAGGCAAATAGGTCCGGATTCTTCTCAATTATGAGCTAATTTTACCTTCACAAATAAAACGAATCAATGTATTGACTGCTTTGATAAAATTATGCATCTTGGCGAAAGGATCGTTATCTATATCTCGGCAATTAATTTTATCCCTATTATTATTTATGGCTGATGATAAATGATATGCCTGTTCAACTTACATCTCGCAAGCTTTTCGGCTCTACTCCATACGATAGGAAAGAATTCTATATATTTATTCTCTAGTCATAAAAATATTCTGGCGAATATCGTATTTGCTTTTCTCTGTTTCTTGTAGTAAAGAATGAAATATGCAATGAAAATTATTAGAAACAACACGCAAAAATAGTAAAACAAAAGTAGAACGAAAAAAATATGAGTCTGTAAAATCATTAAAATTACATAAATATTCAATGGAGAAATAAACAAATGAATCAAATTAGAATTCTAATTGCAATCATAACCGCATTGTCTTTAGGAAATTGCAAAGAGGAAAAAAAGATAATGGACCATTACTTTTAGGTGCAGCAGCTTTAGCGAATCAAATAAGAAATAATTCAGGTGCCGGTAGTTCTGGCGCTAACGCCAATACAACAGTAGTCACTCCCACTATTACGTCACCAGCAGCAGGCCAATATAGTACGTCTCAAACTATTACAATAACTACAACCACATCTGATGCTACTATTTATTATACGGTAGACGGCACAGATCCTACTACTTCTTCGAATGTATACACACAGGCTATCAGCATTTGGAGTTTAGCAGGACAATCTAGAACTATAAAGGCTATTGGAGTAAAATCTGGTTTTAGTAATAATAGTATTGCTACTCAAACAGTGGGTGTTTTCAACTATATCCCTCACAAGACTGGGCAAACACTCTGTTGGGATGCAGTAGGAAATCCAACTACTTGCACAGGAACTAAGCATGATGGAGATTTGCAAAATGGCATTACAAGAAGCTATACAGGTCCTACTCAGAATTCTACTTATACATCCGATTACACATCCACAGACAATGTAACAGGCTTAGTTTGGAAAACTTGTTCACAGGGTTTAAGTGGTGCGACCTGTGCGTCTGGAACTATAGCTCCTATGAATTGGCAGGATGCTCAAACAGGTTCTAATGGTTGTAGCAGTCTAAATGCTCTTAACAGTGGAAATGGATATGCAGGCAAAAAAGACTGGAGACTTCCTACCCGTCAGGAAGTAGAAACATTGACAGATAGGGGAAGAAATAATCCTGCAATAGACCCGACTCCTTTTCCTGCTACGTCGGGTAGTTATTGGACTTCTACAGCTTACGGACTGAATACGGCAAATGCCTGGACGGTTCAATATAATGCTGGAAGCATGAACAATGTTGTTAAGACCGATAACACAGTCAACGTACGTTGTGTGTCAGGTCTTTCCAGAGGATATATTGGAAGCTTCACAGATAACGGTAATGGAACCATTAAGGACAATGTAACCGGACTTATATGGCAGAAATGCAGTATGGGTCAAAACAATGATGCTACTTGTTCAGGAACCGCAACTTCTAGATCCTGGGCAAATGCTTTAGCAGATTGCAATGGGCTCAGTCTTGCATCTAGAACCTGGCGTTTACCCAACGTTAATGAAATCAATTCGATAGTAGATACAACTAAAACGAGCAATCCAACCATTGACGCTACATTTTTTCCATCAACTAGCAGCATTTATTGGAGTTCTAGTACCGTCGCGATTGCTCTCTCCAGTGCGTGGATACTGCCTTTCGGAAGCGGCGGCAATGTCACAGACCAAAATAAGAATAATACCTACAATGTGCGTTGTGTATCTGGACCTTAGTTCAGATACTTGCGATTCAAGTTTCAGCACGTTTTTGGAAAGCAAAGAAGTGCTGAAATTCGTGGGAATGAAATTTGATTTTTTGTATCTCACCCAATTCTTTTTGAATATTTTCCATTTCATAAATTATGAAAAAATTCTCCCCCTCTATTTCAAAGCAACTTCTTTCTGAATGTATTTCCTGAAAATACGTTATTTCCAGAACATAGCCCAGAAATAGCCAACAAGGACGAGCCATGAAATCACTTGTCCTAAAAGAAAAGCAGTGCCTGCTCCTAATACTCCGAATTCGGGGATGAGCGCAGTATCTAAAATATATCCAAAGACAAGTCTTAGAAGTGCAAGGATTGCTAGTATTCTAGGCTTTCCCATGGCGAATAACGCTATCCCGAGAGGTGCAAATACAAGTTGTAACATATAATTAGGATATAGAATTTTAAAAACAGGAATTGCTTCCTCGTATTTATGATTGAATAAAAGATTTAAAATTGGCTCTGCGAGTAGATACCCGGGGGAGAGTAAAATTGCAATAGCAAATCCAGCAAAGACAGATTTTAAAAGAAAATTTTTAAACTCATCTGTATGCACAAGAGCAGAAAGTCTTGGATAGATGAGTGAATTGAGTGTGGATAGAATGATTACAAATCCACTAAAAAGTTGAAGTGCTGTTCCATACACTGCTACTTGCTCTGAGGAATGGTATTTATTGATTAGAAAAATTTCTAATCGGTCTGAGATAATTGCAAAGATAGAAGCCACAAATGCCCAAGTATTAAAAAGAGAAAGTTCCTTTGTTACATGCGTTATTTCTTTTAGCTTCCCTCCCCAATAGATTTTATTTCGATTGAATATAAAAAAGAAAAGGATTAATATAAAAATTGGACTTAAACTAAATATAGCAAGAATGTCTAGGTAGGTAAGAGGTAGTTCTGAATACTTGTGAGTGAGGTATAATAAAATTAGCCGCATTACATTGGCTAAAGGGTTCCAAAAAGCAAGAGCCTTATAAGCTTGAAACGAAACAAAGATACTTTCAAAAAAAGATACAAAGGAAATCGTCGTTCCCCCAATTAACAGAATAAATATGATAAGAGGGTCTTCCGCGTAAAAGGTATAAGCTCCAAATCCGAGTGCGAGAAGGAGTAAAAAAGAAATGATCTTAATCAGTAAAGATGAGGATAAAATCACTCCGATTTTTTCTTTATTGTCTGATACGGAAGAAATAAATTTTACAATCGCAGATGGCAGACCAAACTCGGCAACGGCAAGGATCACAGGTAGATATCCCAAATAGTATTGAAAGATTCCATTTTCTGCTTTGTTCAAAATATTTACTGCAAATATCATAAAAAGTAAATTGCAGATCGAGGAAAATACTTTCGATAAACTTACATAAATAGAGGATTTAAAGAATTTAGACTTTAAAAAACTTTTAACTAGATTCAGAATTTTACGAACTAAAGTCATTCTTTTTACTAACTCACCTCAGATTAGACGATATACGATTGATATATTTGAAATCATTTTGATCTAAATCGATACCAAAAGAGTGGAGCCAGTAAAACAATATAGAGATTGGTCAGTAAATACCGTAAGTATCTAAATAAACTTTCTTCAATATGAAATGTCTTTCCTAGGATTCCAAGACCTAGATAAAAAACCAATATTCCCGGAAGTAAAAAACCAGCTCGAACCAAGAAATCTTTGAAACTACTTACCACTTGCCATTCAGATGCTTCCGAATATAAACCTTTTAAAAGAATCAGTCCAATCGAAAAACCTGCAATGGAACCACTTCCAATTAAAACCTGTTCTAGAGAAGAGATTTGTGGATGTGTGATTCCTTTTGGAAGCAGAGTGCTCGAAAGTGTCAGAGCAAGAATAAAAAGGGAAATGGATCTAACGATTCTATTCTTTGAATCTTCATTAAATTCTATCCTTGGAAAGTCTGGAATCTTATAAAATAAAAACTCAATGAGGATAAGGCTGATTAGCCCCATGCTAAAACCACCAATCACATCTCCAGGATAATGCACGCCTGCATACATTCTACTAAAGGGTGTAAATAGAATTACAAAAAGCGCAAAAGCTCTAAAGAACTTGTTTTTGAATTCAAGAAATAAGATCCCCCAAACCAAAATCGAAACATGAGAATGACCGGAAGGAAATCCAAATGAGGTTTCTTTGATCAAATCACTTTGCACAGCAAGAATGGAATCGGGTAGATCAATCGGTCTTGCACTTTCGAACATATACTTTGCGAGTCCGTTAAAAAAAGCAGTGGAGAGAAGTGCGACTCCTAGTTTGATTCCAAAATTTCTATTATAGCATAAATATACAAATGGCAAAAGAAATACAAAAAAATTTGCACCTCCCATAAAATGACAAAGAGTAGAGAGCCACCTGAGTATATCTCCAATGGTTCCAGTCGGATGAGGAATTGCTTCTAAAAATAAATTTCCGAATAAGTATCCGTTTTCAAATAATACATGGTGCTCGTTCATACTAGTCCTCTTTGAATTTTCTAATTTTATTTATATTTTTACTTATTAAAATGGATTCACCTGTAATCTTCCCCTCAACTTTATGAATCCCTTTTAAAATAGAATTTTCTGCAATTCCTGTTGCTACAAATCCAAAAACATTTGCGGGAACTAAATCATTTTTATCTAAGATTTCTTCTTCCTCTCTACCTGTTGCGATCCATTTTTCTCTGTGTTTTTCTTCGTGTGCCCGAATGATCCCTTTAAACTCAGAACCAGTTGCCTTTGCAATCACAGCTCCAATCAAACCTTCTGGGGCTCCATAGGTTCCGATTAACGCATCATAATTTCCTTTTCCAAGACAAATATCCATGATACAGGTAAGTGAACCGGATTCAATCAGAGATATGCCACATCCTAGAGAGCGGATACTTTCGATTAGCTCCTTGTGTCTTGGTCTATCTTGCACTACAATAATTAAATCTGAAATATTTTTATGAAGTGAGTCAGACAATTTTTCTAAATTCGCTTTTATATTTTCTTTTGGTTCAAATGGATACTTCATTTGTGGTGGAGCAACCCATTGTTCCATATAAGTCCCCGGAACTCGATGGAGTCCATCTCTTTCTGTAAATGCAATCACACACATAGAGTTTGGTAAACCCTTTGCAAAATTTGTTGTGCATTCTAGTGGATCCACTGCAATATCAATTTGAAACTCTGAACCACCTAGTATTTCATCTTCGTAAAGCATTGGTGCTTCATCTTTTTCTCCCTCTCCAATAATCACTCTGGACTGAAAGGGCAATTGACCGAGAAGAAATCTCATTTCTTCCACTGCGATATGATCTGCTTTTTTTTTGTCCATTTTTCCAAATAGGGGGAATGTTTTTTGAGCTGTTTTTTCGGTTATATTAGCCAGTGTATTTAAAATATATTCTGCATTCAGGTTCATGATTTTATTTAAGTGAATTGAATCTAATTCATCACAGTTTTTGATTTTCAACTAATCTTTTTATACTCCCTTCATTATGAAAATCTTTTTATTCCGTATTGCAAAAGAAAAAGTGACAAAGAAAACCTATGTTAAATAACTGATATTAAAGAACGGAATGTGTAATTAGGTTTTTTACCACGGATAAACACGGATGAACACTGATAAAAATGAGATATTTTAAAATCATTCTTGTCCAACGGTGGGTGATAAACCAATCGATCGGGTTGAAGATAATTTAATACTGAAATTTTAAAAAGAAGGAATCTATGATAACAAAGATTGCGCCGGAATATGAGTCATCTAAGGAAGTAATGGATCTATGGAAAGGATTTAGAAAAGAGGTCATTGATTGCTTGCGAGATGTCCCTACAGATGAGTTGATTAAAAGTCCTGAGGGTATATGGTCTCTTTCAGAAGTCGCAGAGCATCTTTATATCACTCAATGGAATATTGCAAGATCTGTCCCGATTGTCATGTCGGGTCGAGGCAATTCAGTGTTTAACGGTTACACAAAAGAACCTGATTATCGAATGATTCGACTTAGTCTTTCCAAACCATCTGGTGTCAAAAATCCAGACTCGGTTGCTCCTCTAAATAAATATTCTTTTGCGGAATTACTACCTCTTCTCAACAAAGCAGAATCTAAATTAGAAGATTCCACAAACAAATATTCAAAAGCAGATCTAATGAAATATAAAATGGAACATCCCTATTTTGGAGACTTACATTTATTTGATTTTTTATGGGTAATGTCTTGGCATGAGCACTCTCATCTATATGCTATCAAAAAAAGAACTAAGGAGCTGAGAGGCTAATCGTGTTAATCTGGAAGATTTTTTGGGAATATCCACTAACGGCTTCAATGACTTTATTTTTACCTTTATTTTATTTTGTCACTCTTACCTCTGTCCCTGAACCCACTCTAAGGGCTTATTTTTATTCTTACCCAGGAAAGTTAAGTTTGGTAAATTGGATTTTAGCATCTTGTTTTCATTCTTCCCTATCGCATTTAATCTCTAACATGGGTTTTCTTTATTTTTTAGGTAGAGCTGTAGAGGCAAAAGTAGGGAAGGGAAAATGGCTTTTATTTTATGGAATGGCAGCAATCATTTCTATGATGGCTGATTCGATTGTAAGAGGATATATCATTGTAGATAGAAATATCCCAACGGTTGGTGCAAGTGGCGCCATATCTGGATTAGCCGCTATTGCCGCACTTCTTTCTCCAGTCACCTATCGTGTAAATGGAGTTAGTTTTCCCTTTCCTGTTTTTTTGGTTGCCTGGATTATGGTTTATACAGACATCATGAGAGCATTCTCTTCTGATTTGATAGCTCATTGGGCACATCTAGCGGGATTTTTCTCTGTCTTTATTACGACCTATTTGCTGAGTCCTGCAGATCAGGCAAAGATTCGAAATGGTTTTCTTTTTAATTTTACTTTTTTTATCTTAACAGTTATACTCATATATTTATTAGAGAATAGGTGATACAATGCACATAAAATTCAATTCACTCGAATATACAGCTGACGACCAATTTATAGAATCGGAATATGAATACACGGGAGATAAATCTTCTGGTTGGGAAATTAAACGAAATGGAAAGGCTTATCTCAAGCTAGGACAGGGGTATGAATTGCTCAAGACAAAACTTTGTGGTGTTTGCTCCACTGATATCGCTAGACGTTTCCTGCCATTTCCACTTCCACAGATTACTGGTCATGAATTAGTGGCAGAAACTTTAGATGGAAAAGATCATTATGTAGTAGAAATCAATGACACTCCTGCGGCTCGTGGAGATGCAGTGCAAGATGAATTTTGTATAGCTGGAATTCCAACTCACAGTCCAACTAGACTTGTTTTGGGAATTGATCGACTCCCAGGTGGATTTGGACCTTATATTCTTGCTCCTCAGAATGCGATAGTTCCTTATAAAAAGATCTCTGACAAAACAGCTGTTTTAATTGAGCCTTTTGCAGCTGGTCTTCAAGCAGTGATTGCGTCACCTCCTAAGAAAGGGGATAGAGTAGCAGTTCTTGGACCTAGAAGATTAGGTAGTTTACTGATTGCAGCACTTAAAGCCTATAAAGAAAGTTATCAAATTGATTTTTCTATTACTGCGCTTGCTAGACATGAAGAGCTTTTAATTTTAGCTAAAAAACTAGGAGCAGATCAGGGTATAAATCTAAAAGAAGTCTCTTTAGAATCTCTCTATAAATCATTTGATATTGTGTATGATACGACTAGCACAGAGAGTGGGTTTTTATCTGCTCTTCGTTTTGCTAAAAGGGAAGTCCACCTTAAGTCAACTAACGGTCTTGAAATGTGTGGTTTTAAAAAATTAACAGAACTTGTAGTAGATGAACTCTCTATCTTACCTTTTAGCAATGAAAATCTCAATTTCAAATGGGAAAAAGAAGATCGAAAGAATGAAAGAATTTATTCAATAAGTCCAATCTCGCTTGATTCTAAAAAATTTAAATTGTATCAAACAAATCCGAAACAAGCAGAAGAGATTCTAGCATCAGAAGAATTTGCTCACTTGGTTCCAAGATTTGATCTAGGAATTGCAACTTCTAAAGAAGAAATTGATTTGATGATTCGTCCCAATTCTTCTCATGAAAACTCTCTGATTCGACCTCGAGGTGCTATTTTATTCAAAGGGGAAAATCAAAATAATCCACTTCTTAGTTTTGTAAACGAAGGAGGAGCCATTCGAACGTCTCGTTGTGGAGATTTCCATTTGGCGATTCGACTTTTAGAAGAAAATCAAGCGTTAGCAGAAAGTCTTTCTGAGAATATGATTAGCCATGTTTACAGTGCAGATAAAATGAATGAAGCTTTTGTAAAGGCGAAAGATTCTAGTGCTATTAAAGTGATAGTTGAGCATCTATGAGAACTATCGATACATCTTTAGGCTTCCCACTGATTGAAGATGATAAATGTTGGAAAATACATTTAGAAGAACTCAGGCTTTTTACCGGGCTTTCTGTTCTAGCTCGTATTCTAGGCGATCAAATTCTAGATCACATGGAAACTCAGTTTAGTGATATATCTTTTTCGTATAAGATAAATCCAAATATCAATCCTGAACTTCTTCAAATGCAGATTGTAGCCATTCAGGTCTATGCGAAGTCGGGTGAGTTAGATGACATTATTTTTCATATAGATGAATTTCATTCCCACTTAAGAACTATATTCGGAACGTTTCAAAGACCAAAATGGGCAAAGAGGATTCATCCCGAATTTTATGGAGAAGATCCGAGAGAAGTGGTATCTTCTCCCTTGCTTTTTCCCTTGGAACTTCCTTCTTCTAAAAAGAATTTACTTTTTGTTTTAGAAAGAGTGGCTAATAGTCGTTATACGGGTAAGTTTTTTATGCGTCTTTCCATTGAAACTTTTTCTGATGTATTATCTATTCCGCCAGGAAAAGGAACACCCGTTGATGATTTGGATGCAAGGGTTTATATTGCAGGAACTACTAAACTTTCTGAATCTATCAGCGATAAAATCTTAACAGCAAGCAATAAGGGTTTAGTTGCTTATTCAGAAGAAAATACTCCTTATAGTTCTTTATTTGAACAGCTTCATAAAACTCATTTGGAAAAAGTAGACCAGATTAATTTTTACTGGAATAGAGATTTTTCTGAATTAGTTCAGGATATTACAAAAGAAGACCAAGTTTTAATTTTTAAAAAAATCTTTTTAAGTCTTGAGGATGAATCAGTTTGTAGACTTTTACAAGAAGGAGAAACCATTCGTTTGGAGTTAGGACTGACGTTTGTGAATCTATATCTTACAAGACTAAGTCGTGTTTTAAATTTTAGTTTGGGTTTAGAGAAAAAAGATTTCTCACTTGATTATTATTTAAAACGAATGCCACTTCTAGAAAAATTAACAGATACAAGTCAACACGGAAAAGATTTTTCAAATATTCGTATCTTTTTAATTCACCATATAACTTCAGAAATCATTGCAGTGATTGATGCACTTCGTAAACTGAAAGTAGATGCGTTAGATGTTATATTTGTTAAATACGCTGGAGTGATTCCTTCTAAGTATTTAGATGTTCTATTGGATATTTCAGATAAGAATTTTTTTATGGCAGGTTTAACTCGTCATCTCACAGAAACCAACAAAGAATATTTCACACCAGCTAAATATTATACAGACATTAGTTCTCATGTAAATTTGCAGAAAACATTGCAAGAAAAGAAACTTGGATTCTTTGAAGCTATGAAGTATCTTTCTTGCTATTTCTTTTTGTTATTTTTAAATAAATCGATTCAAGAGGGGAAAAAGGTTTTAATCATAGAAGATGGCGGATATCTTTCTCCTCTTTTAAATGAATATGCTCTATCGGAAAAATTGACAAAAGATGTTTATAATTCCTATCAAATTACAGACATTCCCAAAGTAGAATCATTTAGAGATCTTCTGAAAGAGAATTTAGTCGGAAGTGTAGAGCATACAAGAAACGGTTATGATAAATTAGCATTTGTAAAAGAAAAATTTGGGAAGTTAAATCATATTGCTTATTCGATTGCTATTTCTAAAAACAAAGTAGTGGAAGAGTCAAAAGAAGTAGCTCATTCTATCTTGAGTGCTATCGAATCAATTTTACATGGACAGGGCATGGTTTTATCCTCTAAAAAAACCATAATTTTGGGAGCTATGGGAAATATCGGTAGTTTTCTCACTAAATATATGAAAGAAGGAAGACTACATGATACCAACAAAGAACTCATCGGGGTAGACATTCGTTATCCGCAAGTAACAAAGGAAAATTATAAAGCTCTTCAGGAAATTCCGGATGAAATATTTCTATCACTAGAATTATTTATTGGAGTAATCGGTGCTTCGATTTTTAAAAGAGAATTTCTTTCTAAAATCATTTTACAAGGAACGAAAGAAAGGCTAATCTTTGCTTCAGGTTCTACAAAAACGGTTGAATTTACGGACTTATCTGAATACCTATATGAAATTTCTACCATGGAATCTCCTTCTATTGATGGAATTCCAGTTCGAATTGTATTTGATAAAATCATCGATCCACAAACGGATACAGTCCAAGGAACAAAAGTATTTATTTCATTTCAAAAAAATTCTTTGGAAATTACAAAGACATTGTATTTATTGGGAGACTTAAGTCCTATAAATTTTCTATTTTATGGAGTTCCTACAGAAACTATGGATAGAATCATTTCGCAGCTAACAAGCGTTAGTCTAGGTATGGTAGACCAATATAAAAAGGGAATTCTTCCTGAACCAAATCTATATGCAGTGGATCATCAAATTGATGAATGGGGAAATACATTATGAGTAAACATGGGTTGTTTCAAATTACCCAAAAGGTTTTTATTAGAAAGGACGATTTGCTTCTCGTTATGAAAGATAAAAAGTCAGGAGCGGGAGATCTTCCTGGTGGACGAATGAATCAAGATGAGTTTTTTGGAGACTGGATGGATTCTCTTAAAAGGGAACTAGAGGAGGAACTTGGTTCTGAGTTTCAGGTCGACATTTCTCCAAAGCCAATCTTAGTTCATAAACATTTAGTAAATGATGGAAATCATCCTTGTGTGATAGTCGGATACTCGGGAGTCTATCGTTCTGGTGAGATATCTATTTCAGATGAACATGATTTTTTTAAGTGGGTAGATGTTAAAACCTATCAACCAGATGAGTTGTTTTCTGAGTATATGTTAGATGCTGTTAAATTATATCTAAAGGAATTTGCATGAATCGTTTGTTTCGTTATATTTTATTTTTTTCATTTGCGATTGTTAGTTTTTATTTTGCTTGGTCACAAGGAGGAAGACAGATAAATGAATCTGAATATGAGAGCCTATCCTCTTCCATTCCTCCACTAATTATTAGAAGTTTAGGATATGATCGGAACAACGGAAACATTGTAGGAATTCAACCTATTATAAATCCAATGGATTATTCAAGCGAAGAAAGATTTTATGATAAAATAGACTCTTATCTTCATACTGCAAAGAAAAGAGGTTTTTTAAATGAGAATACGATAGTTGCTTTTCCGGAACACATCGGAACTGGACTTGTTCTGCTAGGCGAAAAATCATCAGTATACTCTTCTAGTAGTTTAACAATTGCTTTTACCGAAATGGCATTTAGCAATCTACTTTCTTATATTGGCACTTCTTTTACTAAAACGCATGACTCTCAAACCGAACTTGTTTTCAAAATGAAATCAGAGGAGATGAGAAATAGTTATGTAGAAACTTTTAAGCGACTTTCCTCTGTCTATAACGTTACAATTCTTGCAGGATCTATTCTTCTACCTGAACCAGAAATTGATAAAACAAAGAACACAATTCAATTAAAAAATGGAAAATTACAAAATGCGAGTTTTATTTTTTTACCGGACGGAAAGATCTATGATCAAATTGGAATTAAAAAGCAACTTGCGGTATCAGAAGGTCAAATCTCTATTCCCCGTAAAGCGGAAATGGGTAATCTAAAATATAAGAATATATTAATTTTATTTTCAAATGATTCGCTTTATAATTCCATCTATGGCGAAACTGGAAAGGATACAGAGATAGTGTTAGTAATTGCCGCGATCTTACAAGGAGATAGCCTAGACTGGAAATTAGAGGATATCAACGGAGCAAAAGAACCTGATCTTGGTTTGACTCAGGCGGAGCTTTGGAGAAAATACAATGTTTTTGATAAAACGAGAAATTCTCTCAGTAATAAAATCACTATGCAAATTGTATTGCTTGGAAAATTCTTTGATATGATTTTAGAGGGAGAAACGTCTGCTTTGATTCGCTATGTTGCAACTGAGGGTATCGACAATAAAAGTCCTGCAATCCTAAATGTTTGGTTTTAGATGCTTGACAATTTTAAAAAGAAAAATTTTAATTTAAACATGACTGAAATAATTTCCCAGAAAGAATTAAACATCCACTGTCCTTATTATCTAAAAAATATTAAATCCTGTCCAAGTGCTAAGAAAATATTATTTCCCGAGGATATGGAAAGGTTGGAAGGATGTTGTTTATCTGAGACCTATTCCTCCTGTTCAATTTATAGAGAATTAATTGAGAAGGCAGCTTAATTTTATTCTGTCATTTCTCAGATTAGGGTTTTGATCCAATCTAAAGAATTTTCTACTGTTTTTCAAAAAGCTATTTAGGTGATTAGAAAACCCAAATAGCCAAAGATCCATTCTAAATCACAAGATTTTCAATCTGTACATACTATTTGTTTTTCTGTTTCACTTGTTTATATAGTTCTAATAACTTCCATTCCTCTGGAGAAAACTCTGTGCTAGTAAGTATCAGTTCTTGCGAATTGTTTTCATAAAGTATAAAATCTCTTGCTACTACCCAGAATTTTTCTGCTAAGATCGGATACAATTTTTTAGAAACATTTGGTCCCCATCTGTAGATGCTACCTGACTTTCCTGAAATAAATTCGTTCGCTTTCGTAGTTGGAAAGGGATTGATTTCATTGTAAGTTATTGGAAAGCCTTTTCCTATGTTTGGCTCTCCATAGGCTGTGTATTTGATTTCACGAAGTGTGAGAGATCCTACAACGCCCGATAAGACAAAGGCATTTTTCCCATTTCCGTAATAAAGCTTTGGTGTAACAATTTCTGTGGCTAATTTTGTTATGCTGTTGTCTTTTGGGTTGAACCAATATAGATTATAGACACCCGCATTTCCAAAAAAGATTAGAAAGGTTTTTGCAATGGAAAAAATATGAGTTCTATTTTTAATATTTGGATAGGTTGAATCAAATTTTTCCTTTGGGACTAGTAATTTAGGTTTTTTGGGATCCTTTAAACTTTCTTCATATAAATTTTCATTGATGAAATAATAAATACTAGAACCGTCAGATGATATAGCAGTTCTATTTTTACATGAAACATATGTATCTGATAAATAAGAAGGCTTTGGTTCAATTAGAGAAACATTGACCATACGACATCCAGCTCCATTTGGGAGTTTAAATAGAACAATCGCATACTCAGCCTCCGAGGATACACTGACCATCTCAGGGACATCTGGAAAAGTTAAACTTTTACTCAGGGGGTTCGCTAAATCTCTAAATGTAATTTGCTTGTCTTCTGTCCATACGATTCGATTTCTATCATTGGACATTTCGATAATTCTAGGATTAATAGGTTTTTTTTGCGATAGTATTTCGTCTGACGCTCTTTTGGTTTCAAGTTTATTTTTAATTTTATCTTGCGCCTGTGAAAATTTCTCATCTTCAATGAGAGTATCTATGTCTTTGACGGCAGATTCATTTTTCCCATCGCAGTTGAGTAGAATTGCAAGAAGGATTAAGGGTAAATACTTCATTCGCTTTGTTTTAATTCACCGGATTCTATTAAAATATCTTTTGCGAAGAGTCCTATGGCAGTTGCTGCTACATACTTTGTATCTAAATACGTTAACCCTCCCGTGAGTGCTGCACCAAGAAGTGGAAGCCATTTTAAAAGTTGTGATCGAATCATTCTTTTAGAAAGATTCATTCCAATTTTTTGTAAAAGAGATTCTAAGAATCGAATGGTGGTTGGACGAATGATAATTTTAGTTCCAACATCTTCTAAAAGTCTTTCAACCAAATGTAGACTTGTTTGTTTGAACATGCAATAGATTAAGAGTTCCTTTGTCACAAGAGATTCTTTTCCATAGAGAGAGGCAATGTCTTTGATGAGATGACCCTGAATTCTATAGATCATAAAGAGTTCAGGCAAGATTGTTATGATACTAAAAAGTCCTGTTGGTAAGGAAAGTCCTGCACTGATTGCTGCGGTTTTGAAGGCAGCTGCCTGTGTTAATTCCTCTGCAATTTCTGCTGGATCTCCTATTGTCTCCGCATAAGGACTAGTATAGGCTTCTACTCCAGTGATCAATTCAAATGCTCTTTCGGTAAATTTGTCCTGTGCCATTGAAATCACTTTCGTTCGAGTGGAAATTTTGTAAATTAGATTCTCAACTTGCGCACTCGTTATCACTCCGGCGAAACAGCAGAGGAATTTAAGGATTACCACCGATAAAGACGATGGACACCGATAATTGAATGATAAAAATTTATCGATTATCAGGAGGATCGTTTTCTGAATCAATGATAGCAGGTAAGCAAGCACTAGGTTGTAGTCTTTCTTTCGAACTGGGTAGTTATTAAAATTTAGCTTTTCCTAAGATGGCTTTCAAAAAACATGTAGAGACAGTTGAGACATTCGTCATGAAAGATAGATTATTAAAAATTCAGCAGAAATTCATAAAAATAGATGAAGAACTTTCTAGTCCTAATTTAAATTCACAGAAATTAAAAGAACTTTCTAAAGAGCGTTCTCGTTTAACTCCAATTTATAACAAGATAGAAGAGTATTTTAAAACAGAGAAAAATTTAGAAGATGCAAAAGCGCTTATTGAAAGTGAAACAGATAGTGAAATGATTGGAATGCTCAAAGCAGAGTTGGAAGAGTCTAACTCCTTGTTATCCGCTCTAACACAAGAACTGGAAGTAATGCTTCTTCCTCCGGATCCAAATTCTGGTAAAAATATTTTAGTAGAAATTCGAGCCGGAACAGGTGGAGAAGAGGCTGCCTTATTTGCTGCTGATCTTTTTAGAATGTATACTAAGTATGCAGAAAAGAAACGAATGAAATATGACATTATCGATATGACTCCAACCGGACTTGGTGGATATAAAGAAATCATTTTTTCTATTGAAGATGAGAGAGCTTACGATCTATTTAAATTTGAACCAGGAGCACATAGAGTTCAAAGAATTCCAACTACAGAAGCGGGAGGAAGAATTCATACAAGTGCTGTTACCGTTGCTGTTTTACCTGAAGCAGAAGAAGCAGAAATTAAAATCCAAGAAAATGAAATTAGAGTAGATGTGTTTAGATCTTCTGGTCCCGGTGGACAGTCTGTGAACACAACGGACTCTGCTGTTCGTATCACTCATATTCCAACGGGTATTGTCGTTAGTTGTCAGGATGAAAAGTCCCAGCTAAAAAACAAAGATAAAGCTATGCGTATTCTTCGTGCTCGTATTTTAGAGAAACAAGAAGAAGAAGCGAAGGCAAGTTCAGATGCACTTAAAAAACAAATGATTGGTTCAGGAGATCGCTCCGAGAGAATCAGAACCTATAACTTTCCGCAAGAGCGTCTAACGGATCACCGTATTAATTATACAAGCCACAACCTATCTGCTATTTTAAATGGGGATATGGAAGATTTGGTAAATGAATTGATCCAAGCCGATAGAATCCAAAGATTACAAGAAAGTAAAACAGTTTAATTTGAGTTCGATCTAAGATTTTTTCACCACCGATGCACACCGATAACTGAACGATGAAGACACGATGGATAATTTTGAATTATCGTCACTTTTATCGGTGATAATCGTCCCTATCGGTGGTGAACTTTTAAATCTTTAGTTAGATCGAACTGACGTTAAATTAAAACTTCTTGTTTGGAGTTTTAAATACAAAAAAAGCATCGTTTCCGATGCTTTTCTTGATTCATAGATTTGTAGGAAGTTTTTTATCTTTTTGGTAATACAATTATATCCACACGGCGATTGGCTGCGCGATTGGATTCAGAAGTATTTGGTTTTACTGGATTGCTATCAGCAAACCCTCCAGCTAAGAATTGAGTCTTCTGTAATTGACCTTTCTTTAGATATTTCAAAACAGTAAGAGCTCTTTCAAACGATAGATGCCAGTTGTCTCTCATTTTACTATTGGTTGGAACTGGTCTATTGTCTGTATTTCCTTCTACTAGAATTTTTTCAGTAGAATGTTTCTTTAAAACTTTGATTATATTATCTAGAGTTCTTTTTCCTTCTGGAGTAAGCTCTCTAGATCCAGTTTGGAAGTTTACAGAACTTGCGAGGCTAATGATTGTTTTCCCGCCTTTTGATGAAACTTGCGCAGATGCTGGAGTTGTGTTAGAACCTGAATTTGATTTGGATTTGTTTCCTTTTTTGATTTCTTTTTCAAGTGCTTCTTCTAACTTCTGAGCTTGTTCTGTAAGTCTTTCAATTTCTTCTTTGTGTTTAGAACCTTCTTCTTCTAGTTGTTCTTTGGAAGTAGCTAGATCAGATTCCAAAGTTTCTTTATCTTCTTTGAGTTCTGCAATTTCTTTGTTTAAAGCTTCAATTTTGGATTCGTATTCTTTTTTCATATCCTCCATTGCTGCATTTTTCTTTTCTAGCTCTTTATTGTTTGAAGCAATCGAAGTAGTGTTTGCATTTTTCTCTTGGTTGATTTTTTCAATCTCTGCATTGGCAGCTTTTAATTTCTCAGCTTTTTCAGCTTCGGTTAAAGTTTTATCTGCTTGGATTTTTTCAATACGAGAGTTGACTTCCGCTAAACGTGTTTCGATTGTTTTGTCTGCTTTAGATGCTTGTAAGTCTCTTTTTAATTGATCTCTTTCTTTGGTAAGAGCTGCCACTTCATTTTCAAGCTGTGCAATTCTTGTGATTCCAGTGGTAGAGGTTGTTTCGGTTGTTGTAGTTGTAGTGGTAGTAGAAGATGATTTGGCATCTGCTACCTTAGCATCAGCTGTTTTCGCATCAGCGGATTTAGCATCTACAGATTTTGCGTCTTTACTGTCAGCTAGTTTTGCCTCGGATCCAGCTGGTGATTTTGCAGTGCTAGTAGATGTTTCCGTGGTTGTAGTAGTGGTCGTAGTTGTTTCTTTTGTTTGCGGATTTGCAGGACTGAGTGGATTCGTCTTAGAGTTATACATATTATTGTAATTTGTATCTAACTCTTTTTGTAATTTATCTCTTTGTTTTGTCATCTCTGCTAAATCTGCTTCAAGCTTTTTATTACGAGCCATTGCATCGTCTAACGACTGATTGGATGAAATAACAGTTGGTGTAGATGTGCTAGTTGTAGTATTTGCTGTTGTTCCAGCAGCAGTTTTGGAATTATTTTCTATAACTGTCGTTGGATTTGCAGGTTGACCAACGGTTGGAGTTTGATATCCATAGATTGCCGCAATATCTCTTTGTAACTGGTCTCTTTGGTTTGTTAAACTATTCACTTGTGCTTGCAAGTCTGCTATTCGTTTGTCTTGGTCTGTTGTAGATGCTACTGGAGCTAGTGTTGGAGTAGTAGTTGCTGCTGCTGCGGCGGCGGATTTAGAAGCAGAGGTAGTTGTAGTAGTAGAAGACTCTGTGCTTGTAGTAACAGTTGTTTTTGTTGTTTCTTTTGGAGCGGCAGGAGCATAGTTACTTGGAACTGTTGCTGGAGTTTCTGGTCTTACAGCTTGCAATTGACCTGCTTTTGCATCTGCTAAATCTTTTTGAAGTCTATCTCTTTCCTGGATTACATCAATAAGTCTAGCTTCCAAACTTTTTACTTGCGCTTGAGAATCTAGTAATAAAGATTCTGTGCTAGCTCCACTTGGGGTTACGCTGTTAATAACGTATCCTTGTGAGGAAGTAGAGGTAGAAGTTGTAGTAGTCGTTGTTGTATTTTGATTTTTCTTTAGCGAGTCGATATACGCATTGTTTGCCGCTAAATCTTTTTGAAGTTGGTCTCTTTGCGCTGTAAGGCTATTGACTTGTGCTTGTAGGTCAGAGTTATTTTGATTGGATGCTACAGTTGCATTTTTTTCTGCATTAGCCGCTGCAATCGATCTTTCTAATGTTTTAATTCTTTCCTGTGCCTGCTGTTCTGCAAATGTTTTTGCAGCTAAGTCTCTTTCTAATTGTTCTTTTTGTCTTTTGGTTTCAGCAAGTTCTTGTTGTAAGGATGCAATTCTCTGATCTGCATTTTGAGTTTGTGTATCACGAGATGCGACTCTGTTTTGTTTGTCTGCTTCGAGTTCTGCATTTAGTTTTTTGAGGCGCTCATTTTCTGCTTTCAGTGCCTCTGTATCCTTTGTATATTTCGTTTGCAATTCGGTATACTTGGCATCGAGAGCTTTCTTTTGTTCCATTAAATCTGTTACTTCAGACTTCCAATAAAAAAGAATTGCTTCTTTTTGTTTTGGGTCTGCTGGAGTTTTTTGTGGGCTAGTTTCTTGAGCGATCATGAGATCATGGCTTAGAGCAATCATGAGCCCGTAACCTAGATAGCGAATGTACTTTTGATTCATTGTATTACCTTTAAATCCTGAGAATTCTTTTAGAGTAAAAAAAAATCGAAATTGAAGTCAAGAAAGAAGCTAAAGAAGATGCAAATTTTTTTCATTTCCTCTTTACATCTTGCTTGAATAGAATAAATTGCATGAAAGGATTGAATATTTTTGAATGAACAAGCAATCGGATTTACTTAACATCAATTTGAGTTTTATTTTACTATTAATTCTTCTAACTACCTATCCTATCTATTCTGATGAATGCATCAGTGGGAATTGTCAAAATGGTCTTAGCACAATGTTTTTTTCCAACGGGGATAAATACACAGGCAATTTTAAAAATGGCAAACAAAATGGAAAAGGCATGATGACTTTTGCTCCTCGCACGGATGCATCTGGTAATTTTATTTATGCTTCTAAGTATTCAGGTGAATTTAAAGAGGGTCGTTTCCACGGAAAAGGAATGATGTATTTTTACAATGGCAGTCAATACGAAGGAGAATTTAAAGACGATCGATTCAATGGATATGGAACTTATGTATTCCCAAATGGAAATAAATATGAAGGTGAGTTTAGAGATGATTTAAAGCATGGCAAAGGTACTTTAACCTATGCTGGTGGTGGAAAGTATGTGGGCGAGTTTAAATATGATAAGTTCGATGGGAAGGGAAATTTTGTTTATCCAAATGGCGATGTGTATGACGGCGAATTTCAAAACGAGTTAAAACACGGTCGAGGAACATATACTTACACGGATGGAAGAATCTATTCAGGCGGCTTCAAAGAAGATAAACGACATGGTCAAGGAACTTATATCTACGGTGGTGGAATTAAGTATACAGGAGAATTTGTAGAAGATAAATTTCAAGGTAAGGGCACAATAGTTTATACAAATGGAGTTACTTATACAGGTGAATTCAAAGATTATAAATTTCATGGAAAGGGCTCTATCACTTATCCAACTGGTTCTAAATACACTGGTGACTTTCGAGATGGAAAACCAGAAGGGGAAGGAACTTATATTTTCAATACTGGTAAAAAATACGTAGGTGGATTTAGGGATGGTAAGTTTGAAGGGGAGGGAGTTTTACGCTATGCCAATGGAGATGAATACATTGGTGGATTTAAAAATGGAAAATTTGAAGGGCAGGGGAAAATTACGAAAAAAAATGGAGAGACCTTTGTAGTAGAATTTAAAGACGGACTCTTCAATGGGCAAGGAACAATGAAATATGCCAATGGAGACCGCTATGTTGGAGAATTCAAAGATGGAAAGAAAAATGGGCAAGGCACTATGAAATTTAAAGATGGGGCAGTCTACGAAGGTGGGTTTAGAAATGATAAATCCCATGGAAAAGGTGTTTTACAATTTGCCGAAGGTGATAAATATGTAGGCGACTTTGAAAACGGAAATTTTAACGGTATCGGCACTATGTATGATAAAGACGGAAATATAATTTACACTGGAAAATGGATCAATGGAGATCCAGAAGGAGGAATGAAGTGAAGAAAATTTTTTTACTGAGTTCAATTTTCGCTCTAATTTCAACATCTATTTATGCAGGGGATTGTGTGAGCGGAAATTGTGTAAATGGGCAAGGAATTATGACGTTTGCTAATGGAGATAAATACATTGGTGAGTTTAAAACAGAAAGAAAATCTGGGTATGGAGTCTATCATTTTAGTAATGGGGATAGATATGAAGGCGATTTTAAAGATGATTATCCAGATGGATACGGGAAAGCGTATTTAGCAAATGGAAATTATTATGAAGGCGAATTCAAAAATAATTTCCCAAATGGAAAAGGGACAATGCGATACCACAATGGAAACGTATACATTGGGGAATGGAAGCAAGGACTCAAAGATGGTTTTGGAACCATGACTTATGAAAATGGAAGTAAATATGTAGGTGAGTGGAGAAACGGAAAAAAACATGGTCAGGGAAGTTATACGCAAGCCACTGCTACAAATGGTGGCGAGATTAAAAAACCACAGAAGACTTTGGAAACAAGAATGACAGGGGAAAAGAAATCAACCCCATTCTGGTCTGGAACGAAATAATAAAACAATAGGAGGATTTGAAATTGCGAACCAAATTTTTTCATTTAGTTTTATCAATGTTTCTTACAACTGGGCATTTACTATCAAGTGAGTGCGTTAGTGGAAATTGTAATGATGGGCAAGGCACTATGGCTTATTCTCCAACAGAAAAATACATTGGAGAATGGAAAGGCGGTCAGAAAAACGGAAAAGGAATCTACATTTTTGGCAATGGGGATAAGTATGATGGAGAATGGAAGAACGGAAGTTTCTTTGGTCAGGGTATTTTCACTTTCGCAGATGGGGGAAAATACATTGGTCAGTTTAAGGGAAATTCCTTTCAGGGATATGGCACTTTCTATTATCCAGATGGTTCTAAATATGCAGGTCACTATTCCAATGGAAAACGAAATGGCTTTGGAACTTATACATATCCAGATGGAGCCGAATATGCTGGTGAATTCAAAGATGAAAAATTTCATGGTCGCGGCAAATACAAGTATGCCGATGGAGATGTCTATGTCGGAGAATTTAAAGACGATAGATTTCACGGGGTAGGAGTTCTCACATTAAAAAATGGAGATAGATACGAGGGAGAATTTAAATTTGGGCTAAAAGAAGGGGCAGGAACCTATGTGTTTGCTAACGCAAGTAAATATGTAGGAGAATTTCACAAAGACAAATACCACGGACAAGGAACCTATTACTATTCAGATGGAGATAAATACGAAGGTAGTTTCAAAGATGATAAATTTAGTGGAGATGGAATTTATACATTTGTAAACGGAACTCAATACATCGGAAAGTTTGACAATGATAAATACAGCGGGCAGGGAAAAGTCAATTATAGTGACGGAAATAAATACACAGGGGAGTTCAAAGACGATAAATACCATGGCAAAGGAAGTCTAGTCTACGCAAACGGAGATTCCTATGTAGGAGAATTCAAAGATGGGGAGTATTATGGCAAAGCAACTCTAACCTATGCAAACGGGGATAAATATGTGGGTGAGTTTGAAAATGGAAGGAGAAATGGGAAGGGAACTTATTTCTATGCAAATGGCGATAAATATATAGGTGACTTCAAAGATGATAAATACCAAGGCAAAGGTCTCTATCGTTTTGCGGACGGAAGCCAATATAAGGGAGATTTCAGAGATGACAAATACAATGGATATGGAGTATATCTTTATACATCAGGCGATAAATACTATGGGGAATTCATCGATGACCTAAGGAATGGCAAGGGAATATATATCCTCGCGAATGGAACAAAATATGAAGGCGAATATAAAAACAATAAAAAAGATGGTATGGGAGTTCTCTATGATAGGAATGGAAAGGTAATCTTTTCTGGACAATGGGTCAATGGAGAGCCTAGCAGATAGAATTGTTTTTAGAAATTATAGATATTTGAAAAGAAAGTTTAGCAGTACGGGTGGTAAGAATGACTAAGTTTAATAATCAAGATATAGGCAATGGGTTAATGGTAAAACCGGAAGATATTTATATCTATCCTGTGAGTGAGCCAATCTACAAATTCATCGAAAAAGTCTGGTCGTCTTTTGTAAATAAAATGGTCGGACTGGTTTTTGCGAATGATAAACACATGTTTGATCATGCGATTTTCGAAGTGATCGATGGGACAGAATTAAAGATCGTTGCAACAGCTACTCATTTTAAAATGAAGGAGATGATTGGCAAAAAGTCTTCAAAAGACATTGAAGAGTTCATGACCAAGACAAAACCAATTTCTATTTTTGATGAAGGAAACGACTCCGCTAGAATCATTCAAAAAGCAATTTTAGCATTTAGTCATTCAAAACGTCCTGATGTAGAAATTATCAATTTACGAGATTCCAGAATCCATCCTAATTTACGCGTTTTACTAACATCTACTATGCGTTACTCGGTAGGTATACCTCTCATTGTAAAAGAAAATCCGATTGGAATTCTATGGGGAATTCGAAAAGAGAAGCTAACAGAAGCCCAAAAGCACGAGATTACAATGCAATTGCATACGCTCTTTGACGTAATTGAATATGTAGTAGCAAGGGATGCAGATAATAACGGTGATCCTTACTTTGCTCGAAAGAATATTGAAAAGTCCGATACAACTTCCTCAATTCATCATTTACTTTATACAGTTCAGAAAATTCAAAAAGATCCGGTCACATCGATTATCGCACATTCACATAAATACAACGTTATGTATAGACTTGATGCCAGTTATATAGTTCCGACGGCAGGAGGCTATTCAGTTAGTTTAAAACACTTTGCTCGCGAAAATCTAAATGATACAGATAAAATCATATTAATGATTCCCGGATTTTTCTGTCGTAGATCTGTCATGGATAAACTAGCAAGGGAAATGGCACTTCGATATGGATACCGCGTATTTGCGATGGATATGCGCGGTAGATCGAAACATACAATTCCAAAAGATATAACAAGTAAAGTTTGGACCTTAGACGACTATATTCAAGATGATTTTCCTGCTGTATTAAATTGGCTCTCTCATAACTATCCAAATAAAAAGATTGTAGTAATGGGGCACAGTATGGGAGGGATGATTCCTAGGTTTTATACAGGAGCCTACGAAAAATTAAAAAAACTTCCTGGTAAAGCGAATTTACCAAATCCTTATGATCATATTGCGGGTATTGTATCTATTACATCTCCTAATTACATGAATCTTGAGTCACAGATCCTAGGATTGGATGTGATTAAGAGTGGCGTAAAGTTAATCTCAAACAAAGCGATTTATGATACATTATTTAATCTTGTATCTTTTCCAGTGCATACAACTGTCAATTCTATCGATTTAAATAAATTCTTTCGATTTATATTAAATTTTCATTCCTCACTCAGACAGTTTTCTTTTTCTGTGAGTTCTAAGATTGTAAATCTAAATGACTTTATTGGATACAAGCAAATTACTCCACCTGAGTGGTATTTCTTTGTAGAAGATGTGTTCTGTGAAGAATCAATTAAAGTATTGTTGCAGTTCCTACGGTCACAACTCAGTCATGAGAAAAGTTTCTGGTCTTATGACGGAAATATCAATTATACACAAGAACAGAATGACAATTTTGAATTGCCAATATTTTCTGTGATAGGCAATCTTGATAAGATTGTTCCGGCAGAGACGATTGAGGATGTTTTAAATCTTCCTAAGCCGAAAAATAAAAAAGTGGCTCGCTATGACCAAGGTCATCTTGGAATTATTTTCCATCATGATACTGTTATGGACATCACTAAAAAAGCAGACGAATGGATTAAAGACTTATAGGAGAAAAAATGGCTCTATTTATCACTCATGGCTTCTTTGCATCCCTCTTTTCTTTTTTATGGAGAGATAAAAAAACAAAATTTTCAGTATTGCTTTTGATTTTACTGGCTTCGATCATTCCAGATATTGATTTTATATTTGACGATAGAAATTCAGGGATGTTTTACCATAGAGGAATCACTCATTCCATTTTCTTCTCAGCGGCTATAGGTGTTTTGTTTTCCGCTTTTTTTATGTCTTCTTTTAAGTCTTTTGGGCAAACTCTTTTACTGATGTTTATTTTCTTTCTAGCAGGTTTGTCTCATTCTGCGTTAGATTTATTGACTGATGCGCCTAACGGTGTTTGCCTTTTGTGTCCATTTAGCGAAGAAAAATATTCTTCCCCTTTTACTTTGTTTCATTCCTATACAGCCGGTATTGCACCAAAGGGGTTTAGAAAAGGAGTCAATAGTGCTTGGAGTTCTATGATTCCAGAAATTTTCTTTGTATGGATTCCAACTTTATTTGTATTCTTTTTTTCTGCCTATTTGGTAAACAAAACTACTCCTGTTAAAAAGCAGACAACTTACAAGCCAGTTCAAATTAAACCAAAGGAAACAAAAAAGACAAATTATCCAAAAAAGAAATAATTATTTGTTCTTCTCTCTGTATTCACTTGGTCTGAGTCCAGTTATTTTAAGAAAATGGGAATTAAAAGTTCCCTTTGAATTAAAACCGACTTCATAGGCGATTGATAAAATTGATCTTTTGGGATCGCTGAGTAGAATTTGTTCTGCTTCTTTAATTCGATATCCATTTATAAACTCATTAAAATTCTTTTTATAGGTCTCATTTAAGATGCGAGAAAGTTGATGCGGTGTTAAACTTAATTCTTCTGCGAGAGAGTTGAGTCTAAGTTCTTCGTCTCGATAGATTTTATTTTCCTCCATCAGTTCATCTAACCTCTTGCAAACAACGTCTACGTTGACTTCAGTAAGGAGGGTTGTCTCATATTTTTTCTGCTTAATATCATTTTGAAGAGAAATAAAAAATCTAGGATACTTAGTATTAAATACATAAATTAAAATAATAGTGATTGTTAAAATACAAACTCCCAATTTATAAATTGAGTCTATTTGATTTAAAAATCCAATCGAGATAAATAAAACTCCAGCGATTGGAACATTTAGAATAATCCATACAAAAGAAGTGTAATTGATCTCATATTGTTTAGTGATTCTTAAAAACATATGGACCATGTAGCCGAAGTAGGTAAGAATATGAAGCATAGCAAATATATAGAGCAATTTATAGGGAGTGATTGACTTTGTGAATAAACCTTGCTCAACAATTGATATTTTTTGTTCTGGATTTAATAATACAAAAGCAGTATCTAAAAAAAGAGCTATCCATGCTGGAATTAAATGTAGTCTTAGAAGAACTTTCTTATCACTCGTAAAATCTGTTACCGTCACTCCAAGTTTTAAAACCATTGGACCTATTGCTAAAATGCTCGGAACGAAACTAAAGGTAAGATTTGGATATTTTAGAATAAGCTTTGTAGAGTAAAAACCGAGCCTGAGTTGAATCAGTCCTAGAAAAAATCCAATAAAAAATAAGTTCCCGATTGCAATGGATTTTTCTTTCTTTGAAATTTCTAGTAGAGCGAGTAAAAAACAAAGTCCTGTTCCAAATTGAATGAAGAAATCGGCGAATTCATGGGGTAACATATAAATTACAAAATGACTTAGCTTATCTATTGAGCAAACAAAAAAGAAAAGACTGTGTTCTAAATTATAATTTGAGACAATTTTTTTTGTAAGTAATTATAATTCCCGCCGACGAATGAAAGAATTTAGACTAGAATAATAAAAACAGGAGATTATCAATGGCAAATGATAAAACTATTAAAGTAAGACATGTAGATTTTGGATTACAAAAAGAATTACCAAATAATTATTTCAAAGGGAATTATTTCATTACGCATTTTGTGAATAGTTTCCATTTGATATTTCCAGATGGAGAAAAATATTTTATTCGTGCAGTTAAATCACATGAAGACTATGTAAACGATCCAGAGTTAAAAAAAAGAATCAAAGCATTCATCGCACAGGAAGTAACACATGGAAATGAGCATAAAAAGTTTTGGGAATCACTAGAAAAGAAAGGATATGATATAAATACTTTCTTAAACTTCTATAATTCTAGTTCTTATGGCTGGCTAGAACCAAATCTAGAAAAAATATTTGGCACAAAACACGCATTAGCCGTTACAGTTGCTCTCGAACATTATACCGCAAGTATTGCTGAATTTGCGTTTAATAATCTAAAAGAATTAGAAGGTGTTCCGGAAGACATGAAGAAAATGCTTCTTTGGCATGCGTCTGAGGAAATTGAACATAAGTCTGTCGCATTTGATGTATTGCAAGAAGTTGATAACAGTTATCTGCTTCGAATGAGAGGGCTTATACATGCAACAGCAACACTTAGCTTTTATACCTTAGTAGGATTTGCTTTTTTTATGCTCCAGGAAATGAAAAAAGGAACTTGGATCAGTCCTATTGAGTTTTGGGATTTCTTAGTTCATTTTTTGGATTTAGCTAAAACATTGGGAAAAGAAATAGCAAATTATATGAGGCCAGATTTTCATCCAGATCAGGTAGAGAACAATCATCTAGCTGTATATTTTTTTGAAAAATACCATGTCGAAAAAGCAAATTTAAAACTTGCGGTCTAATTAGAGAAAACGCATTAGAATCAGATTAGATGGAAGCGTTATTCGGTAGGCGTTCCGTAAATATCAGCTAGCTTGAGTGCTTTTTCGAATGTTAAGGGCTTTACTAAATAATCTCTTACGATAGGAAATTTAGTAGCCCTATTTTTATCAATTTCTTCATCTGAGCTTGTAAACATAATAATGATTGGAATCGGTAGTTCAGATTTTGCAGTCGTAAAACTTTGGTATTCTTCTAAAAATTCAAATCCATTCATAGCTGGCATATTTATATCGAGCAGGATTAGAGAAGGAGGGAATGCATTTGGATGTTTTTGAGTAGATTCCTCATAGTTTTGAAATAAATGCAAAGCCTCTTTCCCGTTTGCTGCGGAATAGATAGATTTGAAACACTTTGTGCTTTCTAATAATTTTTTTGCAATGAAGAACTCTAAACTGTCATCATCTACAATTAATACCGAGTCTACAATTTTTTTATTCATATTTTCAGATTTGGTAAGATGACTTGAAAGATAGTATCATTTCTAGATGAAAGAACCTTTATTGATCCTTCCATTTTTTCAATATGTTTCTTAACAACATATAAACCTAAACCATTTCCATTGACTTGCAAGGAATGAGCACGAAAGAACATATCAAAAATACGCTCACTGTATTCAGAATCAAATCCTATTCCATTATCGGCTATCGTTACTATTAAATTATTTTTTATATCATATTTGGAATGTATTTTAATCCAATGTTTTTCTTTGTTTGGATCATAAAATTGAATAGAATTTTCTAATATTTTTTTAATAATTTCTTTTAACCTAGATGGGTAGGTTGTGATTAGATTTGCTTCCAATTCGATTTCTATTTCGATTTTTTTATTATCTAATTCTTGTTGAAATGAATTCTGGATTTTGGAAATAATTTCTTGTAAATTAAGACTCTCAGGGTTTTGATCTAGAGCATCCACTTTTGATAATTCTAAAATATTTTGAATTAACATTTCTAATTTCTGTATTGGTTGTTTGATTTTATCATGATAATCAGTTAGGTTTGTCCAGTCTTGGTCTTTGATGCTGATTGCGGATAATTCGAGTAATCCTCTAACTGTTTTGATTGGTGCTACTAGATCATGAGATAATCTGTAATTAAATTCTAATAGTTCCTGATTCGCTTTTTCTAAGAGTCGTTTAGATTCTACCATTTCTGTAATATCAATACAAGATCCTGCATATCCAGCAAAGTTTCCATCATTGTCATTCCAAGGATTTCCTGTATCTAGAATCCAACGATATTCTCCATCATGTCTTCTTAGACGATATTGCATACGAAAGGATTCTCTTTTATCAAAGGCTGTTATATAGATATTTAGACAGCGATCCATATCATCAGGGTGCACACCTTCTGCCCAACCATTTCCATACTCTTGTTCGAGGGTTCTTCCTGTAAATGTAAGCCAAGGTTTATTAAAGTAAGTGCAAAGTTTATTAGTTTCAGCGATCCAGATCATAACAGGTGCATTGTCTGCCATGATTTTAAAGGAGTCATCTTGCTCTCTTGGTTTCATTAACCCTCCAAAGGTAAAGTTTTTAATTTAAAAATAAAGGTCAAGCCTATTAATTGAGTAAAAATTTCACTATAACCTAAATGACTATCGTTTTCAAATTTATTGAAATCAATTTGAAGGTTTTTATAGATTTCAGCGAACTGGTAAATTGCTAAATATAAATATTTGATTTAGATAAACCATTTTGATTTAAATTATCTGCTTTCTGAGTTATAAATAAAAACAAAATATTTCTTAGATTCAATAGATAAATAGTTTACAATTTACTTTTTAAGGAATATGTTTTTGCTGTGCGTTTCCTTTTATTCATACTGATCCTTATCCTTAATTGTAAGCCTAGTTTAAAAAGAAGTCCTCTTGAATATTTTGTTTTGCCTAGAAACAACGTAAATGCAACAGGATCTTCTATTCCAACAGCTACTCCACTTAGCACAAGTAAAGATATAACTGCCTATTCAATTCCATCTTTGGGTATTACTGGAATTATCAATGGAACTCAAATTAGTTTGGCATCAGACACACTCACTAGTTTTTCCCCTTTGGTGGCTCGATTTACGACAACGGGAAAGACAGTAACAGTGGCAGGAATTAATCAAGTTAGTGATGTAACTTCTAATTCATATAGTTCTAATCTAACTTATGTTGTTACAGCAGAAGATGGAAGCACAAAAAATTATACAGTTACATTGACTGCGCCACGCACCTATGGAGGAGGTTCTCTTGTCATTTGGTTGAAAGCAGACTCTCTAGCATTGAGTGATGGAGCACTTGTTTCTACTTGGCCGGATATGAGTGGTTATGGAAATCATTTTACACAGGCAACTGCTTCCAAGCAACCTACCTATAGGACAAACCAAGTAAATGGGCTTCCTGCACTACAGTTTCGACAAGCTACGATTCAGAATATGGTGATCTCATCTGGTGGAGTGAATTTATATATCGATGACAATGCCTCTTTTTTCTTTGTCTTTAAATTAATTCAAACAAATGCGGCAGGAACAACGATCCTAAATATAAATGGATCGAATGGACGAGAAATGGCTTTGACTGATCCGAGTGGTCAATATCTACAATGTAGAAATGGAGTATCTTGCTCACAAACTTCTGGTGCTGTCATTGATAGGAGTTCTTTCGTTGCGATTGGGAGTATTCAGATACAAGGTGCTACTGTGAATGAAATTTGGAATGGAGATTTAAAGGGAGTGATTGCGGCTACCGGTGGAAACTTTAATTATGTGGGGGGTGCCTCTCCTGGAACATCTTATTTACCAAATGGGAATTTAGACGCTGATTTTGCCGAAGTCCTTTTCTTTAATACAGCATTATCGCAAACTGAGATTGATAAAATATTTTGTTATTTAAGAGCAAAGTATAATTTAATTTCTACAAATACTAGCTGCGGAATATAAAATGAACAATCAACAAATTGAAATTACATCTTCTATCCCTCTACATGATGAGGAGGGATATTTATCAAAAGAAGGTTGGGCGCGAAGTCCCTATTGGCAATATGATCGATCAAATTTAAAAGCCTCAAAATTTAGAATCAAAGAGTGGGATTACTACTCAGTTCTGTCGCCTGACGGTGAATTCGGAATTACATTCACAATGAGCGATTTGGGATATGCAGGTCTTTTTGCAATTTGCTTTTTAGATTTTAAGAAAAAAACATTTCAGCAAGTGGATACTCTGAGTATTCTTCCATTGGGAAAAACAAATTTTCCTAGTAAAAACAATATAGGTCAAGTCTCTTTCTCTGATAAAAAACTTTCCCTTAAATTTACTATGACAAAAGGAATTCGAACTTTGGAGTTTTCTTCTCCTTTATTTAAAGAGGAGGAGGGTGGGAAAGGATTAGAAGGGACGATAGTTCTTACAGAGCCAGAAGACTTAGAATCAATGACAATCGCTACATCTTGGAAAGAAAATAGAAGGGCATTTTATTATAACACAAAGATCAATTGTATGCCTGCTTCCGGTGGTTTTAGATTTGGAAATAAAACTTATAGCTTTGACCCCAAAAAAAACTTTGGAGCACTTGATTGGGGAAGAGGAGTTTGGACTTATAAAAACCGATGGTATTGGAGTTCTGGATCAGGACTGATTGGAGAGAAACCCTTTGGATTTAATCTTGGCTATGGCTTTTCAGATAGAAGTCCAGCTAGTGAAAATGTTTTAATTTATGAGAATAAAATCCATAAATTGGATTTAGTTTCTTTTCAGATAGATACAAAAAACTATTTAGCTCCTTGGAAATTTACAAGTAATGACAATCGTTTGGATTTAGATTTTACTCCGATTGTAGACCGATCTTCCTGTTTAAATTTAGGGATTTTGAAATCAATTCAACATCAGGTATTTGGATTATTTAATGGGAGTGTTTTTTTAGATTCGGGAGAAAGAGTAGAGCTGAAAAACTTCTTGGGATTTGCAGAAGATGTTTTGAATCATTATTAATTTTTACTCTATAAAATCATTGATCAGAAATAAACTTTTCTCTATAAAATTGATCCCATAGAGTCTTCCATTTAGGAACCATCCTACTACTGCTCTACTCTAGATGCTCTATGGGGGGAAATGCCGATTTGATTGCTTTTAACCGCTAGATTCACTAGAAAAATTTCTAGCCGAAGCATTCCCTTTTTGAAAAATGGAGTAATATGAATAAAAAGAGCATTCGAACTTCTGTTATTATACTACTTACTTTAGCCTTACTTTCTGGGGGATTCTTTGGTTATATTTTATCGGAAGTAGATAGAGGAGAGGAGCTTACAAAACTGGCTACCTATCTACCAACTACTCCTACAAAGCTTTATGATCTAAATGGAATTCCATTTGCAGAATTGTATAGACATAGACAAGAGTTACTTAGATACCAAGATATACCGCCTCACGTTATTCATGCCTTTATTTCTGTGGAAGATAATAATTTTTACAATCACTTTGGAATTGATTTTAAGGCGATTATTCGAGCGGGATTTATTAATTTGATTCACTTGAAAGTGAAGCAGGGTGGTTCTACAATCACACAACAATTATCCAAAGCAATTTTAAAAAATTCGAAAAAAAGTTTTACTCGTAAGTTCATTGAAGCGTTACTTACTCTACAAATTGAGCAGGAATATTCCAAAGAAGAAATCTTAGAAATTTATTTTAACTTAGTTTATTTAGGTCATGGATCGACTGGACTTTCTACTGCGTCTTCTGTCTATTTTTCAAAGGATGTGCAAGATTTAGATGTGGCAGAAGCGGCTATGCTCGCGAGACTTCCTAAGGCGCCAGTTCAATATTCGCCTTATAAAAATCCACAAGCTGCAAAGAAAGCTCACCTAACGGTTCTTCGTTTGATGTCTGAAAATGGATTTCTTAAAAAAGAAAGTATCCAAGCAATGCATGAAGAATTTTGGCAAAGATATTGGCCTATCGTCATTACTCAATCCCCATCTCGATCTACATGGGGAACCAAATTAGATAGAGCTCCCTATTTTACAGAACATGTTCGTAAGCAACTTCTTGCTGATTTAGGAGAAGATTTAGTTTATACTGGTGGTTTAAAAGTTTACACGACACTTGACCTTCGTAAGCAGGAGATTGCAGAAGATGAGGTGAAAAAAGCATTAACACATTATGATAAGACATCTTTTGGTTTAAGCAATTCTTTTAAAGCAGGGGTGGATGGACAACTCGTTGGACTCTATGGACTTTTGGGAAGTATTTTCCCTATCGCTCCAATGGAGATTAGTAAATTCGATGAAGCGGCTAATTATCGTAATACGCTTGAGAATGAACTTAGTGATGCACTTGATATTTTGACTGCCATGACTCCAATTGAGAATGAGGCTTCTGCAATTGGTGAATTTAGAAAACGCACTGCAGTGTTTACTAAAAATCTACACGTAGAGGGTGCATTTATTACAATCGAACCCGGAACAGGTTACATTCAAACAATGGTAGGAGGTTCAAAGTTTACTCCTAAGAACCAATTTAATCGTGCAATGCAAGCAAGACGTCAGACGGGATCTTCCTTTAAACCTTATGTATATGGTGCTGCTATCAATGAAAGAGTAATTTCTAGTGGAACCGGTATAATGGATGCTCCGCTCACTACTTTAAATGATGAGGGGCATGGTTGGGCGCCGGAAGATTCTACTGGAGATTTTAAAGGAATGGTTCCTGCATATAGAGCTCTTGCTTTATCTCTCAATATTGTTTCTGTTCAAATTTTCTTTAAAGTTGGGGGACCTGCTATCATTGACTTTGCCTCTAAATTGACAAAAGCAAATAAGCGTCGTTTCCCGGATAACCCAACTCTAGCCTTAGGAGTTGCAGAACTTACTCCGTATGAGATGGCTCTTGGCTATTCGATCATATCAAATAAAGGCAGAGATGTAATTCCTTTTTCTGTGCGTTATGTGAAAAATCAAACAGGACAAATCGTTTTTAATAAAGAGTTAATTGTTCAAAAGGAACTTGCTGCTAAAGTTGCAAATGGAACAATTCAAGTTATTCCAGAAAGCACTGCTTGGATTGTAAGGAAAATGCTACAAGGGGTTGCCGATAGTGGAACTCCTACAACGGCTCTAAGAGAAGCAAAATACAATGGCGTTTCCGGCGGTAAAACTGGTTCTACAAGTTCTTTTACGAATGTTTGGTATTGTGGATTTGATCCAAAACTTACTTCTGTGTTCTGGATGGGCTATGATAAAAACTCTATTTCACTTGGTCCTGGTATGACAGCTGCTTTAACAGCGGTTCCTGTTTGGGGGCGAATTTATGCAAGATGGTATGAGAATCAAGAGTATCCACAATTTAAGAATGCAGATGGAGCAGATCCAATGCCAGAAGGAGTTGCTGCTGGCGGAGTTTGTGCGCATAACGGTTTGTCTCCTAAGCCTGGAGTTTGTCCCGTTGGGGGAGCACTCTATTTAAAGCCTGCTATGGTGGATGGAGTTATGCGATCTGTTCCTTGGAATAGACAGTGTGATGGAGATAGAGATCACGATAAGGCAATTGATTTTAGAGAATTTTTACAAGATGAATATAAGATCTCAGACGAAGAGATTGAGAAAAATAAAAAGCCATTTAAAATAAAAGCTGATTAATGAAAGACGATAATTACGCAGTTCTAAGAATACTAGACTTTAGAAATTATGTAATCGCACGATTTCTAGCAGTTGTAGGAATTCAAGTGCAAGCAGTCGTAGTCGGCTGGCAGGTATTTGACAAAACAAATGATCCATTAGCCTTAGGATTAGTGGGGCTATTTGAAATTATCCCCGCAATCTCTGTTGCACTCTTTGCAGGACATTTAGCGGATTTAAAAGACAGAAAGACGATTGTATTGATTTGTTATTTTGTTTTACTTTTTTGCTCTGCCTCTCTTTTGTTACTTAGCACTTCCATTCTAAATTTACCGGCAAACAATGTTTATCCGATCTATGGAATTATTTTTATCAGTGGCATTGCTAGAGGTTTTTTAAATCCAACGCTTGCTGCTTTTATGGCTCAATTAGTTCCCAAGCATTATTATCCAAATTCATCGGCTTGGAATAGTATTGCTTGGCAAGTAGCTGCTGTGTGCGGACCTGCTCTTGGAGGAATTCTTTATGGGTTCAATGGACCGATTCTAGCTTATGCAGTAGATGCATCTTTATTAATTGCGGCTATTGTATTTTATATGAGAATACTTCCAAAACCTCTACCTGAGAGAAAGCAAGGTGAGTCTATTTTTGAAAGTCTATTTACTGGATTTAGATTTGTATTTTCAAATCAAGTCATGCTTGCTGCTATGAGTTTAGATATGTTTGCAGTATTATTTGGAGGTGCAGTTGCACTTCTTCCTGTATTTGCAAAAGACATTTTAAATGTAGGACCTGAAGGTCTAGGCATACTCAGAGCGAGTCCAGCTTTTGGAGCATCTATCATGGCGATCTTACTTGCTCATAAACCACCTCGTGAAAACGCAGGACAAATTTTATTGATTGCAGTGGCTGGTTTTGGAGTATGTATGCTTTTATTTGGTATATCGTCTAACTTTTATCTTTCTGTTTTCTTATTAGGTATGAGTGGGGTTTTTGATAGTGTGAGTGTTGTTCTTAGATCAACTATTATGCAGACATTTACACCAGAGACTATGAGAGGTAGAGTTGCCTCTGTTAATAGTATTTTCATTGGATCATCAAATGAGTTAGGGGCTTTCGAGTCTGGGGTGACTGCAAAAATAATGGGAGCTATCCCGTCTGTCGTTTTTGGTGGGATTATGACTATGTTGATCGTAATGATAACAGGGGCTTTTGCACCTAAACTTAGAAAACTAAATTTTAAAGAGGAAAACAGTGATTCCAAGTAGTGATTTAAAAGAAATAAATTCTTTTTTAAAGGGACTGAATGGTTCAAATGCTCCTTTTGATATTTACGTAGATAATCTTCACTCGCCCTATGTATTACTCAGAGAAGAATATCTTCTGCCTCCTATTTCAAATATGGATTTTACTAAAAAAGATATTCTTCCATTTTTAAAGGTAATATCTAAATACATTCCAGAGGCGATGGTAGGTTGTAGTGTTCTACCAATACAAAAACCTAAGAGAGAAACTGGGAAAATATCTTTAGTAAGAGAAATCTCGCTTCGTGGTCATAATTATCTCTATATTTTTAAGATTGACGCTGCTTATTTAGGAGGTAGTGCGAAAGATAAAATCATTTCGGCTGCTTCGCAGGTCTCTCATCCTTCTTTTTCAACTGATCGTATTTATTTTTCTACAAAGATTGTTCCTATCAAGAATGTAATTCGTGCAGATGGGGAAATTATTGATTTTGAAGTGCAGACTTTTGATAAAGGTTTATTTATTACTGAATTGGAAGAAACGATAGATGATCGACCTAAGAAGTATTCAGAATTATTTGATGAAATTGACTACTCACCTGTGATGGAGCCAATAAAATTAAATTTAAAAATTATGCACCCAAACTGGTCACTTGGAAAAATATATGAACCTGTTTATATAGAGTATTTAACTTTATCCGTTCGATTTCTTCTTGCATCCTATGCGAATACAATAAAGCATTTTTCTCATTTCTATGAAATCTTAGAGATTATTCATATAAATGGTTCTATTTCAGAAATCACTAGAAGAAATTTCATTTACTGGTTGAGTAAACATTCTTTTGAGAGAGGAACTTCGCCCTCTGGAAATATGAGATGGAAAATCCTTCAAGATCAAATTTAAGAATATGAAGAAAATTTTACTTGGAATCATTTTATCTATACCGCTCTTTGCTCAAAGAGCAGACTTTTATGATACATATAATTACGATATGAGAAATATGAAGTTAGGCGACTCAAAGGATGGAGTTTACCGAGATTATGACATGCCTCCAAAATTTCAGAAACCTCCGCTTGTAAATCCAAAAACAGTTCAACGACAACCTGATATTAGTAGTTTGCTCCAAGGGCAAACAAGCATACGTTCTTCAAATAATCAATCCCAAAATCCTGTCGCATCTCAGACTAATAATCTTCCTATTGATCCTGTCACTGGGAAAATCAATCCAGATGCAATTGCCAGACAAAGAGAAAAAGAGAAACAAAACAAAGAAAAAAAGCGACAGTTCTTAAATAGAGAGATAGAGCCTTATACAGAGACTAGAGGTCGCCGAATGGAAATCATATTTCTCACAACGTTTCCATTTGCTGCTGCATTTTCTGTTGGAGTCACAGTAGTCATCGGAAGCATCATGGGTAATAACACTTATATTAAAACAACTCCTGGTTTTTTCATGGCAATATTAGGGGCGACAGGCCTTTCTGCTGCAAACATGATTTCGGATATAAATAGCTATGATGAATATATGAAAAATAAAAAGGAAACAAATCCACTTCCTCCACCACCGCCGGAAGAAACACAAAGTCAAATTTACAAAGGACAACCAAATTATAATTTTTCCTTTGTATTTGGGGCAAAGAATTTTTAATGATTCCGAATTTTCTATGAATCTATAAAAAAAACGTATGAATCATCATCTCTGTTTCATACGGGTAAATGAAACATTTGCATGCATTAAAAGAAATACCGATAAATATTATTCCTATACTACCTTATCAGGTAACTGGTTAAATCTATTTTAAATAGGAAATGCAATGAGTTTAGCTTTGGAGTTAACGTCAAGGCTAGAGTAGTTGTTTTAGAAATGAGGTTTCAAGATGTTTCCAAGAGATGCCTAGAAAGTTAGAAAACTCTTTGTTTACTCATCCTGCATTACTAATTGTATGATTTGAGCTTCACGAGAAGTTAAATCAAAGTTTTCCATTATACATACCCCATACCTCTGGCTTTTTGCATGAGCTGAACACGATTGGATACTTCTAGTTTAGAATATATATTGTTGATATGTTTACGAATGGTGCCTTCTGAAACAGAGAGTAATTTAGAAATTTGAGTAACACTACGACCTGTGATGATTAACTCCAAGATTTGTTTTTCACGAGTAGAAAGGGATGAATCAGAATTTTCTTTTACCTGAGAGCGAAAGTATTGAGAAATATGAATGCCGATCGAAGGAGACATATAGGAACCGCCTTCTAAGATTGCTAGAACAGAGTCTTTTATATTTTTAATTTCATTTTTCCAAATATAACCGGATGCCCCAAATTTTAATGCGTTAAATATCATATCATCTGCATTGAAAGCAGTGATAATTATGATTTTAAGTTTTGGATATCTAGAATGGATAAGTTTTAAAAGATCGATTCCATTCATATGTGGCAGACCAATATCGATTAGAAGCGCATCTAAAGATTCAACGCGATGGTCATTCAAGCATTCTTCTACTGATCTTTATAAATTGTTCAATTTATATGGAAAATTGATCTACTCATTATAAATGTATTTATCTATAATTGAATATTATCTGATAGCTTAAAAATGCTTTTTAGAAAATCGTCTGTGAGTATATTTCGAATAAGGTCTTTTTCTTCTCTGTCAATGATTGTCTTTTGACGATAGAGAATTTGAACTATATCTGAAATATTGTCTTTCCCTTTGAGTGCATTGATAATTCCAATGATTCGTTTTAAGTTTCGTTGACTACATGGTTTTTTCTTTTCTTCTTCTAAATCAAATATTGTGTGCACTTTCTCTTTTATTGAAAGCGTTAGATCTATAATATCTAAATCTGTTTTGAATTTTTCTACAAATCTCTCATATTTTTTTTGATGCAGTTCGGAGCGATCCTTTTCCTTTTTAAACATTTGCAGAATATAATTATACAGTTCTGGATTTTTTATAAAGAAGGATTTTATCATTGTATCTTCTAATTCACTAAACAAATCATAAAAGAAATTTGTTTCGTCTTCTCTATTTCCAGTTTGTTCAAAGTAAACATTAATTCCATTTTCATCTAGGTTGGAAATAAAGGCTAGCGCAAGGTTTACATCAAGATCTACAATGTTTTCCTCAATTAGAATTTGTAAACATTTCTCAGGACTAAAGAGTGTTGCAATGTCCATAAAGAATTCATCTGGATCATTGTCCTCTACTGCAATCCAACGCCCCAGAGCATAATAGATAAATTGAATCAAAAACTTAGTTGGAAAAAGTGGACTACTTAGAATTTGCTGGAAATCGGAATCATCTCTAAAAAGCCAAAGATAATAATTCATCCATTGTTGAAAGGATGGAAACTGTTGATTTTTTTTTACTAAATCAATGAATTCCTCTGTTGAGAGGCTTACTAAAAATTGTCTGGTTGTGTTGATTCCATGAATTTTTTCCGGAAGCCCAATAACCTGGAAGCTATCAATTTCTATAGTCTGATTTTGATTTTGAATTTCCATTGACGCACAATTGTATTCCTTCTATTGGAATTGTATATTATTTTTAATTAGAATAAAAAAATAATTTCATTTCAATATGAAATAAAATTCAGTGAAAGAGTAGGGATAGGTCTTGTTTGCAATATGTTTGAAAATAGAAATAGAGATAAAAGAAAATTAATTGTATTACTTTATAGAATAAAAAACAAATTTTTAGACACTAGAAATTCAATACATAGGTTTCATTATACATACACAAGGAATATAACGCGAGGCATCTTTGCTCTTTGTGGATTTTTATCTATTGCAACACTTACCATTGAATATGGATTTGGATACAATCCCAAATGGGGCTCTACAATATGGCTAATTAATTATTTAGCCATCCAATATTTGCTCGCATATGAAATATTAGGTCTTGTTTTTACAACTGATCAATATAAAAATTATATTAAAAATCATAAACCTGAGATAATTATTGTTAGCCTCGTTTTATTGCAGAAGATATTTGAACAAGATATTATATATTATTTAAAATTAGGCGAATTTGGCACGAATGATACTGCACTTTTGTTTTTATCTATAAATCAAATCTTCTTAGTTTTTTCAAATCTGGCTAGACTTGTTCGAAATACAAGACTTTATAATTTGAAGAAGTTGAATCCATCTCTAATTTTCTTTTTTAGTTTTGCTTCTATTGGTCTAATTGGTACTCTTTTACTTTCTCTTCCGAAGGCACAAAAGATAGAAGGATCTTTGCGGCTAATAGATATTATCTTTACAGTAGTCAGTGCCACTTGCGTAACTGGTTTATCGACGATTAATATTTTTGATTCGTTTACTACAATGGGGCAAGTAATTATATTAATACTCATTCAAGTCGGTGGACTTGGTCTTATAACACTTACAACATTCTTTTCAATTTTTCTTGCAGGACAAGCTTCTGTAAATGATAAGCTTTTAATGAAAGACTTATTGAGCGAAGAGGCAATTGGGAGGGTAAAGCGAATTATCCGTCAAATTGCAATTCAAACCTTGATAATAGAAGCAGTTGGTGCAGAACTTTTATATACATATCTGCCTGAGGATGCAGATTTAAAAGGTGGAAATAAAATCTTTTTTTCCATCTTTCATTCGGTATCTGCTTTTTGTAACGCTGGTTTTTCTTTATTTACGAATGGACTTGCGGAAAATTTTTTTCTACATGGAAAAATATATTTAGTTGTTATAATGGTTTTAATAACATTTGGGGGACTTGGTTTTCCTGTTGTGAGTGAAGTGAGTAAAAAGTTATTTACTCCTGATTCTAGTCATATTCGTCTGTCTGTTTCTTCCAAACTTGTTATGGTTGTTAGCTTTCTACTATTTTTATCCGGGACTCTTGCTTATTATTTTTTAGAATCAAAGCATACTTTAAAAGAATTGGATCAGTTTGATCGTGTGTTTCATTCAATTTTTTATTCCATTACCTGTCGAACGGCTGGATTTAATACGTTAGACATCGGACGTATGGGTGTTCCAATGGTATTTTTTTCTTTTCTTCTAATGTGGGTGGGTGCATCACCTAATTCAACAGGTGGAGGGATCAAAACTAGCACATTTGCAGTCAGCTTACTACATATTGTCGATCTTGTGCGAGGAAAAAATAAATTAGAAATATTTAATAGAACAATTTCTCCTGGATCAATTTCTAGAGCCTCTGCGACTATTGTTCTTTCTCTTTTTGTAATATTCATTGCAATCTTTACAATGATTTTAATAGAAGATTTTCCTTTTCTCGATATTTGTTATGAAGTGGTTTCTGCTTTTGGAACTGTAGGGCTTAGTCGTGGCATTACTAGTAATCTATCGACAACAAGTAAGATTGTTATTTCGATTGTGATGTTTATGGGAAGAGTAGGGGTTCTTACAATTCTAATTGCATTCACACCAAAATCGAAAGCGTATAATTATACATATCCTGTCGAATACGTTGTAGTCGGATAATAAAGGAACTATCGTTACATAATTTGATATTGTATTAATGAATATTTTAGAAAAAGGAAAATCAGATTTGAGTCTAGTATCTCTTGCTACTTGTTATTGGATTTAAATTTAGTTGAATCAATAATTTCAATGTTAATTTAGCTTTAAGATCAGAATAGCTAATCGCAATTCTAAAATACAATTATCTAATATTCACAAATAAAATCGATTTATATAGCCGTGACGGGATTATATTTGAGAGAATAGATTTTCGCTAGTTCTCGGTCTGGTTTTTAACAGAGTGAGGTTTTGAAAAACCGAAGGTGATTGCATAACCAAAGTAGCTTTTTATAAAGTTGAGACCAAAGATTAGAAAAATACTTTGAAGGATGGAAAAACAAAGAAACCCCTGAGAGACTCAGGGGTATAATAATTAGGTGTATTAGTTTTGTGGTGCGTTGAAAAAGTCGCTAGCGTTACAGCCTGGTTGACCAACGTCTGTTATATTTTTGGTTGCTTTATCAAAGCAGAACATTTGCCACCAACGGCTAACCTGAGCAGGTCCAACATTGTATGTTCTTACCAGACCAGTTGATTTATAAACTTTAACAGTAGAACCCGAAACTGAGAGTGAAGCTTCATTTGACCAATTAAAGAGACTATAACCAAGTCTAGTTACAACAGGAGAAGTCCAAACAGTTCCTTTCATAGTTACAGTCTCAGGACCATATCCGGTTGTTACGTCTATATCTAATGTTAAGTCTTCTGTAGAACACTGAGCAGGTGATTTAATAACTGCATTGTTTACACCAGGGTTTCTACACTTGTCATTCCAAACGACTTGGTTTTTCCTTGTGGTAGATCCGTCTCCATATTCTAAATGGGAGTCAACATCCTTAGGTGTAGCATTCCAAGAAAGAACGATACGAACTTCGTCGGCAGCTAAACTAGGAGAAACTAATATGTTTTGGTTTGCTGAATTTGCACCAGCAGATATAACCGTTTCATATGTTGTAACAAATCCAGGACCAGTAATTTCGATTGTATAGTTACCGGCTGGAACGTTAGGTATTACATAAGACCCATCAGCTGCTGAAGTAATAGCTCCAATTGTTTGGTTGTTTGCATCCAATGCATAAGGTCCGGATGTAACTCCAATGCCTGGTCTAATTCTAACAGTCAAAGGTGTTGAAATTGCTTGATTGTTGAGAGCATTCAATAGTCTTCCAGAGATTGAAGCTGGTGCTTGAGCTCCTGGTATCATAGTTACAATATCAAAGTTAGTTGTAGCATTTGGTTGAATCGTTACAATGCCTTCTACTGGCACATAATTTGCCGAAGCAAATTTCACTTTCCATGTTCCAGGGTTGATAGAGAATACCGAATAATTTGGAACGTTTGTAAATGCAGAAGTTCCAGAAGATAAACTTGCTGGGGCTACTGGACTTGTTGGTCTTGTTCCTGTATTCGGATTTACGATCTCAAGTGTATATGTTCCAGTAAATGGAGCGCCTCCAGCGATTACAATACGACCAGAGAGATTTCCTCTTGGTCCATCTAGAACGATTTGCGCGTTAGCAACAACAGCTGGTCCAGAATTTGGAACGGTTACTTGAACAAACTGTGTTACATAACCGGGTCTTGTTACTCTGATAACGTAAGTCCCTGGATCAATATTACTAATTGTATAGTTTCCATTTGCATCTGTTGTTACGGCTGGAACTTGAATATCAGATGCAGATAATCTAGAACCAGATAGTGTTGCAGGATCTTGACGAACCGGTCCCCAAGTAATTGTATTCGGGTCAGAATCTGTATCCATTCCTAACTCAATGGTTGCACCGCTTAACGCACCAGTTGAAATTGCATCTGTGATTGTTCCAGTCACTTGCATTCTAGGAAGGTGAGGAACTTGGCTTACAACAGCAAGTGTTCCACCCAAAGCAACGGTTCCACTGTTTACTATCGCTCCGGTAGAGGAAGATGTCATATGTTTTAAAGGATCTGTCACTATGATATTGTAAGAACCACCTCTAAATTGGTATCCTGTTCCAGGACAAGCAGCTCCAGAGCAAATAGAGGAAGTTACATCATTTGCAACTAAACCATTATTTGGTGTTGCGGACAACGTACTGAGTGTTTGAGCGGAGGCATATTGGCTGATAGCATAGGCTACACGTAAATTATCTGCGACTCCTGTGCAAGAAGCACCTGATAAAGAAGTAACTCCAGGATATAAACTGGAAACTAACGCAGAGTTAGAGCAAAGAACCGTTATGTCTGGAAGATTTACTACTTTCGAGTTTCCATCAAATGAGTATGCTCCAGATGCATTTGTTACAGTTATATGTGCTACAGGATTTCCGCTGTTGTCGGAATTCCCTAACATAACTGCAAACATCCCTGGCACTCCAGATTGAGTATTGAAACCAGGAACAGCCGCACCATAGGCGTTACGTGTTCCATTCGATAAAGTATCTAAGACTACGGATTGACCTGCGATTTGGGCTCTATGTGTAGAAGGAGTTAAAACCACAGGGGTAGCATTGACTTCTTGACCATTGAGGGTAATTGTGCTTGATGCAGAGTTGTTGTAGCCGGGAGCTGATACATAATAACTCCACTTTCCAGCTACAGCTGTGAAAAATACATTATTTCCATTTACCTCATAAACTTTATTTGCATAAGTGGAATAGGTCCAAGAACTGCCAGATTGCATATCGGATCTTGCTCCAATACAGGTTGGTGTAAAGGTTGGACATGCAGTTGCGCAAGCAGAAACGGCTGCACAAGCTTCTCTCATCCAAAGAGAGGCAAGGTTACTTAATCTTACGTCAGATCCTGTAGCCAAATAGAGTAAGTTTGATGGAGCTTGTGTGCTATCTGGTCTAAAGTTTATAGAAGCACCTACAATTCTAGGTGGAGTATTGCTAGGTCCTGTTACTTGACCAACTACGTTGGAAGGATTTGGAACTACATTATTTGGACTTGCTTGGGTAATCGATGTTGCACTTCCGTTTGGATTTGCAGTAAAAGAAAAGGAGTTTGATGTAGTCATAAATCCGGCTTTCGAAATTTCAACGGAATAAACTCCACTTGATAAAGTTTGACTAAATGAATATTGACCTGATGCATTCGTTGTAGTAGTTCCGACAACATTCCCATTTGCATCTTTTAGTTTTACGGTAAAGCCAGAAAGATCTGAACCACTGATTGCAACATTGCGTATGCTCCAGTTGGAGATATTTGCAGTTGCAGAGGTAGCAGGATTCCAAGCAGAACTGAGACCAGGAATTGTCACCTGAGTAGGTGTCGCTGGATTGTTTCCTTGAAAACTGAATTGAATTGGAACAGCAGAACTAACATCTGAGAAAGGCTGACCATTGCTGGATTGTCCTGATCCTATAACGGTTATACTGTAATTTCCATTTGGTAAATTCGGTATGTTGAATGTATAAGCACCGCTTGTTGTAGTAGTAGTGGCAATCACATTCCCATTCGCATCTTTTAACTGAACAACTGTTCCATTTGGCATAGGACCAGCGGCAACAATTGTATTCCCATTTTGATCTTTGAATCCTGGTGTTGTTGCAGTTCCAGTGATTGTTGCTGGACCTGTTGTAAGGTAAAGTCTAGATGAAGTTAAATCTATACCGGTTAGAGTGTTAGCAGATGGGTTAACTGGATTGTATGTAAAATTTACATCTTGGTATGCGTAGTTTAATCCATTCCCTGTATTAATCAATACACGATAATCGCCATTACTTAAATCTGCAATGTTAAATGTATACTTTCCTGTTGAATCTGGAGTTGTGGTTGCTATTACATTTCCATTGCTATCAACTAATTGAATTGTGATCTGAGTTAAATCTAGACCAGAGTCACTAGAGCAGGCAATTGCCACGTTGCTTGCATTTTTACAATTGGTTGCGTTTAATGTTCCAGAAATAGTAGCAGGACCATGGGTTGCTACTTCTTGTGTTGGTGCAGTGGATGGGTCAGATGAGTTGGAAGGTAGAGGAACACCGTTTGAGTCGGTTTGGGAACTGCTACCACTGCCTGTGCCAGTTCCTACATTGGAATTCCCACCTGTGAGAGCTGCCATCCAGAAAAAAGCTTTCTTTTTCTTTTTGCCACAGCCTGCACTGAATGCCACCGCTAGTGCTAGAAGCAAATAGAATAAGATTCTAGTATAGCTAACCTTGCCTTTATTTGTATCATTTTTCATTTTAGATTCTCCTAATTTTTCGTTTAAAGTTTTTGCTTATCTGTAGAGAATAATTTTCCCTACAGAATTCTAAGACTATCGAACGAAAAAATATATGTCAATTTTTTTTTACTTTTTTCCATTTTATTAAAAAAAAAAGTTCATATGCTTGTTTATCTGAAGTCTGATACCAACAATAGCCCATCTCCTGCTGGAAAAAGGGTTTTGCTGCAAGGTCTTTTTTCTATTAGATGCCAAAATTCTTGCATAGCTCTATCAGAGGGTTTTGTGTAAATAGAACCATCTAATCTTCCATGCCAGAGGACATTATCAAAAAGAAGCTTTGTTGTTTGATCTGACTTTTCTATTAATATTGCAAATATTTCGGGATAACAAATCTTATCGCAATCAATAAATATAAAATCATAAGAAAGTTGTTCTATTTTTTTTAAATATTCAATACAATGTGTATGGATAAAATTTATCTTTTGAGTGTGTGTTTTTATTTGATCTAGAAACATATGTGCACTCTGGAGTTCTTTTGCGTTTCGATCAATTGTATCAATTTCCAATGTATTGCCTGAACTCAGCATCCATGCGGTGGAATAACCTAGGCCTGTTCCGAGTTCCAAGATTTTAGATGTCTTATAGGTTTCACATAGAAATTTTACAATCGATCCTGCAGCTGGAGACAAAATTGGAATTCGATTTTTTTCAGCAAATACTTCCATCTCCTTCATAATTGGAAATGGTCTATCAATGAGTCGATCATTGATAAAGGATTCGAAACCATCAATATAAATACTTTCAAATTTTTTCATGGAAGAAAACAGTGAATACGACCCTTTAAGCTTTCAGGTGTTTTTTTTCGTATCATATCCTTGATATAACTATGTTTATAACGTTTTGAAAAGTGAATCAGAACTATCTTTTCATTTTTAAATTCTTTTGCATGCGCCATTATCTCATCTAGATGAGTATGCCCCCAAGCTCTAGCTCTTTCTACATTTCTATCATCATCTACATAAGTGCATTCTAAAAATAGGATCTTAGATTCTCTGACGTCTTTATGTTCTAAAACATATTCAATCTGCGTGTCTCCAGAGAAGCTAACAAGAGGGAGTGATTTTTCTTCTGTTAGATTTTCTCCTTTCGATTTCAATTGCACAATTTCAGCACTCGAAAGACTTGCATATTCAGATTTAATTTTTTTAACTTTTTCAAAGATTGTATAACCTTGAGATGGTATTCTATGCGTTGTTTGATATGCCTTAAAAAAAGTATTCGCTGTAAGTGAAAATTCTTTATTCGTTGGAGTTGAAATTAAATTGTAATTGTAAGAGAAGCCTTCAATTTCTGAATAGAGTTCTATTATTTTTTTTGTGTTCTCATACATTGCTTCATTTACATAAATATTTGGAGCTTTTAGTTTTTGGAGGGAACGTTGTGAGATATAATAAGGAATTCCCGCTGCATGATCCAAGTGTCCATGAGTGACTAAAACATTTTCCATATGAATTTTTTCATGAGGAATTCCACCGATATCAAATAGAAGGCTATACCTTGGAATAGAAATACTAGTTCGAATTCCCCCTTCGGAAATGCCCTCAAAATCTATATTTGCATGTGCGAATTTAAGATACAAAGGATTACTCTACACTATCTTCTGGTAAAATTACTTTTACATTTTCAAGTGGTAATTTATCTGCAGAATCTTTATTGGTTACAATGACTGTTTTTAGTTGATCAAATGTAAAATATTTTTTCCCAACACGTAAGATATCAGCTAGAGTAACACTGTTTATGTTTTTTTGATAATTCTCTAAATAATTCTCAGGCATTTCATCTTCATCAAAAGATACTTGGTTTGAAACAATGCGGTTGTTATTTACAAATAAAAATACAAATTGATTGTTTATAGATCTTTTTGCATCTTCAATTTCCTTCTCTTTAATCTTTGCAAATGTCTCTTCTGAGAGGATTGTCTTCATTAGATCATGGACTTGCAATAAGCTTTGATTCTTAGTTAGTGTATATGCGTATAAGATTCCATGCTGCTTTTTAAAAATTGGATAACTAGATGATGAATAAGCAAGACCTTTATCTACCCGTATTTGTTGCATCATATAACTATTAAAGCCACCGCCTCCAATGATATAATCTAAAATTTGCAACGCATAAAAATCTTTATCGTTATGTCGAGGAAGTGAGCCAATCATTAATACCATGGATTGATTTACATCTTTGGTGATAATTAGATTTTTATATTTATATTCTTTTAGAGATTTTGAAAGTATTTCTTGTGATACATTTTCGCGATTGATTGGTTTATTCGAATTAGCCGCTGGGAGGATTTCGTTGAATGATAATTTTATTTTGTTAGAGTCAAAAAGACCTGTGACCGAAATTCGTTTTTTTCTTGATTGTGCTAATTGCCAAAAGCTTTTTAGGTCTTCCATTTTTATATTTTCGATCGAGGTTGCTTGAGACACTTTTCCAGCTAGAAGACCACGGTAAAATAATTCTTTAGCTTTTCTAAATCCTAAAGAATCTGTTCTTTCATTTCTTCTTGCAATCATTTCTATCATTTTCTTTTTCCCGTTTGTAAGAGCTTGTTCACTGAATACAGGATTTTGAATCAGATCTTGCAGAATATCTAAGATCGTATTTTCATCCCTTGAAAGATACGATACATTGATTGTAATTTTGTCATAATCGCTTGAGACAGATAATCCGGCACCTAACGATTCTAGTTTTGATAGCATTGTTTCTTCAGGATATTTTTTAGATCCACCAAAGCGTAGAACTTCTGAGAGAAGAGCTGGAATTTCTATTCCATTCCCTTCTGTATCTGCTTCTCCAGCATAAAAAGCGATTTCTAGATAGGTAATAGGAAATTTGTCTGAGTAGATGGAGTAAAATTTTAAATTTGGATTTAGATCTTCCTTACTAACTTTTGGAATATGAAAATCTAATTCGTCAATTTTTATATCCTTCACAAAATCCCCTGGTGCGGCTAATAGCGATATTCCAAGAAAGAGTAGAAAAAGAAATTTTAGTTTAAAATTTATAAAATTTAGAATTAGTTTCATTTTGTGTTTTTTCCTGTTTGTGTTGATTTTGCTGGAGCCATATAATTTCTTGAATCTAAATGCCCTACTGTTAGATTTTCTTTTACAAAGTATTTACTTACAACTTTTTGAATGTCTTCTTCTGTGATATTGTTAAGCTTATCATAGGATAAAAATAAATCTTCCCAAGTTCCTGTGAGGAGTTCATAGTAGCTTAGATTATCTGCTAGACTTCCATTATTGTCTATATCTCTTAGAAAATCAGCAGTCATTTTATTCTTGATTCTCTGTAATTCTTCTTTTGAAACTGGTTCTTTTTTGAGTTTTTCAATTTCTTCCCATATGATAGATTCTACTTTGTTAGGGTCGGCATCTGAATTGAGTTGTGTATAGATGCTAAACAAATTTGAATATCTATCTCCTGGGTCTGACGCATAGGCATCTACGCTTGTAACTAATCTCTCTTTGAGTGCAAGTCTTCTATACAATCTACTGCTTGTCCCCTGTGTGAGAATAGCATCAACTAAATCTAATACACTGCTGTCTCTATTTGGATAGGCAGGTTTATGCCAACCCATTACGAGGATGGAACCACCTGGATAAGCAAAGGAAATTCTCTTTTCCCCTGTATTCATTTTTTCTCTGACTCTAGTGCCTAACTTCTTTTCTGATGATGGTTTTAGATCAGAGAAATATTTTTTTATCATAGCTTCTGTTTTATCAAAGTCTAAATCTCCAACAATAGCAATTACCATATTGTCTGGAGTGTAATATTTCTTAAAAAAGTTTTCTGTTTCGTAAATATCTAAAAAAGGAATATTTGATTCATACCCAATTACAGGCTGACCATAAGCATGCTCTCCGAAAGCAAGCTCTAAGAATCGTTCTCTTAATAATCCGATTCCTCTATTTTCTACCCGCATTCTTCTTTCTTCCATGATTACATCTCGTTCTGTATAATATTCTCGAAGAATTGGATTTTTAAGACGATCCGATTCCATTTTTGCCCAGATCTCTAGACGATTCGCTGGAAGTCGAATTTGATAATTTGTAACGTCATGCGATGTATATGCGTTAAATCCTACTTGTCCATGTTGTTCGTATATGTAAGTATCTTCTGATTTAATAATAAATTTCTTTTGAATCTCTTCCACATCTTTGAGTCTTCTCTCTAATCTTTTAATCCTTTCTAGAAGTTCTTTGGGAATCGATTTTTCTTGATCTTCAAAATTCTTTTTTTCAAGTCTTAACTTATCTAGTTCACTGCCTGTCGCTTTTAATAGAATATGATATTTTTTCTCTTCTGCATAATTCGTAGTGCCTACATTTTCTGTGCCTTTAAAAAGCATGTGCTCTAGAAGATGAGCTGTTCCTGCAATTTCCTTTGTCTCATCCACCGAACCAACTTTGAACTTTGCATAGAGTGCTAGAGTAGGCGAGGTATTGTTTTGCATCATGATAAGGCGAAGACCATTCTCAAATTCAACTTTCTTAATGGATTTTTTTAGACGATTGGCTACGTCCTCAAAGATATTTTCTGCACTTACAGTTTGTGTGAATAGTAAAAGAATTCCTAGAAAGACTGATATAATTGATTTCAAAAATGCCTCCTTGTTGTATGAATTACAATAGATATTGGCAAGACTTTCTATTCAATCTATTTTGACAAAAAAGATGCTCTCAAAATTAGATAAATGATTTAAAGATTTATTGGCATATAAAATCGTGGAAAGGCTTGGATAGGACAATGAAATTGATGTTAAACCTAATTATTTTTACTTTTTTCTTCTTTGTTTTGAATTGCAGTTCTGTTGGGGATATGTATGTAAATGAAGCAGCAGAGGGTAATTTGTCGGAGTTGGAGGCGATTAGCCAAAAACATGGAGACCAGACGAATGCAAGAGAAGAGAGGAATTGGACTGCACTCATTGCTGCTTCGAGCACTGGTAGGGTTGATGTTGTAAAATATCTTGTTTCCAAGAAAGCTAAACTAAATCTTAGAACGAATTTGGGGGATACTGCAATTTACAGAGCCTCAGCCAATGGGCACACAGAAATTGTAAAATACCTTCTAGAAGCTGGCGCGAATCCAAATATTCGTGATAAAAAAGGTGATTCCTGTTTAATGAAAGCCGCTAGTAAGGGGCATACAGAGATTATGCGCTTACTCATGGATGCTAAGATGAATCCGAATGATGTAAAAATTCCGGGAGTGGATGGAACTACCGCACTTATGACAGCCTCCTTAGAAGATCAAGTGGAATCGATTAAACTTTTAATAAAATACAAAGCAGATTTAAATGCCAAGAATCAAAATGGAGATACTGCACTAAGCCTTGCCGCAGGAGCTGGTAAATTGAAAGCGGTGAAGACTTTGATAGAAGCGGGAGCGAATGTCAATAACGCATCTAATTTTGGGATGACTCCAATTTTGCATGCAGAAGAGAATGGACATAGAAATGTGGTAGCTGAGTTACAAAAAGCGGGAGCAAAAGAATGAAGTGGAAGTTGTGGTTTTTATTTTTTATCTTTATAGGATCTATTCAAGCAGGAGTAAATGAAGATTTGTTACAAGGAGCGCAAGAAGGAAATTTTGCACTTGTTAAAAGATCAATAGAACTTAGAGCAGATTTAGATTTTAGAAATTCAGATGGAGAAACAGCTCTCATCTTAGCGGCTTGGTATGGATCTCCTGAAATAGTTTCCTATCTTTTGGAGAGTGGTGCTAATATCAATCTACAGGATAATGCTGGGTATACTGCCATTGCGAAAGCTTCTTCGTTAGGCGTTGGGCGACACTATGAAATAGTTGAGATACTGATTCAAGCCTGTGCAAATTTAAATATTAAAACAAAAGAGGGGAAGAGTCCTTTCTTGCTTGCTCTTTTAAATGGACATTTTGAATTAGCAAAGGTTTTAAGAAATGCAGGCGCAAAAGAGGAACCGTATTTTCTAGGTGCAGAAGCAGATAAAGAGTTACTGGCTGCTTCTTCTGTTGGGGACTTGCAGCGAGTAAAATATGTATTTTTTTTCAAACCGAATGTGAATACTTCGAATGAAGCGGGGCAAACTCCTGTTATGCTTGCATCTCGTGTAGGAAAAAAGGAAATTTTAATTTTACTTTTAAAGTCTGGTGCGTTAGTAGATACAAAGGATTATTCTGGTAAGACTGCTCTAATGTATGCAGCAAGGCGTGGAAATAAAGAAGCTGTATCTGTTTTACTTGATTACGATGCCGATGTTGACATAGAGGACAAGGATCATTTTACTGCGGCTACTTGGGCAGAGCGCTTTGGACAAATCGAAATTGCGGAATACTTAAAACGACTGAGTGATAAGTAAAATTAGCAAATCCAATTTGTGATTTGTGCGTAGCCGAAAAGCGTTTTTCGACCACGCACGCTATAATGTTCCTTATTTTGGAGTAGTAGTAGCTTGTTTTTTTAAGAAGGCAACATAGTCATCTAACGATAAAAATAGATTTGTTTTATCTTCTAAATCGCTTGACGCAATGATAAAGCCCATATGTTTTCCTGCTATTATAGAAATCTTTTTGTTTCCAAACAGGGCTATAATTTTTTCGATGATCTGTAGTTCGTCCTTTATCAGATCTGGCAAGTCTCGAATATCTAAACTAACACTCTTTGGAATTAAGCTCTTCAAAAAATCTGGATTGAAAATATTTCTAATTTCTGGCAGAACATATTTCATTCCTGATTTAAATGAAATAAGAGTAATTGTATCAGTTGGATTTTCAATTACTATATGATGTTTTCTAAAAATGATATTATCTTTCTTTTGTTCCCTAGCAAGAATTAAGAGGCTTTTGATTTTTTCTATGAATTTGACTTTGTTGACTGGCTTTACAAAATAATCGTGAACTCCATTCTTTCGTATACTTTCTAGTAAACTTCTATCATTGGATCGGATTGTTGGAATGATTGGAATGTCTTTGGTGATAGGATCTTTTCGAATTGCCTGTAGAGCAGCCATTGTCTCTCTATCATTGGATTCGATCGCAATCACAATCAAATCGGGTAAAACAGATTTTGTTAGTTCTACTCCTTTTTTGACTTCATGAATTCTTACAGTCTTATATTTATAACTGATTAAGAAGGAATCTATGTCTTTTGCTTCTTCTTCGTTTGCGTCAATAATAACAATTGTTTGCATTTGTATTTTATTACCTAAAATCCTAACGTGACTTAATCTAGAATGTAAATTCTAGAATTCGTGTAATTTATTGCTATTTAAAATAATTGCAAGTCTTTTTTGTTCCTATTTCATAAGTTTTATTCCAACAGGTCGACACAGTTTGTTTAGTATTATTTTTACAACTGGCTTAGACCCCAGCTCTGGAATGAGAATATAATAATTGTAGATTGCTCTAGAAACCATTGATTTTTTATATATCTCCCACGCGATTTCTCTTTTACTTCCTAGTTCATAAGAATAGATATGTCTGTTTGCAATGCTATCATCCGATCCAAAGCTTTGAATGGATTTAATTCTACCTTGTTCATCAAAATTTGTAATGATTTTAAAGATTTGCTTCTTATTCGCGATCGGTTTGCCTTTCGAATCAAAGTGTTGCACTAAAGTAAGGCAATCTTCTTCTTTTTTTGTTTTGGACAGACATGATTTATTGTATTGATATGTGATTTTTCCTATTCCTTCAGAATTATTAGCAGGTTGTAGTTTATTATTTAAAAAAATTTCCTCACTCTTATACCCATCTGCATTGTAGCTATAAATCATCTTCGCATAACCTAGATTACTCTCTATATATTCATTGTTAGAATCAAAGTTTTCGATCGAAAGCAATTTACCATTCGGAAGAAAAGTTCTAACTTGCTTTGCAAAGCCATCATCGCCTTCAGTTAGCTTTCCCTCTAAATTCCAATATTCCTCTGAGATCATTTCTTTTTCTTTAAAGGAGGCAGTGTACCTTGCGTAACCATCCCTAGATAAAACAGGCTTATTATTTATATCGTAATATTCTTCTAGAATTTGGTTTCCGAAGAGATCATATTTTTGTATTAGAACTGCATAGCCTTCTCCACATAGCTTTGCTTTGCCTTCAGTATCGAAGTATTCTGTTCTAATTTCTTTTCCCTCTTTGAAAAGTTTAGTAGATACTTTGACGATAGCCGCCTCCAATACTTCATTCACTTTTAATTTACCTTCAGTATCAAAAAAACGTGTAGTCTTTGTATTTGTGTCTCCAATCATGCTTGATTCGGAAGTAATACGAGCGATCCCATCGGCAGGGTCTAATTTTAATTTGCCGTCACTTCCATATTGCTCTTCTAAAACTAGGTTTCCATTCTCTGCATATTCGAAGATATACTTGGCAAAACCTTTTCCATCTTCTTTTAACTTTCCTAAAGCATCTCTAAATTCTGTTGCGATTTTATTTCCTTTTTTGTCATAGAGATGGAGAGTTTTGGCGATGCCTTTTGTGTTTTCTTTGGGTTGACCCTTTCCATCGAAAGTTTCGTGCAATACAAGTCTTCCTCTTTCGGATGTGGTATAATCATAGGTAAAAGATTCTGAGGCATAACCATCTTTTCCTTCTTTAGGTTTTTCATTTTCCCCAAAGAAACTAGACGTTAGTTTATTTCCTCTAGCGTCATATGTATAAACATATTTTGCAATACCATTTGCATCTTCTTTGTATTTTCCCTGTGTATCAAAATTTTCTGTCGTGAGTAGTTTTCCACTCTGATTGTATTTGTATTTGATCTTTGCGATTTTATTTTTATTTGTATTTGGTTTTTTATTTTCGTCTAGGTATTCTTCCTGTAATTTCCTTGCATCTATGTCATACGTAATTTTTTTAAAAATGGGCTTTCCATTTTTTTTCTTACCTAAAAAAGTTATGAGTTCAAATCCATTTTTGAGAATTTTAACTTTGTTTGTAAAAAGTAAATTTCGATCTATATCATATTCTTTTACCTTGAATGTCTTTGTTTTCTCATCGTATTTAAGCTTTGCAATGGCAAGACCTTCTAGCTCAACAAGGTGCTCACTATTTTCCTCTACACGAACAAAAGAAATACTCTTTCGATTTCCATATTTATCGTATTTAACTTTGGAATAGATTGGGCTTTTGCCTTTTATGGAAAAGAGAATGTTCTCTTCTTCTTCGGCAATAATAGAGCTGAGTCCAATGGTGATGAGTAGAATGATAAAATTCCAATTTCGCAGATGAATGAATATTTTCATAAAAGTAAAGTCTTTCTGTAAAATGCAGATGTCAAGGGGATCATAGAAAAAAAATAAATTTTTACGGATTCTACTTGCAACATTCCACTAAACTTTTTTCCATTATCAAAAAAGATAATAAACAGGATAAAGATTTATGAGTGTGCAAACCCTTCCGTTACCCTTAACTAGGCAGATTTCTTATGCCATTGGACAGCTTGGCTGGTCGATTTTAATTAATATCATTGGCTTTCACCAAGTGTTTTTTTATTTACCTCCCAATGGGGAAGGGTTACCAGAACTGATTGTAAAAGTTGCTTTCTTTGGCATTTCTACCATAGGCGTTGTTTCTGCAATCGGTCGCTTGTGGGATGGTATAACGGATCCAATTATTGCCAATATGAGTGATAAATGGGCTTCTAAATGGGGACGCCGTATTCCATTCCTCGCAACCGGTGGGCTCCCTGCCGCTGTCTTCTGTCTCTTAATTTTTACACCTCCAGAAAAAGGGATCACAACTGGAAATTTAGTTTGGATGACCGTTGCACTACTTCTTTTTTATTTATTTTTAACTGTTTACGTCACTCCGTTTTTTGCATTGATTCCAGAATTGGGACATACTCCGAATGAAAGACTCAATCTTTCTACCTTTATTTCTGTTACCTATGCGTTAGGTATTATGGTTGCCGCACAGGTTCCTCTGATTGCAGAAAAATTAATGAACGCGGTTCCTGGAATGGATAAGTTTACTGGCTATCAGTGGGCAATTGGAATTCTCTGCACCATTGCGGCTATCTGTATGTATTTTCCTGTTCTTGCAATCAATGAAAAGAAATACACCAAGTCTGAACCTTCTGCTGTTCCATTTAAAGAAGCTCTTATGATGACTTTTAAGAATAAAGATTTCTTATTCTTTGCGATTTCAGATTTTAATTATTTTTTATCGATCACCATTTTGACAACAGGTCTTAGTTATTATATTACAGTTCTTCTTTTCCAAGAAGCTTCTCTTGTGAGTGAGATTTTACCTGTTATGCTTTTCTCATCTTTTCTGTGTTATCCAATTGTAAACTTTTTTGCGAAACGTTTAGGAAAGAAGAGACTTGTGATCTATGGTTTTTTTATTTTCTTGCTCCTATTTATTTTTATTTATTTTATGGGAATGGATTCGATCCCAATTCCAAAAGTAATCCAAGCTTACTTGATCGTTATTGTTGCAGGGGCTCCGATGGCAATCTTAGGAATTCTTCCAAATGCGATTTTAGCTGACATTGCAGAACTCGATGCACTAAAGACTGGGTCTCGTAGGGAAGGATTGTTTTATGCAGCTAGAACTTTGATGCAAAAATTAGGTCAAACCATTGGAGTTTTAATTTTTAGTAGTCTATTACTTGTGGGTGGAGGGATTAATAAAGTAGAAAAAATCGATCCTACCACTGGAAAAAAGGTTTTAGATAGAGAAAAGTCCACTGTGATTGGAGTGCAAATCACAGGTCCGGTCGCTGCTGCTTTTTGCCTGCTCGCAATCGTTATGTTTTCGAGATATAAGGAGAAAGAAACTCTAGAAGAGATTGAAAGGATTGCTAATAAATAAAACCTGACAATTATACATATATGGAGGACTTAATTATGAGGTATAAAATAGAGATTAGTAAGTTGAAGAACGGTTATATCGAGGCTAAACTTATTGATGTTGCAACAAACCACCCAATTGAGTTCAGAATCTGCGATACAGAGCAATACGTTCAGTCACAGATTGCAGATTGGCATAAGCGTTTTAGAATGAATGAGCCCAAGGAAGATGACATTAAGAAATAACTTATTTTTTATTTTATTCTTTTTTCTCATTCATTGTTCTAGCTTTGGAAAAGTTAAGAACGATTATTTTGATTATTATGATTCTAGTTTTAAATGCTTAGCAGAAACAGGTTGGCGAGATTCTAATCTTTACTCTCGCTATTTAGATCTCGGTTGGAATCCAATTCGAAAAAAATACAACGACGACAATCAAAAAATTAAATCAGCAAATGTTGTAATCGTTGGGAATAGTTTGATTCAATTATTTGATGAAAGGCTGATCCAAAGAGAATTTCCCTCTCTGAATGTAGTTGGGAGGGGAATTGCTGGTGATATGTCAGAGAGTCTGCGCCAAAGGATTTCCGACAATGTATTATCTTTAAATCCAAAAACAGTTATTATTGAGATTGGTGGGAATGATATTATTTTTGGGAAATGCCTATCCTATACAGAAAACAATATTCGAGGGATAATAGAAGATATTCAGAGTTATGATAAAAGAATTAAAATTATCTTTTTATCTGTTCCTCCTACAAAAAATAAAGTATTGAACTCTGTTGTTCCTGCACTCAATGCCTCCATTCAATCCCTCGCAAAAGAATATAATTTTGTCTATTTAGATTTGTGGAAAGCTATGCGAAACCCAGACCTACCTGTCATTAAAGAGGATTTTGTTCGCTACAATGAATTTGGAAAAATGGATAAAATTCATTTTAATGAAAAAGGTTATGAGGTCATTGGTCAATTAGTTAGGCCTCTCATTAAATAATGCTTATTTTTATTTCGCCTTCAGGGAATCCAATTTCTATAAAAAATACTGTAATAAAGCGCTTCGGAGAGGCGAAGTATCTTTATTCTAGCTCTCTTCATAATATTTTTGCGCATTATTTAGATTTTCCAAACAAAATAGAGAGAGATGATTTGATTGCTTTAAGAGAGTCTTTATCTTCTGAAAGAATTGATGTCCTTTGGGTAGAGGAACTTTTAGATAGAAGCAGCAAATCGCTATTTGCCTTTGATATGGACTCAACTCTAATCAAAGAGGAAGTTATTGATGAACTTGCTCGTCGCAAAGGTGTATATGATTTGGTTGCTTCCGTTACAAAAGAGGCAATGGAAGGTAAGTTAGACTTCGATTCTGCTCTTAGAAAAAGATGCAGTTATTTAGTCGGGATTGGGGAATCCGTCTTTGAAGAGATATATCAATCTATTACACCTAACGATGGTGTTGTTGAATTAATTCCTTGGATTCAAAAATACAAAGGTATTGTTGCCATCTTTAGTGGTGGTTTTGTGCCCGTGATTGAAAAATTTGCTAAGAAATATTCGGTTTTACATTATTCTGCTAATCAACTTGAGATGGAAAACGGATTTACAACTGGAAAGGTTTTAGGAACCATTGTAAACAAAAATAGAAAAAAGGAATTATTAATCGAGCATAGAGATAATAATCAAATTTTAAATTCTCAAACAGTTGCAGTAGGAGATGGATCGAATGATTCTCTTATGTTAAATGAAGCCGGTATAGGAATTGGCTTTCACGCAAAGTCCGGTTTAAAAAAGGATATCTTAAATTGGATTGACCATCATTCTATGCTTTCTTTGTTATTCTTGTATGATTTACGCGATTAAATTTTAAAATGGTCAGAGTTGCCACCATGAAGTCTGCTGTTTTCAAAATTATTTTTCTACTTTTTTTATTTTTACAGTGTTCTTCTGTAACCAGTTTAAAAGGGGTAACTTCTAAAATGGAAAAACCTGATCTTGCTCCTGAGGTTATTCCTGTTCCTGAAGTGCCACTTCAATTTGATGAAAAGGATTATAAATCTAGAAAGGTTTCAAAGAAGAAACCGCATTTTACATTTGCCCCGATTCTTTTCCCAGCAGGTTTTAATCCCGAGTTGATAGCTGTATTTCACCAAGAGAATCGCCTTCTTTGGCAAAATACAGAATCAAAAGAAGTGAAAATTTCAATTGATTCATGGAAAAGCCAAGATACACTTCGAAAAGAATTTGTAGAACAAGATATCGATTCATTTGTAAATACTGATCTCGCTTTTGATGGAGATGTTTTAAAAGTAAAACAAACATTCATTGATCCTGTGAACCAGAAGGAATATGGAACGATAGACTTTGAGATTGCCGTCATTTTACCTGGACATCCTGATTCAAAATCAAAAATAGAATTATATAAAACAGAGAATAAATTTAAAGCTTTAGAAGAAATTAAATCTCCAATTTTAAAGTTCATTCGTAAACCAGATCGTAATTTACAAATAACACTTCTTCGTTCAACAGTCTCTGCTCATATCAATGTTTCTTCTTCCTCAAGTGATACTGTTTTTTATTTAGATGGAAAAGAAATGGGGAAACTCCCGATTCGACGTTTATTAATTCCTGATGGACCTCACCAAGTTACCTATCGCAAAACCGGTTTGTCTCCTGTGAATAAAAAGATTTTAGTTCGCGCGGGCGAAGAGATGAATTTATTCCAAGAGTGGGAAGATGATCTGAGTGTCGGATCTCTTAAAATTTACAGTTATCCGAAAGGTTTAAAAGTTGCTTGGAATAAAGAAGTAAAAGGAGAGACTCCTTTTTTCTTATATGGAATTAATCCAGGCAAGTATCGCATGGAGTTTACAAAGATTCACGATACTAAGAAAATAAATATACCACTCAGAGACTTTGAAGTAGAGGTTGAATCTAAAAATACCGCAGCGTTAGTTTTTCCTATGGAGCTTTACGATTCTTTTTTACCATCAGCCATTGATCTCTGGCAGCCGGTGCTAGGTGGAGTGAATGTCAATTATGCGGGAAATCTAAGTCTTGAAAACAGAAGTGGACAGGTCATTGATAAACCAAAAGGAGTTGTGACACAACCAATACTTCCAGACTCAATGGAAATTAGCTCCGCTTTCTTCCTTCCTTCTGAAATGGGTTCTGGAAATATTTCTTTTTCTTTAATAACAAAGAATGCAACCTATACTTTAGAGGCAGAGAGAGAAAAAATTTTTCTATATAAATTTCCATCGAATGGAGTTTCGATTGGGGCGTATACATATGATCCACAGATCAAAGATCAACATAGAGCTTTCCGTTATGTGACAGATATGGATAAAGGAACTCTACAAATCTATTTGAGTGATACAAAAGTTTTTGATGATTCAATTGATTTTTCAGATACTTGGAAGATTTCTGTATTGCTCCGAGGAAATGCTTCTCCAAAGGTAAATGCACTCAAATATCTCTGGATTCAGTGTCCTAAATACATTCAGCTTTTGAAATAAGATATTAGTTTTGGATTCAAATGGCAAATTTGTTTGGTTTTTTATTTTTAATTCTATTTGTTTGTTCTCAATTTCAATTTTGTATTAGTATAGAAGAGTCTCCATCTACAAAGGCAGTTGAAATTACTGAGAAAGAAAAAAAAGAAATCAAAGCGAGAAATTTATTTCATGAGGGGAATGATTTATATAAAGCATCTAGTTTTAAAGAAGCGATTCAAAAATTAGAAGAGGCTAATTCTATTTTGCCGACCGAGGATAACTTTTACCTACTAGGTCTTTGTTATCTAAAACTAGATGACTATAAAAATTCTAAGGAGTCTTTTCAACAGGCACTTGAAATCAATCCTAAAAATGAGAGAGTGTTACTTGCAGAATCTTTACTCGAAACAGGGCAGGGAAAAGAAGAGGATAGTTTAGAAATACTCACGCGGCTAACAGAGTTTTACCCTGAAAAAGATATTTATAGATTCAAAAGAGCTGTCTCTCTTAAATCTCTAAAAAGATACAAAGAATCTTTAGATGAATTTAAAAAAATAAATGAAAAAGAATTTTCACAAAAATCTCAACTCTTTACTCATTTAGGAGAACTCTATCTTCTCTTGAAAGATAATTCTTTATCAGAAAAGTATTTTTCTAAAGCGAAGGCTTTGAATCCAGATTTAAAAGATATTGATGCTTCAAAAAATAAATTAAGATATGATGACCTAATAGAAAAAGGAAATCTTTACTATTATAAAAAGAATTACAAAGAAGCCGCTCATTATTTTGAAGAGGCTGTTTTTATTTCAGCCTCTGCCTCTCTCTACTTTAAGCTCGGAACTTGCTATTCTGAATGGAAGAATTTCAAAAAAGGAGAAGAGTATTTTAAAAAAAGTTTATCACTAGAAAAAGCAAAATCAACTTTTGTCCATTTAGCTAATTTATATTTAAAGGAAAATCTAATTTTTGAAAGCGTAAATATCCTACAGTCAGCTACTTTAAACTATCCAGAAGATTCTGAATTATTTTTTAAACTTGGCTCTGCTTACAAGAAACTAGCCAATCCTAAATTAGCTATCATTTCATTTATAAGAGCAAAAGATTTGGATCCTAATTCAATACTAACTAGAAAAAATCTGGCATTTACTTATTTGGAAGAAAGTCAATTAGTAGAAGCAAGTCGAGAATTTAAAGACTTACAAGCATTATCCCCAAATGAGTCAGAGTTCAAGGATATTCTAAATATTTTAGATGTGACAGATGGTAAAGAGGATGTCTTAGAAAAAATAAAGAAATGGAAAAATAAAAGAACACTTTCCCAAGGAAGAAATTTAGAAGATCTAAAACAATTTGATAAAGCTGAGAAATATTATCTATCAAAATTATCAGATTCAATATTAAGAGATGCTGCAAAATATCGTTTATCGCTTTTATACTCGATTATCTCTGAAGAAGAATTGAGTAGAAATCGTTTTACCAAAGCAGAAATCTTTTTTAATAAAGCGAAAGAATATGATTCAAAATCCATTCAAATCAAAAAAATAGAAAGTATACTAAGAGATAGCAAAAAAAGAGAAATCGCAAACAAGAGTTATGCAAAGGCAGAAAAACTTAGTAATTCAAAAGAAAATGATTTAGCTATAGCAGAATACTCATCTTCCTTTTTTAAAGAGAAGTCGATTGAGAAATTAAATAAAATAATAAATCTATATCTACTGCAGAATCAAAAGGAAGCTTGTCTTTCTTTTCTTAAAAAAGCAGAGAGGGAAAGTGAGGATAACACCGATTTACTGGAACAGATTGCTTTTTACTATTTAAAATTAAATCAAATAACAACAGGAATTGGTTTATATAAAAAGATTTTGGAAAAGAATCCGGAATCGTATCGAAGTTACTATCAACTAGGTTTGAATAGTCTAGAAAAAGATAGAAGACTTTCTTTATCATATTTTGAAAAGGCAATTGCTATAGAAAGACACGATTCAAATTTATATATAGCAAGAGGAATAAATTATTACAAATTAGGCAATCGAGAGAGAGCAGGGGAAGATTTTCGTTATGCGTTAAGTCTTGAGTCTGATTTAGAAATAGCATCGTATAACTTAGGGATCTTACTTTATAATGATAATCTAATCCAAGATGCAGAACTGATCTTTTTAGACCTGACCAAAAAGTATCCAAATTTTCAGGAACCATTCTATCATCTAAGTTATATCTACTTTGAGAGAAAAGATTTTTCGAAAGCAGAAAAATATATTTTGAAAAGCCTCTCTATAGATAGAAATGCAGCCAGTTTATACGCATATATCCAAATTTTAAAAGAATTACAAAATGAAAAAGATAAGACTAAAATTACAAAATCGATTCAGTCATTAAAGAAAGAATTGATCGATAATTTTCCGCAATCTTCCTATGCAAAAAATCTTTCCACTGAAACAATAGGAGATAGATCAGAAAAAGTTTCTATACAAAGTTATCCGTTAGAAGATATGATCCAGTCTCAACCAATCTATATCAATCAATCACTGATTGTAAATTATGGAACCTATATTACTCGAATTCATTCTGAAAAAAAATCAATACTTTGGCGAATTGAAACTCCATCGTCATATAGAATTTTGAAGGCAAATACAAGGCTCTATGGTCTTTCTAAATCTTCCCTAGATCAATTTGACTTGGAAACAGGGAAACTTCTTTGGAGTATTCCTATGAGAAAAAATGCTATTATCCGCTTTCAGATCAGTGATACTATTCTATATTCAGAAAAAATTGCGGGAGTAGAAACTTTATATTCTTATTCTATGGATGGGGAATTTCTATCATCGATTTCAATCCCACCAAAGAGCAAATGGGAATTAACGATTACGGGAAAGCTTTATATATTCCATAATAATTCTGATGGAATGAGTTGGGAAATCTATGACTCTAAATTACAGCCATTGACAGAATCATTTACTCTTTTGAGTGCGGAGGCAGAGATTCGCATTATTGGAACCATTGATGATTCTTGTTATTTACTTAGAGAAAATACAATTTATCGCTTCAATGCAAAAGGTGAATTCTTGAATAGTGGAAAGTTAGACGAAAAAGCAACTCTTTATATTTACAAAAAATATATCTATATGAAGACACAAAAAAATTTATACATAGTAAGTAACAATCTTGATCAGTTTAAAAAAATGGAAGGAGTAGAAGTGAATCAATCAGAGTTTCCAATTGATAATAATACTTATCTTTCGAGTGATGGAATTATAAAAGTTAGAGATCAGTCTGGGAAAATACTATGGTCTGAAAACCTATCCAAAAGAGCTGATAAAACTAAATCTTCTGCATATTCAGTATATATCGCAGAATAGATATTTTTCTTTCTGAAATAAATTAGTAACTCACCTTATATTATCATTGCTTAACAAAAGCAATGATTGAGTTTTGGTGAACCAAACGTTCAAATGAAATTAGCGCCTAACGGCTTTCTTTCCTCCCATCGCTTTTCGCTCCCCATCAGCCGAGCTATACCGGAGGCTATTGAATATTCGCTTTATCTAATATTCTAATTTCCTTTATCCTACTTATTGATTTCTATCTTTTGCGTAAGGACAGTTAGTAAAATACATGATCATTTTGGCTTTTTACTCTTGAACAAACTCATTAAAGTAGATTAGTAGATTCAGCATTCCAAAGAGATTTTATTTACTTATCGCTTTATCCATTTTAAAAAGGATAGATCTTGTAGAATATATACCAAATGACAAAAGTAATTTCCCACAAGGATTTTATTTGAGTAGTATTTGGTATACCGCACATACAGACGTGCGGTAAAACTAATATGTGTTTAGACCAAATGCATCTTTTTATTTTTAAAATGGGACTTTTCTTTTGGCGTTTGGTCTAAGGTCTTCCATTCTCTAATATTTTCAATTCCATCTTACTATTCTCAAATGAATAGGTTTGTGTTCTATCAGTTCGTAAATAAACTTCATTTTACTCCAAGGGCTTGTATTGTTTCGAGGTAGATGGATTTTGTTTTATTTACTTTTAATTGATTTGCTTTTTGAAATTTATTTATAGCTGTAAAAGTTTCATTATCTAACTCGGCTTCTCTGCCCGTTGGATACCCTTTGGCTTGTAGACTTCTTTGGATTTTTTTTATAAGCTCTGGAGTGTATTTATTTTCACATAGAATTTCGGTCCATTCTACTCTAGCTTCTTGCAAGAGCTCTTTACGGGTCACAACCTTGTATTCATCAGGATGTTCTACCATTTTTGTAGTTTCGGGAGAGATGAGAACATCTCTTTTTATGGTTTTATATGTAGGTGGAATTTCTTCAAAACAATATCTATCATTCTCTTTTGCGACCCAGACTGATTTACCAGGTTTATCAATGACAGTTTCCTCGACTGTCTTTATAAGCGCAGGAATGGTTTCTTCTTTTATAGAGGCGGGGGCAATTAGAATTCTATCTTCTATTGTTTTATATTCCGCTGGATAAAAAGATTTAATATAGCAATGGTCATATTCTTCTTTCGGATTTTTAGTCGCTTCCCTCTTTGGAGGCGTATTGCAGTAAAAAAGCGTTAGTATGCATAAAAAAAATAAATTATATTTCATCTATCTCTCCTCTGTTATTAATTTTAGAGTAATCATAGGGCACAAATCTTTAACTCAAAAGATGGTATATTTATAATTAAAATTTCTGATTTGAGAAACTCAGAAATCGTAATATCTTTTTCTGTTAACGTATCAATTTAGCATAGAACTAAATTTAGTTCTATTAAGAAATTTTTCAAAGATTGAGAACCGATTTCCTTTTAATTCAATAGAATTGTTTAGGTTGAACAAAAAGTCTTTGTTTACTTCTTGGATTTTCTATAAATCTTTTTTTATTTGTGGAACGGTTAGATCTAATAGAAAAAAAATAAAATTTAACACCATAGAGTAGTAATGGGACGATTATGATTTATTTATTTTCTTTTCAAAAATTACAAATCTGTTTTCATAACAGGTAGGAATCTATATGAATTATTGATTAGGAGCAGAATTTGTTAAGAATTATTTTAATTATAATATTTATCATTTTGGGAAATTGTTCTGGTAAGGAAAAAGAATACCATCCAAGAGCAGTTGTTATTTTTAGGACGGGAGATGTTAGAACTACTGCAAAATCACTAGCTTTAGGCGATGAAATTACGGATACAGATCTAGTTATGGTTGGCGGAAAGTCTGTCTGTGATTTGCAAATGATTGGAACAGAGACGTTAGCTGTCATTCGTATTAAAGAATATTCCAAATTTAAACTCAAGGGAGTCCAGGTTGGATTTACAAAGACAAACAATTTTATTGTAGATTCAGGGTCTGCTATGTTGAATGTATCTAAGCTTGGGAGAAATGAAGAAGTCAATGCCTCAACGCCCACTCTCACAGCGGGAGTTCGTGGAACCAAGTATGATTTAAACGTTGCGCCAAACGGAAATTCAAAAGTAAACGTGGTCGAAGGTTCGGTCTCCATGAAAGTGAGAGTTCCTGAATTGGAAAAATATTCTAGAACAGAGATCAAGCAAAGTAAAACTCTCTCAGCCGTCGATGATGCACTTGAGTCTAAAGAGATTGTAATTGAAAGTGGAAAATCTTCTCAGGTTCCAAAATCAGTATCTACAAAAATTTTAAAAGATACTGGACTAGAAACAGTGATCAAAAAAGATTCTGCGTCTGAGGTAGATAAAGATGTCGATCCAAAGGCAGTTGAGGAGAAGTTAGAAAAACTAGAGAAGGAAGATTTAAACAATACGACATCCGATATAGATCAGGCTAGTATGACTCAAAAACTTAAAGAATATGAAGAGTTAACTCCAATCGAAAAAGAAATTATAAATGATAAGGAAAAACGAAAATCTGTTATCAAAGCTCGTTCAGAAAAATTAGAAAAGTCCTGGTTGCAGCGCCTTTTGGATTGGAGTAAGAATATAAAATTTTAAAATTAGAGCTTTGTTTGAAAGTGAATCACTCACCTTATGCTCAGTGTTAGGTGAGTTAAAAAGCTCATTTAAGGGAAATCAAGTTTTCGCGCCGACCTTAATTCTAAACAGCTTTTTCCTTACTATATTATTCTTTGTTGGATTCTTTTGGTCTGATTCTAGAAAAATTTATACAAAGCAGTTATTTTTAGAATCGAATCAATTGATATTTAGTTTTTACTTAGGAGGCTAGACGAATTCCTTTTCTTGTCTGTTAGAAATCTAGCTTTATACTTTCTCGATCCTATCAATTATATTTTTCAGGATTTGGAAATTGGAAAGCTGGCAGAGGTCTTATGATTGGTGCTAGTATTATTTCAATCATTCTGGTATTTTTTCTCTATACTTTAAATCCAAAAAGTTGATTCTTTGTAAGATTTTTAAATTTTTCAAAAAATAAACCTAGACTATAGTATCTTTCGTTTTTTTATATCGATAAAAGCCTTTTTTCAAAAGGCGAATTTAGGAAAAAGAGGATTCTATGTCATCAATACTATTTAAGCCAGGAATTCACCCTACTGCTGTGATTGAATCAGGAGCAACGATAGGAAATAACGTATCAATAGGAGCTTATTCGTTTATAGGTCCTAAGGTTACAATCAAGGACAATGTAAGAATTGGGCAAAATGTAATTATAGCTGGAAAAACTACTATTGCGGAGGGCAATACTATTTATCCGATCAATGTACTTGGAACTCCAGGACAAGACTTAAAATATACAGATTATGAAGATGGAATTTTAAACATTGGGCAAAATAATATTATCCGAGAAAAGTGTAGCATTCATGCAAGCACACCCGGACATGAAACAGTCATAGGAAATAATAATTTTATAATGGCTGAAACTCATATTGGACATGATTGCCATGTTGGAAATTTTGTAGTTCTTGCGAGTGTTGGTCTCGCAGGACATACAGAAATTCAAGACTATGCGGTGTTAGGTGCTAAGTCTGGATTTCACCAATTTTGCAGAATTGGAAGATATGCAATGATCGCTGGAGTTGCGGCTATTACCAAAGATGTTCCTCCATTTGCTTTATCCGAACACGAAAGACCAAATGAATTTTCGGGGCTCAATATCATAGGTCTCAAACGGAAAGGTTTTACAAAGGATGATATCCATAGAATCAGGGAGATTTATGAATTTCTTTATGATATGACTGGGGCTATGGAAAATAGAATTCAACCACTGAGAGAAAAATTTCCAAATGATAAGTTTGCAACAGAGATTGCTGACTTTATCGAAAAATCAAAACGAAATCTCTGTGTTCCAGGTTCTAAAAATCCTCGAAGAAAATAAAGAGCTAATTCTAAATTGATGTTAGTTTGATGCACTAGAAAATTGAAAGACTGCCACCGATAAAATTTAAGAATATTAAAAATATCGGTGTTGAGCCTTCTCCTTTGCTAGAATATCTTTCGACTAACGCCATCACATGTTTATTGGTGGTGTAAAAAATCCAACCTCGAGATCAAGTTAATAAACCTCTGGCACGAAGAACTGTTCGTTGCGCGGAGGTCTCACATAATCATCGGCTGATTTACGTGGAGGTAAAATCAATGGGTCTGGAGTCATATCTAAGTAAGGAATTTTACTAAGTAAGTGATGAAGGCAGTTTAATCTAGCTCTCTTCTTATCATCTGCCTCTACAGTGAACCAAGGTGCTTCCGGAATATTTGTATGAGAAAACATTGCATCTTTCGCCTTCGAATACTCTACCCATTTATCTCTGGACTCTAAATCCATTGGACTTAGCTTCCATCTTCTAGCCGGATCTGTTGTTCTGGATTGAAATCTTCTTTCCTGCTCATCATCGCTCACTGAGAACCAATATTTTAAAAGTATAATTCCAGAACGAACTAACATTCTTTCAAACTCTGGACAATCTTGCATAAAATCTCTATATTGTTCCTCTGTGCAGAATCCCATTACATGTTCAACGCCTGCTCTATTATACCAACTTCTATCAAATATTACTATTTCACCTGCAGCTGGTAGATGTGGAATATAACGTTGAAAATACCATTGTGTTTTTTCTCGATCGCTCGGTGTTCCTAAGGCTACGACCCTACACCCTCTTGGGTTTAACGGTTCAACTATACGTTTTATCGTTCCTCCTTTGCCTGCAGCATCTCTACCTTCGAATATAATCACAATTTTTGCTCCAGCATATTTCACCCAGTATTGCATTTTTACTAACTCGAGCTGAAGTTTTGCTAAATGTTTTTCATACTTTTTGCTAGAAAGTTTAGAGCTACCTTCTCCTTCGGAAGTAAAACGTTTTGGTTTTTTTTTATCTTTCTTCTCTTTTTTCTCATCATCTATCTTTTCTTCATTTTCTGAGCCCATTAAGATTCTCCTATTCGCTCAATTCTTAAATCTTTCAAATTTCTGTAAATTGTTTTCTGCATGTTTAATTCTCTTAGAGAAAAGAAATACTTTTTTACAATTAAAAATGTATCAGAAAAAGTGGATATTATGTTGGATTTTTTAAAAGGAAGAAATCAATCCAAAATTGTTAAAACAATTTCCTTTTGGTATATTGTAATATTTTTTTGTTTATTTGTAATCGCTCTCATAGCTGTTCCTGCTATTCTTCGCTTAGATTCTATTGCGAAAGATATATATATTCACCCCTTTACTGTAAGTAACGCAGCCATTGAACTCCGATATAACGTTGCTCGAATTCGAAACATTATGCTAAAGAGTTTCTTTTCTTCAAATAAGAATGAAATTGAAAATCTATCAAGGGAGGTGAATGAGATTGAAAACACAGTTCAAAAAAATCTAGAGTCGATACGTGAAAATTTTTTGGGAGATCAATCCAAAGTAGACGAGATAGATAGATTGCTGAGTAATTGGAAGCAGATGAGAGAAGAAGAATTTGAATATCTTATTTCTGGAAGAGTAGGAAAAGCCGCTGAACTTAGAAATCGTGTAGAAGAAGAAATATACCTACCGATTAACGAATTAACAAATTATATAATTGGTTTTGCTCGAAATAAAGTAGTTATCTTTGTAACTGAATCAGAGATGACAATGAATCGTGTAATCATAAGTCTTTTTTGTCTAATACTATTGATTTTACTATCTGGATTTTTTATTCTAATTAGAGTTATAAAACTGCAGAGAGAGTCAGAAAATGCTATTAATATTGAGAGAGAGCAGTATTTAATTGAAGCTCGCATTTTTGCTGAAGAGGAGTTAATTCGAAATAAGTATAAATTAAAAATCCTCGCAGATAACGTTCCTGCGATAGTATCAATGGTAGATAAGAATTTAAAATTTCAGTTTGTTAATAAGAGATTTGCAGAGTATTTTAAAACATCATCAGAAGAATGTGTGGGGAAGAATGTAAGAGAGATAGTTGGTGATCGAATATTTAAACAAGTAGAAGAAAATTATTATAAAGCATTAGCAGGAGAGTCCATAACTTTTGAAAGTGTATTTGATTTTAAAGATGGAGAGGAAAGATATTTTGAAATTAAATATACTCCTTTTATTGAGGATGGAAAACAAACAGGAATTATTGTTTTGTCTCATGATATAACAGATAGAAAACTTTCCGAAATAAATCTTCTCAACGCAAAAGAGGGAGCAGAAAGTGCTAATCGTCTTAAGAGTGAATTTCTTGCCAATATGAGTCATGAAATTCGAACTCCAATGAATGCAATCTTAGGGTTTTCAGAAATTCTAAAAGATAAAATCGGAAATAATCCAGTAGTTTTAGATTATCTCTCTGGGATTCAAAGAAGTGGAAAGAATTTAATCAGTCTTATAAATGATATTTTGGATTTGGCCAAAATTGAAGCAGGAAAATTAGAAATTACTTACTCCCCAGTTAATTTATTCAATGTTATTTATGATATTCAGCAGATTTTCTCTCTTCAGACTGCTCAAAAGAATTTAAAATTTGAAATATCGATAGACGAAACCCTTCCCAAATCTCTACTAATTGATGAATTAAGACTCAGACAAGTTTTATTTAATTTAATTGGAAATGCTGTTAAATTTACTGAAAAAGGAGGAATTTATATAAATGTTCAATCCATTTCAAGAGGAAGCGAGAGTAGTTGTATAGATTTAGTTATTGAGATAAGAGATACAGGGATTGGGATTGCGCACTATGAATTAGACTCAATCTTTAGTCCATTTATTCAACAATCAGGTCAAGATGCAATGAGATTTGGTGGGTCTGGACTTGGATTGTCTATTACTAGGAAGTTAGTAGAAATGATGGGAGGATCAATCACTGTAGACAGTAAACTTGGAGCAGGTTCCAGCTTTCGGGTATTTATTAGGGAATTAGAAATATCTTCTCTTGCCCATAATTCTAAAGAAAAAGATTTTGAAATTTCAAATATTGCTTTTGAGAAAGCGAAGATTCTTTTGGTAGAGGATATCGAATCTAATCGTAGAGTTGTCACTGGCTTTTTAGCACAATGGAATTTCCAAATATTAGAAGCGGCAAACGGTCGTTTGGCTCTAGACATTTTGGAGAGGGAGATGGTGAATATCATTCTTATGGATATGCAAATGCCAGAAATGGATGGTAAGACAGCATCCCTTTTAATTCGTAGCAATGAAAGATTAAAAAAAATTCCAATACTAGTATTGACTGCCACTGCTATGAAAGAGATGGTAGATGATATCTTAACGTTTGCAGATGGATATCTTTGTAAGCCAATTTCTAGAGTAGAGTTAATTCGAGAATTAGCTCGTTTCCTTCCAAATACTAAGAAAGAAGAAACAGAGATTCATATAAAAGTAAATTCAGATACATTTCTGGAAGATATAAAGAAAATATTGCTAGAGAAAAATTACAATCCAGATTTTATTTCAAAGCTTAAGAATTGGTTTCTTGAAACAGAAACAGCTAGAAAATCAATACAGACGAATAAGTTAACAATTTATATTCAAGAATTAAAGGAAATCGGTGAGGCAAATCATATTATTCCGCTTGTAGGATTTTCTCTGGAGTTATTGCAATTAATAAAGAATTTTTCTATTCCGCAAGTTGCTATTAAGTTGCAAATCTTAGAACAACTTCATTTTATCATTTTGAGTTTATCAGAGGATCATTGATTTGTTAAAACGAGAGAAGAGAATATTAATAGTCATTGATTTTAATGAAGATAAAATATTACTTCAAAATGTTTTACAAAAAGAAGGTTATATTTTAGATTTTATATCTAGCGATGAGTTATGGATACACCAGAATGAATCAAACCCCGATTTGATTATACTTGATATCGAGGTCAATCAAGAAAGGAATACACTAGATCGATTAAAAGCAGCGCATACTACAAAGGATACGCCAGTTATATACATTAATCATCTTCGAGATTCCTTACATCCACTTTCGATTTTGGAGATTGGTTGCACGGATTTTATATCGAAGCCTCTAAATGCAGCTGAGTTAGTTGTTAGAGTGCATAATCAAATCAATTTCAATTCACTTCAAAAAAGGTTAGAATTTACAAATACAGCTCTTGAAGAGAGCGTTCTAAGAAGAACGGCGGAATTAGAAGAGGCTAATCGTCGTTTGCTCGTAAGTGAAGAACGATGGCAATTTGCTTTAGAAGGGAGTGGAGATGGAGTTTGGGATTGGAATTTGGAAACGAATGAAGTCTTTTTTTCTAAGCGATGGAAAGAAATGCTTGGCTATAATGAGAACGATAGATGGGATACCTATGAAGAATGGACTCGGCATATTCATCCAGATGACGTTGGATGGGTTACTGATAATATTCAACTTCATTTATCTGGGGCGACTCTTAGTTACGAGTCCGAGCATAGGGTTGTTAAGAAAGATGGGAATTATATTTGGGTGCTTGCACGCGGAAAGGTAATTCAATCTATCAAAGGAGTTCCCTCCCGAATGGTAGGCACCCATACAGATATAACTGATAGAAAGTTAATTGAAGAAAATTTACAGAAAGCAAAAGCTGAGGCAGAAGTAGCTAATCGTTTGAAGAGTCAATTTCTTGCAAATATGAGCCATGAAATTAGAACGCCAATGAATGCAATTCTTGGGTTTGCAGAAATTTTAAAAGATAAAATCGGAGCGAATCCTGATTTATTGGAATATCTGGTTGGGATTCAGAAAAGCGGTCGCAATTTAATGAATTTAATCAATGATATTTTGGATATTGCAAAAATTGAGGCGGGAAGACTTGAAATAGTAAATTTGCCTGTAAATCTAAATTCAATTATTAGCGATATTCGACAGATGTTTTCCATTCAAGTCAGCCAAAAGAAATTAGGTTTTGAAATTGCTATAGACGATCATTTACCTGAAAGTATTTTACTGGATGAGCTTAGGCTCAGGCAGGTGCTGTTTAATTTAATTGGGAACGCAATCAAATTTACGGAAAAAGGAGGAATACGTATAAACGTTAGATGTATCAAAAATAATTCAGATGATAATATGGTTGATTTAATATTTGAAGTGATTGATTCAGGGATTGGAATATCATCGAATGAAATTGCAACGATATTTGATCCGTTTAAACAGCAGCAAGGGCAGAGTAATTTAAAGTATGGTGGATCTGGTTTGGGTCTATCTATTGCGAAAAGACTCGTGGAGATGATGAAGGGTCGAATTACTTTAGAAAGTAAAATTGGTAAAGGAACTAAGTTTACAATTTTTTTACCTAAGATTGAAATATCAGATCAACCTGCGATTACAAATACAGAAGTAAGCAGAGATACAGCGAGTGTAAAATTTGTTCAAGCAAGAGTATTATTGGTTGAAGATAACGAGCCAAATCGTCAAGTTGTAGTTGGCTTTTTAGAAAACTCAAATTTGAAAATAAAAGAAGCGTTTAACGGACGAATGGCACTGGATATGATTTATCAAGAACCGTTTGATTTGATTCTAATGGATATTCATATGCCTGAGATGGGTGGTAAGGAAACAACACAAATCATTAAACAAAATGAAAAATACAAAAAAATTCCAGTGATAATATTAACTGCATTTGCTCGGAATGAAGATGTTTTAGAGATGAAAGGTTTTGCGGATGCAGTGTTGACGAAACCAATTACGAAAGCGAAGCTGATTTCTGAAGTTGCTAGATTTATCCCAACTTTGGAATCGGAAACGATAGTAACACAGCAAGGATTGACGGAGGATAATTTTATAGAAGAGCTTGAAAAATTAATACTGAAACAAAAAATATCCACCGAATTTAAAAGTCAATATTTTGTATGGTATAGAGAAAGTGAAATTGCTAGAAAGTCCCTAAATACAAATCGATTGCGAACTTTTATAATTGATTTAGTTCATATTAGTGATACATTTAATATGGAGTTGTTTAAACAGTATGCAAATTATCTGAATGATTTAATACATTCTTTTGCGATAGGTAAACTATCGAATGCTTTAAACCAATTAGAAATAGCATTTGAGCGGTTAAGATAAATGGAAAAAAGTCCTACACATATATTGATAGTAGACGATGTTGGAGAGAATCTTCAAGTCTTAGGAAATATTTTAAGCAAAGAAGGATTTGATACTAGTTTCGCATTGAATGGTAAACAAGCAGTATCGATTGTAGAAGATACAATGCCTGATTTAATTTTGCTTGATATCGCGATGCCCGTGATGGATGGATTTGAAGTATGTAAGCTTTTGAAATCGCAAGAGAACACAAAAGCTATACCGATTATATTCTTAACTGCAAAAACAGAAATGGACAATATGATTCATGGGTTTAGTATTGGAGCGGCTGATTACGTCACCAAGCCTTTTAATACATTAGAGCTACTTGCAAGAGTTAGAGCACATGTTGAATTGAAAAAATCCAAAGATATTATTTTAGAACAAAATAAAGAACTGAGTGTTTTGGTTGCGAAGTTATCTGAAAAAAATACTGAACTAAATAGTTTGATTGCCGCAAAGGATAAATTTTTTTCTATCATTGCACATGATTTAAAAGGTCCAGTTGGAAATTTAAATTCATTTCTGAGTTTTATGGCTGCTCAATATGAAAATATTTCAAAAGAAGAGTTTCATGAAGATTTAATTTTATTAGAGTCTGCATCAAATAAAATTAAAGGGCTATTAGAGAATTTACTTACATGGGCAAGATCCCAGAGAGGGGATATGCAGTATAAGCCGGAGTCGATTTCTATTTATGATGTTGTAAAATCGAGTATACAACTTTTTGAACCTTCAGCTGCTAACAAAAAAATTTTACTAAATAATAAAGTTTCGACTGATATAAAAGCATTTGCAGATTCTCAGATGATCACGACCGTTATTCGAAATCTAATTGGAAATGCTATTAAATATACAGATGAAAATGGTAGCGTAACAATCTCAGCGAATGAAAGTGGCGGCAAAGTTGAATTAACCGTTGAAGATTCAGGAATTGGAATGAGTTCAAATATTGCGGAAAATCTTTTCAGAATAGATGTGAAGCATTTTAGCACCGAAGGGACGAATGGCGAAAAAGGAACTGGATTGGGTCTTATTCTCTGTAAGGAATTTATTGATCGTCATCAGGGAAGAATTTGGGCGGAGAGTGAATTAGGGAAAGGAAGCAAATTTCGCTTTACAATTCCAATTACAGCTAGCTGAAATAGAATCTGCGAAGTAAATTAAACAATATAAATAAAGTTCATTTATAATATTTATAATCAATCTTCGCAGCTTTGTATAGTATTGAATATCCCAAAAAAAAGAATTCTAAGAACTAGAAATTATATTTGCGAATCATAATTAATTTAAATATCCATCGACAGGTTCAATTTTTTTAGGTAGATTTTTATCTTCTAACATTTCTCTGAGTTCTAACTCAATAGAGTTACATATTGAATTGAGTGGAACGTCTGTAATTTTATTTTCAAATGGATCCTCATTTACCTTTCCTACTTTTCCAACTATCGTAAATACAAAGGAGATTAAGATAGTAATTGGTATTAAAAGATAAATTACATTTAACCGTTGTAATTCGGATAGAAGGGTAAATGGTAAAACACTAATAAAAACAACTAAAAATACCCGAGTAAAAAAATCGTATTGTTTTAAGAGTGGCGTGTCTTTTGTTCTTTCGCAGCCACTTTGGTAATTGCTAAGAGATAAAAGCTGACCTTCCATTTGAAAGCTATCAAAACCACCTAACGTTCCGTCTGCCATAGCTTTATAAATTCTTTGACCCATTAAAAATTGAATGAAGCCTGTTTTGTTTGTTTTTGTCTGCAATTGAGTCCATTCAGATTCTGGGAGTAGGGGTTTGATTTCTTCCCAACTATTTTCTTTTCGAAGATTTAATCTTAAACTATGCACCCATGCAATTTGTTTGTAGATCATTTCTTTTTTAAATAATTCACTTCTTTCTTTCACATAGTTTTGTTGATGGCTATGGGAATCTGTGAAGGTAAGAATGAGTCTAGCAAGAATTCGGGAGGAACTTGCAATATTTGACCAGAGTTGTCTTGCCTCCCACCATCGAGCGTATGACGTATTATTTCGAAATCCAAGAAAAATTGCAAGTGCACCACCGAGTAGACCTGCAATGGAAAAAGGAATAGATATTTTCTCAGTCAGAAGGTTCGTATGCAGGTAATACACAGTAGCCGCTAAAATAGAAGTATAAATCATTTCATACTTTATATAAGAAAAAACTTTAATCGGATTGAAATTTTTTTTAACTATCATTTTATCTCTTTAGAAGCTTAAATCCAATGTTTCGACCAAGTCCTTGCATCATAGCAAGATTGATCCAGAAAAAGGCAAACTGTTCCATTAATTGAAACTTATCGTTTCCACCTACATTATAACATTCTCCAAAGCCTGCATCAAGTGCTAACTTTCTAGTGATTTCTTTTCCTTTTTCACTGCTACCAGCCATAAACATATCGATTCCAACATTTCCATAGATTGGATTTTCCATATTGTTGAATCCAGTAGTATTAAAGCATTTTACAACATCTTTAGTTTGTGTATTGGCGAGTATTGCATCAGCAGTATTGGAAAATCCAGATGGCCCTTTTCCCATAACAACATTCATTGCATCAATGATGATTTTTCCTGTTGTATCACCTAACGACTTAGCGACTTCTATGGCAGCTGTTGCTGGTGTAGCAATGAGAATTACTTCTGCTTGCTTTACTGCTTCTTGTGTTGGTAGAACTTTTGTGTTGGGATTGGAAAGTAGCTCTTTCCCTTTAAAGCTATTTGTATCTTTTACTCCTAAAAAGATTTCATGTCCTTTTTGTGCCCACTTTGTAGCTAAGGCTCCACCTACATTGCCTGTTCCGATGATTCCTATTTTCATACTATACTCCTTTGGTTAGTTATTAATTTAGATTAAATTTGAGAATAAATATAACTCATATTTCTTAGATATACTCTTTGGAAATGAATTTAAAATAAAAACCTCAAATTTAATCTCATAGTTATTTTAGAAATGAAGAAATTAAGGATTTAAACACCTAACGCTTCAATTACAAGCTTAGCAGCAGCTGCTCCTGAGTATTGCTGTTGACCAGTAATAAGTCTTCCATCTCGAACTGCAAATGGTTTAAACATTCCGTCTACGATGAAATTAGTATTTGGTATTTTTTTTGCTTCCTCTTCGATCCAGAAAGGCTGAATGCGTTTTCCTACAAAGTTATCAGCAAATTGTTCTTCTGAATTTGCGAAACCTGTCCAAGTTTTTCCGTCTACTAGTAATTTTCCATTTGATAATTTAACTTTTAGCAAAACACAAGTTCCATGACAAACGATAGATACAACCTTACCAGCTTCATAGAAATCTGCGACGAATTTATGTAATTCAGTATCATCGATCATAGTATACATAGGAGATTGACCACCCGCGATAAACAATGCATCGTAGTCAGAGATTTTTACATCTTTTATGCTTTTTGTATTTTTTATGAGTTCTGCATGTTTCGGTGATTTTTTAAAACCTAAACTTAGAATATCATGAGCAGAATATCCACTTGCATCTTCTGGATCACTGTATCCATCTGTTAGTAAGTCTCCACCTTTTGGTGAAATGATTTCTACTTCAAAACCTTTTTCTACAAACTCCCAATAAGGATGAGTCAACTCTGCCCACCAAAATCCAATTGGCCAACCAGTTGTTTTGGATGTGCTTGCGTTCGCTGCAACAATCAATATCTTTTTTTTCTTATCAGGGTTCATAACGTTTAAATTTGCGCTCATTTTTGTTTCCTTTATTACTTACTTCTAGGTAAGTAAGTGTAATAATTTATGTTACACATGAAAAATATTTTAAGGTTTTGTAAAGGAAAAAATAAAAAAAATAATATTGCATGGATTCTAGATACTCCGAATAGTGAGAACGGTATGACTGTTTATAAGTTAAAAGATATGGTTCACTATTGTCCATTTGAATTGACTCTCTCAATTTTGAATGGAAAATGGAAGCCTGTAATTTTGTTTAAGTTAATGCAAAATAAAACTCTTCGCTATGGCGATTTGAAAAAGGCTCTTCCAAAAACATCAGATAAAATGCTTTCCAAAGAATTAAAAGATTTGGAAGAATTCGGAATTATATCTAGAAAAGCATATTCAGAAACTCCACCACGAGTTGAGTATTCTCTAACCAAAAAAGGAGAAAAGTTGAAACCTATTTTTGGGCTGATGAGAAAATGGGGAAGTAGCTATAAAGTTGTAACGGAAGAGGACCCTAGTCAGACTGATAAAAGAATAGCAGTAAAAATACTAGCTACAGAAGTCTGAGTTTAATTGTTTTATTCTTGATTAGTATTGATGACGTATGATTCTTGCAGAAAAGATTTATTTATGAAGCAAGAAGATCTTCTCGATGCAATCCCTCATTATCTACTGCATTCTAAATCACAGATCGCATTTATTTTAGATGAACAGGGAAAATTTCTAATTTCAAATTATTTGTTTAAGGATACTTTTGGCGAGCCGAAGCACCAGAGGGAATTTGAATCAATATTCGAGCAAAATGCTAAATTAGAGAATCTGATCCAACAATTAAAAAATGACCCGCAAGAGATTCAATCCATTGATCTGAGAGTGAAATTAAACAAACTATATAAGAGTATTTCTTTCGAAGTCTCCTATTTAAAAAACAAAGATAAAAACATAGGTTATATTTTTATTGGATATCTAAATTTGAATGAATCATCATCCTTTCTATCTTTAGAGTTAAAATGTAAGGCAATTCTAGAATGCACACAGGAAGTTTTTATACTCATAGATCGAAATGGAATTATTTTAGCTTTTAACAAAACAGCTTTTGATATGATTTTTAGAACCCAAGGAAAAGAACTAAAAGAGTCTCGTCCTATGATTGAATTTATCATGGATACTGATCTAGAAAGCTTTTCTAAAAATTTCAAAACAGCCTTACTTGGAAATTCCGTTCATTTTGAAAAACAATTTCAATTTTATGGATATAGTCTTTGGGCAGATATATCTTATCTACCGATACGAGAAAATGAAAATGTGATTGCGGTAGCGTTTGTCGCATATTCGATCGATGATAAAAAAATGTCAGAATTAAAAATGCAGCAAAATGAAAACATATTAACAGCTATTTATAATAGTTCCAGTGAAGGAACCTTGTTTTTGGATTTGGATCTGAGAATTCTTTTTTTTAATAAAGTAGCTGCCGCAACAGCTCAAGCAATTTTTCAAAAGGAATTAGAAATTGGAACAAGTGCATTAGATTATTTATCTGAATATTTAAAAGATGATTTTTTAGGATACTTCCATAGAGCTAAGAAAGGCGAGAGTATAGTTATTGAAGAAACAGATGGAATCAAATGGTGGCTTTTTAGTATGTTTCCTGTTTATGATGAAAATAAGAATATGATTGGTATTGCTAATAACGTTCAAGAAATTACCTCAGAAAAAGAAAACGAATTTAAAATCATACATCAAAGAGCTAGACTTAAAGAAATTGCATGGCAACAATCACATCGAGTTAGACAACATGTAGCGAATATTCTTGGTTTGTGTAATCTCTTTCTAAATCATAAAGATAGAACAGAAGAAGAAAAAGATAGAAGTATTGAATATATTTTTAAATCAGCTAGGGAACTAGATCAAGTTATTCATGAAATTGTTCGTCAAACAGAAGAGCAGTCTATAAGTATTTAAGATCTTAAAACTCCAATCTTGAGTTCTGAAAACCAGTTAATAAATCGCATTACGTCTTTTTCTTTGAAGATCATTCCATGCTGAGGACAGAGTTGTTCAATATCCATTTTACTTACTCTATTACACCAATCTAGTTTTGCTTCATTTGAACCCATCCATCTTTCGTGAAAGCCTTTACAATAGGCGATATGGTTATCAAAGTCATCTACGTAAATTTTTCCTTCTTTTGCGACCGCTTCAGGCAAAAGCGCAGCACCAATATCTCCTGAAAAATATATTTTAGATTTTGGATCATATAAATGAAAGTTACCGGAGGAATGTAGATAATGAGCGGGAACGAATTCCAGTTCTAAACCATGAAAATTAAAGCTAGAACCTATGTCTGGTATAATTGAAAATGTGCTATCATTTCCACCGAAGTGAGGTAAGAACGTTGACCAAAGAAAGCTAGTGAAACATTTTATAGACGGATTAATATCTAACCAGAGAGTTAAAGAAGATATGATATCAGGATCTTGGTGACTAGCAAAAATATATTCTATGTCGATAGGATTTTGTTCTGTTGAAATAGAGGTGATTACTGAGGGAAATATTTCTATTCCGCCTGGATCAGTAATAATTAGCTTGTTTCCTTTGCAAATAACGTATTCATTTGTATCAATTAAATAACTCGGTTTCTCTGGATCACGAGAAATAATTCCCCACTTATGATCTCCTTCGGAGTATATATATTGAAATTTTTTCAAATTAATTTCCTTCTAATAGTCTTTGGTTTAAATTTTCGATTCTTTTTAATAAATCTTCAATTTTAGAAATAAAATCAGATAATTCTTTTGATAATTCATCAAAAGCGCCTTCATTTCCTTCAATGTAAACGGATTCAATCTTGACTGAAAAGACTATCGGTCTAGTATTTTTACAAAGTTTTATAGTCTCGCGAATAATCTTTTGAAAGGATTGAAATTGTATCTGAAAATCTTCCTTTAATTTATCTCTTTTATTATTATAATCGGAAAGAATTTTATTTTCAAGATGCGTTAAATCATAATTTCGATCGGAGCGCTTGTTGTAATCTTGAAAGAATTTCTTTTGTAGAGACTGGTTTCGAGCAATTTTTTGTGATTCAGTAATTGTTCTAAGCGATTTAAACATGATCTGAAACAAATCGTTTGCTTTTGTTTCAATTAAGGAGCTAATATGAATTAACTCCTTTGATATTGGTGTAAATCCTGCTGATTTTTGAGAGTGAAAACTTATACTAGAAATTGCAATTTGACTATTCAATGCACAAAGTCGTATTAAGTATGAAGCATAATTGATGGCTTTGATGGCTTCATTGATTTCATTTACAGTTTCAAATATCATAACTAACCTTTATCGTCTATTGATTCGCCATCGTGTGTTTCTCCTGCACCTAGGTGCTTTCGAATCATTTTTTTGTATCTGGATTCAAGAAGGTTAGACGGAATCGGTGGTTGAATTTTTGCTTTTCTAATTCTTTCTGAATTTACTTTTAACCTTTCTTCTGGAATTGGATGGGTAGAAAGCAATTTTTCGAGAGCTTTACTAGCACTTGAACGCTTTTCTTCTTTGCTGATTTTTTCAAAAAAGTAGGACATTGCTCCTTGGTAGTAAGGACTATTGCCTAAATATAAAAAACCCCACTCATCTGCTTCTAACTCATCCGCTCTACTGTTGGATAGGAGTGCTAGTGTGCCAGCAAGCTTAACGCCCATTTCCTGAAATATGGATGAACCATTTCCTAGAATTGCTGAAACTATGAGTTCAATTCCTAAAGCGGAGAGCATTCTTTGTCTAACATGTCGTTTTTCTGCATGGGCAATTTCGTGGGATAAAACGGCTGCAAGACTGGCCTCATTTTCAAGAAATTTTAATAAGCCTGTATAAACATAAATATAACCACCGGGTGTGCAGAATGCGTTGATAGCTTTATCATCATTTAAGAGTGTTACTTTGTATTTATAAACTTTTTTCCTTTTTACTAAGGGAGATCGAATTAATTGTTTTACAATGGTTTGTACATAGTTTTCTAATTCTGGATTTTCTAAAATACGGAATTCAGATGGTTTCGAACGTATTTCTTTATCTAAGCTGGCACCCATTTCAATATCATCTTTGTCTGAAAACGTTGCATCTGCCAATTTCTCACAAGAAGTAAGGAAAATGGAACATAAAAAAGTCAGAATGAGAAAGATAAAATAATTCTTTGGTGATTTCACGGTTTAATACTGTAAAAAAAGAATCAATGGTCAAGGAGTATTTAATTGTTTTTAAATGAAGAAAGGAATTTAATCCTTGAATAAATAAGAATTGAAAACTTTTATTTACTTAGGCAATATTTTTGTTTGTCCGTTGCCGATAAATTTATAGACGAGGATAATTTTATGCTATTTAAGACTTATATAGTTATATCTATATTTACTACTGGGTTGCTCTTTGCCCAAAATCAAATTAAGAATTCTGACAAGGGAGAAGGTATCGGAGCTGTTCAGCAAAAATCAGATAAACCGAAACCAGTCGCGAACAGTGCAAGTGCTAAGGCAATGCAAGACAAGATTGCTTCATTGGAAAAAGAGATCATTGTGAAAATTTCAGATATTGAAAAGTTACAAGCTGAGGCTGTAGAATTTAATCCTGAAATGAAAAAGGAAATTCGAATTGTTTACGAGCAACCAAAGGATCATCCCATACCAGGACCACAAAAATACCTCGTATACCGTTATGTTGAATATGAGATGGATGGTGGAAGTAAAATAAAAGAAATTAGAGTGATTTCCAAACATAGATCCCTGATGGAAGATATGCACTCAATCGTAAAAGTTGTATCTTTTAAACCAAATGATATGTCTAGTATAAAGGTAACTGTTGATAAACTAGAAACGAAGGCAAAAGGAATTCAAGAAGTAGTGAATTATAATGATTTTGCACCAGAAGTCAAATTGCAAGCGTTGAAGACAATCGATACAACTCTTTTTAATTCCATTTTTAGATTAGATACATTCATTCAAAGAAATCAGCTTTCAAAGAATGATAAGAATAGAAATCAATTAGAAGGTTTATAAAATAAAAGGAGATTTTTATGGCTGCAAAGTTTTTAATAACACTGTGTATATTCTTTACATATGGAATTTTGGCTCAGGCAAAGTCTGTTGCGAGTAACGCATCGATTATGACTGCTGATCCCGGGGATGCTCTCAGGGAAAAGGCTTTGCAGGATAGTATCAAAGAATTTGAAGCATTTATTAATGCGAAAGTTTCCGAGATTGAAAGATTACAAACCAAGATTGTAACTTATGATCAAAGACTAAGAAAAGTGATTACAATTGTAAATGAAAATACTCTTTCAACTTTTGAAGAGCATCAAAACTATAGCGTTGTGCGCTACATTGAATATGAATTTGAAAGTAGCAAACTAAAAGAAGTTAGATTCATCTATAAAAAGAAGTCACTCAGAGACAATGTAATATATGTTTACAGAACCATGTATATGACTCCTGGGAATTTTGATGGTATTAAGATTATAACAGAAAAAGTAGAACAAAAGGCGAAGGGTGTTACAACAGCAGAGAATTATAAAGATTTTTCAGCTGACGTTAAGCTTAGAACACTCAAAACTATTGATACAAACTTATTAGGATCTATCTATAAAATGGATGGCTATCTACAAAATGCTGCTCATGAGAAGGATAAAAAGTCTCACAGAGAATTGGAAGGTTTCTAAAAAACTACAACAGAGATCATGGAATTTATTTCATGGTCTTTGTCCCTGTCTTAAAACTCTAAATCCGATATAGAAAAAAATAATTCTATTCTCCTTAAACAATTCCTAGAACAATCTTTAAGTTAAAATATTACTGACTAAATAGTCATGAAATATTTTCTTACTCTTATGAAGATCAAAAAAATTATTCCATTTCTAATTATATCTTTTTCCATTTCTGCAACTGATTTAACTGAAATTCGAAAGAGGGCATTGGAGCATGCCTCAGAAATCGTATCAAAAATGAGCGATGAGGAAAAAGCTGGTCAAGTCATTCATATTGCTATACCCAAAAATTATCTAGATGAGGTGGCTATTGCAGAGTTGCAAAAAGTTAGACCCGGTGGTGTCATTTTATTTGGTGTGAATCTGGGAAAGAAAAAAGAAATTCGAGCACTGACAAAAGGGCTACAAAATGAGATGAAAAATTTAAACTCTCCACCTCTTTTTATTTCCATAGACCAAGAAGGTGGAAGAGTTGTGAGAGTTGAAAAGGGTGTAACTGGATTTCCGGGAGCGCTTGCAATAGGGCAGACAAAGAATCCAGCCTATGCATTTAATGTTGGTTTAATTACTTCGTATGAGCTAAATAATCTTGGGATTAATCTTTTATTAGCCCCTGTTATGGATATTAATAATAATCCAGAGAATCCGGTTATAAATACAAGATCCTTTGGTATGACGTTAGACGCCGGTGATTTAGCTATCTCTTATGAAAAAGGAGCTAGGATAGGAGGAGCAGTCCCTGTCATAAAACATTTTCCAGGTCATGGTGATACGAATGTAGATAGTCATTTAGGTCTCCCTGTTATTGAAAAAACGGAGTCTCAACTATTGGAATTTGAATTGATACCATTTCAAAAATCAATACAGGAGGGTGCCCGTGCAGTGATGAGTGCGCATATCGTTTATCCAAATTTAGATCCTAAATATCCCTCAACGCTTTCGAAAAAAATTCTAACAGATATTCTAAGAAAAAAGCTTGGATTTGAAGGTATAATTCTTACTGATGCAATGGAAATGCATGCAATCTCTAAAAATTATCAGAATGAAAAAACAGGAACCCTTGCGATTTTAGCAGGTGCTGATATTATTCTTCTTACTAGTTGGGGAAATACTACAACACATTACTACAATATGATCTTAGAAAGTCTTAAAAATAAAGAATTTGATGTAGATGGTAAAAACATGCTAGATGAAAGCTTAAAACGTCAGATTGCTTTAAAAATCGAAAATGGTCTTTTTCATACTTCCTATTCTTATAAAAAAATTGAAGATGAAGAGTTGGAAAAATTTATAACCGAAAAGAGAAAAATATCCACAGCAAGATACAATGATTTAAAGATTGCTAATATTCCCGAATTGAATGCTCGGATATCAACAGAAGCTATTCGAAGTTATAAAACACCTTTTACTAGTTTTACAATTTCTGAATCTAGAAAATTTGCTTACGTTTGTAAAAATGAAAATGTAAAAAACGAATTAATAGATTTGAATATTCCTTATTATACAGAAAAAAAAGTGCAAAAGCTTTTAAAAAAGAAATTAGTAAAAACCTTAGTATTTGACACAAAAGATCAAAAAGAATTAGATGCAGTTTCTAACTTGGCAGAAAAAAATCCAAGTATTCAATTTATTTTATTACACTATGGCTCTCCTTTTCTCAAATTGCCAAATCAAGGAAATGTAAAGATCCTATTTTCATTTTCCCCAACAAAGGATTCAATTCATGCGTTAGTCCATACAGCATTGAATGCAGATAAACCAAGAGATATTCCAGTCACAGAGCTAATTTTTTCAAGAATCATTCAAAGAAATTAAGTTTGGAAATTGCTACTTACAGAAAAGGCTTTGCAGGGTTATATTTACATTTTCCCTACTGTATTCATAAATGTTCTTATTGTGATTTTTATTCAGTAGGGATTGGTAAAACAGATCCACCTAATCAAGATATTCTGTTTAATAATTATAAAAAGGAATTTCTATTAAGAATTCAAATTGATCCAACCATTCTAGATTATACATTCGATACAATCTTTATTGGTGGTGGGACACCCTCTCTAGCAAACTTAGATTTATTAAAAGATTTTATTGAATGGGTTCGATCTTATTTAAAATTTTCACCTAACACTGAGTTTACTATGGAGATGAACCCTGAAGATATTTCTGAAGAAAAACTAGTTCAGTTATTTAATCTTGGAGTGAATCGAGTCAATGCAGGAATTCAGAGCTTTGATAAAAACTTGTTGGCTACTCTAGATCGTTATAATGATGAAGATAAGTATTCTTCTGTTTTGAGAATACTATCTTCTTCTCCGATAAAGAGATTTGGTATCGATTTAATCTATGGTATTCCGGGGCAAACAAAAGATATGTTTCTGTCGGATCTACAGAATGCTATTTCTAAAAAGGTAACACATATTAGTCTCTATAGTCTTACCATGGAGAAAGGAACTGAATATTATAGAAAAGTAAAAAGGAAAGAATCTCTCCCTCCAAATGAGGAGTTACAAATAGAAATTCTAAACTCTCTACCAACATTACTAAAAGAAAAGGAGTTCCGACAATATGAGGTCTCCAATTATGCATTACTAGGGGAAGAATCTAGACATAACCTAAAATATTGGACAATGGAAAAATACTTGTCCCTCGGACCAGGTGCTCATGGGTTTACGGATAACGGTCGTTATTTTAATCACCGTTCGATCGAGAAATATCTTTCAGGAGAATTCGGGCGAAATTATGAAAAGTCAGAAAGTCTAGATGAACTCGCTTTGTGTTTATTTCGTTTATTTCTTCCTATTGATTTGAGATCTTTCTTTATTTTGATTCCGGATCATGTTGATGATCTTGAGAAATTAATAAGCATCTGGCAAACGCAAGACCTTTGCACCTATAAACAAGGTATTTTTCAGTGGCGACAAAATGCGATTATCCGCTTGGATGATTTAATCTTACAAGTGAGTGAATTGGTAAATAGTTAATGATCTCGACTCTCTCGATATTGAAAAATAATTGTGTAGATAGACTTACTGTTATAAAGATATACTTTAGAGCATAGATCTAAATTTGGGGTAGACGAAATTCCGACGCTCTCTAAGTATTTCGAGACGGTTTCTGCAAAATCAACAGAGTCGGCTATGAGTAAGTAAATGATAAAGGCTGAGATAGACATACCAAAGCTGATTCTATAAAGTTTTAATTCTGCCCAGTCTTGTGGTCGCGGTCGAAAGGCAACCTTGTGAAGATTCTGTCCTTTTTCCTGGTATTTGGTAGTTACTTTTGAGTAGCCAGGAATCATACCATTTGAAATGGCAAGTTGATATTTTACGAGAAGATAGGCGATATAGGAACGTATACCTTTATGCTTGGCAATCTTTTCTTGGAAAATGAGAAAGTGTTGACTTGGAATTAAAAGGGTAGAGCTGAAATCGGAAGACTGAAAGTCATTTCTAGGAAATTCAATTTTACGATTTGAAAAAGAATTATTTTGGCTATGAACCATTGCATCCTCCATTGAAAAATTAGTTGTGACTCTCTTGAAAAAAATTTTCAAAGATTTCTTTTTATCAAAAGCAAGGAGATTGAATTATACAAGAGATCTATCTATATAGGGGAAAATTTTGCAGATTGTGAGCGCGCTTTTTATAAAAAAAGGAATTTCGATATAAAAAATAGTGAAAAGATGCAAATGTTTCTTTTGGGGCGGGGTAATTATTCTGGAGAAGGTTTATATTTCGGAAGAAAGCATCAAGAATAGAGTTCTAAAAAGGATAAATGTTTGAACACGCTTTGCAAGGAAAAAGTTGTATTTTCTTTATGAAGAAGGGTTTTTAAGCTTATCAGAATCGATCTTGTCGGAACTCCGATTCTGATCTGTGGTGAGTAGGAGGAATGCCGGGTTTCACGAAAAAGTAGAGCAAATAAGAAAGATTTAAACTAAGTAATAGTAATTATCTTTAAGGAACTTATAAAATATACAATGTATAGTTTTCTATATTTTGACTCAATAAAAAGTTTCAGTGAAATATTTTAAAGAAAAGCGATATGCGAAAAATCTATTTAGAGTAGATTGATTCCGATATTTTTAAATTAGTAATATTTATCTAGCTTAGAGAGGGGGAAATATTTACAAAATCTAAATAGACTGAACGCAAAGTAATTATTGAATTGATATTCATTCTCGATCGCATAACTTCTATTAGCCATAGATTCCTTCTAATACATTAATAATGATTCCAATTCACATAACGTTTAATTTTTAAACGTTATGTTTAATTATTTTACAGAATAAATACAGGTAGAAGTGTGATATAATTCAGTATATTTACTTAATAATGAAGAAAAGATCTACAGTAACAATTATTTTAAAAAAATTTTATATACTTAGGGAAAACATTTGGTAAAACTCTTGCAGTTTAAATCGTGAAGATTAGAAAAGGCTGATAGCCGTAAAAAAACGGTGTCCTTGATAAATGTTAGACTTATGAATGAAGAAAATATTTTACCCTCAGACAATCCAATTAATTTCAGTAAGCATGATTTACATTTTCAAGAAATCTATGACCTTTCTCCCTTTCCACTTCTAATTTTAGATAGAGAAGGTCATATAACGTTTATAAATAAAAATTTTTCTAATTTAATCTCTATGGATTCTAATGAAATGACTGGTCGAAATATTCGCAGTCTGATCACATCCGATAGTCTCTTTAGCTTCGATGAATTTTTAGAAAGTATACATAATACAAATTCACTCAAAAACTGTGAAGTTCGAATCATGGTTTCCAATTATAAAATAAAATTTCTAAAACTAGAAGGCGTTGCAGAAAATGGCAAATGTATTGTAACGGCAATCGACATCACAGAAATGAAAATGCTCGAACTTACTTCTCTTTCTGTTCAAGCTGATCTACTTAGTATCCTAGAGGCAATTCCAGAGCTTCTCTTTGATGTAGATTTAGAAGGTAAAGTTTTCACATTTCATTCCAAAAGAAAAGACTTATTGTATTTCCCAGCTGATAAGATTATCGGGAAGCAGGTTAACGAATTATTGCCTCCTAATGTAGCTGGTCTTTGTATGAATGCAATTCGCCATGCAAATGAACATGGTCATACATTTGGTGTTCAATATGATTTAGAGATTGGGCAAAATCTAAAATCTTTTGAAATGTCTGTTTCTAGAAAAATTCAAAATTATCTAGATAGTCCAAGATTTCTAGTAATGTGTCGCGATATAACCTCTCAGAAAAAAATTGAAATCGATTTAATTCGAAGCGAAGCAAGATATCGTGGGTTATTTGACAATTTAAATGTAGGAACTGTCGTTCATTCACCGGACACTTCCATTCTCATGATGAATGAGAGGGCATCCGAACTTTTGGGTGAAGTCAAGCATGAGTTTTTAGGAAAGAAAAGTAGTGATCCCGAATGGCATTTTATATTGGAGGATAATACCCTTTGTCCACAAGATTTGTATCCTATTCATCAAATTCTAAAAACTAAAAAACCGATTCAGAATAAAGTTTTTGGGATTTATCGAAAAAGAACAAGAGATATTGTTTGGGTTAATGTAAATGGCTTTCCTATTTTAGATAAGACTAACAATATTTTAGAAATCGTTATTAGTTTTATTGATATTACAGATCGAAAAAAAATAGAAGATACTCTTCGAATCTCTGAAGCAAATATGAAAGCTGTTTTAGATAATAGCACAGATGCTATTTTGTTTTTAAATCATAAGCATAAAGTTCAATTTTTTAACCTACTTGCAAAACTCTATATTAAAAATATTTTTGGAATTGATTTGTATCATGACTTGGATATGAGGAATTTCTTAGAAAGTGGTGACTTAGCCGATTTCGAGGAAAATTTCGGTATTGCTTTGGATGGAAAGATTGTCACCATAGAAAGAGTTTATAGATACAGAAGGCAAAAAAACTGGTTTTTTCTGCAATATGCCCCTGTTAAAAACGAGAACAATGAAACAGTCGGAGTCATGATCATTGCTAGAGACATTGATCCAGACAAAAAAATCCAATTAGAGTTAAAACAAAGTGAGATCAAATTTCATACAATTTTTGACAAAGCACCCCTTGGAATTATCCTTATTGAATCAAAGTCAGGTAAAATTATCCAGTCAAATCAAAAATTTCTGGATACAATTCAATACTCTACTGATGAAATAAAGAACCTAACGTTTCAAGAAATTATTTATCCAGATGATCTATTACAAAACCTAGATAAATTTCGTTTATTCTTAGATCCGAGTATATCTCTTATCTCAATGGAAATAAGATGTTTTCGAAAAGATAAAAGTATTCTTTGGGTAAATGTAAACTATGTTCCGTTTAATATTGAGGACATCGATACTCACTATCATATTGCTATCTTTTCTGATATTACTGATTTTAAAATAACAGAAGAAAAAAACAAAGCTTATCTAAAAACATTAGAAAAGTTAAATGCTACAAAAGATAAGTTTTTCAATATTATAGCACATGACTTACGTAACCCATTTACAGGAATCTCAGGTCTTGCCGAAATGCTTGAAACGAAATCAAGTCTCGAATCAACTCAGACAGCAAAAGAAAATCAAAGGATTGCCCATTTAATTCTAACTGCTTCTAAATCAGCCTATGCTCTTCTAGAAAATCTAATGCAATGGGCAAAGAGTCAAACCGGTGAAATTCAATTTTCCCCAAATATTATTTCTCTTGATTCCATTATTTATTCAGCTCTTCAGGTCGTTAGTGTAAATGCATTTAAGAAAAATATATCTATAAAAACAGATATAAAAGACAGCCCTAAAGTCTTAGCTGATTCTTCTATGACTGAAGCAATTCTTCGTAATTTACTCACTAACGCTATCAAATTCAGTTATATCAATGGAGAAATAATACTTCGAACAAAAATAGTTTATAATTATTTAGAAATTTCAATTACTGATCACGGGATCGGAATTGAAGAGGAGAACATTGAAAAGTTATTTCGAATTGACTCAAAATTTACCAAGTTAGGAACTAATTCTGAAAAAGGAACTGGTCTCGGTTTAGTTCTTTGCAAAGAATTTGTTCAAAAACAAGGAGGAGATATTTGGGTTACAAGTAAAATTGGTTTAGGCTCAACGTTTGTTTTTACTCTACCAATTGGAGTTATTACTACTAGTTAATTTCTTTTAGAAACTATCTAAATTAACGTGAGTTCGGCATAATCAACTGACAAATTATTCGAACCGTCATTCTATAAAGCTGTCATTTCCGAAATCCCCTTATCGGGAGTATGTATAACGATAATTTCGAGAGACCCCTGATATAAAATTTCGGGGATGACAAAATGAAACATCTTCTTATCTCGTATTCACGTTAAATTCTTTGATTTGAGTAGATTAATACTGATTTGAATATTAAAGAATTAGTTTTTAAGAATCGATTCTAAACTGATTTTTATAAATTAAAAATCAAAATTATATAGAAAGTTTAACTCCAATTACTAACATATCATCCATCTGACTTCCTTCTCCAATCCATTCCGTCATTGTGTCCTGAAGTATAGTATATTGTTTATCCATCGGTAATAAATGAATTTCTAATAAAAGATCTTTAAATCTCTTAGAAGAGAACTTTTTATGAAACTCCCCACCAAATTGATGATAGTATCCGTCTGAACAGATGTAAAATGCAGTTGTTGTGTTTAGTTCAATGATATTGGTAGAGAAAATTCTTGCTTCTTCACTCTGTGTTCCACCGATTGACTTTCTATTTCCCTTAATTTCGTTTAACGTATTATTTTGTATATAAAAAATCGAATTCATCGCACCTGCGAATTCTAGGATTCCACTCTTTCTGTCAATCACACAGAGTGCCATATCCATTCCATCTCGAATCCCATTTTGTTCCTGATTGAGTGCAATTCGAACTCCTTTATGAAGTTCATTTAAAATGGATCCAGGGTCTATTATATGCCTTACTTTTACAATATCATTTAAAAGACCATTTCCTATCATCGACATAAGAGCTCCAGGAACGCCATGACCTGTGCAATCAATAGCCGCAAGAACTATCTTAGAGTCATTTTCTGCATTGCTTTCGTGAAACCAATAGAAATCCCCGCTTATCACATCTCTTGGCTTAAAGAAAATAAATGAATCAGGAAGTGCTTTTTTGATTAGTGCGTCAGGCGGTAGAATAGATCCTTGAATATTATGGGCGTAGCGGATACTCTCTGTTATGTTTAGATTTTTCTCTTCGATTTCTGACTTCTGTTTTAGAATTTCCTCATATGATTTTTCTAAGTCTACTTTTTGGGATTCAATTTCTTTTAGGGCAAGCTCTAATTCTTTTGTTCTTTCTGCAACAAGCCTTGTGAGCTCTGCTTCCCGTTTTTTTAAAGTTTGAATCAATTCATTGTTTTGTTCGCCAAGTCTTCGAATTAGGATTCGAATGATTCCTCTCATAAATTGATTGTTGTGACCCATGATTCGATAAAAATCAACTTGCTCTAATCGAAGCAGTTTACAGTCAACTAAGGCACTGATTGATGCATTTCTTGGTTCTGAGTTTAGAAGTGAAAATTCTCCAAATGTCTGCTTTTCTCCAATCTCTGCAACTTTGTGTTCACCAAAGTGAACAAAGACCCTTCCTGAATACACTATATAAAGACAAGTTCCAGGATCTCCTTGCTCGATGATTTTTTCATTTTTAGAGAAAGATTCTATTTGTAAAACGGATGCAATTTCTTTCAGAGAGGATTCAGGTGTTTCACTAAATAGTTCTAGGTTTTTTAGAATCGGAATTATTTCGCTATCTACTATCATTTGAAATTTTCACATAGTATAATCTATCTTATCAATGAGTCAAATCGATTTTTTTTCTGATCCTTGAATTCTTCTCTTTTTCCTTCTATTCTTTGTATCGAAGTTTTTCTAATCTGGATTTAAATTTGATTATTTATATTCTAACTCGCTATATGCGATAGTTGCAATTCATAGTAGTTGTAAAAAAACGAAAAGAATTGTATAAACACATTTAAATCTTTTTTTCATTTTTATTTGATTGGTTTATTATTTTTGATAAAAGCTTTATTTATAATTTGAATTTAATAGAGTCGCTTGACATAAAAATTACATAGATACTTTTAAGTGAATATGAATCTTTTAAAAGAAATCTTACTCATCCATTTCCTCTTAATTGGATGTATCTCATTGCCTCCCTCAGCTACGCTACTCGATCCCGTGAAACAGCAAAATACCATTCCTGAAAAGGTTGTCATTGAAAAAACGAATATTCCTGAGTTGTCTGATAGATACAGAAAAGCTACAGAAGATAATTTAACAATGAATTGGAAGGACTTTTTGGTAAAAGGTAATTATTTTGAAAAATCAATTCTTTTTACTGATAAGCCAGAGGACTGGACAAACTATAAAAATATCCAACTCCATTTCTCTAAATTTTCACAGGAGAGAACAATTGATCCTTGGTATTTCCCACTCGCCTTGGTCACACTTACAATCTATATTTGGATTGGTGGGGGAGTCTCTATTGATACAGGAATATACAATGCAAGCCTACTTGTAAAAGATGAAAAAGGTAAAGTGATCTATCAAGTATCTAAAGAGAAAATGGAAGAGCGAAGTATCAATATATACAATCGTTATTCTATGACTAGTTTTGCCGAAGTAAAAACTAAATTAATTACCGAATTGTTAGAAGATTATCAATTACAAAAAAAGGGAAAATAAAATGAACTTTCGATTTATTCTACTAAGTCTTTGGGGACTAATAGCTGTTAATTGCGCAACCTTTACTGAATTTAATCCAGAAGTTAAGGATGTAGTTTTTAAAAATCAAAATCCTGCAAAATCACTTTTAGTAAACGTTAGACAGCGAGTTACAATCAATGGGACCTTATCAGATGTATCTGCAAAAGGGGAAGAAAATGCCAGAAACCGATATGCCTATTTTTGTAGAGAGTCTGGACTCTTTAAGGAAGTAAAAACAGGTCTAGATATTGCCGATATGAAGCTACTGATTGAATCTGATAATAATGGAGATGCAAATCGACTTTTGGCTTTTCTTTCAGGCTTAACTCTCTTTCTAATTCCCGCTTACGCACAAGATGATTTAAATCTCAACTTTTCTTTCCGAGATAAAAATGATACAATCATAAAAGAATACAAGCGAAGAGTTACATTCAATACATGGATTCATTTGATTCTAATTCCACTCATGCCTTTTAAATTTCCCATTGTAGAGGTCAATGATGGGGTCGAATCAATCACAAGATCAATTTTAGATGAAGCAAACCGAGATGGAATATTTAAATAGATTTTTACTGTTTCTTTTTATTTGTCTTTCTTTTCCTCTTTTATTTTCCCAAACACAGGAAGAAATCCTAGAGGATCTAAGGGAGGACAATTCTTATAAAACGGAAACATCCCAATATTCGTTTCTGGAAAAACTACGATCTATATACAAAAATGTTAAATCAGATCTAGAGAATAAAGAGGACAAGAATGCAATTCAACATGCAAATGAGTTAGAAAAATTAGGAATTACTTCCGACAAATTTAGTTTTCGCGGCAAATCAGAATTAGGCGAGATGGAAACATTATATCTGAAAATTCGAAAATTAAGAGGGGAAGCTTTTTATAATTTACGAGACTTTAAAAATGCTCTCTCCGATTCGAAGTTTATTGTGGAAAACCATCCTAAATCCGTTGTATTTGATTATACCCGTTATGCAGTCTCTCTCTATTATTCAGGAGAGGAAAGGCAAGCCCGTAAAATACTCAACCAAGCCAAAGCGAAATTTAAAAATTCGAATGACCAAGAGATTCTAAATAAAACATTACAGCTTCTCTTTCCGAATGGATAAAAATTTTTGTTGCTTGCTTACCTTCATTCAAAAATACTAAAAACTCTAAGGTATCCATGAATAAATTTATATCCCTTTTAATTTTATCTTGTCTTTCCATATTTGCAGAAGAACTCAAAGAAGAGACATTTCAATTTGAAAACTTAAGAGTAATCAAAAGACCAGCCTCTCTTCCTAACAATGTAATCGCAAGTGATTTCATCCCTAGTGGAGCTACCATTCTGCAAGCTGTAGAACTTACAAATGTTACTGGTATGATTCCGGAAGCCGGATTGTTTCTAGAATCTAAAAATACAACAGAAGAACTTATAAAATTTTACGAAAATGCTTTAGCATCTAGAGATTGGCGCATCATCCAAAAAGATAACAAAGGAAACAAATCTGTTTTACTTGGTGAAAACCCATCCAAAAAAGTTATGACTATATTAATTCGAGATGAGAAAGATTATCGCGTTGTTAAAGTTTTTTATCGCAGATCTGGTTTCTAGTATGGGTCACGGAGAATTAAAAAATAGTAAATACGTATTGCCTGTCGTATTAATTGTTTTATTTTCTATTGCTAGCACATTTGCCTTTCTAGTTTATCAATCCTATTTTTGGGCAGCATTCATTTCTCTTATACTTTATGTAGGTTCTAGGGATTACTATTTGAAATTAAAAAGTAGAATCCCAAATCGTTTCAAGGGAGCCGCACCAAGTATCATGATTCTTATTGTTTTGATTACGATTGTCCTCCCTTGTTTCTTTATCATTCGAACCTTGCTCGACGAGTTAATCTCTCTCTTATTTGTTTTAAAGGTAAATCTAAGTGAGGATAGAATTGTTCCTACACTTATGAGTATTAATTTAATTACTGATTATTTTACCGATACAGAATTTTTTTGGGTGCAGCTTCCTAACATGTATCGAGAGATCGTTAGTTCCTATGGAGATATTCTAAATGTAGATAGTCTCTATGGAATTCTGAGTAATACTACTTCCTTTATTTTAGGAGGAATTCGAATTCCTCTTGCGATTCTTGTAAATATTTGCTTTTCTTTTATGCTTCTATTTTTCTTTTATAAAGATGGACACAAATTAGAAGTTTTTCTTATGAATAATCTACCTTTTTCGGAAGAAGTGGAAAAACAAATAGGACAAAGAATTTCTGAAGCTGTAAAAGCAGTTCTTAAGGGAAATATACTCATCTCTCTTTTACAGGGATTTGTAGCGGGAGTTCTTTTATTTTTTGCAGGAATCCCAAATCCAATTCTTTATGGAAGCATTGCTTCTTTCTTTTCATTAATTCCTGTGATTGGAACCGCTGTTGTGTGGCTTCCAGCCGGACTCTACATTGGTTTTTTTGAAGAAAGCTGGATTGTAGCAGTGATCTATATGAGTCTATCGTTTACATCTTACATGGTTTTAGAAAATCTTGTAAAACCAAATATCCTCGATAAAAAATTAAACCTTCATCCCTTCTTATTATTCCTTGCACTCCTTGGAGGAATTCAACAATTTGGAATTGTAGGACTCGTCATTGGTCCAATTGCTGTAACAATTTTAGTGATTCTCTGGGATTTCTGGATGGCATATAGAAGAAAAGAATTTGGTGGAAATTAGTTCTGTGTCTGAAGTTCGTCCTCTCTCAGTCAGTGAAGTCAATCGTTCTATCAAATCCATTTTACTAGAACGCCGTGAATTAAAAGACATCTGGGTAAAGGGGGAAATTTCTAATTATAGTCCCTCTGGTGCTGGACATATTTATTTCTCCCTCAAGGATCAAACAAGTGTTATCCGTTGCACTTTCTTCTCTTTTCAAAATAAGAACTACAAAGGTAAAAAATTGCAAGATGGGATGGAAGTCCAAGTCTTTGGAAGTATCAATCTCTATGAGCCAGGCGGGTATTATAGCATTAATGTCGCTCGGGTGGAAGAACTCGGAAAGGGAGATATTCTCTATCGAATCGAGAAACTCAAAGCCGAATTAAATGCCAGGGGTATTTTTAATCCAGACCGTAAAAGACCAATTCCGCGATTCCCAAAGACATTGGGCATAGCGACATCGCCTAACGGTGCTGCCGTAGAAGATATCATTCGAATCGCAAAAGAAAGATACCCAAATATCAATATTCTGATTGCTCCTTGCCAAGTGCAAGGGGATACTGCACCTTCTTCTATCGTGAGTGCTATCGAAGAATTAAACAATCCAAAGTGGGAAGTAGATGTAATTATTGCAGGTAGAGGCGGGGGAAGTTTTGAGGATTTGATGCCTTTTAACGACGAGTCTGTTGTAATGGCTTATTACAATTCAAGAGTTCCGATTATCTCTGCTGTTGGACATCAAATTGATTCTCTGCTCTGCGATTTTGCGGCGGATGCGTTTGTTCCCACACCGACTGCTGGAGCAGAACTTGCAGTTCCCGAAATAGAAGAGTTAGAAAATTTTCTAGAAGATATTGAAAACAGATTCAATCAGTCTCTTAAATATAAATTGGATATTGCTCGGGATCGATTGCATTTAATTTCTAATAAGCATGTTTTTGTGGAGCCTAGAATGCTTCTCACAGATCGGATTCAAAGAGTCGATGAAATTCTAAACCGAATTTTTCTGCTTGGAAAAAATAATATTGCGGCTAAGAATAATTTACTCCAAAAATTTGATAATATTAAAATTTATGCCAAATCTGTTTTAAATGCCAAAGACAATCAGTTCCAATTGACTCTCGGAAGAGTAGAAAATTTTTCTCCTCTCGAGACTTTGAAGCGGGGTTATTCTGTTGTTCGAAATAAAAAGAAAGAAGTCATCTCATCTAAATCGCAAGTGAAAGTGGGAGAAGAATTAGAACTTATCATGAAAGACAAAGAAACAATTAAAATTGAAGTGAAGGAGAAATAAATGCCTGCAAAAGAAAAAGAAATCTCATTTGAAGAAGCGTTAAACGAACTAGAACAAATTGCTGAAAAATTAGAGAGAGGTCAACTCACACTAGAGGATTCAATCAAAGCATATGAGAGAGGAATGGAATTAAAAAAAATCTGCACAGAAAGACTCAAAGAAGCAGAAGGAAAGATTGAATACCTTGCTAAAGCCCCAGATGGTAAAATTGTAAAAGAAAGTGCAATCAAGGAAGCAAAAGAACCTAAAGAGAAAAAAAATAAAGAAGAGATATTATTCTAATGACACAAATTAAAATTAAAGAATGGCAATTGCTTTCCTTGCTCGCTTGCATTCAGTTCGCAAATATACTGGATTTCGTAATCATGATGCCTTTGAGTCCAAAGCTTATGGAAGCATTCAGTATTAGTCCGGCTGAATTTGGATTCATCGTTTCTTCTTATGCATTTAGTGCTGGATTTGCAGGTATTCTAGGAGCATTTTTCATTGATCGCTTTGATCGTAGATTTGCGTTAAATAGTTGTTATGCGGGACTCACCATTGCGACTCTTCTTTGTGGATTAGTTCATTCCTATTCACTTCTTCTGATGGCTAGAATCCTAGCAGGTGCATTTGGTGGGCTAACAAGCGCTGTTACATTTGCCATCATTGCAGATTTGATTCCATATGAGAGAAGAGGCAAAGCGACAGGTATTGTTATGTCTGCCTTTTCTCTTGCATCTGTTATTGGAGTTCCTATTGGACTTTATTTAGCTGATTTATATAATTGGAATGCTCCTTTCATTGGACTAACGGTTTTTAGTTGTGTCGTTTTGGTTTTTGCTCATTTTTATACTCCATCCGTAAAAGGACATTTATCTAGTATGGCAAAGCATCCGCTCAAGACACTAGAGGTTCTCTTCTTAAATAAAAATCATTTAATAGCATTTAGCCTTATTACAATGATGATGTTTGGAGGATTCTCAGTAATTCCGTTTATCGCTCCTTATCTGGTAAAAAACATTGGAATTTCAAACTTAGAATTGAGTTATGTTTATATCCTAGGGGGAGCCTTTACGGTATTTACTTCTAGACTCATTGGATCGCTTGCGGATAAGTTTGGTAAGCCGCGAACTTTTGCCATAGTTGCCTTTATCTCAATGATTCCAATCCTCGGTATTACAAATTTACCAAAGGTATCTATTTATCTAACACTTGCTGTTACAACTTGCTTTTTTGTTTTTGTCTCGGGAAGATTTACTCCTGCAATGGCAATGATTTCTGCAAGTGTTCATCCACTCAATCGAGGGAGTTTTATGAGTATGTTTTCCTCTGTTCAACAGATAGCTTCAGGTCTTGCTGCAAGCTTATCAGGTTTTATTATTCAAAAAACTCCGGACGGTCAATTGACTGAGTATCCTACGGTGGGTCTGGTTGCGGTTATCGCTACAATAATTGCAATCTGGATTTCTACTAAATTGAAAACTGTTACAGCAGAGTAGAGTAGTGGCTTATTGAAAAAAGCCACTTCCAATAATAGATCTTTCTTCTAATGGAATGAGTGTTGGATTTAAAAACCAAGATTTAGATTTATCGAGTGATCTCAAATCTACTTTTCTTTCGATTTTGTCATTTAAGATTAATTTTGTTGGAGCCTCCGTAAATGTATCAGGAATTCCATCAAAGTTTGTATCTAGTTCAGCTCGACTTAACCAAGAAACAATATCAGCTCTTCCATCGAAGTTTGTATCCTTCTCGGTCCTAACTTCCACTTTGTTAAAATTATAATATTTAGTGGATTCAAAGTATCCATCTTTATCTGTATCATGTTGGGATAGTGCAACAAATTCGTTTGGCAGATACCAACGCAAAGTATCTATTTTCCCATCATAATCCTCATCTTCTTCTTCATGGACTTTAACAATATCTTTTACTTGTGCATCTTTTCTTGGCGCAGCGGAAGATCCTACCCAGATCATCAAATCACTGAATCCATCTACATTTCTATCTAGCTCATTGTAGATAAGACGATAGTTGCCAGCGTCATCCATATAATAGCCTTTTGTATCAATTTTACCATCATTGTTTGTATCAACGTCTTTTGAACTGATATTGGTTCCAAATTTGAAGTTTTTGGATTGTTTTTTATCACAGTTTGTAAATGCAATAAGGCAAACTGCGAGTATAATTGTGAATTGTTTTGTCATATATTTTTAGCCCAGAGCTAATCTTTCCATTGGATCAATTATGTGCGTTACTTGTACTCCATAGTAGTCATCAATGATTATTATTTTACCTCGTCCAATGATTTTACCATTCGCGAGTAGATCGAGTTCATCCCCAATATTTTTATCTAATTCAACTACAGCGCCTTCAGAAAGTTGTAAAACGTCCTTTATATACATATTTGTTCTACCAAGTTCTACTGTGAGAGACATGGTAACATCCATAAGTAGATTTAAGTTCGATGTGGAGGAAGCCATTGAACCACCGATCTTTCCAACACTTGGTTTAGGCGCCTGCGGAGGTGGAAAACCTGGACCTAATGCAGCGGCAATTGCGTCGGAACTCGGACCATCGCCTCCACCGCCAAGATTCATTCCTGCAAATGGATCATCACTCGCACCTGAGTCCCCACCACTACTCTCGCCACCAAAACTTCCTCCGCCTAGGAGTGCATCTATATCTTCTTGTGAAAGGGAACCATCTGCCATAAATCAAATACCTCTGTGTTTTGAACTTTTTATAAAAAAAATACCTTGTCAAGTAAAGAATAAAAGACGATACAAAGACATTTTTAATAACGGTAAAATTAGTACCATGGACGATAAAAATAAATCTACCCTTATTGATTTTATTACCGCAAAAGAGGCTATTTTAAAGGAACTCTCTTCTTTGGAATCTGTTTCCTCTGGTGAAATTAGCCTTCCTGAGATTTCCCCTGAAAAAAATGAAATCAAAGTTGAATTTCAGACCAGTTCTATAGGACCAGAACAAATTGTAGAGTCTATCAAGACGATTAAAAATCACATAGAGAATATTCGAATTCATACATTTGAGCCAGGATTTTATGTATTTCAAGCCTTGAATGAAAATGTCTTTGATAGTAAGTCCATTTTAGATAACATTAAGTTTCGCTTTATATCCTCAAATAATGGGAACAGAGTAGAAGTCTCTAAAAAAGGGGATTTTAAAAGAGAAGAGATTTTTGCAATCATAGCTCTCTTTAAATACATTACCGGTGCAAATTCCAAAAAAAATGCGAACCCAAAAGAGCTTTTAAATCGTCTTGGTGTAAATGTATTTGATCCAGCCGAAGAGGCACTTTCTGGTAACTTAATGACCTTTGATCATATTGCCGGTTATTCTGGTGTGAAACAGGAAATTTTAGAATCGATTGTAATGCCAATCTTAAGTCCATATACATTTGACCAAGTTTCCAAACTTACAAGAAAGTTTCCGACACGAAATAGACCAAGAGCTGTTTTGTTCGAAGGAGATCCTGGGGTCGGAAAGACTACAATGGCAAAAGTAGTTTCTTGTCTTTGCAAAATTCCTATGGTCTATGTTCCAATTGAATCTATTTTAAGTAAATACTACGGAGAAAGTTCTCAAAATTTAGCGTATGTATTTGATGCTGCTGCTCTATTTCCCTCCTCTCTAATTTTTCTAGATGAAATTGATTCTCTCGCAGGAAGTAGGGAAGAAGGTATAGTAGAAGCTACTCGGAAATTACTTTCTGTTTTACTTCGCAAGTTAGATGGATTTGAAGGAAAGCCTAGAACGATAACGATAGGCGCAACAAATAGAAAGCAAGATTTAGATAGAGCTTTACTTTCTAGATTTGACAAATCAATTTATTTCCCATTACCCGATCCAAGAGAGAGAGCAGCAATTTTGGAAAACTATGCGTTTCATCTTACAGAGGACAACCGCACACAAATATCAAATTTACTAGAAGGTTATTCTGGTAGAAATCTGAAGGACTTTTGTGACTTCGTAGAACGCAAATGGGCCGCTGCAATTATCGAAAGAGGACTACAGGCTTCTCCTCCTCCTTTTGAAGTTTATAAAGAAGCGGCAGAAGTAATTCAAAAGAACCGCTAATAGTAAAAATGCTAATGAAGATATCTAAATTTTTTTCTATTCTATACCTTTGTGTATTTATAGAAAATTGTGTATCGTTCGCTGATAGACTTTCTATATCAGACGATGCAATAGAAAATAAATTAATTGAGTGGTATTATTTCGATTTTTCACAAGAGCAAAGACAAGAAGAAAATATTTCTTTGTTCGGAGAAAAATATTTAGAATTTACAACTCGAAAAAATGATATAGATAAAGGCATTTTTGGCGTAAAAGTTTTATTGGGTAGTATAGACCATATAACGTTTCAAGTAGCTTTTTGTTCGCTTTTTTTCGTTAGAGAGGAATGTTTTTATGAGAGGACGAAATTCTACAAAAATAGACAAGATCCAACTTTTAGAATTGGTGCCAAAATTTATCCTGAATTTTTTAAAGTTGATATTCAAAATTCTACATATTTTTTTGTTTTTATTCAAATGATAGAAACAGGTCCGATTAAGTTCCCTGAGGTTTTAGTGATTCGAAAAGGGAAAAAGCATTTAGAATATTTTATAAGTCCTTTATTAAGTATAACAAGTGATCGAAGAGCAGTAGGTGTGTTCTCTCAAAAGCAAAGTTTCTTAAATGGCGACGCAGGAATGAAGGAATTTGTTTTAGATAGTTTTCAAGTAGTTAAGGATCAGATTGAAAAGAATAAAATCTCGTTTAAGCAAATCGATTTCGATCTGATTGAGAATGGCTATATTGTTACCCGAGAAAAAAAAGATGGATCTATTGTTAAAGAAGAATTTCTTTTATCTGAAGATAAATCAAAATAGAAATAAGTTCATATCTTTTGTTTTATCTTTCTAATTTTTTAAAATTTAAATTATTTGTTCATCTTACGCGCAAGTGTGTAAAAGAAAGAGGCAGATGTGTAGTTTAGTCACTGGAGGGAAATCAAGTAGCAATGCTTTCGTTACTCCTACCGTGGTATGGACTGGATAAGCAGGCCTTACCGACTTTCACTCCTTGGATTTCCATTGCTTAAAGAAGTGGAATCTTTGTGGCAATCACAAGCGGTGGAACAATTTCTGCTAAATCGCCTTAATTTGAATCGAATCATCAGTCTGGCTTCCCTATTTTTATTAGAGGAGCCGTCTGATATTTAACCTACTATAACTAAATCTATATTCTTTAGAACCAGCCTTTTAGGTTTAGGATTTAGATTTATTTAGTTTCAAATAGATTCAAAATTGAATTTCACTCTATCAACCACTATACAAACCCATTACAAAGGACTAAAGGAAATACTTTTTGAAATGCTATAAATAGTGATTCTCAGTTCTACTTTTTTCTATTTCAGATCCTCTTCCAGTTGCTTGGAGGTTTGGATTCGGCTGAGGTTTTTACTCTAGAATTAAGCTTGGAAAGTCTACTAAATAGGTTTTAGTCGCTTGGTTTTTCAGTAAAAATAGTATGCGAGTTTTTAAAACAAGTTCTAGTTCATTCATGCAGGAATTTCTTTAAATCATAAGTAAAAATTTTAACTTTATTAAATTAAGTTTCTAAAAGACCGATAATTAGATAGGATAATACTTTACATAAATTCCACAGTAATTACTATTATCCAAAAAGAAATCGTATTAAGATTTAAGGAAGAATGACTTTATGAAATTGATTACAATTCTATTTTTTTTAATGAGTGCCAGCCTTTTTGCACAAAAGGACGGCGATACGAGCAAGCACTCCGGCGATCCTGATTTATTCAACGGACAAAGCTCTGCTCAGGTAAATGCAACAGAAGAAGACCTCGACAAGCAAATCACTGCTTTGAATGAGAGATTGATGAAACATACAAAGCTATTTGGTTTGAGAGTTGAATCTTTACCAAGCAAAACTGTTCTCTTCAAAGGCGTTGAAAAAGGTGATGATTGCGAGCCAGCAGCTGATAACAAACAAACTGATTCAGCTAACACTTGTATCAAAATTGAAGTTTTTGATTTCATTCAATCAGAAGAAGGTAAAACTGATTTAAACATCGGACCAAGAAGCAAATATATCATCCTTTTCTACGAAGGTGGTGGTTGGGGACAAGACCCAGCTAAAGAAGCTCCAAAGAAAATTAAAAGAATAAAAAGCAAAATTTTAGTAAATAACTTCAAAGAAACTGATCTCAAAATTTCTGAAGTTGTAGATGGCGATCCACATACTCCAAATGGAAAATCTGGTGAAAACAAACATGATGAAAAAATCACTGTTTTCTATCAACATGATGGTTTACCAGTAAGAGGACCAAAAGGCGAGCCTCCAGTTGAGCAAAAAGATCGTAAAGGTTATGGTCTATACAAATTAGCTGATGTTGAAAATACTAGAACAAACCCAACTAAAAATATTTTCAAACAAACATACTACATCAAACATTTGATCCAATTTGATAAATTGTTTACAAAAGTTTATGATATGAATGATAGTCGCGCTAATAAGCGTTATAAAGAAAGTAATCAAGTTCTAAAAAGTTCTTTAGTATACTAAGAAAGATAGGGCGAAGTGAAGTATATTCGTCCTTGTCCAATCTGTAATACAGAGTTAAGGTTCCCTCTTGATATGGGAACCTTAATCATTACCTGTCCCAATTGCTCCCATTCTTTTAGAATGGATCCAGATGATCCAAAAACCTATCAAACAGGCACCTTTGATCTATCGCCTTCCAAGAAGCAAACGAAATTTCCGATTCCTCTTCTATCTAGTCTTCATAGTTATTTAGTATCTAAAAAGGATATTCATTTCTTAATTCCTCTTTTACTATTTTTATTGCTCTTATTGAATCTGATTAAAATTTTTAATACTCCTGTAGCTGTAGAAGAAGAGAAGCCGGAGAGACAGGAATATTTTGAAGAATCACCAGAAGCACCTCCTGTTCCGACTCCAGAAAAGGAAAAAGAACCTTCTATTGAAATATAATGAACCGATTGATTTTAGTAGAAAGGGAAAAAATTTCCGAATCTATTTACCGTCTTACCGATCGTAAAGCAAATCATATTCTAAAAATTTTAAAATCAAATATTGGGGATTCTCTAAAAGCTGGACTCTGGAATTCATCAATCGGTCTTGCTCGGATTGAGTCCATTGATAAAGAGAAAAGAGAAGTTTTTGTTTCTTATCAAGAAGAAGAGAAAGAAATTAAAAAAGCAGGTTTATCCCAGCTTAGGGTTTTTTCTGCCTTACAAAGACCACAGACTACAAAAAAAATCATACAGTTTTGTGCGAACTGCGGAATCCTCGATTTATTTTTTTTTCCAGCCGAGAAATCTGAACTATCTTATTTGCAATCTTCTATCTGGACAGATGAAAGCTTAGAAGAAGAAATTATTCTAGGGTTAGAGCAAGGAGGACGTGTCCTTTCTCCCAATATCCAGATTTTAAAAAATAAATATAGAATTACGGACCACTTAGTGAACGAAAATCGTTTTATTTTAAATTTCAATCATAACTATATAGATTCTTTTCAAAATCAAATCTCGAAAACTCATCCACTTCATATAGTCATAGGACCCGAATCAGGATTTATTGAAGAGGATGTTAAATATTTTAAGAACCTTAGCTTTAAAGAAGTCTCTGTCTCTGAAAATATTCTCAGAAGTGAAATTGCTCTTATGTTTTTTGCTGCACAGTTAGAACTAACGTTTAATTTAAGATAGTTTTTGAAATACAATCTAAATCATTTCTAGTGATTCTTGAAAACCTCTTTCGAATTAGTTACTCACTCACCTTACACAAAATTAATAAATTGAGCCACAAAAGATGAGTTTTAAAATATTAGAGAATGCTAATAAACTAATAAAATCAAAAGCCTGCCTTATGTTTCGACCCTTAGGGAGAAACATTGAGTTTGGCAGGCCCTCCGTTCCTTCTCTTTCGCTTTGCTCAAGCCCATTGTCATTTTTCAATGACAATAGGAGCAAACCTCATTTGAACGCGCGGCTCACCCAAACTCAATCATTGCTTTTGTTAAGCAATTATAATGTAAGGTGAGTCACTCAAATTAGATCTTTTTAAATATTTCCAAAAATCAAAACAGCAAATGAAGAATTTTTTCATTTCTTAAAGAACTTGTAATCAAATTGTGAAGATTCGGTTTTATTCTCTTATTAAAACATTACTATATATAAATAGAGTTTATACAATAGTTAATCATGGTATATATTCTGTAATTCTTTCGGTGCATATGCAGATTTATAGCTGGTATTTTTAATTAGATAGGACTTAGAATTTTCAGAAAAATGAAATCCCATTCCAATATAAAGATAGTAAAAAGAATCTTACTTCAGTTCTTTTTATCTATTTTGATGGTGATTTCATTATTTAATTCTGTCAGTGAATCGCTTCAATGTTTACAGTCAGATCTCTTAGGAGTTGATGAGGAATATGACTTTCGAATCCATTCCCAAAAACAGCAGAATCAATTTTACATTTTTAATTCTTTTTCCATTTTAGAGGATGATAATGAAGAATATGAATATCTTACATCTTCTTTCTCTGCACAAAAAAACGAATTAAAAATCAATCTTGTAAATTATTTTTACCTGACGACGCATTTTAATACCTGGATTCGACCTTACTCTGAATGCTGTTTACCACCTCCTCTCATTTAAAACAAAAAAACAGCAAAAGGTTTTTATGGCTATTGGAATCACTCTGTGAATCTAACTAGTCAGATTCATTCTTTTTTGATGGTGCGTTAAAATTTATAACGATAAGCGAAACGCATAAGGATGAATTATTGCATCAAAAGAAAATTCAATTTAAATTAGAGGAAAAATGAAATCATCTCTCAATAAAATATTATATTATCTAATAACTTTTGTTTTAATTTCAAGCAGTGTATCCATTTTACTAGCTCAGGATGAAACCAAAAAAAGAAGACTCAAAAATGGGATACAATGATTTGTATGTAGATAAAGAAACGGGTCAGGTCTTTATTACCCCGGGCAATAACCGTGTGAAATTAGATAGAAAAACAGATTCAAAAAGTAATTCAATAACAACTCTACCTGACGCATTTGCTCATAGACCTGATGATCTAAGCAAAGAAAAACTAACCATTGCAGGAAGGATTCAATATAGGGGAGCGAGTGGTAGCGCAGAATCTCCCTTATCCAATGGACATAGAGATTTTAATACAATGGGTTTTGCATTTAGAAGACTACGACTTGGTGCTATGTATGAAAATGATTGGTGGGGAACAAATATCCAACTTCGCTTAGAAAATATGGTAAATCGTGTTGATATAGCACAGACAACACAAACGATCAACTACACCGATTCAACAGGAAAACCAGCAAGTGCTACTTTCGTTACAAACGAAAGAATGAAGGACAATAGAGGTTACATTCAGGAAGCTGTGGCTTATGCCAAGTTGCCTTATGCGGGAGCAAGAGTAACTGTCGGTCAAATAAATGTTCCTTTTAATCGAGAATATATTGGCTCTTCTGCCAATTTAGTTGCACTAGAAAGAAGTATGGTTACCGCTGCACTTCCTCAATTTGATAATGGTGTTATGTTAACCGCAACTCCATTAAAAGAGATCAATCCAAAATATGAACGTTATTTACATCTATCTTTGATGGTAGGAAATGGTCGCGGTGGTGGCGGTGATTATGGAACTTGAAGAAGACAGGATCTAACAACGGCTAACCGCTATGGATTTGTAAATATCTCTCCTACCTATTATGCACGTGCAGTATGGAATGTGTTCGGAAGTTTAAAAAGAGATACAGATGGAAGAGAAGTAAATTGGCAAGAGGGAGAAGAAATATTCCAACGAGATATGAAACTCTCACTTGGAGCAGCTTCTCAACAAACTGAAAATCTTGTAACACCTGCTGTGTCTGCAATGGAGTATAATTCTGGAACTACAAATGGAATCGCTTTTGTTACTCCACAAGGTGCAAATGGATATCCGTCCGCTGACAGAGGCAATGTAACAACGGTAAACGGAATGTTGCAGCCAGTTTTTAATGTTCAAAACGGAGGGACGACTCCTGGGCGACCAAAACTTGGACTCGTTGCTCATACATATGATGCTACATTTACATGGAATGGTTTTTATTTTAATGGGGCTTATACAAAGATGATTGGTGCTGCGTCTAACGGTTTAATTGGATGGCATACTACCTTTGGTTATAATATTCCAATCAGTAAGTTTTATATAATGCCTGTTTTTAAATATGATCAATTAGTTGGTGATTTTAATCGAAATGGAACTAAGCACGACCCAACTGATACTCTGAAAATTTATTGGTTAGGTTTAAATTTATTTGGTGATAAGCATCATTATAAACTGCAAGTTTATTATGAAATACTCGCAAATAAATTAAATAGAGATCCAAATACTGGAAATGCAATGATGATTGATGATCGCCGTGTCTATTTTCAAGTGCAGGCAAATTTTTGGACAGGAACTGATTCTCTTGAATCGTATAGTTATAGATCAAATTAAAGGATAACCTTATGAAACAATTTTTTTATTTAATTTTTATTTTAGTCATACTCTTTGATTGCACGCAAACTAAAAAAAGAAATACAAATGGTTTAAGTGCTCTCATTGTAAATAATGCTTTGAATGGAACAGCTACGGATAAATATACGAACGAATCATTATTAGATCTTAGAAGAGCTGATCTGGCAAATCTATCTTTCACAGGTGTATGTTATGATTCATTTACATTCAATACTATCCCTGTTAGTCCAACAAATTATTATAATACTCCGGCTGGTGGCTATGGTGGAAAAATCAATACTGATATTGAAAAACATACTCTATCTACTTCGAATTGTAGTAGTTTAGGATTTTCCCCAGCATCTAATACTAGCTTTGGATCTAGCACACAACGTCCTAGCTCTGATACTAGCTTTAATTATAAAATGTATAGCTGTGATCCAAACAATAATCCGTGTTCTGCGGCAGCAATTAAAGCGGCAGGATTTTAGTAGGAGAAAAAATGCTGAAAGACTTTGAATCAATTGAGTCTGTTGGCATTGATTTGATTTCATAAACTAGTTTTATAATATGGATAGAAAAAAGTATTTAGGCTAGATCGTGTTAGTAAAAATACTTTCACATACTTGCGATTTTTTGCAGGTAGATTTTTTAAGACTATTCAATTCAGTTGGAAATGAGATTTTTTATTGACCATTGTTTTAAAGATTACGAATCTAGGCCATGAGGTTTCCTGAAATAAAAAGATATGTATTAAATCTTCTGTTATCTTTTTTTATTTTTATCATTACGATTGACGTTTTCAGTGAACCGATAGAAATAATTTTAGATAATATTTCTACTCCCTCTATTGAGTCGAATACTCGCTTGCTTCAAAAAAGTTCTCATTTCGATGAAAGTGAATTTATATTTATTTACACTGCATGCAAAAGTTTGGATGAAGATGATTTTGAAGAATATTTATATAACACTTCAAGATTTATATTTTTTGGAATTTTTTATCTGAATTCATTTAGAAAAAGTTTAGATATTGCAAATCTTTGGTTTAAAAAGTATATCTCATTTTGTGAATACAATATTCCTCCACCCTCTGTTTAAAAATCTATTATGTTTTCCTTTATCAAATTTATTTTCAGCTGAATACTGAGTATCAAAAGTATTCAAAATAAATGCGATAGTTTATAACCTAAATATTTTACAATTAACGAATTGTTGGAATAGATTTAGGCGAAATGGATATCTCGAAAAAGGTAAAGTATTTATAACTCAGCTTACGCTAAATTTATAAATTAGGAATAAACGATGATTTTTATAATATTAGATAATTCTAATGAATGAACAAAATCAATAGCCTGCGATAGCTCGACTGTTGGAG
>DAORDH010000001.1:0-369021 GCA_035345875.1 Leptospiraceae bacterium | reverse complement strand
CATTTATTTTTAAAGGCTGACTTTTAATTCTTTAACATTTCGCAACAGACTGATCTGATACTTTGGTGCTTGCCTCGCCAATATTCTATCGCAATTAAAAGAATGTTAATTGAAGAACTCTATTTTACTTTAAAATGTCTCTAGTAATGCAGATCCTGCTTGAAAATCTCTGGAATGACAACTTGAATCAATAGCAAAATCCCCAATTTTTAATAAGCTTTATTCATTTTAAGAATTACCACCGAGGACACCGATATCTGAACGATTCAGAAACTATTGATAATTTTGAATTATAGTATCTTTTATCGGTGTTTATCTGTGTTCATCCGTGGTAAATCTTCTTATGTTTTTTATCATAAATCCCAAATTTTAGATTCTGGTTTTTTTAAATGACATCTTTTGGTCAAATGTTTTCATAGACTAAAAACATACAAAAAAGGGGTCACCTTTGGAAACGATTTTATTCCATTTAATTTTTACAGTGCTCTTTATCGTTGCAAATGTTGTATTTGCCAGAGCAATTTTGTATCGTCTTAATCTTGTGTTTGGTGCACAGAAAGCCGCTTTTCATGAAGACTTTCGGGAACACAAAAATCTACCACTCCGAATAAAGAGTGTTATCTTTAACGTTCTTTTACAAACTAAGAACTTTAAAGAACCTGTTCGTGGTTTAATGCATGCTTTTATTTTCTATGGGTTTATCACCTATCTAATTCACACTACCAACCAAATGGTAGCGGGTGTATTTGGATATTGGATGACTCTAGATCAACTCTATACCTTTTCCCTCGTCGGTCTGATTTCTGAGGGAGCTTCCCATGTATATGAATTTATGGTGCAAGGAGTTTCTTTCTTAGTTCTTTTTGGACTTGGATACTTCGCTTGGAGAAGATGGATCAAACAAGCAAAAGGTTTAGATGTTCATTCTCCTGCCTCTGCCATTGTGATTGGAATGATTGGAACACTTATGGTTTCTACCTTGATTGGAGAAGGAGCAAAGGCTATCTCTGACAGCTATTCTTCTTTTAGCAATCACAGTTTCATTGCAGCAGGAATCGGATCTGTTCTTTCTAACATGGGATTCGATGGCGAGAAAGCTAACGTTCTCTACCAGGCAATGTGGTGGATGCATATTCTAACAGTATTTACCTTTATGCTCTATGTTCCTACTTCTAAGCATGGTCACTTAATCTATGCTCCGATGAATTTTTTCTTTGTAACAGATACTCCAAAAGGACAATTGTCTAAACTAAACCTCGAAGAAGAAAATGCTCTTTGGGGTGCAAATAAAGTCCAAGACTTTCCTTGGCCAAATCTTCTAGATGGTCTTTCCTGTATTGAGTGTGGTCGTTGCCAAGTGCAGTGTCCTGCAAACAGAACCGGAAAAGTTTTAAATCCAAAATCAATCATTGTAGAATTAAAACATGCTCTCATGGACAATATGCCACAAGTGGCAGAAGCTCGTAAAGCGGGTAAAACGGCTGAAGAGATCATGGGTCTAGAGACTAACGTGATTGGAGATAAATATATTTCTGAAGAAGCAATCTGGGGTTGCACAACTTGTTATGCATGTGTTGAAGCATGTCCTGTTGGAAACAACCAAGTGAATGCAATTGTGGAAATGAGAAGACATTTAGTTCTTGCTGAATCGAAATTCCCTGCAGAATTACAAGGTGCTTTCACAAACATGGAAAATAACTCAAATCCTTGGGGCGTTGGTGCTCATACAAGAGCAGACTGGGCAGAAGGACTCGGAGTTAAAACAATGGCAGAAGATTCCAATGTAGATATCTTATATTGGGTTGGTTGTGCGGGAGCATTTGATGAAAGAAGCAAAAGCACTGCTAAGTCTTTTGTGAAAATTCTACAAAAAGCAAATGTCAATTTTGCAATCCTTGGAACAGAAGAAAATTGTTCCGGAGATTCAGCAAGACGTGGTGGAAATGAATATTTATACCAAACACTTGCACAAGCAAACGTTGACACAATGAACAACTATAAAGTGAAAAAAGTTGTAACAGCTTGTCCACACTGCTACAATACAATTAAAAATGAGTATCCTCAATTTGGTGGAAACTTTGACGTTGTGCACCATACTGAGTTTATCAATCAACTCATTTTCGATAAGAAAATCAATTTAGACATCACAGCAGAAGATACAAAACAAGTAATGACTTACCATGATCCATGTTATCTAGGTCGTTACAATGATGGTTATGAAAATCCAAGAGAGATTGTAAATGCAGTTTCTGCAAACAATCTAAAAGAGCCTTCCGATCATCATACAAAATCACTTTGCTGTGGAGCCGGTGGAGCGCAAATGTGGATGGAAGAGCATGGGGATCGTGTAAACGTCAAACGAACCAACCAGCTTCTAGACACAGGAGCAGATACAATTGCAGTTGCATGTCCATTCTGTATGACAATGGTTACAGATGGAGTCAAAGCAGCAGGCAAGACAGAAGAAGTAAAAGTAAAAGATATAGCTGAATTAGTAGCAGCTAAGATCAGTTAACCCACCAATACAATAGTGTAAGAATTTAGTAAACTCTAAGTTCTTACACACCACTCAAGAAATTTTACCACGGATAAACACGGATAAAAGATGAATTCAATCTTTTGAATATTCCACGTTTACCAGTATATACCCTGCTGATATAGCTGTTAAAAATAATTTCTAATACTCTTTTCTATTCCATTGAACTCGCGTTAAAAACTATTCGTAACAAATTACTTGGCATATTTGTATTGCTAGCGTTTGCTAAATTTCTATTCCAAAATAAAAAAGCTAATCCGTGTTTATCTGTGTTAATCAGTGGCTTAAAAAAGGTTAAACAAGTCCCATTTCTTTTGCTAGGATTTCTGATTCAGGAAAGCGTTTGTAGAGTGCTTGGAAGATTTTAGAGGATTCTTTTTCCAAATTGAGTTCGCGATAGGCGATAGCTTTTAAATATAATACTTCCATTTGGTATCTAAAATTTCCAGATTGGGCTATTTGCATTAGAAATTTTTTATAGTCTTCCTCATGAAAATAAGTAACTGCAATGGACCGATTCGCAATAAATGAGTTTGGATATTTTTCATAGTAATCCGCAATTTCATTTTTTAATTCTAGCGCTACTGTAGAGTTGCATAAAAGCAGAATCTCAAAAGGATTGAGTAGAAAGCTTGCATTGTGTTCTTTCAGAATTAGATACTTTTTATTTAGCTTTAATTTTTCAGGGACATCCTTGAGTTGTTGATCTATTGTATCTAATATTGCTGCATCTTTGCCATTCATAACCTTCATAGCTTTGAGCCAAGTTTGAATTTCTAAGTCAGAATGACTTTGTTTCATATAAAAATAAGTCTTTAGATAATTATAGGTTTTTTCGTAGGAATTTACAAAGGCTCTTTTTTCTTCTCTAGATAGATATTTATATTTCTCTGAGATGATTTTATAGACAGGAGAAATATTTCGAATTCCTTTATAATCATCTTTGAAGAGTTGAAATACAATTCCAACCAATTCTGGATTTAAACCAGAAACAACTAAATCATATAAGTAATTTTTTTCTGATTTGTCTATTTGTAAGAATTTGAATTTATACAAAATATTGATAATAATTTTTTCATTCCCAGACAAAACTAAATTTGTTAGGTTATTTTCATAAATACCTGTCAAAATAAAAAAGATCTGAAACTTAAGAGGAAGAATTCCTTTAGATAAAAATTTATTGGATAGAGCAACTAAATCAGCAAGTCGATTCATCTGAATGAGATAGGTGCTTACAATTTCTAGGATTTCAACATCTTCAATAAATTCTTTATCATAATAAGAAATAATTCGTTCAAAACTTGAAATTGCTTTTTGGTCTTGTTCTGACTTGGCTTGGATTAAATAATTAGATCGAAACTGAATTTCCTCAATTCTTTTGAAGGAAATCTCTCCGAGTAAATTCGTCTGGATGAATTTTTCAGGAATAAAGGTGAGGTCATAGCTATCAGAAAGGGATGTTTTTAATGTCTGCTTTAAATCTAAAATTTCTGCTTTCGATTTTAAACTTTTTCTGTCTGGATTCTCTGTTTCTAGAGAAGACATCTGGACTTTAGTGATTTTGGGAGTAGTAACTGCGACATTGCTCTCCGTCGTATACTCCGAAAAGGAAAATTCTTCCCAAATGATTTTAGATTTTTTTTCTGTCATAGAGTGAATTCAAATAGTCAGCATTCAGGCATTGTATTTTTTGTCATTTTAAATACATGTCCATCTTTAAAATATCTATTTTTTCAATCATCCTAATTTTTTGCACTCAAAATGTTTTTGCAACGGACGAAATTCATTATCTGATCAAATCCATGAGTTGGCGTAAGATCAATCGAACTTTAAATATTGAAAATCTCCCCAATGAAAGTGCTGCCTATGCACTGGTGCGATATTATGAAGAGCACAATGAAAAAAGCTCTGTAAAAAATAGGCTCCTTTATGGAATTATCACCGGAATCTATCCTAAAGAGGTTGGCAGAGCGGAAATCAACCACTTACTTACAAATCCATTAAAAGATTCTAGAGTCATTGCTAAATTGAGCTACCTAAAACTTTACAAAGAATTTGTGAAGCAGAAGCAATTAACTGAATCAGAAAAAATTGTATATCTACAAAAATATACAATGGAAAACGATCCTGTCGTAATTAAAGCTTTTGAAGAAATTTTAAAACTTCATTTGGACACAAAAGAATATGATCAAGTATTAAAACGAATTGATTCCTTAACAGAAGAAGAGAAAAAATACATTTTCACTCCCGAGGTTAAGTATATTTATGCGATCAGCTTGTATCATTCAGGAAAAAAAGAAGAAGGCAAAAAGAACTTACTCTCTCTGTTCTTAGATAAAAATTCAAATTCTTCCATCAAGCATAAAGCAATGAGTGGTCTGAAAGACTTTTCAAATGAGTTGACAGATTACTTAACTAGAGAGGAATTAGCAGCTGTAATTTTGACCCTTCCAATTAAAGAACAAAGATCAATTGCTCATCGAAAAATATTCAACGCATCTCAATCTTATAACAACGAACGATTAGTTAAAAATATCACTCTATTTTTTTTAAATACAACAACACATAACGTCCTTCCTTTTTTAAAAACTAATTATAATACAATATCAAAAGAAGAAAACTTTCTTGCAAACGTAGCAGAGGATTTAATTAACAAAAGAGAAACAAGACTTGCTTATGATCTTCAAAATACATATTTAAAAAACTCTACAAATCCTTTAGTGCATAAAAACTATTCACGTATTCATAAAAAAAATAAACAAGAAGAGAAATACTTTTCAAGTCTATTAGAGTATTTAAAATTAAATCCATATGATTTAAGATATCATGACTCTCTCATTGATTTCCTAGCAAATTCTGACTCTAAATCTATTGCCTATATGCCAGATGAATATTGGAATCGAGCGATTGAAGCAATTCCCAATTTACCTGTAAAGGGAAGATTGATCTACTGGTATCTCAGATTTTTACGATTCAAAGGTGAGACAGATAAATTAAAATTTATTTTGAGTTCCTATTATTCCTATTGTCCTGGTTCTTATTATACAAGCGTAATTGCAGAAGAGTTCAATTCTGAAATTAAAACGTTACCCGCTGTAGATAATCCAACTTCCAGTAAAGAAAATCTTTTCAAGTATCTATCCGTTAATAATAATTCAGATTATGTAAAGCCACTTGTTGGTCATAATTTGAACTTTGCCTATTACAAAGATTCGATTGATCTAGGGCAAAGACTTAGCAATGCTTCTAGTAAAATTCAAAGCCAAAAGATTCTTTTGATGGCAGTTGAATATTTAAAGGTTGGTGAATTTGATCGAGGAATTTACATTATAGATGATTATGCAAATCGAAACAATCTGAATGAAAATGAAAAATTTGAGCTATACGTAGGAGCAGGGGATTTAAGTAAAAATGCCTATCTTTCTCTTTATTATACAAGACAATTAATGAAAAGTTTTAAAATCCCAGATGATCCTCTTTTACTTCCTTCTTCTATCACAACAAGACTTTACCCTAGACCTCATCTAGACATTGTAAAGGAAAGTGCAAAAGAATTTTCTGTAGATGAGGATATTGTTTATGCGATTATGAGACAGGAATCCTTTTTTAGAGAGAATGCAATTTCTCCTTCTAATGCAAGAGGGTTAATGCAAGTTATGCCGGCTACAGGAAGGATCATTGCCAAAAAATTAAAAATTGAAAACTATTCTCTTCATGATCCTGAGGTTTCAATTAAATTTGGAACTAAATTTATTGCAGATTTGCTCAATTCATATGGAGCTTTGAAATGGGCGTCGATTGCTTATAACGGTGGACCTGGAAATTTAAGAAAGTGGAAAAGAAATCATTATATGAATGATTTTAATCATTTTTTAGAAGAGCTACCATCTAAAGAATCAAGAGACTATTGTAGGATTATTATCTCCAATTATATAAATTATAAAGTTCTTAGAAAGTTAGATGGAAATGGCGCTTGACATTGTTTTCTACTTTTTTTCATAATAAACTAAACAAATTTAGGATAGGTTTATGATAAAAAAAATATTATTCAGTTTAACAATCATCGCGATTTCTGTTTCCGTTTCTTTTTGTGGAAAAAAAGAAGAGCCAAAAGAAGAAGTAAAAGAAGTGAAAGAAGAAGCTAAGCAAGCTGATAGCTCTAATGATTTATCTGCAAAGATTAAAGCGTATGAAGACTTTGTAACAAAGTTTTGTGCGTTATCTGAAAAGATGAAAGGTGCTTCTGTTGCAGAAAAAGCTACTATGTCTGCTGATTTCGCAAAAGATTCTGGTAATTTAAAAACTTTAGAAGCTGATTTAGAAGCAGCTAAAGCATCTCCAGATGAAAAAGCTAGAATTGCAGCAGCTTCCAAAAAAGCTTCTGGTTGTGCTGCTGTAGCAGCTGGTGGAAGTGCTCCATCTAGTAAAACGAGCGAGTTACCTGTAAAAACTCCATCCATCCCAGGAATGTAATCCTTATTAGTTTGATGTTGGTTGTCTACAGCCTACATCAAACTATCATCTGTTTTTAAGTCGAATACACTCATTATCAATATTTCCTTCGTAGATTTAGTTAGTTAAAAGGTTTACGTGTATTATCCCCCGAACCGAATTGCATAAGTAGATAGAATCTGCCTCTAGTAAATCTCTTTTGAATAAAGTTTTTTCAATGAGTTTATTTTTCATCAATAAGTATTCTCTCATTACTCCATTTAAAATACCTGAATCGATAGGTGGAGTGAAATACTCTTTTCCTTTTTTGATAAACAAATTGTAAATACTTCCCTCTGATACTTCCTCATTCTCATTTAGAAAAATAAAATCAGTTATATTTAGTTCTTCAGCTATTTTATACATTTGATTATAAAAGCTTCGAATGGTTGTTTTATGCATTTGAAATAAATTCAGACTTGAGATTTTTTCGGAACCAATTTGAATTTTGCCTATCGCTTTTTCGTTTATAATCTGAGTATAATCTAATTTTATTTCTCCATTTTTAGAGAGGATTAGTTTTACTTTATATCTTTTTTTCTTATCCAAATTTATTTTAAAATGATTTAATTCTTCTTCGATCTTTTTCTTATTAAATGAAAATCCAAAATAAATTGCTGACTTTTCTAATCGATTCAAATGCAATCTAAGTAAGTAATATGTATTTCTTACGAGTAAGATACTCTCTATTAATTCAAATTTTAAAGTATTGATTAAAAATTTTTGTTTGAGTAGACATTCTTCAAATTCTTTTATTGGCTCAGAATCAGAAATAATTCCGCTTCCAATTCCCATTGTTCCAAAATTGTTTTCAATGACTATCGTTCGGATGGGCAAGTTAAAGACAGATTCTTTTTTTGATATGAATCCAATAGCTCCTGTGTATACATCTCTAAAACCTTTTTCTAATTCTTGAATGATTTGCATGGTTTTATACTTAGGGGCACCCGTAACAGAGCCTCCTGGAAAAATTGCTTTGAATAGATCGAAATAACTAGTGTTACTCTTGAGTTCACCTTGAATTGTAGACGTCATTTGAAAGAGGGTTTTATATTCTTCAATGATTAAAAGGTCTGAAACATTTACAGATCCTATCTCGGTGATTCTACCAATATCATTACGCATCAAGTCTACGATGATACTATTTTCTGCTTTCATTTTCGAATCTAATTGAAACTGCTCCTTTATTCTATCATCGTCTAATGGTGATTTGCCTCTAGGAAGAGTTCCTTTCATTGGTTTTGAGGTAATTCTATTTCCTTCCCTTTTAAAGAAAAGTTCTGGGGAGAGTGATAAAATTTTTCTTCTGCCATCATTTAAAAAAGCTGAGTAGGGAACAGGCTGATTGATTTTCAGTTCTTCGTAAAATTCAGATGAGTCTCCTATAAAATCAAAATTAGTTTTGATTGTAAAATTAACTTGGTAAGTATAACCGGAGTAAATATAATCCAAAATTTTTTGAATACTGTTTTTGTATTCAAGCTTCGAAGTATTTAGCTTTAAGTTTTCAATCTTGTAGGAAGCTGGGCTAGGAATGTGTTCTTTACTGTTAGAAAATTTTGTTATATTTTCTTCTGGATAAACGCCAAGCCATAGAAGCGGAAAAGGAAAGTTTTTCGAAAAGAATTTATTCTTTAGATTTTCGAAAAATAAAAAACCAGCTTCGTAAGCTATGTAACCGGCTAAAACATATCCCTGTTCTATGTATTCTTCTATCTTTCTTAAATTAATTTCTAATTGATTTAGGTTATAAGCTTCTAAAACAGTTATTGGGTTTTGGAAAAAGAAATTTCTAGATTCATTTTTTGATGTAAGAGTTGTTTCTAAAAGAATGCTATAGGGAGAATCGGACACAATTTTTGAAAACATAGGATCAAAAAACCATCTTGTTTAAAAAGTATATTGACAAAATCTAAAAAAAAGTATAATAAGCGAAATTTTTTTAAGGCGGATTCTATGGCAGAAGCAAAACAGTTATTTAATAAATCTTTTTCGGTATTTGACCCCAAAAAGCAAAAAAGAAAAAAAGCGAGGGTAAGACTCTCCACACCTGGGAATTACTACTTACATTCACAAAAAAATCGTTCTATGTCCTGCCATTTAATCGATTTAGGAACAGGCGGTTTAACTATACAGGCTCCGAGTCCTCTCTACATTGGAGATAGATTGACTGTCGAATTTATATTAGATGGTAAGACTTTGAGAATTTCAGGAACAGTAGCAAGAGCAACTGGAAAGGATTATGTAATTCGATACGAAGAGCTTCCCCCTTTCGAAACAGGAATCATTCAAGAGTATATTCATAAAGTTTTTTTTAGAGATGAAAATAAAGACAAGTCGAAATAACTACAACTAATTCCTAATAAAAAAGGAATGACCTCTGTTTATTTTCTAGGATTGTAGTTTCCATGAAGATTTATACCAAAACAGGGGACAAAGGGAAAACATCTTTAGCATCCGGAAAACGAGTTTCGAAGTCGGATGATTTAGTATCACTCTATGGAACATGTGATGAATTGAATTCCCAAATAGGTGTCGCTATATCCTTTTTATTAGAAGATTCTACACTAAAAGAACCGTTATTCACTACACAAAATATTTTATTTGAACTAGGATCAGAACTTGCTGGCTTTCGATTAAATGACTCCAAAGAATCTATCATTTACAATTCCGACATAGAATACTTAGAAATAAAAATTGACGAACTCCAATCAAAACTAACTGAAATGAGAAGTTTTATTCTTCCAGGTGGAGCTAAATCCTCTGGGTTTTTGCATGTCGCAAGAACTATATGCAGAAGACTAGAGAGAGAAATGGTTCTAGCAAAAGAAAAAAACTTAGAAATTTTTGAGATGAGTTTAATCTATGTTAACCGCTTGTCTGATTTTTTATTTGTGGCAGCTAGGTTTGCCAATCAAGAAGAATCGATTTCTGATATAAAGTGGACATCTAGAGCAAAGCAAAATAAATGAGTCATCATCCCAAAGGCGTTTTTATTTTATTTTTCACAGAAATGTGGGAAAGGTTCAGTTATTATGGAATGAGAGCGATTCTATTTTTGTATTTGGTAAAATACTTTCAATATGATGATGAATATGCTGGTCAAGTCTATGGAGCCTATACAGGTTTAGTTTATCTCACTCCTATATTGGGAGGTTATATTGCGGATCGATTTATTGGTTTTAAAAAGGCAATTTTTTTAGGGGGATGCCTGATGATGTTTGGGCATATTTCTCTTGCTTTTAGTTCTATAGAATTTTTTTACCTAGGTCTTGCTTTACTGATTTTCGGGAATGGGTTTTTTAAACCAAATATTTCTACGTATCTTGGAAATCTCTACAAGGATCATCCAGAATTAAAAGATGCAGGCTTTACTATCTTCTATATGGGAATTAATTTAGGAGCTATGTTTGGACCTGTGCTTTGTGGTTATCTAGGAGAAGTTTATGGATGGCATTATGGGTTTGGATTGGCAGGGATTGGAATGTTCTTTGGATTAATCGTTTTTAATCTTGGGATAAAGCATTTAAAAATGGAAGAGCCAGTTAGAATTCGATTACAAAATCAATCTGAAAATAAAACGTTATCTGAAAAAGAAATAAGACGTATTCTAGTAATTCTGATTCTGTCCATTTTTACTATGTTTTTTTGGTTTGCTTTTGAACAAGCAGGGTCCTCTATGAATTTATTTGCGGATCGATATATGGATCGAACTTTGTTCGGGTTTGAAATTCCAGCCTCTTTGTTTCAATCGCTTAACGCATTTCTGATACTTGTGTTTGCGCCTATTTTTGCTAAACTCTGGTCTGATTTGGCTGATAGAAGAAAAGAACCAAATACACCTGTAAAATTTTCTATTGCATTTCTTTTAGTTGGCTTAGGATTTTTATTTTTGGTTTTTGGATCAAAAGAAATTGATTCAAATACGAATATAAAAGTGAGTATGGTTTGGTTAGTATTTGCCTATTTATTTCATACATTGGGTGAGCTTTGTATTTCCCCTGTTGGTTTATCTATGGTATCTAAGTTATCACCAGCTAGATTTGCAGGAGTTCTCATGGGGACTTGGTTTTTATCGAATGCAATCGCTCATTACATTGCAGGATTTTTTTCTGGGAAGATGAACCAATTTGCAAGCCTCTCCGATTTTTTTAGTATCTTTGTGTATACATCTTTTTTTAGTGCAGTAATTTTATTCTTGTTAAATAAGAAAATAAATACAATGATGGATAACGACAAACAGGATTGAGATATGCTTAATAAAATATATACAATAGCGCTTTTAGTATTTGTAATTACATGTGCAAATGTTGAGAAAAGAAAAGGTTGCATCACCGGAAATTGCGATAACGGAAATGGAACGTTTATAGATCCAGAAGATGGTAAATACATTGGTGAATTTAGAGATGGTAATTTTAATGGAAGAGGTAGTTTTGCTTCTGCAGATGGGGATAAATACACTGGCAATTTTAAAGATGGACTCTTTGACGGTGAGGGAACATTAATTCTAGCAGATGGGGAAAAGTATGTAGGCAACTTCGCAAATGGAATGTTTGATGGAGATGGAGTTCTCTCTTTTCCAAATGGCGATAAATATGATGGTGAGTTTAAGCAAGGTAAATTTAACGGAAATGGAACACTCGCTTTTAATTCAGGAGAAAGATACGAAGGGCGTTTTAAAGAAGGAAAATTTGACGGGGATGGAAATCTCTATTTTAAAAGTGGTTCTAAATACATAGGTAAATTTGCAAGTGGCAATTATAGCGGTCATGGGGTTCTTACATTTAAAAATGGAAAAAAATATGTAGGCGACTTCAAAAATAATAAGTTTGATGGTAAGGGAACTCTTACTTTTCCAAATGGAACTGTTTATGTTGGAGAATTCAAAGAGGGTCTTTTTCATGGCCAAGGCACCTTTGATAGCTATACAGGTGAAAAGTATGTTGGCGAATTTAAAAATGGAACTTATAACGGAAAAGGAACACTCACTTTACCGGACGGAACTGCTGTTGCAGGAGAATTTCTAAATGGAAACGTAACCGGTGGAGAAATGACTTTCACTGATAAAAGATAAATTTCTAATAAAACATACAAAATGTTTAATTTATTGGAATAATGGATTGACTATAAAACATTCCTCCAAAATAGTGTAATACAATTAAATTGCATTATAAGAGGAATTCATGAAAGCAGAAAATATTCTCCAAACAATAGGAAACACTCCACATGTAAAATTAAACAGACTTTATGGAAATAAAGCAAATGTGTGGGTGAAGTTAGAAAAAGCGAATCCAGGTGGAAGTATCAAAGATAGAATTGCTCTATCGATGATAGAAGATGCAGAAAAGAAAGGTATTTTAAAGAAAGATAGCATTATCATAGAGCCAACTTCTGGTAACACTGGAGTCGGTCTTGCAATGGTTGCAGCGGTAAAAGGATATCCTTTGATTCTTGTAATGCCGGAATCAATGAGTATCGAAAGAAGAAGACTCATGTCTGCCTACGGTGCTACTTTTGAATTAACACCAAGAGAAAAGGGTATGCCTGGTGCGATTGAAAAAGCAAAAGAGTTAGTAGCTTCTAAAAAAAATGCATGGATGCCACAACAATTTGAAAATGATGCAAACATACAAGTGCACATTAATACAACAGCAAAAGAAATCTTAAATGATTTTTCTGATGGATTAGATTATTTAATTACTGGTGTTGGAACTGGTGGTCATATCACTGGTGTTGCAAAAGTATTAAAAGAAAAATTTCCAAATTTAAAAGTATTTGCTGTTGAACCAGCTGCATCCCCAGTAATCACAGCAACGTTAAATAATGAACCTCCAAAGCCAGGTCCACATCCAATTCAAGGAATCGGTGCAGGTTTTATTCCAAAGAACCTTGATACTAAACTTCTAGATGGAGTAATTCAAATTACAAAAGAAGAAGCTTTTGAATATGCCGTTCGTTCTGCTAAAGAAGAAGGAATCTTTGTAGGTGTATCTTCTGGAGCATCTCTTGCTGCTGTTAGCAAGAAAATAAATGAAATACCTGCAGGTGCAAAAGTTTTAACATTTTGTTATGATACAGGGGAAAGATACTTGTCTATTGAAGGTCTTTTCGCCTAATCTTTGTTATCCGCAACTTTCATTCAAAGAGCGAAGCTGTTTTAACAGCTTCGCATATCCTTTTTTCAATTGACTTCTAAATCAACTATCAATATATCAACTACATGCATATAGATACAATATTAGTTCATGGTGGTGATGCACATAAATCCGTAACAGGCTCTATTAGTATGCCTATATACCAGACTGCTACCTTTGAACATCCTGAGTTAGGAAAATCTACTGGCTATGATTATTCAAGAACACAAAACCCAACAAGAGAAAAGTTAGAAAATTCTTATGCTATTTTGGAAAGTGGTAAATTTGGGTTTGCATTTACAACTGGTATGGCTGCTATCTCTGCAATATTTGATTTATTCAAAGCAGGGGATGAATTTATTGTATGTGATGACTTGTATGGTGGCAGCTATCGCTTTTTTCAAGAGATTTGCAAAAATCGAAATCAGAAATTTGTCTATGTCGATTCTTCCAATGTAGAAAATATTCAAAAAGAAATAAACAAAAACACGAAAGCAATATTTATTGAATCTCCAACAAATCCAATGATGAAGATCACGGACATAAAGGCTGTTGCTGATCTGGCAAAAGAAAAAAATATATTAACTATTTTTGATAATACTTTTTTATCTCCATTTTTTCAAAGACCACTTGAGCTTGGAATGGATATAGTGATTTGTAGTGCAACAAAATTCATAGGTGGTCACAATGATACCTTGGCTGGCTTAATTGCAGTGAAAGATTCAAATCTTGGAGAAAAAATTCGTTTTATACAAAATACGGTTGGTTCTGGTCTTGCTCCTTTTGATAGTTGGTTAATGTTACGTGGACTAAAAACTCTTGGTCTTAGAATGCAAAGACAAGAAGAGAATGCAAATGCAATTGCTAACTGGCTATTGCAACATCCATTGGTTGAAAAAGTCTATTATCCAGGAATCAAAACTCACCCTGGACATGAAACTTCCAAGAAACAATCTACCGGATTCGGAGCTATGATTTCTTTTGAATTAAAAGAACAAAAACTAGTAGAGCAAATTTTAAAAAGAGTAAAAATCATTGCGTTTGCAGAAAGTCTGGGTGGAGTAGAAAGCCTAATCACTTACCCAATTGTTCAAACTCATGCAGCAATCCCAAAGGATATTTTAGATAAAATTGGTTTAACAGATAGATTACTGCGTCTTTCGGTTGGAATAGAATCGAAAGAAGATTTAATAGCAGATCTAGAGCAGGCAATGCAGTGATAAAAACTTCTTCTAACAGCCGAAAGTATTATTCTGCAAAGAAGAAAAAAGTTTACACTAAGGAAACTGCTCCAAAGATTAATACAAATGAAAGACGGCTAATCACTGTTAACCAAACAGTAATTAGAAAAAAAATTATCTCTGAATGTCAGAAAACAATTAAAAAAATTGATAAAGCACAAAGAGAAATTGACCAATTTCAAAAAATAGATAAGCCAGCTTATGATAGATGGATCCAAGAAAATTTTGGAGAAAAAATCCAAAAGATAAGACAGTCCTCTATTGAAATTCAAGAAAAAAGAGAATTAATAGAAGAAGTGCAAGATGAAGCATTTCGACAGGGTATAACGTTTGTAGAAGCCTATAAAATTGTTATAGAAAAAAGAAAAAATGTCAATCCCAAAGAGGAAAAAGAAAAAACCTCAACTGAGAATGAAAACTTTTGGGAAAATAATTTTGAAGATGAAGAGGATATTTTTAGAGAAGATCTAAATGAATTCTTTAAAAGATTCAATGAAAAATTTAATCAGAGTGCTGAAGATTTTGAATCTATACGAAAAGGCTTTGGACTTGGGAGAAAGGGAAGCGAGAAAGATCTCGACTCACGTTTAAAAGAAAGATATAGGATTATAGTTCAAAAATTACATCCAGATAAAAATCGAGACGCATCTGATTTGGAAAAAGAGCTATGGCATGAGGCACAAGAAGCATACAAACAGAAAGATTTAGATAAATTAGATTTTATTATTACTATGTTCAATATAAAAGTAGGGTCAATCGGAATTGAGAGTTCTGTTTTTGATTTAAAATCTGCAAATTCTAAATTAATGCAAAAACTAAAAAGCATTGCTAACTCCATAAAAGCCGCAAAGAAAGAACCATCTTGGGGATTTCTATTGCTGAAGCCTATTAAATTAGCCTATTTAAAAAAAGAAGCAGAAATTGAATTTAGGGAATTTGAAAAAATGACACAGACAGAATTAAAAGAAATCAATGCGATACTTGCCAAATGGGAGAAAGGAGACGAAGAAAGGAAACAGAATTTTAACAGAAGAAGAAATGTAGTAGAAGAAGATTTCTTTGATTTTTACGTAAATTTTTAAATCGCCTTCATTCAAAAAATTAAAAATGTAAAAAACCTTTTTCTTTTGGAGAATATTTTTTATTGTCTTTCAAAAAACTCACGCCTGCATTCCCTGAAAGCACCTCGCCAATCAATGTTATAAATTTAGATTTTTTCAAATTCACATCGCCCGTAAAAAGATACTCCGCTTCTTCCCCTGAATTTAGGGCATCATCTATAGTCAGATATTTTTCGTAGTTAACAAAAAAAGGAATTTTCTCAATATGAATATTTAAGTGAACGTTAGAAGCCTTTGCTAATTTATTTGCATCTTGAATCAACCCATCTGATATATCCATCATAGCTGTCATATTTTTATAAATGCTTGGATTTTTAGCAAAGAGATTTCTTACCTCTGGTGCCAGGTGTTTTTTTAATGCGGCTTTTTTAAATCGAAGCGGCAAATCTATATTATTCTCCAAATATTTTAATCCAAGAATAGACAGACCAATTTTGCCTGTTATAAAAATTTTATCACCTACAGAGGCTCCTTTTCTTTGAATCAGATGATTTATAGTTCCAATGAGTGTTAAATTGAGATTAGTAGTTTGAGAGCGATAGGTGTCACCTCCTGATAGAATTATATTGTATTTCTGTAAATTCTTTCGAAGTGCATTTGTGAAGGAGCTGAGCCATTTAGAATTGGAAGATATTTTAGATAAACCTAAATTTAAAAATGCATATTTGGGAATTCCACCGGAAGAAAAAAGATCAGAAACATTTAATGTAACTAATTTACAAGCAAGATCTTTAGGAGAACTCCATTCATGTTTAAAATGAGTTCCTTCGCACATCGTGTCTGTTGTAACTAGATATTTTTTATCCATCCAAAAGCAATCATCCACAAAAGGATCAAAGGATTGATTTTTATACAGATGTCGTATAATTTTTTCTTCGTTCATTTTATTATAGCCTAGAAAGAATTCTAATTAACAAGAGCCTATGTAATACTATTGCCAGAGAGGCAAATAAAGTTTACATTCTATTCAATTCATTCTTTTATTTAAAATATTTTTCATTTTGCGTAATGTCATTTATTAAAAATGTAGATTAAGATAATAAAAGCGAACTATAGTAAAATACTTCTAGATAAAAAATCTTCCACTTTAGACGATCAATAGAATAATAGTTTGCATCCATACTAAATTTAAAGCTCGTTGATAATTATGGATCAGAATTTATGCGGTGTAGTTTGAAGAAGATTTTTTTTACATCAATTTATATAGTAATTCTTTTGCTTTTTTTATCTTCTTGTTCCTATGAGCAAAATTTAGATGCCTGTTATGTCCACAATCAGTGCAAGGCTGCTGATTTAAATTGCCTTATAAACTATAAGACCCTTTTTCCAAGCTCTACGGATATTCCTCTATTTTGCCTTTTACAAACAAAAAAATGTAAAAAGGAATGTCACACTTGTGCCGATGAGATTCGCTATACAGGCAAAACGGCAGAGTACTGTTATCGAAACAAATATAGAATAGGGAATGGCTTTCACCCATAAAAACATTCATTTTTTTATCAGTTTCAATAAAAAAACTTTGCCAATAAATATAGATACAAAATTATGACAATAAAAGGATTATTTTTACATTATGCCAATCATATCACCAGCACATAGAACACCTTCTTTAAAAAAGGAACAAATTAAGAAAAACTGGTTTGTTATCAATGCAGAAGGAAAAACATTAGGAAGACTTTGTTCCGCTGTTGCAGCCAGACTTAGAGGCAAACATAAAGCAACTTTTACTCCCAACCAAGATTGTGGAGACAACATCATCATCATCAATGCGGCAAAAGTGCAAGTAACCGGTAGAAAAAGAGATCAAAAAATTTACTATCACCACTCTTTACATCCAGGTGGAATGAGTGCGATCCCGTTTAAGGATTTAATTCAAACAAACCCTGAGAGAGTTTTAATGGAAGGTGTTAAGGGAATGTTACCGAAGTCAAAATTAGGAGATGTAATGCTTTCTAATTTAAGAGTTTTTGCAGGTAGCGAGCATAATCTAAAGGCACAAAAGCCAGTAGCGATCGAAATATAATTTTAAGGAACATTTAAATGGCAAAAGATAAAAGCACTTGGACAGTAGGAAGAAGAAAGACTTCTGTAGCTAGATTAAAACTTACTGATGGAACTGGAAAAATCACAGTTAACAAAAAAGACATCAAAGATTATATTAAAACGGGAGAGGCGAAAGTTGCTGCAGCGATTGCTCCGCTTACAATTTTAAATGTAAGAGATAAATATGATCTACAGTTAAATGTTCATGGTGGCGGATTTACAGGACAAGTAGAAGCAATTCGTCATGCAATTGCAAGAGCATTGTCACTTAAAAGTGCTGAGTCTAGAAGTATCTTAAAGAAGGAAGGGTTCCTAACTAGAGATTCTAGAATGGTAGAACGTAAGAAATATGGTCTACATAAAGCTAGACGTGGAACACAATTCTCTAAACGTTAATCTAAATATTTGGATGAAAAATTATATTCTAAGATTTTAAATAAGATCAAAGTCAGAGAAAGATCAGAAAAAGAAATTTTAGAATTTCTAGAAAAAAGCGGGGTAAGTAGTAACGACTCCGCTTTTGTTATTGATAGACTCAAGAATTCAAAATTATTAGATAACAACCGTTTTGCAGAGAGTAAAATTCGATCTAGAATTTATAATCAGCATTGGGGAATCGAAAAGATTCGATATGAATTGATTGAATTTGGAGTTCCAAAAGATCTAATCGAGGAAAAGTTATTAGAGGTAGATCCCAGTGTGTGGGTTCTGAATTGTGAAAAAATAATCTCTAAAAATAAATTAAATAAAGAAAACCAAATGGAAATCTTTAAATTGAAAAAAAAACTTTTCCAAATGGGATATCCGAATCAAACAATAAAACAAGCATTTAGAAATCAAGAAATCAAAGAAGAGATTGAAGTAGATTTAGAATAAGGTGAGTTATGTATAAAACAGTAGCTGAGATCAGAAAATTATTTATAGAATATTTCCGAGCAAATGGACATACGATAGTTCCATCATCAAGCTTAATTCCAGTAGGGGATCCCACATTACTATTTACAACAGCGGGAATGGTTCAATTTAAACCTTATTTCACAGGAGCTGTGGAACTAACTTTTACTCGGGCTGCTAGTTCTCAGAAGTCATTAAGGACAACTGATTTAGAGAATGTTGGTAGGACAGAGAGACATTGCACATTTTTCGAAATGCTTGGAAACTTTAGCTTTGGAGATTACTTTAAGAAAGAGGCAATTTCATATGCCTTAGAATTTTCAACAAAGCATTTAGGTTTTGACAAAGATAAAATCTGGATAACAGTTTATTTAGATGATGATGAAGCAGAAAACTTTTGGATCGAAGCAGGAATTCCTAAAGAAAGAATTGTTCGTCTCGGAAAAGAAGATAATTTTTGGGGACCTGCAGGGGATTCTGGAGCCTGTGGACCTTGTTCAGAACTTTATCTAGATCGTGGTGTCAGTAAAGGTGGAAAAGATTGTGGAAAGCTGAATACTTGCAAACCAGGATGTAGTTGTGATCGCTTTCTAGAGTTTTGGAATTTAGTCTTCAATCAGTTTGATCAAGATATAACAGGAAAGTTAAACCCTTTAAAGCAAACTGGTATTGATACAGGATCTGGTCTTGAGAGAGTTGCATTACTTTTGCAAAACGTGGATTCTGTTTATGATACAGATGAATTAAGAAGAATTATTGGTTTTATTGAGAAATTAAGTGGAAGAAAATACGAAGCAGATACTAAAACTCCCTTCCGTGTTTTAACAGATCATTCTAGAGCAATTACATTTGCAATTACAGATGGTGTTATGCCAGATAAAACTGGAAGAGGATACGTTATACGTAGACTAATTCGAAGAGCATCTCTTTTTGCCAGAAGAATTGGAATTAAAGAAGCATTTATATACAAAGTAATTCCTGAAATAGTGGAAATATACAAATTAGAATATCCTGATTTAGAAAAAAGGAAAAATGAAGTTATCCGCATAGTTAAATCTGAAGAGGATTTATTTCTAAATACCTTAGAGCTTGGACTTGGAGTCATTGAGTCTATGGCAAAGGTTTATGAGTCCAAAAATGAAAAAACTTTTTCGGGTGCTGATATTTTCAAATTGTATGGCACGTATGGATTTCCGGTAGAAATGACAAAGGAAATACTCAGAGATAAAGGTTTCGCCTTCGATGAAAAAGGATATTTAGAAGAATTAGAAAAAGACAGAAAACTATCTAGAGAAAGTTGGAAAGGAAAAAAAGCACAAATACTTACATCTATTGGGGAAAAAATATCTCCAACCCAATTTTCTGGTTATGAAAAACTCTCTGAACAAGGGAAGATTTTATACATCATAAAAGACTCTAAAACAAAGAGTGAGATACAATCGGGCGATGAGGCAGTTTTAGTTTTAGATAAATCTTGTTTTTATGGTGAATCTGGTGGACAAATCGGAGATTCAGGATATATCAAGTTAGGTGACAATGTTTTTCAAGTGAAAGATACACAAAAAGAAAATGATGTGATCTTACATATAGGAGCAATGTTAAGCGGACAATTAAAGTTAGGTGATCTTGTATCTTTAGAAATTGATACTACCAAAAGAGAACTTTTAACCTATCATCACTCAGGAACTCATTTACTAAATGGAGCTTTACGGGAAATTCTTGGATCCCATGTTGCACAAAAAGCATCTCTTGTATCAGACGAATATTTAAGATTTGATTTCTCGCATAACGCAGCTCTTTCAGAAGAAGAAATTTTAAAAATTGAATCTAAAGTAAATGAAGCAATACAGTCTTCTATTCCTGTTGCTACTAAAATTTTAAGTTTAGACGAGGCTAAGAAAACAGGGGCTGTAGCTTTTTTTGAAGAGAAGTATGGAGATATTGTCCGAGTGATTCAAATGGGGAAATATTCCATTGAATTTTGTGGAGGAACGCACGTCTCGAATACTGGAAATATAAAATATTTCTATATTCAAAAAGAATCTAGCCCTGGTGCAGGAAATAGGCGTATTGAAGCAGTGTGCGGGTCACCTGTGATAGAATTTTTTCAGAAAGAATTCCAAACCTTAACTCAAAAAGTGCAAGAATTTAATCTCAAAGCTAAGGATGTTTTCAAGGACAGTAAAATTCTAATAGATACAAAAATACCAAGTCCTGATGAAGTTCAATCTTCCTTTTTAACAAACGGAGCAAATAGCGTTAGGTTATATAGGGATTTAAAAGCCAAAATCGAAAAAGACTTAGCAAATAAAACTATTGAATTAAATAAAGAAAAGAAAAGATTAGAAGCAGCTGGGAACAGTGATATACTATCCCAATCGGATGAAATCCTAAAAAATTCAGTTAAAATCAATTCAATTCTTTTTGTTTCTAAAGTATTTAAAGATCTTAAGATTGATGTATTAAAAGAGTTAGGAGATAAAATAAAGAACCAACAGGAAAAGATTTTTATTTCTTTTCTCTTAGAGTCTGCTTCGAATAAAACAATTTTACTCATGGCGAATAAAAATGCTGTATCTTCAGGATTTGACTGTAATCAAATATTAAAAGCTACAACCAGTGCGATAGGCGGCAAGGGTGGGGGCAAAATAGATATGGCGCAGGGTTCAATTGGATCCGATATTAACAACGATGTTATCATTGAAACTATAAAAAAGGAATTACAAGCAAGGGGTTAACAAAATGGCACAAGATCCTTCATTTGATATAATATCTAAGGTTGAAAAGTCTGAACTGGCAAATGCTGTAACACAAGCACTCTCAGAAATTAATACTCGATTTGATTTTAAAGGTTCTAAGTCTGATATTAAAGTAGAAGAGGAAAATTTAGTTATTACCTCAGACAATGATATTAAAATCAAACAGGTGATTGATGTTTTAATTAATAAATTAGCTAAGAGAGGAGTCGGTCTCAAAGCGTTTAATTTTGATTCCAAAATTGAGTCTGCAACTGGAAACACAGCTAGAATGAAAGTAAAAATTCAGCAAGGTTTAGAGAAAGAACATACGAAAGAGATCGTAAGAATTATAAAAGATTCTAAATTAAAAGTCCAAGCTGCAATCATGGGCGATTATGTTAGAGTAACAGGCAAGAAAAAAGACGATCTACAAGAAGTTCAGCATCTTCTAAAAAAAAATGAACTAAATTTCGATTTTACTTTTACAAATTATAAAGGTTAGGAGCCTTCTTTTTTCTTTCTTAACGTTTCCATCGTTATTGGATAAACCCTAGAATCTTTTCCTTCTTGGTTATTTGCAACAAGATGAATAGAAGAGATATAGGGTTCTACAATGCTTATTTTATCCAATGGGGTAACGACTAACAATTGTAATCCCAGCTGTTTGAACAAGTCCATAGCAAATCTAGAATTTTGATTGTCTAGGTTATTAAACATCTCATCGATCACAACTAACCGAAACGATTTCTTTTCTCTAATTCCAAATTGATAGGAAATTGCAGATGCTAAAATAGTATAAGCTAGTTTTACTGTTTGTCCACCTGATTTACCTGCACTGGAATCATAGACTTCTTTTTGTTTGCGATCATCTCTAGTTAATTCAATCGCTCTAAAGTCTAACCAATTGCGAACGTCAGTTACTAATTTAACCCACCTATCCGTATTCTCAGAACTTCTATTTTTGAGTTTGTCTAATAGATCTCTAATCTTTATGAATTTAGATTCATTTTCTTCTGGCTTTTCTAAGTCAGGAATACAATCGATTAACTCTTTTTTGAAATCTAAGATTTCAACATTAGCAGTTGGTTGACAGTCTAGTTGTATAAATGTATAACCAGGAATATAATCAATATTCTCTAATGCCTCATTTAATTCATCGATTTTCTCAATGATTTCCTTTTCCTGTTCGACCATATTTTCTCTAAATTCAGCAATTTGATGTGCGACTTTTTCATCCATCATCCTTCTGAATTTATCTTGAAATTCAGGTAGTTTATCATTTTGAATCTTAGATAATTCTTTTCTAAAATCTGAAATGGATTCAATTTCCGCCGTTAAATCAGTAGTATCCACTTCAAAGTTTTTTATGTAAGCTTCCATTCTTCGAACGATACTTGTAAGAGTTCTTTGTTTAATTTCTTCTCTATCTTCTCTTTGCTTTTCAAAAAGAGTATGAAGCTCATTTTGTTTATTTTTTATATTAGATAAACTAAGTTTATTTGTTCCTGTTACTCTTTTTTCTATTTCTGATTTGTGCTTTTCAAATTCATCATCTTTAATTAGTTTTAAAACACTTTCACAATCTTTGATTTCAAGATCAGCTTCTTCCATATCTCTATCTAAATTATTTCTTTTCTTTTCTAATTCAGATTTTTCTTTTTCCAATTTTTGGATTTCAGATTTAATACTAGTTAGCTTTGATTGGATTTTAGTAAGATCTCCGGTAGAATTTTCTAAATCTTTCTTATGTGATTCCGTTTCTTGGATTACTTTTTCAATCGATGCAATATCTAATTCTGTAAAACTTTCAAAACGTAAGATTTCTCTTAAATCTAAATCTGTTTTATGAATTGCTTTTTTTTCTTTTTCTAATTGATCCATTTTAGAATAGGCATCAGAATATTTGTTATCAAAGTTTTTTAATTCTTCTTCTAAAGCTTTTACTTTATCTGTATTAGACCATCCTAATATATAACGTGCTTTATCGTGAATTGAACTTCTATCATCTTTCTCATGTCTTGTTCTAGAATGCTTAATCAATCCTTCTTTGGTAATAGCTCTATCTTCTTCTTGAAATTCTTTCAGTGAATCAGCACAGATATAATTAAAGTCATTTAGAATTCTTGTTTCAATCCAATGAGTAAAAAGTGAATTCGGTTTAAATTCCAATTTATAAAACAATGATTTAGGAGAAGATGGTTTAATATTTTTATTATCTGTCTCAAACATTCTAAAATAGACTAATTTCCCTTTTAACTTTGTCTTATTTATATAAGCATTCACTCTAGAATAATGCTCGTCTGGAACGATTAAGCTTCTACCAAAATTATTTAATAATTTTTCAATCGCACCTTTCCATTCTGAATCTCTTGACTTGACTTGCATCAGTTCGCTTGCATAAGGAAGTTCATCTTCTGGGATTTCTAGAAAATTACATATATCTTTTCTGATTTCGATTTGTAATCCAGGCAATAAATCTTTTCGTGTTTTGAGTGAATTTAATTCAGATTCTAATTCTTGCTTTTGATTGTGCAATGTATTTCGAACAACGACCCAATGATCTCTTTTTTTCTCAATTTCTTTTAATAGATCTAAATTTTTATGAATTTTTTCTTCTGCTAACTTTTTATTTTCATAGAAATTTTCTTGTGTAACCTTTGTTTGTAATAACAAAGAGGCAGCTAGGTTTTTATATTTATCATAGGCAGATTGTCTACCAACAAGAATCTTTCGCTCATCTATTAATTGTTTTTGTAGTTCAGTAATTCTTCTTCCAATTGAATCATTTTCAAGAGTTGCATAAAGACTTCTTTCTTCCTCTCTTTTTCTTATGATTTCCTTTTCATTGGATTCAACTATATCATTCATTTTCTCTAGATTGAATTTTGTTGATTCTAGATTTTCTTTTAATAAATTGATTTTCTCCCGAGCAAAGAACGCAGGTAATATAAAAATACTTCCTTGTATATTGTGAATCTCTTCTACAATTTTTTCGTATTTAACAGATTCTTCTTCAATAGGAATCAATTCCTCTAACTGTCTTCTAGCTTGTAATATTGCATTGTAACTATCGTTTAGATTTTTATAATTTTTATCCAAATCTTCAATCAGTTCATTTACATCATGCTTTTCTAGCATATGTTCTCGTATGAATTCTTTTAGATTTCCAATTGATTTAATTGCTACAATTTGATTAAATAAATCTAACGCTTTTTCAGATCGAAGCCCTACATTTTTAATAAACTCATGAATGTATTCTTTAAAGGAATCAAAAACTTTTATATTTTCTTGATTTTTTAGGACTTTTTTAAAGTTTTTAATATCCCCTTTATGTTTAAAATCATCTTTTATATTTAATTCTCTTTCTGCTACTACATAAAACTTTTCTAGATTTCCATTGTTAAACCATAAAACCTGGCTAATAGAAGCATAACGCTTAATCTCTTCACTATAGAACACTGCGAGTAAAACTGATATATGTCCCTCACTTGGATCACGCATCTTTAATATTTTGCTACCTTGCGTCTCATCTGTTGTTTTTCCGTAATTCCCTTGGATATAGGTTTTCTCATCCCTATCACGTTTTCTCTCTGTTCCACTGGCAAGGTTATAATTTCTTTTCTGTGAGGGAACAAGTAATGTGAGTAGTGCATCAACTAACGTAGATTTACCGGATCCGTTTGCACCAGTTATCAGAGCAGTTTTTCCATTTGTGTCCACTGCAAATATTTTACCATTGCTGAAAGTTCCCCAATTTAAAAATTCCATACGGAGTAGGCGATACCCCATATCTGTGTTGATATCAGTCATCTTGAACAGTCTTTCTGTCATTGTCTTCTAAAAGCCTTGCCTTAATTGTGTTTAATTCTTCTGCTCGAATCCTAACTTTGATAATTTTTTCAATTTGATAAAATTCATTTTTATCTTTTTCGGTCTTTCTTAAAAAACCCAGTTCTACCACTTTTGAAATAATTCTATCGTATTCTCTATATTGCAAAGATTCGTTTTGAGTCTTTGGATAGAAAGGATTTAGTAATTCATACAAATCTTCTTTTTTCAAAAGGTTTGCCAGATTTCTATCATCGATTGCTTGTTCAGTTAATTTTTCTCTTAGTAAAACAAGTAATAACGTTATATCAAAAGGTAAGGGGATACGTCGTGTTATCCTTGGTAGTCCTAGATCATCATCGCCGGAAGGTTGGTATAGATAAGCGAAACCATCATCATTATCTACAACTAAATGAAGACCTATCTTATCAAAGTATTTTTTTATATCAGTTTGATAGGTTGCAAGTTGGTCCCATTCTTTAGGATCAAGGTCATAGTTTACTGGACCTTTTAGTAATTTTAAAACTGCTGCTGCATAGGGAAGTGTATGTTCCATTAGATTTTATAAACCACCTGTGGAAATTTGATTGAAACTGTTTTTTCATCATCAATATGAATTGAATATTCTTCTGTTTTTGTAGAATCAACGAAATGTTGTTCTCTATTCGATGCGATCCATAAATAAGTAACTAATTCTTCTAAACCTTTTTTCAGTGGATATTTTTCTATAACTTCTTTTAATTCAACTTTAGGTTTGTATTTTAGAAGGGAATCAATATTAGAAATTAATTCATCTAGGTTAATAGCATTATGCCGCATGAGTAATTCCATGATATCTGAATTGATTTCATTTACTGCATTTTCATGGGTATAATCTGCTTTGAGAGTTTTGTCTTTTTTCTCCCACAAAGGTCTTTCGATTGGTAAATATATTTCAGGGAAACTTTCTATTGAATAAAAATCAGATTTGGAACCAAATAAATTTCTCTTTTTCAAGCTAAGACTTTTGATTTCATTGATAATTTCTTTGATACGACGACTTTCCTGTAGACTCTTATCGGATAACGCTTTTCGAATTTGATCTGCCATTTTATCTGTGGCACGGTTCACTTTTCTTCCAGACTCAAGAAGTAATTTTTTAAGCTTTTTTAAAAATTGAGATTCATCTAATTTTTTTACATCATCTCTTTTGTAAAGAGTAGATACAATTTTTTCAAATTCATCTTGTCTCTGAGGAGAAATGATAAATTGCCAAAATGCTTTAAAGCTTTTTCCCTGCGGAGAGTTCATTAAATCTTCATCTGCTTTTAAAACAAAATCTAGGATCGCTCCTTTAGATGAAATTTGATTTAAATAATTTGCCTGGGTTTGTTTTGTAATTTCAGAAAAGTTTCTTTCTATTTGTCTAAAGTCAGCAACCAGATCTTTTGCTTCTTTTAGAGCTAACTTAAATTGCTCCTGAAATTCTCTTTTGTCTAATTTTTTAATTTCACCACCCTTTTTTAGCCTTTCTATTTCTTGTTCTAGATTTTTCTTTTGTGCTTCTAGAATTCGAATTCGGTCTTGCGTGGTGATAGTGCTATCGTCTACTAGTTCTTTTAGAAGTTGAAAAATATTAATGAATCTGGATCGGGTTTCAATTACTTCTCCTAATTCAATTCTCTCTACTTCAGAAATCCATTTAAAAACTGATTCCATTTCCGGAGTAATTTCAATATAAAATTCTCCTTTTGTTTCCTCATAGAATTTTCGAATAAATCCTTCATTTGCCCATTCGTTGGTATAATGTTCTGGAGAGAGTAGAAATTCATTTTCTAGTAAGCTTTCTTCTTTATAAGAGTCGATAGTGTCTTTAAGAGCTCTTGCAAATGCGTCAGCTGCTATAGTTAGTTGGTCATAAACTTTAAATTCCGTATAAAGAAAACTAATGATAAACGCGGCATATTCTTTTTTAAAAAGTCGAAATGCAGCCGAGTTCTTGACTAGATTTTTAATTTGTGGGTAATTCATTTTTCAGAAATGCATTATAAAAAGCAAGGGAGGCTCCAATATGACCGAGAACATAATTTTTATTTGTTTTATTCGCGATCTCTAGATTTTTCTCATCAGAATAATATTGAACTGCTTCTAAAAACTCCTTACTTGAATTTACTGTCTTCAATGTGCCTTTTTCTTTTAATGAAATTGCGTCGAATGAATTGAGTATCTTTTCTCCTGTTATCAATGGCAAACCAAAAAAAGCAGGTTCTAGAACATTATGCACTTTATTGTGCATAGCCCCACCTATATAAGCAATTTTACCGTAAAAATACGCAAAGGCTAGTATTCCTAAAACATCAAAAAGGATAATTCTATCTTTACAAGAATTTTTTGCCTCACTGTAAAGGGAAACTCCTAGGTTTCTTTTCTTTAAAGATGTAAGAATTTCCTCAATTCTAGATGAGTTTATATGGTGAGGAAAAATCCAGATGGTAAAATTGAACGAAAGCAAATTCTCAATATTTGGCAATAGGATAGAGTCACAGTCTTTATAAGTGGAAGCTAAAATAAAAATAGGTTGGCTTTGTTTTTGAGCAAACTTTACAAATTCTTCATTTGGCTTCTTACTTTGTATTTTATGATAAACGGAATCGAATCTAGAGTCTCCAAAGGCTTTAATCCTTACTTTTGTATCACTTAACTCTTGAAAGGATTCTACCATGCTTTCATCTACTGGAGAGATTGCATACAATCTAGAAAATACTGCCCGAGTTAAACCTTTAGCAAAAAAGGAGGATCTCTTTGATTTTGGATCTAAAACAGCGCAGGCAAGATAGACCTTACAGTTGTGTCGATTTGCTGCTAAAACCAAATGTGGCCAAGTATCCCAAGCCATTAAAACTAATCTTTCCGGAGAAAATTTTTTAAATACAAAGTCATAAGAAAAATAGAAGTCGAGCGGAAGCCGAAATGTTAAATTGGTATTCTCAGTATCATAATTTTTTTCCAAAACACTATCCGAAAAAACTGATTGGAGTAGGAAAGTATCTTTTTCATTCTCTCGTATCACTTTTGCAAGAGCCTTACATTGGTCCAATTCTCCTACGGAAGATGCATGTAACCAAATCACTCTTTGATTCGGCTCCAAAAAAAAATCCTGAATCTTCTTTTTATCTAAGTGTCTTTTGTTCAAAAAGGATTTTGCTTTTTTATTCAGAAGGGGAAGGATAAGGGTAAAAGGAAAGAGTAAGCTTGTAAGAACTGTATAAAAAAGAAGCATTAATTCAATTTCAAAGAAGGTTAAAACTTTGTCACCAAGTAAATTCTTTACTCTTCCTGTTTATGTATTTATAAAAAATCCGAAATTAAATGCATGAGATCAATGCCAATTCTATCCTTTTCCTTTCTATTTCTTCTAAATTCTTTAACTATACATACACAAGAGGCTGAAGATTATACAAAAAAAATAGAAATGATCTGGGGATGGGAAGAAGAGACCAAATCAATCAACAAAAAAGAAATAAATATTGAAAACCCTGTGCCAGTTTTTCTCTCCCAATTCCAACCACAAAAACAAGAATTTCCAATCAATCCAACAATGGAAAATATTATAAAAGGAAAGGCAGGAACAAAAATTACAATTCCAGCACATTCAATAGCATTGCCATCTGAATTTAGAAAAGGTGATATACTAACGATTCAGTTGATTGAAATTTATAACGATTTAGATTTTATTACATCAGGTGTTAGTCTTTTCTATTTCAACCCTGAACCAAATATATTTGAGTCTGGTGGGATGTTTAAACTAACGGCGACTTATTATGATAAGCCTCTTCAATTAAAAAGAGGGGCTAGATTAAAAGTAGAAATTCCTTCTCATATAAAAACAGATAAAAAGATGAATATGTATCGATTAGATGAAAGAAATGGCTGGATCGATAAAGGCAGTGTATCCGTTGAAAAGTCTTCTGAAAAAATAGAGAATCCTGCTTCCGAGGGACCTGATAAAAAAAAGGATGGAAGTTCTGAAAGCGGGGTAGAATACATTCCATCATATATATTTCGGGCAATGGATGAATTCAAATGGTGGAATGCTGATTATCCTAATCCAAATAGAACTTGTATAGAAGGAACAATCCAAACCTTTGAAGCAAATCCTCCGTATAGTATAACGTCTCTAGGGATTGATTTTAAAAATGCGACAACTCGCTATGCTGACGGTAAGAAATTTCAGCTGAATGTAATCAAAGCAAAGAATGTAAAACTCATTGCAGTCGATGAGAGAGGAAACATAGGACTTATATCAGAAATCAACACAGGAAATTTAAATGCATTTATCAAAGAAGGCAGCAAAGAAAAATGCACAAATGTTGGAACCATTGAAATCAAAAAAGTTGATAGAGAGATTTTAAAAGATAGAGGAAAACTTTTGAATCATTTAGGTTTGAAAGATATTGTGAAATAATATCAGCGCAGAAAAGCTTGCGATATTCTATTAAAATTCTGTTTTCAATTTTGAAAAATTCTTACTTAAAAAATAAGCACAAAAACCGCCAGGGAGATTTTCCTTGCTTTCTTCTGGTATAAATAATTCTTTTGAAAAATAAAAACCATCCTCTTTAATAAAAGATTTTAAAATTCGAATTAACGTAAGAGGCGAAAAACCTGTAGAATGACAAGATAATATTACAAATTCAGGTTTGCCATCAGATAGTCTTATCATCTCATCAATTAATGGAATTAAATCATCTTCTATTTTCCAAACTTCTCCTTTGGCACCTCTTCCATAAGTGGGCGGGTCTAAAATAAACCCTTTGTAAATACGATTTCTTTTTACTTCTCTTTTTATAAATTTTAAAACATCATCTTCAATCCAACGGATCTTTCGATCAGTTAAATTAGAAAGTTCTGCATTTTCTCTTGCCCAAGCAATCATACCTTTCGAAGAATCTACATGACATACGGGATAACCAGCATTAGCCGCTGAAAGAGTAGACATTCCAGAATAGGCAAATAGATTTAAAACTTCGAAATTATTTTGAATCCCTCCTAATTTTTGAAGCAATGTCCAATTGAATTCTTGTTCTGGAAAAATTCCTATATGACCAAAAGGAGTTAATTTGATTTTAGCGGATAGATTTGCTATCTCAATAGAAAAACTTTCTGGAATCTTCTTGTAAAATTTCCAATGACCGCTTCCTGTATCATTCTTTAAATAATGAGCATCGGGGTTCTTCCATAGACTCGGATCTTTTTTTTTGTAAGGAGAACCAAGAGCAGGACGAATGATTTTATATCCGCCTATTATTTCTAATTTTTCATAATCTCCTGAGTCAATGAGTCTATAGCTTTGTTTCATTGTGTCATAGTCTAGTATGGTTTATCATCTGCAAATTGTTTTTACTCACTATTTCTACAAAGCCTAATATTTACTTTCTAAAATACTTTGTCTAATTTTTCTCTTCTTTATGTTTCTATAGATAAAATGAATTAAATAAATTTTTTCTTTTCAATTTGGACGAATTTTAAATATTCGCATCATGTATTTATACGAGTTAGAGCAAAATCTAAACAAAGTCATTACCCTTTCAGGTTGGGTTCACGGAAAGAGAGGAAACAATAAAATTCAATTTCTCCAAATTCGAAATTCCGGAAGAATCATACAAGTAGTTTGCGAAAAAGAAAAACTAGGTGAAGATGTTTTTGAAAAAATAAAAGCATTGCATCAGGAAACTTCTATAGAACTAAAAGGCCTTCTTGTCGTTTCAGAAAAATCTGAATTAGGATACGAAATTATATTAGAATCCTATAATGTAGTAGGAGATGCAATTGATTATCCAATTACACCGAAAGAACACGGTCCTGATTTTTTACACAACCATAGACATCTTTGGCTCAGATCTAAAAAACAGCTCTCTATTATTCAAATTAGAAATGAGCTTTCCTTTCAAATTAGAAAGTATTTTTACGATAGACACTATATATTAATAGATACACCAATACTTACTGGTTCAGTAGGGGAGAGTGCTGGCACTTTATTTGAAACAGAATATTTTGATGAAGGAAAAGCTTATTTAGCTCAAACAGGACAACTTTATTTAGAAACAGCAATTTTTGCCCATAGTCATGTCTATTGCTTTGGACCAACATTTAGAGCAGAGAAAAGTAAGACTAGAAGGCATCTAACAGAATTTTGGATGTTAGAAGCAGAAAATGCAAATTATCGAAATGAAGATAATATAAATCTACAAGATGACTTCATACGAACTATCGTCAAGAATACGGTTAATGCTTGTTTACCTCATTTGAAAACACTAGAAAGAAATTCAGAGACAATTCTAAATTATGTAGAGAAACCATTTCAAAGAATTACTTATTCTAAAGCCATTGAGGTTTTAAAGGAAAAAGGGGAAGGGATTGAATGGGGTGAAGACATTAATGCAGAAAGAGAAAATATTTTAACCACTCATTTTAATGGTCCGGTATTTGTAATGAATTATCCAAGAGCAATTAAGGCTTTTTACATGAAACAAAACCCAGAGGATGAAAGAACTGTTTTGTGTGCAGATCTAATTGCACCTGAAGGAGTTGGAGAGATTATTGGGGGTTCCGAAAGAGAGGAAAACTATGATAAGATTGTGGAGCGCTTAAAAGAAGAAAAACTCCCAGTAGAAAATTACTCTTGGTATTTAGATTTAAGAAAATATGGATCAGTCCCACATTCTGGATTTGGATTAGGATTAGAGAGATTAGTCGCTTGGATTTGTGGTCTACCGCATGTGAGAGAATGTATTCCTTTTCCAAGACTAATGGGAAGATTACACCCCTAAGAAAACAAAAAACTATAAAAAATTATAACCTCTTTTTTGGATTTGCCCGAAATTTATTAAAGAGGTTATTATGATACAATCTAATACTTATTCATCTACTAATCTAGAAAGAGAAGCTTGGGAGAGCTTTGAAGTTGGCTCCTTTGAGGATGTTATCAATGCTGTTGAGCAAAACCCTTCGAGTGCTTTACTAAATCATCTAGCAATTTTAGCAAAATATGAATTAGGCAATAGATCAAATGATGACCTAAAAAAGTTTTCAGCAAACGGTTTATCAGTATTTACTCCTTTAGTTGCAGCTTATAATGCATTTTATAGCGGAAACCGCTCACTAGCTTTACAGAAGATAAAAGAATACTTAGAAAAAAATAATCCTCCGATTTGTTTAATTATAATTAATTTTGCGGTGAAAGTTGCATTCAGTGCAGAAGCCTATGAAGATTGTCTGAAAATTATTTATTTATCTGAAAAGAAAACAGGCAATCCAAATGAATTTGTAAAAGAAAGAATAGAATGTTACTTCCAATTAAAAAAGCACAATGAACTCATACAATATTTTAAGTCTGTTTATAAATTACTAGATTCAAATTATGATATTTATTTAAAAGCAGGTCTTTCTTTAAATGCTCTAGGAAAGTATAAAGAAGCAGAATATCTTTTTGGAAAGATTCCTGGTAAAAGAAATCTACCAACTTATGATGAAAAGAAGCAGGAATTCAAACCAATCATAAATAAAATATCTGAATTTGAGAAAAAAGAAGTTCTTTCTAACTCTGAATTAAAAGATTTAGGATTTGCGTATCTATTTAATGCAGAGTATAAAAAAGCAGAAGAAGTTTTTAAGAAAGTTGCCGTCGCAATACAATAATCACTTTACATTTCTTTAAATTTTTCTTAGTTTCTTTTGTTGCTAGAATCTTAGTAGCTTCTTTTGTAGGAATTGTATAACCAGTTTTGTTTTTCCCTATAACGTTAGTTGCTACCACTAGGTAGGGATTTTCTCCAACCCTTTGATGTTTCATCGCTTTTATAGGATCACTCATATAAATTACAAATCCATTATCGATAGCAAAGTTTTTATTTACAAGGCTCATGGAATAGATTTCAAGACCCTTATCAGTAAAAATTCTAGGAAATAACGCAGGATTTGCATCTAAATGTCTAGCATCAATGATGAGTCCTGTGTATGCTTCTGGAACAGGAATTTCCATAAATTCTGGAAATTTTTCTGTATCGTAATTTATCATGAGATAGTTCATAAGACCTTTAGAGCCTAGTAGTTTTGTAAGTGACTCAACTCGAACTTCATCTTGAATGTATTTTACTTTGATTTCACTGGATTCATTTAAGAAAAACTCATTGAATCTTTCTCTAAATTTTTCATCTTTATTTACTTTTTCTATAATAGTATATTCTTCATTTAAACGAATTGATTCAATGGATCGAACAAAATGGATTTTGGTTTTTTCTTTTGCTGTAAGTAGACTTTTATTTCTTGCCTCTGAAATATTATAAGCTGTGTTCTCCTTTCCATATTCAGGATCATCTACATCAATAATAACCCTCGGGAGCTTTTCAGAAGCATTTAAAGAGATCTGCATCGTTGACCAATTCACAACTGTATCAAAAAAATCTTTGATAATCAGTTGAGATTTTTCATTTGCATAAGATGGGATAATTAATAATAAAAGGATTAAAGCTAATATTCGTAGTATCATTATTTTTACAGTCGGCTGAAATCTATTTACTATCAATCATTATTTAAGATTCCTGATCCCTCTTCTTCTTATAATGGTTCATAAGAATATATTTTGAACGAAAAAATATTTCCTTTTTTTACTCTTTTTAAATCGAAAATGCTTCTTTTTAGTTCTTTTTATTTCTGAAAAGCCAATCGTAATTCTTCACAAGCATCTAAAATGGCATCTTTGCAAGATGGAATCGCAGTCATGTTCACATACCCATGAATTAAGTTTGGATAATTTCTATAAATAACATCAATGCCAGCAGATTTTAATTTTTCAGCATACTCGGATCCATCATCTAAAATGGGATCAAGACCAGCAGTTCCAATATAAGCAGGTGGCAAATTGGAAAAATCTTTATACAATAATGGAGAAACAAATGGAGAATAGGCATCTTCCTCTGAATTTAAATAATTCTCAATAAACCAATCAATTTGCTTGCCTGTCAGGAAAAAGCCTTCACCATAACGATATCTTGAGTCCGACTTACGAGAGGCATCTGTTCCAGGATAAATCAAAAATTGAAAAAATGGTTTATACTCTGTATTTTTTAGTTCATGAGATAGAACAGTAGCTAGGGTTCCACCTGCGCTATCTCCACCGGTTGCAATGCGAGAGCGATCTCCTTCCACAAATTCAATGTGATCACAGACCCATTTATAAGCTGTAATTGTATCATATACAGGAATCGGAAATTTATATTCTGGAGCCAAACGATATCCAACAGAGACTACAATACAATGGGCATTTTCACAGATAATTTCACAAATTTTCTCATGAGAATCAACACTACCCATAACATAACCGCCACCATGGTTATAAACTAAAACAGGAAGTTTTTCCTTGGTTCTAATTCTAGGTTTGAATATACGAAGAGGAATTTTTCCCTTCGGATTTTCTACTGCAATTTGAATATTTTCAATCTCAGGTTTGTGATTGATTGGTGCTTCTATAAGACCAGATAAAGCTTCTAATACTTGTCGAGCATCCTTAGGTGCAAGTGTTGCAAAGCTTGGGAAGATACTTAAAACAGTGGTTACCAATTGTAAGCCAGGATCTAAAGTTTTATTATCAATCTGAATTGGCTTTTTTCCCGATAATAAATAAAGAGTGCTTTTGGGAAGTGAGAATAAATGTTTTAAATTCTTTGCAATGGAAACTTTCATTTCGTTCTGTATTTATACTTGTCAATATGGTATGTATAAATTTAAAAGCAAGTAGTAGTTTAGAATTGATGCTTGGAAAAATTAAAAAATTACAGAGCGAGTTTTGATTCTAGGTATATTAGGAATTTCTAATGAAAGAGAAAACCATTCTGTCAATTTCACGAACATCCTTTATATACAAAAGTTGAAGTAAGGTAAATAGATAAATGTTTCAATTTAAAAAAATTAGCACAAAGTTTATATCCCTTGCTGTTGGCGCACTTGCGATTGCTATTATTTTGACAGGTGGTATCAGTTATTTTACTGCAAAATCATCTATTATTTCCAAGCTAAAATCGACAGATTTAATTCAGATTGCATCTTTAAAAGCAACTAAGATTGATTCTAGAATCCAACGTGCGATAGAAACTTCAAATTTAATTGCAAATGATCCTACAATCCTTAGATGGTTTGAAGAAGGAGAAACCAATTATCTTTTGGGTGAATTAGTTCGAGCAAAACTAAATAGTTCCATCACCTCTTCGGAATACACAAATGCATTTGCTGCAGACAGAGTAACACTTAATTATTGGAAAAACAATTCCACAACTAGCATAAAATTAGATAAAGAGAATCCGAATAATGCTTGGTTTTATAAAACCATAAAAACAGAAAAGAAAACACAAATTAATATCAATTCTGATTCAAAAAATGATACTTACGTTTTTATAAATGTTTTAATGGGTGATATAAAAAATCCAATTGGAGTGGCTGGTGTTTCTATAAAATTCAATCAAGTAGCAAAAGAATTTACAGAAACGGATCCGGAATATGATGCGAGAGTTTGGCTTATCGACAATCAGGGCAATGTTAAGATAGCATCTGACGTCTCTGGAATTAATCAGCCAATTGGCAAATTTACTAGTAAAGAAATAGAAAAGTCGATTTTAAAAGATCCCTCTAAAGTTTCTGTAATGGAATATTCAAATGACAAAGGATTAACAGATATAGTCCATGTCCCATTAGAAATAAATGATTGGGGAGTCGTTTATGAAGTTCCACGATCTAAGATGACTGGAGTTTTAAGAAACATTGCCTATGGAACGTTTGCTGTTTGCGTTGTTTCTATTCTTTTTGTATTTATTATTTTTTATTATGGAACCCATTCCATTACAAATCCAATTCAATCCTTAGTAAAAGCTTTAAATTCAATCTCCTCCGGAGAGATCAATCAAAAGATTACCGTAAAATCTGAAGATGAGATTGGACACCTAGCGACTAACTTTAACTTATTTACAGAGAGACTTATGACAATAACAAAGTCTGTAAAAGAAAGTTCATTATTAATTGCAGCCTCTTCTCGTGAAATGTCTGATACTACTAAGACCTATTCAATGAATGCACAAAGTCAAGCCTCAACCATTGAAGAGATTACTGCCTCAATCGAGCAACTCTCGGAACGTGTAAGCGATGTGACAAATCATACAGATATACAGTTTAATAATTTAAATGCGTTATCTGGTAAACTTAAAGAACTTTCTGGTATAATTGAAGAAATGAATGAAATTATCCAGAAAACTCTTGGCAATACAAAAGCAATTTCTATTGAAGCCATGTCAGGAGAAGAAGCTCTGCGTTCTATGAATGTAAGTATGACACAAATCGTAGAAAGTTCTCAAGATATGAAAAATATCATCCAAATCATTAATGATATTTCTGAAAAAATAAACCTTCTAGCACTGAATGCTTCCATTGAAGCTGCGAGAGCAGGAGTTGCGGGAAAAGGGTTTGCAGTTGTTGCTCTAGAAATTTCAAGGCTTGCAGACCAAACTGCTTCTAGTGTAAAAGGAATTGATCTACTTATAAAAAAGAATAATAAACAGATTTTAGAAGGAATTGATACTGTAAATGTGATTATGAAAAAAACAAATACAATCAATTCTGGAGTGGAATCCATTGTTGAAAAAATGAATGCAATATTCGATTATATGCAAAAGCAGATTTCGACTAAGTTTTTAGTAGAGAGAGAAACAGAAATTGTAAAAAGTAGAGCCAATGAAATTCAGCAAATTACCAAAGAACAGAAAGTAGCTTTCGATGAAATTGTAAAAGCAATTACATTTATTAATGAAATTTCTCATTCTAACACAGAAAGCTCAAATGTGATAGCTACAAAATCACTAGAATTATCAAAAGTTGCAGAAATGCTTAAGACTAAAGTAGATTTTTTTAAATTTTAAATTATTTTAAACAAACAAATTTCATTTTTTTAATAAATCTCATTTTTTTTGATGCATGAAAATTCCCTTTTTTAGATACTTCTACATTTAGGTAATTTTTATGGATGAAATACTGACAAATGATGAACTTGATGCCTTACTCACTGCAATCTCTACTACCAGCTTAGAAAAGTCAGATGATGCTCCTGTTGAACCGAAAAAAATAAGAACATACGATTTTAAGAAACCAGATAAATTCTCAAAAGACCATCTTAAATCATTTCAATACATTTTTGAAACATTTTCTAGAATTGCTTCCCCTGCTCTCTCTCTCAAATTTGAAATTCCGCTTAGTATAAATTTTTCTTCTATTGATCAATTGAGTTATGAGGAGTTTTCGAAATTAATACCCGAAAATTCAATTCTAGGAATGGTCAATCTAAAACCTTTGCATGGTTATACAATCTTTGAGTTCGAACCAGAGTTCACATTTTCATTAATTGATATACTCACAGGCGGTAAAGGAGATCCGATCATTAAACCTAGACAATTAACTGATTTAGAATTGTCTATTATTCAAACTATAATGCATACGTTAGTTTCCTATCTAAAAGAATCTTTTCAATCCGTTTTGCAAATTAAACCTGTCTTGGAAAAAATTGAAACAAACACTTTCTTCAAGCAAAAACTATATTCTGGAGAAATTGTTTTACAAGTATGTTTGGATCTCAATTTAAAAGGAACAGAATATTCAATGAACATCTGTCTACCCTATACAAGTTTAGAGCCTGTCATTCATAAATTTTCAAATAAAATTTTAGATTATATAGATGATTCGAATAAAGACAATTCACAATATGAGAGAAGAAAAAAAATTCTAGAGTCTTGTATGATCAGGACCTACTCTGAGTTTCAAGCTGGCACTGTTTATATCCAACCCAATGGAGAGACAGAAGATATTTCCCATGAGGTTAATATCAATTTAACGCATGACTCAAAATCGAGTCATTATTTCAAGACTCTTTTTAAAAACTTTATTCGCTCTGCTGAGGTGCTCTAATGTCAGAAGAAACATTATCCAAAAAAGACATTGAAGCTCTTTTAGAGGCAACAACTAGAAAAGAAGATAAACCTTTATATGACAAAATACATTCTGATCCTTTCTCTGTTTTAAATAATGACTACTGGATGCGAGAAGCATCGATTGAAATATTAGAAAATTTAAAAATGGAGAATTTTAAAAATTTCACAAAAAAGCTCTCTGATAAATTGTCTGCCTCAGAAAGAAATTTATTTAAGGAAATATTATCTGCTATTCTTTCAGAGGTAATTAAATCAAAAAAGTTCGGCGATATTGAACTAGGCAAAAAAATTGGTTTTGAAATTGTTCCCGCAAAAAAAATCAGAAAACAATTTAAACCAGGAATGCAATGTTTCTATGGCAATTTTCTAGGCAGAATACAAGGAATTTATTCCATCCTACTCTCTAATGATACAACTGTTCGTATTGTCAAGGCTTTAGATAAAGGGGAAATGAAGGTTGGAAACAATCATTTAAAAAACATTGGCGATTGGCTTTATTCTGTAGTTTGTTCTTTTATGGAAGCTCTAACTTTAAAGATTGGGGAAGTTAAATCCTCCGAAATGTATCAAGCGTTAGTTACCAAATCAGACCAGCTTATATTGCCTGAAGGCTCTAATTATTTTAAAATTGAATTCAGTATGGTTACTTCCGGAGAGGTTTTTAATTTTCATTTTCTCTTCTCTGTCTACAATGCAAAAAATATTCTAAACTACATTATACAACTAAATCCAAATGTTAAGAAAAACCTAAAGAGTCATCATAGGATGATTCGTTCCATAGAATCAAAGCTCGAAAAGTTTATGAAAAATAGAGAAACATATCTGAGCGAGAATGAATCTAATGAAATACTAAATTATATAAATAAAAATTTGTCAAAAGAGGAAAAAATATTTTTACTATCACCAATTAAAGAAAGAGGAGAAAAGCCTGATATTGAAGCTAGTTTAATTAAAGTTTTTACATCCCTTTCAAATGAAATCATTGATAGAAGATATAAATTAAACGAAGCGGAAAAAGAAAGAAAAGGTAAATTATACTCCCTAATATCTTCAATACCATTTCCGGTTAACGTTCGCTTTGAAGATGAAATATTTGATTATAGATCTTTTGAACAAAAGACAGATAAAAATACGAACATTGAAAAATTCATTGGAAAATATGGCACATTGATTTTTTCAAATAAGCCTTTACAGGAAATTTTACTAAAAAAAGAAAACGAAAAATTCCTACTCTATGATTTAACTGGAAATGTAATTCCTAGTAAATATGAATTGCATCTCGCTAACACTGAGTTAATGAACTTGGAAATTGAAGCAGACATCGAAATCGGAAAAGCGAAATTACCGTTAGACAGACTCATCAATATTAAACCAGGTAATATAATAGAATTAAATAAAGATATAAATGATCCAGTTTATCTTGTAATTGAAAATGTTGTTTTTGCAAAAACAACAGTAGTCGTTTCAAATGAAAAATTTGGTATCTGGATTGAAGACATCTCCAATAGAAATGATTTAAAATCTAAAAGTTTAGAGGGAGTATTGCCAAGCTCGATAGAATCTCAGACTAAAATTCCTATGGCTGATATTCGAGTGATACTTGGGAAGCTTAAACTAACTATAAAAGATTTACTAACAATGAGTAAGGGTTCCATTATAGAACTAGATAAATCAATCTTCGAACCAGTTCAAATTTTAGTTGGTTATGATCTATTTTTTCCTGGAGAAATTGTCGTATTGGAAAATGGAAAATTTGGAGTTCGTTTTGTGAATAATGTTGGTTTAGAACAAAAACACAATTCGGAAATAATCGATTTAGATAAAGAACCAGATGTATATAATTTTCAACCAAACCAATCTTCAAATCAAAATCCATTTGAATTCTTAGAGAGACTTGAATCAAATACGATAGCTGGCATTATTCAAAGTGAACAAGCACAAATGATATCTATGATTTTATCTTTTTTAAGTGCAGAAAAGTCAGCCTCTATTCTATCTCTACTTCCCGAATCTATTCAGACTGATGTAGTTGCAAAAATAGCAATAAGCCAGAAAGCAAATATTGAAATAGCAAGAGAAGTGGCAAAGATTTTAGAAAAGAAAGTAGCTTCCTTAATTCACGACACATATGCAAATGCTCCTGGCTTTGATTCGATTGTAAAAATTTTAAATTCAACCGATAAAGAAAAACGTGATAAGATGATTGCTTCTCTAGAAAAAAGTTTTCCCGATATATATAATATTTTAAAATCAAATACAGTAAAATGAAAAAAATCTATTTAATAGCACTCCTATTTGTTATTAGCTTACAAGCAACTGAAAAGTTTAATATCAATTTTGAAAAATTTAAACTTACAAACGGTCTAACCGTTATTTTACATAGGGATAATACACGTCCTATTGTATCTGTTGGTTTTTTATATCATGTTGGATCAAAAGATGAGTCACCAAATAGGACTGGATTTGCTCATTTTTTTGAGCATCTCATGTTTGAAGGCTCTAAAAATATCAAAAGAGGAGAATTTGATAAATTAATTTTAAATGCAGGTGGGGAGTCTAACGCTCATACCACTTTTGATCAAACTTATTATGAAGCATCTATTCCTTCCAATCAATTGCCATTGATCTTATGGATGGAGTCAGAAAGATTACTTCATTTAAAAATCAATCCAGAAGGCGTGGAAACACAAAGGAAAGTGGTAAAAGAAGAAAGATCAGAAAGACTAGATAATGTCCCTTATGGAGATTTAATAGAAATTCTTCATCAAATGTCATTTAGAAAACACTCATATAAATGGTTGCCAATAGGATCCAATCAATATATTGATAAAGCAACGTTAGAAGAATTCAATCATTTTCATAAAAAATATTATACTCCAGACAATGGAGTCTTAGTTATTGCAGGCGATATAGATTCAAAGTCTACCAAAGAATTAGTTGAAAAATATTTTAATCGAATTCCGAAATCTAAAAAAAAGTTAAAAAGAAATAAAGTAATTGAACCTCCTTTAAAAAAAGAAATTCAAAAAACTGTTTATGCAAATGTAGAATTTCCATCTTTAACTTATGCTTTCCATGCTCCGAATCAAGGGACTAATGATTATTATCCTTTTGTCTTTGTAGATCTAATTTTATCAGGAGGCGAGAGCTCCAGATTAGTATATAATTTAAAGACTAAGAATAATTTGATTATCAATGTGGAAGCAACTTATAGAGCAATGGAAGACTATGGTCTCTACTCTATTACTAGTTATGCAAAAGATAAAAGTTCCTATGAGAAAGTTCCTGCCAATCTAGAACAAGAACTAAAAAGGTTACAAACAGAGTTTGTCTCGGATAGGGAATTAGAAAAAGTTAGAAATCAAATTCAAAAAAATATTTATGCAACAAATGCAAATCTTGCTGGGATTGCAGAGAATTTAGCTGAATATGAAACTTTTTATGGGAATGCATCCTTAATTAACACTGAATACGAAAAGGTTTTATCTATTAAAAAAGAAGACATACAAAGAGTTGCAAAAAAGTATTTCACTCTAGATAAAAAAATTATCTTACACTACCTACCAAACAAATACAAAAAATAATGAAATCCAAAATTTTACTCCTAATCATATCTCTATTCCTTTCTTTTTTTTCTTCTAACTCTATTTTTAGTGAAGAAGATAATTTAAATATACCTCCTAAAGCTCTACCATTGTCACCGATACGAATATCATCCTATCAAACATTTAAATTAGAAAATGGACTTACAGTTTTTTTAATAGAAGATCATAAACTTCCTACTGTTTCTTTTGTGTTGTATTTTGACTTCCTGACTAAAATAAAAAAAACGAAGTATGGATTGGGAGAATTAACTACTCGTCTCATGAAAGAAGGAGCTGGAAAAAGAAGTAAACAACAGTTAGATGAAGAATTAGATTTTATGGGAACCGATCTAGTAATTCAAAACAATTTAATCTATGCCAGTGGTTTAGAAAAATATTCAAAGGAAAGTCTAGAAATTTTATCGGATATTGTAAAATCTCCTGCCTTTGATAAAAATGAATTTCAAAAAATAAAAGAAGAAATCATAGCTGAAATTAAATCGAATAAATTGGATCCAAACTCGGAAGCAAATAATTTGATGAAAACACTCCTCTATCCAGAAAATCATCCATATAGAGAAATTCCATCAGAAGAATCAATGCAAAATATTAAAATTGAGGATTGCAAAGCATACCATAATAAATTTTTCAAACCTGGTAATTCTTATCTTGCGATTATAGGAGATATAAGTTTAGATAAAGCAAAGACGTTAGTGGAGAGTTCTCTTGGAAATTGGAGTTCTCGAAAAGTAAAGGATGTAAAGATTCCCGCCTTACCAAAAGAGGAGCTAACGAAAATTTTTTTATTGGATAGAGAAGACTCAGTTCAATCCGTAATTAAGATATCAAAACTAATAGATTTGAAACCAAATGATAAAAATTTATTTTCTGTAATAGTAATGAATACAATACTAGGTGGAGGAACATTTAGGCTTTATGAAAATTTAAGAGAAAAAAATGGTTACACCTATGGAGTCTATTCTAGTTTACAGCCGGATAGAATAGCAGGTAATTTTTCTATAGATCTGAGCACTAAAAACAATGTAACTCATAAATCTATTGAGGAAATTTTTTCTGAATTAGAAAGAATTCAAAAAACAAAGGTAGATGAGAAAGAGTTACAACTTGTTAAAAATTATTTGACTGGGCAGTTTTCTTTATCTCTTGAAAATCCGTTAACACTAGCCCTATTTGCAATTAAAACAGCAATTTATCATTTACCTGCTGACTTTTATGATAAATACTTAGAAAATATTCGAAAGGTCACAGCTGAAGATGTTCAAAAAGCGGCTAACCACTATATTCCGCAAAATAAAATGAAGATTGTGGTTGTAGGGAAAAAGAAGGAAATACTAAAAGATTTAAATAAACTGAAAGATTTTAAGATAGTAGAGACTAATACTACCAAATAAAAAAGGGATAGTTAAACTATCCCTTTAGGTAAGAATCTATTAAAGGCGACTCTTATTTTGTTTCTTCTGCATCAGGTGTTTCTGTTTTGGTTTCAGCGTTAGGAGCTTTTTTGTTTCCTTTTTTTCCACCTTTTTTACCAGCTTTTTTTCCACCTTTTTTGTTGCCTTTTTTAGCACCTTTCTTATTGCCTTTTTTCTCGCCTTTTTCGGTTTTAGAAGTCTTTGCTTCTTTTGCCTCTTTAGCGTCTTTTGTGTCAGTCATTTCTTCTTTTGGCTCAGTTGTATCGCTTTCCTCTTCTTGAGCAAAAACATTAGCTACAGCTAAAAATGAAGTAATAAGAATAAGTATCCCTAATTTTTTTAACATGCTTGTCTCCATAAGTAATTTAAGTATAGAATCTCAGTGTCTAAAATTCTTACTTCGCCATGATTTACCATACATATCCCTATGAAAAGTGAAATAAAGGAGGCAATTTAAAAAATTTGTTCTAGAATTTCGATTTCTCCCTTAGAAAGATATGGAATTTTTCGAGAATTGCGCTGTATTTCTATCTTCTGAACTGCAGATTCTAAATTCATAGAGAGCAACTCTTTTTGACTTAGAAAAGCAGAATAATGGTAAGTCTCCATCGCCTGAACTAAATAATCATACTCTGCAAAATCTCCACGGTCGGTATAGATGATTGGAGTTCCCGCAAGATAGGTTTCGGATAAAATTCCATAACCAGGTTTAGTTAAAACATAATCACATGCCCTCACTAAGTCTGGATAGTAGATATCTTTTACATCCATAACCTTATTTCCTTTCAGACCTTCATACCCTGAAACCACTATCCACTGATTCTCTTTGAGACCCATATAGGAAAGATCTGATTCCGGAATGCCATAGGCTCCAAACGAAAATAGAAAGTATTGGTTTTGTTCAGAAAATCGAATGGATTCTCTTATCTCCTTTCGATTTCTTTTGGGGCTTCGTCCTATAATGCCAATATTTTTTTTTCTTGGAATATAATCCATTGGACAATGAAAGGGTAGGATAAATCCAAATGTTGCAAGAGAATACTCATCCCTAATTAACTTCACATAATCTTTGAAAAAGGAATATTGTTTCGTATAATTCTGATAAATAAAATCCCAAGTAAAATTTCCAATAAAATAAGATGGTATATTTAACTTATTTGCAAACGCAAATGGTAGAGAGGAACTATCGGAAAATACAATATCAATTTTTTCTTTTTTTAAAAATTCTATTTCTGATTCAATTATTTCTTTTTTGTTCTTTTGGAGTTTTTCTATAGCATCTATCGTTTTTTCTAAATCCATACTGATAGACTTTTCTTGGATAATTCCAACGTCTGTAGCAATTTCTCGAAAGACTAAATTTTCTTTTTTATCTTTTACGAAATCTTTTCTTGTAGTATTAACAAAAATTTTATCTACTTTCTTATGTTCTAGGAGAGCTAAAATTATTTCATAAGATCGGCTAATATGCCCAAAGCCATGTCCGCTTACATAATAAGCTATATTCAAATTGAAATCCCTTATATCCTCTGCATTTTTTGTCTTAGAACTTCATATACTAAAATACCGCAGGACATAGCTAAATTTAAAGAATCAGATTCTCCTTGCATTGGAATAGAAACTAGTGAGTCTGCATTTTCTTTAGCATATGGGGATAATCCATATTGTTCATTTCCAAACAACAAGGCAGTTCTTGCCTTATAGTTTTTATCTAAATAATTTGTTTTCCCTTCGGGGCTAAGAGCGATTATCTGCACTTTGTATTTTTTAAAGTATTCAATTAATTTTTCTATTTCTGCTATATACGTTGGAAGAGTAAAAATAGTTCCAGTTGAGGCTCTAATTACATTTGGATTAAATAAATCTATTCTTGCATCAGTGACAAATACTGCTGATACTCCAGCTCCATCTGCAGTTCTAAGAATTGTTCCTAAATTTCCAGGTTTTTCAACACCCTCAATGATTAAAAACAACCCCCCTTTCCTATCGCCTGTATAATCAAAGCCAAAATCAGGAGTCTCCGCAATGGCAAGTAAGCCATCTGGTCTATCTCGATAGGAAATTTTTTCGAAAATTTTCTTAGGAAGTTCTACTATTTTAGAGTTAATTTTTTTAATTAATTCTTCCTCGTTAACACCTAGAAAACACTCAGGAGAAATAAAGAGAGTTTCAAATTTAATCTTACCTGAGGACTGTGCTTTCGCTAATTCCCTAAAACCCTCAATTACGAATTTACGTTCTCTGTCTCTAAATCGTTTTTCCTTTAATTTAGTTACGTATTTAACTTTTTCGTTTGAAAAACTGTTGATATTTAATATATTCATTGTTATAACTAAAATTTAAGAATAAACAAAAACCCTTTCCTTATTTGTTATATCTATCGGATAAATCATGAAACTACAAAAAAACTTTCTACAAAAAATATTCTCTACGATAAAAAGACCTTTTTTTCTTTTGGTACTTTTTATTATTTTCATACTCTCATTCCAATGCTCCTCTTCCGAAAAGAAAACCTTCCCAGAAAAAGCATATGACGAGGAAAAAGGGTCATCTTCACCGATGAGTCCTTCTGACTCTGATCGAAAAAAGTCAAAAGAATTAGATAAAAAAAATCCAAAAGAAGAAAAAACGGTAGATGCGAAACCTACAAGTGTATCCGAAAAGTCTGAGTCTGGATTAAAAGCAGGATATGCGGATGATAACAAACAATTTAATTTATTTTTAAACTTTTTAGATAAGTTTAAATCTAGTGCTGCACATATCGATTTGGATGTAAAAGAAAGAATTATTTTCTTTGTAAAAGACAAAAATTCTAGAAGTATACCAAATGCCTCCATTCAAATTTTAGCAAATAATAAGGAACTAACAACAGGGACTACCTATTCAGATGGATCATTTCTTTTTTTTCCATCTCTTTATAATGATGTTTATAAGTTCAAAGCACGAATTACAAAGGATAACTCAAAAACAGAAATTGAATTTGATAGACAAGGCGCAAGAACAAAAGAGGTTATTCTAGATTATCCGCAAGCTAAAGAAAACGAAGTGCCTGTGGATATAGTCTTTGTAATGGATACAACTGGTAGTATGGGAGAAGAAATTCAAAGACTCAAAAGCACAATCGAGATTATCAACTTAAATTTAACTGGTAATTCAAAAAATGAAATTCGATTTGGAATGGTTCTTTATAGAGATAAAAAAGAAGAGTATGTAACAAAAGTAATACCTCTCACAAATGATTTAGAAAATTTTAAAAAAGAATTAAACAAAGTGTCTGCTGGAGGTGGAGGCGATTATCCTGAGGATTTGCAATCAGCTTTAAAAGATACGATAAAAGAAATAGACTGGAGAAAAAATGCAGTTAAGCTCACATTTATCATAACAGATGCCCCTCCTCACTTAGATTATAAACAGGAATATACATACATATCAGCCATGAAGGAAGCAAGCGAAAGAGGAATTAAACTTTATTCTATCGGAACAGGCGGGCTTGATATCAATGGAGAATATGTTCTAAGACAAATTTCCCAATTTACAAACTCGAAATACATATTTTTAACTTATGGTGAAAAAGGTGAAAGTGAAGGTGGAGCATCTGGTAGCGTTAGTCATCATACTGGGGCAAATTTCCCAACGGATAAACTAGAAACAATCGTAATTCGATTTGCTAAGGAAGAAATTCAAGCAGCTATGGGAAAACCTCTAGCAAATGGAGAAGATTATTTTACTGCAAATAAAATTGATTCCGAAAAAAAAGAAGAAACATTAAATAAACTTTTCGACCAAGCAATTACTCAACTGGTGGATTATTCTACTTTCTCTATAAAGACTGGAACAACTGTTGGTATATTACCATTTGCCGTTGAAAATTCATCTTTAAATAAAAATGGTGAGTATTTTAGTGAACAGATGGTTTTAGGTTTTTCAAGAAATAAAACTTTTAAAATTGTTGAGCGTAAGGATTTGCAAAAAGTTTTAGCGGAGTGGAAGTTAAATTTACAAGCAGTCGATGAATCCAATGCAATTAAGGTTGGAAAGCTTTTAGGTGCTAATCTATTAGTTAATAGTAAAATTTTCAAGAAGGGCTCTTCTTATGAAATCTATGTTAAAATGATAAATTCAGAAACAGGAGAAATTCAATCCGCAACAAAATTGATAGTGGATACAAAATTAGGATTATAATATGGCAACTACAGACAGAACACAAAAAGTATCAGAATCACCTACTCTTCCCAAAGATAGGTCTGGAAAAAATAAATTTGATATCGCAGATTTGTATCACGGAACTCTCTCTGGTGGACAGACTTCAGCGGAAGAAAATTCAGAATCGGGCTTAGATGAAAAACTAAGAAAAGCCTATTTATGGATTGTAAATAATGCGATTATTAGCCCTTATTATGATATTGAATACAATAAAGGCGCAAATCAATCCTATACGATAGGCGATTTGAAAAGTAGAGTAACCTTTCCTTCTGACCAAAGCTATTCTAGTTTTGTATTGCTTCCACTTCTAAATCTAATTACTAGAAGAAGATGCTTAATCATAGGAGGACCTGGACGAGGAAAAACAGCAAGTGCAATGTTAATGGGGGTTATTGCTGGTTATCCGCTGAAAGAAATTAAACGATCAATTCAACATGGTCAGCCACAAATGACTATATCGGATTTACTTGGGAATCCAATTCCCTCTGATTTGATGACAGCCAAAGATATGGATGATATTAAGATCTCTTGGAGAAAATGGCTTGGTATGCGTATTAAAATTATTGATGAATATAATCGCATACCAACAAGAACTCAGTCTGCTCTTTTAACAGTTCTGGGAGATAATTATGCAGAGATATTAGATCAAATCTATGAATGTCCAGAAGCAGCTTGGTATCTTACGGCTAACGATGATGCAGGTGGAGGAACTTATCAAGTAATTGAAGCCCTAAGAGATAGAATTGATATAGTTGTAAAAGCTTTACATTTTAATTCTAGATTTATTGGAGATTTACTTTATAGAATTGAACATGGAATTAAACCAGAAGAATCAGTTCCTAGGCAAATTATATTTACAGAAGAAGAAATCAATCAAATGAATAAAGAAATTCTAGAAGTAGTTCTTCCAGAAAAACTACTCAAACGAATTGAATTTTTCTCTAGTCATTTTGAATTGTATGAATCAGCGAGCGAACAATTAGAGTATAAGACAAAAGACAATGTAAAAGTATCTGGTGTTGATTTTAGATCGATTGCTTCTGCAGAGACAGGAAAAGATAAATTAAAAGATATAGGGAGTCAAACTAGAAATGGACTATCTGTTCGTTCCATTATGACATCTCTTATTTTTATCAAAGCCCTTGCTTATTTTCGAGGAAATAAAGAAGTAGAATTTGATGACGTTAGACATATACTTCCTTTTGTATTTCATGATAAATTAGTCCAAAATTCTGATTCTCCTTTTTTCGATCAACCTGGAAATACTGTTTATAGAGTAGATCGCGTGAGCTGGATTCGAAAACTTTTTGATATGTCTTGTGCTGAATATGATAGACTCAATCTTGATAAGAAAGATCCGATAGACGAACTCGAAAAGAAATTTAACCAAGGGCTCGAAGGTGTTTCCGAAAAAGAAGTAGAAGAAGAATTGCGAAAAATTGCAAGACTCATGGAGGATTGGAGTAAAAACAGGAAATTATATGGACATGTATTTGATGATGTCTTAAAACTTAAATATTTACACCAAAGGTATTCTAATTATCTAAGATGGCTACAGAACAAATAAAAAATCCTATATTAATTGAAATTCTGAAAGAAAATAGGGAAAAACTCAATTCCCTATTTGGAATTTATAAACTAAATTATCCTGCAATTGAAAAGGATATTTTATTTTTCTATTTGGTGTTTATGGTTGAGCCCTTATTTGAAAAAAATCAGAATCTCAAAAAAGAGACGCTTACTTCTACATTTCTAATCTTATATGAGAAACTTCTAGAAATGATTGGAAAAAATCTACTAGGTAATTCTGGGAGATATCCTTTTTTTGAGAATAAAATCATTCTCTGTTTAGAAAATTCTGGTAAATGGATTTTTGAAGATCCAGAAAATTTTATAAGTTCAACAGCAAATGCAATTTTAAATATAGGAAATATTACTCCTAAAGGTTTAGAAAAATGGACTTCTTTTTATTTAAAGATATTAAAAACTGCTAATAGTTTAAATGAAATTTTTTTAGCAGGAAAAGTTGCAGCTTGGCTTTCCGGAATGGCGCAATATAGAAATGAAAGTTTACAAATAATGAGGCAAATTGATATTAATCTCCTCGAAATATTAGTTGGAAATTCTAACGTTAGACATTTAAATAGAGAAAAAATGATCGATAGATTAGAAAAAGACCCTTGGTTAGATTTAGAAAATGCCATTAAAGAAAATTCAGGGAATAGAAAAATCCGTGTTAGTCGAATTAGCGGCTTTACTGGGCTTGGTGGACATTTTATTTCTCCTCCCAAAGTAGAATATTTAGAAGATCATTTTATTGTAAATGATGGTGTGAATTATTATATATTATTCTTAGATATTTTCGGATCTTTTCTGTTAAGAATTTCTTTCGAATTTTATAATGAACTGAAAAAGAAATCATTTGTAAACAAAGAGATTTCCATTTCCAAAGAAGGATTAGTCCAATTTGCGAATCATTCGATTTCATATCCTCCATTGAAAAATTATAGCCATAGTGCATCGAGCCAAAGTACGATATGTGCTACAAGTCCCTACTCCTATACAATCTATGCCATTGGACTTAGAAATGACTAAACAAAAAATTCCATTAGAGTCTTTGGAAAAACTAAAATTGAAGTGGTTATCATTTTGGCCAGAAGCCATTGAGATATGGAGTAAATACTTAAAGCTTTCTGATCCTAGATTTTGTCTTACAAAAGAAGAGGAAAATAAAGAACACCTTTTAAGTAGCTTTGCTATGATACGTTTAGATGATCATGCTGTGGTAATTAGTTTGAGACAAGTTGCTCAGTATGAATTAGAAGATTATCCTTTAGAAATTATGTGCCATGAAATTGGTCATCATATATATTGCCCAGCTGATCTTACTGACCACGGGAGGCTAATAGCCCGTATCCGCAGAGCAATTCCTGGATATGAATCAGAAGCTCCTTTAATTGCAAATCTTTATGGCGATCTTTTAATTAATGACAAGCTAAAAAGAGAACATGGACTGAGATTAGATGATGTATATAAAAAAATAGGCGGTGATTCCGTCGATAAAATGTGGACTTTTTATTTAAGAATTTATGAAATTCTTTGGGGGCTAACAAAGAATACCCTCGCTAAGGGTGAAATTACATCGATTATGGAGGGCGATGCCCAGTTAGGAAATCGCATTATTAGAAATTTTTCGAATGATTGGTTAGAGGGCGCTGGAAGATTTGCTTCCCTTTGTTACCCCTATTTAGTAGAAGAGGGAACAAGTAAAATTAGAAGTATAATGAGTCCCCTTCTTGACTCTCAAGAAACAGGATCAGGATCTACCTTTCCTTCAGGGCTTTCTGAAATCGAAGAAGGAGAATTATCTGGAGCAAAACATCCATCATTAGATGGAGAAATAAAAGAAAATAATGCAGGGGAAGATCATACAAAAGTAGGAAATGCAGCTGGGCAATATAGAGAACCATTTGAATATGGAGCTATTCTTAAAGCATTGGGACTTACTATGAGTCAGGAAGAAATTACAATCCAATACTACAAAGAAAGATCTATGCCTTATTTGATTCCTTTTCCGACTAAGGAGACTCCGGTTTCAAAAGAGCCGTTAATGGAAGGACTTGATATTTGGGATATTGGATCTCCTTTCGAAAATATTGATTGGTTTCAAACGGCGATGCGTAGTCCAGTAGTAATTCCAGGTTTTACAACAGTAGAACAAATATTTGGAGTTTCAGAAGGATCGTTACCCGAAAAAGAGCCTGTTGATTTGGATATTTATATTGATTGCTCTGGATCTATGCCAAATCCAGGTTATAATATTTCTTATTTAGCCTTGGCTGGAACTATTATAACGTTATCCGCTTTACGAGTGGGTTCCCGTGTGCAAGCAACCCTATGGAGTGGTCCTAAAGAGTTTTATACTACTAATGGATTCATTTCAGATGAAAAAGAACTATTAAAAGTTGTAACTGGCTATCTGGGTGGTTCGACTGCCTTTCCTATTCATATTTTAAGAGAAACGTATACAGATCGAAAACCAAATGCAAGAAAAGTTCATATTTTAGTAATATCTGATGAAGGTGTAACTACCATGTTTGACAAAGATGAAAAAAAGAATTCTGGTTGGGATATTTCCGAAATGAGTTTAAAAAATTGTGGTGGCGGTGGAACCTTTGTTTTAAATTTATACAGCGATTGGCAAACAGACAAATCATTGGTGCGGGCAAATCAACAAGGTTGGGATATGCATCGAGTGAATGATTGGGAAGCTCTTGTAAAATTTGCGAAAGAATTTAGTAATAAAAAATATGGGAGTGAGGCAAATGGATAACGGACCAGATTTATATATTTTGATGCAGCGTTTACAAAATTGTCCAGAAGAATTTTTCTGGTCCCCTGCTGTAGCAAATCCCCCAAAGAATTATACGGGAAAAATACTGACGCATGCAATTGTAAATGATCTATTACAAGGTTTAGGATTAGTCACAGATCCTATTGAAATTTATGAATTATTTAATCTTAAATATTCAGAGGCAAATATTAATTACCTGCAAATAATTCTAATATCAGCATATTTACTTCATTATGAATGGTTTCTAAATGCTCAAAAATATGGAGAGAAAGCAAAAATATTACTATCTCAAAAATTAAAAAAAATATCTGAAATTGTAAATGCAAAAGATTTTGTAATGGATTCAGAAAGAAGAGAAGAACTGATTCGATTTTGCTTAAAAGAATTGGATTTAAAACCAAATGGAGAAACGGACATTCATTCTATTGATAGACTAACAACAATAAACTCCATAGAAAGGCAAAGAGTAATAGAAGAAAGTAAGGCAGCACAGAAAAGAGCACAAGAAATCAGAGAAGCCATCGCAAGAAAAGAAGCAGAGGAAGCCGCTTCTAAATGGAATAGGGAATGATACCTGAGGAAATTAAATCTCGGCTACCGCTGATTCAGGAAGAAAATTTACCTCTTTTGTATAAACTGAAAGAGCATGAGCATGCCCCAAATTGGAATTACACATGTGGGGATAGACTTACAAAAGAAGACGTGATTCAGATAAATCATTTTGCAGAAAGGCTAAGGAGGGAAAGAGATAAAATTCAAAAAGATGTGCCAGAAGAAGTTCTCTCTTGGATATTAGATTTAAAAGAATTTGTGCTCATATTTAAAGAAAATATAAAGAATTTAGATATTAAAAAAGACTTTGAAAAAATTAGGTGTATGTCTAGAGAAGACATTGCAAAAGGACTAGAGAATATTATCCCTACTAACGTCTCTCTTGATAGACTAATTGTAAATTCTACTTCAGGAACTACAGGTCATCCTATCATTACTCCCAATCATCCTGTTGCGATAGGTGCCTATACCCCTCTTCTTCTTTATGCTTTAGAGAAACACAAGGTAAAACCAGTCTTTACAAAAGATAATGTAGGTTGTATGCTCGTGTGTGCTCAAAAAGAAACTGCTGTGTATTCTACTATCGTTCCTATGCTTAACGGAACTGGGTTTGCGAAAATTAATCTAGATGAAAGTTCTTGGAAAACGAAAGAAAGCTGCCAAGCTTACATTGAGGAATTTTCTCCAGAAATATTAACAGGAGACCCCTTCTCCTTTGCTGAATTGATAAACATTCAATTTAATAACTACAATCCAAAAGCGATAGTCTCCACCTCTATGGAAATGAGTCCGTCCCTCCGTAAAAAATTGGAAGATAGATTTAAAGTTCCAGTGATAGATTATTATTCTTTGAATGAAACTGGACCGATCGCCTATTCTTGTCCAATTCACTCTGAAGAGTTTCATATTTTACCAACAGATATTTTTATTGAAATAACAGACCTAAATGGAAATAGGCTATCGGAAGATACATCGGGAGATATCACTATAACCGGAGGTCGAAATCCTTATATTCCACTTCTTCGTTATAAGACAGGAGATAGAGCAAAAATAAAATGGAATCAATGTGAATGTGGTGAATCTACTCCTAGGCTTTATGACTTGGAAACTAGAAAGCAAGTTTTATTTTACAATAAGGATCATGTTAGAATCAATCCCATTGATATTACTCGCATCTTAAAACGATATCCGATATTACAGTATGAATTTAAACAGTTAAAAGATCTAAAATGCAATTTAAAGATACGTAAATTGTATGATTTTACTTTTGATCAAGAAGAAAATCTAAAAAAAGATCTATTAATGTTATTTAAGAGTAAAATAGATATAAATATTGACTTTGACTTAAGCCTAGATCGCAAACCAATACCATACAGTTCAGAATTAGATATATGAACGAATTATTCAATCTAATCCTTGATTTAGAAAATGCAGGAGTATTATTTGGACTAATCAGTGTAATTCTAACTGTTAGAGAAAGCATTTTCTCTTGGTATTTCGGGATAATCAATGTTATCCTCTTCGGAATTCTTTTTTACAATTCTAAAATTTACGGACAGATGATTCTACAAATATTCTTTTTATTTGTGAGTATTTATGGTTTATACAAATGGAAATATGGTGGAAAGAATGGTTTAGAGTTAGAATCTAGAAATATTTCTCAATTAGAACAAATCATTTCATTCTTCTTTATACTTCTCTTAAGTGGTTTGATTTTTATTGCAATCAATTTTGTTTCTTCGAAGGAAAAGTTCAGTTTTTTAGATGCGATAATCACTGCCATTAGTTTTATTGCTCAATTTTTGCAGGCAAGAAAAGTTTTAGAAAGTTGGATTCTTTGGATAGTTGTTGATATTCTTTCGATTTTTCTTTTTTATCAATCTTCACTTTATAAGGTTGGCTTTTTTTATTTTATTCTACTCATACTTGCAACTACAGGATACTTCACATGGAAGAGAAAAATGAAATCGGCTTAGTGCTTGGAAAGTTCTATCCACTTCATAAAGGTCATATTCATCTAATTCAATCTGCTCGTAAAAAAGTAAATAAACTATATGTATTAGTTTGTTCTCTAAAAAGGGAAGCAATTCCAGGGGATTTAAGATTTTATTGGATGAAAGAAACATTTCCGGATTTAGATGTATATCATCTAACGGATGAAAACCCACAGTTTCCAGAAGAAGATCCGAATTTCTGGGAAATATGGAAAAGGAGTATAAGGCAGTTTATAAAAGAACCAATTGATATAGTCTTTACTTCAGAAGAATATGGAGAGATGCTTGCTAAAAAGTTAAATGCAAGGCATATCTGCATTGACCTGGAAAGAAAAACATTTCCGATCTCAGGCACTCAAGTTCGAGAAAGTCCATTTAAAAATTGGGATTTAATATCCGATGCTGCAAAAAGTTACTTTGTAAAAAGAATTGTAATTTATGGACCAGAGTCTACTGGCAAAACAACATTAGCTAGAACGTTAGCCGAGTATTATAAAACAGAATGGGTGCCTGAATTTGCACGAGAGTATCTAGAAAATAAAAATTCTCCAGTAGAGCTAAGTGATATTCCGATCATAGCTGAGGGACAAATAAGAACAGAGGATGAACTTGCGAAAAAGGCAAATCGAATTTTAATTTGTGATACAGATATACTTGTAACAAAAGTATATAGCGAACATTATTATAATACTTGCCCCGAATGGATAAAAGAAGGAGCGTATAATCGTAAGTATGCACTCCACCTTCTAACAAATAATGATATTCCTTGGGTAGCAGATATTCTTAGGGATAGAGGCGATAGAAGGGAAGAAATGTTTGAATTATTTAAAACAGAATTAGAAAAAGCAAATAAGTCATATAAATTAATCAGTGGGAATTATAAAGAACGATTTGATACAGCCGTTCAGATTATAGATGAATTATTAGGATATTAGAATGAAAGATAAAATAAAAATTACAGAAGTTGGACCGAGAGATGGGCTACAAAATGAAACTAAAGTTATAAAAACAGAAGATAAATTACAATACATTCAATTATTAAAAAAAGCAGGACTTAAAAATATTGAGGCTACTTCTTTTGTTCGAGCAGATAAAATTCCTCAACTTTCAGATGCCATAGAATTATCTAAAAATTTAAATTTTAACGATGACGTAGTCTACTCGGCATTAACCCCAAACATAAAAGGTTATGAGTCGGCAGTAGCTTCCGGATTTAAAGAAGTAGCAATTTTTACTGCTGCTTCCGAATCTTTCACAAAAAAAAATATAAATAGAACCATTGACGAGTCTTTAGATGGTTTCTTGGATATTGTAAGAGAAGCCAAGAAAGATAAGGTTAAAGTTCGAGGTTACATCTCTACTGTAATTGCTTGTCCATATGAGGGGAAAATATCTCCCGAAAAAGTTCAATCTGTTGTAAATAGATTGCAAGATATGGGTGTGTATGAAATTTCTCTCGGAGAAACGATAGGTGTTGGAATTCCAACTGAAGTGGAACAATTGTTAGAGTTACTTCTGAAAAAGAATAAAGCAGATTTTTTTGCAGGTCATTATCATGATACGTATGGAATGGGAATCGCAAATGTAGCAAAATCCATTGAAATGGGGCTTCGGTCTTTTGATGCAAGCAGTGGAGGACTTGGTGGTTGCCCCTATGCAAAAGGTGCTAGTGGAAATTTAGCTACTGAGGATTTACTTTATTTTTTAAATAGGGCTGGATTTGAAACAGGAGTCGATTTGGATCTAGTAGTCCAGGCTTCTAAATTTATGGAAACTAAACTAGAAAAACCTCTCATTTCAAAGTCCTATCTTGCTAAAATAAAAATTTTAGAATAAATGGTAAACTCTATCAACTATCGTCATTACTTTCATACACTATACTCTCAATATTCAAGTCAAACCTTCCTTTCATCGGATCCTATTGAATTTTGCTATAGATATGAGGACCCGAAAGACATTGAAGTAATAGCCTTTATTTCTGCTTTATTTGCTTATGGAAACGTAGTCGCAATAAAAAAGTTTTTAGAATCATTGCTTTCATTGCTAACAAATTCCCCATTTAGTTTTATAAAAAGAGGTGATTTTGGGATTGTAGAGAGCAAAGTTTCCGCATATCGCTTTCAAACTAGAAAGGATATAGTTCTATTTTTAAATACACTTTCCATGGTTTTAAATCAGTATAATAGCCTTGAGCCAATTTTTAATATAGAAAGTAAAAATGAAAATAAGCTGAATATCAAAATAGTAAATTTTCAAAAATATTTTTTAAAACAAATCAACTTGATTTTAGGAAATAAAAAAATATCCTATGGCCTTCAGTTTCTAATTGGTAGTGGTAAGTTAAATTCTGCTCATAAAAGATATTGTATGTTTCTTCGCTGGATGGTAAGAGATTCTTTTCCAGATTTTGGACTTTATAAATCTATCCGGAAGGAAGATTTGATTTACCCAACAGATGTGCATATTGTTCGACTTGCTTCCATATTAGGAATTTCTAATAGAAAGACAGTAGATTTTAAATTAGCAGAATCAATCACTCAATATTTTTCCGATATTACAAAAGAGGATCCTCTTTTGTATGATTTTCCTTTGAGTCGAATTGGAATTTTAAAATTTTGTAGAGCTAAATATAAAAAAGATGTATGTGAGGTTTGCGAGCTTAAAAAATTATGTAAGGTTTATAAAGCGGCTAAATTGTATTAACCGCAAATTTAAATCATTTAAACTGTTGTTTCCAGATCTAAAATTCTTTTTTTGATAATAGAAGCTGTTTCATATTTTTCATCATTAATTGCCTGAAATTTTTTTAGATAAAGACTAGCTAATTCATCACCTTTTTTTCCTGGAAAGAGAAGTGCATTTTTATAGTTCTGTAAATCAAATTGTGGGTATCTTTCTGAAAAATTATGAATGAGTTTATCCATTTTTTGTTGAACGCTATCGCGAGCAAGTCCAGTGGAAGATCTAAATTGCATTGATATTGTAAGAAGTGCTTCTAAATACTCATTTACTCCTTCAAAATTATAATCTGGCATAGCATTTCGTTCTTTATTTTTGCAGAGTTCCACATACTTCATTACAAATGCATTGTATTGTTCCATTCTCTCTTGGATATAGGCATTACCAGCCTCTCTGTCTTCTGGCATTCTAAAGTCGGGAAGTCTTGCCATGTCATAAATACTTTCATTCGGAAGAATTACTTTTTTTAAATCCTCTATAGATGGAAAGGAGATTGGGGGAAATGTGACAACTGGAAAGTTATCATTTATTTTTAAGAAACTAACAACAACATTAGAGGCTATAATCTCGCAGCCCGGTTGAAAAGGATTTTCCCCGATTACATAGCAGTATACGATTAAGTTTCCTGTAGGATTGTTTTTTGAGCCTTTTTCCAGCATGAATTACCTCGCATTGTGGAGAATCATTCCACTTATAATTTCAGTTTTTAAACTTCCAGTCAAGGAAGAAAGGTTTTTTCCCTTTTATATATTAGATTTTTTTATTTCAAAATATAAACAAAGAAATTTATATTTCTGAAACTTTGCAACTTTTATCTTGAGTTTGCATCTTATTATTCGGAGCGTATATGACAAAAGAAGAAAAGATTAACGTTTATACACATGGAATTGGTGCTCTAATGAGTTTTATTGGAGCCTGTATCCTACTCTATTTTGCCCTTTCTACAAAAGATATTTGGAAAATTATTGGTGCTTTTGTTTACAGTGGAAGTTTAGTGATTTTATTTACCATTTCTAGTATATACCATTATAAAGAGGGAAAGCAAAAATTCCTTTTCCAAAAACTAGACCATATTGCTATATTCTACCTAATAGCAGGAACTTATACACCTTTTATTTTAGTAAATTTTAGAGAAGGCATGGGACCCATTATTCTTTCAATCGTTTGGGTCTTAGCAGTCATCGGGACGATTCTAAAAATATTTTTTACAGGTAAGTTTGACTTTCTGTCTACAATGGTATATTTAATTGCTGGCTGGACTGTTTTATTAGATATTCGGAATTTGATTTCAACACTTCATCCTACGGGATTATTCTGGTTAGCCGCTGGAGGTCTTCTTTATACGGGTGGAGTTTTCTTTTACTTAAAAGAATCAATCCCTAGAAATCATGAAATATGGCACGGATTTGTTTTAGGAGGTGCAGGTTGTCACTATATTAGTGTGTTGTTTTATGTAATATAGTTCTGCCCATTAATTTTTCTTTGCTTGCTTTGGATAGGCATGGTGTGATTTCTTTACACTATGCCTGAATTTATTCCACCAATTCCAAAGGATTTCCATGGGAGTATGGGTGAAAAAATTGTCTATGATGCATTTAGGTCCCTCCCAGATTCCTACTTGGTTTTTCACTCCTTCGCTTGGACAGAGGAAGAAAATAATTCTTTTCATAAGCAAGGGGAAGCTGATTTTTTAGTGTATGATCCAGAGAGAGGTCTGCTTGTAATCGAGGTGAAATCAGGTCAAATTCTAATTGAAAACGAAGAGTGGTTTCAAATTGGGAAAGACGGACACAGGCGTCTTATGCATAAAAATCCCTACTTCCAAGCGGAAGAGTCAAAGTTCTATATTTTGAAGCAGATTTTAGAGCGTAGGCTTCCCCATGGTGAGAAGTGCCCAATCAATACCTGCCTTTTTTTTCCGCAGCATAGTTTTCAGAGAGCGAATTTACCTTCTTACCTAAAGAGAGACTTTATATTGGATAATTCTAATTTGCCCCATATTAATAAGGGAATTGATCGTGTTTTTCAATATTACAACTCTCATTTACAAATCAATCTTTCTAAATCATCAAGAGAAAATATAAAAAAATGGTTAAACCCTTATTTCAAATTAGTCCCTGTTCAGAAATGGGATATTGAAGTAAGAGAAGAACAGTTTTTGCGTTTGACGAAAGAACAGTCCCTACTCCTCGATTTCTTAGAAGAACAAGACAGGGCTGTTATTGGTGGAGGGGCCGGAACAGGTAAAACAATATTAGCCGTTGAACATGCTAGACGCCTTTCACAAGATGGAGATAAAGTATTATTTTTAGTTTATAATTCGCTTTTAAAGAAAAATATTTCAATCGAACATTTTAAAACAGACCCAAATATTGATGTGCATAGTTATTTTAGTTTAGCAGAAGAATATGAAAAGAATATACCTGATAAAAGAGAACGAGCTGGTATATTCACAAAAGATTTATTGGCTGGAAAAAACGTTATTCCTCATACCCATATAATTGTGGATGAGGGACAGGATTTTGAAGAGGAATGGCTTAGAGCTCTCGAATCTGTTGTGCCAGGAAAATTCTTTGTTTATTATGATAAGGGACAAATGGTCCACAAAAAAGCAAGCGACTTACCAACCTGGCTTAAAGAAGCAGAATGTAGATTGGTATTAAAAAGCAATTGTAGGAATACTAGGCAAATCGCTACCACTGCGAATTCATTTATCGGTGTTGAAACTCTTAAGTTTAAAAATGAAATTGATGGTCCAATTCCTATATGGATAGAATGTGAGGATGATTCTGATTTTTTAAGAAGAACCATAACAATTATTAAAGAAAAAGTATCAAAGGAAAATATTCAACCAGAGCAGATAACGCTTGCTACAACGATTTCAATGGATTCGTCTTATTTAGGTCAGCTTTCTGTTATTCACAATATTCCAGTCTCAAAAGAAAGAATTATAAAACAAATACAAAAGACAACGATTCGTAAGTTTAAAGGTTTAGAGGCTGATATATTGCTTTTAGTAGATGTAGATTTTTCTCAAATACAGTCTGAATCGTGGAGAAAATTATTATATACCGCCTCTTCTCGTGCTAAACATGAATTGTATATTTTATCCAATAAGCTTTCAAGTCTAACGCTGGGAGAAAAAAAATACTCGCCCAAAGAAGCAAGAAGCTATATTGCAAATACCTTTCACTTACATAGATTGGAGAATTGATTGCGTTCCTATTTTCTGATAATCATTTTATTCTATTCTTGTCTCTCTTTTCCACCTAAAAAGTCTCAAATGCAAATTACCAAGGGTAAGATTATAGAATCAAAAGTTGAAAAATTACACGAATATAGAAGTGTATACCTAGGGCATTATGATTTTAAGAGAAAAGTAGTTTATGAATATGAAGTTGAAGGAGAAAAGTATATTTCCGATAGAATTTCTTTTCATAATTATCTTTATAATTCAGGGAAAAAGGCGGAAGCGGCTATTCATGATTATCCTCTAAACAAAGAAATAATCGTTTATTACAGGGAAAATGATCCAAAAGATTCCTATTTGGAAGTCGAAGATGATACACTAGATGAATAATCTACTAAAAGAATTAAGTATTTTCACCGAATTAGGAATTGCAAAAATATTCATGCTAGTATTTATATAATCTAAAATAAGGAAGTAAAGTCGATGAGTGAAATTTCGAAATTTTTTTCAGAAAGTTTTAATAGGTCAATCGGAAGTATTTATCTAGATTTTTATCTCGGAAATGAAGTAAAATATTTAGAGGAAGAGTTATGGAATATATATCAAGAATCTAAAACTAAAAGTTCCATTTTTACCAAATCCTATGATCTAAATGCAGATGATCCACTTCTTAGAATTAATTTACATTGTATTATAATTGTATGTAAATCAATGCCATTTTTTGCCGGTAAGATTAGATCCCTATTTCATAAAACAAATCTTCCGATTAACAGAAGCTTACAATTTCACCCAGAACCAGGAAAAGAATTCTACTATATTGAAATACAAACTAAAAATAAAGACCTGATTGAAAAAATTATAGCTGAAATCACTAAGTCCTATAGCAAGATATCGAATCTAACGACTCAATTTCCAAATTTCATTGATAAACTAAATAGTCTCTCAGCAGTAACAATATCTGATAAATGGATGTTAATTGATTGGCTCTTAAAAAAAGGGCTAGTTTGGGAAGCTGGTGTTATAGGTGACAAAGACAATAAACTTGAACTATTTGGATCTGCTGAAGAAACAATGCAATATGTAGAATGGTTTAAGAGATTACAAAATGACTCAAATGAACTAGTCCTTGAATGTTTAGAAACAAAGGATGAAGGCTTTTTAGGTGATACACCTTTATTTTGTATAGCTTTCGTGCAAAAAAATATAAAAGTATTATTGATCGGAAGCTTTACTATTCATGCACAAACGTTAGGAGTAATTGAAATTCCTTTCTTTAATAAAAGATTTAGAGCCTTTTTGGATAGAGAAAAAGTTGAATATTCATCAGGTTTAGGAAGAAGTGTTAGAAGAATATTCAATTCCTTTCCTATCGAAGTGTTATTTTTGGTTCCCGAATCAGCTTATATCTCAATCTTTAAAGTGATAGTTGAACAATCTCTAAAAACAGAGAATAGATCAAATGGGGTAATATTAAATTCAGAATTATCTATTATTCTTACAACCATTCCTGAAAAAAACTGGTCAGAAACAAAACTTGCTGAAACTGAAAAGATAGTAGAAACGGTTTTAAAAAAGGCTAAAATTAAAACCTATCATATTCTACTTACAAATTCAATTCAATGCTATCATTTAATTAGATCAGAGAATATTTCAAAACAAAACTTATTCGAAATTAGTTCCCAATTTGAATTTTTATTTAGACCTTGGGTTGAATTTATTAAAACAAAATGGGAAGATCGCTTTAAAGATTTACCTTTTCCGAATGGTGTTGAATTTAGAAATGATTATATAGCAACTCACGATCCTGAAAAAGCTCTATATGATCTAGAGTTGGTTCAACGATTAGAAAACAAAAAAGTAATATTTAATATTACAGAAACAAAATCTAATGCTACTCTAATCGAAGCTGTTACTTTAGAAAAAGAATTTAATCTTTCAAAATGGGTAACGGTTCTAACTGCTTTCGGACTCTCGGCTATTTCACAAAGAGTATATAGATTCCAATGTGCAGGAAAAACATATTCTAAAACCGAATTTTTCTTCGATTTATTCGAAAATAAAGATCATCTCTATGATCGTTTAAAAAATGCTCTTAGATATACGATGGAAGGTGTTTTACCCGTTGATTCATTATCATCTTTGATTTTAATAACGAATTTAGATGCCTCTGCATTACTATTTTTAAAATCTATTCGGGAATATTGTCTTCAAACAAATCCATCTTTTAATAAAAGCGATTTCAACGAAATCATGGTTCAGTATCCAGAATTTTCTACGGAAATATGGAAATATTTCTATTCTAAGTTTAGAGAAGGAAAACCGATTTCTGATTCCAGATTAAAAGAACTATCAGATCAAGCAAAAACGATTCGTGAAGATGAAGTATTAAATTCTATTCGAACCGCTGTGATTGCCATTCTTAGGACAAATTTCTTTGGAACTAAATTTGAATCGAATTTTGGTAAAGAAAGCGGATTACAAAGATTAGCCGTTGCTTATAAAATTGATAGCAGTATACCAGTGAGTCTTCCTCTTCCACGCCCATTTAGAGAAATATTTGTTTATTCTTCTCTTTTTCAAGGAATTCATTTGAGAGGAGGTTCTGTTGCACGAGGCGGACTTCGTTTTTCCGATCGGCCTTCAGATTTTAGAACAGAAATTCTTTCTTTAATGAAAACTCAAATGGTAAAAAACACTGTGATTGTTCCTGTTGGTTCCAAAGGAGGCTTTGTTCTAAGTAAAAATCAATTTACTTCTGAGCTACCAATGGTTGAAGCATACAAAGCCTATGTATATTCTCTTCTTTCTTTGACCGATAACCGAAAAGGTTCAGAGAAAATTCTTTTTAGCGATATGAACGGGCCTTTCGCATACGATGAATTTGATCCATATTTGGTAGTAGCTGCTGATAAAGGAACCGCACAACTTTCTGATACGGCAAACGCTATATCATTAAAACATAATTTTTGGTTAGGTGATGCTTTTGCTTCAGGAGGATCAAGAGGCTATTCTCATAAAGAATATGGTATAACTGCAAGAGGAGCATTAGTCACTGCTGATAGGCAACTCCGTAATCTAGATATAGATTATTTAAAGGATATTATAACGGTAGTTGGCATAGGTGATATGGGGGGAGATGTTTTTGGAAATGGATTGATTCAATCAAAAGCTTTTAAGTTAGTTGCAGCTTTTAATCATAAACATATATTCCTAGATCCAAATCCTGATCCAGAAAAAAGCTTTGAAGAAAGAAAACGCCTTTTCTTTTCTAATGCGTCTGGCTGGGATAATTACAATCCATCTCTCATTTCAAGAGGGGGTGGTGTATATTTAAAAACAGAAAAATCGATACCTATATCGGAAGAAATGAAACTAGTTTTAGGTATTAGTGATTCCACTTTGTCTGGTTCCAAATTAATTTCTGCTCTATTAAAAGCTCCTGTAGATTTACTCTATAATGGTGGAATCGGAACTTATATTAAATCAGAAGCAGAAGAGAATGCAGATGTCGGAGATCCTTCTAACAATGATGTAAGAATTAACGGTTCTGAAATAAGAGCAAAAGTTGTAAGTGAAGGTGGGAATCTAGGATTTACTCAGCTTGGTAGGATAGAATATGCATTAAATGGGGGAAATATCTATACTGACGCTTTAGATAATTCCGCTGGAGTTGACCTCTCCGATCATGAAGTAAATTTAAAAATATTTTTTAATCATTTAAAGGAAACCGGTAAAATCAAATCAGAGGATGAAAGAGATTTAGTTCTAAAGCAAATTGTAAAACCAGTTTGTGATTCTGTTCTAATGGACAATGCATTACAAAGTCTTGCGATTAACGTAGACTATTACGAATCAATATATAAAGGATGGGAGAACTTTATTAAAGGATCGCAAAATTTAATATCAAAAAAGATACTAAATCCTGAAACTGAAAAAATACCTACTACCTTGTTGGAATGGGAGGATTGGAAAAGACAATCGAAAGGAATTCCAAAGCCTGCTTTGTGTGTATTACTCGCGTATGCGAAAATGGAAATTTATAACGAATCAATACAGGAGAACCTTTTTACTATTGATGAGTTTTCTCATTTTTATTACGATTACTTTCCAAATGATTTATCAAACCAATATAAAAATGAACTAAAAGAACATCCTTTAAAAATGGAAATCCTAAATACTCAAATTATAAATTTCTATGTAAATCTATTGGGGTTTAGTGGTTTATTATTGTTAGGTGAAGGCAATACGAGAGAAAGAATGCTTTATTTTAAGGAGATTGTTGAATACTTATACTCCTTAAGAATAGACATGGTATTAAAAGAAATTGCAAGCTTGAGAGAAAAAAGTTTGGAGTCTGAAAATGTAAGACTGATTACTGAAATAAGAGATAGAGTTAGATTTAAGTGGGGGCAATCTAAGAAAATTTCCTTAGAAGGCACCCCAATTGACTCCTACTTAACTGAGAATACCAAAAGAAATATTAGTAAAGTCTAATATTCACTCATGAGCAAAAAGATTGGATACAGGGAAAAATATTTCCTCTGTATTCATTCCAAAAAATAGAACAAATACTACTGCGAGAGTAAATGCGGCTGCGAGAGGAATTGTTAAATTATCATCTAAAAAGCCTCCCCACGCATGTCCTGAGAAAAATTCAGTCAAACCTGATACGATAGCTGCCAATATAACGGCAAATAAAGCCCTATAATTGATAGCATTACCTAAAGTAAATGCAAAGATAGAATTTTCCTTTGTGTTTTGAAATAAAATCATAAATAAAATTCCCAATATACAAGAGGCGATTATAAATGATACTACCCCGACAAGCGATTTACCATTATAAAATCTATATTTCCCATAATTTGCTCCAAAAAAGGCTGCAACTGGGTCTCCTATGAGTAAAAAACCAACTGCGAAAAAATAAAATTCGGGAGGAAAAAATAAAACTACGAGTGCGTTTGAGAGCATATAGGGAATGGTTGCATTCATTCTATTCTCTTCTTCCTTTTTCATTAGAGCTCCAAAATTTTCAGAGAACCATTTTTTAAAAGAATCGTTTGTAAGTCTTAATGTTTCTGACGTAATTAATACCACACCTTGTGCCATTAGAATTAAAAATATAATTGCTCTAGATGCATGCGTTAAACCGAAAGCATCTTTAAAAACATCAAAATAATAAAGGGATGGAAGAATAAAACCTAATAAATGAAATAGCTTTCTTTTGTAATTAAAATTTCCCATTGTTTACCTGCTAGCTGGTTTAGATGCCATTTTCATGGCGAGCTCTTCGTTGGGAGCAACATTGAATACCTTATTCAAACCAACCATTTGAAGAGATTGCTTTACATTGATTGAAAGATTTAGAAAGACAATTTTATTTCCTGATTTATAGCTCATGTCACTGATTTCTTTGAGGGCAGCTATACCCATCGAAGAAATAGCTGTTACTTCCTCCATATCTATAATCAGCCCCCCTTTTCTATTGCATTTTCTAACTTCCTCTATAAACTTTTTATATGTGAAAGAGGAAATTGCACCTTCCAATCTCATTACAAATATATTGTCAATTTTTTCAACCTGCACTTCAATTTCTTGTAAGCTCATACATACATCCAAAAAAAATAAGGCTGCAAATACAAATATATATTTTATATTTTATTAAAATTTTAATTGGAGTCTTTTTTCATTCTTGCCTGATTGATTGGTCACACAAATATCGAATATTGCGATGAAAGAATATGTAAAATTGAAAGTCACGGATGTTCTAATGCTTCTATCTAGTTTAGAAAGAGACATCAACGAATTAAATAATACAGTTCAGAGCATTAGCGAGAATAGAGATTATAGCTACACTCTCAAAAAAAGTATTTCCGATGAAATAATGAAATTGAAGTCTATGAAAGATTCAATTTTGGAATCAGAGGTAGACATACCGAAACAAATTTATGTTAGAAGTCAATCGAATTCTTTGAATGTAGAAATAGAAAAAGAAAGTGAAGTGAATGGTGTCTCAATCGAAAATAATAAGACAAATCTTTTGGAGAATTTTCCAATAAAAAAAGAAAAAAAGGTTCATAGGTATTAAATAAGAATGAAAAAAATAGTTATTAGTTTAGTTGTTTGCTTCATATTTCTCTCATGTAGATCTGGAGAGGAAGTATTAGCAGTGTTTGATGGCGGAGTTGTTAAAAGAAAAGATTTCAGAGAATTTTATCCAAATCATGATTTGACAGTAGATAATAATACAACTTCTCTAAAATATCAGTCTTCTGTTTTAGAAACACTTGCCGTTCAATCGATTGTCGAAATCGATTCTGAGAAAAAGGGTTACACGAAGACAGACCTTTTCAAATCAATTATGGATTTAAAAGAGAAGCAAATCCTTGTTAACCTTTACCGTAAAAATTTTATAGAGAAAGAAGTAAACTCTTTAGATATGGAAATAGTTTCCGGTCAAATGGTTTACATAAAAAAAGATATAAATGGAAATCCTAATTCTGCAAAAGCAGATCAAGTTTTAAATGATTTGAAAAATTTAAAATCTGATAAAGAGATTGATGCATTTGTTTCTAAGGAGACAGATGAAGAAGGAAGAAAACCAATCAGTGGATACTTAGAGCCACAGTGTATGAATTGCTCTGAAGAAAATATTCTAAGAGAGATTCTACTAGAAGCATATCAAAATAATTCAATTAAAACATTTACCAAAAAAGAGATTAATGGTGATTTATTTGTATATAGAATCATTGAGATTAAAAAAATCAGAGCTAAAGATTTAGAATCTTATATATCGAAAAGATTCAAGGAATTTCAATCTCTTGCAAAAGAATTTAAAGCAACCGCACCAGAAAACCAAAAAGCATTAAGCGATAATTATCTAGCTGATGAAGGTCGCCTTGAAAATGAAGCTAGAATGATTAGAGATCGATATGTAGAACAGCTACAAGCTAAGATTTGGAATGATGAGTATGAAAGAATCTCAAAACAAAGTGGAATTGAGTTTTCAAAAGAAATGGGCACTCTTACAGAAGATCAACTAGTGGATACAACACCAATTTATACCAAAGGTGGAAAGACCTATACACTAGGAGATTTAAAGAGTGAATATGCAAAGGTTAATATGAAACCGGATACATATGTGCCGCAAGCAAAAGAGTTATTGTATTTTTTTAATTCTGCTATTCTACCCGTGAGTCTTATGAGTGATAACGCAGACGTTAAGAATTTAAAATCTTCTGAGAAATTTGAAAGTCAGCTAGCACTGTGGAGAAAAAATATCACTTGGTCTTTTTTTGTAAGAGATATTCAAAATATGCAAATGAATATTACAGATCAGGAAGTGAAAGATACGTATGAAGCCGGAAAATTATATACATACTCAGCCCCCTCCAAAGCTAATCCTGAAAAAAGAGAGCCTATACCATTTAACCAAGTAAAGGATAAAATTAAAGAGGATTTAAGAACTTCAAAGTTAAAAGCAGAAATGCAAAAACAAATTGAAAAATTAAAAAATGATTATCACCTCACATTAAATTCAGATAAATTAAAAGCTGGATCTATTTAACATTTAAAAAGAGTATATTAGTAAGAGCTAATATACTCTTCCTACTTCTTACGATAAAAAAATTTCGAATCAGCATAACTTTTTACAGCGAATCCTTCTATATCCTATAAATCAAATTTTTCATTCTATAGAATTCCTCTGATTCCTTTTTTTAAAATCTTTTGTTGAATCTAATTTTGATTTAAGAAAAATAATTTTTATTGTGTCAGAAATATTGAGACTATAATCTAGAAACTAGATTTGTGAATTTCACTATTTCTTCACACACCATACTTTACAAAAAATTGAAATCATTGGAAGAACTTGAAATTTTTAACAATTATAAATTCTAATTCTTAAACCAAATTGAAACACTAGGTTTGGGTGCTAATAATAAAAGAGGCCTCTTTCTTAAATATTAAAAATTGTTAAAGTGAAAGCAGAGATAATTCTTTTTTTATGGTATCAGAAATACATCAATTTTGGAGGCTCAGATAGATTTGTGCATAATGCAATTAGGAAATAATTTTTTTTAATCAAAAAATTATTATTTATTAAATAAATTGTTGTGTTATGGAATAAGTCTGTTATAAGTGCACTAAGAGGTGACATAGATGAAAAATCACATTTATATGCTCAGGAAAAAAAGAGGAATTAAGCAATATGATATGGCAAGAGCACTTGGCGTATCACCAAGCTACCTCTCCAAAATCGAAACAGATAGTCAAGAACCAACAGAAAGATTTAAAGTAAATGTTGCAAAGTATTTAAAAACATCAGTAGAAAAGCTTTTCAATGAACAACCAGTTGAGGAAATATTTCCTGAATTTAGCACAGGTCTAACCAATAAACTTTGGGCTAAGAGAAGAGAATTAGGAATTAAACAATACGATATGGCTAAGAAATTAAAAGTTTCTACACCTTTTCTATCTAAAGTGGAATTAGGACTTTTAGAACCAACCGAAGAATTCAAACAATTAGCTTCCAAAGTTTTTAAAATGGAACAATCAGAATTATTTCTAGGAACAGTTCAATACTAAAGTCAAAAGTGAACCTATTCCCTTTAATAAATCATAAAATTAAAGGGAAAGGTTTCCTATCTTCTAAATCATATTTAATTCAATAGAACCCATCTTATAGTTTGCTAAGAGTTTTGCCCCCGTTTGGTAATTGCCTTTAAGGATAAATTCACTCAATGAATTACCGAGTTCTCTTTGAATCAATCGCTTCAATGGTCTAGCACCATATTCAGGATCATATCCAGCTTCACTTAGGTGTTTTTTTAGCTCGTTTGTAAAAGAAACTTCTATACCATTCTGTTTAACACGGTCGGAAAGTTCTTTGAGTTGAATCTCTACAATTTTCTCTATCACCGATTCATTGATTTTATTGTAGATAACCACTTCATCTAAACGATTTAAAAATTCTGGTTTAAAATGTCTTTTAAGTTCCTTTTCTATTAACCTTTCTTTCTCTTCTGCTGTTATATCTTCCTCTAAAATGGATGTGCCTATATTTGAAGTCATGATCACTACAGTATTTTTAAAATCTACTAAACGTCCCTTTCCATCTGTGAGTCTACCCTCATCGAAAAGCTGTAAAAAGATATTAAAAACTTCTTTGTGAGCTTTTTCTACTTCATCAAGCAATATGATACTATAAGGTCTTCTTCGAATTGCCTCTGTTAATTGTCCTCCCTCATCGTATCCAACATATCCAGGTGGCGCGCCAATGAGTCTCGCAACAGAATGAGATTCCATATATTCACTCATATCAATTCGAACAATAGCAGCAGGGTCATCAAATAAAAAGCTAGCTAAAGCTTTTGCTGTTTCGGTTTTACCTACGCCGGTAGGACCTAAAAATAAAAAGGATCCTGTTGGTCGATTCGCATCACTTAGTCCAGCTCTCGATCTACGAATAGACTCGCTCAGTATAGAAATAGCATGATCTTGCCCAACGACTCTTTGTTTTAAGACAGCCTCCATATGGAGTAGCTTCTCTTTTTCTCCCTGTAACATTTTGGAAACAGGAATTCCAGTCCAACGAGAAACGATATTCGCAATATCCTCTTCGGAAACTTCTTCTCGAAGTAATCTTTCTTGTCCATACTGTGCCGATAATTCTTCGTTGGCTAATTTTAGTTGCTTATCAATTTCGATCAATTTACCATATCTAATCTCAGCAACTAGATTTAAATTTCCATTTCGCTCGGCTTCTTTTTCTAAATTTTTATACTTTTCAAATTCTTCTTTTAAGAGCTTAATTCTTTGAATTTTCTCTCGTTCACTTTTCCACCTACTTTGTAAGATAGAAAAATCTTCTTCATTCTTTGAAAGTTCCTCTTCTAATTCTTTTAGTCTAGATATAGAGGCTTGATCTTTTTCTTTTTTAAGTGCTTCTCTTTCAATTTTTAAAGACTGTATTTTTTTTTGCATGCGATCTAAGTTTTCTGGCATACTATCCATTTCAATTCGCATCTTGCTAGAAGCTTCATCGATCAAATCAATGGCTTTATCTGGTAAAAAGCGATCTGTAATGTATCGATTGGAAAGGTTTGCCGCAGCAATAATTGCTGAATCCTTGATTCGAATTCCATGGTGTAATTCATAATTACTTTTGAGTCCACGTAGAATCATGATTGTTTCTTCAATCGTAGGTTCTTTAGCAAATACCGGTTGAAATCTTCTTTCTAGAGCAGCATCTTTTTCAATATACTTTTGGTATTCTTTTAGGGTAGTTGCTCCTATACAGCGAAGCTCCCCTCGAGCAAGGGCTGGTTTTAGCATGTTCGATGCATCTAACGCTCCTTCGGTTGCTCCTGCTCCAACTAGTGTGTGTATTTCATCTACAAATAGAATAATATTTCCGTCTGAATTTTTAACTTCATCCAATAAGGCTTTTAATCTATCTTCAAACTCTCCTCTATATTTCGCGCCTGCAATCATTGCTCCTAAATCAAGAGCAAAAATAGATTTATTTTTTATTCCATCAGGAACGTCACCCGCTATGATTTTTCCTGCGAGACCTTCAACTATTGCAGTCTTCCCTACTCCAGGATCTCCAATAATCATTGGATTATTTTTAGTTCTTCTGGATAGAACCTGTATAATTCGACGTATTTCTTCATCTCTTCCGATGACTGGATCTAACTTTCCTTTTCTAGCTTGCTCATTTAAATCTCTTGCATATTTTTTTAATGTATCAATTTTACTTTCTGGTGAATCGTCCATAACTGTTTTACCTTTTCTTAAATCCTTTATGGTTGTTAATAATTTATTATAATTGAGGCCTTCTCGTATAAAATCATTTTTTAATTGAGTAGAACTCTCAGATAAAAAAGCAGCCAAGACATGTTCTGTAGAGAGAAACTCATCTTTCAAATCAGCACGAATACTGTCTGCTTTTTTGAGTATACTTAATAAACCACGAGAAGGTTCTAGATTCGCAGAGCCTTGCACTCTTGGTAATTTAGTAATACTTTGTCTGGCCAAATTTCTAAATTTAATTCTATCCAAATTCAAATGAGATAGAATAATTTCTGCCATACCAGAATCATCATTTAATATAGAATAGATTAAATGATCCTCTGTTTGTTCTGCATTTTTATACTCTTCTGCAATTTGGATGGAACTAGTGAATGCCTCAGATAGTTTTCTTGTTATTTTGTCTAACTTCATATTCTTACTTATTAGACGGTTTTACTTAATTTCAATCATAATTTAAGTATAGTTAAAATGAGGATTTAAACTAAAATATTTTTTATAAAGAAAAGAAATATATAAAAATATTTTTTGAAACTGAATATCAAAAAAAATAGCAAAGATGACTTTTAAAAAAGATTTTAATTTTTAATATTCTCTAAATTTCTAGAATTTAAAATTAGTTTAGTGTACTCCGACTTAGGATCATTTAAGATATTATAACAACTATTTGCCTCTACAATTTGACCTTCTTGAATTACATAAATAAAATCACAAAGTTCTGAAATAAAATCTATATCGTGTGATATAAGTAGAAGTGTTATTTTTTTTTCTTTATTTAATCTTTGTATAAGTGTGATTGCATCTCTTTGTATCAATGGGTCAAGTCCACTGACTGGTTCGTCCATCAATAGAATTTTCGGTTCAGAAAGTATCGCTCTGATAATAGAAATTCTTTGCAATTCACCACCAGAAAATTTTGTAATCTGTTGTTCTAATAAGTCACTAGAGATGGAAAACTCATTTAAATAGGAAAGTATCTTCTCTCTATGTTTTTCCTTTGGAACAGTTTGATTTAAGACTAACGGTTCTTCTAAACATTGTCTTAAATTCCAATTCGGATTGAAATAATGATTCGGATCTTGGAACACTGGTTGAATCCATTTTTGATTTTTAGAATTCATTTTAAGACCCTCTATTTTTATAGTGCCTGACATCTCTACTTGTTCTAAATTATGAATGCTAAGAAGTGTTTTAATGAGGGTTGTCTTTCCAGACCCAGAACCACCTATAAGTCCGGTTATCTTTTCTGACTCCAAGATAATGTTTATATTCTTTAGGATAAGATTATTTTTGATTTTTACGGATAAATTTTCAATCTCTAAAAGATTTTTCATATTAGATTATTTTTTTTCTTCTTTTTGTAATGTTTCCAGTTCTATTAAAAGCCTTTCTAAATCTCCGGTTCCTTTTGCTCGATAAAATCCTCTTAAATAATTATTTTTATCTATTAAGTAAATATGCTCTGTATGAACAAAATCATTTAGATTTTGAGTGCCTTGAACAACTTGAACATCTGCATTGAATTGCTTTCTGGCTAGTTCATATATAGTATCTTTGGCTCCTGTTAGAAAAACCCATTGATTATCCGTTATGCGATACTGCGCTTTGTATTTCTTTAAAGCTTCAACTGTATCTTCTTCTGGGTTTACAGAAATAGAAATAACAAGTAAATTAGATTTATCTTTAATTTTGGGTAAAAAATCTATCATATTACGAGTTATCATTGGGCAAATTCCTTTACACTTTGCATAAAAGAATACCAGCAATTTATCTTTGCCAATTATTTTATCATCAGTGATTGCTTCACCCGAGTCTGTAAGGAGGGTAAAGCCTGTTAGCCGCCTAAGTGATTCAGGAAGTTTTCCATCTTTTGACCAGAAAGGATCCATCACTTCTTTATTAAAATACGGTAGAACTCCTTCTATTGGAGTAAAATTTTCAGTTAATTCAGTATTAAATTTAGGTTTATCATCCTGACAAAATAAAAAAATATTTAGGATTAGAAAGATTAAAAATTTTCTCAACTGATTATTCTCCTTTTTTTATAGTCGATTTAATTGGCTCACAAATCTTACTACCTGGTAGTCCAATCGATCCACCATTTTCCAAAAAAGAGAGATTCATATAGATTTGTCCAGTTCTTCTCCATTTCTTGGTGACTAAAATATTTCCATTTTCATTGTATCTTTCATAAAGAGCTGGAACTCCATTATCGTGCCATTCCCACCTATCGTTTATATAGGTTCCATTTTTAAATTCAGAATAGAGTCTATCTTTTCCATTTGGAAACCAAGAGCGATGAATTCCTTCTTTAACACCTGCTTTGAAGTATCTTCTTTCTAGAAGACTCCCATCTTTTTTCTTTGCAGTATATTCTCCATCTTCTGCACCATCTTTGTATTCAGAAATATGAATTTCGTTCATAGGAAGAATTTCTTGTTTTAACTTACCCGTGAAAGGTTTTCCTTTATAGAATACTAGACCATTCACGATTGATAAATCTTTATCCGTATTTTCTACTGTATTAAAATCATAGCAGCCTATTAGAAAGGCTGCCATAAAAATCGAAACTAAGCGGTTAATATTAATTTGTCGCTGAGCCAATATTACCATAAAAATATGAACCCATCAAAGTATATATGGTTGCTGTAGAGTCATAGGCATAATGATAATGATAAGTCGCTGTGCTGAAATGCGTTGTAACTGCTGTATGCCCATGATTAGAATCTAAATCTGTTGGAGCTGTATCATCTGCAGTAGAAGCTGTACCTTTATCACAATATTGACCATAAATTGCATAACCATCTAGAGCAATTCCAATTAGAGAAGAATTTTTACATGCATTACCATTACTTGTATTGATCCCACCATCACAAATCTTTGGAACTGCTGCGTGATGATGATAAATTCCAGAATTTTGGGGATGTCCTTGGTAATTATCAAATGTTCCAGCCTCTACAGCTAAGGTATCTGGCGGAGCTGCAGCATTGTTAAAGATTGCCAAACCATTTCTAGTTATTCCAATTGAAATCAAACCCGCCTGTGTTCCAGAACTAACGGTAGCTCTCGTTGGTGTAGCAGGAATTGTATACACAAAGTTTTGGCTAATAACTGTATTAGTACCTGCTTTCGTATTTCCGCTAGGCAATGCTTCATATAAAGAATAACTTGTGCTAGGAGTTTGATTTGTATATTGAGTATAATAATAACTCTTAGTATTTGGTAAATTTTTTGATTTAAAAACATAATTTGTTCCTGAAACATAGCCAACCGCACATTTAAAATTATTTTTTATCCAAGTAGGCAGTGCACTATCCATACAAGTTGTAACTCCACTTACACAGTCAGTTGTTGCATCTAAAGTCGCACTAGTCAGTGTGATTGTTGAACCTGTAGAGGTTCCGCTATTACAACTACTTGAACTCGAGGAAGCTGCAGAACTTGCAGATAAAAGCACGGCTGCAATGGCTGTATTATTGTTTGAATCGTTTTTTTCCAGTCCTAATTGTTTACAAGAAAAGTAAAAACTAATGCTAGTTAAAACTAAGAATGAAATTAATGTTGCTGTTTTATGTTTAATCATTTGTATTCTCCGAAAAATATATTCACATAACATAGTGTTAACCCCAAAAAGAGTCAAGTGGATTTGAAAATGAAAATAAAAATCATGTAATTTTCTAGACCAACCTTATAGGATTGTTCTTTTTAAAATAAAAATTAATCTTGATCAATCGGCTCCACTCTAAAAGAATATCTAGATACTACAGGATCCCAGTAGCGCAACTGGTCTAAATCAACTTCAAACCAATTTCTTTTTTCTCTATCTAACCATTTCGTAAATTGTAAAAGTTCTATTTCCATATTGTATCTATTTACTTCCACATTGATAGGTTTGGAATCGGTGTTTTGTGTAACCGCCGTTAGCCCACGATCCACTAATTTCTTCTTAATTGAAATTTCTTCTGCAGGAGTTCCCAAGATATACCACTTGTCGTCTTTTTTTCTTACATCGATTTGTTCGAAAAGCTCACCTAAAGTCCTAAGAGTTTTAGTTCTTAAGGTTCTAAAAAGAATTCTAGAAGTTGCGGGAAGACCTGTAATAATTCCAAGTAATAACATCACAGCTTGGAAATTTCGTATGGTTCCGACTGCATCTTTTTCCCCTGTTTTGGGATGCACTTTTTCATAGTAAATTCTCCACTGCAAATCAGAAAGCCCTACTTTTATTAATAAATAAACATTCACAAATCTCTTAAGAGCCCTTGGGGATAAACCTAAGATTGGCGCGAGAGTCATGGAGAAATCGTTTTCTTCATGTTTAATGGTCAATTGATCGGATTCACTGGAAGCTTCTTCTAGTTTGAAAGTATATTCATTTTCTTCTAGAATACTTTCATCCTCTTTTAGAATATCTGTTTTAAAACCAGGGTCTTCCCTTTGCTCTATTTCCTTTTCATTGTTTGTTAGATTTGTTTTATTTTCTATTAAATTAGTTTTATCTTCTAGCACCGGCTCTTGCGGCAAATCGTTAGTTGCCTCTAGATTGCTCTCCATCAATTGGGCTAGTAAATTACGCCTACCTTCGATATTCATTGGATAAAGCCAAAATGGAATCTGAAAGATCTTTTCCAAATAATCATGTGGAGTCGCTCGAAAGCTATCAGGTATCCCATCTCCATCCGTATCTAAAGAAATTTCCTCTCCAAAAAGATCTCTATATCCAATTCGTAGAGATTGAGAAACCCATCTTGCATCTACAGCAACCACAACGACAAAGGCGGGAAAAGAAAGTAGAAGGTGAACAGCTTGTAAAACCTCAACTACCTTATCAGGCGGACAACGATCTAAATCATCGATATACAAAACAATTCGATTGATCATATAACCATCATTGTCTTTCACTTCTCCTGCAAGTATGCTTTTATTGTATTTATCAATTAAACTTGAAAGCTGTTCAAAGTCTTTACGAATCTTTGCCTGTAAACCTAAATGTTTTGTGTATTCATCTGTTCCCATACGATTTCGTATGAATGTTGATAAATAATCTCCATCGGATGTTTTTTCTAGTTCAGATTCTAGTTTTTGAATTTCTAATCTTGCATTTTCTTTTTTGGTCTCAAAGGATTTTTTCTTATTTTCTAATTCTAAAAACTTCTCTTGTTTTTCTTTTTCTTTATTTTCCAACTCTTTGTTCAAGTCTGGAATTGTATCCTTAATCTTTTTTAAAAAATTAGGACCCCAGTTTAAATACTTTTGTGACCAAGATTTGAGTCCATAATAAATTGGGAGTAATGGAGATAACATTGCAGTAATACTTCCAATAACACCAAGTATCCACTCTTTTGTGTTAAATGCAAAGGACTGGATCCAAACTCCAATAAAAGTTTCAGAATAAATATAAAACCCGATGGAACAAATTAAACCAATTAAGAAAAGAATAAATGCGATAACAGCAAAGTAAAAATATCCTTTAAACTGTATCTTTATTTTTTCAAATATAGGTAGATTTTTTAGATTATCTGTTTCTTGATAAATTCGATGCATTTGAGCGCCTATCGGTTCATCAGGATTGTATTCTACCCCAGCTCTTTTAGCCCAAAGTTTAATTTCATCTGGTTTAAATTTTTCTTTAACAGCCTCATCAAAATGCTTATCAAATAAACTAGCGACTATTGTTTTATAATTTTTAGATTCCGATTCGATTTCTAGTTTAATATCTTCAATTTGGTTGGAAAATTTTTCTTCATCTTTTTCTAAATCTAAAAGTCCGTTTTTTTCACTCTCTATTCTTTTAATTAAGAAATTTCTTCTTTCTCTTACTTCATCGAGTGGTTCGCCTTTTATTTTTAGATTTGAAAAAATATGGTTCACAAGACTTGCCCAAAGATTTGCATCCACAAAATGCCAAGTATTAAATTCGATCTGAACTATGTTTTCGTAAAAGGTTAAATCCTTAGCAGGAACTCCATTTTTTGCCGCTGATCGCATACTTTCTGTTAGTCGATCAATTTCTTTGGTGAGCTTATTCATAAAAAAACTTTTTCCTGCTCCCCAATTTCCAAAAAGACCAATTGATAATGGAGGATGAACTGATTTAGAGGAAATTAACCTAGCAAAAGCATCTACAGCATTCGTGATACCAAGCCTATCATCACTGTTATTTGCATTATGATCTGCTCTATAATTATTTAAAGCTTTCCATCTATTTTCTTTTTTATTTGTAACAGTTGGGATACTAACAAACTCAAGAAACTTTTCCAATACAGTTGCAAATTCTAAAGCGGTATTAAAACGACTACTCTTTCCTTTTGCACAGGCTTTTTCTAAAATACTTTGAATTTCTCCAGCAGCTAAGTATAATTTTTCTTTACCTGCAATAATAGAATTTAAACCTTTTGCTAATAATTTATAGGTAATGTTGGGAAGCTTTTCATTTGTTTGTTTGTAAATGAGAGTTTGTGTATCTCCCGTGAATGGCAATTCACCAGTCAGGAGTTGATAAAGCATGATTCCAACGGAATAGATATCACTTCTTCGATCTATACTCCTTGCAAGCTTACATCTTTCAGGACTCATATACTCCAAAGTTCCAACCAAACTTTCGGTTTTAACTTTTTGTCCCTCTTCTACCTTTTTTGCCATTACAAATTCCCCAATGACTGGCTCACCTCCCTTTGTAATAAAAACTGCATCCGGTTTGATATTCTGATGTATAACGTTTCTTGTGTGAATATAATCTAAACCTTTTAAGACTTTGATTATGTATTTAATTGCCTCTTCAATAGGCATCCCATTTGTTCCGTATGTTTTTAATACCCAAGACAAAGAGCCATTATCCGCATAATTAGAAATAAAATACGGCAGACCATTGATTTCGCCTATCTCTTTAATCTTTAAAATATTTGGATGGTCTAGCTGTGCGTTAAGCTGTAAGCCAGTGACAAATAAATTTCTAACTTCGTCTGATTGATTCGGTTTTAGAATCCGAATCACATATTTTTCACCTGTGGATAAATACTCGCACAGATAAGGATCCGACTGACTCCCTCCGCTGATTTTTCTTTCTACTTTGTATTCTTTTGGAGAAAGTGCTTCTCTTAAAATTTCAATATCACTTTGCTTAGTGAGTGATTTAATATTAAATCCACAATTAGCACAAAAACTCGCAATGCTGGGGTTTTCAGTTCCACAATTAGGACAAAATACATTCATTGTAGATCAACCTTAAAAACTTTATCACCGATTTTTAAGATTGTTCCATTTGCTAATTCTAATGGCTTGTTTGCAGCAATCTGCATAAAAACATCATTCGACATTGCAGTTAAAACTAGACGATCTCCATCTAATTTCAATTCCGCTAAATTGTCTTTGAAGTTTGCACCATCTACAGAGATGTCTCCACCTTTCCCAATGATAGATTTAGATTCAATCGTGAATTCTTTTTCCACTTTTGAATCATTTAATAAAATTAGTTTAGGCTTTTTTGTTTGCTTTGTAGCATCTGACAATGGGCTACCACATTGCATACAAAACTTAGATTTGCTAGGGTTTGTATATTTACATTTAGGGCAGATAAAAACGGAAGATATAATTGTATCACTCATGATTTCTTTCTGTCGGTTAGCTCAGTAAATTACAAGAAAATTTTTAAAACTTATATATCTTTGTAGAGAGCATCTTTCCTTCTACAATGTAAATTGTTTTGACAATCGTAATTTGCTTTTCTGAATTTTTGCTAGATGATAAAGATTTATTAACTAACAATTTTAAGAATTTTCAAAGCAATTTCATTTTTTGGGTCCATACTAATCACTCTTTCTGAAAACTCCTTTGCTTTTTGAAAATTTCCAATAAGGCGATTTGCATCAGCTAGGTTCAGTAAATTTCGAATTAATTTTGGATTAATTCTCTCTAACAAAGTTGAAACCGAAAGGGAATCCTTATATTGCTCCATTTTTTTGCATGAAATTGCAAGGCTATACAATAATTCCTCTTCTCTTTCAAAATGAGATGTATAGGTTTTTAGTGCCTCTATAGCTTTTTTATAATCCTTAGCTTTAAAAGCTAGAACACCTAACAATCGAGTCAATTCAGAATGCGTCTTATCAAGTGTAAAAGCTGAATACAGAATATTGATTGCTTCATCTATTCTACCTTTTTCGCTTAACGCTTTTCCTTCGAGATATGCATTATCAGTATTGAGAGCTATGTTTGTATGGATATCCGTTCTGGTTTTTGTAAATCCATCTTTATCAACTTGAATCGTTATATCAGATTCCGAAAAGACTTCCGGTTCTTTCACTTTTTCAATTTCAACAATTTCCTCTTTGTAACCAATTCGAAGAAGCGATAAATCATCTATAATAGTACCAACTTCTCCTATCAGATCTACAATTTTAGAAATGTCAGACTCTGCCTTTTCTACTAATTGTAAAAATATTGTTTCATCTTCATTAATAGTTCTAACACTTTCTTTCGGAGTTAAATCAATATCATCTCTCCCATCTGAACCTAAAATGATAACGTCTCTTTCTTGTAATTGAATTGTTTCATATTTAAATTCAGTATCTATATCGAAACCGATTTTTCTAAGTTGTAATTCCTTTTCGATAAAACTAGCTCGACCGTCTCTGTAGAGCACAGAGAATGGATGTTCAGCGTTAATAAAATATCCTTTACCTGTTTCATCTTCAATAATAAAGATAACCGCTGAAATAACCATACTACCGTTGAATGATTTAAAGACAGAATGAAGTTCCTGATAAACCAAGCGCAACCATTCTTCTGGTGTCTGATTTAGAATTTTATTTTGAGATGCGGAGCGTGCCATGATTGAGTTCATCATGACGCCCATCACTAAGGATCCGCCGGCTCCCTGCATAGATTTACCCATTGCATCCCCATTCATCGCCATCGTATATCGTTTGTAATTCTCTTTTGTTCCGAGTCTAAGATTCCCAGTAATACAAATATCTCCTCCCAATTCAGCTCGTTTATTTTTAAACTCAAACTGCTTTTTTTGTTTAATTATAAATTCAGTTTTTACCAATGTGGATTTATTTGCGTTATAAAAGAGAGGTTTAGCCAAAAGAGAAGTTAAAAAATAATCTGCATCCTGTTGTATTTTTAGGGATTCAATGAGTTCCATTTTCTCTCTTACTTCTCTTGTTCTCTCATCCACTCTTAATTCAAGATTTTCTGCATAATCTTGCAGATCTTCTCTCGCTTGACGTATTGATTTTACCATTGAATTGAAGGACACTGCAAGAAAACCAATCTCATCATAGGATTTTACAGGCACCTGAACTGATAAATCTCCATCGTTAACATTTTTTACACCATCTAAAAGTTTTCTAAGAGGACTTACTAAACTGGTTTTAAAAAGCATTGGGAAAAATGCTAAAACGGAGAAAAAAACTGAAATCATAGTTATGATAATATTTTTGGATGTGGAATGGATATATTCTCTATAAACCCTTAGATTAAATCCTATTTCATATCTATTTTCTTCTTCCACAAAATCAAATTGTGTAAACAACTTATGATTTATTTGTCTATAGAGTCTTTTTTGTTCGGGTGGATAATATGAATTAATCTCTTCTAGAGCTATTTGATATTTTTGTTCGGTAGATAATGTTTTATCTTTATTAGCTGAAATTTTAGCTTGAATGGTTTTCTCTTTCTCTTTATCTACTTCTTTATAAATATCTTCTAACGTTACAGCAGGATCTCTTAACAAAAGAATGGTTGTATCCTTAGAAAAAAAAGAAGAGTTCTTTGGTTTCATAAGAATATATTCAACATCGCTAGGAATATCTTCCCAATTTCCTTTATTCAATGCAATCTTAGCTTGGTTGATTTTTAATAAATGAATTGTATTGTAATTTTCCTCACGATCATTTAAACTGATTTGACCAACAATCGCAAGGACTACTAATATGGCACCTAAAGATATACCGACTAACTTCACCATAAAAGAAGTTGGTTCTGGTGAATGATTCAAATAAACAATCGCAATATTATAAATTACAATCATTGTAGAAAATGAAAATAAAAGAGCATACAACTCATAGGAAATCTTTCCTGATTTTACTAATACATTTAGCAATGCTATTAAAATCTGTAAAAAAATTGGAATTGCAAAATCTCGAGTGGATTCGGCTTCTTTTCCCCGAGGAGAATATATTTTATATATTCCCAAAAAAAATGATTTTAGATAATAGACTGGATATCCTGTTAATCTTTGCGGTTTTATAGTCCACTTACCAAAAAAATCAGAATGTGTCGAATATCGTATTGTTTTACGAATTAAATTAATGAGTGAAACTAGAAATAATAGAGCAATTACAATTCCGACTTCTTTCCCAAAATCAAATGTATAGATATGAGCTTCTGGATTGTATATTTTCTCCATAGAAATAGTTTTTAAAATGAAATGGATATATGCTACCAACGCGATGATAAAAGAAAGTGATATGACAATCATTCCTTCTTTGGGTTTATCGTTTTTCTGGTAAAAGTAGGAAAAACCTACAAGGCTAGCATTTCCAAACATCACTAAGCAAGAAAAATATCTATGATATGCTCCCACTTCATTAAAAATGGAATAAGAGGCAGTATAGGCTGCGAATAAAGAGAACTCTCCAAGAAAAAAACCAATCAGCCAATAGGTCGCTATAGATTTCTCTTTTTTAAAAATTAAAAAAATAGAAATCAATAAAGCGATTAACGTATCAAAGAAAACACCAGGCGCATAATAGGAAAATAAAATTGAATTCATAACTTATTATAATTAATTATAGTCTCATATAAAATTTGTATACCAGTTTTTAAATGTCCTACTCTCATACTTTCATCTTTTCCATGAATTCCGTCCAACTCGACATCTGTAAGTAAGGCTGGAATCAATCCATAACATTTAAATCCATTCAGACGAAAATAGGAAGAATCGGTAGTTCCTGGTGATAAAAAAGGTGTGACGATTGCATTTGGGATAACTTTTACAGCAGTGCCTGCTAGTATCTGAAAGAATTTACTATCCATAGGGGAAACACTCGCTGCTTCGGAATGCTTTACGCTAATAGCTATTTTATATTTTTCTGCAATCTTTCTGATTTTATTTAAATAATCATTTGGATCTACGCCTGGTAATAATCGGATGTCAACACTTCCTTTTGTATGGTTTGTGATTACGTTAATACCAATAGGATCAGAATCTATCCCTGTGATACTCACGGTATTAGAAGTCATGGCTCTTAAATGTCTATTTGAATTGATTACTTTATTGAGAGCTAATTGAATGATAGGATTTCTAGATCTTTTCAATACAAAAGAGTTTGGAAATGGACTAGCCTCTCCCATTTGATAAAAAAAAGCAGCAGTGATATCGCTTATGATTGTTTCTTTGGAAAATTCCTGTAATTCAGTTAGAAAATTGACCATGTTTTTAGCTGCATATGCGATAGGCGGTGTGCTTCCATGTCCTGACTCTGCTTTTGCTTCTAATTCTAGCCATAGGATTCCTTTTTCAGCATATTGCAAATTAAATATTTTACTCCCTGGAACCGCAACACTATCAGTTCCCGTTCCACCTTCATTATGAATGTATTCATAACCTTTAAATAGCTCTTTATGTTCTTTTACAATAAACTGAGCACCCTTAGCCGATCTACTCTCTTCATCAGCGAGTGCAGCAAACATTAACTTATGTTTTAATTTGATTCCTGATTTTTTTATCAGTAACATTGCGTAGAGTTGCATGATACCTAACCCTTTCATATCAACCGCACCTCTTCCATAGATTCGGTCTTTAATTCGAATTCCATTAAAAGGAGGATATTTCCATTCAACTGCTTCTGCTTCCACAACATCCATATGATTCATGAAAATTACTCCACCTTCTTCTTCTGTTCCAGGAAGTTCCGCAAATAAATTTGCTCTAGATGGTTCATTAGGAGGTGTAATGATTTTAGAAGGAATATTATATTTTTCTAATATTATTTTTAAGAATAATGCAGATTCTAATTCATTGCCTCTAATAGTTTTAATTTGAATGTACTTTTGTAAGTCTAAGGCTGCTTCCTCTGCAATTTGATCAAAATTTGGCAAATTATCATTATCCGCTTGTTTCTTTATCGATATACCTTTTTCCGAAAACAAAATAGTATAAGAGAGGACTAGAAATATTAAAACTAAAAAGGAGAGAAGTAGTTTTTTCATACACCAATCACATGGTATAAATTGATAAACTGCAAGTGATATTTTATTTTTTGAAAATTAATGACGTTTATTTTTAAAATGCTATTTTAAGTCTCAATCTTATTTGTCTGACTCTGAGAGTATTCTGAATTGATTCCATTTTAGAAAAAAAAGAGACGGTGGGCATTTCACCCATCGTTTTTTTTGTTCTCTATAACCCTAGCTATGCCATGCTATTGATTTATTCTGCAATACTTCTATCATAGAACCCTTCTTTCTAAAAAATTCTGATGATCCGCTTTGGAATTATCTAGGCGAAATAGTTATTTCTGTTCTTTAGAGTGTTTTTTTGCTTCATAGTATTTCCAAATCATAACTAAAAACACAATGAGAAGTCCCAGAGATTCTCTAGCTTCCTCAACATTTTTTTCTTTTACCATATTGATTGAAAAAATTGGATTTGCTCCAAACTCTTTGATCGCAAAAAATATGGATTGAAAAAGTGACAATGACCATAGAACAGATATGACAGCACCAGCAATATATAAATATTTATAGTATTTTCTGAAAGAAGCCAATAAACAAAGAATTGCTGTATAAGAATAAATCATGATCCAAATATAGGGATCTGGATCATTGTATTGAACTAATGCAAACAACGTAAATAAAATAAAGAGAATAAAGTTGATAATCCTCACTTTAATAAGCACCTCTTCCTTTTTGGCTTGCATAGTAGATAACTTTTCTAGCTCTCATTACATCTCCTAACGGTCTATGAACTTTTAATGCATTCCAAGGATCAAAAACAGATTTTTCTATTTTTTCATTCAGGGCTTTCCCTTCTTCCGAGTCTGGATTTTGTTTTGGAATCGTTAGTTTACCGAGTGTAATATAAGGTGATTCGGACTCCAGCCAATCAACAGATGCATCTTCTATCGGAGTAATTTTTTCATTTACAAAAAACTGCATTTGTAAATAAAACTCTACATCTTCCGTTGCTAATCTCTTTTTTATATCAATACTTAAATCTGAATTATTTGATGAAGTAATTTTTTGATTTGAAACTGGAAGCAATCTTACTCTTCCTGCATAATCTCCACAAGCGATAGGCGCTGCTGAATAAAATGTTTCAGTCATAAATCCAGAAAAAGGCTTCCCAAAGGTTTTTGCTGTTTTAACAACTCTTTGAAAACCACCAATGACACCATATGTTCCAAATAGGTGTTTAATTAGTGAAAAAGGACTCTCAGAAGCAGCAATTACGAGTGCTATAAAAGGAGCTGATTTTGGAAATGCAAAAGCAGATTGGTTAATTAGGGTAAAATCCTGACTGTCTGTATTTCCTGATCCCAATGCGTTAGGACCATTCTGACCTAAAACCTTTAAAGCAAACCCTCTTATATCCGGAACTGAATCAGGTTTAACATCTACTCCACCATTTGAAATTCGAATCAAAGCATCGAAAGTTTGCGCTTTCGCGAATAAACCTACTTTTGCATAATCAGGTATGTTTCCTAAAATTTCTAGTTTTGCTTTTAGTCCACATATAATTTTTCTATGCAATGCTCTACCTGTGCCATATTGTGCCGATTTTTTCTTTTGAATCTCCTCGATAGATTTAGCATATCCATTGAATCTTACTTCTTCATCAGAAGCTATTTCTTCTTTCCATTCTTTGCTTGGTGCACCCATTTTTAGTTCCTTCTCAATTGAATTATTTTCAAAGACAGTGATCTTTTCTAATTTGTTTTTAAGATATGCTTGGTAAACTAATTTTTAAAAAATATGATCCCTTGCGGCTAATAAAAGTAAATGAATGAAATTCGAAGAATGAATTCAATGATTCGAATTTTCTGTATGCTATAAAAAGTAGAAAATCCCCTTTATTCATGGGATGTTCTCTTCTCATAAATAATTAAAAAGCTATTGTGAACAATAAAAACCTTACTTGATTTAAAAGAATCTGAAAACTTAGATCAGTGATTTCGAAAGGGAACTAAAAAGTGCAGGAATTGGTAGCTCCTGTCTTTAAATTGCAGGATACAGATTTTACTCGTTTAACACTGCGTATATCACTCACGAGATCTTTTTGAGATTGAGGGAATCCTTCATTCAAACAGGTTTGGGCATCTGCTTTTACTTGACTTGCAGTAGTGGTAGAAGGAAGAGTTGCTGCTAAAAGCAAATCTGGAGTATTCACAATTTTATCCGCTGCGATTGCAATTCTACCTCTGGCAGAATTTAAAAAAAGCAATTCCAATTCTGAAATCAGATTTGCTGCATTTGAAAAACCTAGAGATTCGCAACTGTAAACCGTTGAATATGTATTATTAGCGATTAATGAATCTGTATCTGTTTGATTTGTAATTGTATCGGAGGATATACCTGAATTTAAAAAAGAAAAGTTACACGAAGGAACTGCTTTTAATAAATCATTTGCATCACTTAGATTGTATGTTTTTTCTCCATTTGTTAGAATTAGATCATTTGGATTACAAAGACCTTTAGAACGTCGATCGCAATACGCAATGTTATTTGTATTGTCTTTTCTCAAACAATTCCCTAAACTCCTTTGTTGTATTAGATAAAGAGAAAAAATATTATTTCGATTCCTAGTGTCTTTTTTATTTTGAATTCCATCTAAATTCGAACAAGAGTTAATAAATAAAAATAAGAAGATTATTAAAATTATAATTTGATTCATTAGAATCTTACCTCTATTCCAAAATTAATTAAAGGTAAATAAATGAGTCTCCCTCCAGGCAATGGAGATTGCACATAAGGGGAGTTTAATGTATCATAAACAGGAGATGGGTTTACACCATTTAAATAAGGTTTCGTATTTTCAAAATTCTGACCGGAAATATTTCTTCTGCCAAGTAAGTTTATAATTTCAATATACCCATTTACCAATCCCCATTCATAATTCATAAATCGATCCAATCGTATATCGACCTGTTGAAAAGACGCTAACCTTGCAGAATTATAATCATTTGAATAGAGTGGATTATTTAGATTGATTCCAAAGCTTGCAGCTTGAGCAATTCTAGTAGATCCTACGATAGGCGTTATTGGAGTGTTTGTATAATATCGGAAGCGACCCCCAAGTTGCCACTCACTTGAAATTTTCCAGCCAAATACTATATTCAAAAGATGAGTTCTGTCTAAATCATAAAGCTCTCGCCTATCGTTATCAAAAAGTAGTTCTAATTGGTTATCATCATAATAATTAACATAATTATCACCAACTTCTGTTTGATAAAGTAACTTACGGGTGTTATTTCTTAAGTTTCGATTCGTAACTTCCGAACTAGCAAGTCTGGTTTGATGATTATTTCTTTTGGTGATTGAATTAGAATAGGATATCCAACCAAAAAAACCATTTTCCCCTGGTTTATTTGATTTCTTTAAATAAATCTCTACCCCTTGAGAAAATCCATCTCCTCTGTTTGAGTAATTGAGCGCTTTATCTGTTAAAATGTTTCTAGAAACAAAATCGGGTTTTTGTATTATATCTCTCGGTTCATTATTAAATGCGTATGGGTTTCTCGCAAAACCATCCGATACAACTAAGTCAGAAAAAATATTTCTAAAGCCTTCAACTTTAAATAGCCATTGTTGTCCGATTTCTTGATTTACTCCTAATGCCATATGTTCTGCTTTTTCCATAAGCAACTTTGAGTTTCCTACTTTACTTGAAACTTGTTCAATTCCAACAGGAGAATTCCTATGAATTCCCGCACCAGCAATGAAGGTAGTTCCAGTTTTTTTAATCGTATAGGAAGTATTAACTCTGGGACTTAACGCTTTTTGATTTGCCAAATTATAGTAATCCCAGCGTAAGCCTGGAACTAATTTGAATCCTGCATAATCAAGCGTTGCCTCCCCATACGCGCCATATTCTTTTGCTTTCGCTCCATCTCCATCAATCAAAGCTCTAAATGTGGGCGAGCTATCTAAAAGATCATTGAACACTTTGGTAAATTGATTATTTTGCTGAGTGATATTTTCACCTTTTAGAGTAATGTTTCTTTCCCTATAATTTTGTCCTGTTTCAAATTTTAAAATATTTTTAATCAGTTCTAGAGATTGTATGTTCTCAACATAATATAAGGTTTGAGTTGTAACGTTTTGTATTCCAAAAATATTCTCGGCGGTTGCAGGATTTGTAATTTTTACTTCAAAAAACTCTTTAAAAGTATTTCTGGAAATACTCAATGTATTAGAAAACTTAGATGTTGGTTGATAAATGTATCTAAATCCCTCTGTATAAAAACTCTTATCTAAACCGATAGGCGGTCTATTGTCTGAACCTCCTCCTCCACTTCCTGCACTTTCAAATTCAGCTTGTGCATTGGTATACGCCTGTCTATCCCTAACACCAAAAAGAGAAAATGTAATTTTATGCTTATCTGAAAAATCATGTCCATATTTAAATTGATAATCTTGATAATCGGCATACTTTGCATTTGGCGGGATTGCATCAGGATAAAATCTAAGAAGTAAAAGATTTGGATAATTTTTTCTAGCCGCAGCAATCATATAAGATTTTTTAGAAAGTTTAGTTTCAATTAATGCGTCAGATAAAAAGAAATTCATATTGATGATAGCAGAAGTTTTCTTTACATCCGACTTCCCTTCTATATTAATAATTCCACCTGTTGCATAACCATAACGAGTTGAGTAAGCTCCAGTATATATATCAAAGGATTTGATTATATTATTATTAAAAACAGAAGATTGGTTTCCTAGATGAAAAGGATAACTAACAGGAAATCCATCAAAATAAAATTGATTTGCCCTTGCTCCAGCACCTCTTAACACTACATCTCCTCTATCACTATTACTATAGGGGCTTCCATTGATAGTTGGAATTAAGGCTGCTGTTGTAGAAAGACCAATTGGAATTGCAGGCGATACACCTGGCAAAGTTAAAATTGCTTTTAGGGAATCTCCTTGAGCACCAGGCAATCTTTTTATTTCTTCTTGTTGTAATGTATATCTAGAGAGCTTCGTTTTTTCTTTTTCGCCCGCTACTTCGATTGCACCTTTTTCTTTTTCTCCTACAAAAAAAAATAATTCTTGTCCATCATAATAAATCTCTTTTCTTTTTACCTCAACATCAGTACCAGATATAATTCGAAGCGTATAATATCCATTAGCCGGAACTTGAAAATCAACCTCTCCATTGGCATTTGTGATAAAATATCCTCCGGATTCTTTTATTACAATAGTTGCATTCGCTTTAGGGGAATTAGTGGATTTATCAATAATTTTAATTTTAGCAGAGATAGGTTTTTCTTGTGAAAAAATACTATTTGTAAAAACCAATAGAATTAAAAACAGCCTGAGCACTTTCAAAATATTCTCACACAACTCCATGGATATGTTTTGAATGGGCATCTAGCATTCACTAAATCTAGTTCGCACTGATTTACTTCTCCAGGAGGACGATCATTAATAAACAAGAGTGGTTCTTTTGGACGATTCCCACATTGGCTTGCTTTTGATTCGATTAACAAAGCAACTCGTTTTTGTATTTCCCAAGAATCAATTCTATTTTTATCATAGCAGTTTAGACAAAATAAAATGAATATACTGAATCTAATTAATTTTGCCATCTATTCTATAAATTGTAAACTGATCCTTCATTCCAGGAATTTCATATTGAATCTCTTCCATTCTAATTTTGTTAGACTCTAGAAATTTTATCACATCGGGATTTTCTTTATATTGCTTTGTAAAAACTATTTGGGATGCACCCGCAAGTTTTTGAATCTTAGCTGCAATATTTACTGTCTTGCCAAAGTAGTCAATCCCGCTATTTAAATTTACTGCAATACACTGTCCGTAGTGAATTGATATCCTGAGTCGAATTCCATCTAAATTCTTGCCATCAAATTTATGAATGAGCAAATTGGCTGCTTGAATCCCATTTCCAGGCGAAGGAAAAGATGCCATCACTGCATCTCCAATAGTCTTGATAATCGCACCCTGATTTTCTTGAACTATCTTATGAATTTCTTCGAAATGTCTTTTTACTTGTACGAAGGTTTTTGAATCACCCTGAATATCATATAAACTGGAAGAACCAACTATATCAGTAAAAAAAACTGTCTGTAGACCCAATTCTAGTTTTAATTCACTAGAAATTGCTTCTGCCGAAAAAAGATCATGGAATTCCTGTAATGTAAATATATAAGCAGGCTTTAAAACAAAAGGATCCCAAGCAAGTTCCTCTATTGTATATAGATTTATTTTTTCTTTAGGATTTTCAATCCGTATCAAAGGATTTGTTCCTGAGAGAAAATTGGTGTTATCCGCTGAAAACCAATTGATTAACTTTTTTTCTTCTGTATCTGTTATATTTAGGATATTAAAATTTCTTTCCCCTTTGATTCTGAGTCGATAGGATCCAACATTTAAATTTAAATTTTCTTCGATAAACTGTTTTGGACCTAAAACTTTCTGCATCTTTATATGCGTCTTCTTCGCAGGCTCTGCACTACAAAAGAACACTTTTGGCACATTCCGTATTGAAGGATGAATATGAAACGTTATTTCTATAGAGTTTTCAGAATTATTATCGAAATCAATCTCGCAGACTTCGCAGCTACCTTTCGCTGGAACTTCAAATAATGTTACCGCTTCTTGTCTAGTTCCTCTGCAATGCGGACAAATAATATCCCAGCTAATAGTAAGTAATCCTAATCTAGTTGCATGCATACAAATAATTAAGAGTTCTCTTTCAGAAACCTTCCATTTATTAGCAAGTTCTAATACTCGAATTCGATATAAATCCTGATCATCACCTGTTTCAATAAATTCCAATAATTTCTTTATTATATCTATATTTAAATTTTTTTCTAATAATTGTTTCTTTACCCTTTCAAATAACGTTTTATTTTCTATTTTATAATAAGTTTCAGAAGATGTTAAAAGAGATAGAGCTTTTTTATTTTTAGATAGCTTCACAATTTCATTCAAAGCAGTTTTATATTTATTAAAAATAATTTTCTTTGAAGCAGATAATAGTAATTTATAGAAAAATCCGCGCGGTATCCAGCCAAGATATACATATAGTTTTGTTGTTTTATCATTTATTTTTTCTAAATGGAAAATGGCTTTTACGGTATAAGCAAAACCTTTGGAATATTCTCTAATACTAACTAGATATTTTCCACTCACCCAGTTCCATGGAACTTCAATCCATTCTAAATCAATTCCAGCATTTTTTGCCTTTCCGTATAAGATTCCTTCTTTCTCTTCAAAAGTCATTTTACTCAAACCCATCGCTTGGTTTAGTCTAGAAGTGTCGCTTATAAATGGCCATAAAGAGTTTGGTTCAATTTCTAGTTCAAAATTCCAAAACCAATCCATTCTATTTGGTTTGTTTGCTGTATATTTTTCTTCCCACGGATAAAGCTTTAAAAATTCTTCTAATGTTAAACTCATAGATGCATATGTTTATCAAAATATAATAGATTACAAGTCGTAAAATTTATTTAAAATAGAAAAAGAATTGTTGTTAATTTGTTTATATATATACATATGTGTCTAAGAAGTCAGATCATAGAAATGAAGCTTGAGAAGTCTATAACCAATAACAGAGCAATTGTAGAAATAGAAGGGTATCTTGACATGGGAACGTTTCGAGATTTTGAAATGTTTGTGCAAGCAACCTCTAATGAAGAGAAAGTAGCCAATATTGGACTAAATCTATCTAAATGTAGAGCAATCGACTCTTCGGGTATGGGTTGTATTCTTCGGATTATGAACAATCTAAAAGGTAAAAATAAAAAGCTTTTTCTGCTAGATGTGCCATCGAATATAAAAGGCATATTAAAATTAAGTCAAGTTGACAAATACCTTAAAATTCTATCTTCTGAAGAATTTTCCAAAGAAACTTAATCTATTTTCAGTATAGCCCAAGCCTGACTCATACTTGGTAAAAAACTATACAAATCTTAAATTCTAAATTTTAGGTTTAAGATTTTATTTAAAAATAAAAAAATAGCTAATCACTGTTATCCCCAAAATAATTCTATAATACCCAAAACTTGAAAAACTATTTTTTTGTATAAAAGCTAAAAACCAACGGATGATAAACATACAAAATATGAATGTAAGAAAAAATCCAAGTAGGAGTAGTATTAATTTATCTCCATGTAGAAGCGATCTATACTTATAAAGCTTGTAAAGACTTGCTGCTATTAAAACAGGTATCGCTAGAAAAAAGGAATACTCTGCTGAGGTTTTTTTAGGGAGACCTAAAACCCGAGCAGTAATAATGGTCATTGCAGATCTAGACATTCCAGGTATGAGTGCCAAGCATTGAAAAATTCCGATTGTGATCGACTGCCTAAAGGTTAAACCAATTATCTCATTTTCCTTTTCATTGTTATTTTTGCTTAAAAGTCTTTCTACAATTACAATTGCGATTCCACCTGTTAACCAAGCAAAACCCAATATCAGTAACAATACTTCACTTGCTTTTATTTTATCTAAAAAACTCTTAAATAAAAATCCAATAATTAAAACAGGAAAAGAACCAATTGCAACATTTATAAAAAATACCAATCCAGAAGAATCTTTTATTGCACCTGACGCATATTGAATACCTTGCTTTGCTTTATCTAGTATGTATCTAAAATATAAAACTAACACAGATAAGATAGCACCGCTTTGAATGAATATATCAAATAAATCATCAAAGCTAGCTCCATCCTCTAATCCCTCAAAAGGAAAAATGGATGTAAATAGAAATAAATGTCCTGTAGATGAAATTGGTAAAAACTCTGTGATAGATTCTATAATACTTCTAAGGATTAAATTTAAATAATTATTCATAGCTGGATCTCTTTTTTTTGAATGAAGATATTTGCGAATTTTAAATTGAGTTTGTTCTAATTAAAGAAAACGTCACTCTTATACAAAAGTTTTAGAGTGACGTTGTTTGGATTAAAAATTATAAATGAGAATTATTTATTTTCTGAATTTGCTGGTTTTTCTTCTGTCTTTGAATCAGGAGTTGACTTAGATTCTGTTTTGTCTGAATCCTTTTCTTTAAGATCTTTTTTCAGGAAACTAGGTCCTGTCTTTAGGTATTGTTCTAAATCAAATTTTTCATTGTGTTTGATTGAGATACCTTCTTTGACTCGTTCAATCACTTTAGGTAAAATCTTTTCTGATTCTTGTTGTTTTAAAACACCTCTTCCAATTTGCACACAACGATCTAGTGTAACGTTTTGCATACGTTTGTCTTTTTCTCTTAATTCTTTACACTTATTGTTTGCGTCTTCGTCAGTTATCTTAATTTTTTTCTCAACTTGCTCTGTTATATAAAGCTGTGATATGGTTTGCATTTCTAAATATTTGACAATATTTTTAATATCAGGTCTAGTTGAAAAACCAGCTTTATCAGCAGCTGTTTTTATCATTACCATATTACGATAGTTTTCATAAAAATTTTTAGGTTGGAACTGATAGTTAATTCCTTTGAGTTGCTCATCTAGCTCTTCTATATCGCTGGAAATTATTTTAATAACATTTTCCTTTTCCACATTTTGCATACGACTCATCGACTCGATTGCAGTCTCATATGTGGTCTCAAACTTTTTAACTGTTAATTTTTCTCCGTCAAGTGTTTCAATAACGCTACTATTATCATCATCGCAACCACCAAAAGCAAATAGAGATAAGATTACGAGATTTATTAAAATTAGTTTTGATTTCATTCAATTCTTTCCTTGTTAAAAACAAATTATTTTCAGAAATTGGCACGTCTAGCGTTTTTTTGTCAGGAAATCTTTTGCAATAATTGGAAAATCTCTGTTAGTCTCTGTTTTTCTTTTTTATTCTTGGGTTTATATCTTAGAACACTTGGTTCTTTGGGTTGAATCGATAAGCCCTCACGTGAAGAAATGAGCTTCATGATTTTATTTGTATCACCTTTGAAATGCTGACCAGATTTCAATTTTATTTCTTCATTGTCTTCAGTAATAAATTCGAAGCCTAAACCAGATCCTAATACCCTGATTTTTTCTAATTGTAAGAATGTCTCCACCACTTCTGGAAATTTTCCAAAACGATCTTCCATATCCTTTGCTATTTCATCCATCTCATCTAGATGAAGTGCACCCTCAAATCGTTTGTAAAATTCAATTTTTTGTTTTGTATCTGGAATATAATCTTCTGGAATATAGAAGTTAGACGCTAAGTTAACTACAGTTCTTACCTCTACAGGGATTTCCTCTTTTTTCAACTTGCTTACTGCTTCATTTAGCATTTGAACATATAAATCAAATCCAATTTCCATAATGGATCCACTTTGTTCCGTTCCTAGTAGATTCCCAGCACCTCTAATTTCTAAATCGCGCATAGCAACTTTAAATCCTGCACCAAGTTCTTGGTATTCAGAAATTGTATTTAATCTTTTTTCTGCTTGTTCAGTGAGTGCTCTATTTTCTGGATAAAATAGATAAGCATAGGCTTTTCGACCACTTCTTCCAACTCTACCGCGAATCTGATAAAGTTGAGACAAACCAAAAGTATCCGCTCTTCTCACAATCATTGTGTTTACATTGGGCATATCAATTCCAGATTCAATGATTGTAGTTGTTACCAGTAGATCATATTTTCGATTGTTAAAATCTAAAATGGTTTCTTCTACTTCTTCCTCATTTAATTGTCCATGCAATACTCCAATGGAAATATTGGGAAGGATCTTTCCTAACTCTTTTGCTTCGTTCTCAATTGTTTCCACTCGGTTGTGTAAATAGAAGACCTGTCCACCTCTTTCCAATTCTTTTTCAATTGCCAATTTCATTATTTCTTCATTGTCTTCTAATACAAAAGTTTCAACACTTTGCCTATTTTTAGGAGGAGTTTCAATGATTGACAAATCTCGAATACCAGTAAGCGACATATGAAGTGTTCTTGGTATAGGTGTTGCGCTTAACGTCAAAACATCTACTAGATTTTTAATTTTTTTAATCGCTTCTTTATGATTTACTCCAAATCTTTGTTCTTCGTCTATAATAAGTAATCCTAGATTCTTAGGTTTAACATTTCCGCTTAAAAGTGCATGCGTTCCAATTAGTAAATCCAATTCTCCCCTAGAAAATTGAGCAATAGCATTTTTAATTTCAGAACTAGACCTAAATCTAGAAACCATTCCAATTTTTACAGGGTAATTTTCAAAACGATTTGTGAATGTATTAAAATGTTGCAGAGCTAAGATGGTTGTTGGAGCAATGAATAGAACTTGTTTTCCTGCCATGACAGCTTTGAATGCTGCGCGTATCGCTACTTCTGTTTTTCCATAACCAACGTCTCCACAAATCAATCGATCCATAGGACGAGGCGATTCCATATCTGCTTTAACTGCCTCAATCGCACTGAGTTGATCTGGAGTTTCTTCATATTCAAATTCAGCTTCAAATTCTTCCTGCCAAATCGTATCTCTTGGGAAGCTATATCCCTGTAACTTCATACGATTGGAATACATTACTAGTAATTCTTCTGCTAAAACATCTATGATTCCTTGCGCTCGTTCTTTTTTCTTTTTCCAAGTGCTTTTTCCAAGGCTATCTAAGACTGGTTTTTCGGAACCACCCACATACCTTTGCACCAAGGAGATTTGATCGAGAGGAACAAAAAGCGTATCACCGCCTGCATACTCAAGCTTTAAAAAATCTCTAATCTTAGAATCAGCAGTAACTTTTTCAATTTTAATAAACTTGCCAATTCCATGATTGATATGGACTACATAATCGCCTTCCTTAAGATCGATAAAGCTTTGTATGGCGCGTGACGATGTTTTTTTGAATCTAGATTTTCTCTTGTAACTTCTTCCAAAAATATCATTTTCTGTCCATATATGAATATTTTCTTCAGGAAGAATAAACCCATTTTTAAGTTCAGATAAAACTAAATAAGCTCCCGATTTTTTAGGAAAGGGAATGATTTCTGGTTCTTCCGAACTTTCATTTAATAATTGAATATTTTCTTTTTCAAAGAGACCTTTTAATCTTTCTGTTTGTGCATGAAAAGAAGATGTGATGACAAGTATTCCATCTTTCATTGTTTCAATTTTTTCTCTTACATCTCTAATCTTTCCTTTGAAGGAATCTGTTTCTAGGATTGGAAGAATTGCTTCTGTATCTTTTAATTCACTCGGTTTGATAAGATGAAAACTAATTTCTTTTTTTGCGATTAGTAATGAGTATTCTTTCTCTAAGGAAATTATTTTTTCCGGTTCTAGGCAAATAATATCCGTTTTTCTTTTTTCATATAAGGACCTGTATTCTCTTTCAATTTGAAAAGTTTTATCCACCACTTCATTTTGTCTGTGATAGATGATGAGAGGTTTGGTTTTAAAATAATCAAGAATTCCATGTGGAGTATGGACGACAGGCACAAGCTCTTCTAATGCGTTATGATGAGCCATCTCCATATCAGGTTTTTTTAGATTTTTTCCTCTGACTTCAATTTCTCTTTGGTAGAGTTCCCATTCCTCCTTTGATAATAAAAATTCGTCTACAGGAAGAATGGATACATCCTCTAATTCAGATAATGATCTTTGCGTTGTTGAATCAAAAGTTTTAATCGATTCTAATGTATCTCCAAAGAAATCCAATCTTACTGGATCTGAAGACAAAGGAGAGTAAACATCAATCACTCCTCCTTTAACAGAAAACTTTCCATATTCATCACAAATTTCTTCTCGGCTATAACCTAAAGCAACAAGGGAGGAAATTAATTTTGTTTGATCAAAGTCATCCCCTTTCTTTAGGTTGATTGATTTACCCATAAGTATTTTGGGAGAAGGAAGAGTTTTTAAGAAACCAATAGTGGATGTAAATAAGAGTAATCGTTCTTCGTTTAAGATTCTAGCTAAAGTATTGATTCTATCAATTTTAATTTCTCTAGAATATTTGGCATAGTCATATGGAATCACTTCCGGACCAGGAAGATAGGCTATACTTTTACTCGGTAAGAAACTAAGAGCTTCTCTATACAGTGCTTCTGAGTCTGAGTTGGTTGCGGAGATTACTACTGCCGATTTTTTATTTTGAGAAAGATATAGAACGGACGCTAAAAAGGAACTTGCTGAATCTGGTATTCCATGAAACCTGAATTGCCCTTTTTTCGAATAGATTGTTTCAAAATTTGTTTCTGAAATTTTTTTTACATAGAGTGAAAGAATGTCTTTCATATCCAACTACCATAATTTTAAAGTGGATTAATCTTAAAATGAGATTTTAAATTTAAATAGATAGAAAGACTTTACCGATTTTTTACTTGTGAGGTAGCAAATGTTTATTTGGGTAACTCAGGGAATTGTAGAACCCTATATTCCAAAGGTCAGACCAGATACTGTTAAAAAAATCAACCCAACACATAGAGGAATTCCAGATAAATCTATAGAAGTGGGTGATCCAGAGGATACTATTGTAATCTCTCACAACAAAACAGGTTTTGCATCAGACGCATATATTGATGTTGCAGATATTTATTCCCAAGAACAGTCCATCCTTAAAGAAGAAAGAAAACAAATCTTTTATGCAAAAGATATCATGACAAAAAAAGTAAAATGCATTGCACCGGATGATTTAGTAACAAAGGTCGAGGAAATTTTTCAGGAAGATAGATTTAAACATATGCCAGTAGTTGATTCAAATCAATTTATACAAGGAATTTTATCTGAAAGAGATTTGCTAAAATTTACAATAGAATTGCTACGCAAGACCATTGAAAACAATCAAGCAAAAGTGCAAGACATTATGCAAAGAAAGGTTCTATCTGCTTATCCTGAAACTCCGATTCGAGAAATTGCAAGAATCATGTTTGAAGAAAAAGTGGGATCTGTTCCTATCCTAGATAAAGAAAAAAAACATTTAGTAGGAATTGTAACTAGAAATGATATACTCAGAAAAGTAATGAACAATCCGCCACTTGAGTTATATACATAAAAGAGAGGATAATTCCAATTAACCTCCTTTAATCGATCAACGAATCTCCTGCTCTTGTTGGAAGTATATCATGATTGTCATTGAACTCAGGAAAGAAATCAAAAAATAATTTTCTTGGGACAACTCTGTATCTTTCTGGATTTTTATTCATAAATGTGCCTGTGAAGCTAACAAGCGGTAAACTATGAAAATTAATTCTATCTTCAAATCCATAAAAATCTTGTTTCGTAAAACGATGCGTTTGTGTGCGAATCACATAATCTTTTACAAATGACCAATCTAACTTGAAGTGCATACGGGTTCCTTGGAAAGCAGGAGATCTTTCGATCAAGTTTACAAGTCGATTTAATGGACAAAGCTCCTTGTAGTATTGAGTAACAAAAACCATAACAAATCTTTGTGACAATCCCATTGGTTTCCAAATTAAATCAGAAAGATTCTCCATGTTTTGTTCATATTTAATGTCTTCTAAAATTTTATGTAATTCTTGATGTCCTTTTTCTTTTTTTAAATAGCTGATATGTTCTTCGTATCCAAATTCGCCATAATAAAGCCATTTATATAAATCTTGTAATTCAAAATAAGGATGCTCTTCTATAAATTGCCTGAGAGCAAAAACCCGCTGATCGTTATTTACAATAGAAAGTGTATCAATTGACATTGGTTTTATTTTTAAATTTGAGTTCTGTTCCGTCAATAATTCTTTTTATATTTTCATGGTGAGTAAATAAAACTAAAAAGAAATTAAAAACGACTAGTATAAATAATTTTGAAGAATAATTTTCTCCTTCATAGAGCCTATAGAAAATAGGTAGAAAGAAAAAACCAGCGATAGAGCCAAGGGATGCAATTTTTTTCCAATAGACAACGATGAGTCCAAGCACAGCACTCATAAGACAAGGAATCGGTAATAGATAAAGGTAAATCCCGATTGAAGTAGCAATCCCCTTTCCTCCTTGAAAACCAAGAAAAGGACTAAAAATATGACCCAAAATGGAGAACACCCCTCCTAAAAGAAGAATCCATTCCTTTTCTAAAAAGGCAGATTCGATAGAAAACAAAGGGAAGAGAAAAAAAGGTAAAATTCCTTTTCCAACATCTATAATTAAAACGATAAAGCCTGACTTCCATCCTACAGATCTTAATACATTCGTTGCACCCGGATTCCCACTTCCCATTTTCTTAATATCGATTCCTTGCATTTTTGAAACGATATGCGCACTTGGGAAGGAACCCAATAAAAAACTAATGAATAAAAATATGAATTCCATTATTCCCGATAATCCTTTTCTTTTTTCCGATCAGATCGGATTTCTAATTCCACTTGCACCCCATTTAATTGAAATTCTTCTGTAATTCGATTTTTGATAAAACTTAAAAGTGGTTTTTTAAATAAATCAACATGATTTACAAATAAAAGAAGTTTGAAAGGTGTGGTGGAAACTTGAGTTGCGTATAAAATTCGAGGAAGCTTTTTAGATTGAAGTCCCATCTTTCCTTCAGACATCCATTCTGATAGTTTTTGATTTATTTTGGAAGTAGAAATCTTAGTATTTACTTTTTTATGAATCTTAACACATTCTTCTAGAACTTTGCGAATCCTTTGCTTCTTTTGCGCGCTAATACTAATCACCGGTAAAGCGGCTGTCGGATGAAATCTTGAAATTAAATCCTTTTTATATTCACTAAAAGTATTTGAATCTTTATCTTCTATTAGATCCCATTTGTTAATCGCAAGAACTACCGGCTTTCCACTCTTTCGAATGATTGCAAAAATTTTCTTATCGTATTCCCCTAACCCTTTAGATGCATCAATAATATGCACTACAATATCAGAGTCCTCAATTGATTGTAGAGTTCTTTTGTAGGAATAAAACTCCAATTCTTCTGAACTTTTACTGTTCTTTCGAATTCCTGCAGTATCAACGATCAGTATGTTCATATCTTCAAATTTTAAAACACTATGAACTGTATCTCTTGTCGTTCCCGGAATCTCACTCACGACAGCTCTTTCGTATCCTAAGATTGCATTTAAAAAGCTAGACTTTCCTGCATTTGGTTTACCTACTATACAAATACTAAAATCTGTATTTTGCTTTTCGCCCATTCTCACTTTTGCAAGATAGAAGTTAATCTTATCAAATAGAATTTTTAGGTTTCTTCGACCAAGTGCTGAGATTGGAATTACTTCCTGTAATCCCAATCGATAAAAATATTCCAAATCAAAATCATTGTCTGGATTGTCTGATTTATTTACACAACAGATGATATTTTTTTTAACAAATCTTTTGTCGGTTAAAAATAATTTTATGAGTTTTGAATCATAATCTAAAATCTCATTTCTATCAATTACATATACAATGATGTCTGATTCAAGTAAATGTTCAAAGCTGATTTGGATGATAGAGGAAGTTAGATCATTTATATTTTCTATATCAAGTCCTGGTGTATCTGATAAAGTAAATGGTTTAATGAAATTTTCATTTTCAATATCATGACTTAATACATCGCGTGTAACCCCTGGAAAGTCATGGGTAATAGCAACTTTTTGTTTTAAAAAACAATTAAATAAGGTAGACTTTCCCACATTCTGTCTACCAACTATCGATACTACTGGTAATTTTTTCAAGATCTGTTCCTATTTTTTAATGCTCTATCTATTTCGATTTTTGCTTCTTTCTTTTGCACAGATTCTCTTTTATCATAGAGCTTTTTCGGTTTGGCAATCGCAAGCTGTAATTTTACAAATTGCTTTTCATTGAAATAGATTTTTACTCCAACTAGTGATAAACCCTTTTCTTTGATTTGTTTTTCAAGACGAATAATTTCTTTTCTGTGTGCTAGTAATTTTCTTGGGCGGACTTCTGGATGATTTGCATATCCACCATTTTTATAAGGAGTAATATGAAAATTTTGAAGATAAAGTTCTCCGTTTTTTACTTGTGCAAATGCGTCAGTTAAATTGGCTCTCTTTTCTCTTAAGCTTTTTACTTCAGATCCAGATAATACGATTCCAACTTCTAAAAATTCTAAAAGCTCAAAATCAAATCTAGCCTTTTTATTGACTACAATTTCCTTGTAGCCAGTTTCTTTTTCTTTTTCCTTCTGTTTCATAATTATCTTACTGCATGATGAACATGAATGAGTCTTGTTAATTCGGTTCCAATTAAATTTGGCATATTTGAAAAATTATCCGGTGTTATCTGCACCGAATTTTCGAAGAGATTTTCAGCAATGTATCTATTACCAAGACCAACGGCTAGAAATACATAATTCTTCTTAACATTCTTCAAAACTTCTTCTTTGAGCTTTTTGTTTTCCCAAGATTCTATTTCACGATCTATTTCTGTTTTTCCTCTTTGTCCTCTGAAGTCGGAGATAATTACGATTATCCTCGTTTCAGCCTCTGGTGTAAAATATCTCTCACAATCCTCAATCAGAGAAAATTCATAAACTGAATCTCCCTGCCAATCTTTCGTGAGAGAATTAAACATCTCCTCTTCTTTTCTTGTATCGTAATCTTCTTCTTTATCTTTTAGACATATTAAATCAATATGATCTTTACGATTGAGTCTATCCGAATAAGTATAGATTGAAAATTTTACATTGTGCTCATTTAAAATATAAGCACTTGTAAGCATAGCCGAAAGAGTCGCTACCGAATATTCAAAATTGAAAATTCTTCTAGCTTTACTTACTAAAAATACGATTTCAACGCCTTTTAACTTTTCCTCATTTTTATCAATGATAGTCTTATCAAATACTTTTGAATCTCCTCTTCCACTTTTAAAAGAAATGTATTTGCGCGTATCGACTCTTTTTCCCTGTGTTTGATACATTCTGGTAATGTCTATTTCTGGATCAAATAGAGACTCTAAATTCATCTCTACTTCCTCTAAGCTTTTTTCAAATACCTCTTTAAACTCTTTCAGACTAACGGCGATAGAATAGTTCCATAGAATTTTTCTTTTAGCGAGAAACTGTTTATAAAGCTCTTCTGTGCGATAACCCCATGCACCACCGCCACCAGCAGGCTCACCTTGACCCATATTTCCTTGGGTTTCTTTTCCATACCAAGCATCCGCACCTTCTTTTGTATTGCCCCCTGTCTCCGGAGTATTGATATCAATTCCTTTTTTTAAAGGACTACCTGAATTTTTTAATGGCGCTTTACCGGTATTAGCCTCTCTTTTATGAAGATTTGGATCCCACCATGGATTTCTATCTAGATTTACCGGTTCCGTAAAAGTTTTTTTTTTCTCCTCTATCTTTTGATAAAGGTCTTCAGGAAATTTTTTTGCTTTTACGGCAGTATCTATAATTCTTTCCATATCAAACCTCTCCTTTGGATCGGCGATTTGATTTATATAGGAAATCTTAGCACCTCTCACCACAACTTCTGAAAGATTTTCTGGATGATTGTATTTTAAAATATGGTCTTTCCATTTTAGTAAATTTGACAAACCAAATAAATACGGATTTAAATTTCCAGATCCAATAACTCTTTTTTCAGAAAGAGTTTTAATCTTTCTATGAAAAGCACTCATGATGTCAGCTAACGTTTCATCTACAATATAAAACTGTAAAATCTCTTTTAAGGTTTTTTCATCCTCCAAATTTGGGAACAGGATTGGAGTAAAACGGTTTCTAAATGCTCTTGAAATAGTAGGAATCGATTTAGTTTTTCTAAACATTTTAAATGCAAAGACTCTCGAATCTTCCTTTAAATGAAGTGGTCTTTCTTCTCCACTCTCAGGAGGAAGAGTGATTGCCTTCGCATCGTCAGTGAGCATGTTTAATTTTTCAACTAACTCAGCTCCAGCAGCTTCGAGGGCTGTAATGACTATCGTTCCCCCTTCTCTAATTCCCCTGGTTAATGGACCATCGATCCATTCTACCTTTGAACCAGACACCGGTTTTAATGCACCTAATATGTCTGATGTATGAATTCCTTTACATAAATTAACATGGGAAAGTTTAAGACCTGAAATTTGTGTAATGAGAGACATTAAAAAATTTGGATCATCTTCCTCTCCAAACTCAATCAATATGTTTTCATTGAGTTGGATTGCAGTGATTACCTTCTCAATAAATTCCAAAGTTTTCTCAGTAATTGGAATTTCAGATAAGATCTTCTTAGAAATAGTTTCATCTGTATGAATACTTTTATCGTTACAATACAGTTTGTCTTTTTCTACGTAGAGTTTAATTTCTTGTTTTGTTTCTTTTACCGAATACTGCAATTCTTGTGAAACTAATTCTTCTTGTGATTTTTTATCTTCCGCTTTTCTAAATGGTTCTATAAATAAATTATATAACTCTCTGTATACGATGGACTTATCGTTACAGTTAAAAGCTAGAAGTCTTTCACAGATTTTTTTTAAGGTGCGGATATTGAAATGATATTTTTCTAAATCGCCTTTACCAATTTCATTGTTTAAAACTTTTTTTTCCGTTGAAAGAGTAATTCGAATGCAACTTTGTAAAAGTGATTCTGCTAGCTCGGGGTATAATTTTTTTAAGATAAATAAAATTTCTTCTGGTGGATATGGATCGATGAAAACAGTAGAAAAATTCTTAGTTATATCAAATGGAAGTGGTTTTCTTCCCTCAAAACCTTCTGATGGATTTTGGGTTCCTATAAATCCAAAACCTTCCTTTGCAGAAATCCTACTTCCATCTCCTTCCATTAAATCAATGTAGGCAGATTCATAAACTGTAGCAAAGCGCTTGATTACATTCGGAGAGCAAAGATTCATTTCATCTGCCACGAATGTGTACCCATTTGATATGGCATTTACGATAGGACCATCAATCCATTCAAAGCCTGCACCACTCATTAGGAGTCGATACGATCCAATCAAATCTTCTGGAAGTGTGTCCTCATTAAAACTATACCGAAGAGTAGGATGATTTCGTTTGGAATTAATATAATAAATCAGTGCATTTTTTCCTACACCTGCATCCCCGACTAAAAGCACAGGTTGTCCTTCTAAAATAGGAAAAAGTATATTTCTCAAATTCTTTAGAGTTGTATCTGTTTCCACTAGATTGGAAGGATAAACTAAGGAAGGATTTGTATTTTTGTAAACGGGAACATCAATTCCGGCAATTTTTGTAGATTCCATAAACTGAGTATTTGCAGGTATAAGTTGGAAGCAAGTAGAAAAAAGGACTGTTATAGCTTCAAATCCGATTTGTAATTTAAGGATTTTTTCCAGAAATGGATTTAATGAAGCATTCTCTTACTAAAACATTATTCCTTCCTATTTTTCTATTTATTCTTTTTTGTGATTTAGAAAACAGATATCCAGATGCAGGTGAGTTCTGCACTCCAATGAAAGAAACTCCAGATTGTGTAAAAATGGATTTTAGAAAAAAAGAATTAGAATTACAAAATCCAAATCGCATTTTAAAACTAAACATGATTACTCGTGTTGAATATGATTTTTTAGAAGATACAAAGAAACTTTCTTTAGATGTTTTAAGTGAACACAGAATTCGAATCCGTTATATAAATATTTTAGATTCCTCAATTCAGTCTGAAGAAATCTATATTCGAAAAAAAGGTGCTCGTATTTCTCTCTGGGCAAGAATAAAAAAAGCTTGGAATAACAAAGATTAGCCGCAATTAAAGTTTTTGTCTTAACTTTTGAATTCCTTTTAGCATTATGTTTTGAATTGGCAATCTTTGGGAATCTGATTTCAATCTAGATAAAAGCGTTTTTAATTTAGATTCTACTGAATCATAATCTGGAGCCTCTCCAAACGTTGTTAAAATATGCGGCCACGCAGATTTCATAATAGAAATCACTTCTTGGGATTGATTCTTCAATTCTTTGATTGCAATATCCAAAACAGCTTTTGTTAAATCTAGATGTTTAACTCTGGCTTTAAATTTCTCAATTGTAGATCGCTTTAATTGTGTTTTAGAAGCAACTGTATCAAAGTATTTATTCCAATCCACTGGCTGCCCAGTTTGTTCTTTTGTGAAGTTAGCCCGAATTGAAACAAAGCATTTTTCTAAATCACTTGCACTTGCAAGCCATTGATTGTATCCATTTGTATCATTTGTAGATTTATAGGATTGAATTTTCTTTGTAAGTTCTGAGTAATCTTTAAAAGTAAATAGATCGGCTGGATCTGGAAGCTCTGGTTCTGGCTCTATTTCAGGTTCTGGTTCAAAATCAAGGATCGAATTCTCTTCTGGCTCATCTGAATAAGACTGATTGGAATCCATATATTCATTTTGAGTAGAGTCTTCTTCCTCTTCATGTTGTTGAACCCCTTCCTCCTCTTCCTCAGGGGTAGAAACTTGAACTGCCTGCCTTCTGGCACTCGATTGAGAGGGACCCACTGAATCTAGGAAATCTAGAATATCATCATTTCCCTGTGGTTCCTCTTCTGGAATGGTAATTGTTCTTTGTGTTTCTTGCTGAAAATCGATACCTTCTATGTCATCTAATAAGCCTGGTTCTCTAGGAAGAGTATCTTCTGGATTGTAAGCTGGAGATTCATCCATTTCAAAACTTAGTTCTTCTACATCATCGAGTAGACCTTTTTCTTTAACAGGCTCCGGCTCTGGTTCCGGTTCAGGAGTGTTCATTGGAAATTCTTCTTTTAATTCTAATAACTCACCCGTTAATGTATCTTCATGTTTTTCACAGATTTCTAGTAAAATAGATTTTTCAGGAACATATTCAGGTTCTTTCGGTTTGTTTGTTACACGCGCTGCCAGTTTTTCTTGTGCTTTTTGCTGTTCTTCTTTGATAGCACCTAGAAGTCCGATCGGTTTTACTACTTCACCGGTTGATATATTTTCTATCACTAAAAGACCGTCATGAAATGCAAATCTACAATTTGGAGGGAATATTTCTCCTAATTTAAAAACTAACTCTTCTGTTATATGAGCGAAATCTTTTTTAGAGGTAAGCTTCTCCATTTCTTGCTCACGAAGCTTATCTTGCACTTTCATTAGAATGTCTACAAAGTTATCATTTAGATGTCTTTTTAGAATCTCCACATCCATTTGGAGTAAACTAGCAAAGTCCCCAATTTTTTCAAAAAAGTGGTCTGTCTTTTTTACATTGGAGACCATATAACCTTTTACACGTTGATAGATTTGATCTCTATCCCTTTGCGTAACTGGTTTTTCTTGAATAAATTTATTAAAGACTTGTAAGTGCGCGTGATAATAGGATAGGAATTCTCCATATGGAGTAAATTGGTATTCACCTGTTTGGCTTCTTTCTAAAACTCTTTTACTTGTATCAGACATAGCAATTCCTATTTAGACTATTATCGGAATGAAAACTTAAATGCAGGAAAAAATTCCAATGCGTAAAGGACAGTATATTTAACTACAAACATTATAAAAGTCAAAAATTATATCCTTTGGCGTTGAAGATTCAATTTTCCTACTTCTAGTTTCCGAAAATAAATATATGAGTCAGATGGTAAATTTTGTTCAAGAAAAAAAGATAGTAAATTTAGATTATATACACCCAGAAAATATCTATTCCCATGATGCATTCTTCTTTAAAGAGATAGAGCCAAATGAATCTTGGGATTTTCAATCACAACCAGATATTAGTCTTACAAGTCTTGGGTTCTTGTTTATTCGATCCTTACTCTTCCAAGAGCTACAAAAAACAAAATTACCGGTTTCTAACCTAAGTCAATCTATGAAAATTCAATTGGCTAAGGATGGTTACGCAAATTATTTTAATCAATTTTTCGAAACAAATCCAATTCCATCCATACTAACAGAACAAAAAACTCCAGAGTTGATTTCTGATCTTTTTTTAGAAAACAAATCCTTTCATATGAAAGATAAAGAAAAAAATGCTGATTTACTTTTGGGTGGTGGAATATTAAAAGAAAATAAAACCAATGCGCATGCACTCATTGAAAAATTATTTTCGTATTTTGATTTATCCAATGTATATGGACATCTTTTTCTAAGAACTAAAAGTTCTTCGTATTTGTATTTATTAAACCCTGAAAATAAATCGAAAACCTTTTACATTCAACAAAAGAACTTATTTTCTATTGACTTTCAATTCTATCATATCAAGATTTCGAAATGAAAATAGCGAAGAGTAGTTTTTATAAAACAGTAGAAAATTTAAATGAGATCAAGCTCCTAGTTGTAGGCGATGCAGTTCTAGATGAATATCTATTTGGAGAAGTAACTCGAATTTCTCCCGAAGCCCCAGTTCCAGTCGTACTTGTAAAAGAAGATAAAATTACACTGGGGGGAGCTGGAAATGTAATTAAAAACTTAAGTGCTATCGGGGTAAAATCCCAATTCTATGCAAAATGCGGGAAAGATTTAAAAGCAGATAAGTTAAAATCCCTTCTCCATGAAGAAGGTCTCGGCATACATGATTTACATCTAACTGAATCTGACCAAATTCCTACCATCTTGAAAACACGTGTGATTGCCTCTCATCAACAAATTTGTAGAATTGATCGGGAAAAAGTAATTCCATTGTCGCTTACAGAAGAAAAAAAAATTTTAGCGAGTTATACAAAGTCTCTAGAAGAATGCAATGGAGTCATATTATCTGATTACGACAAAGGTTATTTTAATGAGAAATTAATTACCCAACTCATTCAATTAGCTAAGAAAAAGAAAAAATTCATAGCTGTAGATCCACAGGTTCGTCATTTCTTTTTGTATAAAGGAATTTCTATCATGACACCAAATCACCATGAAGCAGGTGGTGCACTTGGGCGAAAACTAATTACCGATGAAGAAGTTGCAAAAGCAACCATTGAGATTGCAAAGAAACTTTCAACTGAATCCATGATGATAACTCGTGGGGAAAAAGGAATGACCTTATACAGTAGTAAAACAAAAAAAGTATACCATATTCCAACTGTAGCAAAAGAAGTTTATGATGTGACAGGTGCAGGTGATACAGTGATAAGTCTCTACTCTGCTTTCAGAACAGCAGGAATGTCTGACCTTGAATCTACGTTAGTTGCCAATGCTGGAGCTGGAGTGGTGGTTGAAAAACTAGGAGCATCTACCGTTAACTTAGATGAATTGGAAAAAGCTTTAATTGATAGGAAGCTATTAGAATGATACTAGAAAATATCAAAGCTAAAATTATACCTCTAGAAAAAATTCAAAGTTTCAAATCATCGATTCAGGATAAACCTATCGTTTTTACGAATGGTTGTTTTGATATTTTACATATTGGTCATTTGACCTATTTGTCTCAAGCAAGAGAACTGGGAAAATTTCTTTGGGTAGGAATTAACTCTGATTTATCAGTGAAAGGATTAAAAGGACCCAATCGACCAATTAATTCCGAAGAGGACAGATCGATTCTTCTTGCTTCTCTTTTTTTTGTAGATGCAGTAACCATATTTCCAGAATCCACGCCTATCTCTATTTTAGAAAAAATTCAGCCAGACATTCACGTGAAAGGTGGAGATTATATAGCAGAGCAAATGCCTGAATACAAAACTGTTATAAATTTTGGGGGCGTTATAAAAATTCTTCCTTTTGTTGCCGGAAAATCTAGCACAAATATAATCAATAAAATAAAGGGTTAAAGCATGCTAATTCTAAAATTATTTTGGCAGAGGATACTAGTTATTTGCCTCCTCTTTATTTGCAATACTTTCATTTATTCTGAAGATGGAATTTGCTACCAATGGTCAGAGGGAGATGCACTCCATTTAAATTCTTGTTCTGTCTCCACTTTGGAGTCTTGTAGCAAAGGGAAAAAATCAATTCAGAAAAAAGATACCGAATTTCAAATCTATAAAGGTAAACTTTTTAAAGACAATGAAAATAATATTTATGAGTTTAGAAAGGAATCAAAAGAAGAATGCGATAAGGAATTAATCAAATCTGCAAGAGAAGCGGAACTTGCCATGTGTAGCAATTGGGGCAAAGCTGTGTATGCCTCTAATTTGAAGATAGGCGATACTGCCTACATTTATGGCAAGTCAGTGAATCTAAGAGAAAATCCAAATACAAAAGCAAAAAAAATTGCAGCACCTGAAGATAGAACAGAAGTAAAAATTTTGGAAAGATCTAGTAAAGAAGATTCGATTCAAAATCTTTATTCAGCTTATTGGTTTAAAATCTCAGTTAAGGGAACTATCGGCTGGGTGTATGGTCAGTTTCTACATCCAAATCCAAACAGCAAAGAAGAATTTATTCAATAACACATCCTTTGCTGTTCTAAACCAAAGGTTTTAAAAATCTCCCTATGATCGTTTCAAAATCAAATCCGAAAAAAAGCATAAAAAGAAGAAAATATCTCATTCGGTAGAAATAGAGTATCTTAAAAAACATTTGACCCCCTAGTAAAATAAGGGAGTATTAAGTATGATTAAATTTTTACTCTTAGGTCTATTTATATATCTTCTTTATAGAATGGTTCGAGGTTTTTTTCAAGGCATTGTGATTGTTACCCAAATCAAACGAGACCAGAATTCAGGGGAAGGCTTTGCATTTCGCTCCCCGAGAACAGCAGAAAAGGATATTTCTTCCAAAGCACGCGTTTTGGATGAGGATAAAAAGATAGAGGAAAAGTCAGATATAACCGATGTTTCTTAGCAGGGAGATACGATTGATTCGTTTTTTACTTTTAATACTGGTCGTTTTTATTGCAAACTGTGGACCTTCCAAGGGAGAATTTGGTTGGGCAACTACTCAGGATGAGAATAAAAATATTCTAGAAAGAGAAATCTATACTGTTACCGATTTTAAAATGACTCGCGTTAACTTGATCTTTTCTCCCTCAGATACAATTCACTATGTATATACTTTTTCTAGACATCCAGGAGAAGGATCGAAGTTTATTGTTACCTTAGAAAAAGAATCAATGGGTTTTGTAGAAATTGAATTGAAAGAGAAAACCATTGAACCTGAAACAAATTCATTAAAAGATAAATTCATCCGCCTAAACCCTGGACATTATAGGGTTCAAGTTGTCTTCGAGGAAGAGGTCATCGACAATATAGAATTTGATGTTCTCCCTGAAGAAGGTTATACAGTAGAGAGTGTAGACCTAGACAACGATAAAGAAGAGCAAGATGATATCATTCGATACTCTCGTTAATCGAAGTATCCTGAAAGTCCACTTCCGATTTTCTTCTTTATAAAAAGCAAAGTTCTTTACTAACACAATTAGAATAAAGCACACTTAGAAGGGTTTACTGCTCTTCCCTAGATGAAATATGAATTCTTTATCTATGCAACACCTTATCTTGGCGTGATTACTTTTTTTTGTTGGCAATAAAGCGATTTATAAAAGAGTAATATCCAAGGCGTAGTTTCTGCGCTCTTCTAATTTAAATCAGGGATATAGTATGAAAATTCACGAATACCAGGCAAAAGAAGTATTACGAAGACATAAGGTAAATGTTCCATTTGGTGTTGTAATTGATGATAAATCACAAGGTCAGAAGGCTTATGATGAAGTTGCAAAGCATTCTCCTATTGTTGTTGTGAAAGCACAAATTCATGCAGGAGGGCGTGGAAAAGGTGGCGGTGTAAAAGTCACTAAAACCAAAGAAGATGCATTGGCTGCAATTGATAAAATTTTAGGAATGCAACTCATAACCCACCAAACCGGTCCGGAAGGAAAAAAAGTTCTAAAAGTATATTTAGAACAAGGTATAGATATTGATAAAGAGTTTTATCTTAGCATTTTACTTGATAGATCAGCTAAAAAAACTATCTTTATGGCATCTCGTGAAGGTGGAATGGAGATTGAAGAAGTTGCCGCAAAGCACCCTGAAAAAATTATCAAAGTAGAAATTGACACCGGTGTTGGAATTCAACCAAACCAAGCAAGAGAAATCGCATATAGCTTAGGATTATCGGGTGACGCAGTAAAATCTGCCGTTCCATTTTTCCTTTCTCTGTACGATGCTTATATGAAAGAAGATTGCTCTCTCTTAGAAATCAACCCTCTTATCCTCACAAAACAAAATCAAATCATTGCAGGCGACTGTAAAATGACTTTTGATGATAATGCAGAGTTCCGACATCCTGATAATCTCGCGTTTAGAGATAAATCTGAGGAAGATCCACTTGAACTCCAAGCATCTGAATTCCATTTGAATTATGTAAAATTAGATGGAAACATTGGTTGTATGGTAAATGGAGCTGGTCTTGCGATGGCAACCATGGACATTATAAAATTGGCAGGAGCTGAGCCAGCTAACTTCTTAGATGTTGGTGGTGGTGCAAATGTTACAACAGTCACAAATGGATTTAAAATTATTTTAGGAGATCCAAACGTTAAGGCTATTTTTGTAAATATTTTTGGTGGAATCGTTAGATGCGATAGAGTTGCTCTAGGTATCGTAGAAGCTGCTAAAGCTGTGAACATAAAAGTTCCTCTAATGGTTCGACTCAAGGGAACAAATGCGGAAGAAGGAAAGAAAATTCTCGCAGATAGTGGATTGACTATCATTGTAGCAGATGAACTTTCTGATGCTGCGGAAAAAATCCCTAAGCTTTTAGGAAAATAATCGAAAGGAAGAATATATGTCTGTATTATTAGATAAAAACACGAAAATTGTAGTGCAAGGAATTACCGGAAAAGAAGGTTCTTTCCATACATCTCAGATGATCGAATACAATAGTCATTTTGGTTCGAAAGTAGTAGCCGGAGTAACTCCTGGAAAGGGTGGAACTAAAAGTGAACATGGAGTTCCAGTATTTAACACAATCAAGGATGCAATGAAACAAGAAGGTGCAAATGTAAGCGCAATTTTTGTTCCTCCAGCTTTTGCTGCTGATGCAATCTTGGAAGGTATCTTTGCAGAAATTCCTTTGATCATTTGTATTACAGAAGGAATTCCTGTTCATGATATGACTCGAGTGTATAACGTCCTAAAAGGTTCTAAGTCTAAATTGGTTGGACCAAATTGTCCTGGAGTGATTAGTCCTGGTAAATGTAAAATCGGAATTATGCCTGGCTTCATTCACAAAGAAGGAAGAATTGGAGTAGTTTCAAAATCTGGAACCTTAACCTATGAAGCAGTTGGTCAATTGACCAATGTAGGTTTAGGACAATCTACTTGTATTGGAATTGGAGGAGATCCAATTATTGGTATGAGTCATATTGAAGCTCTTTCTTTGTTAAGTGAAGATCCTGACACCGATGGAATTATCATGATTGGTGAAATTGGGGGAACAGCTGAAGAAGAGGCAGCAGCCTTTGTAAAACAAAATATTAAAAAACCAGTCGTTGGCTTTATTGCAGGTCAGACTGCTCCACCAGGAAAAAGAATGGGTCATGCAGGCGCCATCATCAGTGGTGGAATGGGAACTGCAAAATCAAAGATGGATGCAATGCGTGATGCAGGAATTCATGTTTGTGTATCCCCTGCTGACATGGGAAGCACAATGAAAAAGGTTTTAGGAAAATAATTAACTAAACTCCTGTAAGAGGAATGATATGAAATATAAAAGTTTGCTTTTAATAACTTTACTGATAGTAGCGACAAATCTAAATGCAGAAGATACTCTCTCTGAAGAATCAATTAAACTAGCACAAGAAAATGCCAAACCTGTTACAGGAGAAGAAAAACCTAAAAAAGTTTTACGCTTAACACTGAAAGAAGCAGTTCAGCGTTCAGTGGAATTCAACCCTACCATTCGCAATTCAAAGTATGAGTTAGTAAAATATGATTCTGGTTTTTTAAAATCAGAATCAAAATATTCTTGGAGACTTGTGGGTGGTGCAGATATAGTGCAGGGAGTTTTGCCTTACAACCAGGCGAATATTTTATCTGGAACAAGAACACAAACAAATCGTTACAATATGGGTATCGAAAAAGTTTTTACGACAGGAACCTATTTTAAAATAGATGCGAGCACGCAGCGTTTTGATAATAACGCATTTGAAGATCCTTTAACTAGCCCTTCTGGATTTAGAGGACTTGCTATCCCACCTCTCTATACAGGAGCAATTACAGCTACTCTTGCACAGGACATACTAAAAAATACTTTTGGTATGCAAGATAGAAATAACCAGAAAATACTAAAAAATCAATCTGAAATTACAAAAGAAGAATTATCCCTTCGCCTTTCTAATACGATAGTTGCCGCCCTCGTAGACTATTGGAATTATTCTGTTTCTGATTCCTCGGTTGCAACATTTGAACAGCTACTTAAGAATACTAAAAATATTAGAGATCTTACAAAGCAAAAGACAGGTTTAGGTCTTGCAGAAAATTTTGAAATTAATCAGTGGAATGCACTTTATACACAAACAGAAAACCAATTGGAAAGAGCAAAACTGGAAAGAGATGAAAACAAACGTAAATTAATCCGAAATCTTAATTTAACAAGTGATTCAGAGATTGGTAGTATTTCCGATATGGAGACTAATTTACCTGCAAATCTAGACTATGAAAAAGATTTAGAATATGCTTATCAGAATCGTGGTGATTGGAAAAGCATGAAACTCAGAAGAGAAATTGCTGAGTTATCTATGAAAAATGCAAAAGATAATGCGCTGCCTTCTCTAAAAGTAAGTGGGTCTTATGCTTACCAAGCACAAACTACGGTCTCACCTCAAGAAAATTTTGTAAATGGAACAAATGGAATTCCATCTTTCCGTTACCATAATTTAAATGCCAATGCGAAACTTACTTATCCAATTGGAGATACAGGTGTAAAAGCAGAGCTAAGAGATGCAGCCATTCTTCAAAAACAGGTAGCTATCTCAGAAGAAGATTTAAAAAAAGAAATCGCTGATGAAATAAGAGCTAGAGTGGACGCTGTCTTAATTGGTCATAAAATTCTCCAAAATGCAATTAAAACCAGAAAAGAGTCTGAAAGCTATTACAATGGACTCCTAGGAAGTTTTCGCCAAGGTAGATTTACTGCAGTAGCGGTAAAAAATGCATTGGATACCTTAGTGCAAAATGAATTACAAGAAACTCAAGCCAAAATCAATTTTAATATCAATATACTACGTTATGAGTTAGCTAAGAACTCCCTCCTAAAAAAATTCGATATTGATGTAGATAAGATTGTCCCTGACTCTTTTTAATAATCCGAATAACAAATAGTAAACTCACGTCCAAAGTAAGCACTGAGTTTACTATAGGTTTAATTTATTCTTAAATTATTTTTTGAATTCTTTTTTTGGGATTCTTTAAAAATCTTTCCAAGAATAGAATTTTCTTTACCTAAGTCTTTCCTTTTTAATAAGCTGCCTAAAGACCTAGGAGGAAAATTTTAAATATAGACTTTTTTGAGGCTAATAAGGATAACCCTCTTATTGTTGGAAACTTTTTTATGGATTCTTCTGATTTAAAATCAATCAAAGCAGCACGCCCTACAAATATTGCTAGAATTACAAGTGCGTTTATTTTTATTATTCTTTATTCTTTTTATGATTATAGTGTAGTTTTATGTTTTGCTCTTTTACAATTTACACTATCTATTTTTTGGTTTTGGCTAATTGAGAAAAGATTTGCTATTTATAAAAAAAATCCTTCTCTTTGGTATTTGCCAGCATCGATTGATGTTTTTTTTGCAACAGCATCTGTTTATATTACTGGTGTATCCTACTCACCTGTTATTACTGCCTATATCTTAATTACTTGTATGAGCTCAGTTGACTTAATTCGAGCTAGAGGTTTATTTACAACCATTTCTAGTAGTGTATCTTTTATTTTCATTCTATTCTTAACTAAATTTAATATTATTCCCTATTTTAATATATTAGGAGATCCTAATATAGAAATCTCCACATTCTCCATGGTTCTATCTGCATTACTTGTAACTATGGCTTGTTTTACTGCAAACAGCGTAATTTACCAGATATATTATCAGTTAAATGAAAAGAATAGTGAATTAAGCACATCTTTAGATAAAATCAATTTACTCAAGCTTCAACAGGACGCAGATTATGCGTTAACCGCAAGATTAATGGAGCCATTCGGAGGAAATTTTACAAATAGTAACAACATTCACATTGAATTCTATCTAAAACAGAAAAAATCTTTTGTGTTTAAGAATCAAGATTTAGAAATTGGTGGAGATATTTTGATTGCAGAAGAATTATATTTTAATGGTAATAAATATATTTTATTTGCGAATGGAGATGCTATGGGTAAATCCATGCAAGGTGCCTGTGGTGCGTTAGTTCTAGGTGTTATCTCCAAGTCTATCATTGCAAATGCTCAATCAGAGAAAAAAGAAAATTCAATCATTCCGAACCTTTGGTTAGCAAATATGGTTTCGGAGATCCATCGAATTTTTGAATCCTTTGATGGGTCTATGTTAGCCTCTCTATTTATTGGTATCATGGAAGAAAAGACGGGAGATTTGTTTTATATCAATACAGAACATCCGCAGGCAATTCTATACAGAGATGATATAGCAAGTTTTTTACCCTCCTCTCTAGAATATAGAAAGTTAGGAACCCAGGGAATTCAGCCTCCTTTTTTACATGTAGAATACACAAAATTAGTGGATGGTGATGTTTTATTTATTGGTTCAGATGGAAAAGATGATTTAATCATATTAAACAATGGAGTAAAACAAATGAATGAGGATGAGAGGTTGTTCTCTCGAATCATAGAATCTGCAAAAGCTGATTTGGATTTAATACTGAAACAAATAGAAATGAAAGGAGAATTATCGGATGATCTAAGTATTATGAAATTATCTTTTCATAACCACTAATCTATGTCTTAAGCCCAACTATCCAAATAAATGTAGAATGGAATTAAAACATTTTTATGTATTGATTCTACTTATTAATCTCGATCCCTTTCCTAAAAATACCAATTTCTAAAATACTTAACCATTAAAGATTGATTTTATTGATTCATTAGGTTTCTCTAATATTCTCAATATTGCTATTTAAGCAAAATACATTCAGATCGCTTACGATTAGCAATTTAAACGGAAAAAATGTAAGAATTTTAGGAAAAAGGATTTTACACAGAGGGATTCGCTTTAAACAGTTAAATTTAGACTTTTGTTTGAAAGATCAACCGATATTAAAACAAAAAATTAATTTTTAACTAGAAACTTAAGGGAGTATATAGGAAATGAGCTCTACTAAGAGTTATTTAAACACTTCGGTCGGGAAAAAAGTGATCATGGCAATCTCTGGTTTAGTCCTGTATGGGTTCGTGATTATGCACATGCTAGGAAATTTGCAAGTTTTCTCTGGACCAGAAAAATTAAACGCATATGGACATTTTTTGCAAAGTTTAGGCGGTCTTCTTTGGATTGCAAGACTTGTATTATTAGGGGCAGTTGGTATTCACATCTATGTTGCTGTCAAACTCACAAGAGAAAATATGGCGGCTCGCCCTATTCCCTATTACAATCAAAGAACAAATGTAGCATCCTATGCATCTAGAACCATGCGTTATTCAGGATTAATTATATTTGCTTTTATAGTATATCACCTACTACACTTTACGTTAGGTGTAACAGACCCAGCTGGCTTTGCCTTAAAAGACAGTATTGGAAGACATGATATTTATGGAATGGTAATTTCAGGCTTTTCTAATCCTTTAGTCTCCGGTTCCTATATTATCGCTATGGCACTTCTGTGTTTACATTTAAGCCATGGTTTTTTTAGTTTGTTTCAGTCGTTAGGAATCAATCAACCCGAGTATGATGCAAAATTAAAGTTAGTATCAAACCTTTTTGCTCTCGGAATATTTGTCGGTAATTCTTCAATGCCGATTGCTGTTCTTTTAAAAATTGTAGCCTAATAAGGAGTAACCAATGGCATTAAATTCAAAAATTCCTTCCGGTCCTATTGAAAAAAAATGGGACAAACACAAGTTTGAATTAAAACTTGTAAACCCTGCAAATAAAAGAAAATACGATGTAATAGTAGTAGGATCTGGATTAGCTGGTGGATCAGCTGCAGCTACTTTGGCAGAGCTTGGATACAACGTTAGTTGCTTTTGTTATCAAGATAGTCCACGTCGTGCTCATAGTATTGCAGCACAGGGTGGTATCAATGCTGCTAAAAATTACCAAAATGATGGTGATAGTGTTTATCGATTATTTTATGATACTATCAAAGGTGGAGATTTTAGAGCGAGAGAAGCAAACGTGTATCGTTTAGCAGAGATTAGCCGCAATATCATTGACCAGTGTGTTGCTCAAGGTGTTCCTTTTGCTCGTGAATACGGTGGACATCTTGCGAACCGATCCTTTGGAGGAGCTCAAGTTTCTAGAACCTTTTATGCTAAAGGTCAAACAGGACAACAATTACTTCTTGGAGCGTATTCAGCTCTATCAAGACAAATAGGTCTTGGTAAAGTAAAAATGTATAGCAGAACAGAAATGCTAGATCTCGTTTTAGTTAATGGGCATGCAAAGGGTATTATCGCTCGAGATATGGTGACTGGAAAAATTTCTTCCTACTCTGCTGATGCTGTTGTTTTGGCAACTGGTGGATACGGAAATGTTTTCTATTTATCAACTAACGCAATGGGATGTAACGTGACTGCTACTTATCGTGCTTACAAAAAAGGAGCGCTCTTTGGCAATCCTTGTTATACTCAAATTCACCCAACCTGTATTCCAGTTTCTGGTGACTATCAATCTAAACTTACTCTTATGTCAGAGTCTCTTAGAAATGATGGAAGAATTTGGGTTCCAAAGAAAAAGGGAGACACAAGATCTCCAGATCAAATTCCTGAAGAAGAAAGAGATTATTATTTAGAAAGAAAATATCCTAGTTTTGGAAACCTAGCTCCTAGAGATATTGCATCAAGAAGTGCAAAAGAAGCTTGTGATAATGGTCTTGGAGTTGGTCCTGGTGGACTCGGTGTTTATCTAGATTTCTCTGCTGCAATTAAAAGACTTGGAGAAGACGTTATTAAAGATAGATATGGAAACCTCTTTGATATGTATGAGCGTATAACAGCAGAAAACCCATACAAAGTTCCTATGCGTATCTATCCTGCTGTTCATTATACAATGGGTGGACTTTGGGTTGATTATAATTTAATGAGCAATATTCCAGGACTCCATGTAATTGGCGAGGCGAACTTTTCTGATCATGGTGCAAACAGACTAGGTGCATCTGCTTTAATGCAAGGTCTTGCTGATGGTTATTTTGTATTACCATATACAATTGGTGATTATTTTGCAAATAATCCGTCTAAGAAGATTTCTACTGAGGCTCCTGAGTTCAAACAAGCAGAAGCCGAAGTAAATGCTAGAATTAATAAATTCCTTTCTATCAAAGGCAAAAAAACGGTAGATACATTCCACAGAGAACTCGGAAAAATTATGTGGGATTATTGTGGAATGGCTCGAAACAAGGCTGGACTAGAAAAAGCAATCAAACTCATTCCTGAATTGAGAGAAGAATTCTGGAACAATGTCAACGTATTAGGAACAAATGAAGAACTTAACATTTCCTTAGAAAAGGCTGGTAGAGTTGCAGATTTCTTAGAGTTCGGTGAGCTTATGTGTAGAGATGCACTCAATCGAGAAGAATCTTGCGGAGGGCATTTTAGAGAAGAATACCAAACCGAAGATGGAGAAGCAAAGCGAAACGATGATAAGTATTGTTATGTTTCCGCTTGGGAATTTAAAGGTGAAAATCAAAAACCAGTCGAGCACAAAGAAGAATTGGTTTATGAAAATATAAAACTCGCTCAAAGGAGTTACAAATAATATGAGTACTATCAATTTAAAATTAAAAGTTTGGCGTCAAAAAAACTCTGCTGATAAAGGTAAGTTTGTAGACTATGAAGCAAAGGATATAAGCACTCACGCATCTTTTTTAGAGATGATGGACATTGTGAATGAGAACCTTGAAAAAAAGGGAGAAGATCCTATCGCTTTTGATCATGATTGCAGGGAAGGAATATGTGGTATGTGTTCGATGATGATCAATGGAATTGCACATGGACACAAGAAAGGAACTACTACTTGCCAATTACATATGCACAATTTTAAAGATGGTGATTCCATTGTAATTGAACCATGGCGAGCAAAAGCATTTCCAGTTTTAAAAGATTTAGTTGTAGATAGAGGATCTTTTGATCGAGTTATGCAAGCTGGCGGTTTTATATCAGTAAACACTGGTGGGGCGCCTGACGCAAATGCTCTTCCGATTCCTAAGGTCGATGCTGACTTAGCAATGGATGCGGCTGCTTGTATTGGTTGTGGTGCTTGTGTTGCTTCTTGTAAAAATGCTTCTGCGATGTTGTTTGTATCTGCTAAAGTATCTCAGTTCGCTCTTCTCCCGCAAGGTCAAGTAGAGAGGAAAGAGAGAGTTAGAAAAATGCTAAATGCGATGGATAAGGAAGGTTTTGGAAACTGCACAAACCAATATGAATGCGAAGCAGCTTGTCCAAAAGAAATCAGCGTTAGTAATATAGCTCGACTCAATCGTGAGTTTTTAATGGCTTAGGTTAAGTCTAAAAAGGTTCTTTAAAAAGATACCATTACTAGCTTGGGAGGTAAAGATGCTTTGTTTTCTTTACCTCCTTTTTATATAAATCAACAAAATAAAGGATAAATCAGAGTAAGTCATTTCTAGTCCTTTCGTTTTATTTTCTTAAAAATTTACAAGAGCTAAATATACTATTGATTGAATATCGATTTGATTTTTTTATAATCTTAAATCTTCTTTACTAAACACTTCTAAAAAAAATGAAAGTTAAAACAATTTTACTTCTACTGCTCTCCTTATTCTTATTTATAATTAGTTTTCTACTACGTGATCCAGTTCTAATAAAATTTAGATACTCTGGTTTAATCTTAATAAACTTAATTGGTGTAATCTGGTTAATAGCCTATTTAAAACATCCCGAAAAAAAACATTTAATATCCAAATTTTCCATACTTCTAATTGTCTTATCTCTTGGAATTTCTTCTGGAAAGCAATTTTCTTTCCAATTCAAAAAGAATTTTGTTGAAAATTATAACAAAGAAGTTTTAGAAAAGTATGCAAGTCATATCATTGTAGGATTTAGATCCGAAAAAGAATTAAATGATCTTCTAAATCTTCCGGTTTTAGGCTTTTTTATAACTCATCACAATGTAAAGAAATTAGATTTAATCAAATCAAAGGAATTAATTGATAGTATTCAAACAAATAGAAAAAAATTAAATTTTCCAAAAGCCTTAATAGCATCTGATCAAGAAGGAGGAAATGTTTCACGGCTTTCCCCTCCTCTTGAACTACAACCAAGCCTAGGAGATATGATATCGGATAACGCATTACTAAATGAAGAATTGTCTAAAAAAATAAATGACTATGCCGATTTACAAGCTTCAGAGTTAAATAAAATTGGGGTAAATTTAAACTTTAGTCCAATTCTAGATTTAAAGTATAAAAAGGAAAAAAACCCACTCGATTTATATAGCCGAATTTACAAACGAGCAATCGCTAGTGATCCAAAGATTGTATCCTTTGTTGCAGAAATATACTCAAAAAGACTATTAGAAAATAAAATCCTTCCGACACTCAAACATTTTCCTGGAATTGGCAGAATAAATGAAGATACTCATTTCTTTAATGCAGATTTAAAAACTTCTTTAAATGATTTAGAAGCAAATGATTTATATCCATTTCTGCACATTGCGCATAACATTGAATATCCAGTAATTATGCTTTCCCATTCAACTATTACAGAACTGGATAAAGAATCACCTATTTCAATTTCAGAAAAAGGAATACAAGAGTATATCAGAACTAAATTTCCAATCTCTACAGTTTTAATCACAGATGATATGAATATGGGACCTATTATGTATAGAGTTGGGGGAATTGGCAATGCAAGTGTAGATGCTTTAAATGCAGGAGTAGATATATTACTCATATCGTATGATGGTGAACAAATTTATGAAGCGTTGTATGCTTTATGCAAAGCGGATGAATCTAAAAAATTAAATCAAGCAAGAATTCTAGAGAGCGATAAAAGAATAAAAAGACTTTTATTTTTTTCTTTTCCAGAAATAGAAAGTTTCAAATAAAGTAATTAGATTCATGAGTAAAAATTCAATTCAAGGATATTAAGAGGAAAATATGAAAATTGTAGAAGATAAATTAAAAGGGAAATGGGTTTTAATCACAGGCGCATCAAGTGGATTTGGAATTGACTTTGCAAATATTTTTGCAGAAAGCGGAGCCAATCTAATTCTTGTTGCTAGACGAATTGAGCCAATGAATGAACTCAAGCAAAGACTAGAAGGATTATATAAAATCAAGGTTGAAGTTATTTCTATGGATCTAAGTAAAAAGGAATCCCCAATAAATCTCTACAATACAATTCAAGCCAAAAATATTCAAGTAGATGCACTCATAAACAATGCAGGATTTGGAATTTATGGAGAATTTGTGAATACGTCTTGGGAGCAAGAAGAGATGCAATTAATGGTAGACGTTGTAAATTTAATGCACTTAACAAAACTTTTTTTAAAAGATATGGTAAAAAGAAATTTTGGTTATATATTAAATATTTCGTCTATCGGTGGATACCAACCTTCTCCACTTTACGCTTCTTACTCAGCTGGAAAAAGTTATGTTCTAAATTTCACTGAAGCTTTAAATTATGAATTAAGAAATACAAATGTGAAAGTAAGCACATTAGCACCTGGGGTTACTCGCACTGGATTTCAATCGACAGCTGCAAAAGATAAACCGTTAACCCTATATCAAAAATTAAGTATGATGGAAAGTAGACCTGTTGCTGAAATTGGAGTAAAAGGACTTATGAAAGGAACACCAAGTGTTTTACCAGGAATTATGAATAAACTTAGTATTTTCTCACTCCGTTTTACACCGAGAAGAATCATGGCATTTATGGTATACCACCTAATGAGGATAGATTAATTGATTTCAACTGTAAATTTTTTTTACAATCAAGTAAGTAAGAATAGAATTATTTTTTCGTTTATCTTATTGAGTTTTTTCTTACTTGGTTGTAAAGCTTTATCCACAAAAAAAAAGGATTCGGTGAATCAAACTGTTCATTTAGTTTTAAATTCAACAGGCTATGCTACTGAGTTTTGCATTTTTGAAGTTCAAAAGCAAGAAAATCAAAGCTATGAATGCAAAGCAGAGAAACCATTAGAATATTCTAGATGTGTAGAATACTTCGCAGATAATACAAGTTATGCAAATCTAACTCCTAGAGAAACGTTAGATCAAATATACAAAGGTCTGGCTGAGTTGGAACTGGCAAGACCTTCTCTAAAAAATAGAATTAAAAGCGTAGGATATATTTCTAGTGGTAGCTTTAATACAGCAAAGCCAAATGAATCTAAACAAGTCCTAAAGGAAGTTGAAGATTATTTTATATCTGAGAAGTTAAACGTTAAATCTAAACTATTAACAGGCGATGAAGAAGCAAAACTGACTCTGAAAGAAATTCTTTCTAAGGAAAATATTTCTTCTGCTGCATTGCTGCAAATTGGAACGGATACTATAGAAGTCATAACGGAAAGTAATAGAGAGTCAAAAGTTCCCTCTGCAAAAGTAGGATATCAAACTTTCTTAGAAGAAATTTCTACTATTAAGCCAGGAATCAATGCATGCAGACAGCCGATTTCTTCTTTCTTTAAAAGTGAATCGAGTTCTTTTGATAGATGTAAACAGTTTCTCTTGGAGAATATGTCGAAGCCAAATAAAATTAGTTCGATTGGAAAAACAAAATTGAATCAATATGAGGAGGTGTTCGCAACAGGCGCACTCTTCAATTATTACTACCCAAACAAAAATGATTTAACTTTAGATGAATTAAATAGCATAGGAAGGGAGTATTGTTCTCTAACTATTGATGAGATACAAAAAAAAGGAATTAAAAAGAAAAATGCATATAATCTTTGTTATGCGGTTTCTTACACATCCACACTGATTGAATATTTTGAGATTAAGAAATTAAAAATTTTACCAAAAGAAATTTATTTAAAAAAACTGGCTACATCTCAGACCCTATTTCCGGAGTTTTGTAAATAAATGACAGACTTCCAATTGACACATGTATCCGTAATGCCGGAAGAGATTATCTCCTATTTTACTGAATTGGGCAGAGAAAATGAGATACGTTTCATTGATGGAACTGCAGGTGAAGGTGGGCATACCCAGATTTTACTAGAACATTTTCCAAACTCTAAAGTTTTACTAAATGATAGAGATAGTATAATGTTAGAAAGAGCTTCAGAGAGATTGAAAAAATATTTAGATAGAGTTTTTTTGAGAGAAGGTAATTTCTCTGAAATTCTATCGAAAGATATTGAAGAAGCTTTCCAGACACAGAAAGTAAATGGAATTCTACTCGATTTAGGTATATCTACCTTTCATTTGATTGGAAGAGAAAGGGGATTTAGCTTTAAAACCAACGAAAATCTAGATATGAGACTAGATGAATCAGGAAGATTGACTGCTTTCGATGTTGTGAATAAATATAAGGCTGAAAAATTATCGCAAATCTTCCGAGAATATGGAGAGGAGAACTGGACAAAGAAGATTGTTGAGAAAATCGTTTTAGTTAGAAGAAAAAAACCAATCCAAACAACACAAGAATTGGCTAAGATCGTAGAATCAGTGATTCCTAGAAAATTTTGGCCAGATAAAACGCATCCCTCTTTTCGAATTTTTCAGGCAATTCGTATAGAAGTAAATGATGAGTTAGGACATATAAAAAAAGGATTGGAAGCACTACTCAATCTTTTAGATAAAGATGGGATTTTCTGCGTGATTTCTTTTCATTCTTTAGAAGATAGGATAGTGAAACAGGTTTTTAGAGAAAAAAGCAAAGATGGTAAGTTCGAAATTTTAACTAAAAAACCGATTCTTCCAAAAGAAGAGGAAATAAAACAAAATCCATCTTCCCGTTCTGCTAAATTACGAGTAATAAAGGCGTTATGATAGTAACAAAGTTTGATAAAAAAGAAATAAAGACAACCATTAGCATTATAGCCTTAGCTGTGGTTAAAATATCCCTGCCTGCAAGTGTTTTATTTTTACTTGTTTGGCAAAGTATAGACCATGCTCACTTGAGCAGACAAATTAAAAAATTATCATTGAAAAAAGAAGAGCTTTATAAAAAGAACTATGAGTTAAAAGTAGGAATTGCCACCTACACATCAGCAGAAAGAATGGAATCAATCTATAAACGAAACAACCAAGCAGCTAACTATGTGAATAAAAAAATTAGCACATTGATTCTTCCACCGGAAAACAAAACATTTGAATTTTATAAATAAATTAAACAATTATAGAAAATTATTATAACAGAAGCAGCATGTTAATTTCTGAATTACTTAAAAATTTTAAAAAGATTTCCTTAACAAGCGGAAATCTTTCTGAACCAATCAACTATATTCAATCCGATAGTCGAAAGCTTGAAGAAAATGATATATTTTGTGTCTATGATGATTTCTCTGATAAAACAATCGATTATTTAAAAGATGCAAAAAGTAAAAATATAAAAACGATATTAATTCGTAAAACGAGTCCCTACCTAGATGAAACAGAGCAATTTCCTAATGTTTTAATTTGTTCCGAAGATCCAATGCAATTACATGGATACATAGCATCTTTTTTAAAAGACGATCCATCTAAAAAATGTAAAATCATAGCTGTAACTGGAACGAATGGAAAAACATCCATGACTTATATTCTCTATGATATCTTCTCGAGAGAAAATAAAAACTGTGGAATTATTGGAACCATTGAAACAAAATATGGTAACAAAGTGATTCAAACAGGATACACTACCCCAGATGCTAGCACCTTAAATTCGGTATTAGCAGATATGGTGAAAGAAGAGATTGAATATGTATTTATGGAAGCAAGTTCTCATGGTCTAAAACTAGGAAGGTTGAATGGTCTCCACATTTATGGGGCTTTATTTACAAATCTAACGAGAGATCATTTGGATTTTCACAAAACAATGAATGATTATTTAAAAAGTAAATTCTTACTTTTTAAACTACTATCCAAGTCATGTCACGAAAATACGTTTGCTGCCATGTCTGTAGATTCCAGTGGCTCAGACAAAATGCTTTCCCTAATCAAAAAAGCAAAATTAAAAATAAACCTTTTACTTCTCGGAAAGGGAAAACAATTTGAAACCAAGCTAAATGAATTATCGCTTAAGGGAATTGACTTTGATTTTAAAGAAAAAGGAAATCAGCAAGTTAACTTTACTACGAATCTATTAGGTAATTTTAACTTTTTAAATGTTTCCCTTGCGATTGTCGCCTCACGCGCGCTTGGTCTTGAGACAGAATCGATTCGAAATACAGTTGGAAACTTAATTCCTGTCAATGGAAGATTCCAAATTGTTTATAATAGCAAAAAGACTCGTGTGGCTATTGTGGATTATGCTCATACACCTGACGCATTACAAAATGTATTAAAAAGTATGCAAGAAATTCCCCACAGCAAAATCATTTGTCTTTTTGGATGCGGTGGAGATAGAGATAAAACCAAAAGACCTATTATGGGCTCCATTGCTGCTAAACTAGCAGATTTAGTAATCATCACATCTGATAATCCAAGATCAGAAGATCCAGAATTGATTTTAGATGAAATCCAAGCCGGCTTTCCTAAAAAATTCAAATCTTTTTTAAGAATTACAAATCGAAGACAGGCAATTAAAAAGGGAATTGAGATTTTACCAGATGACGGTCTTTTACTCGTAGCTGGAAAAGGTCACGAAACAGTTCAGATTATTGGAACAAAACGAGAAGATTTCAGTGATGCAAGAGAACTCATTGAGGCTTTCAGCCAAGATGAAATTAGTAGGAGATAAACTCTTTATGTTTCAATTAATATATGATCTATTTGGTTCTGATATTGGTGTTCTTAGAATTTTTAACTATGTTACATTTAGAGCACTGATGGCTGGTCTAACAGCAATGGTTTTATCCTTTGTTTTAGGAAAGAGAATCATTGCTTTTTTATATAAACTCAAGTTTAGCGAAACAGTTCGAACCGATGGTCCCCAGTCCCATGCAGTCAAAGCGGGAACTCCTACAATGGGTGGGTTAATGATTATTTCCACCTTGATATTATCTATTTTACTTTGGGGCAATTTAAAAAACTTAAACCTAATCCTACTAACTGTTTTTAGTTTTCTATTTTCTATGCTCGGATTTAGAGATGATTACGAAAAGGCAATTCTCAAAATTAAAGGGGGGATGAAAAGCAGAGTAAAGTTTTTATTATCTGTTCTAATTGCTTTTGCTTTTTGTTTTACTTTTTATTTTTTAACAGGAGAAGCGCATACAGCGGGACGTGGTGTTTCTTTTACTTTAACAGATTTATTTTTACCTTTTATCAAAGGACCTGTCATTAATTTAGGAATACTTGCGATTCCATTTTCTATTTTAGTAATCATCGGAAGTTCTCATGGAGTAAATCTTACAGATGGATTGGATGGTCTTGCGACTGGAACCGTAATGATCGCAACAATTACGTTTGGAATCATTGCCTATGCGTCAGGCACCCCGATTGCTGCTAACTATTTGAATATACCATATTTACAAGGAGCTCATGAATACTCTGTTTTCCTTTCTGCCTTAGCAGGCGCCCTCCTCGGTTTTTTATGGTTCAATACTCACCCTGCGGAAGTTTTTATGGGAGACACTGGATCTTTATTTCTGGGAGCCACTCTAGGAATGATCGCAGTTATGTTAAAAAAGGAAATTTTGCTTTTTATCTTAGGTGGAATCTTTGTCGCGGAAGCGATAAGCGTTATGCTACAAGTCGCTTCTTTTAAATTAACTGGAAAACGTATATTTAAAATGGCGCCGCTCCATCATCATTTCGAATTAATGGGAATAAAGGAAACAAAAATAGTAATTCGTTTTTGGATAGTAGGTGTTATACTTGCTTTATTCGCGTTATCCACTTTGAGAATACAATAAGATGATTCGTTTTATTAGAGAATGGTTTAAAAATTTTACTGTAATCGGTAAAACACCTATAGACCTTCCTCTTATTTATATAATTATTATTTTGCTATTAGTTGGAATTTCAGCTCTTTTTTCTGGTTCCACTGTAACAGCGCACAAGCTAACAGAAGACCCTTATTTTTTTTTAAAAAAACAAGCGATTTGGATGGGACTTTCTTTTTTCTTTTTTATTGTGTTTGCCATTATCCCCTATCGCATTTTTCAACACTATGCTGTTTATCTAATAGTTCTTTCTATTGTGCTTCTCATTTTAGTATTTATTCCAGGTCTTAGCAAAACTGTAAAAACACAAGCAGGGAGAAATTTCCATAGATGGATTGGTTTTGGTCCGTTTCAATTGCAACCAAGTGAATTTTGTAAAATCGCTGTTCTGATTTATCTATCAGCTTTCTTTGTTAAGCTAAGTCATATCCAAGAAAAAACAATCAAAACCTATTTGATTCCGGGTATTGCCATTGGTCTTATTCTATTGTTAATTATGTTAGAGCCAGCGCTTGGGACTACACTTCAAATTTCAGGAATGATACTTGCTCTCATTTTTCTAAATGGATTTCCTGTAAAGAAATTGGTGATTGGGTTTTTGTCCACAATTCCTTTGATATTATTTCTAGTTTATAGAGTAAGCTATTGGCGCAAAAGAATAGAGGTTTGGCTCAATCCTTACAGTGATAAGGATGGTGATGGTTTTCAACTCTATTCCTCATTTAGAGCCTTTATGGAAAGTGGATGGTTTGGAAATCAGATATCAACGAGTCACTCGCACAAGTCCCTTCCATATAATCATACAGATTTTATTGTAGCAACCTTTGTCCAAGATTATGGATTTATCGGATTTCTTGTGTTACTAGGATTATTCACTTTTTTAATTGTAAGAGGTTTTTCGCTTGTAAGAAGAGTCAATGAACCATTTGGATTCTTATTAGGCTCAGGAATTCTTCTTATGATTAGCATTCAAATAATAATAAATTTATTTGTAGTTACAGGGCTATTTCCTATAACTGGAATCAGTCTTCCATTTATGAGTTATGGAGGGTCTTCCCTTTTAACTATTATGATTTCACTTGGAATACTAATTAATATAACAAAGAGGGAACATATCACGTGATGCGTTCTATAATCATTGCAGCCGGTGGAACGGGCGGGCATATTTCTCCGGGAATTGCACTCGCCGAAAGTTTAATGGATCAAAAACAGGAATTAGGTTTTGAAAGTCTTGCAATTCACTCTTTAATTCGAAATAAAGACAATCCTGATTTAAGAGACTCGCCTTGTCCAGTTATTTGGCACAATACCCCACAATTGAGTAATTTTTTAACCTTTCCATTTTTATTCTTAATAAATTTTGTAAAAACTGTTTTTCAGTTTAGAAAATTAAATGTAGATTGCGTGATTGCTATGGGCGGCTATTCCTCATTACCCGCTCTACTATATGCAGTGCTATTTAAAAAGAAAATATTTTTGTGTGAACAAAATAGAATCGTTGGGAAAGTCACTCGTGTTTTTCATAAATACGCGGATAAAATTGCATTTAGTTTTCCACCAGTCAATGAAAATGGTTTTAAAAATATTTCTTACAAAATTTTGGGAAATCCACTTCGAAAAAAAATAATCCCAGACACAAAATCCACTTCAAATAAATCACAAGTAGTCAATAAAAAAGAAAAGTTAAATGTTTTGGTTATGGGTGGTTCTCAGGGAGCAAGACAGATTAACAATATTGTAATCAACTCCATGAACAATCCGGAGATAGCAAAGAATTTCAGCTTTAGAATCTTAACAGGCACATCTCTTTACGATGAGGCAAAAGCGAAGACAGAAAAGTCAGCTGATATCATTTCTTATTCTGAAAATATGAAAACTCATTATGAATGGGCAAACTTAGTAATTGCAAGATCAGGGGCAGGAGTTATATCTGAATGTGCAGTGTATGGACTCCCACAAATCTTAATTCCTTATCCTTATGCTGCGGACAATCACCAAGTCGCCAATGCAGAATATTTTGAAAATCAAGCAGGAGCTTGGGTTTTAAATCAAACGGATGAAAATAATACAAAGTTAGTTTCTATACTTGTGAATATTGCTAAGAATAGAGAATCCCTTTTGCCTATTACAGAAAAAGCACTGAGTGCTGGGAGGGTAAATGCCTCCTCAGATACAATTCAATTTTTTTTCAAGGAATAATCTTGCGAGACAAAAAACCTTTTTTTATTGGTATTGGGGGATCAGGGATGTCCTCCCTTGCCCATATATTACTTGATTTAAAAATAGACGTTAGTGGATACGATAAAGCACAATCAGATACAGTAAAAAAATTGGAAATGCGCGGAGCGAGAATCACACATGATCCTGAAAATGTAAATCTAGATGGGATTGATTACATCGTTTATTCGAGTGCAGTAAAAGAAAATCATCCTGTTTTCCAAAAGGCTCTATCTCTTCACAAAACACTCATTCACCGATCCGAGTTGCTTCATGAATTATTTTCAAAGAAATTTTCAATCGCTGTAGCAGGTTCACATGGGAAAACTACAACAACCGCAATGACTGGTCAGATTCTACTAGAAGCTGGAGAGAGACCATCGATTATGCTTGGAGGCGAGGTAGGCTATTTAAATGACCGAGGTGGTAAATGGGATAACGGGAAATGGGGCGTTTATGAATCTGACGAATCAGACGGAACCTTTCTAAATCACAAAGCAGATATAAAAATAGTTACGAATATAGACAACGACCATCTCGATTTTTATAAAACGACAGACGCATTACTAGAAGCCTTTGCAAAATTTATTCACAATAAAAAATCTTCAACCTCCATTGTGTATTTAGGTGATAAAGGTGTAGAAGATGCGATTGATTTACTAGAAGATCAAAAAAATATTATTGGCTATATAGAAGCTTCTAAAGCGGCAAACCTTTCAGCAAAATTTCCAGAGTTGCAAATAGAACCATTTGAAATTTTTGATAATGAGTTAAGCTTTTTTAGACAAGGAGAAATATTAAAAATAAAGCTTCCGTATGCTGGAGATCATTATCTTAAAAATTCTTTTGCTGCCTTACTTGCGGCAGAAACTGCTGGGATTGAAGTTCATGCATCCATTGAAATTCTAAATGGATATACTGGTGTTAAAAGAAGATTAGAACTTTTAGGAAATCAAAATAACATTCACGTCTATGATGACTACGGACATCATCCAACAGAAATTCTTGCAGTGATTCAGTCCATTAAAAGGATGAGACCCGTAGGGGCAAAATGCTGTATTCTATTTCAGCCTCATCGTTATACTAGAACGAGAGATCATTATGAAGAATTTGCAAAAGCCTTAGATGAAAGTGATTTGCTTTTTTTGCTTCCGATTTATTCGGCAGGAGAATCTCCAATTGAGGGAATTTCTACAGAACTCATTTACGATCATCTAGTCAACAAGGAAAGAACGATTCTTTTAACAGGTGACATATCGCGTGACGTCTCAATCTTAAAGAAATACATTTTATCAGGAGATTATCTAGTGAGTCTAGGTGCTGGAAATGTAAGAAGCTGGGCAGAAGAATTTTTAAAATGAGGCTAGTATGAACGAGGAAGAATTACACAATGTAGGACCAAGTCTTATCGGACAGGACTGGCATCATACAAACTGTTTTGGCTGTGGTCCTGATAACTCGCGTGGACTTCATGCTGATTTTCCTTTCGATGCTCAGGCAGGAGAAGTTCGATTTAAATTTGTATTTGAAAAATTCTATGAAGGTGCCCCGGGCTTTGTGCATGGTGGAATTCTTGCTTCCCTTTTAGATGAAGCACAAGGTGTTATGTGTTTTCATGCAGGTCATTTTGTAATGACAGATCAACTTTTTGTAAAATACGATAAAGCATGTCCTCTTGAAGAAGAAGTGGAATGCAGAGCTTGGATCACAATCGCTAAAAATAGAAGGCTTTACACAAAGGCAACCATTCACTCTCCAACGACAGGCGAAATATATGCTCATTCAAAAGCCCGTTGGTATAATATGAAAGAAAAAGTTTTTATGAAAATGTTTCATCGTTCTCCTCTTCGCATGGAAAGACTAAAACACATTCTAGATTTAAATAAGAAAAGAGGTAAAGAAATTAGAAAAAAAATTAAATCACAAAAACATTCTTGAGAAAATGAATTATTTTTACTACTGATTCGCATACATAAAAGATTCGATCATTCATCAATGCAATCCTTCAAAGGCATCCGTGATCAAACCCTTTGTTCCAAGTATTCAACACTAATGCCTCCGCATGTTTATCAGAGGTGAATTCTTTATAAAATCTCTATATTAGCAAAGTTTTTCATCTTTTCTATGTTGCCTAACGCAATAGCTAGACTATCTATATTAAATTCATCTGCCTGTTTTAATCTTGAGGTTTGAGACTCGCTTTCCAAAAGTTTTGCAGTTTTTTCTAATTGAATTCCAGCAAGTAAGCGTGTGGCAACCTCTACTAGTTCGAGCGAAAAACTGTCTCTCACTTCTGCACTAGAAATATTTTTATATACCGAAACTGCTTCTTCTAATTTTTCAAAGAGAGTTTTTAATCTTGAACTCGGAGAAAACTCTTCCATCTCAGAAAGTAGATATTTTCTAAAATGCCCTGTGGGAGCCATACCAGAAATGACTCCACCGATAGCCGCCATAACTTGAATCTGCGTAGTTCCATCATAGATTGTAATTATTCTTGCATCTCTATAGATTCTTGCAATGTCATAATCTTCTGTAAACCCAGAACCTCCGTGGATTTGTAAGGCATCATAGGCAATTCGATTGCACATTTCAGAACAATAGTATTTTGAAACAGGAGTAAGTAAGTCGGCGAGCTTCATCCAGTGTCGCACTTCCTCATCATTTGAAATTTCTTTATCAGATTTCCCTGCTTCTTTTAGATGTTCCATTCTCCAATAATACATGTCTACGGTTCGACCACCTTCCAATGTGAGACATCGCATCGCCATAATTTCTCTCTCCATACGACGAAGCATTTTTTTAATTGCGGGAATTTCCTCGATTGGTTTTCCAAATTGGATTCGAGTTGAGGCAAAGATTTTAGCTTCTTCATATGCGGCAGTCGCCATACCTACTCCTTGAGCTGCAATTCCCATTCTAGCTCCATTGAGCATTCCCATTGTATATCGAACTAAACCAAATCCTTCCTCCCCAATGAGAAGAGCCGGAGTGTTTTCAAATACTACTTCACAAGTAGGAGAAGCATGTAGACCTAGTTTTTTCTCTATTCCGGCTACTTGAATATCTTTACTATGAACCAAAAAGAAAGAAAGTCCCCTAGCACCGTTTCCGCCACTTCTAGCAAGCGTTAGTATAATAGAAGGAGTTTCTCCAAGTCCACAGGCTTGTGTAATAAAGCGCTTGGTTCCATTTAACACCCATTTACCGTCTTCTTGCTTAGTTGCTTTTGTTTTTATATTGGGTAGGTCAGATCCATGATTCGGTTCTGTAAGCCCCATTGCAGCACAGAACTCCCCTGCTGCCATTCTAGGAAGCCAATCTTTTTTCATTTCTTCCGATGCAATTCTCTCTAAAATTTCTCCAAGGTTCACACAACCAAATGCAATAGCGAAACTTGTATCTACTCTATAAATGATTTCTCCCATAAGAGCTCGAACAGTAAAAGGCAATCCAAGTCCTCCATATTTTCTTTGGAAGCCATAGGCTTGGATTCCAGATTCCTTGGCTTTATTCACTGAATCTATCATTTCTTTTGGATGAATTACTTTACCATTTTCATACTTTGCTCCTTGGATATCCATGGATTTCACATGTTCCGAAACAAAATTACCTGCAATGTCACCTGCCGTTTCTAAAATAGTTCTATAGTATTCAACGGCTTCTTCGACACTTGTAGGTGCCGATGCTAATAATTCATTTCCAGTTTGTTGAAACACCTTCGCATCATGAAAATTATTTTCATAAATTGGAACTATCTGTTTCCAAGGGATAAATTTTTCAAAGTGAAGTAGTATATCTGAATTAGTAGTAAAGTAATTTGACTTTATCATTTCTTTTTCCTTTCTTCAATTATTTTCAATTTACTTTTACTTGTAAATACTTTTTAAAAATAAAATAATATTTTATATATACTGTTCAGTATAGTATATGTGGATAATATTTGTTATTCGATATTTAAATAGGATAGATTTTCTTTTTTTTAAACTAAACATTACTCATTTAGAGTTCCTGTTTTTTGTCTTCACACTGAACCCAGAATTAGAAATAGATAAATAATTCTTTTTACTTCTAAATATAAATTTATAAATTAAAAATATTCCTTTAATAATATTTTTACACAATTATATCGTTTTCTTTCTACAAGAAGGCTAAATTCTCTATTTTCCATTTTTATCTTTTTTAGGTTTATTTCTTATTTTCAGTTTAGTAGATTTGCTTTTAGAAAGTTTTTAATACTAAATGTTTGAAATTGGTGTGATTTTTTCTGATTTAGTTTTCAATCTTAGTTTGGGTTTTATTGAGAAACTTTTTTTAAAAACATCTATAATTTACCAAATCAGTAGGTTTACTCCTATAAAATAATACTTATAAAAGCTATTTATAATTCGTTTCTATTCCAATTATCGCAATTATTTAGAAAAATAGAATAGATAAAATTCTTCTTTTCTTTTTTTATGGTTGAAACTAAGGGAGATTTCAACATTGAAAGAATTTAATTTAAAACAAATACAAGACGTTATACCAAACTCAAAAATACTAAATACGGATAACCCAGAAGCCATTATTTTTAATTCACTTGCACCATTAAATTCTGACAAGGAAAAATTCATTTCCTTCGTATCAGCAAAAGGCCATTTATCGGAAGCAAAAAAGACAAAAGCAGTAGCCCTGATTGTAAACCAAGAGATTGCTTCTAATTTTACAGATATTCCAATTCTTATAGTAGACAATGTAGAGTTACAAAATGCTAAAATTTTAAATTTACTATTTCCTCCCAAAACTCCGAATGGAGTCATCTCTACAACAGCAATCATTCATCCGTCAGCAAAGGTAGGTTCGAATACTCAACTAGGGCATTATGTTGTTATTGGTGAAAATTCTGAAATTGGTCAAAATTGTATTATTGAAGCAGGTGTAAAAATAGGCGACAATGTTAAGATAGGAAACAACGTACGAATTGGAATGAATTGCGTCTTCCATGATGGAACTCAGATCGGAGATAATTTTATTGTATTTGGAAATTCTACCTTTGGCGGAGATGGGTTTAAATTTGTAGCTTCAAAGGGTATTCATCACAAGATTCCACAAGTTGGAAAAGTCATTATTGGAAATGATGTAGAAATTGGATGCAACTGCACTGTTGATAGAGGTGGACTCACTGACACTATAATTGGAAATGGTTGTAAATTTGACAATATGGTGCATATAGGGCATAACGTTGTTATAGGCGATCATGTGATTATTGCTGGTCAATCTGGGGTAGCAGGAAGCACTACGATAGGTAACGGAGTCATCATTGGAGGTGGGTGTTGTATTAGTGACCATTTGATCCTTCCGGAAGGAACCATTGTAGCCGGAGGCACTGGAATGCGAACTTCTCCAAAGAAGCCAGACGTATATATTGGTTGGGACTGGGGAATGACGTTTGCAGAATTTCAAAAAGCAAGAGTAAATATTAAACACTTAGTTACTTTTAATAAATGGGCATCTCGTATTAAAGAACTAGAAAAAAAATTAGGAATTAAAGTTGAGGAATAGATAAAGACTATTCCTCTTTGAAAATCAAAGCAGAAGATGTAGCGGTTGCTATTAATTTATTTTTCTGATCATACGCTTCTGCTTTCATAAAAATTACTTTCCTTCCTCTAGACGTTACTTCTGCTCGAATGGTGACAGTATCCCCAACCTTAACACTTCTCAAAAAATATACATGAATGTCAATACTCACCATTGGCTTTTTTAAAACAGCAAAACTTAGAGGTCCAAATGTATCATCAAAGAAGGCAGTCAATATTCCACCTTGTAGGATGCCAAGAGGTCCTGTATGTTTTTCTTGCACTGGAAACTGAACAGCTATACTTTTTTTGGGCACATATTCAATGATCTTGGATTGTAACTCCAATGCGGAATTCGGTGGTAATTTAATTCCAAAATCATCACGCATTCCACCACTCTTACCAAATATTTGTTCCTTTAAATCTTTTTCTAAATCTTCCATGTATTCCTCAAAAATGATTTTTTATTTCAGTGTTATCTTGTAAGTTATTTTTTTCTGATTAAAACATTCTAAACTAAATAAATTAGTAAATTTAGTTTAATGAGAGAAAAAGATGCAATTAAAAATGTTTTATTATTAGAATCTGATAAATTTTGATCTTAGTTTTAAATGCCGATATTATTTCATGTTATTATCATTTTTAACAATTCACTTAGTATCTAAAAACTGTAACTGTATCTGAAAATTCCAATATTATATCAAACCAGCTAGGTAAAACAGCTCATTCTGATTGAAAAATCACAATCGTTGGATATCCTCAATTAGAATTCATCTACCAAAACTCATTCACTGCTTTTCTTTAACATTGATACTTTAAGGTGTGTAAAAAATTAAAATGAAAAATCAAATTATTTCTTTTAGATAATACTTGAATCTATTGTTTTAATTCCATTTGTGTTATATATGAAATATATAGCTTTAATCTTTTTATTCCTAGTCTACTCCTGTTCTAAAACCAATCTAGAAAAAATAAACCAATACTTAGAAAAAGGGGATTATGAGAGATTACTGGAATTCGCAAATAAAAATAAATCAAATTTTAAAGAAGAAGAATTGTATTTAAGTTCGGTTGCAGTTTACCAATTACAAAACTCACTTAGAAAAAATAAATCTGATGAAAATATGGTAAACTCAAACTACTTTCAAAAATTAGAAAAAAAAATAGGTTTAAAAATTAAAACTGTTACAACAGATAACAGTGTTTTGCCTGTAATCGATGATGTCTATGAAAAACTGATACCAAAAAATTCGGATTATCGAATTAAAATCCTTTTAGATCGGTTTAAATATACATATAAAACAAATGATCCTACTGAAAATACTTTTCTGCTTTTAGATATATTGGAGCAGGATCCAAGACAGTTTCTTCAAGAATATAAATTTATATGGATAGAAGCAATGAAGCTTCAACTCCCGAAGCTTTTACCAGATGAATCTAAAACCAAATTCAATCATTTTCTACATTACTTAGCAAGCAAAGAAGACACAGATATAAAAAATCATTTCTTCGTTACTGTGGGGACTAACGTGAATTTAAGATCAGGACCAGGGACAGAAAATGCAAATATAGGAAAATTAAATCAAGAAGAAGTCTTTCAGATTGATTCAGATTTTAATACGGTCAACATTGGAAACAAAACAGGCAAATGGGTGCAAATATATATCTGGAAGAGTGATTTAGCTGGTTGGATTTTTTCCCCTTTTCTTAAAAATATAAGCTGGAATCAGAAAATAGCAGATGAATTTGAAAGAGATTTTATTCAAAAAAATAATTTCAGTATGATTGATTTTAATAATTGGAATCCAGAGGAAATACCAAATGGTTTTTATGGTAATTATATTCCTAGAAATAAGGAAATTATTGAGGCTAATATTGGTTTTCCAGTCTACTCGTCAAAAACAGAAGAAGCAATCTGTAAAAAACTAAAAAAAATCCCAAACAAATTATTGATTCATTTTTATAACAAAGATACGAAAGAAGAATTAACCTTGTTTTACTTAAAATCAATCCTTGATTCAGGAGAAAAAAGAAAGACCTTAGTAAAGATAATTGACCGAAAATTAGTTTTAAATCAAAGATCAACTGAAATTGAGTTGGAAAAAAATACAGAACAGTTCATTGAAATCAAAATTGATAATGAGGAAGAAAATACAAAACTTTCTCTGATTTCCATGAATAATAGAGAGTATTTTGATTTATTAGCAAGAAAGGGAGAAATCATTAAATCCTGTGAAATCTGCATTCCTCAATCAAAGAAAAATTCAAATGTGGCATTTTTATTTTCTTTTAAAATATATTAACAGTGTTTTGCAAATTGTTTTCTCCTTGCAATAGGTCTAATTTTTAAAATCTTAGATTAAAGGATAAAAACGTGAAGAAAATTTATTTGGCAAATCCTAGAGGCTTTTGTGCTGGAGTTAAGTATGCAATCTCTTTTGTAGAAAATGTTCATAATTTATATCAAAATGAACAAATCTACGTCCGCAAAGAAATCGTTCATAACCGTAGAGTTGTAAATGATATGGAGAAAAAAGGAATTAAATTCATAAACGATCTAGATGAAGCACCAGAAAATTCAATTGTAATTTTCAGTGCACATGGAGTATCACCGACTGTAGTTCAGACCGCTAAAGATAAAAATATGCGCATTGGGGATGCAACCTGTCCTCTTGTAACACGTGTGCATAGGAAAGCTAAAAAATTAAAAGAAACCCATCAAATTATATATATAGGTCATGAGGGTCATGATGAAGCGATAGGCACTATGGGTGAGGCAGAAATGTTTTTAGTAGAATCAGAAGAAGATGTAGAAAAACTATTACCTAGAATTGACCCAAACAGACCACTCACATATCTAATGCAAACTACCCTATCTGTAAGTGATACAAAGAAAGTAATAGATAAAATTGCAGAAGTATTTCCAAATGTTGAACATCCTGATAAAGACGATATATGCTATGCTACAACAGAAAGACAGGAAGCAGTTGACTCTATGATGGATTCCGTAGACGCAATGCTTGTTATAGGAGCACCCAATAGTTCCAACTCGATGAGACTTGTTCAATTGGCACAGAAGAAAAAGCCAAAATCTTTTAGAGTCAGCTCTGCTGATGAAATCAATAAGGAATATTTAGATAGTTTAGAAATTGAGACTATGGGAATTACAGCGGGAGCTTCCTCTCCACAGGTGTTAATTGATGAGATTATTAATAAAATAAAAGAATTTTATCCAGAAATTAAGGTAGAAAACTTCCCTACTTCTAGAGAAGATTCAATGAATTTTAAATTACCAAAAGAGCTATTGAAATAACTTATTCAACAGTAGATTTAGTTTTAATCTTTTGTTTTAATTTACTTATTTTATTTCTTAGATTAGATATTCTCTTTTCATACTTATCAATCTTTTGCTCTAAGATTGTTACTTTTTTAGTGATATCCTGTTTATCATCTTCCATTTCATCTAAAGATGCTAGCTCTTCTTCATCGTCTGGTTTATTACTCTCAGATTTCTTTTGTAGTTTTGCTTGCTTTTTTTTCTCTTGCAATACTTTCTGTAGCTCGGCAGAATTCGAAGAGAAGATTACTTTGTGAACAGTGCTTTTTGGTATTACCTTTGTAGCACCCTCTGTATTTATAGTTACTGATTCTGAATCATGCCCCAAAACTTTCCCTTGAATGATTTGTCCATTACGTAGTAAAATGGTTTCTGCTGCGAGAGATCCAATTAGATTTATATAAATAAAAGATAAGATTGCAAATTTAAATTTCATGATGTGTATTCCAAAACGTTTAATTGTACCTTTGATTCCATTTTCGACATAGAAATATTTTAATTCAAGTAGTTTTATTTTGAATTCATTTTATTTATACTATGTAGTAGACACCAAAGTTAATTAGATAAAAGAATTGAAACTCAATGGAATGAAAGACTCTATTCAGGAAATGCGTCTTTTGCCTCTAATTTTCCTAAATAATTCCAGTGCCCCATCTTCCTTCCTTTCTTCGGTTCCTCTTTCTGGTATAAATGTAATTTATATTCACTCTTTTTAAGTCGTTCGATTGATGTCTCTTTCAAATCCATAAAATCAAAACCTATTATATTTTTCATGACACACGGGTTTGTTTTTATTTCTTCCATGTCAGGTTCTAGATTAGTCAGAGTATGCAATTGCATTTCGAATTGAGAAAAATTAGAGGCATCCATTGAAAAATGACCAGAGTTGTGAGGTCTTGGGGCAAACTCATTACAGATGAGTTGAGTTTCTTTTACAAAAAATTCTAAAGCCAAGACTCCTACATAGTTTAAAGAACTTAATAAATTCTTAACGGCTTGAATTGCCGCTTCCGTTAATTCATGATTGATTGAAGCAGGATGGATAGAGATATCTAATATATGATTTTTATGAGAATTTTCAGATGGAAGATAATACAAAATTTTACCACTATCAAATCGTCCCGCAACAATAGAAATCTCACAAGAAAAATCTACAATCTTTTCAATTATGTAATCAATACTTTTAGATTGCTTTATGATTTTCTCTAAATCCGAAAAGTCTTTTATTTTATGTTGACCTTTTCCATCGTATCCAAATTGGTTCGTCTTTAAAATACAGGGATATTCTATTTTATTTTTATTTTCATATAGAGATTCCAAAGAATTTAGATATATATAATCAGTAGTATTTAAACCAATCTTTCTAAAATTTTCTTTCTCTTTAAAACGATTCTGTGAAATTCGAATTGAATTTACGGAAGGACAAACCCTTAGATTTTTATTTTGAACATACTCCTCTATCACAGAAAGCGCTGCTTCAGGTATATTTTCAAATTCAAATGTTAGAGCATCTATATTATCCAAAAACTCTCGAATACTAACTTTATCAGTATAATCTCCAACATATTCTATACAACCAGCTTTAAATGCAGGGGAATTTTTCTCAGGAGAATAGCAACTAACGCTATATCCTCTCTCCTTAGCCTTCTGTGCAAACATTCTACCAAGTTGTCCGCTCCCCATTACACCAAGCTTTGACTCGGATGGTAAAAATAATTTTTCTGTTCGTTTCAAATTAGATCCTTTTCTTTTGCAAGAGCAGCTTCTTTAATTTCCTTACTATATTTCTCTAATTCGATTCTTAATTTATCATTTTCAATCGAAAGTATTCTAACTGCTAGTAATGCTGAATTGATCGCACCTGCATTTCCTATCGCAAGAGTTCCTACAGGAATTCCTCCTGGCATTTGGACAATAGAATAAAGACTATCTAGACCACTTAACGCCTTGGACTGAATGGGAACTCCTAACACTGGAAGAGTGGTGAGAGATGCAACCATTCCTGGAAGATGAGCAGAGCCACCTGCTCCGGCTATAATTACTTTAATTCCTCTTTTGACAGCTGTCTTGGCATAATCAAACATAACATCAGGAGATCTATGAGCTGAAACTATTTTCTTTTCATAGGAAATATGAAATCTTTCTAATATATTACAAGCTTCTTTCATTGTTTCATAATCAGAAAAAGATCCCATAATAACACCAACTATCGGAGAATTTTTCTTTTTCATTTATTTTAATCCCTCTACTATTCTTTCCATTTTCATTGATCTTGATCCTTTCACAAGCACATAGCTTCCCTTCGGAATATTTTTCTTTGCATATTCGACTAACGCATCGATAGACTCATAATCAAAATGGGAGTTTGAAATGTTGTTTTTATTGGAAGAGAATTCTTTTTGAATCCACTTTGCATCGGCTCCATATGTTATAAGCCCAGATAATCCTAATTTTCTACAGAATAACCCGACTTGTTCATGATATTTTTTAGAGAATTTTCCTAATTCTTTCATATCACCTAAAATTGCAAAATAATTCTTTCCTTCTGATATTTGCTTTAGAGAAGAAAGAGATGATTCCATTGAATCTGGATTTGCATTATATGTATCATTGATTAAATGAAAATAGCCTTTCTCTACTACAAATCTTTTATCCTTTGCTTTAAATAAAGATAGTTGTTTTTTTATTTGTTCTGAACTAAAATGAATTTCCTTTGCAATTGCCAAAACTCCAGATAGATTCTCTAAAATCTTATCACCAGGTATTTTCCAATGAACAGAAGTCCCAAATAGATTTAATAAAAAACCATCCGTCTTTCTTTCTAAAATTTCTAAATTCGGATTTTTATTCAGAGAAAAAGATTTTAGAATCACTTTGTATTCTTTTGCTTTCTCTTGAAATATATTTCTATGTAAAATAGATTCTGGAACATATAAAATAGATTTAGGCGGCATACCTTCAATTAGTTCCGCCTTTGCCCTTGCTATGTTTTCTAAGGAGCCTAAGTTTTCAATATGACATGGACCAACGTTAGTTATCATACCAATGCTAGGTTTTACCATTGCAGTCAGTCTTGAGATTTCTTTTAGGTGATTCATTCCCATCTCACAAACCACAATTTTTGTTTTTTCGTTAATTCTAAATAATGTAAAAGGAACTCCTATTTCATTATTATAATTTTTTTCAGTTATCACTACATTGGATTTTCCTATGCTTTCAGATACCAATCCCATTAATTCTTTGGTAGTTGTTTTTCCGCTAGAACCTGTAATGCCAATAATAAAAGGTTGAAATCTATTTCTATGAAAAGTAGCTAATTTACCTAGCGCATACAGTGTGTTATCCACAATGATCGCCTTTTGAATTTCATCGAAATTTAAATCTTTTAGAATGGGATGGTCTTTTTCACATAAAAATGAAATGGCACCTTTTTTTAAGGCATCTGGTATAAATTCGTGTCCGTCTCTATTCCCTCTGAGAGGGACGAAGAGAGAATTATTTTTTACTTCGGAAGAAGATGTAGTAATATATTTTAATCTTTCAGATTCAGTCCATCTAAAATCATTAAAAAGAGAGCGAATAGTAAAGAGAGGATAATTAAAAGTTTCTATCATTTTATGTTACCATTTTTTAAAAATTATATATACTGCAAGGACAATGAGTAAAAAACCAACAGCATAATTCCATTTAAACTCTTCTTTTAGATACAAAATAGAAAATATACTAAATACAATGAGAGTAATTGCCTCTTGAATTGTTTTCAATTCAGTTGCATTAAATCTACCATGACCTACACGATTCGCTGGAACCATCAGGCAGTATTCAAAAAAAGCAATTCCCCAGCTTGCTAATATCACTTTCCATAAATCTAAATGCTTAAATTTTAGATGTCCATACCAAGCAAATGTCATAAATATATTTGAGACTGTAAGTAATAAAATTGTTACCATAAGAATTAAGATCTTTTTATCCTTATTATTCTATAAAAGATTTAGAGGATTAAAAGTAAATAGTTTGCATAGAAAGATTTCGTCATTTTTACTAGTTTTGATCAAACAAAAAGATTCTACTGATTCTATCTAGACTGAAACACAATAAATTATGCTTTAAAAAATTTCTAGAACTGCAATCATGAATCTCAAGCTAGAGATTTTTAATTTTCAAGGTCTCAAAAACATTTATACAAAAAAGGATAAGATATATGAAAAAGTCAATTATCTGGAATATCTCAAATGGTGTAGAATTTCCTGTAGAATTATGGAAGCATCCAAAACTTGCCATCTTGATTAATAATGTGCCTCTAAAGGAATTTAAAAGTATAGAATTGAATCCACAGGAAATTAATCTCTTTTTTATTAGTGCAAAACAGGAAGAATGGTCCCCAATTGAATATGAATTTATTAAAATGTTTGGAAGTAGATCTGAGATCTCCTTGTTACTTCTATCCCAAGTAGGCAATACCCCAATTCAAATCAATACAGCGAACAAAGGAAATTTAGAATTACTAGAGAGTCCTATCCGAAAAAAAGAATTAAAACTCATTATGGAAAAAACAATTCAGGCAGAATTCTATAAAACATCTGCAGTAGAAATTGGATCTGGCTGTTTACAAAACGTTGGATTCTTCGAAGGGCTATTTGAATTGGCGCATGCAGAATATAAAAATTCACAAGATATTATACATGCCTTCGAAAAAATGTTAGAGTATGAATCCAAAATTAAATCCTACAATAATGAAGTAAGCCAAGCAATCATGCGTGTAAATGAAATGCGTGAAGCGGAAATGTTGACACTTGTGGAGACTATTAAAGCAAATGAAAAATTAGATTTACTTCGAGAAAAAGAATTAAAAGAAGCGATTGAAATTCAAGAAGCTACCGAAAAAGCATTACAATATTCTAGAATTGAAGAAATGAATATGGATAAAATTCTAAGAGCCCATGATAGAATCTTTAAATACTCAGAACAAGAAATCAAAGATCTGATCAAAGAAAATATTGAATTAAAGAAAAAATTAGGAATCAAAGTAGAAGAATAAAAATCTTCTACCTCCTTACAAACTCTCTCCACCAATTCGGATAAGCGGCTTTCACGCCAGCTTTTGTCAAAATAGTATTTGCTAGATTCAGGCTTTTAATTCCTGGGTCTGTCTTAAAACGGTAAATGTTTTTGATTCCAGGGAATTTTGAAATAAGTATTAAATTTTCTGTATCTGCCCAATCTTTCACATTCTTTTCTGTCCAGGATTCCTCGAATTCTACAAATATATCACCAGGAAGTGTCATCTTTCTCCGACTATTCCCATCCTCAAATACTTCTGAATGAGTTCCCTGATAATTTGAAGGTAGGTTTCCTTTTGCAAGAGCTGATTTAAGTTTCGTATCCGAGATGGGGATAATCCGTATATTCCTCTCTTTATTCTCAGATTTTGGAGGATCTATCTCTGCTATATAATCTTGACTTAGATAGATTAAATGTTCTCTTTCTCCCTCTTTCCATGTTAAAGCCTTTGGTTCGGCTAATATCGATAAAGCGCTCGTTAAAAAAATCACAACTAAGTATAAAGATCTATTATTTATAAATACCTTCATTTAATTTGCTCTCCCGTAAAATTTTATTTTCCAACTTGTAAGTGTTCCTCCATTTCCCCATCCAGAAGAACTTCCGGTTCCAGATCGCCTATCGGCTACTCTCAATGTCCAAGTTCCGATAGGAGTTTCTCCTAAATGCCTAGATGTTCCAAAAACCCATCCAGAATAATTTCCACAGGCACCTACCTGACTTGTGCTAGAAGGATAGGTATTCGAACCAACACTACAAATATGCGCCTCTGCTAAAGTGCTTGACGTTCCTTGTGGAGAAGTAAGTGCAATTTCTAAATCAGATGCATCAGCACTTGCTGTAGTTACTGTTATCTCAATAAATTCAATTTTTGTAATGGATGTATTGCTACTTGTAATATTAACAGAACTTGAGGCTCCAGCAGCTAATGTTGTATTATTGGAAAAACTAGCATTTGCTGTGATAGTTGAGGTTGCATATTGTAGCATAGTTCCAACATTCGTCCAAGTTTTAGCTAGAGTTACAGCGCGGTTAATATCGATTACCCCAAACCCATATTTATGATTTATATTATAGGGAGTTCCAGAACTAGAAATCTTAGATCCTGCATTTGTGAGCCAATCGGAATCAGTTGGATCATTTTTTCGAGCTGATTCTGCCAAAATCAATTTAACATCTCTCCATCCCAAATTTGGATTTGCATTTACAAGTAAAGCTGCCGTAGCAGTCGCCATTGGAGTGGCTCCTGAAGTTCCATTGAAAATTTTACTATAATTATAATTTGAGAGTTGTTTACTTTGAGAATAACCACTTGCTAAATAATCTGATGGAAGAGGATTATAACCATCATAGCCAGTTATATCGGTTGTCCAAATTCCGTCTTGGGTAGTAGAATAATTTGTTTTTTGCGCATATCCACATACCCATAGATTTGCTCCTTTTTCAGAGTAGTTTACTCTTTTCCCATCATCCGTTAGTGCACAGACTGCAGCGACTCCATAATAATTTGCTTGTCCATCATAATTGGAATTATCAGTTTCTAAACTTCCAGCTGGATAGGCAGAAACTCCGCTAGCGGCTGTCGCATTATTCGTATTGGCTCCGTTTCCAGCTGCCCAAAAATATACAGTTCCCTTTCCATTTCTACCAGTTGTTACGCCTAGATCCACACCGCTTGCCCAAAGGGAACTATTAGCGGCTGTCTTTCCATTTCCATCGGTTGCGCCCCAGCTATTATTGGATACCGAAACATCAGATGCGTTATAAGTCATGGCAGTATAGGTATTTGCATCTGTCGAATTTACTAAAACATTGTATCCAACTAAACAGGATCTTGGAGCAATACCAGCAATTCCCAATCCGTTTTTATCTCTAGCCCCAATCACTCCACCAACAGCCGTTCCATGAGTAGCTACAACACTAAATGGGTCAGAAAGAGAAGTTGAAAAACCATAATAGCCAACCCCAAAATTATAACTTCCACCTGGAACTACATTCGAAGTCAAATCTTCATGGTAAATATCTAAACCATCATCGACTACAGCGACCCGAACTCTTTCCCCCCTATTTGAATTCCAGACAGAACTAGGATTTAAATCCTCTCCTGAATTACTATAATACCATTGAGAAGACAAATACGGATCCGAACTTCCATCTGTAGTGAAATCATTATAATTACAATTGGAAGATCTAGCTTGGCTCTGCGAATATAGAAATAGCATTCCCAAAGGCAGAAGATTATTTTTCTTTTCCTGTTTGCAATTTGGGAAAAAGATTAATAGGGATAGAATTAAATAAATGCGGATACCATTTTGGATAAACATAAAATCTATATTTAAATTTTAAAAACAGAAAGCAAACAATTATCACAGAAAATCATTGATCTAAAAATTTTGTTTTACTAAATCTTCCACTCCTTTTTTATATCTACTTGAATTCTAAATTTCATAAAAGGATGTTAATTATGGCAGAAAAGGCTATTCTCAAGATAGGCGACAAAGATTACGAATTACCAGTAATCGAAGGGTCGGAAAAAGAAAAAGCAATTGATATTACAAAATTACGTGCACAAACTGGATATGTTACTATTGATAGTGGATATTTAAATACAGGCGCTTGCACCAGTTCGATTACTTTTCTAGATGGAGAACTTGGCATTCTGCGTTATCGTGGGATTCCAATCGAACAACTTGCAGAAAAGTCTACTTTTACCGAAGTAGCATATTTATTAATCTACGGAAAATTACCTAATCACTCAGAACTAAATGTTTGGAATGAATCTCTTACTAAACATACATTAATTCATGAAGATCTAAAACGACTCTTCAGTGGCTTTCCAAAAGATGCTCATCCAATGGCAATCATGTCTTGTATCATTGCATCACTTTCAACTTATTACCAAGATTCATACGATCCAGAGAACCCTGAACATAGAGAAATTTCGATTCGAAGACTTTTAGCTAAGTTTCCGACTATCGCTGCTTTTTCTTATAAAAAGTCAATTGGACAGCCTGCGGTTCATCCGAAGAATTCTTTGGACTATTGCGCAAATTTCTTAAATATGATGTTTTCAGTTCCAGCTGAAGAATATAAAATAGATGCAGAGATTGTAAAAGCACTCAACTTACTTTTAATTTTACATGCTGACCATGAACAAAATTGTTCCACATCCACTGTAAGACTTGTAGGTTCTAGTCTTGCGAATATCTATGCAGCTATTTCTTCTGGTATCTGCGCTCTATGGGGACCAAGACATGGAGGAGCAAACCAAGAAGTATTGGAAATGCTCACTGAAATTAAACAAAGTGGAATGTCAGTAAAAGAAGTTGTAACAAAAGCAAAAGATAAAAATTCTACTTTCCGATTGAGTGGTTTTGGACATAGAGTTTATAAAAACTTTGATCCAAGAGCAAAGATTATCAAAAAGGCATGCGATAGTGTACTTCTTAAAATGGGTATCAAAGATCCACTTCTTGACATTGCAAAAGAGTTGGAAGAAGCAGCTCTAAAAGACCAATACTTCGTTGATAGAAAACTATATCCGAACGTAGATTTTTACAGTGGTATCATCTATCGTGCGTTAGGTATTCCTACAAACATGTTTACAGTTATGTTTGCAATGGGAAGACTACCTGGTTGGATTGCACAATGGAAAGAAATGATTGAATCTCCTGATATGAAAATCGGTAGACCAAGACAAATCTATGTTGGACCAACAGAAGTATCTTACGAGGATGCTAAAAAGAACGCTTAACCGTTCATTGATTTAAGAAAAAGATTACCACTGATAAACACGGATAAACACCGATGGGATATTTGTGGTGATCTTTAAAAATTTTTGTTATACTAGATTTTGTGCACGCATAACTTTCATAGATTACCAAGAGTAATCGAACTTTTTCTTTAACTCATAAAACCCTTTATTTGCTTTGAAAAATTTAATTCCAATTCAACTCACAAATTCAACAGCCATGTTAGTTTTAGGTGGTCATCCTTGGATTTTTAGAAACAAATTCACTCGGTATGAAAAATCTTTAAAAGATGGAGACTGGATTTTACTAATCGGTGCAGGCAATAAAGAATTAGGTGTCGGGATTTATGCAAAGACAGGACTCATTGCAGTTAGAATTATTTATTTTGGAGAAAATTTTTCCTTAGAAATTTTACAACAAAAAATACAAAAGAGGATGGAGAAACGAATTCCACTTCTTTCACAAACAGATAGTATCCGATGGATTCATGGAGAAAACGATAGTCTCCCTGGAGTGACCATCGATGGGCATGGAAATTGTTTAGTAATAATGTGCTATGCAAAGTCTCTAGAAAGTTTTGCTCGTTATATAGGTCGATATTTATTTTATCTATTTAAAAAAGACAATCGAATTAAATTAAAACCTGAAACCATTCTGCAATCGGTTCCAAAACGCACAGGCTTTGAAACCAAAGAAGCAGTTCCTAGAATCTTAAGAGGAATAAAAACGGATTGGGTCAAGATAAACTACCGAAGTATCTCTTATTGGATTGATCCATTCGGTCAAAAGTCTGGCATTTACAACGATATACGAAATCTAAGAGACTATATCTTAAATCATAAAGAATATTTTGCTAGTAAAAAGATACTAAATCTATTTTCCTCTAATGGTTTATTATCTATCTGTTTAGAAAGAGCAGAAGCAAAAGAAATTATTTCAATCGATGCAAGTAGAAAAGCAATTTTGGTTCAGGAATGGAATTTACGGAAAGAAAAAGATCTAAAACTTCTAACTGAATCAGAAACTAAAATCGGTAATCATAGAATAATAAAATTAGACATTTTTAAAAATTTAAAAGAAACCTTAGAAAAAGAAAAGACAATTTATGATGTAATCATCATCGATCCACCAAACCTAACAGCCAGTGAAAAAGACAAAGAAACTGCTAGAAAAATTTATAAAAAATTAATCAAAGAAACGATTCCAAATCTTGCAAATAAAGGAACACTTATACTCTGTTCTTGTTCGAATCGAATTCATCCAAATGATTTTGAAAGAATTTGTAAAGAAGCTATTTCTGAATCAGGGCGGAAGGTAAAGAATCCAATTCGATTAAAAAATGAAATCGATCATCCTATTCTAGATACATTTCCAGAAGGAAATTATTTTAAAGCACATATTTATCATGATTTATCTAGCCTTTAACAAACCCTTTCAAGTTCTTTCTCAGTTTAAGCCATTAGATGATAAAAAGACACTAGCGGATTACATTCGTTTGCCAGAAAAACCTAAAGCAGTGGGGAGACTAGATTATGACAGTGAGGGATTATTGCTTCTCTCAAACGATATACGCTTTATTCAAAAGATGACAGATCCAGATAAAGAAATTGAAAAAGAGTATTTAGTTCAAGTAGAGAAAATTCCAACAGAAGAAGACTTAGCTAAATTTAAAAAAGGTATTAGAACTCAATCAGAAAGCTACAAACCGGCTATAGCCATTCTCACAGATGCTCCAGATTTTCTTTGGGAAAGAAATCCTCCGATTCGTAAAAGAGAGAAAATCCCAACCTCTTGGATAAGAGTGATTATCCGCGAAGGAAAAAATAGACAAGTAAGAAAAATGACAGCTGCCATTGGTTTTCCTACACTTAGATTAATCAGAATTCGGATTGGAAACATTTCACTCGGAAACTTAAAACCCGGAGAATACAGAAAAATCAATATCTAGCTAGCTCAACAAAAGAAAAATAAACGATTACCACCGAGGACACCGATAACTGAACGATGCAGAAACGATGGATAATTTTGAATTATCGTATCTTTTATCGGTGATAATCGTCCCTATCGGTGGTAATCTTTTAATTTTTCTGTTACGCCGAACTGGCGTTATTTAATTGCTTCCTTTTCAACACCTCTCTAGTTAAATGAAATTTCTGATCGACTTCTATCTTTTTTTGAAAAGTTTGTATATATGGCAGATTCCTTCATAAAAATTCGCGGTGCAAGAGAACACAATTTAAAAAACATCAATGTTGATATTCCGAGAGACAAACTAGTTGTCATTACAGGTCTTTCTGGTTCTGGAAAATCCTCTCTTGCCTTTGATACAATTTATGCAGAAGGACAGAGGCGATATGTTGAATCTCTCTCTAGCTACGCAAGACAATTCCTCGGTCAAATGGAAAAACCAGATTTAGATTTGATTGAAGGTTTAAGTCCAGCCATATCCATTGAACAAAAAACAACACATAGAAATCCAAGATCCACTGTAGGAACTGTTACAGAGATTTATGACTATCTAAGACTTCTCTATGCAAGACTTGGAAAACCACATTGTCCAGTTTGTGATGCAGAAATTTCTTCTAAGTCAGTAGATCAAATTGTAGAACAAGTGGAAGAATTTCCAGAAGGAACTAAAATTCAAATTTTAGCACCACTAGTGCGAGAACAAAAGGGCGAACACAAAGATGTTTTAGAAAGAATTAAAAAAGATGGATTCAATCGAGTTCGCATCAATGGGGAAATTAAGACGTTAGATGAAGAGATAGTCTTAAAAAAAACTTTTAAGTCAACCATTGAAATTGTAGTCGATCGACTTGTGATGAAAAAAGGATTAGGTTCAAGACTTGCAGACTCAATTGAAACTGCTCTCAAACAATCAGAAGGAACGTTAATCATAGAAGATGGTAAAAAAGATCATACCTTCTCTCAAAAACTTGCTTGTCCTAATAATCATGAAATTTCCTTTCCAGAATTAAGTCCTAGAATTTTCTCTTTTAACTCACCACAAGGTGCTTGTCAGACCTGTGATGGTCTTGGTTCTCTTTTAGAATTTGAAGAGGAACTTATCGTAAATGATCCAGCACTCTCTCTCATGGAAGGATGTTTAGAAGTTTGGGGAAAAAGCCAAGGCTATTGGTATATCGCAACAGTCCATTCTCTCGCAAAAAGTTTAAAATTTGATTACAATACTCCGTGGGAGAAACTCCCTAAAAATATCAAAAAAATCATTCTATACGGAGACAAATCAATCAAGATAGATTATGATTTTAGAAAAGAAGACTCTCATTTTGAATTTTCTAGAGAATACGAAGGAGTAATTCCAAATTTAAAAAGAAGATACAAAGAAACAAAGTCAGATTCAATGCGCCAGTGGTTTGAAACATTTATGACAAACCTCCCCTGCCCTGACTGCCATGGCAAACGATTAAAACCAGAAAGCTTAGCCGTTAGACTCCATGGTTTAACGATAGATAAGTTTACAGAAATGTCAGTGGAGAGAGCTCTCGACTTTACCGCAAAACTTCCAATCAAAGGATCTGAAAGTATCATTGCAACCCCTATTCTAAAAGAAATCAATCAACGACTCACATTTCTTCGAGATGTAGGGGTGGGTTATTTAACTTTAGAAAGAAGTGCTGGAACTTTATCCGGTGGGGAAGCACAAAGAATCCGGCTTGCAACACAGATTGGTTCCAAGTTAATGGGAGTTCTTTACATCCTAGATGAGCCGTCTATCGGTTTACACCAAAGAGATAACACAAAACTCATCAATACTTTAAAGGATCTAAGAAATCTTGGAAATACGGTTCTTGTCATTGAACACGATGAAGAAACCATGATAGAATCCGATTATATTTTAGATCTAGGACCAGGTGCTGGTGTGCATGGGGGAGAGATTGTAGCGAAAGGCACTCCAAAAGAAATCATGAAAGATAAAAATTCTGTCACTGGAAAATATCTTTCTGGAAAAGAATCCATACCCATGCCGAAAGATAGAAGAAAAGGGAATGGAAATAAACTTAGAATTATAGAAGCCTCTCATAATAATTTAAAAAATGTTACAGTCGATTTACCACTTGGAATGCTTACCGTAATCACAGGAGTTTCTGGCTCCGGCAAATCAACGTTAATCAATGAAATTTTATACAATGAACTCGCTCATAAAATTAACAAAACAAAAGTCATTTCAGGAAAACACAAAAAAATTGAAGGCATTCAGTTCATAGACAAAGTAATCAATATAGATCAATCGGCGATTGGGAGAACTCCTCGTTCCAATCCTGCAACCTATACTGGTCTTTTTACTCCGATTCGAGAATTATTTGCAAACTTAGAGGATGCAAAGCTTCGAGGCTATAGCCCTGGTCGTTTTTCGTTTAACGTTTCTGGAGGAAGATGCGAAACCTGTCAGGGCGATGGAATCTTAAAAATAGAAATGCATTTCTTGCCAGATGTGTATGTTACCTGCGATGTTTGCAAAGGAAAAAGATACAACAAAGAAACACTAGAAGTAAAGTTCAAAGGAAAAAATATCTACGAGGTCCTAGAAATGACAATCGAAGAAGGCTGCACTTTCTTTGAAAATATTCCAATGGTAAAACGAAAATTAGAGACACTAAAAGAAGTAGGACTCGATTATATCAAATTAGGACAAGCCGCTACAACCTTCTCTGGTGGAGAAGCACAACGAATCAAACTCGCGACTGAATTATCAAAACGTCCAACGGGAAAAACCTTATATATTCTAGATGAGCCAACAACAGGACTTCATTTTGATGATGTAAAAAAGCTAATGAGTGTTTTGCAGTCGTTAGTAGATAAAGGTAACTCTATGATTGTGATTGAACACAACCTAGACGTAATCAAATGCGCAGATTATATCATAGATATGGGTCCGGAAGGTGGTGATGGCGGTGGAGAAATAGTCGCCATGGGAACTCCAGAAGAAATTGCAAAGGTTTCTAAATCACATACTGGTCAGTATTTGAAAAAGGTATTAGCGAAAGAAAAATAAAACAGGATCAGTATTGTTAGGCAAAAACAAAGTTATCAAAATGGATTCTAAACATTGCAAAACAATCTTCATTTTATTGCCTTTCTTTTTTATGGCAAAGTTACCCTTGTCCAATTCAATCCATCGCTTGACTTAAGCAAATAATTATTAAAATTTGTGCCCGATTTAAATTGAGCCACTGTGTAAAAGCTACTTCCAAGAGCTGCATACCCAAATAAGTTGCTTAACGTTCCAAGGTCGGTCGGAATACTAGGATTATAGGAAGTCCAAGTATTTCCATCGCTAGAACGTAGCCAAATAAACGTAGATACATTATTAGAAAAAAAAGATGTAACCATAAGATATACTCCGACACTTGTCTTGGCTAATTGGCTAGGACTATTTGTTACCCCATTCATACTCACAGTGCTATTGGCTGAGCCAGGAAATGTAATTCCAGTAGTAATTGTTCCAGAGGTTGAATTAAAAATAGAGAGTGTTCCCGAATTATTTCTCCAAGCACGATAGATGTTATCGATATATAAAGCAGAATAACTACTGTTAGCCCCTCCAGAAATTGTTCCTGCATTTACCCAAGTTGATCCGTTAAAGTATCGAGAGAGACCGCAAGTAGGAGAACCGTTATCTGCAAGATAAATAAGTTCACAACTAAAACCAACAGAGGCAATCCAAGAAGAGCCATCTGATGTAGTATACAAAGCGCATTGATTATTGGCGCATCCATAAAAATGAAATTTACCTGCTGAGTAGAGGAAGGTACTATTAATATTTGCATTTCCTCCTGGACTAGTAGTTGTTAGATTAATAGTATTTAAATTGCTTCCCGTTCCATAGTATTCTGCGGCTATCGTTTGCTGACCTGAGCTATTTGTAACTTTTTGACCATATACTGCATACATACCGTTCTCATAGCCTACCAATCTAGGAACACAGACTGTCGAACTAGTAGAACTGAATGCACCAACACAATCTCCTATCTTTACTGTGAATTTTGTAAAATTTATACCATCACTTAAAACCCAAACACTCGGGTTGGTAGATGAGTTTGATTCGGAAGGAATGATGATTCTATCAGAAAAGCCAATTAGACTATTAGGTTGATTAGAAGAGACAGCAGCACCGCAACTTGAACACGAAGAAGACGATGATCCAATTAGATCGGATGATAATTTAAATAGAGAATAGGAGATTGGATTAGCTGGATCCAGAATATTTTGTTTTGCCGCTGCTACCTCATTATTTCTACAATTTAGAACAAATAAAATGAAAACAATGGATATGATTTTCTTCATATTAAAACTCCAGTGTTAGATTTAAAGTATAATAGGTCTCTAAACTCAATCGATTGCCTACACCAAGATTATTTCGATAGGATATATTCGGTGTTATCCGTATCTTGTTGTCGATTTTGTTAACTCCTGAAAGAAATGCTGCATCCAATAAATTCCAAGCCCAGAATACTCCGAAATACGTCCATGCTTGGTTCCGCTTTTCTACCGCCTCGATTAATCCTTCTTGTTTATCTTTTGCAAGAAGATTAGAAGCACCATAGGCTGGCACCGGATTATTTTGAAATGCATACACCGCATAAATAGGATACAAAATAAAAGGAGCATCTTGATATTTTCTGTAAGTATTTGCTACATTTGATTCAGCTAAAATAATATTTCCAATCAAAGCTAGCCCTACGGTTAAGTATGAGTAACCTTTTATTGTTTCACCTCCGTAGATTTGTCCCCAACCCGGAAAAAAAACAGATCTACTTACACGACTAAGTCTAGTTGTTGGCTTTTGGGATTTTGGACCTGTGTAAATTCCTTCGTTCCAGGCGCTAGCACTGAAATAAGACAATATACCATCAACAATTAAAATACCTCCTAATAAAGCAGAGGCATATTGTATTTCTTGAGCATGGAGTCGATTACTCTCTCCTTCCACTGCGATAGGCGATATCTCTCTACCACTCAAACCTCCTTTATAACCTTTGTAAGTATGATTATAAAGTACATAAGTAGGAATGAATCCATAAGATAGATTCTCAGAAGCTAACATTGGGGAATTGCTATTCGTTGCTCTAGATCTGAAATATCCACCAATGCCTGAAGTTAGTATCCAACCCGTAATATTATGCGCTTGGTGAAACTCTACTATATTTGGTGAAGTTTTTTGGGCATTGGCTACATCTAAAAAGTTTGCTAATGCAACTGTTTCTAATGCAGTAAAGATTCCAGCACTCCAATAGTTTTTAGTGAGGTAAAGACCGCTGTATCCAGGTATGAGTCCTAAGGCAGCATTTTTCCAAGGAGAAATTTGTTCTTCCTCAGGGCGAAATTCCCAATCACTACCATCCGCTGATGCTTCCGCAACTCTTTCTTTTTCCAATGCTTCTTCTATTTTCTTCTGCTCTATAGTAAGAGACGTTAATAGACTACTCCAAACAATAGGTCTTACTCTAACGGCTTTAAATTCTTTCTTACTAGTTTCTTCTATTCGACCGTTCTCATACTCTATTCGTATCGTTTGACGTTTGATCGTTGCTTTCACATTGCTAATCACAGTCCCATTTTTCCTTACTACTTCATCTGGAAAAATAGAAACAGTAAACAAAATAGTTATTATCAAATTTAAAAAGAAGAAATAACTCATATCCTTCCATTGATTTCTTTGGCTTATATTTCTATTTATTCTATTTTTTAAAATATTCTGATCTATATCCTTGATGCTAGGATAGTCATTGTGTTTAACGTCCATAGTTTCAACGACTAACACTATTTTTAGACGTGCTTTATTTTTCAAGATTTTTTTGTTTTTACTTACTCATAAAACTTTTTATTTAGAAAAATAACTTCTTCTTTGATATTAAAGTCTATTTCTAAGATTGAAGTAGGAAATACAAAAAGTATGTTATCTAAATTTCAAAAAGAATTTCAAATCACTTCTTTCAAAAGAACTGTGACATGACCAGCAAAAGGTATATCAGCAGTAATCTTAACTGGCATTCGCTTGGAATCGTTTGAAATCCAAATGTAAATATTTCCCTTAGAACGAAAGATTCCTGTTGTTTTGATAAAGGGTTGAACGACTATCGTATCGATTTCTTTTTCCTCCCCATTGATTTTTAATTCTAGTTTTTCTTCCCTTAGAATTTGAATCTTCATTTCGGTAAGTTTTAAATCATCAAATAAGGAAATAGAAAAAGACTTCCCTACTTCGACTTGTGCCTTGTATTCTCTTTGGTAATAAATAGCAGAAAGTATATCTTGAAATTCAGACGGCAAATTAGCATAATCCCCTTCTTTTTCAACCCACTTCGCTCCTTGTTTTTGAACACCTGCTTTGTCTGTATTTCCGGAAAATTGATTTTGTTCCCAGTGCGCTGTTTTCTTTTTTAAATCAAAGACAATAGAATGATTTCTTTTATAAAAACCTTCGTGTAATTTCTTTTCACTATAGACAGGAAGCTTTCTAGGAATATTCCAAATACTTTTGATTCGATCGTCTACTTTAAAGATTCGATTGATAAAGGGAGTTCCTTCCGCTTTTGTTTCAAATATAAAACATTCCTCTCCATTGACCAGTGTCTTACCAGAAACAGACATGGTAGAATATCCAACCGTTATTCCCCATAGACTAATATTGTATTTCAAAACTTCCCCGACAGTGAATGCTTCTGCGTGAAGGGATAAAGAAATACAAAAAAGGATTAATATTACTTTTTTCATTCTCAAATTTTAGAAAGTATTTCTAGGCTAAATTTGTCATTCAATGTCATAAATAGCCTCTTTTAAAATTTGATCACGCACGTGTGACTTGAGATATTTTTCATTGGCAAGATCAACTTTCTTTTTAAATTTCTCTTCAATCGATTCTCTTATTTTATTTTTACTATTAAATACATTTTTAGGATTTTCAGAAAATTTTATGATTATATCAATATCGCTATCACTTGTCTGCTCATTTCGAGCTAAAGATCCAAAGATTCCAATTTTTTCAATTCTGTAAAGATTTCTACATTCAGAAATATTCTCTTTTAAAAAAGAAAGAATTTGGTGTTGCGTAACGTTCTCTGTTTCTTGCTGGATAACAACTGTTACCTTTCCGCGAATAGGAATTTCAGTTTCTAAAGTAATTGTATTTCCTTTTAAAATTCCGATTGCTTTATAGTCCATGAGTTTCTACTATTCCTTTTCCTTTCTCTTTTTAAATCGATCGATTAAGCTCTTTATTTTTTCAAAAGAAAATTTATAACCATTTGCTACTTTCGAAAAAATCCATTGTAATCCTTTTAAAATTGGGCTTCCAATAGGGGCTAACACGCGTTTAACTCTATTTGTAAAAGGAGAGAGAATACGATTTAACTTTTCAAAGAAGGGACTGAGTTTCTTTTTTAAGAAGTAGTATACTTTTCCTATAAAGCTATCTCTAAAACTAATATCTGTTCTTGTAGCCATGATATAGATACTAATTGTTCCAATTACAATATTTGCACTCCAGGGTCCAATCCAGTCTGGAACATTTGACTTATAAGAAATCCCACTTCCTAATATAAAAAAAGCATTATAGATAAATAAAAATACAATCGCAAGAGTAAAACTCATTCCCTTACCTGAGCGCTTCACAACAAGCCCAAGCGGAAATGATAAAAAGAAAAATATCTGGCAAGAGACTGGCATTGCAAGTCTTCTATGAATTTCAATATTAAAAGCAATGAGAGTTTTTTTTGTGTCTTTTAATAATCCCTGTAGCTGTGTGAATACCGCATATCGGTTACTCATTTCCTCGGAAGATACATTTCCTTTTTGGGAATCTAGAATTATATCCATTTTCATTTTTTCTACTAATTGGTTTAATCCATTTACACCTTTAATAGAAATATTTAATTCTTTTAAAATTTCAAGTCCCGGAATTTCTTCGAGTCCTTCTGATTCTATACTATTTCGAATTTTAATTAGAAGAGGAAACGAAAAGGTTTCGGGTTTTATATTAAAACCGATTACACTTTTTTCTTTTTCGGTAGGGATATTATAATCCATTTCCCCACCCATAAAGTCCGTCACTACAAATCCATCTTTCTTTTCATTCCACTCAATTACGAATCCATCTTTCAATCGAACTGATTTTTCATATTCTCCCTTCGAATTTTTCTTTTCAATGATCGTTCCATTCTTTGCTGAGATTATCTGCGTTACGCGCGAACCACCCATTGGAATCGTAATGTTATTGTGTTGAATGAATTCATTTCCCTCCATGTAGATTTCCCACTCTCGAATCTGAATTCCAGAAAGCTCACCTGTTTCCCGATTCAGTCCTTCTGTATAAAGGGTTCTTCCTTTCTTCTGAAAGAGTTCTTGGGTTTGGTCTCCACTGAATTGCCCAGGAGTAACAGCAAGCATTGGATTATAAGCGGCAATCCAATTGTTAAATTCATTCATCTTTCTAGTATTTTCAGGAGCCAAATAAAAATTCAAATAAGCTACAAAGAGAGCTGTGATAAAACCAAAGATTAGAAAGTTAGCATAGATTTTAGAAAAGCTCACGCCCGCAGAACGCATTGCAGTAATTTCTGAATCACCCGATAGGCGACCTGATGCCATGATTCCACTCATAAGACATGCCATTGGAATCGTAGAAGGTAATGTATTTCCTAAAAGATATCCAAAATAATCAATCAATCGAAAGATATCTACACCCTTGCCTACAAAAAGCCCTACCATTTTTTGCAGAGCCATACTCATATAGATGATCGTAAAAAAAGCAAGAGCTACACTAAACGGACCAATGATCTCCGCCATGATATACCAATTTAAAATAGGAATATGCTTGAGTGGATTCCACCGATTTATATCGGTATGAACTTTGAAATCCTTTGGAATGTCCGCAGCGGAATTGAGTCGGACTGTTCTTAGATCGGGGGACTGTGGAGTATCAGTAGACATTCTAATTACAGAATTTTGAATTTCAATTGTATTTACAAGATTTTTTTATTTGCCTAAGCTTTCATTCTGAATGCTTTCTAAAAAGGACTGATCTATCTTAGAATCTAAGGATAAAGAGATAAAAAATCAAATGACAAACTATACTTTAAAAAATGGGATGAAATGGAAGAATGATTTTTTAAAAATATTTAATTTGATCTATTCCTTCTTTTTTATTTATCGATGAATTTATTTAACTTTTATCTACTTGAACCACGTTTTGAAATGTATTCCCTATCGCACATAATCGCGATTAGCCTCACATTCCTAAGTATAATCCTTCTTTATCTATTTCAAAAAAGAATCCAAGAAAATCAAAGGATTGAAATTTTACTTCGATACTTAATTGTTTCTATCTTAGCAAGTGGAGAAATACTTTTACAATATTGGTATATGGCAACAAATGAATGGAAAATAGAACACGGGCTTCCGCTACAACTTTGTGATTTCTCGATTTTCCTGTGCATAATCTTACTTATCCGCAAAAGTTTTTCTATTTTTGAAATTGTATATTTTACAGGAGTCGGTGGAGCACTTGTTGCCATTTTATCTCCAGAGCTCTGGCTTGGATTTCCTCATTTTCGATTCTATCATTTTTTCTTGTCACACGCAGCAATCTTATTTGCTAACTTCTATATGATTTGGATCTATCAATTTCGTCCTAATTTAAAATCGATTCTAAAAGTTTTCTTTTTTATTAATGGATTTGGTGTCTTTGTATTTTTTATAAATAGCATGATTGATGCAAACTATATGTTTATTTCAAAACCCACTTACAATAATACCTTTTTAAATCATTTAGGACCTTATCCCTACTACCTAATTTCTCTTGAGGGGATAATGATCATTATCTGCTTTATTTTATACATTCCCTTCCGAATTCGTGATTATCTTACTCCTTTGAAATAGATTTGATATGATAGAAAAATAACAGATTTAATTCTTACTCGCTATTATAATTTTGAATGGTTCTGAAACTCTTGAATTTTTACAGCATCGCTTGCTCTTTTAGTAATGTGGGTCTATTCATTCTATTTAGAACCTCTACCCTACAAAAATAGCTCACTGTATAAATATACTGTGAGCTATTCATTCAGATTAGGATTTTGAATCTATTCTGTATGGAATGGTTTTATTTATAATCCTTGCTGTATTTTTCTAAGAGTTCTTTTGAAATGCCTTTTTCGATAATTTCTGTATAGACAGCAGCACTTGCTCTAGGTGTTCGTTTGTAATTATTGTGATATTCAACTTTTACCAACCCAAATTTTGCTTCAAATCCTTCTGCCCATTCAAAGTTATCAATGAGTGACCAGTGAATATATCCCCTAACGTCTGCTTTCTTAGTATGAATTAAATTCCATATTTCAGCCAGGTGAGTCACAATGTTTGCCTGTCTTTTTATATCATTGTCTTCCCGATCGGCAGTTCCACTTTCTAAGATATAAAGAGGAAGTTTATATTTACTATAGGCAGTTGAAAGTATATAAGAGAATCCTAATGGATATGCTTCCCAATCCAAATCATTTACAATTTCTCTTTTAGTATCCGGATCAGAAAACAGAGTCTCAAATTTCGTTGGAGAGAAAATATTCGATTTTATATAATAACGTCCATAGTAGTTAATTCCTAGATAATCTAGACTGTCTTTTAATCCTGGAATTTCCTCTTTATAATCTGTATTTGTTACTTTTAAAACTCCTGTGGTTGCAGCATCTATAAAATCCCAAATAAAAGCTTGCTCTACCTTTTCAGAAATAATACGATCCAAGGGAGCGTAATTTCTAAATGGTTCGAAAGCTCTTGTATGCATTGTATAACCAATTAAGTTTTTCTTGCCTGTTCGCTTTTCTGATTCTTTAATAATTTTACGTGAAAGTGCATGGGCATGTAAAAGCCTAGACATTACGGGGATAATATCTGTTATCTCCTTTCTAGTTTGGAGCGGAGGGAAGACTCCTTGCATATATCCACCTAAAATAAAAACCATCGGTTCATTTAATGTGCACCAGTGGTCTACATCTTCTGCAAAATTATCCACAACTACCCTTAAAAATTTTTCATATTGCTCTAATGCATCGTCTCTTTCCCAACCAACTTTACCATTCTTTTCTTCCCAAAACCATGCTGGACTAGAGAAGTGAAATAATGTTAGTAGCGGATAAAGACCATTTGCCTTCATAGAAGAAATCAGCTTTTTATAATATAAAATCCCTTCCCTATCTGGCTCTTTCATATTTGGACGAGGAAATATTCTATCCCATGCAACGGAAAAACGATACGCGTTATGCTTCATCTGTTTTGCCATTTGAAAATCTTTTTCATAGAGTTCGTTATGATTGGTCTTTTTTAGAATATGATCAGTAGAATAACTTCCTAGATTATTGATGTGCCCTGGTTTTGCAATTCCATGACCCATTGTCTCAAAACGTTTATTGCTATAAGCATCTTGTATGAATTTTCCCCAGTCACTATTGGGAGTTTCTTCCATTTGTTCGGCTGCAGTCGATGTTCCGAAAAGAAAATCTTTCGGAAACTGCATTGTTTCCTGAACTGAACTAAAATCTGTCATTAGTTGTTTTTTTCTTTCCTTTCCACAGGAAAGGATTGCCAATACTATTAAAAAGATCGATAGGGAGTGTATAATTTTTTTCACGTTCACAAGTTAGGAGTATCATACTATAGTGTCAACAATTTCTGGAGCAGTTTTAAATTTACGATTGCTTTCCAATTCTTTTTCGAAAACATGAAATTAGTATGATAGAGTATTTCGTCAGAAGAGCTACTAGAAAAATTGGACAAGTCATGAAGACTACCGAACAAATTATGACTACTCCAATTCTAGATTTATTTCAACCTGAAAAATCAATCGATATACTACTCAATGCAGCAGACGAGCAGCTTAAAGAAGACTATAAGGTCAGTCTCAATCTACGTTATATTAATGAACTCATTTACATTCAAGTTGTGGAAGAAACAGAACATTTAGATACATTTACAATTGATTCAAATAAAGGAAAAGTATATCTAGAAGGAAACTTTATCACAAGATACTATCCACTCGCAAAATTTTTCCGAATAGAAAGTGTGAACTATAAAGTAGAACTCACACCAATTTGGGTAAAAAACAATCATGTTAGATTTCGAATCAGTAATTTTCAAATTTGGGATAGTCGACCGAGAAGGTTTGATATAGTTCGATTTATATCTAGTTTCGATTTCTTTCATAAGAGATATATCATTCAAACTATTGCAAAACTCTTTCCAAATTTTTTAAGTTTGACTCGTTTAAACAATGAAATTCGTGTAAATCTAAATTACTTCTTAAATAAAGTGAATCCAGCTCATAATATTGAGATAAAAAAATTATCCGCTCATAATCATAAAATTTTATTTCAAGTTCGATCCAATATCATCATAAAATCACTTATGGATATGTTTGGAATTGATATTGTAGTTGTTGAGCCGATACAAGATACCGATTCTTTTATTAACGAATACGGAATATAAATGAAAATAATTTATCTCACAGACATTCACGATGGATTAAAAGGCCTAAAAAATGTTTTTCAACAAACAACGCCTAACCTCTACCTACTTTCTGGAGATATTATTTATAAAGCTTTTTTTAGCACTGATTTGATAATCGAGTTTTGCACTTACCAAGAAGAATTAGAAATTTTAGCAAAAAATGCAGGTGAAGACATTACCCCCTATGACTATGCAACTAGGGTGATTCGTTTTTCCAATAAATATTCCGAGGAAATTCAACAATCCTGCGTTCGCTACAGAGAGCTTTTTAATAAAGCTGCCAAGACAATGAAGGAAAAATACCAGATCATTGAAAAGCTAATTAAAAATTATGCCGGCTCTCCTTGTATTCTGCTTCCAGGAAATTATGACATTGATCTGCAATACACTGCTTTATATGAATTGGATATTCATAGAAAATCAATGGAGTATGGCGGACTAAAATTTTCTGGTTATGGAGGCGCACCTATTTCCACTTCAGGAATTCCTCAAAAGCTTGCAGTTAAATTTCATGAATACAATAAATATGGTCATTCTTACAGTGAACCAGAAGATTTCTTTAAAGAGGAATTGCCTGACATTGCCATGATTCACGATCCTGCTTATGGATTCTTAGATAAAATTCCTGGATTTGGAAATATTGGATCCCAAGGCATTCGTAGATATTTAGATGAAGCAGAAAAAAAGCCTAGTTTAGTTGTTTCAGGACACGTGCATGAAGACCAAGGAATTCTAAAAAAGGGGAAAACTGTTTTTCTAAATCCTTCCAATTTTGGAGCGGTTGATTCTGTTTATGGTTTTCAACCAGGCGGATTTTTTGCAGAAATTACAATAGAAAATAAACTGGTTTCATCTGTTGGGTTATATCGCTTAACGGATGGTGTAAAAAATCATCTTATGGAAATCAATACAACTGAAAAAGTTCTAAAGGCTGAGTATGTTATGGAAAATTCACCTGTTTCAGAAGAAGAGTTTGTGAGGAAATAATGGGTATTCGAAGATTCCAAAATCATGCGATTATAAAAGAGTTTAACGGATTAAAGAAATTTTTTCGCGCTCATGAAACATCTGTTTCCAGAAGACGTATCGGTGATTTTAAACGATTTGTCTCCCTCATCGAGTCGTCTGGAGATACGATTGGATTTGACTTAATGGGATCTGTAAATTTTGGTCAAGCTACAGAGCATTCAGATACGGATGTTGTTATGTATCTCCATTGTGACACAGGACGAATCGGTGAATGTGATAACGAAAATTGCACACGCCTCAATCTTTACAAAAATCTTTTAATCAATACGTTAGTTTATGAGTATTCTAATAATACCTATCCCGTTCAAGTTGTAGATTGTATAAATCTAAACCAGCTTGATTATGATTTGAAGATTAGAAATTACAATTCTCTAGCACTTGTTAAATTTGGTTTTTATCGCTCAATTTGTAGAGGTGTAAATCGTAAACTACTCTATCAATATGAACAAAGACTTGAAGATGATAATGAATTATGTGATGTGATCGAAAGCTCATTAGCTGACTGCTTTTTAGGTTTAATTCATTCCTCTCAACATTCTTATTCTTTTAAAAAATATATTGAAAGAGTAGAAGATGGTGGTTTTAAAGTTCCTGAAACGATGGCGAAAAAAATTAATTCTTATTTGAGTTATTGATATGCTGACTTTTTTTTCTATTCTTTTTACTTTTATTTTCATTGGTATGGTTCTTATGATTTTTTATAACTCAGAAGATAAAAGATTAGATCAACAAAGAAAAGAAAGAGAATTAAAAGAAGACAATTTTCAGGGAGCTGATCCCAAAAAAGTTTATGGGAAAAATTGGGATAAAAATATAAAGAGACCTCGAATCTGTCCGATATGCGGCACAGGTCTTAAAAAAACAGAATTTTTGTATGCATATATGGAAGATTCATTTGGTCCAAGTGGACGTAGACCTGTCCATATTTATGGCTGCAAGTTCTGTTACTTGGGACAAGTTTCTGATAGCAGCCAAGAAGAAATAAACAAAGTATCAGATACTTTAGATTTATAAAGGTAAACGGATTGTAAACTTTGATCCTTTGCCGGGAGTGCTATCAAGCAAAATAACTCCACCATGGTTTTCAATGATATGTTTGCAAATGGAAAGACCAAGTCCTGTTCCTTCATTTTCAGAATACATGACCTGTCCTACTTGGTAAAATTTATCAAAGATAAACTTTTGATGCTCTAAACTAATTCCAACCCCATTGTCTTTAAATGATATTTCTGCAAATCCATTTATTTCCTTTAGATTAATCTCTATGATCCCATTCTCCCCTGTAAATTTTATAGCGTTTGATAAGAAATTGATAAACACTTGTCTAATTTTTTTCTCATCTCCCATTAGATTTAAATCAGTTTGTTCCGGCTGAATCACAGTCATATTTTTCTTAGATGCTTGGGGTTTCATTATATAGATTGAACTAATTAAAGAATCATAAAGCGAAAACTTTGTTTTTATCATTACAGTTTTTCCTGATTCCATTTTAGAAATATCTAATATATCATTTACAATTTTAAGCAGATGATTTCCGGCACTGTTGATGTAGGTTATGAATTCTTTTTCTTTTTCATATCCTTCTGGGAGTTTAATTAATTTTGAAAATCCAATTATAGAATTCAGTGGAGTTCTGAGTTCATGACTCATACTTGCAAGAAATTCACTCTTAGCTTTATTTGCGGCCTGGGCTAATTTGACTGCTTCCTGTAACTCACTTGTCTTTTCTTCTACTAACTTTTCTAAATAATCTCGATGGTTCTTTATCAGATTTTCATTTCGAGTTCTCTCGATAAAGGTTGAAATTAAATCACCAATAATTCTAAAAATTTGTAAATCTTCTTCGGGCCATTCACGAATGCTAACTGCATCTTCTAAAAAAATAAATCCATCCAAAGTATGCTGATAAAAAATCGGAATAAAAATATAAGATTTAATTTCTCTAAGAGATAGAGTTGATTTTAATTTATCAGGAGCATTTTTTATATTACCATAGATCAAATTATTTTCTTTTAAAACATTTTCCTGTAAATGTATGAATTGTTGAAAATCAGTTGGAAATCCTATGCCTACTTTACTAACTTCATCAACTGTTGCCTCCTCAATCACGGAGAAGACAGTTTCATAACCAACTTGAGAAATACTAGAAAAAACAATACGAGTCAATCCAATATAGGATAAAAGTTCTTTAAATGTAGAATTTAAATTTGATAATTGGGTGAAAGGAGAAAGTAAAACTCTTGAAAATAAACCTAAACCTATCTCATAACGCAAACGATCCATTACCTTTTTCTCAAGAGCTAATCTTTTTGTAATATCTTTAAATACAATAATCTTCCCGAGTGATTTTCCTAGATGAGTATCTTGAATGGGGCGAACAGTTTCATCTAGAAATATTTTAGAACCATCTGATTGTAATAGGTATAAATTCTCAGTACGGTCATGCATCAAAAGATAATCTGATTTTGGATTTTCTTTCTGCATTTTTTCTCTAATTGGAATATACACATCATGTAAAGATTTTCCAACGACTGAAGAAGTTAGATGCAAAAGCTTTTCTGCAGAAGGATTGATAAACTTTATATTACTATTATTATCAATCGTTATAACTCCATCATTAATACTTCCAAGACTAGTATAAAACCATTCCTCATTCTCTTTCAACTGACGTTCCATCGAATGATTGTAGAGAGAAATATCAATTGCTATATATAGATCTTTAGGTGCAACCGGTTTAATTAAATAACCGTAGGGAGTCGCAATCTTAGCCCTTGCGATTGTAGCTTCATCAAAAAAGGAAGTGATAAACACTACAGGAATATTAAACTCTTCTTTAATTATGAGGGCTGTATCAATTCCATCGATATCCCCCTCGATTGATACATCCATTAAGATAATGCTCGGATTCTTCTCCCGAATCACTAATAATGCATCCACACTATTCGTAGCATTTCCAACTACTTGATAGCCTTTATTTTTAAGCATAAATTCTAAATGCATTAGAATTGTAGGATCATCTTCAACAATAATGACTCTTGTTTCAGAATTGGTCTTCGATGTATGGGAAGTCATGAGTAAATCTATTTAGGATTTGACATAAAAGTCAAATCCTAAATTATAGCATCATGCGAGTGTGGTGAAATTGGTAGACACGCCAGATTTAGGTTCTGGTGCCGAAAGGTGTGGGGGTTCAAGTCCCTTCACTCGCAAGTCAAACATCTATTTATTTAATTCCATTAACTAATCTGCAAATCTGATTGATAGATAGTAAAAAATGTATCTAAGGAAGATAATTTTAAAACTCCCATAATATCATTTGTTGGAGATAAGAGTCCAAATTTATTTCCATTGGATTTCATTTTCTTTTGAATATTCGCTAGAAGTGCTATTCCGGAAGAATCCATATGGTGCACTTCAGACATATCAAATATAACAGACTCACACTCCTCATCGTCAATAATTTGCGTTATTTCCTTTTTAATTTTAGAGGCTGTATAGATATCCATACTTCCAATCAGTCGGATAATCTTGTGTTTACCTTTTTCTCTAAATTTTAACTCCATTGTCCCTCCAAATATGACTACGCTTTGAAAATGGAGACCTTATATATGAAATATAAATTTTGTAAAGAAAATTTTTATTTCATATGGAGAATTCTCATTTATAAGGTTCTTAGATAAACAGAAGTTCCATGCTCTTCATCTAGGCCTTCAATTTCCGAAAGTGTTTTTACAAATGGATAAAGCTTCTTTAATGAATCTTTTTGTATCTCTTGATACGTTACTCTTTTTAAGAAAGTATCTACCCCAAGTGATGAATAAATTCTACTTCCTCCAGCAGTTGGAAGGACATGATTTGTTCCTGAAATATAATCTCCCATTGCTACTGGTGAATATGGACCTAAGAATACAGAACCAGCATGTAAAATCTTTTCAAAATCTTTTTTATGATTTCGTGTAATAATTTCTAAATGTTCTGGTGCGTAAAGGTTTGAAAATTCAATTCCCTCCTCGATTGTTGGAAAAATCAATATAATACTGTTATCATAGATAGCTTTCGATTTTATTTCTTTTCTCTTTGGCCTTTCTGATAACGCTTTTTCCAATTCTTTACTCACTTCTAAAGACAATTTTTCTGAATCGGTCACAAGTATTGCAACGGAATCTTCTCCATGCTCTGCTTGAGATAACATATCACAGGCAACCCAACTAGGATTTGCACTATCATCGGCAATAATTAATACTTCGCTTGGACCCGCAGGGCTTTCAATTCCAATCTGTCCAATCCCTGCCAAATAAGACTTTGCAGCAGTTACAAATCTATTTCCTGGACCTACTATGAATTCAGCCTTTCGAATTGTTTCCGTTCCATAAGCTAATCCTGCAATCCCTTGAGCTCCACCTATCGTATAGATTGTATCTACTCCAGAAATTTGAGCTGCGTATAATAAAACAGGATTTAAATTACCATCCTTTGATGGTGGAGTGATGAGAGAGACTTTTTTAACTCCAGCGATTTTTGCAGGAATTGCTCCCATTAAAACAGAGGAAGGATAGAGAGCTTTGCCACCTGGTGCATAAACTGCTACAGATTCAATTGGAGTGTATTTTATACCTAATCTATTTCCACTAACTTCTACTTCCATATTAGTTTTAAACTGAGCAGCATGAAATTGTCTTATGTTTGACTTTGCATTTTCTAGAGCTTTCTTCCAATCCTCTGGAATTTTTGCTTCTAAATCTTTTGTTTCAAATTTGAACTCATTTAATGAAAGGGAATCAAATTTTTCAGTATAACGTCGAATAGCCGCATCTCCATTTTTCTTTACGTCTTCTAGAATTGGAATTACTACATTTAAAGCTTCAGAGATATCTCCCTTTGCTCTTTTTAATATCTCAGAATACTCTGATTCGTTTTTTATACTAATTTTTTTAATTTTTATAGCCATAATAACTAGGGAACAGAAAGCATGTTAGGAGAAAAGGAATTTATGAAACTAATCACACTGAATTGTAATGGAATTCGCTCCGCAAAAACAAAAGGACTCTTTGATTATTTGAAAAAAAGTAAAGCCGATATTCTTGCTTTTCAAGAAATTAAAGCATCTAGAGAAGATATTGATTTGGATTTTTTTCATAAATTGGGTTATAGCGAATTTATTTTTCCTGCCGAAAAAAAAGGTTATAGTGGAACAGCTATCTTTTCCTTGCAAAAACCTAAATCTCATGAAATCGGAATCGGCAATAAACTATTTGATTCAGAAGGTAGAAATATATTGGTTGAGTTTAAAAACTTTGCCTTTATAAATACGTATTTCCCTTCCGGAACTTCCGGCGAGGAACGTCAAGCTGTGAAAATGGATTTTTTAGATTTCTATTTAAAAAAGAAATCAGAATGGGAAAAGAAATATAAAAAATTAATTATCTGCGGAGATGTTAATATTGCACATACAGAGAAAGATATTCACAATCCAAAAGGCAATGAGAAAAACAGTGGATTTCTTCCGGAAGAAAGAAAATGGGTAACAGACTTTTTACAATCAGGAATGGTAGATGCCTTTCGAGCGGCTAATCCTGATAAGCTACATGCTTATTCCTGGTGGACCTACAGATTCAATGCACGTGCTAATAATAAGGGATGGAGAATCGATTATTTTTTTGTTACTAAGAATTTAGAGAAAAAAATACAATCCTGTTTTATCGATGCAAGTCTTGTTGTCTCAGACCATGCACCTGTGATTTTAGAAATGGATATATAAATATATAGGATAACGTCTTTTATTCATTAAAAAATTCATTCCATATTAGACAAAGGCAATAAAAGACTAATGCTTGTTCCTTGATTTTCTATACTGTCGACAGTGACGGTTCCACCGAGAGAAGTCATAATTTTATGAATGATGTACATCCCAAGTCCAGTAGAAGCTTCATTTTGTATACCTCTTCTTTTTGCCTGTGTAAATTTTTGGAATAAATATCTATGTAGTTTCTTTGGGATTCCAATACCTGTATCCTGAATCGTTATATCAATATAATCTTTTGTAAATACCTTGATAAATATATCTCCTTGCACTGGAGTAAACTTAATAGCATTGGTAAGCGCATTTTCGATCGCTCTTGATAAACGAAGCCGATTTGTCTTTAGCCGAAGTCCAGTCGGGCAAGATATAATGAAATGCAATTGCTTTTCTTGGATTTTTTGAAGAAAATTTGATTTCATTTCATTCAATAAATCTTCTAAAACAAAAGAATGGATTTCAATAGTTGTATCTTTTTGTTCAAATGAGTATGCATCTTGAATATCTTCTATCACTCGAATTCCGTTTTCCGCTGATTTAAAAATTAGATCGATAAATTTAGAAATTTGTTGAGGGAGTTCTTGATTTGATTTAAGGATCGGATTTAAAATGGAATGAATACCTAAAATGGAACTCAGCGGATTACGTAAGTCATGCGCAATGATTTGAGTAGTGAGTTTTTGTTCTTCTAATAATTCAGTGAGTTGTGCATTTAAATTCTTAGTTCTAAGAGTTTGGGATGCCACACGACGTTTCATTTTTTCATTTTGAACATAGAAATATAATAAAAAACAAATCGAGCACACATAACTATTCCAGAGAGCAAAAGCAGTTTCATAAACAATTTGTTCTTTTGTGTGTGTATTTGGAGTGAGCCATGAAAAAAGATAAGGTGAACTTAAAATCACTAAGGCAAAATTAAATAAAATAGAAATTATTATATATTTAATTTGATTCCATCTAAACAACAAAAATGGAAGAAATGCGGCTAATAATTGATATACTACAATAGCGGGTAAATCTTTTTCTTTTTGAACAATTACGAAAATGGAAAGATTGATTATAATTATATGTAAGCCTTTCGTATAAGAACTAAATCCCAAACCATTCAATAGTAAAATGATTAGATTTAAAATTCCAAAGGAAATTAAGAAAGGCATCTCCTCTAGAGAAAATAAAATCAACTGCATGAATGTAAAAATAAAAATTCCAAGTATAAAGGATAAAGAAATTAAATTTGTAATTCGAATTCGAATTTGATCTTCCGGACTTGCTTTTTTGGAACCAAGATCTAACAAAAAAAACAAAAGTTGAAACAAACCTCGTGTCTTAAACTTTTTTTGTAATGGGAAAAATACTTTCATCGTGATCTCTTACCCTAATTAGACGGCAGAATAAGGAAAGCAAAATTATTTTAACTTACTTTAGCTGATTAAGAAGCAGAAAGCGTATAAATTTAGGATGTCCTTCCAATAAATATTAGATGTCCGCCTATCAAACACTGCCAAAGAGAATAAATTCTTCTGCTATCTTTCGCATATCGGATAGTTACCAAGCAACTTCTAGAACCATAGACGAAATGGAAACCGAAACACATTTTAACACTCCAATCGGTATCACATCTGATCGCGTAGTTATTTGTGTAATGAATATTTTCCCCGCAAAATCCGCAGGATTCAGTATGTTATATAGAGTTTATCGATCACACAGAATCTAGTTTTTTAAACAGGTTGTCAAAGCCTGTTTTAAGAAACCACAGGTATAAGATATTCTTCTCTAATCCAGCTCTGAGCTAAACAAATCTCTTCTGATCATTGCTTCCATTGTTTTACATTCACTTAAATCTGTAATGTATTTGAAGACAGGTAATTCTGTATTATCCGCTAGTTGAAGGAATATTGTATGCTGTTCCCATCGTCCATCATTTTCGAATGACTCAGAACTTGTAAATATTTTGACTATATCTTTTCTTAAAATTTTTTTAGTGAAAGAAATTGGAATGGGAGATTCGGAAATAATCACAGAGTCATAATTTATTTCAAGAATAGTAGAATTGAACCCAGAATTTATAATGGAGTAAAATAAATAAGCAGGGACGAGTAAGGATATTATACCAAAAACACTGTCCATATTTATTGAATCCAATGCATACTTCTCCGGCTTAAAATTAATTAAGAAATCAACAATAAAATACGCAGAGAATCCTATCAATATAAAGGAAAAATGATCATAACGGTCATATGTATAAATGACTCGGTCTTGCTTTCTTTCGACACTAAATCTTTTCGAACTCATATTACTACTTATAAAGAATCATTTTTTAGAATAGATTTAAGACAACTAAAATTATGCTGAAAATCCCTATTAAAGTGGTAAGTTTTTATTTCTTAGAGATTTAAGTAATTTCTTTCTATCCTTTTTTATACTTTTTTAATTTACAATTCTAATATTATAAATGAAATCCTTAAAACCAATTTTGATTCTTTTTGTAAATATGAGACGAACTTAAATCGTGAGATAAAGGTTTGAAATTTTTTATAAGTAAAAAAGAAAAAAATAAACTTTCATCCAAAATCCTGTCTAAATACATAAAGGAGAATACATGAATAGATTTTCACTTATTATTTTTATTAGTTTATTAGGCTTCCAAATGACACAGTGTAGTTCCGGAGACGTTAAAGGAGACCCTAGTTTATCGATTGTAAATGATTTGAACAAACAATTAGAGACTCTTGAGATTGAAGGTTTCGAAGGAAACAAAACAACGTTAAGTGACAAACTTTACAAAGAGTGGGAACCTAAAGGGATTCCAGTTCTGAAAGAAATCATTCCCAAAATTCCAGAAGGATACGCTTTAAAAGTTACAGGGCATGCTGATCCATATGGCGGAGAAGAAGCAGCCAAAAAAATCGCAGACGGAAGAGCCAAGCACATTCGAGATAGAGTTGCTAAAGCATTAGGAATTGAAGGTTCCAAGTTAGAAACAAAAAATTACGGTGCTAACGAATACGAACAAGAAAAGAATCAATCTATTTCAAAAAACCGAAGAGTAGAATTTCAAATCTACAAACAATAGGTTATTCAAATATTTTATGTCAGTATGAGTCTCTCGACTTCTTTTCGAAGTAAAAATTAGTTGGGATCCATACTGCTACAATATATCGAATGATTGCTTGATTTATAAAAAACTGAGATCATTCCTGTTCGCATATTTTTTTCTATTTGTGTGAGTTGGTTATACTAAAATTAAAACTTAGCAGAATTCAGAATATATATTCACGAGAAAAAGGAATTAGACCAAAACAATCTAACTATTTCTTTTTTTCCAAAACTGTCGCGACCTACGCTTCCCTATACTTATATTATCTATACTTTTTTCATTTTTTAAGACCGCATATTCAAGCTGCCTTGTAATTTTTTATCAATAGACGAAAACTCAATTTAAGATGAGACTACACTTCTCTTTAAGAATAATAGATAAAGTAGTAGAAGGAACGAATAATCGATATTTACCTCTAGCTTAATTGAAGTATCGTTTAAAGGAGAATTTAAACGGGTGGGAATGCCTGGATTTTTTGATAAGCATTTAAGAAAATTAAAACGGTATCCAATCCAGGCCGAAATGAATTATTCTTTTACTTTTTTAGCTAATTCTTCATATTCTACTGCACTTTCTTCTAAAGACTTAGCTTCTTCTAACATTTCTTTTTTATGGTTGATTTGTGTAATTGCTTTTCCGCCCTTACTTACATTTGCCATCTCTTTAAATTTCTCAGCCATTTTTCTTTTGTTCTCAGCTTCTTTCATTAAATATTTATAGATAGCTTTTTTTTCTTCCGGTGTGTCAGCGGTTTTTACCATAAGCTTTTCAAACTCATCAATTGCCCAAACAGAAGACAAACTAATCATCGATACAAGAATAGAAAAAATAATTTTTTTCATACAAACTCCTATTGTTTTAATTATTCTTTAGACAACAAGAACCAATAAAAGTTCGTTTAAATTCTTTTCTTTTTTTAATGTATATTTAGATATTTATTGTACATAAAAACTGTAAGTGGATGGATACGAAATTTCTTTTCAATCAGTTCTTCTATCACTTTCGAAGATTTTAATATCACTCCAAACGATAGTTGTTTTTCTGTTTCTAAAATCCAATTTTGATATTCAGGTTGCCTCTTTGCATAATCAGATCCTAAAAAATCGGATACATAAAGAATTTCATCTAAGAGAGACAAATTTTCATTACCTAAGGTATGCTTTTCAATTGCAGATAAAATTTCTACATCTGTAAACAGATATTTTTCTTTCAAATAGAAAACCGCAGAAAAAGGATGATAAGCTGCCTCTGGTAAATCGTTATACGAAAAGTCATTTCTTATAAATATTTCCCTATGAAAATCTTTTGTTTTTTGTTTTGTAATATCGTGTAATATTCCAGCTAAGTAAGCTTTTCTTGGATAAGAATATCCATTTAAAACAGAAAATTTTTCAGCAAGTTCTGCTACTGAAAGACTATGATCAAATCTTGTATGTGTTACTTCATCTGGAACAATTTTTAAAAATCTCTCAATTTCTTTTTCAATATCCATATAATTTCTCATTTTTTATATAAGAAAGAACTTCAGGAGTAATATACTCATTCCACCGAGTTCGATCCATTTCCCTAATTTCTGACGAACTTGCATCGATTTTAAAATCAGAAACAATAAAAATTCTATCTCGGTATATTCCCAATTCTTCTGGATACTCTCTATTATCCGTAATATCTCGATCAAATACAAGAAGCCTTGCTATCTCTAAAATCTTTTTATAATCTTTCCATAAACTAAATTTTGTAAGATTATCCATTCCAATGATCAGTTGGATTTCTTCTTTGGGATACCTATTCTGTATTTCTAAAACAGTATCAATTGTATAACTTGGTTTTTTTTTCCTAATTTCAAACTCTTCTATCTTTGTATTTAAAATTTGATTTTCTTGAATCAGTATGGACAGCATATCTAAGAGATGCTTTTCATCTACCCCTTTAGCTTTTTTAAAAGGTGAGATGTAATTTGGAATGATTAAAAGTTCTTTTGATTCTGGAAATAATTTCCAGAACTTTTGAATTACTCCCAGATGACCGCGATGAGGAGGATCAAAGCTTCCTCCATAGATTGCAATCATCCTCTGACCTGTCCATCTCCTCTCAGAATTGTCTTTGTAGTCGTTAGGTGAACGAGTCCCATTGGTCCTCTTACATGCAGCTTCCCTGTAGAAATTCCAACTTCCGCACCAAAGCCAAATTCTCCCCCATCATGAAAACGTGTAGAGCAATTCACAAATAGAGCAGCAGAATCTAATTGGCTTAAAAACTTTTCGATATTCTTATGATCTTCTGAAAGAATTGCTTCTGAGTGTCCGGAAGAATATTTTTCAATAAAGGATATTGCTTCCTCAATTCCCGAAACTGTTTTAAAGGATAAACGTAAATCTAAAAATTCCAGCGCATAATCTTCATTTGTCGCAAGTCTAGCATCTGGAAAGATGCTTAACAATGGTTCATCTAATAGTAGATCTACATTCTTTGCTTTGAGTGATTCAAGTAGTTCTTTTTTTTGAGGAAAATCTTTATGTATGCAAACATTCTCAACTGCATTGCATACTCCTGGTCTTTGGGTTTTAGCATTTAGAAGTATCTGCACTGTTTTTTCAAAATCAGCTGAGGCATCTACAAATATATTGCATACTCCTTTGTCATGTTTGATAACAGGTATTTTTGAATTCTCTGTAACAAATTGTATAAGCCCTTCTCCTCCTCGTGGAACTACAATATCAATATCTTGTGATTTAGACAGAAGTGATACGATATGAGATCTATCGGTTTGATCAACAAATATCACTGCATCTTCATTGATCCCTTTTGACTTTAGAATATTTCGAAAAATAGTCACAAGAGCTATATTAGAATAGATTGCTTCGCTTCCCCCTCTTAAAATTGCAATATTTCCAGATTTAAAAGACAAGGCTCCTACATCGATTGTTACATTAGGACGAGATTCATAGATAACCAAAACTACTCCAAGGGGCACTCTCTTACTTACTAATTCAATCCCATTTGGCAAATGAACACCTCTTACCACTTCGCCTATCGGATCAGGAAGAGCTGCTATTTCCAAAACTGAAGTAGCCAAGGATTCAATTCTCTTTTCATTTAATAGGAGACGATCAATGAGGGTTGGAGAAAGATTCTTCTCTCTAGCTGCTTTAATGTCTTTCTCATTTTCTCGCATGATAGTTTCTTTCTTTTTTAAGATTTCATCAGCTAGAGCCTTTAGAAGATCATTTTTTGTGCTAGTTTTTAAAGTGCGAATCTCTCTTTTTGCTGCACTTGCCCTTTTAGCAATATTTTCAGTGTATTCATTGGAATCAGTCATTCTATTTTCCTTCGTGTAATTGATAAATATTAGAAGTTGCAATTGCAATACTTCTAGTTTCTAAATATGATGTAAGTGCGGATAACAAGGTGTTAAGTGCATTCTGGGTAATACTCATTTGCCCGAGAGGTGTCGTTTCGATTAAAGTGATAAACTTTTTATAAATTGATTCCCGAGCGAACAAAGCAGAGCCTGCGATGATTCCATTTGCCATTTTATCATTGACCTGTAAAAACGAATGATTGTCTGGATCGATTCCAGATAGGCATCTTAAGAATGTGTCTTCGTCTGGAACTACACCTTTTTCTTTTAATAAACTAAAAATCATTTCTGACTGAATTCGATTGTTTAGAAAATATTCGATAGCAAGGGCTGGAATCATGAGCCTCCCCTGAAAAAGAGATGTAATAAAAGAGACAGCCGCCGTTTCGAGTGCTGCCACTTCTACAATAAAATCTGGGTTGTCCAAAACAGGAAGGATCGCCTTAGGTGGATTTTCCACCATTTGATAATAGCCACTTGTAAACAGGATAAAATCATTTAAAGACTTGAAGAAGAAAGTTCCCATTTCTTCTAAAGAATCTGCATTCGATGCTTCAATATGTGGAAATTCAGCCATTTTTATAACCTATCGCTAGATTTCTTTTTGTGTCAAAAAAATAAACTAGAAAATAATTCTAGCTTGCTTTGTAACAAAAGGCAAAAAGTCTAATTTTGTATGGCAACAATTGATATAAAAAACCCAAAACAAAGACAAATCTCAACCATTGAATTACTCGAAAAAATGGAGAGACAATATAAGAATATTCCGATGGAGGCAATTCTAAAACAAGATGTGCTTAGACTTGGAATCAATTTTTCTCCCGAATCCCTTACTGGCTCTGAATTTAAATCAAAGGACTATTTCATTTTTTCTTTTGATCATATTCCAGTAGCAGAGATGAAAGAGGGTGTCGCCTATAAAACTCCTGAAGAGATAAAAGTTTCTGGTGGCCATTTTAATCTTCTTCCTACAGTTATCTCAACTAGAAACAATCCAGACTCTCCCTATGTTGTGCGACTGAGAGAAAACAAACCTTGTCTTTTTTTAGGAGAAGTCAATTTAGGAAATTTAGAATTCCCGCCGATTCCTGCTTGGTATCGTCATAAAACAAAAACTGGAAAAATTCCAGGAGAAATTGCACCAGTGATTGAATGGGGATATCTCATCTATCTTACTGTTTTTAGAAATTGTCAATACTTTGGAAAAGAGGAAGAATGTGCGTATTGTGATATAAATCACAACTATCGTCAGCAAAAAAATGCAGGAAGACCCTACACAGGTGTTAAAGATATTGAAGATATTCTAGAAGTAATGAGCTGGATCGATAAAGAAGATACTGTTGCAAAAGTATATACAATTACTGGTGGATCAGTTCTTACAAATCTGAAAAAGAAAAATGAAGTCGATTTTTATTTAGAATATCCAACCGAAATTGAAAAGCATTTTCCAAATCGTTGGATGGGAAAGTTAGTCGCTCAAGCGTTCGAAAAAGAAGATTGTAAAAAATTTGCAGATGCTGGAATCAAAGTTTATCATCCAAACTATGAAGTTTGGGATCCAAAACTATTTGATAAAATCTGTCCAGGAAAAGCTTCTTGGATTGGAAGAGAAACTTGGATCAGAAGAATTGTAGACTCAGCTGAAGTTTTTGGTCCTTCTTATGTAATACCAAATTTTGTTGGAGGAGTAGAACTTTCAGAACCATATGGATTTGCAACTGTGAAAGAAGCAATCGATTCTACTGCAGAAGGACTCGATTTTTTCATGTCTAAAGGAATCATGCCTAGATTTACAGCTTGGTGCCCTGAGCCATACACAACGCTTGGAACACAAGCCGGGCCACCTTTGGAATATTTTTGCGAACTTTTAACAGTATGGAAAAATACATTTGAGAAATATAATCTACCAACTCCACCTGGATATGGGGAACCGGGCGCTGGAAAAGCCGTATTTTCCGTATCTGCTTTTATGGATGTTATTGGTTATCAGGGGAGAAGATAATATAGATTAGCCACTAAGCTAAAATATATTTCATAACTTCTTTTTGTAAGAGTGTGGAGCCATAGCGCCAGTTTTGATTCCAATCAATACTGCCATTGGCTCCAACATAATTTGTAACATAAAAATAGGCTGTGAATGGAAGAGAGAGCCGTGTAGCTACATAGGCAATGGGAAAAGCTTCCATATTTTCTACATCCACATCAAATAAGGAATCCACTAATTCCTCCATTTCCAAATCAATCAGTGTAACATAGTTTGTAGAATTTGTTACTACTTCAATGAGTTTTGCTATTTTAATAAAAGAGTTAAACCTTGGATCTGAATCAGTTAGTAAGTGCTTTCCGATCACATCTGGAACTTTTACCATCTTTTTTACTTCTGCAATGTCTCTATATACAAATTTGTTGGAGTAAACAATATCCCCTATTTTACGTTTGGAATGACGATAGGCGCCTGCAGAACCTAAAAAGACAATAGATTTTATTTCTTTATTTTTTGTCAGATATCTCTGCAAATTAAAAATTGTATCCATGAACCCTACGCCTGTATTATAAACTCTAAGAAGTGGACTTTTTGAAAGTAAGTCTGTTTCTCCCTCAAAGGCTCCACAGAATAAAACGGTATTTAGATCGGGAAGACTAGCCATCTGAATTCCTCGTCATCTTCTGAAGTTCATTTAAAATTTGCATTGCTTCCATCGGAGTAATGGATTCTATTTTTATCTTTTCAAGTGACTGGATAATCTTTGTATGCCGCGTGCTTTCTTCGCTCACCTTTGGAAAAAGCATTGGTTCTTCTATTGGTTTAAGCTTGATTTCTTTTTTCTTAGACTCTAGACCCTCTAGTAAGACTTTTGCTCGTTGAATGATCGATTCAGGAATTCCAGCAAGCTTTGCCACATAAATCCCAAAAGATTTTTTTGCTTTTCCCATTCTGACTTTTTTTATAAAAATAATTTCTTCTTTTTCTTCAACGGTGTCCATATAAAGATTAAAAATTCCAGATTCTTTTTCGAGATGAGTTAATTCATGATAGTGTGTAGCAAATATCGTCTTAGTTTTAAGCGGAGTCTCTCCTGATAACTTTTCTAAAATAGCCCAAGCTAAACTCATACCATCATACGTAGAAGTCCCTCTTCCAATTTCATCAAATAATACAAGACTATCCGAAGTTTTATTTTTTAGAATGTGAGCGGTTTCTTTCATTTCTACAAAGAAAGTAGATTGACCAGTAGTAATATCATCCCCTGATCCTATCCGAGTAAATAGTTTATCTACTATAGATAGATTTGCTTTTTTAGCAGGAATGTAAGAACCCATTTGAAAGAGAATTTGGCAAATAGCAATTTGCCGCATATAGGTAGACTTACCTGCCATATTAGGTCCAGTTAAGATTGCTATAGAAGAATTGGTTCGATTGAGATATACATCATTGCCTACAAACCTTTCTCCTACTTTCATAAATTTTTCAATCACAGGATGACGAGATTCTACTAAACTGAGTTCCCCTTTATCATTGATATTTGGAAGTGTCCAATTATAATCATTTTTACATTCTGTGAGAGAAAGTGTGAAATCAAGTTGTCCAATTTCTTTGGAAAGCGCAATAAAACTATGAAATTCTTTTAGAACTTCTTTCATCATATTCTCAAACTCTTCTTTCTCAATGCTTTGAATGATTTCATCTGCCTCTAGAATTGTTCTTTCGATCTCTTCTAATTCTGGGAAAGTAAATCTTTCTGAAGTGACTAACGTTTGTTTTTTATGATAGCGAGAAGGAGCAAGTTCTGCATCTTTACGAGAGAGTTCAACATAAAACCCGACTACTTTATTGTATCGGATCTTTAGAGTGTTCAAACCTAGAGACTTACGTTCTTTCTCTTCTAATTCAATAATCCAATCTTTTCCTTTTATTTTTGCTTCTCTTGCTTTATCTAGCTTCAGATCAAATCCAGTTTTTAAAAATTCACCGTCTCCCCCAAGAATAGGAGGAAGTTCATTTTCTGAGAGTCTTTTTCCTATAAAGGAATAAATAGAATCTAGTCTAGATTCTGGAATATTAAATTTATAATTAATTTTCTTAAGTGTATCAGCTATCGACTTAGATATTTCAATAGTCTTTTGAATTGTCCTAAAATCTCTCGGAAGTCCCTTGCCTCCACGAAAGCGAGAGATAATCCTTTCAATATCACTGAATTCAGAAAGTTCTTGGATTAGATCATTTTTAATTTTTTTATTTTCATCTAAGATTTGAATTTGATTCCAGATTGATTCGATTACAGATTTACTCTTAGTAGGAAATAAAATTCTATTTTTTAATACTCGTTTCCCAATTCCAGTTTGGCATTTATTTAATACACTGAAGAGGGAATGGTGCTTACTTGCATCATTTTGGTTTTCTATTAAATCAAGATTTCGAACAGTGTCTTCATCTAACTCCATGTATTCACTGTCATCCATGATGACTGGATTTTTAAACGCAAAGGCTCCATTCTTTTTAAAATTACGTTCTACTATATAACGGATCAATATTTCAAGACTAGAGAATTTAACGGTTTTGTCTATTTGCGAGAAATCTATTTCTAATTTCGAAAGAATCGTAGTCACACAAATTTCATCAAAATGATAATTGGACCAATAGCTCTCCTCTTCAGAAATTAGCATGATTTCTTTTGGATCAAATTTTCGAATTGTTGCAAATAAAGAATCTGTATCTTCCCTGTTAAAACTAAAATAATACAAATCACCTGTAGATATATCAGCGAATGCAACAAGCGTTAAACGCAAATCAAACAGAAATACTGCAAAGTAATTATTTTGATATGATCCAAGTAAGTTTTCTTCGATGATTGTGCCAGGTGTGATGATTCGAACCACTTCTCTTTGCATGAGTTTAACATTTGGATCTTCTGATTTGATCTGCTCACAAATGACTACTTTCTTCTTTGCATTGATAAGCCTTGAGATATAACTTTCTGTTGCATGGTAAGGAATTCCACACATTGGAATTTGATTTTGCCTTTTGGTAAGTGCAATATCTAAGATAGCAGATGCAGTAATAGCATCTTCCATAAACATTTCATAGAAATCACCCATTCTAAAAAACAAAATCCCATCGGGATGTTTGGATTTGATTTCTGCAAATTGTTTCATTGCAGGTGTTGCGAGTGGATCAGATTCTTTTTGCATTTCGAATAAATTCTTCTATTAATTTTGGATCTTTGACCCCAGGACTTGACTCAACCCCTGATGCAACATCAACACCAAAGGGATTTAAAACGTCAACCGCTCTTTCTACATTGGAAGGATTTAGACCACCGGCTAGGAGATATTTCCTTCTAACAGAGGATACGTTATCCCAATTAAAGACTTCCCCACTTCCCCCACCCATTCCTTCTTTATAACTATCTAGAATTATCAATTCCCCTTTATAAAGAGAAAGATCTGAATCAGAAATAGATTCTTTAACTGAAATTTGGGGAATCAAATTTTTTCCTAACCCTTTATAAAAATCATGTTCTACCGTTTCATCGTGAGCTACAAATTGAACAAAGTCAAATGGAATTTCTTTAACTATAGATTCTATTTCAGCGGAAGAGTTTTTATAAAATAACCCAACAACAAAAAGAGAAGCCGAATTCTTTTTTACATGATTATAAATCTTAAAAGCTGATTCTAGGTCTACTCTTCGTTTGCTCTCGGGAGAAAAATTGAGACCAATAAAATCAGCTTGTGCATCCATGCATATGGACGCTATTTCAATTGTTTTTACTCCACAAATTTTCACTCGAACAGTCATTCTGGAAACATTACAGAGAAAGCCTTTCGAGACAAGTTTTTTGTTTTTTATTGGAGACTTTTCCAATTCTATTTCGCCCTTTTTTTTATTGTAGGAATAGTAAGTTGTAGGATATGTGGAAAGAGAATGAAAAAAACTATATTACTCCTACTTTTATCCCTATTATTCTGTCATAAAGCAAACGAAACTTCTAATCAATCTGCAAATACAAATCCAGATCCACTTCTACTGAAATTGAATTGGTATGATGGAGATTTATCGATTAAAAGAAAAGGAGCCGAAATCCCTCTGAAATCAGATTTAGAGTTAGAAAAGGATGATTTAATTCATATTAAAAATGGTTCTGCTGAACTTCTTTTAGGATTAGAAAATGGAATCAAATTAGGCAGTCATACTGAAATATCATTTAGCAATAATCTAGTTGGAGATGGGAAGACCATTACAACGATAACACTAACGGAAGGTTCTGTTTTTTTAAATATTATAGAAGGCTCAGAGGAAAAAATTAAATTAATAACTCCAAATACCAAAGCGAATCTATCTAATGCCTCTATGATCGCGATAGTGCAAAAGACAGGGAATAAGACAATACCCTGTGACAAAAACAGTTGTGAAACCAAGTTTTATGCTTTGAATGGATCTGCGCTATTATCTTTAGAGGAAAATACAAACGAACTAAAATTAGAAAAAAATTTTGAAATTAAAATTGGAAAAGAAACAGAACTCACAGAATCTTTGCTTACTCCTATTAATAAGAAGTTAATTCCTAACCTAGCATCACTCGTATCATTTAACACGACGGATACTAAAGTGGATCCAAAACTATTAGAAGAGTGGATTTCTCTTCCTAACTCAAAAATGGAGATTAAAAAAGAAATTGGCAAACAAACAATATCCCCTGTAAAACAAGCAAAGCTTCCAATTAAAAAGACAGAGCCTAAGAAATTAGAAATAAAAAAGCAAACTCCAGTTAAAAAACAGCCTGCTAAGCAAACCAATCGAGATAAACTAAAACTAGAAGCAAACAAGAAGTTTTAATCCTTACAAATTTATAGTTTTAATTCATTAGCTATCCTTTAGATAGCTTTAAGCTCTTAGATCTCTTTGTTTTAATGATTCAACTCTTTGGATTCAATTGAAGTATGGTTCCGAGTGAAAAAAAGGCACCAATAGAAAAGGTTTTTTATTGAAACTTTTTATTGAGAAACTTATAATACTCAACTTCGATAGTATTGATTAAAAATGTATAGTATTTTAAAAGTCCAGAATCATATTTACTCTTCTCTGCAAGTGCTCTATAGTATTCAGACATTTGGTTTCGCATCAATGGTGATTTAAAATCTTCTTTTGCGATAATGACAGAGGCAGGTTTACCTCTCGGCACAACGTCAGCCGGAATTGCAATGACTACACTATTTGTCATGAGAGAATATTCAATAGCTGAAGCGACTTTCTGATTATCTGTTTCTTTTGCAAGGATTGGAACTGATTTTTTAATATCATCCAAACTACTTTGAATTCTTGTTCGGAGCATATTGATATCATACAGCTTTTCTTCTATCGTATTGTATTTTTTTGGAAATACATGGTGAATGGCAGCTCTGGCAATGATACTTGTTTTATCTTCTTTACCTTTAATATCTTCTTCTATCGCTTTTTGCATCGCTGTATCTGTCATTATTTCAGAGCCAAACATTCCCTGTTTAGATTGATTTTTCTTATCAGATGGTTGATCTTTTTTTCTGAAGTAGATGGCAGCTGCAAGTCCCGCTCCACCACTGATTACAAGTCCAAACAGGATTGCTGCAAGACTTGCCTCAACGAATGAGATGATAAGAAAGATAGCCATAATTGGGATAAATACCATTAACCCTACTGGTAGATTAAATTTTCTTTGAAATGCTTCTCTCTTTAATCTTTCCCTTTCCTGTTGCTCTAATGTGTTCATGTCAGAAGTTAATTTGCTAACATGATCTTCTTTTATATTTGTATTTAGTTTTGGATTTTTCTGAAGCGTCAGTTCTTGATTGATAATTTTTGCAAACTCTAGTTCTTTTTTATATTCTGGATTTGAGACCGCAATGGATGCCATTTTATGTAGAACACTTGCCATATAACTTTGGTCAACAACGTAAAATGCTTGTTTACCGCTGTCATCCTTAGTAGCATAGCTTCCAAAATTATTTGAAATATCTTTTTTTAATCTTTCGGAAAATGATTTTACTTTTTCTGGATCTTTTATGCCAGCTCTTTCCACTTCTTCATTTAAATCTAAATTTAAAATAGTAAGCTCATTTTTTGTATGCTCAGTAATCAATTTTTCAAGTGATTTTGACAACTTATTATATATAGAAGAATATTTTCTATCGATGAGATTATTCATATCACTCATGAATTTTTCTACTATTCGCACAGATAGATTGCATGTGTTTTGAACAGATCGTGAGAATTCGGAATTGAATTTTTCAAACGGGAAAGACTTAACCAGATCTAATAGAACTTTAACTTTTTCTCGCGACTGACGTCTACCATCTGGAGCCAAGTCTACATGTTCTCGTTTGTATTCATTTAACTTGTATTTAAAATCACTTAGATTGCCTTCTTCTGCTAATTTTCGGAGCTGTTCTAAGGCAAATTTTTCAAGTCCATCTGCTTGTGCTCTATAGTGATTAACGATTTCAGGAGGTCGCAGATAACTGCCATCATCTTTTAATTCTATCTCATCTATTATCATATGGTAGCCAGGCATTACCATTTCTAATACACCTTTTTGGTTTCCATATTCTATGAAATCATCAATGAAATCCTTGATTGGGATATAAGAATAAGGTTTAAATCCGCCTTTCAATAAATGACCTATTTCAGCTTCCAGAGAACAATTATTTGGATTTAACCAAAGAGCTCCTGATTTATTTTTTTGGAAAAGAAAATTCCCGGGATTGTTTTCATCAATTTCTTTGATTCGTTTTGCTCGATTGGATAGTATTAAATCTACCATTGCTCTTGAGTAATCAAAACAAGTTTCTCTATAATTTTTTACATTTATCTCATGTGTATATTGAGGTGAAATGAGAGCAATTTTCGCGATAACTTTAACACCACTTTTAATTAAAAACGGATATAGGTAGGCCATTCGTTCCCTACCATTATTATCTGCATCGGTTAACTGTCTCAGTGCTTGATCAATGGATGCATTTGATTTTGCCTGTTCACTTAAATTTGAATACTTATGTAAATGATCAATGATTCTATCTAGAGTGATGAGTTCTGTCGGGTGCAATGGCTTAGATCCAGGACGATCTTTCCCTTTATGACGATCACGCAACTCGTCCATGATGCAACGAGAGGTTGCAGAAAGACTATTCATAGACTGAGGTGTCTTAACTAAAACTGTCTTGTCGCTAACTGTAGCTTTGGTAGGAATTGACGGAGCAGCTACATTTTCATTATTATTCTTTGAGTTTGGTTCTGCCATAGGATTCGATGAGTATTTTTTTACACTTCTGTTTGCTTGCAAGCATTAAATAACAACAAGAATGGAAAGTTTTTCAATTCATGCAGCTAACAGGGATTTAACGGAGAACTCTTAAGAGCTTTTACACAGGCAAAAGCTCTTTAAAATTAGTATTTTTTAGAGACTGTTTCTAAAAGGGAATGAATTTCTGTAGCTTGTTCTTTCCTACCATTTTCATAGTAATAGCTTTCTAGTTTTTCCATTATTTTTACGTTTTCAGGATTTTTTCTCAGTTCTTGTAAAAGTGCTCTTTGCTCTGCACTCATCTCAAAACTATTTTCCTTTAAATCTAATGGAGTCACGGTAGCTGGATACTTAGTAAATGTAGGAGAGGAAGACTCTGAGAAATAAAGACCTGTGCTGATAGCCACTGCTAAAACCGCAAATCCGGCGGAAAAAACAAGTGGCATTCTATATCTTCTTGTGCTCCCATCTCTATATGTTTCTACAACTTCCATTTCTACAGTTTCCAAACGATTCATAAGTCTTAGATCAAAATCTTTGCTTAAATGCATTTGACCTAATTCTTTTTCTCTGTATTCGGAAATTGCTCGGATTAGACTGCATTCTAATTGAACATGCTCAGACTCATCTTCCTTAGATAATCCATCAATCTTTGTTTTTAGCCAATTCAAAAATATAGATTTATGTAGCAATTTTGACTTCTCCTCTCTCATCTTGTAAAATCATATGCTTCAATATTTCCTTCGCTTTGAAAAGTCTACTCTTTACGGTGCCAACATTGCACTCAAGCAAGTTTGCAATATCTGAATAGGACATTTCTTCAAAATATCTTAGCTCAATGACTTCTTTGTAAATATCTTCTAATTGATTTATCTTTTTTATTAGATACGTTGATTCGTCCGACAGTTCTAATTTTTTTTCAAAACCAGTTCTTTCATCTACAAATTGTTGATCATTGTCTTCAATCGATTTTTCTACCATTCTTTTTCGTTTTGTCAAGAGATCTTTTGATTTATTGATCACAATTCGATACAGCCATGTATAGACACCGGCTTCGGCTCTAAAATTTGCGATAGACTTATAGCCTGCAATAAGCGCATCCTGCACAATATCATCGGCATCATCTTCATCCTTCACCATAGATTTTGCCTTTCGGAATAGTCTTTCTTTAAAAGGCGTAACCAATTCCATGTAGGCATATTTATCCCCTGCTTTTATTTTTTGTAACAGGATCTTCTCTTTTTCTCTTAAGGTCATCTATGAATACCTATAAAATTAATAAATCTTTTCAGACAATATATTTTCTCTGAGAGGAGTCTCTACTCACACTATTTATAAAGGAATATTTTTGCTACTATTTTTTATAATGATTCTAATCTCATTTATTCTAATAAATCAGTTCTTAAAACTTAGAAAAGAGTCGTCTTTTGGCTGTGTAGATATTTCTAGTATTAATTGAATGCTTTCTTTTCTTTTATCTTTTCTTCTCTTTATAATAACGTTTTTCCTGCCATTTATATTTCAGTCCCATACACGTTTGATTCTAAGAATAATCTCCTTATTAGTTTTTTTAATGAGCTTTTATTTTATTTTGAAGGCGAGAAAAAAAAGTGTAGAACTAGAAAAAAATTCAAACTCTAAATTAGAATTTTTCTTTGCTTTGGGTTTGATTTTTTTTTACTCCTTATTATTTTTATATACTTTCTATCAGTTTAAGAATTCTTTTTTTCTAGTCGATTTTGATTATTTGGCTCTTGCGGAGATATTAAATAACAGTTTATCTGGAAAGTTTTTTACAACACATCATTATGGAAATAATGTAACTGGAAATTATTTAGCACATCATTTTTCTCCTTCTCTTCTTTTGTTATCTCCTTTTCTTTTCTTGTCTGATACGAGATTAGGTTATGGATATGGTCTGCTTTTTTATACTCTCCTTTCTCTTGGGCTTATGGGATTTTTACTTTATAAATTTAAATTAAGAGGATCTGTTTTCTTTTTTTCTTTTCTCTCCCTTTCAATCAACATTTATCTTTATAGACTTTTTTTCGCTTATCACTTTGAATTACTCATTGTATTTTTCTTTTTGCTTTTCTTTTTAGGAAGGGAAATTAATTCGAAAGGTTTATTATTTATTTCTATTTTATTTTTGCTTTTGCTTAAAGAAGATATGGCAATTTATGTTTCCTGTCTATCCCTTTACTTTTTTCTTTTAAGAGACTGGAAAACGGGAGGCTTACTATTATTAGCCTCTCTCTTTTATTTTTTTTATATTCCCTCATTTTTTAGAAATTATATAGATATTTCGACTCAAGTCAATTGGTTAGAAGACTGGAGCAAATGGGGAAATACATACTCAGAAATTTTTTTCAATATTTTATTAAATCCGATCTCTATTTTTAAATTATTTTTAGATAAGTGGAAAGTATTAAAAGAATTCATTTTTTCTTTTAGCCCTTTTGTTTTTTTAGAATGGAAACTAATCATTGTTAGTATTCCAATTTTTATAATTCATTTTATTTCTGATAGAATTTGGTATAATTCTTTTTATAATTATTACTCATACACAGTTATTTCCTTCTGGATTGTTGCATTTTTAATCTCAATCAAGAAAATGAACGAATCTAAATGGAGACAATATCTTCCTGGACTTCTTCTCCTCTCTCTTTCAATTTCTCTCTATACAAACAGTGATGATCAGCTATTCCCTTATACCCGATTCCAAATCGATAAAACAAGACTTGAAAACATTCAAACTATAGTCAATTTTATCCCAGAAAAGAACTCAGTTGCTACTCAATTTGATCTTGGTGCTTTTGTTAAAAGAGAAAATCCCTTATTTCCACTTCATGAAAAAAATCTGGATAAAGACTATATACTTATCGATAGGGAAAAAGGTATTACACCTTACGTTGATAGAAAGAGAATTGAAACAATGATTATAAGCATGGAAGGAAAGTATTCATTAATCGCTAAATATGATGGTATCGAACTCTATAAAAAAATTAATACTGATAAACCAAGATAAGAAGAGGAAACAAAAAATAAATTTATTTCACTCTATTCTTTATTTGTATTTTTATCTGTTATCATTTCTCGCTTTTCTTATAATCATCACGCAAAATTATCATTTCACTCTTTAGGATTTCATAATTGGATAAAATTTGATTTAAAAGTTTTATACTCCCTTCTCCTAAATTTTCCTGTTTTGCATTGTTCTCTAGCTCAACAGTAAGTTGCGTCAATTCCAACATATTGTAACTTTTAAACAAACCCTTCAGTTTGTGACACACCTCTTTCACTTTTTTATAGTTTTTTGCATTAAAACTGATCTGTAATTCTTCAATATCCTTTGGTGTATCATCGATAAATACATTCATTACTCGAATTAAAAAACTAATTTTGTTGTTTGATAGTTTTATAAAATAAGATAGATCAATCATCTTGTCTTATTCTGTAAAAATCATTTTCAAACGCAAGCATTAAAAGATTTACCAAGACTTACAGGTCTGTAGGGTGGCTCAAAGAGAGGAATAGGAATTGAAAAAGAATCGCATTATTCTATTTTATATATTTATTTTATCAACTACAATTGTCTGCTCTGAAGAAAGCAAATTAAAACAAAAAGAAAAAAAGCAAAATAACTATACAATTGCAGAAGAATTAGTCACCGAGGTTAAGTCCAATTATTCACATATTCGAGTGAAAGACTATGGATCTTTGCGACAACTTTACTTTGTGCGGGACAATGGCTATGAGGCTCTTGAATCAACCATTGATATTCATTATCCCCAAAATCTTTTTCTACTTTATACTCAAACTATGTTTGCCTCTTTTCTAATCAATAAAGAACATAAGGATACACTTTTAGTAGGATTAGGTGGTGGTGGTATGGTTCATTTTTTAAATTTTTACTTTCCATCTATTTCTCTAGACGTTGTAGAAATTGATCCGATTATTCTAGAGCTTGCGAAAAAATATTTCTATTTAAAAAACCATCCATCTACAAAAATTTCTATCGATGATGCAACAAACTTCATATCAAATACTAACAAAAAATATGATGTCATTTTCATGGACGCTTTTTTAAAACCCTCCAATGAGACAGACTCAACTGGTGTATCAGTCAAATTAAAGACTGTTTCCTTTTTTCAAAACCTGAAATCACACCTTAAAAAAAATGGAATCGTTGTATTTAATATTAATACCCACGATAAAATAAAAAATGATGTAGAAACAATTCTGTCGGAATTTCCACAAGTTTACTTTTTTCAAAAAGATCGTTCGGGAAACCTAATCGTCATAGGATCCACAGATTCAAATAGAATTTCCCAACTAAAAATGTCCGAAATAGCAAAGGATTTGGATAAAAATCATAAAGTTAATTTCTCATTCAGCGACTTAGCATCTTATTATAGAGAAAAATTTGAATAGTATTTTGAAAAATCTAAGCATTTTATCTATTTAATTATAGCTTCGCCTAATTGATTTTTGAGGAATCTGAAATCTTATATTGAATTGAGAATATTTAACTCGTGTTAATGAGAGTGACTTTTTCTATATTGGAAAAAGATAGTATAGTTGGAACGATTATTTGTAAGATAGACTTTGGCCATCAGATCAAAATTTGAGATCTTTGAAATTCCGACACCCACTAAGAGATCGGATGAGGCTTCTGCGTATTCTACAGAGTCTGCTATTAGTAGGTAGACCAAAAAAGCAGAGATAGACATACCAAAGCTTACTCGATAAAGTTTCAATTCTGCCCAATCTTCTGGGTTAGGTCGAAAGGCAACTTTATGGAGGTTTTGCCCTTTTTCCTGATACTTAGTCGTCACATTTGCATAACCCGGTATGAGACCATTAGCAATAAAAATTTGATATCTAGAAAGAAGATAGGCGATATATCCACGGACACCACCGTTTGTAAGGCATTTTTTTTGAAAAAGAGTAAAATAGCGTTCTGGGATTAATAAAGTAGAGCTAAATTCAGTAAAATTTAAATTTTCTCTTGGAAATGCAATCTTTTGGTTTGAAATCAGCTTTGATTTTTGATTCATAATATCACCTCTAAAAAATATGAGGAAAAAAGTTTGATGTGTGTGCAGAAATAATCCTCTTTTTATGATTTTTTCTTTCAAAAACGAGTAAAATCCAATGACAGTTAACAATTGGACAAATTTTCAAATTGCTAAATAAGTAGGCTCTATACTCTTAGAATTTATGATCGATTATGAAGTAATTATTGGATTAGAAGTCCATGCCCAACTCAATACCATTACAAAAGTCTTTTCACCTAGCCCTACAGTGTTTGGAAGTTCACCAAATACGCAAGTATCCACGGTTTGTTACGGATTACCAGGAGCACTACCAGTTTTAAATGAATTAGCTTTACAAAAAGCAATTCAGGCAGGTCTTGCACTCGGATGTGAAATATCATTATTTACAAAGTTTGATAGGAAAAATTATTTTTACCCAGATTTACCGAAAGGTTATCAAATTTCCCAGTTTGACAAGCCTATTTGTCTAGGGGGCGAAATAACCTTTACATTGAAAGGTAAAACAGAACCGACAACGATTCATTTAACACGAATCCACTTAGAGGAAGATGCTGGGAAACTTATGCATTCTAGTGATTCAAGTATAAATGCATCGTATGTAGATTTAAATCGAGCGGGAACACCATTGATAGAAATAGTTTCCGAACCGGAAATACGATCAAGTGATGAGGCTTATGCTTATTTAACCACATTGAAATCGATTTTACGTTATATACAAGTTTCAGATTGTAATATGGAAGAAGGTTCCCTACGCTGTGATGCAAACGTTTCCATTCGCCCTAGAGGAGAGAAAACATTTAGAACTAGAGTAGAAATAAAAAATCTAAACTCATTTAAAGCAGTCAAGCAAGCAATTGATTATGAAGTTGAATGGCAAAAAGATCAGTATGCAAGGGGATTAACGTTTCCGCAGCAAACAAAACTTTGGGATGCAACATTACTAAAAACAATGTCTATGCGATCTAAAGAAATGGCACATGACTACAGATACTTTCCCGATCCAGATCTACCAACTATCGTATTAAAGAAAGAAGATATAGACATCTTAAAAAGTAAACTTCCTGAATTGCCAGCAGCTAAAAAGAAAAGATTTGAAGTAGTTCTTGGTTTACCACCTTATGATGCAGAAGTTCTTACAGCCGAAAGAGAAATTGCAGACTATTATGAAGCGGCTTTAAAAGTTTCAGGAGATGCCAAGAAAACATCCAATTGGGTAAAAGATGAAGTATTAGGAATTGTTAATAAAGAAAATATTTCCATTTCTGAATTTTCCATTGGACCTGATAGAATTGGTTCGTTAGTTAAACTTATTGCCGATGGTAAAATTTCTGGTAAAATTGCAAAGGATGTTTTTGAAAAAATGCTCACAAGCCCAAAGACTCCAACACAAATTGTAGAAGAGGAAGGTTTACTAGTAGTTCGTGATGATAAAGAAATTGAGCGACTCGTTGATCTAATCCTAGAAAGAAACCCACAAGCTATTGAAGATTATAGAAAAGGAAAAGATCGGGCTCTAGGATCTCTTGTAGGAGCAGTTATGAAGGAGAGTAAAGGGAAAGCAGATCCTCCAACTGTGAATAAACTACTACTTGATAAATTAGGTCCTCTCCCACCTAAAGCATAACTTTTGAGAGAGATCATCTAAATTCTATTAGTGAGATAGGATTATCAAAGAAATATTTCTATCTCCTTTTTAGAGATATTTACAGAAATAGAAATTTAAGCGCATTCTAAAACAGGTGAATATCTTTTCAAAATATCAAAATTTCAATTTAAACTACACTTCTGCTCTAATTCAATTAGGGCAGAAGTTTTAATTTATTAATTTTTAGAAATGAATTTATTTAAATGAAACCAAGGCAATTTTTTTGCAATGATTATTAGTCAATCTGCAATCCATTAGAATCTTATCAGAGAAAATATCTAAATCTTGCTTATTTAATTTATTCACATGGTAAAACTTACATTCTCCATTTTCAGATTTAAACACAATCAAACTTCCAGAAACTGGTAAATCTGATTTTTCTTTTATATCCTTTGCCGTTTTTTCTATCCAATTATCGCATGAAGTTTCCTCTGTTAAACGAGTAATCTCTATTGCAGAGCTATCCTTATTTTTCAATTTTTGAGAATTAGAGGAAACATCTTTCTTGTCCTCTGTCATACAAGAAGCCAAAAGGAATACTATTAAGAATAATTTTTTCATAAAACCTTCCTAGAATCAATTAAATCTTAAAAAATGAACCAGTGTGTTCATTAAGAAATTATCAATCTTTGTTTGAAAAATTGAGTAAAAATAAAATCCAATCCAATATACAACGTTAAGCCCTACTTGTAGTCGAATAGTAATCTCACTTAGATATCCAGCAGCACTATAATAAATTCGAAACAAACTCAATGGCCAAGTAAATAGAAGCATATAATAAGTTGCTTTACCTAATCCATAAATCCAACTTACAATTTCTTTTGCATAATTATATTTAAAACGGTAAAACCCTGCAAAAATTTCTTCGTGAAATTGAATTATATAAAATAGGAATATTAAAAGGAAAAAAGCCTTCCATAAAAAATCTAGGTCTCTTCTAAAAAAAACTAAAATTAGACCAACAATCCATGTTATAAAAATGGGAAGAGTGATTTGATCAATAAATGTCATCTTGGGTCAATACCTTTACACATTGAATAAAACTTGTCGGGTCTGCTTTATTTTTGCCCGCAATATCAAACGCAGTTCCATGATCTGGAGATACTCTTATAAAATCAAGCCCAAGTGTAACGTTAACTCCATTTTTACCCTCAAAGGCTTTAAATGGAATTAAACCCTGATCATGATAACAAGCTAGAATTAAATCAAATTTTTTCGAATATTCGGGAATAAACAATGAATCCGCAGATATTGGACCGGAAACGTTAAGTCCCGACTTTTTCAGTTTTTTAATCATTGGATTTAGAATAGATACCTCCTCTAAACCAATTTTGCCATTCTCACCAGCATGTGGATTTAACCCACAGATTGCAATTTTAGGTTTATTTAAGAGTCGATTACTCTGAATTGCAGAAATTAATTCTTTAGTGGAAACTTTCTTTAAAGCGTTACTTACCTTTTGAATCGGAATATGGGTTGTGAGAGGTATAACTTTTAGCTTCTCCCCATACATCATCATAAAAGTTTTCTTTTTAAAAAAATCTGCCAATTCCTCCGTATGCCCTGTAAACTTAGGGATCTTAGCTTTTATAACCCACTCTTTACTTAAAGGGAGTGTAATTAAATTTCCTCCATACTTTCGTATAATTCCCATCGCTATCATAAGAGAAGTATATGCACATTTACCACTCAGAATAGAGGGTTCCCCGATTTGGATTTTTTCTTTTGTTTTTAAAATGTTAAGACTTAAAAAATAAATTCCTGACTTAAACGAACTCTTCTTGGAGAAAAAATCATCTACTTGATCTATTTGAATTTGATTGTTTTTATTTTTATATTTTGAACTGATACAGTTCTGCGTTTCAATGAATAATATCTTATAGTCTTTCGCATTCTTTTTTAAAAAGGAAAATCCCTTGTCAAATATTTCATAGGAGATTCCGGATGGATCTCCTGCGCTGATAATAATGCTTTTCATTTTACTTTTTTATCATTGGAAGATTTACGCTATCAAGTGCTGCACGCGTAAACTCTAAAAATTGTTTTAAGCAATAGCCGACATCCTTACCTTCTAAAATGGTCGCCCTCTCAAACCTGGAATTGAAATGAACTTTCTCGCCTAAATTCATAACAACAACCCCACCAGATTCCATATCTGCTTCCACTTTTTCTAGAAAATCTCTAAATGCTCTAAACAACTCACCCGCCTCAGATATAAAAATACGAGACTGCTTATTTTTCATTCTACCAAGCTGTTCTTTAAAATCTTGTTTTTCAGATTGAGCGTATTCTTCTATCGTCTCTGTTAAAACTTTCATAGTGCGGCGAATGTTTTCAAGGTGCTTTAAGACGGTATCTCTCTCTGTCGCATGAGAGAAATCAAACTTAGTATGTGCATCTCCTAAAACAGGAATATATTCCGTTTCCATTACATTGATTAAAGTTGCTATTAAATTGATTTCTTGGTCATGCGAATGTGGTGAAATTTTCATAACAGCTATATTCGATAGAACATTAGAAGCTGCTTGTGCCGGCTGCATTCCACCTTGAGAACTAACGTTCTGAGTATTTAAAGGGCTAACCGCATTATGAAAATTATCTGGAATCCCACTTGGTGAGATTGCGAGTATCTTAGATTTAAATTTCTGGATATCCTTCGATACTCGCTTTTTCTGCTCATCATTTTTAGAAGCGGACAAAGTTTTTTCTAATAAACTTAAAAGTCTTTGTAATTTTTGTAATTCTACAATTTGATCAGCAGATAATGCCATATTAATTATCCTTTTTCTTTATCAATTATACTCACAACAGAACTTGTTATAGATTCTATATCGGTCAAATTCATTGGTAATACAATTTCAGTATTTGATTTTGCAAGAGAAGTAAACTCTTTAATAAAGCCCTGAACGATTTGAAGTTTAACTGCTTCTTTACCATTCTTGGTATTTATGGCATTGGCTACAGCCTCAATCCCTTTCGCGGTTGCACTCGCAATTGCTTCAATTTCTTTTGCTCGTCCTTCTGCTTCATTAATCCGTCTTTGCATTTCCCCTTCTGATTTGTTAACTGCTTCTTGCTTCAAACCTTCCGAGCGATTGATTTTAGAATCTCTATCTCCTTCCGAGAGTGAAATTTCTGCTTTCTTATTTAGCTCTGCAGTCTTCTGCTTTTCCATAGCCTCTAAAACAGTTTTAGGAGGAGTTAAGTTTTGAATTTCATATCGATTCACTTGTATGCCCCAGAGTTCTGCAGCCGAATCAATGACTTCAACAATCCTATGGTTAATCGAATCTCTCGCCTCAAATGTTTTATCTAGCTCTAAGGTTCCAATAACTGCACGCATTGTAGTTTGCGCTAGTTGAATGGCGGCAAATCTATAATCTTCAATCCCATAACTTGCTTTTTGAGCATCCAGTATCTTTAAATATAAAACACCGTCTACTTTAACCTGAACGTTATCTTTGGTAATACAAATCTGAGGTTGCACTTCGATAGCCTGTTCTTTCAGTGTATGTGAATAAGTAACCTTATCAATAAAAGGAATTAGGAAATGTAGACCCGCATTTAAAGTTTGATGGTATCTCCCCAATCTTTCCACTATCAACACTTCTTGTGCTGGCACAATTCGAACGGAACGAATAAATTTAAAAGCAATGAATAATGCAAAAAGAACCCAAAATATTCCAACAATGTATTCCATTATTTTTTATCTCCTTTCTTAGAATCTGGAAAAGATCCAGTCACTTTAGATAAACCTTCAAACGCACCAACGATATTCGCCATATTGGATGGAAGAACGGTTGTTTTTGAGCTCATTAAAATCTTTCCGAGTGACTCTAAATAAGCTTGTGTGATCTGTAGATCAACAGCATCTTCCCCACCTTTATTTGAAATTGCTTCCGCCACTACTTTGATTCCGGTAGCAGTCGCATTTGCAACAAATTCAATCTCCTTTGCTCGCCCTTCTGCTTCATTGATACGCTTTTGCTTTTCTCCCTCAGAAACATTGATTGCTTCTTTCTTCTCTCCAAGAGATCTGTTGATTCGGGCAGCTTTTTCGCCCTCTGAGATTGTAATCTCTGCTCTTTTTTCTCTTTCCGCTCTCATTTGTTGTTCCATTGAATGAAGAACTTGTTTAGGTGGAGTAATATTCTTTATCTCATATCTAGTTACTTTGATTCCCCAGGGATCAGTCGCATGGTCAATTTGTTTCACAACATTTTGATTGATCTCATCTCTTTCCGAAAAAGTGTCATCTAAATTTAATTTACCTATCTCAGATCTAAGAGTAGTCTTTGCAAGCTGAGTTGTGGCGAGTAAATAATTATCTATCCCGTAAGATGCTTTCGCTGGATCTAAAATTTTTAAATATAAAATTCCATCCACTTCAACTGTAACGTTATCTTTTGTGATACATTCTTGTGGAGGAACGTCATACGCTACCTCTTTCAATGTATGCTCATAGTGAATGCGATCCATAATAGGAATCAAGAAATGAAATCCCGCTGTAAGAGGTGGATCTTGATATTTTCCCCAACGTTCCTTAATAAACGCATATTGTTCCGGAACTATTATAAAAGTTTTGTAAACGATTATGATCGCAATTATAAAAATAATTGTAAATGTTGTTCCCATATTATCTCCTTTAATTTAAAAAATAAATTTAATTCGCATAACTTGCTTATGTAATTTTAGCATCTCGTTTCATTTGCTGAATTTCAAAACGTATTATTTTCAATCCAAAGTTTTTACAAATTTCTCCTGTGTTCTTGACGATGCTTTGATTGATACCATATTTTTTGGGAATTATCTCCTCGGGCAAATAGTTTTGAATTTCTGTTATTATACTATTTTCTGTTTCAATTAAAACGGATTCAATATAATTTTCTGTTGTATAGGCAGCCTTTACAGGATCTTCTATTTGAAATATAAATATTGCATCTATATACACCTTACTACCATTAGCCGCTGTGCATACTAATTCTTTAATAATTCTAATTTGTTCTTTTTGTGTAAATCTAAAAGCAATTTTTTCAATGATTGGAACTTGAAAATAAACTCCAGGATTTAATGTCCTTGTATATCGTCCGAGTCTCTCTTGTATAAATACAGAATTTTCAGGAACGATCACTACCATTAAAAAATAAGCCAAAATAAAAAGAATGGCAAGCACAACAAGAAGTCTTGCTAATACAAAAGTCACTCAATCCTCCTCTTCTACTTTTTTTATAGAGCTTAGGTATTGATTGATTTCTTCTTGGGTTGCCGACTGAACCTGATAGGTGAGGTTTTCTCTATCTAGAATTTTTACATAACTACCTTTAGGAATCTCCAAATCCATCGAGACTGCATCCCAATCTGTTCCTTGAAATGAGATACGTCCGCCTTTTCTTCCTACATGAATATTTTTAATTGCGAGTGCGATTCTTCCACTCACACTCTCTTTCATAGTTGGTTCATATGACTCTTCAGAAGGAAATAAATCTTTCAAAAATTTTGCCCCAAATAACATTATCGCAAATGCTGCTACTATCCAAGTAGTTATTTGCATTCCAAAGGAAAGTATAAATAAATAATGAAATAAGCTAGTAACTAATGCACCTAGCCCAAAAAAGATAATAAAAACTCCTGGAATAAAAAATTCTAAAACAATTAAAACGATACCAAATACAAACCAGAGAACATAGGTATAATTTAAAATACTATCACAGGGAACTCCAGGATTTAGAATACACTCGATGATTATTTCCATAGCAGAAATCTTAGGATAAGTTAGCTAAGTGTCAATCGAATATTATCAATAAGACGAACTTCTCCACAAAAGATTGCAACAGCAATTAGTATTTCTCCCGTTAAGACTTCCAAATCACCTAAATTATTTGCATTTAAAACTTCAATATAATCGATCCTCATTTTCGAAGAACTCAGAATTACCTCAGAGAAAATACTTTTTATTTTTTTAGGATCTCTTCCTTTTCCATAAATATATTCTTTGCATAGTTGGAAAGCTCTAGGAATTAACGTCGCCGCCTCCCTTTCCTCTGAACTCAACCTTGCATTTCTAGAACTCATCGCAAGCCCATCTTTTTCTCGAATGGTTTCTACACCTATCACGTCGATATTCATCCCAGTTACCTTTGCAAATTCTTTTATAATCAAGTATTGCTGATAATCCTTTTTCCCAAAAAAAGCAATATCCGGTTCAACAATATGAAAAAGATTGGATATTACTAGAAGAACACCTTCAAAATGACCAGGTCTAGTTGTAGCACAAAGATTGCGCATTAAATGAGGAATTCGGATATTTATATCAGGAACTTTACCTTGTGGATAAATATCATTAACCTCTGGAAGGTATACAATATCAATGAGAGCTTTCTCACACTTTTTTAGATCAGAATCTGTATTTCTCGGATACTTTTCAAAATCTTTTGGATCATTGAATTGCGCAGGGTTTACAAATATAGATGTTACAGATATATCTGCATTGGATTTACACTCATTAAATAATTCTATATGTCCTTCATGTAAAAAACCCATGGTGGGAGCAAAGGCGATTTTCTTTCCTTCTAGTTTAAGTTTTCTAATCCTTTGATTTAATTCGATTTTATTTTTTATAACTTCCATTCCTTTATGGAAATATAATGAATATAAAAAAGTAAATTAAAATAAATAGACTAAATCTTTTTTTCTAAGTAAAGACTAACCCTAGTTCCATGCCCTTCATTGGGTTTTTCAATAGAATGAATTTCTATTTTTGCTTTAGAAAGTTCAGCAAATTTTTTTACTAGAGGCATTCCATATCCAGTCCCTTTTTCACCGTTAGTTCCTATTCTACTCGTAGGCTTAGAAATATCAAAAATATTTTCCAATATTTTTGGAGGAATTCCCATTCCATAGTCTTGAACTGTTAATTTAACTTTGTCGTCAATTTCTTCTGCTGAAACTATCACCTTAGAACCTGGAAATGAAAATTTTATAGCATTCGTAATTATATTATTAAAAACAGAATCAGTAAAAGAACTTCCATCTACTACAGCTTTTAAATTGTCAGGAATATTTATTTCTAGAGAGATATTCTTAGAATTAAATTGATGATCAAATATTCGCAAAGCCGATTCTATTGTAGATTTCACATTAAATAAAACCAAATTTGGAATATACTTATCTCCAACACTGAACATTGTCTTTACATTTTCTAAAATACTCATAGAATTCTTTGTTGCTTGCGAGATAAGATTAATAATTTTATCTTTATTTTCAGAATTTTGTTTTAGCATTTCACACATAACGTCAATTGCGCCCACAGGATTTCTGAGATCATGCAACAAGACTCTTAGCAATTGTTTATTTTCAGTGTTTACACGAATTAACTCCTCTCTTTGGTCTTTTAATTCTAATTGATAAGAAATTCGAATCAATAGCTCTTTTGAATTAAATGGCTTCGTAATATAATCTGCTCCTCCATATTCGAAGCCCTGCATAATATCATTTGAATCCGTTCTGGCTGTTAAAAAAATAATAGGAATATCTTTAAATAAATCATTTTCTTTTATTCTCTTACAAGCTTCAAACCCATCCATTTCAGGCATATTAACATCCATTAGAATTATATCTGGTTTTTGAATTTCAAGTGCATTTAACGCTTGTATGCCGTTCATTGCTACAATGATTCTATATCCGACCGGAGTCAGAATTTGCCCTAAAAGCTGAATATTTTTCTGAGTATCATCTACTATTAAAATAATTTTTTCTTTCATATTCAATTTTTATTGTCATGTTTATCTATATTACTTTTTAGATTCTCTATAATTTGTAAGAAACTTTTCAATAATTCATTCATTGTATCAATTTCAAAATTTTTAACACTTCTTTTTAATTCGGATGCCCATTTTCTTATATCAGGTGAATAATATTCTAGAGCCAAATTTTCAATTTCTTCTGCGAATAGTTGAATTTCTTGCATATCAAGTATCTTAGAATGAATTTGCCATTGTTGAACTTTTTCTTCTTTTAATATTTTAAATAGAACTTTATTTTTTTCAATGTCCACTTTTTCTTCTATACTACTTTCATCCAGTTTTACTTCTTTCGTCTGAATAAATTTTGATTTAAGATATGTATGCAATTGTCCAATTAAGACTTTTTTTTGAATTGGCTTTTGTATATAACCTTCACAAATATCCATAATTTCATTCTTTGTATTTTCAGATATAGATGCGGTTAAAACTATAATAGGAATATCTTTTGTCTCGTCTTTCGATTTTAGAATTTTTGCTGCTTCATATCCATTTAATATCGGCATTCGAATATCCATCAAAATAATATCAGGCTTTTCTTTATTGACTACTTGAATTGCTTCTTCCCCATTCGTTGCTTCAAACAATTCCAGTTCTTTAAATTCTTTTAGATAAGAATAAATTAATTTTCTATTAATTGGTAAATCATCTACTATTAGTATTTTTGATTTCTCAAATTGTTTATTCTCGTTGCCTAGTAAAACATTTACATTTTCTAAAATATTAGAAGAATGATTGTATATTTCAATATTCTCCATATCAATCCAAAACTTTGTCCCTTTTCCTTTTTCGCTCTCTAGAAATATTTGTCCTCCCATAAGATTTGTTAACTTCTGAGCAATTGTTAAGCCAAGACCAGTTCCTCCATATTTACTTTGGTCTTGCTTTCTACTTTGTGTAAAAGCCTCAAAGATTCTATTTTGATCTTCTTCTTCAATTCCAATACCAGTATCTTCAATTAAAATGCTAATATCAACTTTATTGTTTACTGATTCAGAAGATCGGGATTTAACTACCAATCTTATAAAACCATTCTCTGTAAATTTAATACTATTGCCTAATATATTGAGTAATACTTGCCTAATTCGTATATCGTCTAAAAGAATTAATTCTGGAAAATTAGATTCGATTTCAATTTTTAAATCTATATTCTTTTCTATAATCTTTTGATAAAAGATAGTTCGCATATCGTTAGCAACAACACGTAAGTTAACAGGATTAAGTGTTATATTAAATTTACCTGATTCTATTTTAGATAAATCTAATATATCATTTATTAGTTTAAGTAGAATCTTTCCACTTGTTAAAATTGAATGAGCAAAGTCTTTTTGAATCTCATTTTGAAGACTATTATATAATAATTCTCCAAATCCAAGAATTGAATTCATAGGAGTTCTAATCTCATGACTCATATTTGCAAGAAATTCACTTTTAGCTTTATTCGCTCTCTCTGCTTCCTCCTTTGCCCTAATTAAATTCAACTCAGATTGTTTTTTTGCATGTATACTCTGTGCCATACAAGAAACTGCTTCTTCTTGAATTTGATTTAAATATACATAATTAAATTTGGCGCTATACCATTCTCCATCCATTTCATATTCAACATAAGCATTTTGTTTGTTCTGTAATACTTTCTCAATCGATTTCTCAAATAAAAAGGATAGATCAGAGTCCTCACCGAATGTTTCTCTTATTGTTTTTCCGATAAAAAACTCTCTTGGATAAGCAAGTAAGTCTGGTCGATTTGTCCAACAATTTAGGAATCTATATTTTTTATCTAGTAAAAAGATTAGATCATCGATAGACGATACGATTGCTTTTAAATAGGCTTCATTTTCATGGATCACTTTTTCATTTTTTACCCTTTGAGTAACATCTCTAAAGCTTGCAACCCCTCCATAAACATTATGATCCGAATCGATCAAAGGCACAGCTTGAATTGATATCCACTTTTCTTCCCCATTCTCATCCACTAATTTATACTCTACTGGATCCAAATGATTTCCAATTGCGATCGCTGCGGCTAACGGTAATTTTTCTACATTTGTGTAACTTCCAAAGGCATCGAGAAATTCTGATTTCCAAAGTTTCGTTTTATAATATTTTTCGGATCTATTCAATTGCTCAATATTTAATATATCCCCTGCTCCTTTATTGGCAAAAATAATTTCACCATTTAAGTCAACTTCAATGAGACCTTCTGGGATCGCTTCTAGTATTGTATTCAGTTTATTTTTTGTTCTAATCAAATTGCGCTCAGTGAGTTTTTGCTCAGTAATATCAAGGGAAACAACTACAAAGCCTACGACAGTATCATCTACAATATCTGGTATATATTGATACCATAGATGACTTTTTTCTCCATTGGTTTTTATAATCTCAGAATCAAATTTCTGAATTTCTCCTTCGAGAGCACGTTCAATATATTTTTCAATTTTTAAAAATGAATCACCTAATAATTCTTCAAGCCTCATTCCTTCTATTTGTTTAGGGCTAACACCATACCATTGATAATAATTTGTATTTGCATATAGAATCTTCTGATCCTTAGATATATAGCCTACCATTCCCGGGATATAATCTGTTATTTTTTGTATGAATCGATTTTGATCTATTAAACGTTGCTCCAGTTTTTTTCTTTCATCTATATTGCGGGTAACGAGTGTTAATCCAATAACTTCTTCATTCAATAAAATTGGGCTGACATAGGTTGAATACCAAGAAGTCGTTCCATCTGGGTTTAAAAATTCAGTTTCATATTGTATGTTTTTTCTATTGAATATAGATTCACTGTGTTTTTTTCGAACAATCTCTCTATACTTTGGTAAAATAAAATTTTCTGTTTTTACTCCAATGACTTCTGATACTTTCAGACCTGGAGTGACTCTGTTTATGAATGTAATTTCGTCATTTAGGTTTACTTTCATAATTATGTCTGGAGCATTTTGAACTAACGATTTATATTCTTCTTCACTTCTTCGTAATGCACCTTCTGCATTTTTTCTATATGATATATCTTGAATGAATAATGTAAAAAATCTTTCTGTGTTTATCTCGTATGTAGAAATCGATACTTCAATGGGAAATAGAATTCCATTCTTTCTTTCTCCCTTTATCTCTAGAGCTTGCGGATTTTCAATTTTATTTGGATAAATATAATTTTCAATGTAATCCTGAAACATTTTATAATTAATATTTGGAATTAGTTGTGCTAAATTTTTACCGATAGCTTCATTGAAATAATAACCAAATAGTTTCTGTGCAGCTAAATTCCATCCTATAATGAGTCGATTCATATTTACAGTTATAATTCCAGCATTTGCGGACTCGGTAACAGCTCTAAATCTAGACTCACTTTCTATTAATGACCTTTCGGCTTCTTTTCTTTTTGTAATATCTTTACGAATAGCAACATATTGATAAATTTGATTTTTTTCATTCTTAAATGGAACTATGGTTGTATCAACCCAATATAAGGTTCCATCTTTTGCTTTATTTTGAATTTCCCCTTTCCAAACATTTCCATTTTTGATAGTCTCCCACATAACGGTAAAAAAATAATCAGAATGAAAATCTGAGTTAACAATTTTATGTGTTTTACCTACTAATTCTTTTCTATTGTATTTAGATATTTTACAGAATTCATCATTTGCATAAGTAATAATTCCTTTACTATCAGTAATGGCAACTATCCCATGAGCGTCTAACGCTTGAGCAAAATCTCTTACCTGAACATTCGAACGTTGCAAAGCCAGTTCTATCTCTTTGGAATCTGTGATGTCTACCATACTGCCTACAATTTCCATTGGTTTTTCAGATGAATCTCTTATCAGTCTTAGTTCATCTCGCATCAAACGATACATCCCATTTCCAGATAAAAACCGATATACATGCACGTGCTTATTATTTAGAAATAATTGTTCTAAACCGATTACAATTCTTTCCCTATCCTCAGGGTGAATGCTATTTAACCAAAATCCGGAATCCTTTAAAAACTGATTTTGATTTAATCCTAAAATTTTTTCTACATTCGGACTTATATAAGTTGCTCCGAAATCATCATTTACTTTAGAAGTATAAATAATGGTAGGCGAATGTTCTAATAAATATTCTAATCTGGATTTCAATTTAAATTCATTTAATTCCGATTCTGTTTCTCTTGTTATATTTTGAAATATTCCTCGAGTAGAATAAGGTTTTCCATTTTTAAAAACACACCCACTTGATCCTCTCACAAAAACTTTTGATTTATTCTTTGTTATAAAAATTGCATGAAAATCTTTTATATCTTCTCCATTTGCAATTTTCTGATAAAGGAACATGCAATGATCTAAACTCTCTGGGTGGATAATATCATTAAACCGCAAATTTTTAGATTCTTCTTTTGTATATCCTAATGTATTTAGCCAACTAGGATTTGCATATAGAATTCTACCATCAGATAGTTGAATATTTTGAATCATATCTTCTGTATTATCTAAAATGTCTTTTAATATAATTTCACTATCTTTTGTCTCATATAGATTTTTTCGTAATTCTAATAGATTAATTACATTATTACTAAGAACTTTAAGGGTTTGCAATTGTTGGTCATTTAATTTCTTTGCATCTCGGTCAATCACACACAATGTCCCTATTCTATATCCATCAGATGTTATCAAAGGAGCTCCCGCATAGAATCGAACGATAGGCGTATTTAGAAAAAGAGGATTATCATAAAATCTAGGATCATTGGCTGAATCTTCTATCTCAAGAATTTCATCAGTTAAAATGGCATGAGCACAGTAAGAAATATCCCTCGGTGTTTCCTTTGCATCTAATCCAATGTTTGATTTAAACCATTGACGATCTGAATCAACTAGGCTAATGAGTGCTATTGGAGAATTGCATATTTGAGCTGCAAGTTTAGCAATATCATCAAACTCTTTCTCCTCTAGGGTATCTAAAATGTTGTATTCTAATAATTTCTTATGCCTTTCTTTTTCGTTTTCCGGTATGTTTGGAACTTCCATATACAGCCTAACCTAACCTGTCTAGTAAAAAAAGAAGAACAATATTTAGTCAAGTAGATTGTGAGTTTATTTAAAATACATTCGCATAACGGTTATTATCCACTACTTATACTCTACAGATAGCAAAACTATTTATAAGATTAGTAAAATATTTAGAAATCTTATAATTCGATTCCAATCATTGTAATATCATCATCTTGTTCTAATCCACCCTTAAATTTGGTTACTTCTTTTAAAACTTGTGATATAATTTGTTCATTATTAGCCATTTTGTTTTTATAAATAATCGAATTGAATTTCTCTTCACCAAAGAGCTCACCCTCTTGATTGAACTCCTCAAAAATTCCGTCTGTAAATAAAAGTATTTTATCTCCAAGCACAAAATCATATTGCTTAGATGTCAAATTCATAGTTTTAGAAAGACCTATCATCTTACCGGTTCTCTCTAATTGAATTATTTCATTATTATGTATCAAGATTTGTGCAGGATGCCCAGCAAATGCATATGTTAATTTATCAGTATGTAAATTATTATCCAGAACAACACAGGTGAAAAAAGAATTCAAAGAACTATATCTTCTCTGATAGGTTCTGTTCAAAATATCAATCATCACAGTAGGTTCACTTATAGTATGCTTTAAATTTTCATATTCAGACTTTATTGCCATTGTTACTAACGCAGCTTGCACTCCATGTCCCGTTGCATCCGCTCTAAATATACGATATACTCCAGATCTTACTTTTATTATATCGAAGAAATCTCCACCTACTTCAGTCATTGGTAAATATTTAATAGTAAATTTCAATGGACCCAATCTTTCTAAGTCTAATGGGAGTGTGTTTTGTTGAATTTTTTGGGCGATTAATAAATCTTTTTTTATAACGTCTAAGGTAGAATTCAAAGCTTTTGTCCTGTCCTTGACCTTGCTTTCCAATTCTTCATAAAATCTTGCATTCTCAATAGAGATAACGGCTTGAACAGATAATAATTTAACTGTCTCAATTCTTGATTTTGTAAAAGCTCCTGGCATTAAATTATTCTCTAAATACAAAATCCCAATTGTATTTCCATGATTTTTCAGAGGTAAACACAAAATAGATCTAACTTTATTTTTAGAAAAATAAGAATCACTTGTAAATTGATGTCCCTTTATTGGATCCTTATTCTCATTATTCCAATTAATATTTTTTATCGCATCATAAATAACAATATTATCCCCCGTTCTATAAACATATTGAATCATAGAAATGGGTAGATTCTTTGTTTCCTCCAAAGGTGTTGAATTGTATAGGCAAACTGAATTGTGAACGATATATGCTTCAGCCTCCAAAACTAAGAGTCCTTTTTCAGCTCCTGCATTTTCAATAATGATTTGAATCATATTAGTAAGTAACTTCTCTAAAACAATTTCTCCAGAAATACTTTGCATTGCTTTTATAATTGAGTTTATGTCTATTTCCGAATTATAATTAGCAATAGTAAATGGACTTTCATTTTTGGAAGGAATCTCTAACCCTTTATAAGGATAGATTTGAAATTTACTAAATAGATTTTGCATAATATCTATTTTTCGATTAGCACCCCAGTATTTATAACATTTTAATGATCGCTCAAAGTAGACATTAGCAAAGTCTTCTAAATTCAATTCTAAATAAAAATAGGCTGCTAACTCGCAAGCGATTGCCTCACTTTGAATAAAGCCATTCTCTTTTGCTGATTGAATAGAGTCTTTATACAAATACATGGCATCTAAAAATTTTTTTTTATAGAATGCTAGTTCTGCTTGAATTAGAGTATACTTATGATAGAAATTTTCAGGAGAAACATCTGAGAGTATTTTCAATTCACTTTGAATACAATCGATTTGATTTAAATATTTTTCTTTTTCTGAATCTGTTTTTTCATTCTTTTTTAAAATGGAGAGAATACCTAACGCTCGAATATACTTATTCTCAGCAATTATAATCACTCCAGGCACATTTGCTTTTTTTTCGTCTGCTATTTCGGAGTTAAGAATACAAGAATTATAATCACCTTCCAAGAAACTAATAAATGCTTTAAATGTATAATAAGGACCTTCTACAAATAAATTACTCTGTCTTTCTTTTGCGTTCTTAAAGTGTGTCTCTATTTCTAAATTATACGAATTATTTTTTGATTCTGATAAATATTGAGCGAAAAGTTTACACCCATTTACCACATCCGATGCATGTTGATTTTTTGTTTTCTCGGTAAACTCTAAAAACTTTTCCATTTCACTAATATACTGCTGTAAATTCGCTCCTTCAAAAAAACGGTTATATGCTTGGTATAAATAAATATAGCCAGCAAATTGCAATTCACCTGAATTGATTCCTGCTTTAAATCCAATTTCTGTTAATTCATTGGATAGACTAAGAGGTTTGTGCCAATGATTTAGATGCCCAACGAGAACTTCACAGGCTAAACATTTTTTAATATCATTTTTTAATTTTATGCTTAGCTCTAGAGCCATAGCACCATATTCAAATCCATTTTTATAATCTTGTAAGATCTCGACTAAAACTATGCCGTATACCGCATATCCATAAGAGGACTCACCCGTATTTCCATATTCAAGTGATAGATTTACCATTTTCGCCGCGATAACTAAAAACAGAGGTTGCAATGTCATAAAAGTAGGTGGAACCATATAATTTAAGATCTTCATAGCAACAATGGTCTCTTTCGAAGACATATGAGGCAAATCAACAAAATCTTTAATTTGTTTATCACCTTTCATTCTTTCGATTTTATTCATTTCTGTTTGCAGTGCTGAATTATAATTATCAAATGGTAGATCAATATTAAATAGTTTTAAAGCGATGTATCCTGAGTCTATTGCTTCTTTATATTTACCGGATAAAGTATACTCAATTATTTATAAATTATAGAGTTCCCCCTTTTCAATATTTGTTTTAACTTTATTTAGAGAATCATTTATAAAATCGACAGACTTTTCAAGATCACCGTTCAAATAATAAATCTCTGCCATTTCTATATACATGTCTGATATAATATTATAATGATTAATCCAAGCTGATTCATCTAATAAAGACTTACATTGATTAATATACAATAGAGCTGAACTATATGCAGTGGAAGACTTCACCTTCTTTGCAGATTGTAAGATTAATTCTGCAAGTAAAAGTTTTTTAGAATTTTCAATTAATAATTCCTTTGCTACATTTAATTGATTCGTTATATCAAAGACTCTTTCTTCTCGCTCTTTTGAGTCACTCGATTCTAATAATAAAGTTCCAATTTGTAGATGTATTTTCTTTCTCTCTTCTTCATCTAAAATTGAGTAAATAGCTTGTTGTATTTTATCATGTGCAAATTTGTAAATACTAAATGAATTACTGTTCGAGGAATGCTTAATTTTAAAATTATATTTAGTTACCGATTTTGTATTAAAGATTAAACCATCTATTAGAGCGGTTTCTAATTTTTTAATTATATCTATATTCGATTGTTTGCAGATAATCGACAGTAGCCCTATATCAAATTGGCTACCAATACATGTTCCATATTTCAATAATTCTAAAGTATCTGGATTTAACTTTCTTACTTTAGATACAATTAAATCTACTACGTTATCCGTTATGTTCAGATTTTGAATTTTTTCTAAATCAGGATTCCATTTTCCAGTTCTATAATCTAATATTAATAAATTTTCTTTATGTATGGATTTCAAAAATTCATTTAAGAAGAAAGCATTTCCTTTTGTTTTTGAATGAATCATTTTTGCTAATATCTTATTTTGACTTCCTAGAGACTGATAAACAATTTCTTCTACAGTTTCTAGGTTTAACTCGGAGACAACAATCTCTTTTGGGACAATGTTTTTAGATTTTATCTGTTCTAAAGTAATAGCAAATGGATGATTCTTATCTACTTCATTATCTCTGTATGCACAAATGATTAAAGTATTCTTTATTTCAGGATTCAAAAGAATAACTTTTAATAGTTCTAAAGAAGCCAAATCTGCCCACTGCCAATCATCTAAAAATATTGCAAGTGGATGATCTTTTGTAGCTATGTGTTGAATAAAATTTGTAAGGACAGTATTAAATCGATTCACTGTCTCCACTGGACCTAATTCTATTACATCTGGTTGATGTCCGATAATAAATTGTAGATCAGGAACTATATCTGTCAAAACTTTACCGTTAGTTCCCACAGCATCTAGGATTATATTTTTCCATTTTTCTAGAGAGATTTCATTTTCTGTCAAAATATTCTTAACAAATTCTTTAAATGACTGAATCCAGGCAGAATATGGTAGGTTTTTTTGATATTGATCAAATTTTCCCTCAATAAAAAGTCCTCTTAATTCAATACTTGGTTTATGTATTTCATGAACTAACGCTGATTTGCCGACACCAGAATATCCACTAATTAAAATAAATGGCTTTTTCCCATCTAGTATGGTTCGATAGGCTTCATGTAGATCTGCAATTTCCTTGGTTCTGCCAAAAAGTTTTTCTGGAATTCTAAATTGAGCTGAAAAATCTTTACTTGCTAATATAAAGTCTGTTTCTTTTCTTCTGCCTTCTAAAATTTCTTTAACTTGTATCAAATCAAAAAGGAATCCAGAGGCGGACTGATAACGTTCCTCTGCATTCTTCTCTATTAGGTGCATAATTATATTGGATAATCATTCAATTGCTTTATTTGAATATTTCTTAGTAAACCTTAGATTACTCATATTTATATGTTCAAATAAATCTACAGGCTTAACAGCCATATGTGCATGTATAATATTTAGAGAATCTGTAAATACAAACGGTAATTTTCCTGCTAGTATCTCATAAAGACTAATACCAAGTGAGTATAGATCTGATCTAAAATCTATAGCTCGATTCATCCTACCTGTCTGTTCAGGAGAGATATAAGAAAGAGTCCCTTCTAATTTTTCTGGATTTCCTAGATAATAACTTTTAGAGCTTATCTTGGTTGCGATTCCAAAATCGATAATTGTAATTTGATTTGTATCTTCTGCATATAAAATATTATTTGAGTTGAGATCCTTGTGAATAATACCAAGTGATTCTATTTCAGATATCGCTTTCGCAATTTCTATACTGATTGTAATAAATTTTTCTAAATCAATTTTCTTTGCATCTTGATAAATATCATAGAGAGATTTACCATTTATATATTCAAATACTAATACTCTTTTTCCATTTATTCTTTCTTTTCGAATTGGTTTACGTATATATTTAGAGTTTAAATCTAACGTTAAATCAAACTCGTTATGAAAAATGGAAACTTGCTCCTGCGTAGGATATTCTGGATTTAGAATTTTTAAAATTACTTTCTTTTGGTCTTTTTCTGAATAGGCAAGATAAACAGTTATTTCTGTAGTTTCCTTCAGCCTATATAAATCGTGATAATTTGAATCCAATAATATAAAAAAAATAAATTCACTTACATCAAGTCTGAATTATCGTTTATTGCAAATTACTTTATAAGAAATATTATTTTAAATATTAGCGTTATGCAACGCCATTGTTTTATTTTATTATAATGTCTTCTACAGTATATCTCCGTTTTTATTCGAGAAAATACTTGTATGTTTTCCGAGAGATTTATTAGACCAAATCCATGGGATCTATATCGATTTCTAGATATACATTAGATGGGAGAGAAATCATTTTCAGTTCGCGTATAACATCTCTTACTCTCTGCAGTGAATTGGTCTTTATAACAATATGATTTCTAAAATTAGAATCAATTTTATAAAAGGGTGCGGGTGCAGGTCCTAAAATATATACATCTTTCAAATTGAGATTAGAAATTTTTTTATCTAATTCATTTCTTATAAGCTCTATTGCATCTGCTGATTTTGTTTCAATTTTAGATCTTGTAAGAAGTCTTATCAATCTACAAAAGGGTGGATAATGCAAATCTTTTCTAACTAAAATTTCATGGTCAAAGAAATCATCGTAATTTTGTCTTGTTGCAAATTGTATCACCGGATGACTGCTATTAAAAGTTTCGATTATTACTTCCCCTTTTAATTCAGATCTACCTGCCCTACCTGCCACTTGAGTAAGTAGAGAATAAACGCGCTCACTCGCTCTAAAATCAGGAAGTCCCAAACCAGTATTTGCATTAATCACACCAACAAGGGTTACATGTGATGCGTCAAGCCCCTTAGCGATCATCTGAGTTCCTGTTAAAATATCGATTTTACGCTCTATCAACCTACCAATTACATCTGCAAGAATTTCTTTATTTTTAGTGGCGTCTTGATCGAGTCTTTCTATTAAAACATTTGGAAATTTTTCTAGTAGATATTCCTCTAATTTCTGTGTTCCAGCACCCATCAAATCCAATTGATTTTGATACCTATCATTTAGCTTCGAATAACTCTCATTATAACCACATAAATGGCAAACAGCTTTTCCTTTGTTGTGATAACAAAGATTGGTAGAACAATTAGGACATTCCAGAATTTTCTTTTCCGATTTAGAATAGATAAGAGGACTGTGCCCTCTTCGATTTAAAAGTAAAACTACTTGCTCCTTTTTATCAAGCCTTTGCTTAATTTTAAATAAGAGCGTGTCGCTTATAATTTCTTTGTCTTCTTTTTTTTCCTGTAAAAATACTTTTGATAACTCTGCCGATTTCGCTCTATTTTTTAAGGTATGAAATTGAATATTACCCCTCTTTGCATGATAGAAAGATTCAACAGAAGGAGTAGCAGATCCAAGTACAACAACTGCATTTCCCATTTTAGCTCTTTGCATTGCAATTTGTCTTGCATGATATCTAGGATTAGAATGCTCTTTATAAGAACCGTCATGCTCCTCATCTAAAATAATAAGACCTAGATCTTTTACAGGAGCAAAAATAGCACTGCGGGTTCCGACGATTATCCGCTTCTCACCTCTTAATATTTGCTGATAATTTCTAAATTTGTCAGAAACCTTCATCGCGGAATGTAACATTGCTAGAGAGCTACCAAATATCAATTGGAGTCTTTTTAAAATTTGAACTGTTAAACTAATCTCAGGAACAAGTAGTATAGCAGATTTATTTGTTTCATTTAGAAGTGTATGCATTAAATGTATATATACTTCTGTTTTGCCGCTCCCTGTAATTCCGTAAAGTAAATGAATCGATTCTTTACCAAAATCACTTCGAATTTTTCGATACGCATTTTCTTGTTCTGGATTTAAATTTAATAACTTAGATTCAACAGTTATATCAATTTTATCGTTAGAAATATTTCTTCTACCGCTCGGAATCATTTTATACAAGGATTCACCTAACGTAGAAACGTAGAAATCTTTCATCCATTTTCCAAGTTCTATTTGATCTTTCGTAATTACGGGTTGCTTATCAATTACTCTTCCAATAGGTTTAGTTTTATAGGAAGGCATAACATTGTGAATATCAATAATTACTCCTTCCATTTTTCGGTTTCTTACCTCTATTTCTACACGTTTTCCTACTTCGATATTTTTTGTTCCGAAGGGAATTTCATAGGTAAGTGTATCTTCGTCTTTAATTGGAAGATTGATTGCTACTTCTGCGTATTCTATCAAATTATGCCTATTTTATTTTTAAATAACGTTAGGTGTTCAACTAGACCTATTTTCACTTCATCTTCTTCTTTTTTGGCTAATTTATATCCTTCGCTCGTTTTATTATGTTCTAATTTTTTCCTCTTTTCTTCTAAAGAAAATACTCCCTCCGGAGATCTAATCACCAAAGTAGGAATTTCCACTTCTTGAAATGATAAAGGTTCTAATTTACCTGTTTTTTCTTTTGCTTGCTCTGCACCTAATCGCATAACGGCTGCAGAACCCATTAATATGATACCTTTTATATTATTTGCTAAAATAGTATTTTTAACATGTAAATCGCAAGCTTCCATTCTTGTCTTCCAATCAGCTAAAGTCGATGTGTTATGGTTAAAACTACAAGCAGGATACTCTTGAAAAAAGAATTCTTTAGAGGAGAAATTAAAAACTTTTTTTATAAGACGATCAAATAAGTCTTCAGAATCTCTAGTTCTAAGAGCCAAAGATGGATTTGTTTTAGAAAGAGAGGGTTGTCCTTTTCTGAACTCTCCTGTATAATGTAATACTAAAACAGGTTTATTTCCTTTATGAATATAATTTCGAATACCTGCAATTTTTTTAGGACACAGCTTACATCTTATATTTTCCGCTGCATCAATTGGTTTCTCTATTAACGCTTGCTTCTGCTTGTCTGAATCATTAAATATTTGGTTCCATTTAAATTGATATGAATAAGGATTTTTTTCGTCCGGTAGGCGAAATATCTCAAACTCATTTTTATCCATAAGGAATTTTACATCAGAAAGAATTGATGCAAATTGACTGTAAATATTATCAGTATTCATTTTACTTTTGAAAGACCACTTAATATTTCTGCTTCATAATTTTCTTTGAAACCAGAGGCTGAATTCAGATTTGCAATTAATCTATTATTATAAATAAAAAAACAAGATTCATCCGAACTTGTTTTCAAGCATATTTCTCCCAATGAATTGATAGACCAATTCCCTTTTATTGATGTGCCTCCACAACCCGAATCATCTCCACCTGCAAAGAGCCAACCAGAAAAACTCCCATTCTTTTTAATTTTTAGATTGGAATACTCCTTTCCGCATTTCCAATCTCCTTTCCAAGTTGCATAATAATCTTTTTGTTTGATTCCCTTTTTATCTGGATTTTCACTGGATACACTTAAAAAACCGCTTACAACATAACCTTTATTCCATTTATATTTAACTTCAAACCAATTGGAAACATTACCTTGAACATTAACAGTTTCATTTAACTCATTTACCACTTCTACAATTTTGCCAAAAGGTATAGTATCTATCGCTTCGGATTCAGTGTCCGGATTTGCTCTTAGTGTGAGTCCAGTCTTTGCAATTACAAAGCGAAATTGTTTCGTTTCTTCTGGAGCCTGATTTTGAGCATTGATAGCTAGATTTAAGAGAAAAAATATAATTACAATTCTATAAATAAATTCCATCATCATACAATACTAAATCCCAAAACTAATCTCTCTGTATATTCTTTTTCGTTCAAAGAATTTCTACAATTTTTTGTTTAGATTTTTCTCCCTTAATTAATTTTACTTTTGATTTCGGTAGATTTAATTTTTCTGCGATGGAATACAAAACTGCATCATTTGCTTTTCCTTCCGTTGCTGGCTCTTTGACGCGAACAATCCATTCTTTTTCATTGATGATATCAATTCCAATTTTCTTGCTATTTGGTTTTACATAAATAGTTAACTTCATCTTCTTCTTTCGAATAAAGCGACCGATTCTATATGAAATGTTTGCGGAAACATATCTACTGGTGTAATCTTTTTTAGAATATATTTCTCTGATAAATATTTTGCATCTTCCAAGAGTGTATCCGGATTACAAGAAACATAAATTATTTTAGATAAATCTAGTTTAAAAATTGAACTTATGCATCTTCTGTCCAATCCAGCTCTAGGTGGATCCACAACTAATAAATCAAATTGCCCATCTAATTTAGAAAGAATCTTTGCAGTATCGCCTAACAAGAATTTTACGTTATTTACTTTATTTTCTTTAAGAGCAATTTTTGCTGAATCAATGGAGTGTGGATTACTTTCAATCGCAAGCACTGACTTTGCTTTTTTGGCAATCAGGAGAGAGATAGTTCCAATTCCACAATAGGCATCAATAGCGTTAACTCCTTCTGGAATGTTTTTTAAAATCTCATTATACAATCTAGGAGTCTGATAGGGATTTACTTGAATAAAAGTAGAAAGACCAACTCTATATTTAAAACCGGAAATTTCTTCTTTGATATATCTCTTTCCCCACAAAAGTCTTTCTTGTTCTCCAAGAACCATAGATGTGTTGTTTAAATTAATGTTTTGTAAAATTCCGGCTATAGTTATATTTTCATTTTTATATTTTTCTTCTAACATAGTTTTTATTTTTTCGATTAGCTTATCAATGCTAATCTTTTTAAACTCTCTAGGTGATCCTGTAATAAGTCCGATTAATATTTCTTTTGAAAAATTGCTTTTCTTAAGAAGTAAATATTTTAAAAACCCGGTTTCCTTCTTTTCATTGTAACCCGAATAGTTTTCCTCTCTTGCCCAATCTCTAATGATCCAAGCAATATCAGATAACGTTTCATTTTGTATTTTACACTCTTTTAGATCAATTATTTTTGAATAATCCCTCGCATGTAAACCAAGAGTAAGAATTTCCTCATACTTTCCTTTTTTGCGTCCAAATGGAAGTTGGACTTTATTTCTGTAATAGAACTCTTTAGGACTTGGAAATGTATCTAGTATTTCCGTATTTTTAAAATCCGAGAAAAGTCTAGAAATCTCCTCCTTCTTTTCTTTTAGTTGTGATTTATATTCATAATCTAAAATATCACAACCGGCACATTCTCCGAAATGAATACAATCTTTTTTCATCAGTCGCTCAAATTATCGATTTGAATATTAAGAGCTTTAATTTTTCTATAAAGATGGGTTCTCTCTACACCTAGTATCTTTGAAGTTTTACTAACGTTTGCATCGTTTAATTGTAAGGTCTTTATAATATACTGTCTCTCAAATTCTTCCTTTGCTTTCTTTAGATCTCCTTGTTGAAAAATCTCTTCGGCTTTTTTGAATCCGATTAAAGCCTCTTTCACATCCTTTCCTTTAATTGTATCGCCTATCGTCATAATGCACAATCTTTCAACAACGTTTTTTAACTCACGTATATTACCTGGCCAAAAATGATTTGTTAAAAGACCGATAGCTTCATTGTCTAATTTCTTTTGTGCTAAATCATTTTCTTTGATGGTATTTTGTATATAAAAATCGAGTAAAAGTGGTATATCTGTTTTTCTTTCTCTAAGAGGTGGAATAATAATAGGTATTACATTGAGTCGATAATATAAATCTTCTCTAAACTTTCCCTCTTTAATTGCATCTTCCACTGGAATATTTGTAGCAGCAATAACCCTTACATCTACAGTGATGGATTCACTACTACCAAGCTTTTCAAATCTTTGTTCTTGTAGTATTCTAAGAACTTTTGCTTGTGTAGATAAAGACATATCGCATATTTCATCCAAGAAAATCGTTCCATTATTTGCCGCTTCAAATTTTCCTATACGGCGATCAACGGCTCCAGTAAATGCACCTTTTTCATATCCGAACAATTCAGACTCGATCAATTCTTCTGGAATTGCAGCACAGTTTATTTCTATATATGGATTCTCTTTTCTCTTTGAATTCATAAATATAGATTTGGCAACCAATTCCTTTCCAGTTCCATTTTCTCCATAGATAAAAACTCGAGCATTGGTAGCAGCCGCTTGAGAAATTGCAAACTTAACTTTTTTTATTGCTTGAGACTGACCAATAATCTGATCAAATTCTAATTTTACTTCTGGTATTTCGGAATCATTTTGGCGCGCCAAGACTGAATTAATAGTGTCTAGAATTTTAGAAATAGAAAGTGGCTTTTCTAGAAAGTCCATTGCGCCTTTTTTGGTAGCGTTAACCGCCAACTCTATTGTCCCATGTCCTGAGATCATCACTACAGGCAGCAAGGGATAGATTTTTTTGCACTCATCTAAAATCTGTAAACCATCTTCCTTCCCAAGCCAAACATCTAAAAGCAATAATGAGGGACGTTCCTTCGCGAGTGCTTTTAGCAATGTTTTACTATTTGAAAAATCTTCGACCTGATAGTCTTCATCCTCTAAAATATTTCGCAGAGATTTTCTAATTTCTATTTCATCATCAACAACAAATATTTTCATTATCTATCCTCAAGTGGAAGCTCTATTTTAAAACTACATCCGCCTAAATTTGATTCATCTAGACTCAAATGCGCATGATGATCATAAACAGTTTTTTCGACTATCGTTAATCCTATTCCAGTTCCATGACCTTCTTTAGTGGAATAATAAGGCTGAAAAATCTTTTCCTTTAACTCAGGTGAAATTCCAGGACCACTATCTTCAACAGTCAGAACGACACTTTTTCTAAGTAATTTCTTTTCTAATTTAGTGCTAATTCGAATCGTTCCGAGTAACTCTTCCTGTGAATCATTTGAATCAGAGATTTCCTTCCTATGATTTTGAATTGCCTCAACTGCATTTTTAATCAGATTATTTACAACTCCTAAGAATAATCTTTTATCAATAAACACTTCCGGTAAATTCTTCGAAAGTTTTAAAACAAAATTAATATTTACATTATCCATAAACAGTTTTACCGATTCCTCAACAATTGGATTCAGTTGTTGATTTATAAGGATCGGTGTTGGCATTCTAGCAAACTCAGAAAATTCTTTTACAAGATGTTCTAAAACTCGAACCTGCCCAATAATTGTTTCCGTTCCATTTCTTACCACTTCATCAAATTTTTCACGGTTTGGATTATCTAAACGCTTTCGAATTCTTTCGGCGGAGAGTTGAATTGGAGTTAACGGATTTTTAATTTCGTGAGCCATTCTCTGTGCCACTTCTTTCCAAGCTGCAATTCTTTGTATATGAATTAGCTCTTCATTTTTTGCTTTCAAATCTCTAGTTAATTGATTAAAAGATTCAATCAAAATTCCCATTTCCCCCTCTTCATTTAAATCCAATTGGACATCCAATTCCCCTCTAGATACTCTTTGGGTTGCACTCGCCAACTGAACGATTGGTCTGGAAATTTGTCTTGCTAATAAAAATGAAACGATAATCGAAATACCAAACATCATAATAAAAAATACACCAAGAGAAAATCTTAAAGCAAAAGGAACTTTCTCTTTCCACAAATCAGCTGTATTATAAGAATTTTCTGTATAGATCACATTATAGGCATTCTTTTCATTCCCTATATGAACCCTCTTACCTATAATGATAAAATTATCTGGTTCTTTCGAATTTATTTTTGCTAGAAAAAATGCCTTATCTCTCTGATATAATGTATAATTATCGAAAGCCTCATCTGGTTTTTTATTAAAATTTTGGATTAATATCTGTGAATAAAGAGGCATTGTCTCAGCAATAATTTTACTTCCCTTTACAATTCCCATATAAAATTTATCCGAATTAATCATCCCTAATTCGGACGCTTTTGAATAAATTATATCCATTTGAGAAAAATTTCTTTGAACTACTCTTTGCAGAACCTTGCCTTTATTAAAAATATTTTTTTTGTCTTCTTCTTCTGACTGTTTTAAGTCGGCAATAGCTGATTTTAAAGCTTCTGAAATATCAATACGATAAAAACTCTCTACTAATTTACCAACCACGTTAGAAGAAAACAGAACGATTGGAATAGAAGGTAGTATAGAAACAAAAACAAAAGCAAGTGTCAATCTATATCGTATAACGCTTCTTAATTTACCTGTTTGACGAATTCTGATATTTCTATATATATAGGATATGATTAAAGCAAGGGAAAAGAGCGGGAAAATAATATAGATATAAACAAATATTTTATCAACTAAGTCTATTGATGAGGAATCAGAAAATATAATAGTTTCTGCTAATACAATAGATATAAATATACTTAAAAGAAAAATATACAGATCTCTTATATAATATTTTCCTTCTCCGGAAGATGTTAAATCTTTAAACAATTTCATTTTTGAAAATCATTTACGACTAGATTTTTAAGTGCTTCTAGTGCTTCCTCTTCCTTATCACCATCTGCGACAATTGTAAATTCCACATCAGCCGAAAGAGCTAACATCATTAGACCCATAATACTTTTACCATTTACCTCAATATCATCTCTAATAACGGTTATTTCACAGGGAAACTGAGCTGCTGTCTTTACAAATAGAGATGCAGGTCTTGCGTGCATTCCATAGCCTTCTTTGTTAATCTTTAACGTGACTCTTTTCAATTTTTATCTGCTCTATATAATTTGTTAATTTATTATTAAATTCTCTTGCTCCGAATGTTCCCATTTTCTTTAGCCTTTGGTTCATTGCCGCAGTCTCTACGATAATAGGTATATTTCTTCCGGGCTTAATTGGAATCTTTAAAAATGGGATTTTGACTCCAAGAATCTCATCTGTTTCTTCATCTAAACCTGTTCGATCATAGTCAACATTCTCTGACCATTCTTCAATGTTTATAATCAATTCTATTAATTTACTATCCCGAACAGATCCTACCCCAAAAATATCTTTTATATTTATAATCCCAAGACCTCTGATTTCCATATGATGACTTAAAATGTCGGAGCAAGTTCCAATAAGATAGCTTTCCGAATAACGTCTAATTTCTACCATATCGTCTGCAACAAGTCTATGCCCTCTTTCAATTAGTTCCAGTGCAGTTTCGCTTTTTCCTACCCCACTCTTTCCAGATAGTAAAATTCCAATACCGAATACTTCAATTAAAACACCATGCCTCATTGTTCTAGGAGCAAGGCTTTTATTTAAAATATCAGAAATCAGAGTTATAAATTTATGAGTAGACATAGGGGAAACAAATAGAGGTATATTTAGATTATCCGCTTTTTCCACTATCTTCTGCTTAGGCATATTCCCATGTGTAAAAATGATACAATTAATTGGATAAGAGAAAAATTTCTCTGCAATAATATCCACTTTATCATCAGTCAGAGAATTTAAATATGCCCATTCTCCTTTACCAAAAATTTGAATTCTATCATAAGCAAAGAAATCAAAAAAACCGGTAAGCGAAAGACCAGGTCTATTTATCTCTGAATTCGAAATCTTTTTACTAATGCCGCGTTCACCGCTAATGAGTTGTAACTCTAACTCGGGATGATCGCGGACAATGCTTTCAACACTTATGCTTGCTATTGACATCTAACTTGCCTTTAAATCCCGTATTCTTTTTCTTCTGTTTGATGGAAGAATCTTTAAAATTTTTCTATATTTTGCAACCGTTCTTCTCGCAATCTCAATTCCCCGCTTACCCATTATATCTACAATGTCTTGATCAGATAGGGGATTATCCTCGCTTTCTTCTTTCACTAAATTTCGTATCATATCATGAATCTTTTTAGAGGATTCTTTACCACCTTCTGCTGATTTTAATCCTGAAGAGAAAAACCATTTTAATTCTAAAATACCCCAAGATGTTTGAACATATTTATTGGTAGTTATTCTAGATATGGTAGATTCATGCATATTTAATTTGTCTGCAATGTCTTTTAAAGTTAACGGTTTTAAATTATTAATCCCATGTCGAAAGAAATCAATTTGAAAATCAATAATTGAATTCATTACTTTATAAAGCGTTTGACGTCTCTGATTGATTGAACGTATCAACCATTGTGCAGAATTTACGCGCGTAGATATAAATTCTTTATCCTGAGCACTACAAGATTTCATTAGAACACTTTTATATTCTTTATTTACAGAAATTTTTGGGATCCATTCATCATTGATATGAATTGTAAATTCTCCATCTGTTTCCGTTACAACAACGTCAGGAACAATATAATCTATTTTCTTAGAATTAAATAATGTTGCCGGATAAGGTTCCAACTTTTTAATATTCTTAGCAATCTGCTCGACCTTTTCTTCCGAGATTTTCATTGCTTTTGAAATTTTCTTGTAATCCAATTTCTCCAGATCTTTAAAATGCTCTCTTAGTAGAATAGCAAGATTAGTGTCCTCTGGTCTTAAAATTTGAGCTTGAATTAAAAGTGTTTCTTGTATACTACTTGCACCAATTCCAACAGGATCTAATTGGTGAATATTTTGAATCACTTTTTTCACTAATTTAAAGTTTAGATTCATTTCCTTAGCTATCTCATCTAACGGTGTTGTGATAAACCCATGCTCATCTAACATAGAAATTAGAATTTCACCAATCTCTAACTCTTCATCGGTTACATCTAAAAGTCTTAATTGTGAAAGCAGATGGTCGCTTAGTTTTTCTTTGATGGGAGATGCTTCAATCATACTTTGATTTTTATCTCTCGCTTCGTTGTCATAACGATAGGGACCTTCAATGCTGTAAATATCTGTGAGATTTCCTTCTGTGCTTTTAGTAAGTTCTCTTTTTTCCTTCTCTCTGATTTCTGTTACAGAATAGATCTCAGGAGTTTTCGGTTTTTCAGGATTAAAAACTTCTTCTAAAAGTGGATTGTCGATTAGTTCTGCTTGGATTTTATCTGCAAGCTCTAAAGTCGATAAAGGCAATAATTCTATAGACTGCCGTAAATCAGCAGTCATTACTAGTTTTTGGGTTTGCTTTTGAACTAAATGTTGGCCTAACATTAGAGTGTAAAATCCTCCCCTAGATAAATTCTCCTTGTTTCTGGATCGTTTACTAGTTCTTGGGTAACACCGGAAATTAAAATCTTTCCACTATACATAATATATGCTCTGTCTGTAATTTTTAGGGTTTCTCTTACATTATGATCTGTGATTAATATTCCAAGTCCTCTTTCTCGTAAGCTTTTAATAACAGTTTGAATATCCTTTACTGCAATAGGATCTACTCCTGCAAATGGTTCATCGAGTAAAATAAAATCAGGCTTGGTAGCAAGTGCTCTCGCTATCTCACAACGTCTTCTTTCTCCACCGGATAACGTAAATCCTTTTTGATTTGCTACTCGCATTATCTGTAATTCTAATAATAATTCATCTCTTCTTTCTTGAATTTCTTTTCTTGAAAGGTTTAATGTCTGCAAAACAGCTTCCACATTTTCTGCAACCGTTAGTTTTCTAAAAATAGAAGCTTCTTGTGCTAAATATCCAATTCCAAGTCTAGCTCTTTGATACATTGGAGCTTGTGTTACATCATGATCATCAATAAAAACATGTCCTGAATCAGGTCTTACAAAACCCACTGACATATAAAAGGATGTAGTTTTACCAGCACCATTTGGTCCTAATAAACCAACAATTTCCCCTTTACTAATTTTAAAACTCACACCATCTACAACCTTTCTCTTATTGTAGATTTTTACTAGATTTTCCATTCTGAAAGTTTTTTGGCTCATTTTTTATTTACATTCAGTCCGTCTGATAAAATAATTCGATCCGAATTGGGGTAAATAATGATTCGCCCACAATATACTGTCTTTTCTTCTTTTTTAAGACTCGGATTTCCCTCTACATACATTTTTTCGCTCTCTTCAAAATAAGTAGCGTATTCTCCATGAATTGTTGAATCACTGGAAACCAAATTTACATCTCCTCTACAAACAATCTCCTTCTTATCTCCAAATCTTTCTACTTCAATAGCGGTCATACTAGAATTTACATTTTCATTTTCTTTATCTAAAAACTCGATCATTGCATTGTCGGTCATATGGGAATAATCTTTTTCCTTACTATGTTCCAAAGTATCTCCCGATAGACGCACGTGATTTTCTTTATCAAGTAGAGTAACGCCCTCTTTTGCTTCTATATTTCCATTTTCTTTTCCAAATGCTTTTATATAAGATCCGGTGAACTCAAAATCATCTCTTGTCATTTTTGCATTTCCAAACATCCCGATAAAGCGAGTCTCCTCATCTCCAGATTGATTGATTAGTTTATCGCCTGTAAAAATACTGATTTTTTTTATTTTTTCAGTTTCTTCCGGCTTATCTGTATTATCCGCTTCCTTAGAATCTTTTCTGATTGTCTTTTTTTTGGGATTTTCAAAACTCAATTTAAGTAGAATTGTATCATTTTCTAGAACAGTGTTCTTAGTCGAATTGGAGTAAGTTACTTTCTCTCCTGTTAAAAATGTTTCTTTTCCAAAGATAAACGGGTAACCCTCCATCGTAAGAGATTCTTCTTTCTCTTCAAAGATAGCAGCGTCCGAATAGATAGTATAATCACTGTTTTCAACTATCGCACCTCCCTCAAACACAGTCTTGTTATCTGATAAATAACGTTTTAAATAGGGAGCTGTAATTTTGGTTACTTTTTTTTCTTTATCTACAAATATAAGAGTGGGTCGACCTTCTAAAATAACAGTTTCTTGTGCTTTGTCATAAATTCCTTTCCCGGCAGTTAAGGTAATCCCATTCTCTGGATCTTCTACTTTTGTTTGTCCTTTTAAATGTCCTCTATAAGCATCTTCCCCTACTATTTCAATGCTATTGGCAGAAAGTTTTACTTTTTTATGTAAAATCCACGCTCCACCGGTCAAAGAATAAACCGTCATATCTATACCTTCAACATTTTTTGTTTCTTGCGATAGTGTTGCCCCTCCCCAAGTTGCCGGAATTTTGGATTGGTTTTTTTTAGAAGACTTTGCAGTTTCTATGTATGGGAAATTACCATCCGAAAGATTTAAAGGAGAAATAAGTAAAGCTGGTCTTGTATTTGCCTGAATAGATAGCAATCCACTGAAAGTAAAAATAATCCAAATAAATGGTAAGTTCAGTTTGTTTCCTTTCTGCGTTTTCATGGGTCTTGATGCAAGATTGAAAGACGTTCAAAATCTTTCAACTAATGATTCAAGTTCTATGCCACTTTGTAAAAATTTCTGACTCATAAAAAAATCTTTTTTTGAAAAAGTTTTTAACTAAATCCTCTTTACATGTATAGATAGATTTCCAAGACGGCTTTGAATCTCTTTTTAATCCATTTCTCACCATTTTTTGTATTTGCGAATAAATCGTTTGACTTTAAATCTGATAGTTAGAAATATTTTTAGTAATATTATGAATTGAGTTCTTTGGAATCTGTAGGGAATATATGAATTTAAGACTCATTGAAAACTATGATAGGCTATGTTAAAGAAAAAAATTAATATACCAAACCTTTCCTTTGAAGAAATGTTTTTCAATAGTGATGCAATTCATTTACTCATTGATCCAGAGACTAGCGAAATTATTTGTGCAAATCCTGCTGCAGAACGTTTTTACGGTTGGTCAAAAGCCGAGCTCGTTGGTAAAAAAATTCAAGATATTAATACACTCTCACCCGAAGAAATTAAAAATGCCTTGGATCAAGTTAAGAATAACAGACAAGGTTTCTTTGAATATAAACATCGCACCTCTAATTCAATTCGAGATGTTTGTGTTTTTAGTAATGTCATCGACCATAATGGACAAATCTTGCTGCACTCATTAGTGTATGATATTACAGAACAAAAAAGAAAAGAAGAAACAATCCAAAAACAAGAAACATTTTTACGTCAAGTGGAAACATTGGCAAAAATTGGAAGATGGGAAGTGGATATACTAAATCAAAAAGTATTCTGGTCTAAAGGGATGTTTGATATTTATGAACTAGAAGAGAAAAAGGAATCATTAAATTTTGATTATGGCTTAAATCTTGTTCATCCAGATGATAGAGATATTTTAGTAAATGCCTTCCATCATTCTTTGAGAGAAAAAATTCCAATTACTATGGAACATAGAATTCTTCTAAAAAATGGGAAGATTAAAACTGTAAATGAGACTTTTAAAACAGATTTTGATTTGAAAGGAAATCCAATTAGAACGATAGGCGTATTACAAGATATAACAGACCGGATTAAAACAGAAGAGGCACTTCGTCTTTCCGAAACTACAATGAAAGCTATTTTTGATAATAGCTACGAATCCTTTATTTTTATTTCTGAACAAAAGCAAATTCTATTTTTTAATAAGCAAGCACAGGATAGAACTAAAAGAACATTTGATGTAACGCTTCAGGTAGGCGATTCTATTTACAAAATTGTTCAGCCAGATTCCCTAAATCTTTTTAATTCTAACTTTGAAAGAGCTTGGAATGGAGAAAGAGTAGTTTACGATAAACATTTTACTATCAATAATTTAATTGTTTGGTATGAGTTTCAATTTATACCAGTTAAAAATGAAAAAAGAAATACAATTGGAGTTGTGTTAACAGCAAGAGATATTACTGAAAAGAAAAAAGCAGAGTTAGACCTAAAAATTAGCGAAGCAAGATTTCATGCTATTTTTGATCAGGCACCGTTAGGTATAGCGCTTATTGAATCCAAATCGGGCAAGTTTATCCAAATAAATCCAAAATCAACAGAAATTATAGGTTATACTGAAGATGAACTTCTAAAGATGGATTACCAACGTATTTCCTATCCTGATGATTTAAAAGAGGATTTGGAAAATATGGATAAATTAATCCAAGGATCAATTCAATGGTTTACAATGGAAAAAAGGCTAATCCGAAAGGATAATAGGGTTATATGGACTAGTCTTACTTGTGTTCCTTTAAAACTAGAAGAAGATAATTTTACTTACCATATAGTAATTATAACAGACATCACAGAAAGAAAAATGGCGAATCTTCAACTAGAAGATTTTACTGAGAGTCTTAAAAAATTGAATGCAACTAAGGATAAATTTTTTAGTATCATTGCTCATGATTTAAGAAATCCATTTATTGGAATTTTAAATTTGATTAAAGTTATATTACTAAATATAGATAAAACGGATAAATTTCACGAAAATAAAAAATACATTGAGTTAATTCAAGACTCTTCTCGCTCAGCCTATGACCTACTTGAGAATCTTTTACATTGGTCTAGAGCACAGACAAACGATATAGATTTATTTCCTGAAACTATTTATTTAAAAAAACTAGTTTTGGAAGTAGTTAATTTATTCAAAGGAAATGCCGCTGCAAAAAATATCAATATTGAGATTGAAATATCGGACAACGTTTTCTTCTTCGGAGATGAATATTTAACGAGTACTATTATTAGAAACATTTTATCCAATGCATTAAAATATACATACAGAAATGGAAGAATCAATATTTTCTGTAGAGATTTTACTGATAGAATAGAAATTCTAATACAAGATAATGGAATCGGTATTTCGGAAGAAAATTTAAATCGTCTTTTTAAAATAGATGAAAAGTTTACAGAATCTGGAACAGAACAAGAACAAGGTTCTGGTCTAGGTCTCATTTTACGTAAGGAATTTATTGATAAACAATCTGGATTGATAGAAGTAAACAGTAAGTTAGGTGAAGGTAGTACTTTTGTGATTACATTGCCAAAGCAAAGTGCCTTTGACCTTTAAAAATACGATAGTCTTAAAGGAATCTCAGTAGCAAAAAATTCGCTTGCCATTTTATGTCTAGGTTTTAAATTCCTACTATTCTAAAGATAAAACCAGAATGAGGATTAGAGATTTTATAATTAGTAAATAATAAAATTATATCTCACAATAAAATGCAACACTATTCATTCACAGATGCCAACTTACCGATAAACCAAATCATTGATACTCTTCCCATTGGATTTGTTTATCAAAATGCAGAAGGTGAGATTCTTTATGCAAATCTAGCAGCACAGCGAATTCTTGGTTTAAGCTTTTCGCAAATCAACGGTAGAAATTCAAATCACCCAGATTGGATGTCTATTCATGAAGATGGAAGTTTTTTCTCGGGTGATGAACATCCAGGACCTATGGCTCTTCGAACAGGTAATTCAATTTCAAATGTAACGATGGGAATTTTCAATCCAATAAAACAACAATACATCTGGATTCAAATTGACGCAGTTCCAGTTTTTATTGAAAACAGCCAGAAACCTATCGGTGTCTATGCGGTTTTCGAAGATATAACAGAATATAAGAAAAATAAAGATGTTGAAAAGGATTTATTTGTAAAACTCAGAAAATCAAATTTAGAAGTAAGCCAAAGACAGCAAGCAATAGATCAACATGCGATAGTTGCTATAACTGACTATAATGGAACTATTATATATGCAAATTCAAAATTTTGTACACTCAGTAAGTATTCACGAGAAGAACTAATAGGACAAAATCATAGAATCCTAAACTCAGGATACCATTCAAAGTATTTCTTCCATAATATGTATTCCACTATAAAAAAAGGAGAGACATGGCATGGAGAAATTAGAAATCAAGCCAAGGATGGAAGTTACTACTGGGTAGCAACCACAATCGCTCCTTTGCGTAATTTAGATGGCGAAATTGAACATTTTATTGCCATCCGTACAGATATCACAAAAAGAGTGCAGGCAGAAGAAGCTCTTCGTATTTCCGAGGCAAGAACTAGAGCCATTTTAGATACAAGTCCAGACTCGATAATCTTCATTGATTTAGATTATCGAATTCAATTTTTTAATGATACAGCAAATAGTAGATCAAAGATATTTTTAAATACCGAATTAACGATTGGGAAATCTATGTTACATATTTTACCTGAAAGTAGAATTGAAAATTTTACTCTTTCCTTCCATTCTGCTTTAAAAGGAGAAATAATCACTCACATTCGAAATTTTTCCACAAATTCAGGAACTGTATGGTTTGAAGTTTTATATACTCCTATAAAAAATAAATCTTCTGAAGTGATTGGAGTCATGTTTACTGCAAGGGATATAACTGCAAAAAGAGAAGCAGAAACTGAAAGAGAACGTTATCTGGAAGATCTTGAGAATCTAAATCATACAAAGGATAAATTCTTTAATATAATTGCTCATGATCTAAAGAATCCGTTTGCTGGAATCTTAGGAATTTCCGAAATGCTTGAGAGCAAGCTAAAAGAATCAGAGAGCCAATATACGAAAGAAGATCTTTTAAAGATGGCAAATTTAATTCAAAGTTCCGCTAGATCTGCTTCAAACCTATTAGATAATTTACTCCACTGGGCGCGGTCTCAAACTGGTGAATTACAATGTGATTTAATCATAACATCTATAAACTCTATAATTGAAGCGACAATTCCTCTTATCTCTGGAATTGCTTTTAATAAACAAATAGAAATTGAAAAAAACTTAGATGCTGAAAAATTCGTTTTAGCTGATCCTTCTTTAACGAATACTATACTTAGAAATTTATTTACTAATTCGATCAAATTTACAAATCCAGGCGGTAAAATCATAGTAAGAACTAAATTCAATAATGACTACGCAGAAATTTCCATTGAAGATACCGGCATTGGAATAAAAGAAGAGCACCTTTCCAAATTATTTAGAATCGATTCTAAAATAACAAAATTAGGAACAAACGGTGAAAAAGGAACCGGTCTTGGTTTAATACTATGTAAGGAATTTACAGAAAAGCAGAATGGAAAAATCTGGGTAGAAAGCGAATTTAATAAAGGATCTAAATTTACTTTTATTTTACCAATTGCATTATAAAAAATGGAATTAAATCAACAAATCATGAATTCAAGTTCGTTTGCACAAGCGGCTCTGGATGCTGTGTCTGCTAACGTATGTGTTTTGGATAAAAATGGATATATTATTGCAGTCAACCAAGGCTGGAGAGAATTTTTCGAGGAAAATAGCAACAGTTCAGAAAATAAGAGTATTGGATTAAACTATTTAGACATTTGTTCGACCTCATCGGGAGCAAGATCAGAAGAAGCTCTTCCTATGTTTAATGGAATCATGAGTGTAATAAAAGATGAAGCAAAAGAATTTACACTAGTATATCCTTGTCATAGTCCTACAGAACAAAGATGGTTTAGGGCTAGAGTAACAAAATTTAATGACGGTAGTGGAAATATTGTTATCGCACATGAATTAATTACTGAGAGAAAGCTCGCCATGGATGCACTGAGACTTTCTGAAGCTAGAATGCGAGCAATCCTAAACAATGTAAATGAATCTTTTTTATTTATAGATCTAAACTATAAAATTCAATTCTTTAACTCACTAGCTCTAAAAAGAATCTATCATATGTTTAATATTACAATCCAAGAAGGCGAAAACTTTTTAGATAAATTAATTGAAACTGATAGATACATGATGTCGACCTATTTCAATTTATGTAAAAAGGGTGAGGCTGTAGAAATAAAGAAAATTTATAAAGTCAACTCTTATCCAAGATGGTATGACATTAAATTTATTCCTGTTAAAGAAGAGGATGGAGAAATTATTGGAATACTTTTTACAACTAGAGACATCCACAGACAAAAGAAAATCGAACATGAATTAGTTCGAAAATCTGAAAATTTAAAAGAGCTCAATGCTACTAAGGATAAATTTTTTAAAATTTTGGCACATGACTTGAGAAATCCATTTTTTGGAATTTCAGGTGTTACAGAAATTTTAAAAGAAAGACTCTCGAATATTCCTAATTATGATACAGCTGAATTACAAAAAATGGTAAATTTGATTCAAGCCTCCACCGGTTCAGCCTCTGCCCTTTTAGAAAATCTTATGGAATGGGCAAAAGCACAAACTGGCTCTCTCCAAATTGACTTGGTTGAATTTAATATAAACAAAGAAATCGAAAAGGTCATTGACTTAATAAAAGGTAGTGCTTTTCATAAAAACATTACAATAGAATTTAAATTAGAGAACGTTAATTCTGTATTAGCAGATTCCTATTTAACCAATACGATCCTTAGAAATTTATTATCAAATTCAATTAAATTCACACCAATTGGTGGAAACATAAAAATTGTAGTAAAACAAACTGGTAAAAATGTAGAAATAGCCATTACAGATACGGGTATAGGTATCCCTGAAGAAAGTATAAAAAAACTGTTTCGAATTGATTCTAAATTTACAATGCTTGGAACAGAAAAAGAAAAAGGAACTGGTCTTGGTCTAATTATTTGTAAGGAATTTGCTGAAAGACAAAATGGATTTATAAGAGTACAAAGTGCTGTAGGTGAAGGCTCTACATTTACTTTGTGCCTTCCACATATTTAAGAAAAGATATAATTCTGCACTTGGAAAGTGAACTAAAAATAGTTCACTTTCCAAGGTCTATTTTCGTATAAACTACTTAAACGTCTGTTAATTCACTAACGCTTATGTTTAATCTTTTTGATAAACGAAATAGTGTCTTGAGATTCGGATTTGATTTTCCAGTCTCAATGTTCTGCATTGTTCGGTGAGGAACACCATCGTCTCCCTCATCCATATCTTCTTGAGTAAAACCTCTTGCGAGTCTTTCCTCTTTTATTTTTTTTCCTAATTTGTTTCTAAATGTTTCAAAGTTCACACTTCGAAAGTAAAAATAAGATTAAAAAAAGCAAGAGAAAAATTTAATGAGGCATTTATTTATATTTAATTTATGAAAAATAAAATAACAAAATGCAATCATTTTATAAAAGCAGTAGGAAATGCTATAGGCAAAAAATTTTATACTCCAAATGTGGATAATACAGATTATCCTCTTTTTGATTAAAAAAACTCAATATATGAATTTGAATTTCAATCTAAATAATTTTAACTATTTTTAATTTAAAAAAAACCATATTTAGTATATTTTACACACAATATAATGTATATATGTGAAAATATGCAAGAAAATCAATGCTTTTAGGAGATTTTTAGGAACTAACGATCATAAAAAGGTTTTGTTTTAAATTTCTTTTAATATTTGAATTAGTTTAACAGCTTTCTGGTATGGATTCTCTGTTATCAATATTTCTTGTTTTCTCTTATAATCACAATTAATCACTGAAGTAATAAATTCAACAGGAAAGGGATGTGATGTTAGTTTTTGAATTTCATTTATATAAACATTTTCAACATTTAGCTTCATGAGGTAACTCCGTGTTAGCCTTATTAGTTCATTTGTTAATTCTTTAAATTCTTCTGTATTAATATGTGAGTAATCATTATCAATTTTATCAACTTCAGCAATTATAAATGGTTCCGTTGAATTGAATTTTTTTAAAATAGCAATTCCCATTCCTTCAAGTAGTATGTTTGCCCTTCCATCTTTTAGTGGTTCATGTCGAACAATTTTACCCCAACCAAAAGTAGTTTCAATTTCAGAATCACTTTTTAGGGCTGTAACTGCCATCTCATAATCTGATTCAATACAATAATCAAGCATCAATCTATATCTTGGTTCAAAGATGTGCAAAGGTAAAAATGCCCCTGGAAAAAAAACCATATTGGGAAGTGGAAAAACAGCTATTGTTGAAATCATATCTCTATTAAATCCTTAATTTTCCCTTTTGTCAAGATTGTAAGAAGAGGATATGGCCTGAAAATTGTATTTACAGTAATAATAGCCATGCATTCTTAGAATGAGGGGACAATTATGGCTAAAAAAATCGCAAAGAAAAAAGAAACGGTTAAGATTCAAAAACCTGAGAAAAAGACAGACGAGTTTAGGAAAGAAGTAGATCGCCTCTTCCAACTCCAACAAGCAAATCGCTGGAATATTGCAAATACGACTGCTAACCAAAGAATTGAAAAATTAAACAAGCTAAGATCGGTCATTGAAAAGTATTCTCAAGAAATTAGAGATGCCTTGCACAGTGATTTTAGAAAGAGTCCACAAGAAGTAGATCTAACAGAAATTATGCCAGTTATTTCCGAGATAAAAGATGCCGTTCTGCATCTAAAGTCTTGGATGCGTCCCTTGCGTGTAGGAACTCCCCTTAGTTTATTTCCAAGTTCCAGCCAAATTATCTATGAACCAAAAGGCTTAATCCTCATTATAAGTCCCTGGAACTATCCATTTCATTTGATAGGAACTCCTCTCGTGGCTGCAATAGCGGCTGGAAATTGCGTAATTATTAAACCATCCAATAATACGAAACACACTGCTGCAATAACCAAAAAAATTGTTTCAGAGATATTCAATGAAAATGAAGTAGCCGTTGCCTCTTCGGATAGAGACACTGCGGCAGCCCTTTTAGAAAAACCTTTCGACCATATCTTTTTTACAGGAAGCACATCTGTCGGAACTACTATTATGGAAGCAGCAGCCAAGAATCTTACTTCGGTTACTCTCGAGTTAGGTGGAAAATCCCCTGTAATTGTAGATGAGTCCGTTGATATGGACGATACAACTGCAAAAGTAATCTGGGGCAAAGTTCTAAACGGAGGCCAAACCTGTGTAGGTGTTGATTACGTTTTAATTCATCAATCTAAATATAATGAATTTATAGAGTCATGCAAAACTCAGGTAAAAAAGTTTTACGGTCAAACCCCTGAAGATTGGCAAAAAACACCTGACCTATGTAGAATTATCAATGATAAAAACTTTGAACGATTAGAAGACATTGTTAAAAATAGTATTAAACAAGGAGCCAAACTAGAATTAGGTGGTGATTTTAAAAAAGAAGAAAGATATATTTCTCCAACTATTTTATCTGAGGTTACACTTGATATGCCAGTCATGCAAGAAGAAATATTTGGTCCAATCTTACCAATTATTCCATTTAATACGTTAGACGAAGCAATCGCGATTATTAGAAGTAAACACAAACCTTTATCACTTTACATCTTCAGTGAAAAAGATGCTACCATTGAAAAAATTCTAAAGAATACCTCCTCTGGTGGAGTTGTGATAAATGGAGTTGTAGCTCATCTTGGTAACCCTGAACTTCCATTTGGAGGAGTGAACCATAGTGGAATTGGAAATTATCATGGACATTTTGGGTTCAAGGCTTTCTCTCATGAAAGAGCTGTTTTAAAAGTATCTAAGTTAACACTTTTAAAAATGCTTTTTCCTCCTTATACAAAAACTACTAAAACTTTCGTAGATTTTATGACAAACTATCTCTAATTGAGAAAGTTTCTGATTTTTCACTTTATTATTCCATACAGTTTGGAAACTAGGCTGTATGGAAATAGAAAGACTTAAGTTTTTAACAGAAGAAGAAACTCGTTCTATAGCGAAAGAGTTTGGAACTCCAGTATTTGTTTATTCTCAAAAGGAAATAGAAAGTCGTTGTGATATTGCACTTGCCTTTCCAAACGAATATGGTTTGACTGTGCGTTATGCGATGAAGGCAAATCCAAACAATGCCATTCTTAAAATAATGAAGAAAAAGGGGATACATATTGATGCGAGTTCAGGATTTGAAGTGGAACGAGCATTACTTGCTGGTTTCAAACCTTCTGAGATTATGCTAACCTCTCAAGAACTTCCAAGTAATTTAAAAGAAATAGTAGAAAGAGGAACTATGTTTAATGCATGTTCACTCCATCAATTAGAAAGTTTTGGAAAACTTTTTCCAAATCAGGAAGTTTCTGTTCGAATCAATCCGGGGCTCGGAAGTGGAGCAACTCAAAAAACAGATGTTGGTGGAACTACATCCGCATTTGGAATCTGGCATGAATACATAGAAGATGTTAAAAAAATTAAAGAGAAATATGGTTTAAAAATTACAAAAGTACATACTCATATAGGTTCAGGAAGTGATCCAGAAGTATGGAAAGCAGTTTCTAAATACACTCTACTCTATGCAGAAATTTTTACAGAAGCGACAACCGTAAACTTAGGTGGTGGTTTTAAGGTTGGAAGAATGCTAGAGGAGAAAACAACCGACCTACAAAAAATCGGTCAGCCTGTAAAAGAATTATTTATAGAATTCAATCAAAAACATGGTCGTAAACTAAAACTAGAAATTGAACCAGGCACACATATGATTGCGCTTTGTGGTTCCATTATTACCAAAGTCATGGACAAAGTAGATACTGGAAAAAATGGATTCGAATTTATAAAATTAGATACCGGAATGGATTCGAATACACGCCCTTCTCTCTATGGTTCCCGACATCCTCTGATTACAGTAACGGCTAATGGTAGTTTACCGCAAAAAACAAAAAACTATGTGGTGGTTGGTCATTGTTGTGAAAGTGGAGATTTATTTACCCAAAAAGAAGGTGGTAGTCCGGAAACTAGAGAGATGATGGAAGCAAACATTGGTGATCTAGTTGTAATGGAAGGGACTGGTGCTTATTGCTCTGGAATGTCTACAAAGAATTATAATTCTTATCCTGAAACTCCAGAGGTTTTAATTAAATCAGATGGTCAAAAAGTTTTAATTCGTAAGAAGCAAGAATTAAAACAAATCTTTGAAAATGAAATCGAAATAGCAGTGTAATTACACTGCTTTTTTCAGTAATTCTTTAGCATGATCGAGAGCTCCTTTGGTAATGTGTTCTCCTGCGATCATTTTTGCTAATTCCTTTGCTCTCTCTGAATCAGAAATTTTTCTAGCAATTGTAAACGTTCTTCCATTCATGATATCTTTTTCAACCTTGATATGACAATCGCTTACAGCTGCAATTTGCTGCAAATGAGTGATTAGAAGAACTTGGTTCTTTTCAGAGATAGATTTTAATTTATCAGCAACACGATAGGCGACCTCCCCTCCTATACCCGCATCTATTTCGTCAAATACCAAAAGTCTTGGCTCATTGTTATTCCCTAATATTGTTTTCATAGCAAGCATAACACGTGACATCTCACCACCTGAGATTATTTTTCGTAAAGGTCTAGGCTTCTCTCCTTGATTTGCACTGAAATAAAAATCAATTTGGTCTAGTCCATTCTCATTGAGTATATATTTCTTTCCTCCGTCTGTTACTTCTCCATCGATGGCTTGTTCCCATCTCATTACAATCTGTAGCTTTGCATCTTTCATCCCAAGTAATTGAAACTCCTTTTGCAAATCAGATTCTAATTTTAAAATAGAGTCCCTTCTCAGATGTGATAATTTTACTGCTAGATTTGTTAGATTGTCCCGCATAGAATCCAATTCCTTTTGAAGAGAGATCACTTCATCTGAACTTATCTCTAAACTTTCTAGCTCGATCTTTGCTTTTTCTAAAAAATCAAGAATTGCAGAAATGTCTTTTCCATACTTTCGCTTTAATTTATTAATTTCATCTAATCGATTTTGCACTATAGACAATCGATCACTAGAAAAAAATATTTCATCTTTTTGATCGATTACGGTATGCGATATATCTTTTAATTGTTCATAGATTTCATAAAGTTGGTTTCGATTTGTAGAAAAATCCTTGGTAACCGTTTCAATTTTATCTGCTGCATTTAAAATTTTAGAAAATGATTTTAATATATTTTCCTCTCCTTCATTTAGTAAATCAGCAATTAAATTGTAATTCTCAACAATCTTTTCTCCGTGGATCAGCATTTGTTCGTCTTGTAGTAATTCTTCTTCTTCTCCAAGTTGTAGTTTGGCAGATTGAATTTCCTTGATCTGATATTTTAAAATTTCGATTCTATGGTTTTTATCGGAACTCATTTTATCAATTTCAGAAATTCTATTTTTTAAAGTTTGGTAGGTTTTAAATCGCTCCGAGACTTCTTTTTTAAGAGAGGTTAATCCAGCGTATCCATCTAAATACTCTAATTGCATAGATTTTTCGAGAAGAAATAGTTGATCATTTTGCCTATGAATCTCAGATAATAAGGATCCAAGTTCTTTTAAAAACTGGGAAGGTGCGAGAGATCCCCCAATTTGAATTCTAGACTTTCCATCGCTAAATAATTCCTTTTTGAGATAAATTTCTAAACCGTCATGCTCTATACCTTTTTCATTGAGCCACTCTATCGCCTTTGGATTCTTAGAAATATCATATATTGCTTCCAATTGATATTTCTTCGCTCCTGAGCGTATGTTCATAGTATTGCATTTGCTGCCCATAAGACTAGAAATTGCATCTAAAAGAAGAGATTTTCCAACTCCTGTTTCACCGGTAATTGCAACCATCTCTTTATCTAATTCTAATTCCAATGATTCGATTAATGCGAAGTCTTTAATTTTGATAAGCTTTAACATACTGTCTCCTTATTTTACTCCGCCCGGGCACGCCATTAGCACCCGGGTTCGGAGCACGTGTAGCAAAATCCTGATTTACAGGTCTACATAAACATTTATGTAGTATATAATACTATACGGAGTTTAGTAAACAAGAATTTAGTATTTTTTAATTCATTTAAAAAGATTTATTTTTTTTTATTTTTTGAATGAATTATATCTGACAGACAGATTTCAAAGCAAAGTCGGATATTTTCTTGAATTCTGAATTTCAAAAATTCAATTCATTCACAAGACGAATCCCAGACCTATCTATTTCAACTCCTCCTCCGACCTGGATCATTTACTTCTACTTGGAATGGTTCGTATCCGAGTTTGAAAAGAAACTGCCAAACCTAGTAGTTTCTTTTCGTTATCTCTACGGTGGGCATTTTTAGAGTAATCCTCCTTTTTAATTCTAACCTAGAGAGGTTGCATCTTTCATACAATATTAAACCGGAAAGAAGGATTTTATAGCCATAAAAAGGGAATCGCTTGCTTTTTAGATTGTCTTCCGTTTGAAGATTATCCATATTTATTAAACAGATCACCTATTTTATAAGCTTTTTTATAAATTAGCTCATTTTTTAATCACATATCTTTATGCATTTTTTAAAATATTTTATTTTTTAAACATCTTTTATGTAAATTGTTATATTTTTGAGCGTCTATTGAATCAATTATGGGTACAGTAATTGCAACATAATAGGAAGGCTAGATTACAATGATAGAATTAAAATATGGAACTAGAAAGGTTATATCATTTAGGGGAGCAAAAAAAGTGGTCGGAGGGTTGTCTGACCAAAATAAAATTGCGGTCTTGCTTTATATAAGTAAGGAATTTTCGAATGTTGGGAGAGAAGAGGACCTATTTGATACTTTAATTACACTCTGTAAGGAAATTTTTGAATGCGATAACACTACTTTACGCCTTTGGGATGGCGAATTGCTTGTTCCGATTAAGTATATTAAAGAAACAACGCCCCCAAGAAGGAATTTAACACCATCGGAAGGGTATTCCGGACAAACATTCAGCAATAAAAAACCTCTCCTTATACCCGATTTAAAGAAAAACCCTCAATTCTTGGATGACCAGGAAACAACACAATGCGTAATTTGCGTACCAATTACCTATAAGGATGACGTTCTAGGCACTATTTCAGTCGAATCTGATACCGCATTCTTTTATAAAGAAGATGATCTGGAAATTCTTGAGGCTTTAGGCGCTCAATTAGCTCTTGCTTTGACCGGAGTTAGACTAATTGAGGGTCTAATGACCGCAAGAGCGAGAGAGGCAGCAATTCTCACCCAATTAGAATGGGATTTGAAAATGGGTCGGAATGTGCAAAGCCAAATCTTACAAAACCAACTCCCGCCTTGGAATGGGATCTATTTCGGAACCCACTACGAACCTATGGTGGAAGTAAGTGGGGATTATTTTGATGTTGTAAAACAGGGAAATACCATGACTGCCATAATTGTAGATGTCTCTGGTCACGGAATTCCTGCCGCACTTGTAACAATGGCAATTCACTTCCATTTCAATCGTTTTGTTACACAAGGTCTAGGTCTTGCCGAAATCATGGAACAAATGGGTGAGGCTTTAAAACCCCAATTACCTGAATCTACCTACTTTACTGCATTTATCGTCCGTCTCTTTCATGATTACACCTACGCCTACATCAACGGTGGTCACCAAAAAGTAATTCATTTCAAAAACGATGCAACTATAGATGATTTAGATTCACTCGGCGTTCCGCTTGGAATCTTAGATGTAAAAAAATCAGACTATGAAGAGATGCATGGGAAATTAGAACCAGGTGACTATCTACTTATGTTTACCGATGGATTTACAGAACAAAAAAATTCAGACGGGGAAGAATATGGACAAACCAGATTTAAAGAATCTTTTTTACGAGCTCGAGATTTATTAAAAACTGAAAAGCAAAATGTCTTTGTAAAAGATATCGTAAAATCTATGTTATCCGATTGGAATCAATTTAAAGGAAGTCAAAAAAATGGTGACGATCTTGCAATGCTTTTACTGCAATGCAATACTACATTGACTGACGCTCTTCCTTTAGTTCGTATGGCAAAAGTTTCTGCCAGAGAAAAAAATAATGCAGATGCTTATTCGCTCGCACTACAAGCCTATCGCATCGATCCTTCTATCAAAGATAATTTATTATTCTTAGGAAAAATGTATTATAATGATGGGAAATATGAAGAAAGCGTTAAGTTCATAGATGAATATATTAAAACCAGTGGCGAAGACACTGCAATTATTCATTATCTATACGGAAAGGCTTTGTTTAACTCAAATCGTATTGCTGAATCAAAGAGAGCATTAAAAAAATCTCTTTCTTGTGATCACACCTTTGCAAAATCAAGTCTCTTATTAGCCAAATGCTATTTAAAAGAAAATGCAATCCCAAAAGCTATCAAGACTCTGCAAAGAGGAATCAAAAGCACTCCAAGTAACGATGCATTAAAAGTATCTCTAAAAAAATTAGAAGGAATCAATATAATCCGAACTGCAAATACTATTGAGGTTGAGGAAGACAATTCAGGAGAAGAACAATGATAAAAGGTTTACTAATTCTTATTTTTATCTCTCTATCAATATGGGCACAGGAAACACCGGTGAATCCAGATATGCCGCTCTCTCCTGAGGTTATTGAAATAAATACAATAAAAGCCGATTTGAGTCAATTTAAAGGTGTAATGGAATCCATCCAAAAAGAATCCAACTCTTTAAAAGCTGAGATCAATCTACTTTGGATTTGCATTGCTGCTTTCTTAGTATTTTTTATGCAAGCTGGTTTTGCATTGGTAGAAGCTGGATTTACAAGGGCAAAAAATACTGTTAACATATTAATGAAAAATCTATCTGATTTTACAATTGGTTCTATTTGCTTCTGGCTAATTGGTTTTAGCCTTATGTTCGGACCTCATCTATTAGAAGGGATAGGAATCGGAAAAATTTCTTTTTTAGAAACAAGCTTATTACTAGAAGATGGAAAACCTTCTCCCTTCAAATATGGTTTCTTTTTATTCCAGTTAGTATTTGCCGCAACAGCAACGACTATCGTATCAGGAGCAATGGCAGAGAGAACTAAATTTACTGCTTATTTGATATATTCCTTTCTAATGACAGCACTTATTTATCCCATATTTGGAAGTTTTGCTTGGTCCAATTTATTTGATACAAATAATCCAGGTTTTTTAGCTAAAATGGGTTTTGTTGATTTCGCTGGCTCAACCGTTGTCCATTCTATCGGTGGTTGGGCGGGACTTGCAGGGACGATGGTATTAAAACCACGGCTAGGGAGATATCAACCAGGTGGAGTGATCATTCCTATTCTTGGGCATAATATGACGATTGCGGCTATCGGTGTTTTTATTCTCTGGCTTGGGTGGTTTGGTTTTAACCCAGGAAGTTCGGGAACAATCCAAGGTGGTTCGTTTGCGATCATTGCAATCACTACCAATATGGCAGCTGCTGCTGGAGCAATATCCGCAATGACACTCAGTTGGATTCTATTTACAAAACCTGATATTGGAATAACTCTCAATGGAGGACTCGCAGGATTAGTAGCAATTACAGCAGGATGTCACACTGTTGGAATTACATCCGCAGTCATTATTGGTATGATGAGTGGGCTACTCGTTGTTGGAGGTGTTTTATTTTTAGATAAGTTAGGAATTGATGATCCTGTCGGTGCAGTGAGTGTTCACGGATTAAATGGCGCATGGGGAACATTAGCAGTAGGTCTTTTTGCAGATTCTACATTTGGGGGTGGTCCGAATGGTTTATTTTTTGGAGGCGGATTCTCTCTTCTCTTAACACAAATCATTGGAGTTTTAGTAGCATTTGTTTGGTCTTTTTCCCTGAGTTACTTAGTCTTTTTTACAATGGAAAAAACAATAGGACTTAGAGTTACTGAGGATGAAGAAATCATTGGACTAGATCTATTAGAACATGGAAATGAAGCGTATCCAGATTATAAATCTTAATAACTCATTTTAAATCCATAACTAATAAAATTAGAACCACAAGCAGGATCGGGAGGGCAGTAAAAACCAAAGATTCCCGATCTATGATGAACTCTCATAAAAATTCTTGGATTACTTGGTAGATCCCAAATTCTATAGTCTAATTCTACCATTAAATAATTTAAAATATTTCTAGACTCTATCGACTGACGTTCGATCTGACCGTTCTTTAAATTAAAACCTTTACTTTGGTTTTCAAGAATTGGGTTTTGACTCCCAATTGAAAGACCTTCTCCAAATGCAAAACTCATAGGCAAACCAAACAAATTGGAAACACGAGCGATCATAAGTCCATCTGCCTCCCAATGATTCATGATTCCAAAATGCTTACCTACTAACGCTTCTGATTCAATCTCAAAAAACCTTACTCTATAATTCATTGGATAATTAATACCTAGAACACCGATATATGATTCTCTATAATCGGTTTTTTGTCTAAACAGGATGGGAAGTAAATCTGTAGAAGTATACTTTCCAACATAAACAATTAGATTGATTTTCTTTTTCTCTTGAATAGGCTCTGCGAAAATAGGAAAAAGAAAGAGGATCAGAATGAAAGTTATTTTTTTAGTCATTGATTCTTACCTATGAAACGAATTGTTTCTATAAAATTGATTTCTACCTTATTAAAACTGTCTTGGAGATAACTAAGATAATCCGCACAGTATTCCTCTTTGGATGCTTCTAATATTTTTCTAGTTCTACTCACAACTTCTGTGAGACAATATTTTTGTAAATGGTCTGGGTTTCGATAAGTATTTAGTATTCCTCCAAAACTAGTTGCAGCAAGCCCCGCATAAAAAGGCAATATTGCCCATCTACCGATTCTTCCTTCCGATTTAATTTTCAACGGTTCACTTTCTTGGTTTAAATTTTTTACATTAAAGTGAACTGTTGCAGAATTTGATAAAAATACTCCAAGGGTTAATGTAGCAATCGACTTACCCACATTTATAAAATAATCGGACGAAGAATCGCCAATCTTTGCACTGACAGAAATAAGGATTGAATCTTTATCTAAAAGACTTGGTTCGGATATACACTGCCCCTCGCCCGATTTTAAAACGGAATCACAAAGAATATGAGTTAAGATTTTATCTTCTGATTGAATCAATACTTTTCTAGAACCGATTTCTTTTGAATCGAGAGTTGTTCTTTGGGCCGTTTCATAGGCACAATGGATAAGAACAAAAATTAAGATTAAGAATAGTTTTTTAGTCATCACTGCTTTCCCGATGGTAAGATTCATCTAAAAGTGGACTTGGAAAAAAATTGCTTTCAGATGATAAAATAGATTTGATCTTTAGTACATTCGAAAACCTTATTATATTATATGTCAACCAAATCTATCATTCAGTATACAAAAGGTGCCATGATTGCAATGGCAAATACTCCCAATCCAGGTTATGTTCATATATTAAAATCGGGAGAGATTGCAATCGAATCTATTTTTAAGTTTTCATCAAAGGATCTCAATCGATATCTACCCGGAGATACATTTGGATATGTCTCAGCCATTACAAAAAATCCACATAGCACAACCTTGGTAGCTGTTACCGATTGTATTGTAATCCGTTTATCCGTTGAAAATTTTTTTGAGTATTTAAAAAACAATCCAGAAGTATTTTTAAAAATTATATCCTATAATGCTGAAAAATTAAGAGCCTTTGTAAATCATATCAATCCTTACCAAAAAGATCAAACTCCAACTACTGACTCTCCAGAAAAATTAATTCACAATGCAAAGATCTACCTAGAACACAATGATATAAATCTTGCCTGTTTCTCTCTAAAGAAATATCTAGACGGAAAATTTGAAAGAGAGAAAGAAACAGAAAAAATCAAGGAAGCAGAGGACTTGTTACAAAAAACAAATCCAAAATATACTCTCCCAGATTACCCAAATTATTCTGATGACACAGATTTTGTTTTAAAAAAAGGAGATATCGTATTCGTTGAAGATGAAGCAGAAGATGATTATTTCTATATCGTTAAGCAAGGTTCAATAAAAATATCAAAGATTGTAGAAGGAAGAGAATTTATATTGGGGATACTCGGAAAAGGAGAAATCTTCGGAGAAATGGCAATTCTGAACCAAAGATCGAGGAATGCAACGGCTATCGCATTTGAAGATTGTGTAATTCAAAGATTAACAGCTAACACAATTTTAGAAAAGGTAGATGAGACAATCCTAACTAAAATTTTTCATATTATTTCGCGCCGCCTTTGGTATGCTTTTCAAAGAGTTTTTATGTTAAAGGTAAGTGATCCTAACGTTAAACTATATATTCAATTGCAGATGCTGATTGCAGATGAAATGTCAAAATCCGAAGTGGATCGAAGTAAAGAAAAATTTGTATTTCGATTCTCCCTCCAGGAATTATTAAAGATGGTTGATATACTCGATATTAGTAGTGATAGAATCAGTGAATTTTTATCGGATTCTAACCTATCTTTTTCGCATGGTTTAGTGGTTGTTAAAGATAAGCAGATGCTCGATTCAAAAGTGGACACAGTTAAAAAACGACATACTAGACTCTTGAAAGAAATTATCATTTAAGTAAAAAAATATTGTAAATAGAACTGTATTTCGAATTTGTGTAGTGTATAGAATATGGAGAATAAGAGTATTTTAACTGATCCCAAAATATCTGCTCAGCAGGACTCTAAATCAAAAGAAGATTCCGCGGCATATATCCATATGCCAACCTATTCTAAGATTACAAATTTACTCAAAAGAATATTAGATTTAGCCAGAGATAGACACAGTCAAATAAAGAGTCTTAACGGATCAGAAAGTGATGTAAGCAGTTTACTCAGTTTAGATTATCTACATACTCTTTTACAAAAAGAAACATCCCTCAAAGAAACAGAAAAAACTCCCGCTTCCATCAATGGAGCTCTCAAGCAGATGCTTGATTCATATACAAATGGAAAAGAAAAATATGGTTACCTTTATCCAATTTTGATTACAGAAGGGAATAAGATAATTCCAAAAATTATTTTAATTGCTCCTCAAAAAGAAAAACAAACTCCGATTCAACCGTATAGAGAAAGTTGCTTTCAATTTTCTAAAAAGATTATTGATCAAATGCTCGTTACAAGAGCAAAAAATACGAGACGATCTGATGATACCACTGATACATCTTTGCTTCGCTTAAGTAAGAGTGGTAGCGAATGGCTGTTTCCTAAATTTCTTTCTGTTGAAAGTGAGCTTGTTAGTCTCCTCAAAAAAGGTTTTCAACCTTATGCTTATATTCCTCTTAATGATTTTATTGAGGATTTCACAAACTATGGATTAAAGTCTGATAAATTAGTTCAGATTTTACCAGACTATCATATGATTCAAGAAAAGGTAGAGTTTACGGATAACGGTGAGTTTGCAAAAGTTCCAGAAGTAATTTACCATTATAAATCACAAGTAGAGAGTTTAGAAAAATTTGTGATAAAGTATCTAGGTAGCTCAGCAGAAAAATTAAAATTTAATCTCTATCAAACAAGCATCCAACAATTCAGAGAAAAATACAATACTAGTTATCCTGATGATCCAACTACAATCAAAGAAAGAATGGATGCACTTTTTGATTTAATTTCACTCTTCCCTGGAACGGGAGCACAGGATGAAAATATTAAAAAGATTTTAGAAACTTGTGATGAATCGATTCAAATTTGCAAAAAACTTTATGCCAGAATGGATGATTTAGTTCGTTATAAAGAAAAACACCTTTCGACCGTTTTTTTAAATAGTGTTCAGAAAAAAATTGATGATCACACAAAAGAGAAAATGACTCTCTATATTTTAGATCTTAAAACAACTTTAAATAAATCAAACATTCAAGACAAACAACTGTTATACGAACTGGAAAAAGAATTAAAACAAATTATTCAAACTAAGTATGGCTATTTTGAATCGATGAGCAATGAGGGAAGAGAGTTTTTCTATGTGACTCATCCTGGTTATATGACATGCACGATTCACAATCTAACACGTCTTACAATAGAAAATAAATCCTATCAAAAGCAACTTGATATCGCTAAAATCATTGCAAATAAATTGGAAGAAGCAAGAAGAACAGATATTGATTCTCTCGTTACAGAAGAAGACAAACAAAGACTCCTCAAAAAAATTGAAGAAATAAGAAGCCAAGAAACGCAAAGACTAAAGAGATTAGAATTCCGAAATAATTATAATATTTTTGCTGGTGTAGCTGGTTTTATAATTTCACTGATTTATTTTTTAATCCTTTATAATACATATAATGATTTAATCTATGCACTCCTCAGTATACCTGTTAGTGTATTTACAGGACTTTTATTTTCTGTCCTATTTAGAAAAAAACCTTTTATAGTTAGAAACGAAAAAGAATTAGAAGAGAATGAATCAAGTGAAAGTTCTGCTGGAAGTGAAACTGAAAAGACAAATCAAATTATAAAAGCATCTGAATCCTATGTATTTAAATCTAAATTCAACTCAATCGATGAAAGAATACATGATAGAAATAGTTTAAAAGAAACGATAAAAGCCAATCTTGATATCATAAAGGCGAATTCACAGATTTTTGCAAAAGAAAAAAATGATGAAAAAATTATTTCAACGATTGAAAATGCAATGCTTTTCTACTCAGCAGTGATAACTGTTCCTTCTGATATTACTCCGAAGGGTAAACCTACCATGATCATTCTACAACGATCTGATTTAAAAAATCCTCATATTAGATCACAAATTGCAGAATATTTTAAATTTCAATCCGCGGCGGGAAGAAGCACAGGGTCCACTGCTTATTATAATTATCTCTACCAAGCAGTAGAGAGAGACTACTTTAAATATGTAAAAGGTAGCAACATCCAAAGACTTAAAAAAGAATTATAGTTCTTTTAAAAAAATACTCTTTCGAATAAACTCTCTTTCCTCGTGCAGAAAATGAATTCCATTTTCTATGGAATAGATTTCTTTATTGCTCTGGTAGATCGATAGTTTCCATGGCTTTTTATCTAAGATACAATGAACATAGGAAACAAACATCTCTGCAAAATAATCAGAGGCATTGGTAGCGGAATACATCGTTGGAAATCTATATTTTAGTAAGACAGGATATATTTTTTTCCAATCGGTATCTAAATTGATTTTTTTATCTGGCGCTGCATAAAAAGAAATATTTTTTCTAAATGGAAACTCACTACTATCATAATATGAATCTGTTTCTGTTTTCCATATCTTATTTAAAAATGAATGATTAGAATAGTCTAATGTTTTGTTTCTTGCATCTGGCGTTATACGGTATACGTTAGAAAGAATATGACCAATTTCATGCAGTAAAATATACCTAAGAGCATTTTCTAGAGTATTATTTTTATCATCTTCTATCTGAATTTTTAATTCGGTATTACTTTTATCAAAGACTGAATTTTCTTTAAATGTGATCCAATCGTTTGCTTTCTGCTGAATGACATTGCTATCAATGATAATGATTCCACCAATTGGTTTATTCTCTTCATTATTATAAATATATCCTGTTAACCCAGTCCCTCCTAGTTTTTCACAAAAATAAATACCATAAATATACTTTTCAAATAAAGGCTTTACCTGAGGATTTAAATTTTTAGCAATTTGTAAAATCAATGATTTCATTTGATTCATGGATTTTGTAGGTTGAGGAATTTCACTAAACCCATCAATTAGATTTATCTGTTTAACATAATCAATTCTAAGTTCATCTATATTATAGATTCTATCTTCCCAAACTCCTTTCTGATTATAATTATTTAAATCAGTTGCTGGATGCTTTAATAATACATCCGCATAACTATTATTTTGCGCTGAACCAATATTACATTGAATGTCGAAAAGAATTATAAATAAGAGATAAAATATAGATTTCATAGCTTATCTAATAAAAAGCTATTTTATAAAAAGGCAAGTAGTTTATTGTGAAGAGGGAGAATAAAGCACCCTTCGCAAGCTCAGGGTGATTTGTTTTTGAAAACGCGATTTTTCTATTTTTAAGCTTCGTTTTGTAGTTGGTCTAGCTTCATGCTAACATCAGTATTCGATGGATTACTTTTTAGGAAATCTTTTAGAATTGAGATAGCTTTTTCTTTTTCATTCTTAGAATAAAACCAGAGATCTGCTAATTCGATAACAGGTCTTGGATTGAGTGGATCCTTTCTTTTGAGTAATAAGAAAATCTCCTGTGATTTTTCTGTTTCTCCCATGAGATTGAGAGTCGATGCTTTACCAAGTAATGCAAAATAGTCTTCATCTGAATTTAAGATTCTATTGAAACATTCTAATGCTTTTTCGTATTCTCCAAGCCCACGCAAGCTATCCGCATAACGGTTTACAATCAATTTGTTATTTGGATCGAAATGAAGAATCTTTTCCCAATAAATGATTGCTTTCTTAAATTCTTTTTTCCCACGGTAGGACTCAGCAAGACCATATAAGGCAAAAAAATTAGTTTCATCTAAAACTCTTGCTCTCTCATAGTATTCAATGGCACGATCAAAGTCTTTTATCTTTCGATAACTGTTTCCAATTTCTGTTAGAATTTTAATATTATTTGGTTGTGTTGCAACTAACTTTTCCCACCATTTAATCGCATCTTGGTATCTTTGACAGGCGAAATATAAGTGACCTATTCCAACAATCACATATTGATCTGTAGGATTAATCTGCAATGCAGACATATAGTAAATTTCCGACTCTTTAAAGTTTTTCAATTTTCTATGTGCGTCAGCTACTCTACTTAAGATGGATGCGTCAGACATAGTGATATGTCGATACTCTTCTGCAATTTGGATTACTTGATTCAGTTGTTTCATATCACGATAACAATTCATAAGTCCCATGATTGAAAATTTGTTAGAGGTATATAGATTCAAACAATTGCGATAGTATTTAATCGCTTCTTCATAATTTTGTGTTTTATATAACAAGTCTCCCATTCCAACGAGCCCGTAAGTATTGTTTGGATCTGTTACTAATAGTTCTGTGAATTTTTCTTTTGCGTCTTTATATTTCCTCTGATCAATAAGCTTATATGCTTCTTTCGCAAGTGTCTTTATCTTGTTAAAGCTTTGGTCTTCAGTATTTAATTCTACATCTATTTCATTCATATTGTCAGATTATTTTTCACGTTTATAAGGTCAAATTTCTATGGATTTTGAGAATAAAATAATTCAAGGGAAATAACGGGGAAAATCTATCCTGAAACATACGGTTAGCAAGTGAGGTCTTTTGTTTTTTTTAACAATTCTAAAAAATTTTCTTAACAATGAATATAGTTTTAAAAAACTGTAATACATGAGAAAACGCCAAATTCTTTTCATCTTTTTATTGATCTTTATTGTTACTTGTAAGCAAAAGACCAAAGAACCAGAAGCTCAAATTCTTGGAACCCGATATTCTAAAATTGATCAACACATCACCTCTGTGGCTGGCTCCACAAAAAAAGAGCATAGAGTTACATTGGTCTATGCATTAGAGGAAGTAAATGTTTTAGAAAAGATTTCCCAAGACAATAAAGACTTCTTTAAACTTTCTACTGTTACTGGTAAAGAAGGTTATGCGCAAGCGTCAAATTTTTCTGAAGCAGTTTTATTTGTAGTTAAGGAAGGGTTAAGCGCATTTAGAAAGCCTACTCTAACAGCAGGAACAAAAGGAAGATTTTCTATCGGAGCGATATGCTTCGTAAAAGAAATTCAAGGAGAATGGTCTAACGTAGATTGTATCACAGCAAATGTGAAAGATGGAGTCATTGAAGATTGGTTTGATGTTTGGATTCAGTCTGCAGATGAAAGACTTTCTAAAGATCCTATGCTCGGACAAACGGCTCTACTCATTCGAGACGCATATAAAACTATCAACAAGGCAAATAAGCTGACCGGAACCGATAGAGAAAAAGCAATGATTGATGCAAAAGATAAATTAGCAAAAGCAAGCGAGAAAGAAGATATTCTACAACCAGTGGTTACGTCTATTATGGTTAAATATGGAATGTTAGATGAGCCTCCAGCTACTCCAACAAAACCACCCGAGGAAACTCAATCTCCAAATAATACGCAATAGAATTTTTAAAAGGAAAAAACAATGTCAGGAACAGAGAAAAAAATTACAGGTGCAAGATTACTTATCGAACTCATGGAAGAAGCTGGAATCGAAGTTTGCTTCGGTTATCCTGGGGGAGCCATTTTACCTTTCTATGACGAATTATACAAGAGTAAAATTAAACATTATTTAGTTAGACATGAACAAGGCGCAATTCACATGGCTGAAGGCTATGCAAGAGCAACAGGCAAAATTGGAGTCTGCATTGCCACTTCTGGTCCAGGCGCTACAAATCTAGTAACAGGACTTGCTGACGCAAAAATGGATTCTATCCCAATTCTTGCAATTACAGGTCAAGTAGCAACCAGTGCTATAGGAACTGACGCTTTTCAAGAGGCTGATATTTTTGGAATCACAATCCCAATCACAAAATACAATGCACTGATGCGAAGTGCAGATGACATTGCAAGACATTTTGAAGAAGCTTACAAAATAGCATTAGGCGGAAGACCCGGACCTGTTTTACTTGATTTCCCAAAAGATGTGCAAACTCAACTTACATCTGTTAGAAAGGCTCCTAAACTAAAGATCGCAAAGCATCATTATACAAATCCAGAAATTAAAGGAGATGTAAAAGCCTTTGCAGAAGCAATCAACAATGCAAAGCGACCACTTCTTTATGTAGGCGGTGGTGCGATCAATGCAAATGCAGCCAATGAAATTAAAGAACTCGCTCTAGCGGGTAATATACCAGTAACCACAACTCTTATGGGAATTGGTTCTTTTCCTGGCAACCATCCAAATTCACTCGGAATGCTTGGAATGCACGGAACAGCCTATGCAAATAAAGCAGTTTTGGATTGTGACTATATTTTGAACCTAGGTGCAAGATTCGATGATAGGGTTGCTAAAATTGGCGAATTTGCGGAAAATGCTGTGAGAGCTCATATTGATATTGATACAGCTGAATTTAATAAACGGATCGATGTAGACTATGTATTACACGGTGATTTAAAAGATGCGATCAAGGCTATTATTCCTCACATCAAAAAAGTAGATAGGACAGACTGGTTAAATCATATACAAAAACTAAAAGAAAATCACCCATTGGAATATGATAACACAGCGGATAATCAAATTAAGCCCCAGGATTTTCTAGACAGACTATATAAAAAGACAAAGGGGCAATGCATTGTCACGACAGATGTTGGACAGCATCAAATGTGGGCAGCGCAGTATTATCTATTCGAAGAGCCAAACAATTGGTTAACCTCTGGAGGGCTTGGAACTATGGGTTACGGACTTCCAGCAGCAATTGGAGCAAAAATTGGAAGACCTGATAAAATTGTAATCTGTGTATCGGGTGACGGTTCGATCCAAATGAATATTCAAGAACTAGCAACGATCACGATGTATAAAGTAGGTGTAAAGATTTTAATCTTTAACAATAACTTTCTTGGAATGGTGCGTCAGTGGCAAGAGTTATTCTATGAAGAAAGATTCTCTCATTCAGAATGGAACTACAATCCAAATTTTGTGAAAGTTGCAGATGGGTATGACATTCCAGCCATGTCCATTTCTAAAAAAGAAGATATAGATAAAGCATTAGAATTCTTTTTGAAAGATGATAAATCTGCACTTCTAGAAGTTATGGTTCCAGCGGAAGAAAAAGTATTTCCAATGATTCCGGCAGGCAAATCACAAAAAGAGATGTTAGAGTTTAAAGACTTAGCAAAATTAAAGGCAGCAAAATGAAACACACTTTAAATATATTAGTAAATAATCATCCGGGAGTAATGAGTCATGTATCAGGACTCTTTACTAGAAGAAGTTACAATATTGATTCTATTGCAGTCGGTGTGACCGAAAATCCTGAAGTATCTAGCATGACTATCGTCTTAAGAGGAGATGATTCAATCGTAGATCAAGTCAAAAAACAACTTCTGAAATTGCCGGATGTATTAAAGGTCACAGATCTTTTCTACATGGAAGCAATTACTCGTGAATTGGTTTTAGTCAAAGTAATGGCAGATGATAACAGTAGAACCGAAATCATTTCTCTATGTGGAGTCTTTGGTGCAAAGATTGTTGACGTTACAGATTCTAGTCTCATGGTTGAATTCTCCGGAAATGCGCGCCAGGTAACAGCCTTTATCGCGATGATGGCAAAACATGGAATTATTGAAATGGCGAGAACAGGACAAATTGCGCTTGCTTGTCAGAGTGGCTCGTAGGAATTCTTCATCTTACATCTATTTGCCGCAAATAACCAAACTACTAGCAACTAAAGGAAAAATAAATTTATAGATATCAATGATCTTCATTTTTTACAAATGATAATCATTGATGGAAAAGAATACTAACGATGAATTGGAGGAAGAGTTCTACTAGACTCCCCGCATCACTCCGATTAAAGATGCGATCATTCAAAATTATCTATCGTCTCTGTATCTCTCTCTGATCGGCGCCCTCGGTGGTAATTCTTTTTTTGCTATTACTCAAGGCTTTTCTACAATCCAAATCCTATTTTTATATTCATCTAGATAGGAAGCATATCTTCCCTTTTCAAAATAGGATTCTAAAACAAGTGGCGACAAATCCAAATTATCCACATCTAGGGACGGAACAGTAAATGTAACTGTTCCTGGAGTTACGAAACAATGAACAGAGGGTCTATCAATGAAGACAGTAATTCCAGATTCCGTTTTCAATTCAGCATGATTCTCAGATGCAACAAGAATAGAAAGTGAAAATAAATCCTTATAAATCTTTGCCGTTTTAATACAATCGAGTGAATAAAGATTCGCTCCGTAAAATTGAAAAGCATTCATTGTTTTTTCCATTCAAATCTATAGTCTTTCCGAAAGATCGTTCTGTATCCTTGGTGTGAATAAATTCGAAAGCTCAGATCCTTTCGGTGATATTCTAAACCTTATTCAGAATCGAATCGCACTTCCACGAACTAGCAAAAGTCACAGTAAAAACCTTTTTTCTTACTTGACTTTCGGCTTTCTAAAATTATACTTATTCTATTACTAAAAAAAACTATGAAAAAATTAACGCGCCACAGAAAAATTATTTTAGAAAATATGCAATCCAGAAAGGATCATCCAACCGCCAAGATGGTATATGACTCAATTCGCTCCAATGTAAAAAGCCTGAGTTTCGCAACTGTATACAATTCTTTAGAATACTTATATAACAATGGCTATATAAAAAAATTAGACTCCTTTTCAGATTCAGCTCATTATGATGCAGTCTTAGACAAACACTCTCATCTTATTTGTAGACATTGTGGAAAAATTATTGATTTTCCAAATATTGACATTACTGACAAACTCTCTTCTTTGACTGGAATTTTTGAAGCAGAAGATGTAGCCGTTACGGTTCGAGGATTTTGCCAAACCTGTTTAGATAAAAAATAATTACATGGGTATAATCCACGAGTTAGATGTAAATCTAATCAATAAAATTGCGGCTGGAGAAGTCATCGAATCAGCCCACTCTGTTATCAAAGAATTACTGGAAAACTCGATTGATGCAAAATCAAATCAGATTGATATTCAAACAGAATCAGGAGGACTCTCTCAAATCCTCGTTTCCGATAATGGAACAGGAATTGCAGAAGAAGACCTCCCTCTAGCCGTTAAGCGCCACGCAACTAGTAAAATAAAAAATTTAGACGATTTAGAAACAGTTTTAACTTATGGATTCAGAGGAGAGGCTTTATCATCTATCGCTTCTGTCTCTAAATTAAAATTAACAACAGGAACTAGCCAAAATTCACCCGCCATTGAGATTCTTTGCGACAAAGGAGAAATCTTAAACAAGAAAAATACGACTGGCTTCAAAGGAACTAAAATTGAAGTAGAAGATTTATTCTATAATACTCCAGTTAGAAGAAAATTTCTAAAATCGGAAAAAGCGGAAGATAAGAAAATAAAAGACAGAATCGCGATCACCGCTATCGCAAACCCGAATATCGGATTTAGGTATATCCAAAATCAAAAGGAAATATTTAATCTAAAACCAGAATCAACAAGAGAAAGAATTGTATCTGTTTTTGGAGATAATTTAGAAAACCATTTACTGGAAGTAAATTCAGAAAAGAAAGGAATCAAAGGTTACGGGTTTATCAGCGATCCGGAATTTTACAAATCCAATCGCAGTGGACAATTCTTATTTGTAAATGGTAGACCTATTGAAATGCGTTATAGCTCTTATCTATTAAAAAAAGCCTATGACGAATTGATTCCTACACAAGCTCATCCTTGGTGTTTTATATTTTTTGAAATAGATCCAAAGCATATAGATGTAAATGTTCATCCGACCAAAAAAGAAATTCGTTTTTTAGATGAAGAAGGATTTAACTCTTTCTTTTTACAAATGATTCATGCCGAATTGAATTCCAAAACACCTGTTGGAATTTTAGAAATGAGAAAACGATTTTTCAATGAAGGAAAAAGAGCAGAAGCAATTGCAAGGGCTAATAGCTTATTATCCCCTACTTTCTTTTCTACGAATACAAATTCACAGTCTAGAGACACACAAGAAATTTTACATGACTCTCTTTATGAAGAAGTAAAAGAACAAGTCCCATTCTCAGTCGAGACTGTTGGAGCGGGAACCAATTTACACGAGCTTACTCAAACACCAGAAAGAAAAAGAGAATTTATCCCCAAAAAACATTTTGGAATTATTTTTGAAACGTTCATCTTGGCGGAAGCAGAGGATGGAATCTATATCATAGACCAACACACCGCTCATGAAAGAATTCGATACGAAGAAGTATTAAACCAACTCAAAGAAAAAAACTTAACCCAACAATTACTCACTCCAATTCGGATTGATCTAGCAAAGTCAGACGCAGAAGAAATTCTAGAGAGAAAAGATGAATACGCTAAAGTTGGGATTACGTTAGATGATTTAGGTGGTGGAACCATTTTAGTAAGAGAGATTCCAGTCTTTCTCGATCCAGGAAAAGAAAAAGAAACCATTTTAGATTTCTTAAATCGCACAAAAGGAGAAAAGGTTTTAGAAAAAGAACTCTATGATTTAATGGCAAAATGTGTCGCATGTAGATCAGCAATTAAAAAAGGGGATCATATGTCTGATCATATTTTAGGAGAAATCCTAAATCGACTTAGTTATTGTGAAAATCCTTCTAGATGTCCACATGGGAGACCGACATTAATAAAACTAACACGCGACGATTTAGAGAAAATGTTTCATAGGAAATAAATGGATAAAGATTTACGAAAACTAATCATTCAATCCGTCATTGGGATTGTATTAATCATAGCACTTGTCATACTACTAGCGCACATTGTAAAAGGACCAATCACTCAGTTTTCAAAACTATTTGTAGACTACCTTGGAGTCTGGGGAGTTGGTTTAGGAATTCTAGTGAGTGATTCCCTTCCTGCATTTATGGTTCCAGATGCCTTTCTAGTTTTTGCAGTAGCTGGTAAGTTAGGAGACTTTGAAGTAATCTTATTTTGCTCTATCGGTAGCTTAATTGGTGGCTCTAATTCCTATGCGATCGGTAGGTATCTCATACCTAGATTTGAATCGGGTAGAAATCTAATAAAAAAACATGAAGCAAAACTTCTTCCCTATATCGAAAAATATGGAATGCTTGCAGTAGTCATTGCGGCAACAACTCCACTTCCCTATTCTTGGATGAGTATACTAGTGGGAAGTTTTAAAATGTCTTTTTCAAAATTTTTATTGTGTAGCCTAACACGAATTCCTCGCTTTGCTGTTTATTATTATGCGATTAAATTTGGCTGGGTAGAAGACATTGTATTTTTTCTTTCTCAAATTTATTTTACCTAAATTAACGTAAGTTCGACCAAAGAATTTTTCTCCATCAATGGTAATAAATTTACTCCTTTGTATCGGTGCTCTCGGTGTTCACACATTCAGAATTCTCAGTGTAAATCGGTGATAATCTTTTAAATTTTCTGTTACATCGAACTCGTGTTAAATTGCAATAAATCTAAATCAGTATAAAAATTCTGTTGAATTCTTTTTGGATTCCAGCAAAGTAACAGTCATAGTAAGGTTAAATCAACGCGAATTCGATATAAGAATATTTATCCACAGATAGACACGGATGAACACAGAAAAAGGCGGATGGTTTTAATTATTATTATTTTATTCGTGTCTATCAGTGTTCATCTGTGGTAATCTTATGAATTTTTTGTTACATCGAACTGGCGTTATATCAGTACTAAACTTTTTTAGTAGAACAGGCAAAACACAATGAAAACCAAGTTTGAATTCTTTGAAATCGAAATAGAAGATCATATCGCAATTGTTTATTTAAATAAACCAGAAAAAAGAAATGCAATGGACTGGAGTTTCTGGAGAGACCTACCAGAAGTTGTAGAGGAAATCAATAAAGACGAAACCATTCGAGCTTTTATCATTGCAGCTCGCGGCAAATCTTTTTCAACAGGACTCGATGTATTAAGTTTCACTTCCCAAGTAGAGGAATTTTTAGTTCCAAATAATGCAGATACAAGAAAACGTTTTTATAATCATATTCAAGTGATGCAAAGTGGAATCAACGCAGTTTACAATTCAAACAAACCTTCTATTGCAGTCGTGCAAAAGCATTGTATCGGAGGAGCTTTAGATTTAATCTCTGCCTGCGATATACGTTATTGCACAACGGACGCAAGCTTTTCTTTAAGAGAAGTAAAAGTGGCAATTGTTGCTGATATGGGAAGTATCAATCGACTTCCTGCTATTATTGGCCAAGGTTACACAAGAGAACTCGCATTGACTGGTCGAGATGTAAGTGCAGAAGAAGCAAGCAAGATGAATCTTGTCAACGGAGTCTATCCAACTCTTGAAGAAGCAATGAAAAAAGCAAAAGATGTAGCAAAAGACATTGCCTCCTCTTCTACTCTTGTAGTAGAAGGAGTGAAGGAAGTTATGCGCTTTAGTGAAGGCAAACCAATGGAAGCTGGACTCAATTATGTATGTGTCTGGAATTCAAGTTTTCTGGCATCCAGTGATTTTGATGCAGCAAGAAAAGCATTTGCTACTAAGACAAAACCAGTCTACAACGAAAATAAGAAATGAGTTTTATATCCATTCTAAGACAAGCTTTATACGAAGAAAGTATGAAGCATTACTCAAGAGCGTTTAATAGCTATCATAAAGCAATTGGACTTACTAAAAATCCACGCACGATTGCGCGACTAACGGCTCGTAAAGGCTGGTGCCAGCAGTATGTAGGAAACCAAGATCAAGCGCAACAAACTTTCTCTGATCTTGCCAAATCCGCAGAAGTTCCAGAAGCGTATTTATTAACCTCTATCTATTATCTAAAAACAGATAGAATGAAATCAGCAAAAAATATGCTAAACAAAGGAATAGAAAAATTCCCTGAGTATTTAGAACTCTATCTCACACTTGCCTCTTTATTAAAAGATACCGAACGAGCAAATGAATCCATTGAGGTTCTAAAGAAAGCACTTTCCCAAGAAAAACTAACTAGAGGGAAAGGTGGAATTGAAAGAAAAGACATTTGGGCAGAACTTGGAAATCTCTACTATGAAAGAGGAAGTTATAATTCTTGTATTGTTTGCCTGAAACGGTCTCTCAAAATGGGAACAGATAAAAACTTTTTGCATTATGCTTTGATTTCAAAATCCTATTTAAAATTAAACGATCCACTCAATGCTTTAAAATACATTGATTTACACCTATCGTATTTTGAAGACTTAGATCCTGAAGATTTTATTACAAAAGCGAGAGCACATGCAAGACTTGGAGATAATCATCTCGCAGGTGCAAATCTACTACAAGCCTATGATTCAGATGGATTCTTGAGACTCAAAACAGAAGAAATGGCAGATTTTTCGGCTCTTGTGCAAAGTGGTTTTTTTACGACTTTAGAGAATTTAGAAATCTATTGATTTCCCTTCCTAAAAAGAAGTTAAAACAGTCCTTCTCTATTTCTAAAGAACTATTGGGAATTTAAAAATAGGAAATCAAAAGAAACCAAAAGATAATTTCAAAGTCTTAGAATGAATCGCATATGTTTTGTTTTCTATGCTTAAATGAGAGCAATTTCTCATTTCATCCTACTCTTAATTTATCTTTAGGGATCGTTTGCTGTGACTTATTCATCATTTTACTTAATTTGCCTAGGAAATGAATTGCCTTAAAGTTTTACAGTTTTTAGAATGGAATGAATTTAATAATATGAATGTTATAGAGGAGATTACATGAAGAAACTTATTTCTTTATTCGTTAGTCTGATTTTATTCTATTGCGCGAGTCCCGACCAAAAAGGGGACGGGTTTATCTATGTGCAAAATATCACTGGAATCAATCTAGATGATGCTGAGTTAAATGCGAAGCGTGCAATTGTAGCAAAAGGTCTTGGTGAATTAGTGGAAGGTCGAACTGACGTAAACCAAGGACAACTTATGGAATCTGTTGTAAACACATCTGTAGAAGGATTTGTTTTAGATTATCAACAAATTGGAAAAGACAGAAAAAAAGGTGCGTTAGTTGAAATTGACGCAAAGGGAAAAGTAGATAGAGGAACAGCTCAAAGCATAATTGATAAACTATTATCTCAAGCCGGAAACCCAAACTTTCTTATGTTAGTTGATGAAGAGATTGACAAGAAGAAGAGTCCACCCACTGCCATTGCAACAGAGAATTCAATCGTAAAAAACTTTTCTGAATTCAATTTTCTAGATAGAGAGCAATTCCGTAGAGTTCTTGCAAAAGAAGGCGGAAAAACAATCGGAGTTTATGGTGATCCTAGTGCAGAAGCAAAAGCAACTGAGGTAGCTGCTCAACAAGGTGCTGAAATTTTATTTATAGGGCAAACCTCTGTTAAAAACAACGGACCTATTATGGATTCCGGAATGATGTCTATGCAAGCGACAGTCCGATTCAAAATTGTAGATGTTGGTTCTGCTAAGATCATTGCAGCAGATAACGCAGGTGGAGCAGCACCTCATGTGGACGTAGACAGAGGAGCACAAGAAGCAATTGATAAAGCTCTAGTGCAATCAAAACCTAAGATTCTAGATCAAATCAGAACCAAATGGAAGCGTGGTATGACCATTCGTCTCGTGATTGATGGAATGAACTACGATGATTTCGTAGACAAAGGCATTACAGGCACGATTCGAAGTATGAAAGGTGTTAATGCTGTAAACGAAAAAGGAAGTTCTAATTCAAACAATTCTATCGTATTAGAAGTGCAAGCAGACTTCAACGGCATTGTGCTTTATAGAAGAATGCGAGAAAGAAGAGAAGACCTCGGAATTAAATTCGAACAAAAAGAAGTAAAACCGGGTAATGTCCAAATCAAAGTAAACAAATAATACGAAGAGCGGCTAATGCAGCCAATTTTTTCTCGTTAGCCGCTTTTTACGATTTACAAAAAAACTATTAAAAGCGAAAAGTAAACATTGTAATTCTAGAGAGAAATTAAATCCAGATCAATCAACAAAGGAACATAGATCCATATGTTAAAAACAATATTTCCTATTTCGTTTAGCAATCTACCTACTCCAATTAAAATCATTGGAACTTATTTCTTAATCACACCGATTGTGAGTTACATTGCGACTGCGTATAAACTCGATTTGCCATTATCCAATGTAAAAATGATTTTAGCAAGTTTTGATAAATTAAATATTATACTAAACTTAATGGGCTTTCTTGTTGGGATTGGAATCTTAGGCGTTAAAAAATGGGGTTATTTTGTTTTTCTTACCTTTAACTCAGCTCTTATTATTCATGGGATTTATCTTTTAGTTCGTTTCAATGGTATTGAAACAGAAGTGATGAGCCAAGAAAGACTTATTTTAAATTTAATCATCACAATTCTACCTTTCTTTTTAATTCTCTATTTTTTAAATTCTGAAATTTCTACACCTTACTTAACTCTTGTGCCTCGCGGTTTTAGAAAAAAATGGAGAACAGAAATTCCAATCAAAGGATTTCTACTCGATTCACTTGGAAACAAGCTAAATATTACAACGTTAGACGTTAGCCCAACTGGGTGTCTTGCAGAAGTAGATGGATACATTGCAGATGAAGATGACTTCGCACTCACATTTGATTTAGAGAAAGACTGGAGAGTGAGCGCAAGTGTAGTTCGCATTCAAAATGAAAATGTAGGACTTCGCTTCAATTACAATGGAACAAATGACCCAGCCAAAAAAGAATTAAAGAATTATCTAGAAAGTAAACTCCATCCAAGGTATGATATAACAATTCCTTGTGATTGGTCTGTCAACGGACAAAATTATACAAGTGATATCTTAAATATTTCAGAGGGTGGACTCTTTCTATCAACCAATGAATCTGCTAAAATAGGAGATAACGTCAGTTTCTCTTTTAAACTACTAGGCTTTCGTTTTTCAGGAACAGGTTCTATCAGCTGGATCAACTCTTCTGCGAAATACAATAAACCTGTTGGAATTGGAATCTCTTTCAATGGCTTAAAGAAAAATATTCTATATAATTTTATTATCTCAGGATTTCGCTTATTTGCTGGCTTTCAGTCTAGAGAGAGATAGATTTTTATCACAGAGTAAGGGCAGGTGAAAGATCTGCCCCTACAATCATTTTCAAAAATTTCAAGTTACTTGGAACTCAAATAACTTCTAACAACAGTCGCAATCAGACTTTATTCTAAGATTTTATCTTTGACAAAAAAAATGAAATGGATATCGTATACTTATGGAATCAGCAATTCTATCTAATCCAAAGTTCATTTACAAAGAAGGTAAACCAGTAGAAGTAATTTTGGATATTGAAACTTACACAAAAATTTTAGATATTCTTGAAAGAAAAGATAAGAAAAAAAAACAAATCATTGTTGAAATGAATGGAGCTACACTCATCAGAAATAGTGAAGCAAAGACTGGCAAAGACATAGCTAAATTTGCTGGAATATGGAAAGAAAGAAACGAAATTAAAAACTCGCTAGACTACGCTAGAGCACTTAGAAAAAAAGCTCATCAAAGACCTTCCATTCAAGAAGCAATAAAATCTTTAAACAAATGATATTTTTGGATTCGGATATAATTATCGATATCTGGCGAAGTTTCCAGCCATCCGTTCATTGGATTGAAAATGTCAAAGAAGAAGTTATTATATCAGGGTTTTCTTATTTAGAATTATTGTAAGGTTGTGAGAATCAAAAATCAATAGATAAAGTAAGTAAAGCGTTAACTTCATTTGGTATTATATGGCCTTCTTCCGAAACAATGAATCAAGCACTGGAAACATATTCTGCTGTAAAACTTAAATCAGGAATTGATTTTATTGACTGTTTAATAGGTCATACTGCAATTTCATTAAAAATTCCTTTATATACTTTTAACGAAAAACATTTTAAATTCATACCTAATTTAAAAATTGTAAAACCCTATAAAAAATGATAACGTTTTAATAAATTAACATTATGGTTAAGTCCATATCTATACCATAACGTCTTAAAAACAAACGGTGAAACTTCCTAAACTTAAGCAAAGCTGCAGAGTTAGAAAAATAAAATGCATCAAACAACCATCGGTGCGTATCGGTGGTAAAAAAATTCCATCTTCTATCTTTCTTCGTGTTACCTTCGTATTAACGATACACTATCTGGCTACTATCTCGCATACCAACTGTCTTCCCCCTAGCATAACGCAAGCCAGCATCTAGCCAGGGGATAGCTTCTTGGTCTCCTAGATGGTAGCCAGATAGTATAACGTTATCTATACCTTAATACAAAGAGACATTAAAAGATTACCACCGATAAACACCGATGGGCACCGATAAAAGATACGATGTTTTTTTGGAATCGATAGTCTAATGGTTGTATGCCTCTGCAAGCATGGGTTATCGTATTACATTATGCAACCAAAACGAGTATGATAAAAATCATAAAATAAATTTTAAAATATCACCTATTCGGGTGATTGACAATATTACGATTGTAAGATATGCGTCTAAACTAACGTTTTATTAAAAAATTACTCTCTAAATTTTTTTCTTGCAAGTTCATTTGTTTTAATCTTAGTTGGTTTTCAAGAAAGAGAATGATATGTTTATAGCAAAACAGCAAAACAGCAAAACAGCAAAAAGGAAGAAATACTTCTTTTAAGCTGCAAATTTTCCAATTTTATAATTGTTTCAAATCTTCTTCTTCCAAAAATCCCTTTAATTTTTCTCATTCTACCTGTCTTGTTTGGATACGGATTCCGAAAACGGAAATCCTCTCATCTGCTCCACTCCAAAGGTTTGTTATGATTGTATATGCTTTGCTATCAAAAGTAATTTTGAGGAATAAGAAATGTCAGTAACGAATCTATTAATCACAATACATGGGATTAATCCTTGTTTGGAGCCGAAAGATTTAACCGAAGACTTTAAAAAACTCTTTGATTCGATGGTAGCCCAACGACCTATGTTAAATAATTTGTTTCCATCGGATCATCGGATTTATATACAGTGGGGTCATCCACCAAATGAAAATTCAAAAGAAAATATTTTTACGATTGGAAGGGCTCAATCTAAAATTCTTAAGCTGTTAGATTATGATAAGTCTGAACGTACTAATAACGATATAAAATTAAATAATTTTTTTCCCAACAACCTAAATGTTTCTTATATTTTATCCAAACTTTTGAGGGAGAACTTTGTTCTTACTGGTCTTGGAGATGCCGCCTATTATTGTTCCGAGGAAGGAGAGAACGAAGTAAGATCTTACATATATGAAATAATTCTAAGAAAATTGGAAGAATTAAAAAAGAAGAACTCTAGAATTAGAATACATTTCATCGGTCACAGTCTGGGAGTTGCCATTTGCCACGATATTCTATTTGGCTTGTCTTATAATGGTCAAAAATACGAACCGGGATTTTTAAAAAATGCATTGGGCAAGGAAGATTTGCTAAAGCTATTCAAATTCTGGAGACAGGAAATGCTTTCTCATGCTAAACTAGAAGCTGGTTCGTTTATATCACTCGCTTCTCAATTGCCATTATTCATCCAAAGAAAACATGACATTTTAAAAAAGTTTATCAATGAAGAAAATTATAAATTAGATTTAACTGATATTGGAATTTCTGGAACTCAATTGAAGTGGTTACTTTTTTATGATCTAAATGATTTACTTGGATTTCGTACGAGACCACTCTATCATGATCCAAATAACATCGTAAAAGAAATTGAAGTGGACTGTGGTGTTTTACCGGACAGCGCCCATCTTAACTATTTCAAGAATCCAACTGTTATTTGGGAATCAGCAAAATTGTTAGAAATGAATGGAAGGGATTAATGATTAATTTCAATCTTGATGCTTTTACTAAATATGTTGACTTACTAAAATTTATCGTTGAGTTTATAGCATTACTCATTGGTTCTGGTTTCGGCTTTTATCGTTTTATTTTAAAAAAAGAATTTCATCCCAAAATTCAATTCAGCGTAGAATTAAACGTGATTGATCGAACAAGTAAAGGATGGCTTGTAGAGGTAATAGCGTTCATAGAAAATAAAGGGAGCGTTAGGCACTTAATTGATACCAATGATTTTACCTTTACTATTCGTTATCTTACAAAAAAATCAAATTTTTCTAATGATATAACAATCCAAAAAGAAAAATTTTATACACTGAACTTTGATAATAAAGTTGAGGATAGCACAAACAAAGGTTATTTTCAAATGCTACCAAATTTTTTTGGTGAGACATTTATAGATCCAAGTGTAAAACAAAAATATAGCTGTCCTCTCGTAATTCTAAACGATGCAACTCACGTTTTAGTTATATCGAAGTTCAGATACAAAGATTTAAGTATGGATTTTCATACGGCACAAGGATTTTACAAATTAGAAACAAATGCGAAAATTGAACAAAAACAAAATCAAGGAGATTGACTATGAGAAAGTCAGTAAGTATTTTATTAGTATTGGTTGCACTGGCAATGATCGGGTGTGCGAGCGGGGATTCGGGTAATAGCAGTGAACCAGTAAGAGAGAATTCCCAAAAGTCAGATGGAGTGGAATCCGAAAAACAAAGAGGAATTGATTGGATAAAAGAAAACTATATCGACAAATTTGAGCAAGCTCCTGTTTTAAAGATGTTTGATAAACACACTAGTGCTGGAAAAAATTATATATTAGTTTTCGGGGGTAAGTTGAGTAAAACAAAAAAGGCAACAGAATTTTATTGGAGAAATAATACCTTTACTACTCGTGAGTTAAGTGAGCCTGAAATGAAGAGAATGGATTTGTGTAATGGTTGCACCAAGATATTTGAATAGTTTATGTATGTGAGATTTCTTTTTTTCCTTGTTTTATTGGTTCTTTTGACCTGCAATACGCCTGAGCAAAAGACTTTTAAACCAGTTGTCGAGTCAGCTAAAATCAAAGGGCGAATTCAGATAGCTGAAATTAAATATACAGGTCCACCAGCTCAGAGCTGGATTGTGTCTGGAATCCGAGATACTGTGACAAATGATTTAGCAAAGATTAAAGAAGTATCTGCTATTTCTATCGAGGATCAAAGAGAAGCATTCAAGATGATTGCGTTTAAGCAAAAAACAGGTGTAAATATAGATGCCTCCATAGAAGCTGCAAAGATATTAGCCGCCGACTACCTGTGTGTCGGAAATTTACAGAACACAGGTAAAACGCTTCGATTGAACATCCGTCTCTTGAAATCTCCTGATTTCAGCGCAGAACAATCTACAACGATAGACGGCACACTCGATGAAATCTTTACTCTGCAAGATAAAGTCGTTGAGTCACTATTAGTAAACGTAGATGCAAAGATGAGTCATGAGGAAAGATTAGTTATAGAAGTCTTTACTCCAAAAAATAAAAATGCGTATGAATTGTATTCGCAGGGTATAGAAATTCAGGATACAAATCCTAAGAAGGCTCTTGATTTGTTTTTACAGGCTTTAAAATTGGAACCGGATTATTTAGACGCAATGAATCGAGTTGGTCAACAATACGGAACCTTTGGTAACTTTTCGGAAGCACTGAACTACCATGAAAAAAGAAGAAAAATTCTAGAGGAAAAAGGCTTAAGTAAACACGAAGGATATTCTACTACATTAAATAATATTGGTACGGTTTATATTTCACAAGACAACTATGACTTAGCCTTGGAATATTTATTTAAATCGAAAAAAATTGAGGAAGACCTTGGGCATACTAAAACTGATGATTATGCGAATATCTTGAGTAATATTGGATTGGTGTACAATAATAAAGGCAACTATGACTTAGCCTTGGAGTATTATACGAAATCAAAAAAAATAAAGGAAGACCTTGGGCTTACTAAAACTGAAAGTTATGCGATTATCTTGAGTAATATTGGATTGGCGTACAGTGATCAACGCAACTTTGACTTAGCCTTGGAGCATTACTCTAAATCGAAAACAATTCGGGAAGAACATGGGCTTACTAAAACTAATGGTTATGCAAATATATTAGATAATATTGGTGTGATATATTATAATCAGCTAGGTTACTGTGAATCTGTTGAATGGCTTAAAAAAGCAGTAGAAATTCGAGAAAAAATCGGTGTTCCTAGTAATCGAAAAAATTTAGAAATTGCCCAAAAAAAATGTAATGAGAGTAAAAGAAGATAGGAGAGGATAATGGATGACAGAATTAATTATAATTATAAAAAGAAGGCAATTCACAAAATATTTCTGAGTATAATCCCAATCATCCTTCTACTGACTTGTGGTACACCGGAAGAAAAAAACTCAAAACCATCTATTGCAACAATAAACATCAAAGGGCGAATTCAGATAGCTGAAATTAAATATACAGGTCCACCAGCTCAGAGCTGGATTGTGTCTGGAATCCGAGATACTGTGACAAATGATTTAGCAAAGATTAAAGAAGTATCTGCTATTTCTATCGAGGATCAAAGAGAAGCATTCAAGCTGATTGCGTTAAAACAAAAAACAGGTGTAAATGTAGATGCCTCCATAGAAGCCGCAAAGATATTAGCCGCAGACTATCTCTGTGTGGGAAATTTACAGAACACAGGTAAAACGCTTCGATTGAACATCCGCCTCTTGAAATCTCCTGATTTCAGCGCAGAGCAATCTACAACGATAGACGGCACACTCGATGAAATATTTACTTTGCAAGATAAAGTAGTCGAATCACTGTTAGCCAACGTAGATGCAAAGATGACACCGGAAGAAAGACTCGTTATAGAAATCTTTACTCCAAAAAATAAAAATGCGTATGAATTGTATTCACAGGGTTTAGAAATTCAGGATACAAATCCGAAGAAGGCTCTTGATTTGTTTTTACAGGCTTTAAAATTGGAACCGGATTATTTGGACGCACTGAATCGAGTTGGGAACCAATATGATTCATTTAATAACTTTTCGGAAGCACTGAACTACCATGAAAAAAGAAGGAAAATTCTAGAGGAAAAAGGCTTAAGTAAGCACGAAAGATATTCTGAGACATTAAATAATATGGGTGCGGTTTATTATTCACAAGGCAACTATGACTTAGCCTTGGAGTATTATTCTAAATCGAAAACAAACCTTGGGCTTACTAAAACGGTTGGTTATGCGACTATCTTGAATAATATTGGAATGGTGTACTATGATCAAGGTAACTTTGACTTAGCCTTGGAGCATTATTCTAAATCGAAGACAATGCAGGAAGGACTTGGGCTTACTAAAACTAATCTTTATGCGACTACCTTGAATAATATTGGAATGGTATACAATGATCAAGGCAACTATGACTTAGCCTTGGAGCATTATTCTAAATCGAAAACAATTAGAGAAAAACTTGGGCTAACTAAAACTGATGGTTATGCGACTAACTTGAATAATATTGGATTGGTCAATTATAGACAAGGAGCCTATTGTAAAGCAGTTGAATGGTTTAAAAAAGCAGTTATTATCCGAGAGCAGATTGGTGTTCCTGGTAATCGAAAAAATTTAGACATTGCACAAAAAAAATGCAATGAGAGTAAAAGAAGATAGGAGAGGATAATGGATAACAGAATTAATTTAGAGGATATTAGGGAATGAAAAAGTTTATTTTGGTTATTTTTGTTTTGGAATTAGGATTTGGTTGCAGCACACCATCTGTTACAGTTAAAAAAGTTAAAACATTAGAGGTCAATGAGATAAATACAAAGAATCTTGAATATCACACAATATACGAGGATCATATTGATACTTTAATGCGAGAATGCTTTTCTGAGCTTAAAAAATGCAAAGAAAATAAGGAAAAAGTAGAGGAGCTTGATGCATATTTTAAAACTGAGAAATATAAATCACTTTCCCTACTAAATCGTTTTTATAAAAAAAATTATGGCTATCAAATTGCTCCACCTTCTAGAGTTATTAGTAGTTTGGATAATTGGCTTTTAGGTTATGAAAAATTAAAATATGGATGTTATTGCGGTACTGGTTCTCGTAATTGCCCACCAATAGATCAGTTTGATAAACTGTGCAAAGATCATGACGATTGTTATTCATTACTGAAACGACCCTCAGAAAAGGAAACTGTAAAGTGTGATCCAGTATTTCGTGATGAAACTGAAAAAATATCAAAACTTCCTTATATAAAGGATGATAAAAAAAGAAATGATATGATTGATAGTGCAGCTGGTGCAAGTGCTTTATTCTGGTTAAAAACTAAATTTGGATTCGAAATTTATAAAGAATAGTTCAAAAATTTAGCAGAGTGACAAAAGAAAAATTAAATTTTCCTATTTACATTTTATATATACAAATATTACGCATAAATTTATATCTAAATTATTTAAAATTAAATACAGGATAAAATCCACAAGGCGAAAAAATTTGGATTATTCACAAGAAGGGTTTTACTTTCTTACCATCTGAGCAACAGCACACGTAAAGGCAATTCACGAATTGCCTCTAATTCTAACAATCACAATCCTCCTCCTATCCTGCGCGTCCGAGCAGAAGAGAACAAAACTAGACAGCGCCTACGTAGAAGTAACCGCGTTTGGCTCTTCTCTGGATGATGCGGATACCGAAGCAAAGCTACAAATTGTAGAGAGAGGCATAGGCGTGTTAGTCGAAGGAGGAAGTGCAGTAGCAGATGGACAGTTGCAATACAGTGTGGTTTCTACGTTTTCACAAGGGTATGTAACGGACTATCAGAGAATTTCCAATGAGAAACAAGGAAGCGGTTATTTGGTGAAGGCTAAGGGCAAACCAAACTTAAAAGCAATAGGCGATGCACTGGAGCAAAGAAGAAGAGAAATCGGAAATCCTAAAATGCTGATTTTGATGACTGAAAATATGTTTGGAAAAAACTCGAAAGCGGGCTCTACGAAAAGTGAATATATCTTTCAAGCATCTTTGAAAAAAGATGGATTCCAGTTTGACGACAAAGAAACAGTGATGAAAATTCTAGCCCGCGAAAAAGGACTCGAAGTAGGAGCTTATGGAAATCCGAAAGCAGAAGAGTTAGCACAAAAAATTGCAGTCGAATTAAATACGGATATACTTGTAATCGGAGAAGCGATTCTTAAGAATGCTGGTGAAATTCGAAAAGGCACAGGACTTTTCTCTATTCAGACTGACGTTAAATACAAACTTGTAGACGTTGGCTCTGGTGCCATTATTGCCACTGCAACCGATACAGCTATAGCGTCTGACGTAGACCAAGAGCTTGGAGCAACGGAAGCACTCAACCAAGTAACAGAAAAGCTTACTCCTAAAATCAAAGAACAGATTGGCAAACAATGGCAAGCCGGTAGCACAACTCGCATTTCCTTCAAAGGAATCAAACTCGGAGAATTTCTATCCAGTGACATCACCGACACAATCAAAAAAATTCGAGGAGTCAATGGAGTGGACGATAGAGGAAACACCGGAATAGGTCCTACCATTGAGGTGAAATGCTACTGCGGAAGATTTGAACTAGTAAAACGTATTTCCAAAAGAAGCTTCGAGATGGATTACAAGTTAGTGATGAAAGAAAAAAAAGGAAATTTAATTGTGTTTGAAGTAAAGAAGTGAGAGTTAAAAAACTGAAAAATTACTTGTAATATTTGTGTATTTTTTACAATTCTTTATTATGGAAGTAGTAACGAAACAATCTTTTGAATTAATCGCTTCAAACCTTGAAATTCTTGGCGGAAAGCCTTGTATCAAGGGAACAAGAATCAGTGTAGATATGATTCTAGAATGGCTTGCCACAGGTGCATCTATTCAAGATATTTGTAAAACTTATCCGCACTTGAATGAAAAATCAATAATCCAAGCAATTCTTTATGCTGCCACCAGATTAAAAAATGAATCTTTTTTTGAGTTAAGAAAAACAGCTTAAAAAATGATTCTAAAAGATTTCAAGTTTCTTACTGATGAAAATATTCATCCTGAAGTTGTATTGTATTTAAGGAAATCCGGATTTGACGTCAAAGATGTAAAAGAATAAGGATTATCTGGAAATTCAGATTTATTTTTACTGAAGCTTGCCCATCAAGAATGTAGAGTAGTATTAACACATGATAGTGATTTTGGAAAAATAATCTACACCGAAACGATTGACTTTACTGGAATTGTTTATTTACGTCCAGGTCATTTTCTATCCGAATTTACGATCTCTACTTTAGATAGTCTGTTGAGATTTAATTTAGAAAATATTAATGTTCCATTTATTCTTGTAGGAGAGAATACAGGAGAAACAATCAGAGTTCGAGCAAGAAATGTAATATTATCCTAAAATTAAAAATATTCCGAGAAAGGAAACATAACCGATGAGTTTTTAGGCGACTTTCCTTCCGTTTCAAAATAGAAGGCTATCAATACTATTTTAAATCCAATATATATAAACCCAAAACCACTTCACAGCAATACTTCTATGGTATTTCATTCATAGGCTCGCATTTTCACCTAATATCTCAATGGATTCTTCTTTCACATGACTTTAATTTTATGAATTTTAATATATGAATTTTTTTTCATGTTTCGTAGAAAAAGTTGTTGTTTTTTTAAGAGAAAATACAGACTAATAATAAAGGGAAATAGAAAATGAATATGAAACAGTTTATCAAATCATCTCTGTTGATACTTCTTACAGTATTCATTGCTATGTTAAGTAAAGTTGATTCTTCAAAATCAACTTTTGTTGGAAAAAATTATTCTTTTTCTAACTCAGTCTCTAATGTTTATACAGAGACTCTAGAAGAAGCATTTGATTCAGAAGAAAATGATCTAAATCTTTTAGATCTCAGTTTCCTATTTTCAGCTACCACTCCTTTTCTAATCTCCACTGTATTTTTATTTTCAATCTTTTATACACTTCGAAAACCATTTCTATTTAGATTCTCAAACATTCCCCCTCCATCTCTATAACTCCCAACATTCGTTCCATTTCTTAAATAGAAATGGAAATCAATAGAGAGAATTTTCTCTCTTAGGGAATATAAATCCGAAACCGGATAAAAGAAATTAAGGAGTAATAGTATGAATGCTATTCATATACTTAGAGTCATCTCTATAGTCACTCTTTCGAATATCGTATTTACTTATTGTTTGAGCGGACCTGCACTTGACTTAGCACCCAAATACAACCTTCCCAAATTTGTAGTTCCTGATTCCTGGAATGGTTCTGGTCCTTTCATCAAGGCAAAGCCTTCAGATGATGAGATAAGAGAAGAATGGTGGAAACTATTTAATGATCCAGTTTTAAACCAATTAGAAGAAGAGGCAATGACAGCAAATGCAGATCTACAAGCATCAGCCGAAAGATTTTTACAAGCAAGAGACATGATGTTAAAAGTTAGATCGAAATTAATCCCAAACATTGGGATAGGCGTTGTAGCCTCCAATAATAAACAATCAGAACAAGCGCTTTTTAAAGGAACCTTTGATCCTACATACGATAAAAATATTACAATGGGAAGCCTCGCCACTTGGGAACCTGACTTTTGGTCAGCGATTCGAAATGAAACATGGGCAAAGATTTATGAAGCAGAATCTGTTGCTGCTGAATATGCACTTGCAAAACTAAGTCTACAATCTGAGCTGGCTACAAATTATTTTACACTGCGAGGATTAGAAGCACAGGATGCAACCTATCGTCTATCGATCGAATATTATAAGCAGTCTCTTAAAATTGTAGAAAGCAGATTTAAAGGGGGAATTGCACCTCAACTTGATATTTTTCGAGCACAATACCTACTCTCTAGCACAGAGGCAAAACGATATGACATTCAAAGTCAACGCAAAGTAATAGAAAATGCAATCGCAGTTTTGATCAATAGATCCCCATCTACTTTTAAAATAGAACCACAAGATGAGCTCATGACTGCTGATTTCAAAATTCCTGCTCATCTTCCCGCTAATCTTTTAGAAAGAAGACCAGACGTAGCCGCAATGGAAAGGAAAATGGCAAGAGCCAATCGAGAAATCGGTATTGCAAAGGCTGCATTCTTTCCTAACGTTTCCTTTAATCTAAAAGGTGGTTTTGAGGGAGGGACGAATTTATTTAGCTTATCAAATGGATTCTGGTCCTATGGTGCAATGACATCAGTTCCTCTCTTTCAAGGGGGATATCGTAGAGCACAACTCCAACAAGCTTGGTCCCAATATAGAGAAACTGAAGATCGTTATCGCTCCACTGTTTTAAATGCATTTAGAGAAGTGGAAAATGGTTTAGCGCAAACCTATTTTTATTCTCTAGAAGTAGAAAAATTAAATGCGGCAGTTGAAACAGCTGTAAAAACACAAGATATGACAACTCAGCTCTATACTACAGGGCTTAGCAATAGCTTAGAGTTACTCTATGCGCAATTAAGCACACTTACTTCTAAAATTGATGCAATTCAAGTAAAGACCAATTTACTAAATGCATCTGTTTCTCTTATTCGTTCGTTAGGTGGAGGTTGGACTCGTAAGAAACTCCCAAAAGAGGATGATATACAACCTATGGATATTTTTGAACCAGTGGATTTTACAAATCCAAAACAAATCAAGGGAATCGAAGTTAATTCAAAAGATAATACAAAATACAATGATTTTACAAAACCTTCGAATCCAGCTAAAGCAGCCAGTGAAGATAATTCCAAAGGAAAGTAGGAATAAAACATGAAAACCATTCGATTCAAATCAAAGGAGCAAAGCCATGAATGAAATCGTTCGTATCGCACTTAAAAGACCTTATACCTTCGTTGTATTCGCCATTTTAATTTTAATTTTTGGAATCCAAACCATTCTAAAGTCACCAACTGACGTATTCCCTGCGATTAAAATACCAGTAGTATCCGTTGTGTGGGTTTACCAAGGAATGCTTCCAGAAGATGTTTCTGGAAGAATTACCTACATGTTCGAAAGAGCTTTGACTACAACGGTAGAAGGGATTAGAAACATCGATAGTCGCTCTTACTATGGAAGTAGTATTATCAACATCGAGTTACAGCCGGATACAAACTTACCCGGGGCAGAGGCAGAGATTACAGCTATCTCACAGACAGTTGTGAAATCTTTGCCTCCTGATATTTCTCCCCCCATGGTGATGCGCCTAGAAGCTTCCATGGTTCCTGTTGCAATGTTACAAGTAACGTCAGACAACATGACTCCAGCAGAACTCTACAACCTAGCCTTTATGAGAATTCGTTCTCTACTTGTGACTATTCCAGGCGCCATTATTCCGCAACCGTATGGAGGAACTCCAATGCAGTTGCTTGTATCTCTAGATAAACAGAAGCTACTCGCTCGTAACCTCTCCCCGATGGATGTATACAAAGCTTTCAATCAGCAAAGTATCGTCTTGCCCGCTGGAGATCAAAAGATTGGTAAAACAGATTGGATGGTAATGACTAACGCCATGCCAATCGAAGTAAAAGATTTTAATAATGTCCCAATTAAGACTATGGGAAATAGCACAATCTATATGAGAGATGTGGCAGACGTTTCCCTTTCAGGTCCTCCGCAAATGAACTCGGTTCTTGTGGATGGAAAACAATCTGTAGTGATTGTTGTGATGAAGAGTGGGGATGCTTCTACACTCGATGTCGTGGATGGAATTAAAAAATTAATGCCGCGTATAAAAGAGATTTCTCCCGATGGGGTTCAATTAAAGATTTTAAATGATGCATCGATTTTCGTAAATGACTCGATTGAAAACGTTGTGCATGAAATGGTTCTCGCATCTGCTTTGACTGGACTTGTAGTTTTACTTTTTCTTGGTTCGTGGAGAGCAACTACAATCATTGCAACTTCCATCCCACTTTCTCTTCTTTGCTCTATTATTACACTTCATCTCATGGAGGAGTCTATCAACGTAATGACGTTAGGAGGTCTTGCTCTTGCAGTAGGTATCTTAGTCGATGATGCTACCGTGATGATTGAGAACATTGACACACACTTGGAAATGGGAAAACCTTTGGAAGAAGCAATCATAGATGCAGCAAATGAAATCGTAGTTCCTACCTTCGTTGCTACTCTTGCGATCGTAATTGTATGGCTTCCTCTCTTTCAATTGAGCGGAGTTTCAGGATGGCTCTTTATGCCTATGGCGAAAGCAGTTATGTTTGCAATGATTGCTTCCTTCATTCTTTCTAGAACGTTAGTGCCTACAATGGCTAAGTATATGCTAGAAGCACATCATACTCACGGAGAGGGACATGAATCAGAACATTCACATTCTGCCCTCCCAGAGCCTTTGAAAGAAACACATGAGCCTACTAAATTCGATCTTTATAAGGAAAAAGTTTTAACGGTAATTCAAATTGAGAATAAAGTCAATTTCTTAAAAAAGATTCAGAAATCTTTTGAACATAATTTCAACCATATGAGAGAGGAATATCACTTTCTATTAAAACGAGTCATTGCAAATAGAAAGAAATTTGTTACCACTTTTCTAATCATAGCAACCTCCTCTCTTCTTCTCTTTGTTTTTAACGGAAGAGATTTCTTTCCAGAAATCAAATCAGGAACTTTGCAAATGCATATGAGAGCACCACTTGGAACAAGGCTTGAAGTAGCAGGAAGAATTGCAACTTTAGTATCAGAGGATATTAAAAACAAAATTCTACCCAATAAAGTAGAAAACGTATTGAGTAACTGTGGTCTTCCTGTTGTGAGTCCCCACAATATGGCATTTATTCCTACACCGACTATCGGTTCACAAGATTGTGATCTCACTATTTCACTGATTGATGAAGAATCCCCTGTCTGGGATTATAGAAAGATTCTAAGGAAAGAATTAAGTGAGAGATACCCAGGAACTATATTTACATTCCAACCGGCAGATCTGACCTCTGTGATTTTAAATTTTGGTTCCCCTTCTCCTATTGATATTCAAATCAATGGTCTTGACTTACAGGAAAATTTTAAATTTGCCCAAGAATTACAAGGGAAACTAAAAGAAGTAACTGGCTCTAGTGATGTGGTAATTCAACAAACAATGAATACTCCAACGCTTATGGTGGAGGGAAATCGAAGTTTGGGTTTAAATGTAAATCTTCCTCTGAAAGCGTTAGCCGAAAATATGCTTCTAGCAACTTCGGGAAGCCAACAGATCGACCAAGAGTATTGGCTAGATCGAAAAACAGGAATTTCTTACCAGGTAAATATCTTTGTTCCACAGCCACAAATGAAAAAGACAGAGGACTTGCTCACTGTTCCAATTAATACAGGAGAGCTGGACACAACTGGAGATACAAAGGTTCAACTTCTAGGCAACCTTGCTCATATTAAACCAACAGGAACACCTGGGCTTATTACCCACCACAATCTTTTATCTCTCATTGATATCTATGTTTCCGCAGAGGGAAGAGATATTGGAGGAGTTTTGTCAGACGTAGAAAAAGTAATCGAAAAGATGAAAGATAAGTTACCAAGGGGTTCTGCGATAGAAATACATGGACAGGCAGAAACAATGAAGACAGCCTATATCGAACTGATAGGTGGACTTGTTTTAGCAATTGTGCTAGTGTATCTACTCATTGTAGTTAATTTTCAATCTTGGACGGATCCATTTATTATCATTACAGCTTTACCAGGTGCGATAGCTGGCATTGCTTGGGCTTTATTTCTAACTAGAACCTATATATCGGTTCCTGCGCTTACAGGAGCGATCATGTGTATGGGAACAGCTACCGCAAACTCTATCTTAGTAGTTTCATATGCTAGAGAGAAATTGCAAGAGCATGGAGATGCAATAAGAGCTGCTACTGAAGCAGGATACGCAAGAATAAGACCTGTTATCATGACAGCTTCCGCGATGATTATTGGTATGGTTCCCATGTCTATGAGTAATTCTCAAAACGCCCCTTTGGGTAGGGCAGTTATCGGTGGACTAACGGTTGCTACATTTGCAACCTTATTCTTTGTTCCTTGTGTTTATGCAATCATTTATAACAAACGTTCAAACAATGAAAGGAGTGAAAACCATGTTTAAACAAATTCAAACCAACAAAATCTATTTAGCAAGCTTAGTTATACTAAGCCTAGTTAGCTTCCATTGCCACAAAGGGGCAAACGGTAAACAGAATTCAAAACCTGATGTTTCTATGGTAACAATTGTGCAAGCAAAAGCTCCAGAACCAGTAGAAACGATCACGCTTCCTGGAAATTTGAAAGCATGGTATGAGGCACCTCTTTATGCACAGGTTTCTGGTTATGTTAAAATGTGGTATAAAGACTATGGGGCAGAAGTAGAAAAAGGCGATCTCTTAGCAGAAGTCCAAGCCCCTACACTAGATGCAGAGTATGCACAAGCAAGAGCTGATTTGGATTCACAAGATGCAAGATTTCAATTGGCTGATGTAACGGCTAATCGTTATTTGGCGCTTCGAAATGCAAATGCTGTATCAGAACAGTCCATTTCTGTAGCAGTAGCAGATAAAAATGCAGAAAAAGCAAAGTTGCATGCTTCTGTTCAAAATCTAAAAAAATATGGGGCACTTATTGGATTTAAAAAAATTGTAGCTCCCTTTAAAGGAATTGTAACCGAAAGAAATATAAACGTTGGTGACTATGTAAATAAAGATGGAAATTTGACAGATACAAGAACGAAAGCAAATCTCTTTACTGTATCTGATATTCACAAATTAAGACTATTCGTATCTGTTCCAGGTGCTTATGCTTATCTTCTAAAAAATGGTCTTACGGCGGATGTAAAGGTAGCACAAGTTCCGAACAGAATCTTCAAAGCAAACTTTCTAACCATTGCGAATGGATTTGATCCCAATACTCAGACTGTAATTGCTCAATTTACTATCGATAATAAAGATCACACTCTTTGGCCGGGTTCCTATGCGACTGTAAATCTTTCTGCACCTGTAAAAAAGAATGTATATACAATTCCTACGAGTGCTCTTGTATTCAATGAAAATGGAACTCAAGTAGCTGTTGTGACTAACGACAATAAAGTTCATTTTAAAGCAATTCGAGTAAATAAAATTACAGATGCTTTCGTAGAAGTTTTAGAAGGTGTAACAGAAGAAGATCGTATTATCAATAATCCGAAAGCATCTTTTTTAGAAAGGGATTTAGTTAAAGTAGTAACACAAGATGAGAAAAAATTAGAAAATGAGGAAAAACTTTCTCAGATAGATTCAAAAAATACTAAGGAGGAAGATAAACATGATTAAGCATATAACAAAAAAAGATGCTTTTAAATTCGTTGGAATCGGATTTATTCTGTTTATTTTATTTGAAGTAGCGATTCGATTTTATAGCTTTCACCAATTAAAAAAAGAAACTTTGGAGGCGGCAATTCCAACGGTTGCGATTATCCATCCAGCCCCTCCAAATCCTATTGAAACTATCACTCTGCCAGGCACTTTAAAAGCCTGGTATGAAGCTCCAATCTACGCCCAAGTTTCGGGCTATGTAAAAATGTGGTATAAAGATTATGGAGCGGAAGTAGAAAAAGGAGATCTTTTAGCTGAAGTGCAAACCCCTGCGTTAGATGCTGAATTTGCACAGGCAAAGGCTGATTTACAGTCACAAGATGCAAAATACCAACTAGCAGATGTAACGGCTAATCGCTATTTGTCTCTACAAAAATCACATGCTGTTTCTGATCAGTCCATTTCGGTTGCAGTAGCAGATAAGAATGCAGAAAAAGCAAAACTACAAGCAGCTATGAAAAATGTTCACAAGTATGAAGCGCTTATTAATTTTAAGAGAATTGTAGCACCCTTTAAAGGAATTGTTACACAGAGAAATATAAACGTAGGGGATTATGTAAATAAAGATGGAAATTTAAGTGATAATAAACCAATTACTAATTTATTTACTGTTTCAGATATTCATAAAATGCGTCTTTTTGTTTCTGTTCCTGGCTCTTTCGCCTATCTTTTAAAATCTGGACTCACTGCTGATGTAACCGTGGCTCAGTTTGCTCAGAAAACTTTTAAAGCAAATTTTATAACGATTGCGAAAGGATTTGATCCCGGCACCCAAACAGTTCTTGCAGAGTTTTCCATCGACAATGAAGATAGAACTCTTTGGCCTGGTTCTTATGCAACTGTAAACATGACTGCACCTGTTAAGAAGGATTTACTCACAATTCCATCGAGTGCCCTTGTATTCAATGAAAAAGGAACACAAGTTGCGGTTGTCACAAAGGAAAATAAAATCCATTTCAAACCGATTCAGGTGAGTAAGATTATGGATACCATTGTTGAAATCTTAGATGGAGTGACAATGGAAGATAGCATTATCAATAATCCAAGAACTTCTTTTTTAGAAGGAGATACTGTTCGAATTGTAGCTCCCAGAGAGGGATATTAATATGAATTTTTAAAATTTCAACAAAAATAATAAAATTCGTTAGGTAGGTGGAACTTGAGATACACTAGATAAGAAATAATTGCTATTACAATCTGAGTTTGCATTACAGCTATTTACTTTAGCATATTTCAGACAAGAAGATCCACCGCAATCAATGTCGGATTCTGTTTCATTTTTCAAAAGGCATATGCGAGTGACACAATTTGAATTCACAGAGGATTTGTTCGAAACAGAGTAAGCTCAAATACCGCATGCACTATCTATATCTTTCGATTCTTTTACAAATACATTTAGCATAAATCATTTCTATAAGTTTTATATTCCTTGAATATTTTTATTGACACCATATAATTACAATTCTTAGTTTATACTATGATTTTTAAATCAATCTTAAAGGTAGTCATACTACTCTCTCTTTTATATACCCCCTTGTTTTCAGAGGCAAAGAATTCTCCTGAACTCAAACCAGATGTTTATTATGCAGGCTGGTCATCACTACTTCCTGGACTCGGTCAGGTGAAAAAGGACAGGCTTTATTCTGGTATCTTTTTCTTTTCTCTGTTTGCTGCAAGTGCTATCAATTGGCAAAAGAAACTACAAGAATTTAATCAAGCCGAAAATGATTATAAATCAAAGATAGTTTTTATTAATCTAATTTCTATTAGTAGCCCGCAAAGTTCTAGTAGTGCAAACATAAGTTCTGGTTTGTTTTCTTACATACTCCTAGGACAGCAAGCATTTAGACCATACCAAATAGCGTCAGATCATTCCAATCTTGCTCTCTCCTATGTGGTTGTTATCTATTTTGTGCAAATTATGCATGCTTTTTTTTGTAGCCCAGGAGATTCATTTCAAGTGAAAAATGAATCCAAACAATCCTATTTGAATTTTAACATTTCTCCTACAAGAAATCAATTTGGACAAACAGGGACAAATGTAGATTTGTCTTATACTTGGAGGTTTTAATGAAGCGGCTACTCTTGATTTGCCTTTTCCTCATCGGATGCACCAGAGCCCAAAAAAGTCCACTAGATCCATCTTCTTCAAATGGAAGAATCAGTTTCCTTCTCCGAACTATAATCAATTCATCGTCATCCTCTACATCTTCTTCTTCGCTTACACCAACCTTATCTTATAACCCATCCTCCTATGTTTCCTATATTGGAGAATCTGTTTCCATTATTGCAAACTCTTCAAACGTTAGTTCTTGCACTGTAAGCCCGAGTCTTCCGTCTGGTCTTACCTTAAGCGGAACAACTTGTAATATTACAGGAACTCCAACCTCTTCTTCTAGCAATGCAACTTACACAATCACTGCAAAAAATGGAAATAATTCCGTAAGTAGCACTCTTTCTCTAACCATCAGTCCAATTTACAGAACATATATAACTTCTGTTCCTGTAGCGGCAAATATAACGCTCACTACAGCAGATTCAACTTGTAACTCGAATGGAAATAAGCCCAACTCTAGCACTTATAAAGCAATGCTTGTAACCTCAACACGAAGGGCTTGTAGTTCCAGTTATTGCAATACAAGTGGAAGTTCTGAAAACCTAGATTGGGTTTTTAAAGCGAATTCTGCATATTTCCAATCCAATGGGACAACGTTAGTTGGCAAAACGAATTCTAGTGGAATATTTACCTCTAGTTTTAACTCTTACTCTATTTCATTGAATTCTAGCTTTTCGAACTCAAGTTTTAATTACTGGACAGGTCTAAACACAGATTACACAACAAACTCTTCTAATAATTGTTCTAATTGGACTTCAAATGCCGGTGGAAGCAATGGCACAACAGGTTTTTCAACATCCACAATAGAAAATGCCTTTAGCTTTTTCACTTTTGCCTGTAGCAACACTAACTATCTTCTTTGTATTGAGCAGTAAACAGTGATTTACCGCTCTATTTTACATGAGTTCGATCTACCAAAAAAATGAAACGATTACTACCGATATAAACTGAGCCTGTCCCAATGCGTAAACAACGAGAACGATAAATAGGAAATTTTTTAAACCATCTGTGTTCATTCGTGGTAAAATATTTCTTGCATTGAATTCATGTTATTTCAAAAAATCCTCTATCAACTTAACAACTCTTTTTCCTTCTTCAATACATTCACTCGCTCGATGAAATTCGAGCATATTGATATGACTGAGCCTCGGAGCTAACGTTATATCAGCAGGATCACCTGCCATTCTACTTCTAGTAATTTTTACTTCCATGATGTTAATGCTTCGATTGATTACTTCCATCATGCTGGGTTTGCCTTCTGTTTCCTCTTTTATACTTTCCGTTTCTTCTTTTGGAGAGGATTTTTTTATAAAACTATCCATAAATGACCATTTGCTTTTGGTCTCTTCTTCTTTGACTTCTTTTTTCTCTTGCTCTAATTTTTGAATTGGATCAAGTAAATAAGCGTTTAAATCCACTGCAATAATAAACTCAGCTCCCATCGCACGACAAAGAGAAACTGGAACAGGATTCACCATTCCTCCATCTACAAGCCACCTATTGTCTCTTCTTGCTGGGGAAAATATTCCTGGAAGAGAGATGGAGGCTCTCACAGCGGATAATAGCGATTCGCTTCTCATCCAAATTTCTTGCCCTGTTTCTAAATCAGTTGCAACAGCACCAAAAGGAATTTGTAAGTCTTCAATTTTTGTATCTTGAAAATGAGATTCGAAGAATTTAAAAAGTTTATTTCCCTTGATAAGTCCACCCGCAAAAGATAAATCAAAGAAGCTAACAACATCTTGCCACTTAAGACTCACTAACCAACTTTCTAGATCTGTTAATTTTCCAGCACAATAAGCAGCACCCACAAGAGAGCCGACTGAGGTTCCCACCACTACATCGGGTTTTATCCCTAACTCTTCTAGTCTGCGAATCACTCCGATATGCGCCCAACCTCTAGAAGATCCACTTCCGAGCGCCAAACCTAATTTCAAATTCTTTCCATTCTTTACAATCATAGATCTTAGTTTTTAAAAGCTTTATTCTTTGGCCAATTATTTTTTAAAAAAGAAGGAATGCACCAGAGATAACAATCCCTGTGAAAAATAAATTGATAATACAAAATCCCATGATATCGCGAATACTAAGACCTGCAACGGCTAACGCAGGTAAAGCCCAAAAGGGTTGGATTAAATTTGTCCAAGCATCCCCCCAGGCAACAGCCATTGCAACTTTAGAGTAAGAAATTCCTAGCTCTTTTGCGGCATTTAATACAATCGGACCTTGCACCGCCCACTGCCCTCCACCCGATGGAATAAATAGATTAATAAGCCCAGCACTTAAAAAAGTAAAGAGAGGAAAAACAGTATTATCCGCAAGCAGAACAAAGAATTGAGAGATAGACTTTGCCATTCCAGAATCTACCATCATTCCCATAATTCCTGCATAAAAAGGAAATTGAAGGATAATTCCCGAAGTTCCACGGACTGCATTTTCTGCAGATTTTAAAAATCGAATCGGTGTTTTATGAAGTAATATTCCAAAAAATAAAAAGCAAAAATTTACAATGTCTAGGTTGAGTTGAAATCCTTTTTGTAAAAAATATAAAAAAATATAGGAAAATCCAAGAATAAAAATCAAAATCGATAGGATTCTAGAATTTTCCAATCGATTGGCAAGACTTGGATCAACTGTTATAGGATTCATCTTTACCTCTTCTTTCTCTTCATAAAAAACTCGATCTTCTTTTTTAGGGAGCATCCAGAGGTTAATAATGGGTAGCCCCACAAGAAGTGTAATCAAAATAAATAGATTCAAAGGAGAAAAAAGAGTTTCTGATACAGGAACAATTCCCATCGAGCTTTCAGCAAAATGCTTTTCTGTTGCAATGGTAAGTGGAATAGAACCAGAAAGTCCTCCATGCCAAACTACAAAACCAGAATAGGCACTTGCAATGAGCAAACGATAGTCCACCTCTTTTACTTTCTTTGCCACTTCCTTCGCAAAAATAGCACCTGCAATTAAACCAAATCCCCAATTGAGCCAAGAAACTAAAATTGATACAATGATTGTAAGAACTATCGCACTTCTAGGCGTCTCAATTCTTTTCAAAAAGAAATTTAAAAAGTGATGTGAAACAGCCGTATTTGCAAGAATATGCCCACTGACTAAGATAAAGAGCATCTGCATCGTAAAAGCATTTAAACTAAAAAAACCTTTTCCGAAAGAATAAGTCATTTGCAAAAAAGAACTTCCTGTTAAAATTCCAACTAGATAAATAAAAAGACTGATGATCACAGCAAAAATAAAAGGATCTGGTAAAAAACGAGCTAGTAGATGATTTAAAAAATTAGCGAGTCTTTGTAACATGACGTCTCCCAAATGGTAAAATTTCTTGTGTAAGCATAATTCCAGCTAATACCAGAATACCTCCAATCCACATAAAAAAAGTAAAGGCTTCTCCTAAAATAAAATAAGAAAAGATACAGGCAAAAACTGCCTCTGTAGACAGAATCACTCCCACATGAGGGGCTGGTGCATATTTTTGTGCCCACATTTGCACGATATACGCAATAAGACTTCCTAGAATTCCTAAAAAACAAATTCCATATATCGCAAATACACTTAAAACAGTAGGAATTTTTTCAAACAAAATACTAATTACCAAACCAAAAAATCCAACTGTAAAAATTTGCACGAGAGCAAGTAGCATTGGATTTACAGTCTTTATTTCAGAATAAGTCTTTGCAACTATCACCACATGAAAAGCATAGGCAATGGCTCCAAGCAAAAGTAGAATATCGCCTAGATTCATCTCTGTTATATGACCTACTCCATCCAGAGAAATAAAGCAAAGTCCCAGAAATGTTGTTAGTGTCCCGACTCTGATGGAGATAGAAATTGGATTTTTCATCCAAAAAAAATCGATGATTGGGACAAATACCACGAGTGAACCAATGATTACACCCGCCTTACCTGGATTTGTGCTTGTCATTCCAGCTGTTGCTAGACAAAAGCCAGAGCCTAGTGCAATTCCACAACGAAAATACCAAGCAAGTTCTTTTTTTCCCATTTTAGGAATGGCACTGATTTGAAAGGGAAAAAGTAAAAAAAATGCTAACAAAAATCGGGTTCCTAGTAAAAAGTAAGGCGGAATCTCAGAAAGCAGTTGTTTGATTAAAATGAAACAGTACCCCCACATCACATTGAGGAGTAATAAAACCAAATCAGCCACCCAAACACGTTTCATGACAGCTACTTTTTGTGAATTGTCCGTATTAGAAACAAATTTTTACTTAAATTTTTTCCTAGCTGTTCGATAGAGAGTATAGAGGTAATTATGCTCAGAGGAATATACACAGGCGCAAGTGGGATGACAGTTCAACAAACTAGAATGGATGTGATTGCTAATAATCTAGCAAACGTAGATAAAACAGCATTCAAACGAGACACTACCCTCTTTAAAACATTTCCTGAAATGCTCATCCATCGCTACAACGAAGATGGTGTTGGCAAAGTTCCAATGGGCTCTTTTGATACAGCTCCTGTGGTGGGAAAATTAGGAATCGGTGCTGAAATCAATGAAGTATACACAAGGTTCGAACAAGGTGCTGTGAAAAAAACGGATAATTCCTTTGATCTAATGATCCAAGACAAACCAGGCGCAGAAAGACCTGCTTTTTTCTCTGTGATGACAAATCGGGGAGAAAGATTAACTCGCAGTGGAGCTTTTGTCTTAGACACAAATGGATATTTAGTCACACCACAAGGCTTCCCGTTGTTAGGTGAAAATGGTCCTATTCAAGTGACAAGAGCAAACTTTCTAGTAAAAGAAAATGGGGAAATTTTTATCAACGCTGATATAGGAAATCATCCAAGAGAAGGTCTTACCAGTGCAGAACACAATCGTTTTAAAAATCCTGTCCTACTCGATAAACTAAAAATCAGAACGGTTGAAAATCCAAGACACCTAGACAAAGAAGGAGACTCTTTTTATGTAGACACTCCTGAGTCTGGAGAACCAAGACCTTTTCGCGATGAATTAGAAGGTCCTGAAGTATTACAAGGCTACCTAGAAGCGTCTAACGTGCAAGTCGTCCAAGAAATGGTAGAAATGATCGAAGTCAATCGAGCCTATGAAGCAAATTCGAAAGCAATGCAGACACACGATTCCTTACTTGGTCGACTTATCAACGAAGTAAGTAGATAAATCATAACGTTTCGAAAGTCTTCAATATTCTCCTTATATAGTTAACAAAACTCAGATATATGTACGCGAGAATAAAAATGAAGACGTATTTAAAACTAATTTTTGCTTTAATTCTTTTTACTAATTCATTTATCCTTTTTTCTGAAGAAAAAAAATCTGGTGATGATTTCATAAAAATTTGGAATCTGCTTTGGGAAAAGAATATTGGAATGGGTGGGCTTGTTTGGAATGATGCAATTCAATATAGCAAGCAAAAGGGATTGAGGCTTCCTACCAATTCAGAATTTCTTTCTAATATAGAATTCTTAGATTCATTGGAAGATGACTCTTATGAAAATATATCAAAGAAAAAAATTTTTTACGCAACTCATGGCAGGTATTGGTCATCTACAGAACTTGAGAAAGATCCAAACCAAGCATGGCTTATCCATGTTTGCATTCCTCAGTCTGAATGTGGGATTATAACCAAAAAATGACAACCTACATTTCCAATTACCAAGCTACGCCTTATGAAAATTTTCTTCTATCTTTTATAAATAAAGGCATGAGTTATGAAACTCATAACACATTTCAGCTTAGGAATTTCTGGATAGGATATTCCACTTCATTGTAAAAAAAATCCGAAAATCAATTTTACTTTTCTCTTTCTTCGTGAACCTTCGTGCTCTTCGTGGTTGAAAATTAATGATGCGGCAAATATGTATTAGCCAGAAATTATTCTACTTACTTAACAAATTTACCATTTAGGTTTTTGCAATCTGTTTCTGAATCAGCAATAAGCCAAAATCCATCTTTATATAAGTATAACTTCTCATAATTCGAAAATTGACAAAACCCAATTACATTTTTCGCAAAGCATTTAGAATTAACCTTAAATAATCCATTTCCTCTATTGCAAGTAGCTTCAAACTCAGAATTAATATTTTCATTCTGCAAATATTGAATGCAAGAATTGTATAAAAAGCAATGATTCATTACTTTTGAATCTTTGTTATTGTATTTACTTTTAGTGATTGAAATAATCGGAGTAATTGCATCATTCAACTTTTGATCGAATATAACGTCCAAATCCTCCCAATTTTCTTCCAAATATATAGGCTCTGGAATACCAGCAACATCATCACTTAACGGATCAAAACCAACAAGACCAACTATAAAATCAACGAACTCGGAAAAATTAAATCCAAATCTTATTCCGAAATACATTCCAGCAGAAAATTCCAAAGGTAAAATAAAATAATTTCCTCTATTATCTTCTTTCGGGTCTACCTCATAAATATCATATAAATTCATGCCTCTTCCCTTACCATTCGGAGGACTAAGATAGATTGTGAATGAAACTAACTTCTTTTTATTTCGATTGGTAACTATAAGAGGTTTATGATAATTACTGTTGTAAAATAAATAAGAATTACCATAAGCATATTTTGTTTTATTGAAAACGCCAAGTTCATCAGAACACTTTTTTTTAAAATACAGGAATGATTCAATGATTCGGATTTGATTGTATTCAAAATAAAATATTTACCGACAGTTTTATAAAACCTAACCGTTCCGTAACGCATTCCAATTCCTTTGCCATTAGCCGCATGTTGGATTCCTAGTCCAAAAGAATCAACAAAGATGGATGCCCCATATATATCCTTCTCTAAACCGATATGAATAATATCACTAGCATCCCTTGTTCGATCATACAGATAATTTCTAACACTAGAACAAAACTATAGTTGCAGGATTAGAATTGTGAATAGAAACCGATTCATATTAGAATCTAAAGAAAGGTATTTATATTTTTTTCTTTCAATGCTGTAAATTTACTAATCTCAGAATAGTCTCTATCCTTATGAATTATAGTTGCATGATTTCTAATAGCGATGGATGCAATTATACAATCCACTGTGGACCGAATTGTAATTCCTTTTTTTCGAGCTTGACGATAAATTGATATCGCTTCTTCAAAAGTTTCCTTCGTTAAAGTCTCTTCTAAAAATTGTGAGTGATCCAATGCCTTTTTTACTGCCCAAAAAACTGAATCTTCGCGAATCCCTTGTAAAATTTCTTGGTAAACAGGTAGGCAAATAAATATTTCTTTAACTTTAAAATGTCTTTGAATATTCAAATTAGAATCCTTTTTTAAAGATTCAATCCAAACAGAAGTATCGATTAAATACATTTATTTTCGCTTCTTAGTTTTTGTTTTATTTATTTTTTTATCCTGTCTCATCTCAGAAAGATTTCCAGACCAAATGCCAGTTCCTTGAAAATCAAATATCTTGGAAAATTCATTTGAACGAATGAATTCCTTCATAGCAGTCATTACAGCTTCTGAATATGTCTTTTTCTGAGAAAGACGAAGTGTCTGCTCTAATATGTTCTCATCTAACACAAGATTTGTGCGTTTCATACACATACTATGATTTACGATAAATTCTAAGTCAAGAAATAAATAACTCTCTATATTCTATTCATAAATTTCATTATCCCTAGTCTTCGTGAACCTTCGTGCTCTTCGTGGTTAAATTTTAAAATTGCGGCAAATTTGGATTAGCCAGTATAGAAAAAGAAAATCCATATATGTCTTGATATTTATACCTATCAATCGAACAGCTTTATGAACCCAGCTTTTGTGAAATGTTTATCTGTTGTAACAGCCTTTGTAATTCTAAATTCTTTCATCAAAATAAAGGATGATACATCTATGAAAGAATAACCCTGTTCGATATGTTTTGAAAAATATTCTCCTGATTTTTGAAATCTTGCTTCATCTATTCTTTCTATCCCAGAATGGATACTTTGCGTCTTTGTTAGATGCCATAAATTATTGAATCAATTTCTTTGTTGGAAATTCTAGTCTTCTTTTTAGGACTTTCCGGAATGGAATTAAGAAATTGTAAAAAAGGATCAGTCTCCCAATCCGATTCCTCAGAAATAGGATGAATGGTTGCAATTGGTTTTCCTCGAAAGGAAAGAAGTATTTTTTCTTTTCCCTTCAGCTTCTTTAATAGAAGTGTAGAATTTTTTCGTAAATCCAACATAGTAATATCGTTCTCTTCAACAGGGTCACAAATGAATCCGATAATAATCAGCAGAAAAATGATCAAAGGTTTTTTCATAGAAAATTTTCATTATTTAGTTGGCTCCACTACATGTATCCAATTCACGAAATGTTTCAAACCATTGACGAGCCTCGGGATGATAAACATTTTCCAATCGCATTCTTTGATGCCCATTTTTGAAATTATAAGAATGAATATAAACCAAAAGAAATCGAACTGGTTTATTCTTACCAATCATAATACTTTCGTATACTCGATGAAAGTATGTTTTATATCCACCTGCATCCCTCCATTCCGAAGGAATAGTTCTTATGTATATGATCTTTTTTTTGTTATCATAATTAAATGCATCCAGCATCATATTATTTGTATAAAGTACATGTTCGTTTATATTCACACAATAGTCTTCATAGCAAAATTGATAATCTACAAAATTCCCATACCAACCTCCATCCTTCAGTAATTCAAAACTCAAATACTTGGAAGGTAATTGAAATGGAAAAGATAAATTACTTTGCGTTAATTCCCAAGACTCATTATAATTAAAAATATTCTTATCCAAAAACGTAAACTCTTTACCAGTATATTTTCCTTCTTGCCAAGGCTTCCTAAATAATTTTAAATCATTTTCATTTCTAAAATAAAAAATTAGCCTAGCCGTATTCGTTCCAGAATCAATTCGTTGTTTCATTAAAATACGTCCTCCCACTTGTTCTACCTTCCAGTTTTGATTTCCTATTGAAAAACAAGCCTGTTTATCATAGAAAAAAGTTTCTGGGCTAATATTAATAAATCCCGCAAATACTAAAATAGATATCAGAATATTTTTTAATTTTTTCATATAATTTACCAATCAATTTTATTCTCTAACCGTTTTTTCTAAAATTATAAATTACTTATTCGTTATGTTAGATTTTTTTATCCTGTCTTATTTCAGAAAGATTTCCAGACCGAATTCCAGTTCATTGAAAGTCGAATATCTTAGAAAATTCATTCGGTATGAATTACTTCATACAAATAGTAGGGTTGAAAATTTTTCGACGTCAAGAGATAAAAAATAAATAACGCATTGTTTCTCCCATTTCATATTTCGTCGTGATCCTTCGTGTTCTTCGTGGTTAAATTTTATTTAAAAGATTTGAACTTAATGAAACAAACTATCTGTGTTCATCCGTGTCTATCCGTGGTGAATCTTCTAAATCCCTTCAGCGATAGTGTCTATAGCAAAGGTCTTGTTGTAGAGTTCCCAGAATTTTTGATTGGGAACATGACCTTCTTCTGCATCTGATAAATCTTTTTTAAGAGAGTTTAAAAAATACATATCGATCTTGCCTTTGTTTTTGGCTTCGATCTTTCCTCTGTATTCAAATTCAAAAAAATCTTTTACGAGTTCGTAGGTTCTTCCTGAAATATTGATCCGTCCAGGTTCTCCACTTGATTCCATTCGAGCAGAAGTATTGACAGCATCACCCCAAACGTCATACGCAAACTTCTTTTTTCCGATTACCCCTGCTACAACAGGACCCGTATGGATTCCAAGACGGAGTTCCCAGAATGGTAAATCCATCGATTGTTTGAGTTCTTTTGCTACTCGCATAATGTATTGCACTTGTAAAGCAAATAGACAGGCATCTACAGGATGCGTTTTATTCACTGTGGGAAGACCACCTGCACACATATAAGCATCGCCTATCGTTTTTAATTTTTCTAATTTGAATTTATCCGCTAGTTCATCAAAGGAAGTAAAAAATACATCGAGTCTACTCACAAGTTCTTCAGGAGTCATCTGCTCACTGATTTTAGTAAATCCTTTGAAATCAGTAAAGATCACAGTAACAGAATCATAATGAAGTGGCTGTGTCGCTCCATTTAGTTTTAACTCATCTGCAACGGCTTTCGGTAAAATATTTAAAAGTAGTTCTTCCGACTTTTGGCGTTGTAGTTCGATTAGCTGTTTTGCTTGCTGTAATTCTTTTTCTCTTTTTTTGAGAATGCCCTCATTTTGACGCCAACGTGCTACTACATCTTGTAATACCCCATTTGCGATGGCAGGTTGTGTGGTGACTAAATCCATAAATTCTTTTGCTCCAATGCCTACAACTCTGCATGGTTCAACGGCTCTTACACTTGCCATACGTGGGGATTTGTCTAATAGTGCCAATTCTCCGATTATAGTGCCAGAACCTTTTGTAGCAAATATGACTTTATCACCTGAAATTTCTGTAAAAATTTCAATTTTCCCCGCTTCAATGATGTAAGCAAAATCCCCTGCATCCCCCTCTTTGAATAGAATTTCATTTTTTTTCAGCTTACGGGTTTGGCAAATTTGAATGACCAAATCCAATGCTTCGTGAGAGAGATTTGAAAACATAGGAATTTTAAGTAAAATCTCTTTTAAATCAAAAGAATTCTTCTCTTTCTTCGGTTTGGCTGGCTTTGTTGCTCTGGCTGTCATGGGTGATATAGGCACTACTGCTATCGCAATAAATTATAGGATAAGAGTCAATCGAATATTGAATACGATTCTCGGAAATAAATGGTTTTATAACTAAAAGCTTATAGTTTCCCACTAAATAAATTCCATTTGGCATCCTATTCTTATAACTAGAAGAAAGGATGCGTAGACACAACTAGACCAAAAAAATTGGATTTTTTAAAAAGGATTTAGAGTCTATTTACGGATAATCAACATTAGCCACAAGCATTGTTTTCTAGGGGAAAAAAGTATCGACACTGAAAGGTTTTTCAAAATTTTGTAATCAAGGTGAATACAAATGTTACGTGTAGAAAATTTAACTAGAAAATTTCAAGACAAAGTAGCTGTAAACGACATCTCATTTTCTGTGAAGCCCGGTGTCATCACTGGACTTCTAGGTCCAAACGGGGCGGGAAAAACTACTACGATGCGCCTCCTAACTGGATACTTAGAACCAAGTGCAGGTTCTATTTTATACAATGGTAAATCTTTTTTAGAAGATACAATTTCTGTTCAAAAGAAATTAGGATACCTTCCAGAATCTGCTCCACTCTATCAAGACATGTTGATTTCAGAATATTTAAATTACATGGCAGATATTCGAGGAGTTAAAGAAGAGGATAAAGAAGCACGCATTCAAAAGATGATTGAAGTTTGCGAACTTTCTTCTCATCTACATACTCCGATTAGTTTTTTATCAAAAGGATTTAAACAAAGAGTAGCTCTTGCGGGAACACTCATTCACGATCCAGAAATCATTATTTTGGATGAGCCAACCTCTGGACTCGATCCAAACCAGATTTCTCATATTAGAACTTTAATTCGTGGACTTGGAAAAGAAAAAACTCTTATCCTATCAACCCATATTCTACAAGAAGTAGAAGATATTTGTGATGAAGTGATTATCATCAACAACGGAAAGATAGTCGCAAACTCTTCTGTAAAAAATCTACATTCTGGACATACAGTATCGATTCTTGTGAATGCAGACCTATCCAAAGTAAAATCTATATTTACAGAAAAACCTTTTCTTTCTGTGGAAGAATATTCAGAAATAAACGAGGGAGATTTTAAAGGATATTTAGTTCATATGGAAGAATTGAAACCAGAGTTAGCATTTTCCACTCTTGCAAAATCTTCCCTGCAAGTGAGAGAACTAAAAACATTCAAACGCTCATTAGAATCTATCTTTGAGGAGTTAACTAGAAAATGACAGCCCGAAATATTAAAACTATATTCAAAAAAGAATCTGCTACTTATTTTAATACGCCTATCGGTTATATTTTTAGCGCATTCTTTTTACTTTTAATTTCTTTTTTATTTTTTTATGGTCTCGGTGGAAATTCCTTTTGGGATTTAAAAATTGCAAGTCTGGAACAATTCTTTTCTTGGATTCCAATTCTTTACATCATCTTTATTCCAGCCATTACAATGCGAATCTGGTCGGAGGAAGAAAAGTCTGGAACCTTAGAAGTTCTAATGACTCTTCCTATCAAAGACTACGAAATTGTAATTGGAAAATTTTTATCTGCCTGGATGTTTTTAACTGTAACAATCCTTTGCACACTCCTAGCTCCCCTAACAGTTCGTATCCTCGGTGACCTAGATTTTGGTTTGGTCTTTATGGGTTACATCGGAACGATTTTACTAGGAGGAGCCTATATTAGCATTGGTCTGATCATTTCTTCTCTTACAAAGGATCAGATCTCAGCATTTATACTAACGCTTCTTGCTTGTTTTCTGATGTTTATCATGGGATACCAACCTATCTTGAAATTTTTTGGAAATTTCCTAGGTGGAATCATCGCCTTTCTTTCTTTGTCTCAACATTTCGAATCCTTTCGAATGGGAGTCATGGATCCAAGAGATTTCTTGTTCTTTATTAGTTTTATTAAGATCATTTTATTTCTAAATGTATTTGTTATTCGAGGTAAAAGATGAAAGAATATTTTTCTAAATTAAATAAAAATTATAAATTCCTTTCCCTCAGTGCGTTTTTAAGTTTTTTCCTATTTAATTATTTGATGAGCGACTTCTATTGCAGAAAGGATCTATCGAGAGAAAATAGATTCAATCTGACAAACAGCACAGAAAAAGTTTTACAAGGTCTTCCAGAAAAATTATACATAGATGCTTTTTATTCGTCTGACGTTCCGGGGGAACACAAAGCAAGATTAAACCTCACACGAGAGATGATCAAAGAAATTGCAAATGTAAATCGAAAAAAAGTTGAACTCAGATTTCATGATCCTGATGCAAATGAATCTGATAAGAAAAAAGCACAAGAAGCAGGAATTAAACCAGCGCAGCTCAATCAACAAGAGCGAGGTTCTGTAGAAATCAAACAAGCCTATTTCGGAATCAAGCTCACTGTCGGTTCTAAGTCCACTGTAATCCCTAACGCTTATTTTGCGGAAGCAATTGAATACCAAATTCTTTCTTCCCTTAAAAAAATGTTAAAAAAGAACAATGCTTCCACTCTTGCAATTCTAAAAGTTCCAGGAGCTTTTCTTGCTCCAGATCAACCGCAGAGTATGGGAAAAGATACTTTTGGGCTTTTTACTCATCGTGCTTTTGCGCCTGAAAATGGGGAAGTGCAAGAAATCAATGTGAACGCAGAGAGTATTCCTGACGAGATTAAAACTCTTCTCTGGGTAGGTTCTCCTAATTTAACAGAAAAAGGTAAATACTATATCGATCAGTTTTTAATGAGAGGGGGAAATCTTCTTATCTTTGCAAAGACTATGAATTTTCAACTCTCAGAACAAAACCAGATGGCAGCTCTCATGGGAGGCGGAAATGAAGGAATTGCACAACAGGCTCCAGAAGCTCAAGCGATTAACGCATTTTTATCTCATTATGGAGTTGAAATCAAAAATGATATGGTTTTAGAACCCGATGATTCTTATGCGGTTACATCAATCTTTCAACAATTGACAAACCCAAATGCGGAAGCCTTTCACTATCCACTCTGGCTCATTCCTAGAAAAGAAAGTGGAAGTATCAATACAAAGAGTGAATTTACAAAGAATGCAAGTGCTGTTTTGCTTCCTTGGTCTTCTACTCTCGATTTAAAACCAGACAAACAACCTTCCGCTCAATTCACAACTCTCATTGAAAGCACAAACAAAGCAGATAAGAGAGCAGAATTCATTCTTGTAAATGAAGAAAAAGTAGCAAAGCAACCAATCAATCCTCAAAACACAAAATTTCCTCTGGCTATTCATATCGAGGGCAATTTAAAATCTTTTTTTACACAAGATACAATTCCAAAAGAAGTTACAGAAGCTTTCATTGATAAAACCAAAGAAGGCAAAAAAAGTCAGATACTAGTATTTGGTAGCCCTTATATTGTATCTGATATGCTAGCAACTAACGACTATTTATCTCTTTTTAGAGTAAATCTAAGCTTTGTATTAAATACGATTGATATACTGAGTGGAGATACAGATATGTTAGCCCTCAGAACCAAACAAGTTTATACAAAAAACCTAAAGGATGTAAATAAAACAGAAAAGTTTATCTATAGTTTTATTAATATACTTCTAATCCCAGTTGGGATTGGAGTATTTGCATTCTATCGTCTTAAAAAAAGATCTTCTGGTAAAAGGTAATTTCTATGAAATCTATTTTTGAATCTTATAATAAAATCTTTGAATTCTGCATGAAAAATATAGCACTGACGCTCACAGCGGCTAATATTATTTTTCTTTTACTTATACTCATCGTGAAAGATCCATTTGGATTAAGAATTAGTAGCTATGACCAAGCAAGTCCTTTTCTTGAAACAAAGCAAACTATTACTAAAATTACAATCGAGAAGGTAAAAGTAGCTGATTCTTCTTTTGAATTAAACAAACAAAGTGAAGAATGGATATTAACCGCAAAAGGAAAAACAATTCCTGTTGATAAGGATAGAATCGAATCTCTTCTAAAGTCTATCGCAAATGCTCGTAAGTATACAATTGTAAGCTCTTCTAAAGATAAGTCGGAAGAATTTGGTTTTAATGAAGATGAAATTAAAATAGAAATGTTTTCTTCCAACAATTCACTCGGCTATTTTCGTTTAGGTTCTGCTTCTACAACGGATGCAAATAGCTCTTATATCAAATGGAAAGATTCAGATGATATTTATCTAATCGAAGAAAATCTGAGAGCGAGTACAAATCGAGCTGATTTTACTTATTTCTTAAACAAAAGAGTTTCTCCAATTGGACTAACGTCTGAAGACTTAATTGGAGTCACTCTAAAGAAAAACGGAAACAATTTTGAAATCAGAAAAACAAATACTTGGAATCTAATTGCTCCTAAAAAAGGAGATCTTGCGAATGAGGATATGAATACAGTTCTTTCTAAACTTTCGTCTGTAAATGCAGAAGATATAGTTTTGGATGAATCAACATTAAAAGGTATTGATCCAAATCCATTTGAACTGAGAGTAGATTACAAATCAAAAGACGGAATTGCGAAGAGTTACACTTTGTTATCCGCTGGATTTGATAAAAAACTAAACGCCTATTATATTCGAAAAAATAATGAACCACTTATTTATAAACTAAGTGAATATTCTATCAAATCAATTCTAGAATTTAAACCAGAAACACTCGTAAAATAAAAAAGAAGCACCCTGCTAGTTGTAGGGTGTTTTTTTATCCGTTGACAAAATCATTAGATAACTAAACATTTCCTTGTAGGAAGGATGGAGATGTATACTATTTGCGTTGTGGATGATGAAGAAATAAGTGAAAAAATGCTAACTCTCATTCTAAGAATGGAGAAATATAACGTTATTTCTGCCTCAAGTGGTAAAAAGGCTTTAAAACTTTTAGAAGAAAAAACTCCAGATTTATTTCTTCTAGATATAGACATGCCTGAGATGACTGGACTCGAACTAATCGCAGTTATTAAAACAAAGCCTGAATTCAAAGAAGTGCCAGTTATATTCATAAGTGCTCACCAAGACGTAGATACAAAAGTCGAAGCATTAAAACTAGGAGCAATTGACTTCATTTCAAAACCTTTTCAAAATCCCGAAGTGATTACACGGGTAAAAGTTCACTTAGAAAATAGCATTCTGCACAAAAAATTAAAAGAGTTAAATAACAAGAAAAATACCTTTTTTTCAATTATCGCAAAGGATATAAAAGATGATTTAGATGAAATTTATTCTAGAATCACTTCCCTCCAAGACTTTATCAACACAAATGATTTGAAAGCAGCAAAAGAATCTCTATCAAGTCTAAACAAATTCAATACGCAAACTAGATATTACCTACGAAATTTAATTTACTGGTCGAGACTAGAGACAAATTTAATTCGATTACAAAAAGACAAAGTAAATATCTCAAAGATCTTTAGTGATATCATCAAAGATTATAAAGAACCCATTGAGCATAAAAAAATTACAATAGAAAATAATTTAGCAGAATCAGATCGATTTATATTAGCAGATGAGTATTCCTTGAAAGTGACAATTGACAATTTATTCTCCAACGCGATTAAATTTACTAACTATCATGAATTTGTAAAAATTCTATGCAATGTGGAAGGTTCGAATCTTACAATATCTATCTTGAATAAAGGAATGTTTTTATCAGAATCTATAATCAAAAAAATTCTTAACTTTGAATATCATATGGATAGACCGTTAAACGAATCTGAAAAAGGTTCTGGATTAGGTCTAGCTCTTAGCAAAGAATTGATAGAAAAGAATGAAGGAAAGTTTTGGATTCAAACAAATGAAAATATAACAGAAATTCATTTTAGTCTTCCAATGGGATGATCTATTTTTAATACTAAACTGAATTAAGAAGATTTTTTCATTTTTGAGTGTAGAACTCACCAAGCTTTTTATCTGAATACAAAATATGATTGATCAACCATCTTCTGAGAAAATCTAATAGCTCAAAACTAATTGTTGCCGTCCCTGCCTCAAAATCTTTTTTAAATGCAAGGACAGCTTTTTTTAAGTTCTCATGTTCTTCCTTGTGTTTTGCAAACTGCGGATAGTCGCAATCTCTCATTAATTCCTCTTCATGATTAAAATGATATACCGTATAATCTACAAGACCTAATAGTATTTCGGCTAACTTATCCGTAGAATGATTCATATGCACCGATGTAAAAAGATTATTTAAAATATTAAGTAATTCTTTATGTTGTGAATCTATAGAGTTAACACCTGTCTCAAAACTAGAATCCCACTGGAGTAAATATTTATTATCAATTTTAAATTCACCTGAGATTTGCTTTAGAAATTTTGCAGTTCTTACTTTATCTTTTGCGAGGGCATTCATTTTATTTGCTCCCTCCGCAATCAATTCACTATCGCTATTAATGGAACCTATTTTAATATGCATTTCATGGATTTTTTGTTTTTGCTCATCAATCATATTTTCAATTTGCATCGAATTTAAAGCCATAGCTTCAATGTATAATTTAGCTTCATTTGATTTAAAGCTTTGTTGCTCTATTGCGCCAGTAGTTCTAGTGATTAATTCATCTACTTTTTCTGAACTCTGCATTAGATTGTCCATCATGAGACCTGCATCATTTACAACATCGATCCCTCTAATGATAGCTTTGTTTGTAGTTTTAATCAAAGTGCCAATCTCTTTAACACGCGAGGCTGTATTTTCTGCTAACTTAGAAACTTCATTTGCTACTACCCTAAATCCTAATCCGGCAGCACCTGCTCTAGCTGCTTCAATCGATGCGTTAAGCGCTAGTAAATTTATTTGTTCAGAAATATCATTGATTAAAGAAGTGATATCTTGAATTGATTCGGAATTTCTTTGAATGTCTTCCATAGCAGATTTTAATTCAAAGATTTTATTTTTACTTCCAGACGCTTCCTGTTTTGTTACAGAGGAAAGCTTGGAAATTTCCCTCACTTCTTTTTCAATACTTTGAATCAATATGTTTAGATTTAAAATATCATTTTTAAATTTTTGTAGACTTGTGTTTTGATTATGGATGACTTCCACAATATCGACTGTAGATTGATTTAATTCAGAGGATCTCAATTCAGACTCATTTATTGTTGATTTTAAATTTTCAGAACTAGTCTGAAAATCTTCCGCATATTCATTCATAGTTTGTGCAGCTTCCGATATTCTATTAGCTATTTCACTGATCTGGGAGAATATACTACGAATCATCACGCGAACAATTTTAATATGATGTAAAAGTGATCCCATTTCATCCATGAATCTATCGTTTACTTCAAAGTTCATATCATTACTTGAAAGTCTTTCTGCTGCAGATATTGCCTCCTTTAATGGTTTAATAAAGTCTTTTAAGATAACCATCACTGTTATAAAGCTACCGATGATTATAATAATTGTAAAAATTAGAATATAAAAAAGGTTTTTATTTAAATGTCCATTTGTCTCTCTTTGTATTTCTTCCGATTTAATTTTTAAGCTTTTCTCATATTGGAGATTTAAATTTAAATCTTTCTCATATTGTTCCAGATTCTTCATATGGTCTTCAATTAATTGCAATTGATTCTGAGAGAGAGATTTAGATTGATAATTGTTATAAAATAAAAAAATGGGAAATGACATTAATACTAATAAAAAAAAGATATACGTTATTAATAACCTCACCTGTATTTTACTTTCACGAATGGTCTTAATTATTTTTTTTATATTCATTTAATTGCACCTACCATTCTTTATTATCAGACTATGAGTAAAATACAAGTGGTTTTAAATATGGAAAAACTTTTCTGTTAAAAATAGATTATTACGAAGAGGTAACTGGTGTTTGTCTCTCGAGTATTATAAACCTATTTTCAAAATTCATTGCGGAAAACCGCAATTAACCCCAAATTATTTAGAATGATTATAATATCTCTTTAAATTTATCTTTTTCTATGTTTTTACATTCGGAGAAAACATTTTCAATTCTAAATGTTTTACAATTTTTTAAAAACTTTTCTTTTTCTTCGATTGTATCAAATGCAACTATAAAATCATCTCCAAACACTCGATAGACTTTATCTCCTTTCACTTGCTCTAAAAGGTATCCCGCAAATTCTTGAATCACTTCATTTCCTTTGTTCCAACCGAGTTGAGAATTTAAATCGGACATCCCATGTAACTCTAAAAGTAAAAAATGTTCTGAAGAAATACCAGAAATCAGATCGTTGATTCCCATCCAGAGATAAGTAGCATTGTAAACTCCTGTTAGCTGATCTTTGAAGAAATATGCAAATCTTTCTTGCTCTATTTGCGTAATTGGAAGTTGAGTAGTTTTTAAATCTTCTTTTTCATTTTTTTGTATAACACGTATCGCTGCATCAACTACATCTGGATGATACCATATTCCTTTGTATTTTAAAAGTTCCTTTCTTGCCTCTTCATTTGATTTGCGTGCTTGATAAATTCGATTTGTAGTCATTGCATCGAAGGAATCAGCTACCATCATAATATGTGAGAGATAGGGAATATCGCTTCCTTTTTTACCAAAAGGATATCCTGAACCATCAAACTTTTCATGATGATGCAAAATTATATAGGCGATAGGTTTATAATAATCTATTTTATCTAGAATTGTGTGACCTACCATAACATGTTGTTTAATCAGTTCATATTCTTTATACGATAGTTTTCCAGGCTTAAGTAGTATTGAGTCTGGAATTATAATTTTCCCAATGTCATGTAATATAGATGCTTCTCTTAATAAGCGAATCTCATCCGATTTTATTTTTAATTCTTGCGCAATAGCGACTGAGTAGTCTGCAACTCTTTTAGTATGATTTCCTGTATATGAATCCCTCATTTCTATAAGCTCTACTAACATTTCAATTAATTCTTCAAAATGTTTAGCTCTTTCTTCTTCGATATGTAGTATATGACGCTTTTGTGACTCTATCTCTTGGTTTGATTCAAATATTTCATACAAACGATGTAGTCTAGGGATTAGATAAATATAGAAATCTTTTTCTGAACGATTCCAAGGAACTGATTTTTTAGTTACAATTTGATTGTATTTTTCAAAAGATTTACGTGGAGAAATTTCTCCCTTTTGATTTAAAATTGCTTTTTGATTTGGGTTTCCTCCCCAGGCAATCGTTTGCGTTTTTTCTACCCTTCTCCATATCCAGTAACTTCTGGGTTTTGAATCTAATTTAACAACCATTAATCCAGCACATAGTTTCAAAACTATTTCTGGTAAATTTGGAAATGTTTCCGTAAGACTATCGGTGTAGAAAATTTTCTCAGTTAAAAAAGGATCTAATTTTTCAATCAATTCTAAAATTTGACTTTCTGAAAGAGGAAAATTATGTGCGATAATACTTCCATTTATAAAAACCATGAATCCGTCAGACGAAAAGATTGATTGTAATAAAACTATTTTACTGCGTATGAGAGTTAAAAGTTCACTTCCAGTATTTTGGAATAATAGCATCTCCATGACTAAATCAAGTCTAGATAAAAGTCCGCTACTCTTCTTCTCTCTTTCTCCTTCCTCTCTCATTTGGATAATTCCACCAAGAATACTTCCAAAAATTTGTGCAATGTTTTGTTTCTTGATATCAGGAAAAAAGATTTCTCTGTGATGACAACTAATCAACCCCCAAAGCTTTCCTTCCACCATGATAGAAACTGTAAGAGTCGCCCTAACCCCCATGTTTTCTAGATACTCTAAATGAATGGGAGATACACTTCTTAAATAGCTATGACTCATATTCAGAGGATTTTTTTGGGAAGAAATAAATTTTACCGGTATATAATGATTATCCACAATCGTTCTAATCATATTAGTTTTATATAACTCTCTTGCTTGAGCAGGAATGTCAGTAGCTGGATAGTGCAAATTTAGGTAAGACTCCATTCCGTCTTCTTTAGCTTCTGATAAAACTTCTCCGTTGAACTCGGAATCAAACTGATAAACCATCACCCGATCGTATCCAAGCAATTTTTTGATATCTTTAACAGCGACTTCAAACATAGAAGAAATTGTAGGACTTTTGATCAGTCTTTCTATCATGTCATTTAATTCAGTATCTAAAAGCGAATCATCCGTAAATACGAAGGTTGGTATGATTTCTATTATAACTTCCTCAAATGCATCACTTACAAAAATTGCTGCATTCTGAATATTCAAAGTGGGTAGAGATTCATTGAGCAATAAATCTCTTTTATGCAAACTAAAGTTTGTTTTTTTTTGAATTTTTTCAAATAAAGGATACGGGATAACATCCGTTATCCTCTTATCTAAAAACTTTATAAATAAATCTTTTTCAATTAAGTTTATATTATCACTGCATCTAGTTATGATCAGCGATTCTTTTTCATAAACAATTGCATATCCGTGGGGCTGAATTAAATCAGGGATATGGATAGGCTCTCTTTCGCAATGAGCTAAATCAATTTTCAAAGCATTCCTCAAGGAAAGATAAATATGTTAAGCAATATTGGTCAAGTTTTTTAGTGTATATTTAATAAAATCAAACCCTAGAATACACCATACATTATCAATATTCAAAAATCCTGATTGCAGAATTAAACGATAATCGATCTAGATTAAGCGAATAAGGAACTATCGACTTTCTTTTGTGGTTTAAAATTCAGAAATCCGAATGTATTTTTTCTTTTTTTACTTGGGATTAATCAGATAATAGGAGTGAATTCCAATAAAATCAGATGTAGATATCTTCAAGCTATCATTGCAAACTACATTTAGTTTTGTTAAAAAATTAACTTGGTAAGGGTTTGCAAAAATTAATTTTATAAAAAACCGAAGAACGGCAGATATATTAGAAAGTATATTAATCTTACCTACACTATAAAGTCTCTCCGATTGCACATAACATCCATTATCCCCAATGTATATTTTTTCCTTTATGGGTAAGACATAACCTGAAAATTTATCTAACTCCGAAGAAATAATTTCCGATTTTGTGACAATGCCTGACAAAATAATTTCTCCTTTAGGATTCTGTATCACAATGGTTCTAAAAAAATCATCTGCATTTTTCTTTATACCATGAAAACCACCAGTGTAAAGCTTCATTCCCTCTTTGTTTGATGCTCTCAGTATTTCCCATTTGCTACTGTATTTATATACTTCATAATTTGTTATCAAATGCTCTAATCCACCTACTCCAACCAACTCTACAATTTCCCCTTTGAAGTCTAAATACCCTGTCGCTCTAACAAATGAAAATGGAATATCTGCTCTTACAAACTTATCATTTCCCTTCACAAAATGTTTTCCACCTGATAAAGTTGCTCCTAAACCATCTGATTCGAACTTTAAAAATATTTTAATATCATCATAGTATTGGGATAATTCAAATTTGCCACTTTCATACTTTAAAGTGTTATTATACATTTTTAAATTAATCCCATTCTCTACATTCAAATCCTTCTGTCCAAATTCTTTGGTAATAAAAAGAGAACCTGTCTTTTTAGATTCAATAGCAATACTTACTCCATTATTAAAATCATTTGGTCCTAAATTACTTACTAGAAATGTGGCAATAATATTGTATTCCGAATTTCTAAAAAAGAAATTCCATCCCTGTAAATATCCTTCCTCGGTATGAGGTTGGTAAACAATGTCGGCTATCGTTACATGTCGTATATTTAAATTGCTATCTGCTTGTAATAAAAAGGTGATCAGAAATAAAGAACAGATTTTTTTCATAATGATAGCCTTTCTATATAAATGAGAGAGTCAAGTAGTTTAATGGCTTACTTCTATTTTGTTATTTCAATACGAATGTCTCGATGAAAATAAGGCTGTGGTAAATTGTTAAAAGGTCCTAGAAATAGAATTCCTGGAATAAATTTCAGAAAAATACTAAAGAAAGAATTCCATTTCTTTTTTCCTATTTTGATTTGGATATTTGTTATTTTATTCTCTTCAATAGAAATAACGGGACAACTAATTTCATATGCCTTATGCGAACTAGAATCCTGAATTTCTTGGCAATGGACATCCTCTTTTACTTTATTATATAGAGAACCCTTCTTAATATATCCAAAATAGACAGTGATACGCTTAAAATCGAGGAATGAAAATTCTTGTCCTCCTTTTCTTTCTAATAACGCATAATACGTATTTGGTTCTAATACAAACTCATAAACATTTCCATTTTTAATTTCAATTTTCTCTGTATAAGTATAAATAGAATCAATCGATGCAATGTGTTTCACTTTATAGATAAAAGGAATATGAAAAAGATATCCTAGTTCATATGCATCTTCTGAATATTCTTCAGGAAACCCATTTGCTAAATAAAAATTAACATCTTCTAGTTCAAAATCTTCTTCTGCTTCAATCTTTAGAATTAAATTTATTTTTTCATTTCTTGAAAATAAATTTTCTTTGTAATTCTCTTTTTGATATAGATGATTTGGAATTAAATTGACTCTTCGATTGCAATTTAAAATATAAAAAACTAAAAGTAGAAATAGGATTAACCTGTATAAATTTTTACTCAAAGGCTTTTGGATAAAACCATCTTAGCATATTTTCATTTTCATCTTGTGGATAGTTGTGAGAAAGATCTGCAATTTCACGATATACGATATTAGCTCCCGCTTTCTCTAATTGATTCGCAACTTCTCTTTCTTTTTCAACTGGAAACATCCAATCTTCCCTTCCGTGAACTTGATAGATTTTTTTTCCTTTTACTGGTGCAGATATTTCACCGAGACGGTTTATTAAAACATGAACGGCAGCTGCGATTGGCGCATAATGAGTAAATGGAGACTGATGAGTGATAGATAAAAGCATGGAGTATGTTCCTCCATCTGAAATACCTGTAAGAAGAATTTGATCTGTATTTATTCTCCATTTTCCAGAGATTGAAGATAACATTTGATTTAAATTCACAACATCCAACATAGGATTATATATTGACCATGTCCTACCGCGTGACGTCGGGGAAGCAATTATGAATCCATAACTGCGAGCTTCTCTAACCCAATTCCAAAAAAGGTCTAATCCATGTCCTGATCCACCATGAAGAGTCACAACTAAAGGCCAAGATTTCTCCTCCGAATAATATTCTGGAACATACAAAGAGTAGCCTCCCCTTTGCGATCTATCATTTTCAAAATGAAAAATTCCGATTTTAGTCTTGTCTTGTGTTTCTTTTACTAAATCTAATTTATTTTTAAAAATTGGGTCTTCTCTTCTATTTTTTGTTAAAAAGTATTTTGAGACTTCTTCAAACTGGTTTGCTAATGGATATAAAATTTCCTTTGCTCTTGTAATTGGGCGAAGTGCTTGAAACATTTTCAAAATTTCTTTTGGATTTTGATTTGCAGATTCCATTTTTGTATAGGATAGAATCAATTGAAAGGCAGATTCTAGAAGCATAAATTCGACTGAATTTGAATCAAACGAATCGATAGTTCCAAGCTTATCACAATAAGTTTTTATTTCCATTGAGATTGGTTTTAGTTTTTCAATATATTCAGAAATTCTTTTTGGATTGAGTCTATTTTGCATATCATCTAGGGCATTTAATAGATGTTCTAGCTTTATCCAAAAAAGATTTAAATGATTTGGTAAGTTTATAGGCATTTTTAATTGAATTGTATAATTCGAATTACATCCGAATGACAATCTTCTCTTTCTGTTCCATTGATTGCTGGAAGTTTGGAATACCAATTTCCACTTTCATATTGTAGATCTACCCAAAAAGAAAAAAGTTTTGCAATACCATTTTGATTGGAAATGTTCAAATTTTGAAACTCTGTGTCTGCCAAACCTTTTATAATAAAACTTTCTGAACTAAGACTTGTAATTTGAACTTTGGATGGATTGAATTGATAAGTTATCCCATCCTTTACTTTTTTTCCTTTTTTACCATCCCAAGAAAGAATCTTAATTTGTTTAATTTCAGTAATTTGCATCTTTTTATCATACTTAATCCCTTCTTTTAAATGCTGAAAAAAAATTTCTTCCTTTTCATACTCAATGTTTCCGGATACTTGTCGCCCATCGCATAGTTTAACTGTTACTGCTTGTGTCTTTTTTGGTTTGTCTTTTTTGGAATCTTTTTTAACTGGACTCGTTTTATCAGCTAAATCTACAGTCGGTGGAGTTGGCTCATTTGGAGGTTCCACCGCATATAAAGAAATGAATGAAATAAAGAAAAATGAAATAAAAAATTCTTTAATCATCCCTATTTTTTATTTTTTACAATCATCGCAGATCCTTGTGTAGCTGGATCTAAATTTTGCACAATCTTTTCTAGATCTTCCTTCGCAGTTGACTTACCAACTTGCACCACAAAGAAATCTCTTTGCTTTAATACATAGGGAGCAAATTTATTTGGAAATTTATTTTTTGTAATCACATTGTCTTTAAATTTATTGGCTTGTTCTTGCGAGCTAAAGGCTCCAAGTTGAATTGTATAAATATTCTTCTCTTCCAAAACGATAGGTGTCTTAGCAGGAAGAGTCGCAACTTTTTTAGCAGGATACGGATAAATTGGTTTCTTAGCCGGTAAGTTTGGATTCAGTGGCTGAGGATTTACAGCGACAGGCGATACAGTCTTTGCATTTGGCTGTGGAGTATTAATTGCTACTGGTTTTTTTGTCAGCTCTTCTTTTACTTCTTGGACAGGAGATGGAGCAGGAACAGGAATTGGCTTAGTTGTATCCGTTGACGGTTTTAAATCTACAATCTCAGAATCTTTTGGTTCTGTTTTTTCCTCTGGAGGAGCAGGAACCATGTTTTCTTCAGGGGAAGGTTTTAAGAGAGATTTTTCAGAGGCTTTCATCTCAGCCTTGCTTGTATCTGCTACATCCTTAGATGGATCTTTGGCAGCTACACTCTTTTTGCCCATAGCATTGCCTAACATAAAAAAATATATCAGTAAACCAATAAAGACAACGGATATAACAACGATTCTCCGCAAATCTAAATTGATTGTATAAAATGTTCTCTCTTTCATATGTTTCCTCTATCCATTTTAGGATAATTTTTTATTCAGGATTGAATTATAAATATTGGCGCATTCATCTTCTAGATGTCTTACATCTTTATTATTTATAATCTTAAAGTCGGATGCTTCTAACTTTTTCTTGATATCCATCTGATTTGCGAGCCTCTGTCGAAACTCTTCTTCCGAAATACCATCTCTATCTTTTACTCGATTCCAAAGATCATTGTATTCAGCATAAACGGTTAAGGTAGCATCACAGATCGCATCTCCCTTTGCTTCAAACAAAAGAGGCGCCTCCCATGCAACCAAGCGACCATCTATCACAGAATCGATCAATTCTAAGGTTTTCTTCCGAACCAAGGGATGAATCAGTCCATTCAACTTTGCGATGGCGTTTTTATCAGAAAACACAATTCCCGCAATCCTTTTTCTATCCAGATCTCCATTCTCATCTAGAATTTCCTTTCCTAGATTTTGGATCAGTTCTTCTTTAATTGGAGAATCCTTTTCAGTGAAGCTTCGTGCAATTTCATCGGATGAGATTCTAAACGCACCCAATTTTTCAAAAATTTTAGTTACAGTAGATTTCCCACCACCCATACTTCCAGTAATTCCCAAAACAAATCTTTTATTCCACTCTTTCATAAATCCCTCTTATCCATATCGGACAATTCTGATTTCTAACTCACCCCACTCAGTTGAATCTCCTTTAGTTAAGAAAAGGAATCAAAGATTGCCGCCAAAAAGGATCAACGGATCGAACTTTTACAGAATGTGCAGGAGGCTCGATTCAATTCTTCACAATAAGTGATTTTCTTTCTCATTCTGTTAGTTGTAAATTTTAGTGCGTCTTAACATTTTTTTAACTTTTAGTAAGATCATTCTAGGAATAAAAAGTTCAGTTCTTTTTAATTCAATCTTCCGTTAATTATAGGGAAGTGTAATCTTATTTCAAAACAGGTTATTTTTCTTTTTTTAAAAAAATCATTGCTAGTATGAATCCTAGTTTGAAAGATTATTCTAATGATTTTTAAATTATAGATTAGAGGTTTTATTCAGTGAAAAATTCTCCCATTATCGAATCAATCAAAGCAAGAGAAATTTTGGATTCAAGAGGAAATCCAACAGTAGAAGTAGATGTTCATTTGCAAAGCGGACATATTGGTCGTGCTGCAGTTCCATCTGGTGCATCTACAGGTGAGTATGAAGCAGTAGAACTAAGAGATGGCGACAAAAAACGTTATGGTGGAAAAGGCGTTCAAAAAGCAGTAAACAATGTGAATACAAAACTTTCCAAAGCGATCGTTGGGATGAATGCTCTAGAGCAGACAACAATCGATGAGAAAATGATCAAAGAAGATGGTTCTTCAAATAAAGCAAACCTAGGAGCAAATGCAATCTTAGGAGTATCTTTAGCAGTTGCGAATGCAGCGGCAAAATACTGTAATCTCCCTCTTTATAGATACATAGGTGGAAATTTTGCCAGAGAGCTTCCTGTTCCTATGATGAATATTATCAACGGTGGATCTCATGCAGACAATAACGTTGACTTTCAAGAGTTTATGATTTTACCAGTCAATGCTAGTTCCTTTAAAGAAGGTCTTAGAATCGGAGCAGAAGTATTTCATGCTCTCAAATCTGTATTAAAAGGTAAAAAATTAAATACCGCTGTTGGGGATGAAGGTGGATTTGCACCAGACCTAAAAAGCAATGCAGAAGGTTTTGAAGTAATCCTAGAAGCTATCACTAAAGCTGGATTCAAACCAAAGGACGATGTATTGATCGGTCTTGATGCCGCGTCTAGTGAATTCTATGACAAAAAGAAAAAGAAGTATGTTTTAAAAGCAGAGAAAAATCCAGAGAAGACAAGTGAAGAGCTTGTAAACTACTATGCAGAGTTAGTTGCAAAGTATCCTATCATTACAATTGAAGATGGACTCGATCAAAATGACTGGGCTGGATGGAAATCACTTACAGAAAAACTAGGAAGCAAAATCCAACTCGTAGGGGATGATTTATTTGTTACCAATATTCAGAAATTACAAAAAGGAATTTCAGAAGGAATTTGTAACTCAATTCTAATCAAAGTAAACCAAATCGGCTCTTTGACAGAAACGTTGGCTGCAATTGAAATGGCGAAAAGAGCTGGATACACAGCCGTTGTAAGCCATAGAAGTGGAGAGACGGAAGACACTACTATTTCGCATATCGCTGTTGCTACAAATTCAGGACAAATTAAAACTGGATCTCTTTCTAGAACAGATCGAATCGCAAAATATAACGAATTGCTCAGAATAGAAGAAGATTTAGGAACAAGTGCAATCTACAAAGGAAAGAAAACATTTTACAACCTACATGTTAAGTAAGAATCAATTTTCCATTTCAATCGGTTTACTCTCTATTTTTTGTATCATCTATTCTGTCCTGCTTGGGGCAAATGGGATTATTGAAAGGAGAACTCTCGAGAAACGCTTAAATATTCTTCGAGAAGAGGTAGAACGATTAGAAACAGAAAATATGAATCTAGAAGCAAAAAGGAAAATTTTGAGAGAAGATGAAAATGCTCTCGCTCGTGAGGCTAGGCGTTATTATCTTCTTTCCGAAGACTCTAAGGTATTAAAATTTAAAGAGGCAGTTACAAATGAATCAAGTGATCGCCTCTTTGCTTCAGGGCTTCCTGCTGCAAACGTAAAAAAGAAAGAAACCAAGGAAGATCTACCTCCTCTCAATATGCTCAAGTTTTTTTATATTGTAGGGGCCGGTTCTATTTTAATTGGTGTTTTCATGAAATTTAAATAATAAAAAGTGGTAGTTATGAACATAAATCCAACAAATTTACTAAAATCAGACGACGAAAAAGAAGGCGATGAAAAATCGCAGAATGTTTTAGAAGAACTTAAAAATGGAAATTTTATTCAGAAGAAATTCCTAGACACTAGAAAGATCTTTCTCTGGGGACCAGTAATGGATGACTCTGCGAAAGAAATAGTGAATAAACTCATGTATCTAGAAATGATAGACCCAGGAAAAGAAATTACTTTTTATATCAATAGTCCAGGGGGATCTGTGACTGCGGGAATGACAATATACGATACAATGAAAATGATTTCTTCACCTGTTGCAACTGTTTGTATGGGAATGGCCGCATCTATGGGTTCCCTTCTACTTTGTGCAGGAACAAAAGGAAGAAGATTTATTTGGCCAAGTGGAAAGGTAATGATTCACCAACCAAGTATTGGAGGACAAATCGTAGCTCCTGCAACTGATATCAAAATTCATGCAAATGAAATTAAAAAAACAAAAGAACAATTAAATAAAATCTTAGCTGAAGCTTGTGGTCAACCTCTAGAAAAAATTGCACTCGATACAGATAGAGATTATTACATGACAGCGAAAGAAGCAATCGAATACGGAATAGTAGACGCTCTAGCGACTTCGATTCATGTCGGATAAAAAAGATTTAGAAAGTATTTTCAGACTCTACTTGGATGCAACCAAGAGAGACGATGGGGAGATAATTGTGCTTATCCTCAATTATCTTTCTCATCTTTTCGTCGATGAAGAGGGTGAAAATACAGAACCAATACTCCTAGAAGATTTTACACATTATGAAGTAGATGATTTTTTAAATTTCTATCTAGAAGATAATTTTGAGAACTTTTTAGAACTACAAGCCAAGTCTAAGATTATGCTTAGAAATTTTTTGAAATTCTTAAAAGAAAGAAAATACTTTAACAAAGAAGAAGTAGAAGAATGGATGGAAATACTGAAATAATTAATCTTGACCCTCCCAAATTTTTAAATAATAGTCATGTTCAGACTATTTTTACAACAATCTTTCCCCCAAAGAATCACCTTAAAACAAAATATGAATCAGATGTTTTAATTTTAAAAACAAAAGATGAGAGTGGTGATTTTCTATGGTTAGATCACAATCCACCTTTGCAAAAAATGGATAAAAAGGCTGTCCCGTATAACGGTCATTATATGATTCTTTTTCACGGGATGGAAGGTAGTTCAGATAGCCATTATATTGTTTCCTTAGCGGAGGCTGCGCTATTACAGGGATATGGGGTAATCCGTGTTAACCTAAGAGGATGTGGTCGCGGCGAGGGTTTATCTAAAAAAGGCTATAATGCAGGAAAAACAGACGATATTGGTCAGATTGAACAATATGTATACACTCACTTTTCAAAAAAAATTATCATGTGTGGTTTTTCTTTATCTGCCAATATGGTTTTAAAGTTCTTTGGAGAAAAAAGAGTGATTCGCTCCAAAGTTTTTTCAGCTGTATCCCCTCCTCTAGATTTAAAAAGAGCCTGTGAACACATTGACTCTCCAGCCGGAATCTTTTATAGAAAAATCTTTTTAGATTCCTTTAAAGAAAAATTCAAAAAAGGCTTTTTATTTGCTTCTCCTGATATTAAAGAACATGCTTTAAAAGCAAAGACTATGTTTGATTTTGATGATATGGTAACGGCTCCGCTTTTTGGTTTTAAAGGTGCACTCGATTATTATAAATCTAGCTCGAGCATTCATTTCATTCCAAAAATAAAACATAAGGGTATTATCATTCATGCAAAAGATGACCCATTAATTCCACCCGATTCATTTCAAAGTGTTCTTTGGAAAAAAAATAAAAACCTAACTGCAATCCTGACAGAAACTGGGGGGCATGTAGGATTTATCACTAGAAAAACCGAAGAAATACCTGATGGTAAGTGGATAAACTTTATACTTTTGAAATTTTTTAAGAAATTCTTATAATTTAGTCAAAAAATTATTGATAAATCTATAAACCATGGAAATATATTTCCATGAAGATTCGAAATAATTTATTTCTAATTCTGTTTCATTCTAAAGAAGAAGACAGATGGGAAAGCTGGAAAAGATTTGCAGAAAAAAATAACTACACCTATTCTCTTCTCTCTGATCCAGTAATAAGACCAATTCTACGAGGCACTCTCTATGATAAACCAATCTGTATAGAAGCTGCCTATACAAATATTTTAGAAACAGATTTATCCATTCGAATCCAATCCCCTATTCACAATCCACAAGAACTTTATTTTTTGGTAGAAGATAAAAAAGCCTATAAATCAAAAAAAGGTATCTTTGACAAAACAATTTCTGGCTTTTGCAAAAACAGAGAGCTAGAAGAAAAATTTTTTATTAAGAGCAACTCAGAAACTTTTCCAATAAAAATGTTAAATCGAAATAACTTAACCAATGACTTAATGGGACAGGACAACTTTGCTATTGAAGTAGCCAATTATGAATTAACGTTAACAACATACAACATTCTCTCAATAGATAAAGAATTCATTGGTTTCTTAAAATTATTTTATTCGTTTCTGAGTGCATTTGAGGAAACAACGATTGAGTCGTTTTTATATCGCAAACAATAAGGAGAAATATATGGACATTTGTATCTTAGCAATTCTAATCACTTCTTTTAAACAAGATCCAATAAAAAAATTATCCCTTGTTTAAAAACTTATCTTAAACTAAAGTTGATTTATTCTCTATGATCTCTATTTGAAATATTTTTACCATCGGTGGCTATCGATGGTAAATTTTTTTTAGATCAATGAATATTATTAAACTGCGTAAGCCATTTATTCATTTCTTTTTCATTTCCTTGATTAGAATAAATATTAATAATAAGCTGAATTGCTTTTTTATCTAAAGGATTGTCTTTTAGATAGACCAATATATGTTCAAGGGATTTATCCAGATCACCTAAATGAAAATGTATTGCAGCAAGGTGAAATTGAATCGCTAGAAATGTTGGAACAATTTTTAAAGCATTCAAGAATTGAGCGAGAGCCTCTTCTAATTTCTTTTCTCTTAAGTTTTTTAGACCTTGATTGAATAGATCAATGAACTTTGCCCAATTAGGATCTAATTCGATTGCAATGATGGATATATCATCTCGTATTGGAGCATTGCCCATAAATTTCTTTAGACTAGAAATTACTTCATTGATCTGAATCGAAAGAGATTGATTTCGATTTCGCGATAATGTCTCTATAAATCGATCCATACCATATTGCTCACCCGAAGTATTTTTATGTTCTAATACTCCATCCGTATAAAGGTAAATTCGGTCACCGCTTTGAAGTTTTAATTCACTATTCGCATAAAAATCAGAAGCTTCTTCTACTGCTCCAATAAACATTCCCTCTGTATCTAAAAGCTGGTATTCTTCTCTAGAATGAATGTAATGAATTGCCTGTGGATGAGCTGCATTTCCATACGTTAGTCGATTCTTCTCATCAATACGAAGAAGAAATGCCGATAGATAATCACTTGTTTTTACTTGATCTAAAATAATTTGATTCACTTCTTTAAAAATATCAGCCGGTTTTTTCTCTTCTTGAATCACTTGCAAAAATGCCTGCTTTGCTGCCATTGTAATCATAGCTGCGGGAACTCCATGACCAGAGACATCTGCCATGAGCACGAAGATTTTCTTAGAGAAATAAAATACATCATAATAATCTCCAGATACTTTTCCCATTGGCTCATAGTAAGCAGCAAAAGAAATTCCATTCCATGTTTTAAGATCAGATGGTATAATTCCCTGTTGTATATTTCTAGCAAGTTCCAACTCTTGTTCTGCAATTTGTCCCTTTGCGATTAACTCATTATTAGCCGCATTTAACTCGGAGGTTCTTTTCTGAACTTTTTCTTCCAGACTAATTTTATAATCATTGATAGTTTTTGATGCTTTATTTAGACCAATTGCTACATTAATAAATTCTTTATCTAATGATCTAGGAAAGATCAACCCAGATCCACCTCTCATTAAATCATAAGCAGCCGATTCAATCTGTTTGAGCGCATTGTAGATGATTCGAAATATCATATAAGCAAGTAGACAAGAGACTACTAATGCTAAAATCGAGAAACTAATTACTTTTTCTATATGATCGTGGTTATAATAAGTGACTACATTGGATAAATACAATGCAATCGCTAAAAGAATTAGGAATAAAATAAATTTTGTGAGAACTGTAGAAAGTGCTCTATCTCTGAATTGAATTCCTTTCGAATTCATAATCTCTTTGCATTTTTCTCGAATGCTTCCAGTCATTATCTCACTTGCAATCAGAGTGATACACACTGTATCATAAAGACAAATGATATCAATCGTGAGAAGGGAAAAAATTACACTCCCATTAAAGCCCTCTAAAAAAATTCCAAGCATCATTGCGATTAGAATTAAAACAAATACCCATATAAAAAGATTGAATGCTAAGAATCCGGGCAGTGCAACAATAGATTTAAATAATTCTTTATATTCCTCTTCTGATAAATCTTTTGAGATTTCAATAGAAGGGTTTGATTTTACATAGCGGTTAACGGTTTTAATATGAAGACCGAAGCCAGGAATCCCAAATCGACCCAGAAGACCATGTTGGATCATTAAAATTATCCAATAAGTGAATATAAGTGCTTTTAAAATGAACATAAATGTTTCAGAAACAGAAACATTTACAGCATCAAAATAATAAAGAGTGAATACAGTGCTTACAGCTCCTGAAAATCCAGCAGAAAAAATGGAAACAGCAAATACATAAGAAGTATATCGAGCAATAAATGCTAAAACACGTGAGCCAGATTCGGCGACTAAATCTGCTATGGATAATTTTTCAGACGACAATGCCCCTCTCTTAAATCAAGCTAGGGGCTAACTAGGATTATCCTCTATATTGGTCACTAAGCGTTGATTCTAAAATAGATTACATCCCCATCTTGAACTATGTAGTCTTTACCTTCAAGCCTTAATTTACCTTCTTCTTTGACTTTTACTGGAGAACCAAGTCTATCAATATCAGTAAACGCCATTACTTCAGCTCGAATAAAACCCTTTTCGAAATCAGAGTGGATTACGGCTGCCGCTTTAGGTGCAGGACTTCCTGCAAGTGTAGTCCATGCTCTTACTTCTTGCTCTCCCGCTGTTAAAAATGTTATCAGGTTTAAAAGTTTATAAGCAGATCGAATCATTCGATTGAGACCACTTTCTGTTTCTCCAATATCTTTTAGAAATTCGATTTGCTCCTCTGGCGCAAGACCAGAAATCTCTTCCTCTATTTTTCCACAAAGAACTACAACTTCTGCATTTTCTTCTTTTGCCATTGCGTATATTTTTTCTAAGAGTGGATTTGATTTATTACCGATATCGGAATCTAAAACGTTAGCACAATAGAGAACGGGTTTCAATGTAATTAGATTAAACTTCTGAGCAATTTTCTTTTCATCTGCATTCAAATCTAATAGTCTAGCACTCTTACCTTCTTTGAGAATATTTATAATTCTCTCCATAACAGTTGCAGACTCTTGTGCTTCCTTATTTGTCTTTCCAAGCTTTTGTAATTTAGGATACTGCTTTTCAAGGCTTTCTAAATCAGATAGAATCAACTCATAATTTACAATACTCACATCTTCTACAGGATCAACTTTCCCATGCACATGCGTTATGTTTGCATCTTCAAAGGCTCTTACAACATGACAAATCGCATCTACTTCTCTAATATGAGATAAAAACTTATTTCCTAACCCCTCTCCTGTGCTTGCACCCTTTACAAGTCCGGCAATATCCACAAATTCCATTACAGTTGGAATAACTTTTTTGGGATTATAAAGCTCTGCCAAACGATCTAGTCTTTTATCAGGAACTTCTACAATTCCTTTATTTGGCTCTATCGTGCAGAATGGATAATTTGCCATTTGCGCACCTGCTTTAGTTAACGCATTAAAAATAGTAGACTTACCAACGTTAGGCAGTCCCACAATTCCACAATTTAAACTCATTTGAATTCCTTTTTTTAAACAAGAGAAGCCTAAACTAAGCTTGCTCTTGTGCTAATGTCTTAATATCTTTTCTAAAAAATTTATCACTAAACCAAATCTGAAAATCCATCACAATTTTATAAAAAACGGGAACAATAATTAATGTTAAGAAAGTTGCAAAAGCAAGTCCCCATCCAATGGCAAGGGCCATAGGCATTAAAAATGGATCTGATCCTCCAATTCCATATGCAGTTGGTAAAATTCCAAGAACAGTTGTAACGGTTGTAAGAATAACAGGTCGTAACCTCACACATCCAGTCTCTAATAGAATATCATAAGATGACATATCTGGTCTTTGGCTTCTCAATTGGTTTGCAAAATCGACTAATACTATGGAGTCATTTACAACGATACCCGATAGACCTACAATTCCTATAAAACTCAAAAAACTAAAATACTGTCCATGTGTCACGAATGCAATGATGACTCCGATAAAAGAAAAAGGAATTGCAGATGCAACAATCAAAGGTTGAACAAAAGATCTAAAGAGAGATACCAAAATAATGAAAATAATAAAGAAAGCAATCATAAAGGATCTACCTAAACTTGCCAATGATTCTTCCGTATCTTTATTTTCTCCCCCATAACGAATTCTATAACCAGGATACTTATCCATAATCTTAGCTGCGTCTGCTAATTTTTTAATTTCTTGGTTGGCCTTCATGGAAGTAGTTTTGGTTTCATCTAGATTGGCTGTTGCGGTTAATAATCTTTTTCCATCTAAGTGGTTGATAGAAGCAAGACCAGGAACTTTTTCATACTTTGTCATTCTAGATATTGGAATTAGATTTCCCATATTATTATTAACAAATATTTTATCTAGAGAGCGGATTGACGTTCTAAAATTTTCAGGAAAGCGAACTCGAACATCAACCTCTTCATCTGCTCTTTTAATCGTAGTTGCAACAGTTCCTTGGTAGGCAGTATTTACCGCAAGTGCAATCTGTTGAACCGAGACACCTGCCTGCGCTGCTAGAGCTTCATCGATCGTTAGACGAATTTCATCCTTTCCATCATTGAAATCATCCCCTATGTCAATGACACCTTCTACCTGTCCCATCACATCTTTAAAATCTTGTGCAATCTTTTTGAGTGTTGTAAAATCATCTCCTCTAATTTCAATCGCAACAGGTTTTCCAACAGGAGGTCCCCCTTGAATTGCCTCTAGATCTAATGATACTAGCTTCCCTTTCAGTTCTTTAAATTCTTCAGGAATTTCAATGGGTATATTTTCTTCATCACTCGGTTTATTTTTTTTCTTTTCTGCATTTCTACGAGCTAGCTCTTTTTGTTTTGCAACGGCTAATGCTTTTTCGTTCATAAGCCATTCTGTTCTTTTTCTCACATAGTTTATAATTTGTTCTGTGCTTCTCTTTCTTTCTGCGTCAGGCGTAAGATATACTACAACCTGAGCAAAGTTTTTTCCTCTCTTAGTAAAAGGATCGTTCACATCCTTCTGAATAATGCCAACTCGAGTCACATAGTTTTCTACTTCTCCCGTATGAAACTTTGGTTGAATTACAAGTCCCAATGAATGGAAGAAATATTGTATTCTCTCTACAAATCCATTGGCTTTCTTTTCTTGGTATTGTGGAAGGAGTGCTATCTCTCTCTCTACTGCTCTTGCAAATTTTTCTGTTTCTTCTAATGTGAGACCTGTTTCTGCACTGATTTTTACTATGAATACTTCAATTCCACCAGGAAATAATTTAAACTTACCAAAGGCTGCATTTAACCCAATACAAAATGCAAAAACTGTTACTAAGATTAGAACAGTTAAACCCTTATGCTTCAATGCCCAAGAGAGACTTGGTCTATAAAATCTTTCTCTTACTTTTACAAACCAATGACCTTCTTCTTTTATTTCTCCTTTTTTAATTCCATGCTTGTTTACATCATAAATGTGGGATGGTAAAATAAAAAATGCTTCGAAAAGTGAAGAGGACAATGCAATAATTACAACCATCGGAATCGAATAGATAAACTTACCAAATATACCCGTTACAAAAAGCATTGGACCAAATGCGGCTATCGTAGTTGTAATCGTTGCTGTTACAGGTGCGATTACTTCTATAGTTCCACGAATACAAGCTTCATAAGGCTCTACCCCTTCTTCTAAATAACGGTAAATGTTTTCACTAATCACAATTGCATCATCCACGAGCATCCCAACAACAATGATAAGTCCTAACATCGAAATTAGATTTAGAGTCATACCCATATAATCTAAAATAATAAACGTTAGCGCCATAGCAAGCGGAAGCCCGAGTGCTACCATGAGGGCAACACGCCATCCCAAAAAGAAAAAGAGAGAGATTACAACTAAAACAAAACCTTGCAAACCGTTGGAAACTAAAACATCCAAACGACGACGAATGTATTTAGATAAATCATTTACATACGAAAGTGTTATATAATCAGATTGAGTGGCTCCATAATCAGTTACAACTTTTTTAACTTTGTCTACTAATTTGATTGCATCTCCTCTTTCTTTCTTCACGACTACAAGAACGATAGAGTAAAGACCATTTACTTTTTCGATGTATTGCTTATCTTCGAAATCTTCTGTTACCTTTGCAACATCCTTTAATATAATAGAACGACCTGCATCGTTTGAGCGAATAAATACCTTTTCAATTTCAGATTCGGTATCAAATTCTCCAACTGTTCGAACGATTGCTTCCCGTCCTGCATCTGCGATTGTTCCACCTGGGAAGTTCACATTTTTTCCTTTTAAAGCCATGATGATCTGGTTTGTAGAAAGCGATATACGATCTAGAGCCAACGGATTAATATCAACATGCATTTCTGCTTCTCTATATCCCCTTCTCACAACACGCCCAACTTCTGGAACATCTAGAAGCAAATCTTCTAACTGTTTTGCTTTTTCTTTGAATTGCTTTTCGGTTAATACTGGTTTACCGCTTGCATCCGCCTTTACCCCAACATTGATTTCTATAACAGGATTTCTGCTTGAGGTAACTTCTTGCACAATCGGTTTCTTTGAATCCTCCGGTAAATCTTCTGTTCGGTCAACTGCCGATTTTATATCATCTACTACTTTCTGAGTATCTGGTGCATTTGGGTCAATGGTGATTACGATTCCAGATCTATTTTCAATGGAGGCAGAGCGATATTCTTTGATTCCATCAACCGACTTGATACTGTCTTCTATTGGTTTTGTAACTAATTTTTCCACTTCGGCAGGAGATGCTCCTGGATAAATTGTTGTAACTGTAACAATATCAAAATTGATATTTGGAAAAGCTTCTCGATTCATCGTCAAAGCTTTATAAGATCCAACTAGAATGATCAGAACTGTTAATAAATTTAATAAAAGACTTTTAGAAAGAAAATACTCTATGACCTTTCGCATTCGTCACCTCGAAGTCAGTCTCATAAAAAGTGTAGAATTGTCAATATACTTCAAATCACTCTTGCATTTTCTAATTCTATGAAAATCCTTTCTCAAAATTGCACACTAGTATTATCCGCTTTGTTTTGAATTAATGATTGTAATTTAATTTATATTTACTTAATTGTAGTTATGCCTTTAAAACATATTTTAATCTTCCTTGCGATTTATCTTTCTATCATTCCCATATTGAGTTGGGAGAATGATTTTTATGAAAAACCGCAATATGTTACTTACAAATTCCCAGATGAAAAATTACCTAGGCATTCTTTTACTAGATTTCCGCAAGCGGGTGTAATGATTAGTTCTTTCTGTATTTATAAATCGGGAAGCGGAAGAAAAGGAAGGGAGTGCGGAGCTTGGAAACCTTATGAGTATATAAAAACAGGTAAATTAGTTCCACTCATCCGAGAAAAAGGGTTTTTTAGTAAAGGAGATAGCCCAAAGCAAATTGCTTTTTTGGTCTGCTCTGAATCCGGTGGGACAGTTGAGACTGAGGCTAATGAGTATAACCCAAACGGAAGAGAAATTGAACTAGAAGACTTTTGTTCTTTTAAAGACGGAAGCATGACTTCTTTTAACTTTATACTTCTATATATAGCAAGAAGAGGACAAAATATAAGAACAGAAATCGAAAAGGTGAAACAGGAAAGATTAAAACTCTTACCTAGTCCACCGGCTAAGACAAATTAAACGACTAGTTTTCTTTCTTGTTCTACTCTCTCTAATATTTTTTCAGCAATTTTATTCTCTGGTTCTAACATTAAGATTTTTCTAAGTAGCTTATAAGACCGATCGTAATTTTTATTATAGGTATACATATCTGCTAAATGAATTAAATTTCGTATATTCAGAGGTTCTCTCAATTTAATTCTTTCTGCCATCTCAATCGCTTCTTTAAATTCATGATTCATTTTTAAGCAATAGGAGGCTTTAAACATTAAACTCGAATCCAATTCATTTTTATCTAGATACTCTTTGCAGACTCTCGCGGCTTCCTTGTATCTTCTTTGTTTCATATATGCTTTAATCAAATATCTTGCCACTTCCAAACGATTTGGATTTTGTTCATACGATACTTCTAATATTTCTATCGCTTCTTTAAATTTATGTTCTCCTACAAGCTTTCGCGCATTACCAAGAGTAACCGCTATTTGATTTGCCTCATCCTCATTTAATTCGATTTCTTCATTTGGATAGCTAATAGAAAGCAAAGAAAAGTCATCCATGAGTTCAAATTTATTTGTAATGAGTTCAAATATTTTATTTAAATCTCCATTTGCTTCTTCCACTCTTCTTAAAAAAAGCTTTTCATCTTCGTTGATTACTCTCGTGCCGCTCTTAACGTCTTTCGAAAGGATCAAATCATCTTTTCCATCTGATCCAATAATTAAAAAATCTCCCGGCATCATCTGAAAGGTAGAAATCGCAAGCTCGTTATCTAATCCACTTGTTCCCAATTTTCTAAACTTCATATCATGTTCAATAAAATCCGCTACACCATCTCGATATAAAATCACCCAAGGATGTTCTGCATTGATAAAATATACATGCCCAGATTTTTCATCGACTAAACCAAAAACAAGTGAGATGAGCATTGATCCATCAAAACTTTCAAAAATTTTATGCATCTCCTTAAATGCTCTTTTAATCCAAAGTTCTGGTGGAATTTCTGAATGAGCTCGATACGAAACAGTTCTTTGAATAATAGATTGAAAAACAGCACCTAAGACCAGCACTCCACCTGCCCCTTGCATAGACTTTCCCATTGCATCTGCATTTAAAAACGTTATGTAGTCTCTTCCTTTAAGTTTGACTTGATGCGTTATACATATATCTCCACCAATATCATGTTCATGTGCTCTAAACTTAAATTCTTTTTTTTGCTTCACAAAAAAATCTACCTTGATTTTAGATCCATGGACTTTATTTACACCAAGGGGTTTGAGTAAAAGTGTTGTTAGGAAATAATCTCCATCTTGTTGGCTTTTTAGTTTTTCTACTTGATTTAAACTAACCTGCAATTCCTTCGTTCTCTCTTCCACTTTTTCTTCTAGATGCTCAGCATACTCTTCCAATTTTTCTTTTGAGTCTTTAATAGATTGAACCATATTATTAAAAGAATTGGAGAGAAAACCAATTTCATCCTGAACTTTTACTGGAATCTTTATATCTAAATTCCCTTTTTTAACTTTACCCAGTCCTTCTAGAAGTGCGTTCAAAGGATTAATCAATGTTCCTGAAAGAAAAATGGGGATACCAATGACCATAAGAACTAACGCAAATAAAAGGATATAAATCAATTTAACAGCGACTGCATGAATAAACTTTCTGTATTCTAAATAAGAGTATCCGATTTCATAAATTTTATTTTTCTCTCTATCAATATAATGAAATGTAACATAATGGTTTTTTAAGTCTAAACTCTTACGATATCTTCGCAGCGAAGTATCTTGCATCGGAACTAAGAAATTTAAAATTTCTTTTTTAAGTTCAATACCATCTTTGTTTGAATTTGCTAAATGTTTTTCGATAGCCTGTTTAAATGGTAAAAAATCTTCTTTCTCTTTCTGTAATAAAGACTCCAAATTCTTTCTGAAATCTTTCTCATCTAATTGATCTACTTTATTGGATCGAATAAATAAAAATCTTTCTTTGTTTAGAATCAATGAGTTAACATCTGCCTTTGACACTCCAGTTTCTGGTTCAAATTTTTCTAAATATTCATTAATCAAACTAGCATAACCACTTAAATACTCAGAATCTTTGATTTTCAAATTGGAAAGGATTTGTTTCATTTCAATTAGCGATGCTTCTTTAGATTTACTAAAAGAATCAAAAACATAGGAATTAATTAAATCATATTTAAAATTTTCCGGCAACTCAATATTATCCGTATTTTGAATATATGTAAATGTATCTTTTTCTGGATCATATTCAACAACATACTTTAAATCATCGGGTCTATGTTTTGCTTCCATTGCAAGAATTGTAGAGTGGTTGTGAATAATATCATAGGTTGTCTCCACTTCCTTCATTACAATAAATGCAAAGATATCATAGACGACCATAAAGACTACAAAACTAATACCAACAATTTTAAACATGAATGTTGTATTGTCTTTTGTCTTATTAATATAAGCTACAATCACCATAAATAGTCCTACAACTGTAGACATACAATAAATAGTAATATAAACAGTTCTAGAGACAATACCCGATTTGTTTAAAACATTAATTAGCCCTGGAACAAAAAAAGCTAAACCAAATCCTAATGCTATAAAAGCTATAGCTAATTTTTCATCTGTCTTCGTTTTTATTACTCTCCAAATTGAAACACCAGTGATTACAAAAATATTCACAAGGACGATTAATCCGTAGATCTTTAATGCGATAGGCGAATCAAGCTCATAGTAATGACCGGAAAAATCATAAACAACTCCAGAGTTCATTGCTTTATAAATTAAAAAAGAATCTAATAGAAAAAATATTATTCCTTGTGAGTATAAAAAACCTTTTGCTGTTTTAGGATAATTGTTTTCCGGAAATTGGAAAAATAATTGAATCGAAAGCCAATGATTTAAGGTAATTGCAATTAATAAATAAATCCTTATCCATTTTGTGGGAAGGTAAATTCCTTGCACTAGAGCATAGCCAATACTCACTAATGCTCCTGTCAGATAGATAAAAACTAAGTATTTGGTAGGTGTTGATTTTTTGGGAAGAAGAGACAAAAACAAAGCGATAAGACCTGTCATAAATAAACCTGTTATGACACCAATAGTATAATAGTTAAAATAAAAATTTTGAAAAAGTTCCACGGTTACCCCTTGTTATACGCAAAATAATATAAATCAATTTGACACGAATAACTAAAAAATCGGCATGTTACTTTGAATCATTTTTTATTTCTGTAAAGCAAAATCTTTTTTATAAACTGAAAAATTCATTGCAATTCCAATTCTATTGAATGAAAATATCTAAAGGAATCTCTAATAGATTACTAATGAATCAATTAAAAAATGAATTTACGTTTCGAATATAGCAACTAAACTGATTTCTTATGCGCATTCATCTAGTATCTTACATAGGATTCACCCTATTAGCCGCTCTCTTTCTAACACAATGTAAGCAAAAAAATATTCATGGTTTTAATAAAGGTCTTACTGCAATAGAAGTAGAATCTGATATAGAAAGCTCAAAGCAATGTCAAAAATGTCATAAAGAGATTTATAGAGAATGGGAAACAAGCAGGCACAAAGTTGCTTTTACAAATGATTTATATAGAGAAAGCCATAGAAGAGAACCTCTTGTATGGTGCGTTAACTGCCATGCTCCTCTTCTTAAATCTGGTGGAAATCTGGAAAACTTGGGAGACAGGGTTTTTATAGAGGAAGGTGTATCGTGTATCGTTTGCCATAAAAGAGGAGATAAGATTTTAACCGCACACGTTCCACAAAACCCAAAGGAACATTCTTATTTAGAAGTAAAATCAATGAAGAAATCAGAGTTTTGTGAAAATTGTCATCAATTCAATTTCCCAACTGGAACAGGAAAAGTTCCACATAGAGAATTCAAATTTTCAAGACAACCAATGCAAAATACCTTCAACGAATGGCAAATGAGCTATTTCTATGGAAAAGAAAACTGTCAGGATTGTCATATGCAAACAATTAGTGATTACAGAACCCATACTTTCCCTGGAGGACATAGCAAAGACTATCTAGAAAGAACCTTTTCCCTTCAGTTATATAAAATAGAGGAAACAGAAATCAAAATTATACTAGAAGCGAAAAGATTGGGTCATGCTTTTCCAACTGGAGATTTGTTTCGAACGTTAGTAATAAAACTCTACGACAAAGATAATTTAGAAATTAGAAAAATTCTACTTAGATATGAATATGAAGAGATGGAAGCAAATAAAAACAGTCAGACGGATTCCGCAAAGAAACTAAAATCTCGCTCTATCATTACTCCACCGGTCTTAAAAGAAAATGCCTATTTTATAAAAAATATCAAGATGGAAAAAAACGAAACAGACCGGATCCGATTTTATGAATTGTCTATGCAGTATGTAAATGAATCGAATGAATTGTTTCAGGATTCCAATGAAACAGAAAATGCTCTTCCATTTAAAAAAGAAACAATCAAGGTGCTATCTCAAGACCAATTACAGTAATATCATCATCCTGTTGTCTTGTTCCCATAAAGTCTTTTAGGTCGGAGAGAATAAACTCTATGATCTGCTTAATAGGATTTCGATTGTTATTTTGGAGAATATCAAATAACTCTTCTTCTCCATAAATTTCCTCTTTCTCATTGAACTCCTCATAGAGTCCATCTGTGAAAATATAGAGTCTATCCCCTTTTACGAACTCCATTGTAATTTCTTTGTATTTGGTTTCAGGAACAACTCCTACAAGTCTTCCTGTCTTTTTAAGAAGTTCAATGGTATTTGTTTTACCGGAAACCAAAACCTGCTCTGGATGTCCACCAGAGGCGTAGGTTAGAGTATTTAAATTTATATTCACATCTACAACAAAAGCACTGAAAAAAGTCTTTAGCACTTGGTATTTATTAATGAATGTTTCATTCAAATGATACAAAAGTTCTGATGGTGATTCAGATCTTTTTGCTAGATTTTCATATTCACTTTTTATCAACATAGTGATTAACGCACTCTGAACACCGTGTCCAGTAGCATCCGCTAGAAAGATTCGAGTAATACCCGATCCAATTTCAGTTATATAATAAAAATCTCCACCGACTTCTACCATTGGAAGATATTTAGTATAAAAAACTAAACCATTTCGCACTTGAACGTCATCTGGAATAATTTTATTTTGAATTTTTGCGGCAACTGCTAAATCCTGTTTAATAACAGTAAGAGCTGAATTTAATTCTTTTTCTAATTCTTTAATTTTAAGAGCTGATTTAATTCTAGCTCTTAATTCTTTCTCGTCTATCGGTTTACTTATATAGTCAACAGCACCTGTATCAAATGCTTTTTCAAGATCATCACTTGAATTTTTAGTTGTTTGGAAAATGATTGGAATGTCTTTATATTGATCATTCAAAAGAAGCTTTTGAGAAAGAGAGTATCCATCCTCCTCAGGCATAACGATATCCATTAAAATTAAATCTGGAATTTCACTTTCTAGTAGTTTCCACATTTCTCTTCCACTAGTAACTGAATTTACATCATAGTTTTGTAGAGCCATTTTCAAAAACATGGAACTAGTTTCGGAATCATCGACTATAAGTATTTTCTTTTTCATAATTTTCACTAGACGAGGAGATAAAAACAGCAGGTATAAAGATTGTCAATCGATTTTAAGGATTAATCTTAATCATACAGCACACATTCTAAGTTATTTGGCATAGTCTACCGTTTCCGATAGTTGATATAGGTTTGTGATGTTAATTGTATAAAATTAAAAAGAATTTTTCATATTAAAGGATAAATTCTAGATCATTTTTTAGACTCCTATCTAGAATTTTCAAATCTTATACTAATTAAATTAAGCTATTATTTTATAACGATTCTCTATACAATTCTTCTCAGCGGCTAATTTAGATTTATCCCAATTTAAATACTTTCCTAATGTATTTAATATTTTATCATTATTCATCGGATCTGGTTTACCCGGAACACCGACACCCGATCTTCTGAAATAGAAATCACTAGCATAAACTATATCTTCTTTCAATGCAATATGCGCAATCTCTTCGGAATAAATATGCTCTCCATTTTGCAAATGAAAGATTTCTTTTTCTTCAATTTCTGTTTTTAAAATAGTTCTTGCCTCGCTTCCATATCTATGAACTAAAATTTCTATTTTTTCACCCGACTCTTTTGGAAATTCTTTTTGTAATTCTTGTTCGAGTGTTTTGAAGTCAGAAAAATTCCCTCCCAGAATGGGAGTAGTCTCTGTTTTACATTCGGAAAAATTCTTTGGGAGATATTCTGCAATTTTATCCACTAACTTCTCTGCAAGAAGTCTACTTGTTGTATATTTTCCGCCGAGTGCAGAATAAAATCCAGCAAAACCTTCTTCTTTATGATCCATGATTTCTAGTTTACGAGAGGCATTGTATGTATTCTTTCCTTCCTGTTCTACGAGTGGTCTAAGTCCACCATAGTAAAAATCTACATCTTCTAATTTTAATTGAATCGATCCATATGCGTAATTTACCTCCTCGAGTAGTTCCAAAATATCCTTTTGTGTAACTTTAAATACATCTGGCGAATCAGAATAAACTGTATCTGTAGTTCCTATGATTGTTTTATTTCTCCAAGGAATTACAAAAAGATGAGTTCCATTTCTTTTCTTTAAAACAACTGTAGTGTCCTTACAAATCTTTCGGGTAACAACATGTATCCCCTTAGAGCGAACAAGCTTTGTCTCTTTTCCTGAAAACATCATCGATTCTAATTTGTCAGCCCAAGGACCTGTCGAATTCACTACCGTCTTCGTTTCGATCAAACCCACTTCTCCGGTAATATTATCTTTTAATTGTATTTTATAAATTCCATTTCCATTTTTTTCTAAATGCATTACCTCGGTGTAATTTCTGCAAATTCCACCTTGGCTTCTTGCGGAAAAAATAAACTCTGTTGTATAACGTTCTGGATTTAAGTTCGCATAGTCATAGTAGAGGTAAGAACCTTTCAGATGGTCGCGTGGAATTTCTGGAACTTCATAAATTGTTTCTTCTCTATTGTGAAATCTATATTCAGGAATTAAATTGTCTGTATGAATCAATTTATTTCGATCATAGGACAATTGATTGTAAAGCATCATTCCAAACTTTGTCATTAGAACATCTTTTGTATTGTAAACTGGAATTTGAAAAGCCATTGTATAGAGTGCGTGAGGCGAAATACGAGCTAAGTTTCTTCTTTCTCGAAGCGACTCTCTTACAAGACCGATTTCTAAATTTTTTAAATATCTAAGTCCACCATGAATCAACTTAGAAGTCGCTTGACTAGTTCCGGAAGCATAATCATTTTTTTCGACCAAAAGACATTTCATCCCTCTAAGTGTTGCGTCCCAAAAGATACAGGCTCCAGTAATACCGCCACCAATCACTACAACATCAAACATTTCAGTGCTTAGATCTTTTAATTGGAGTCGGTTTTTTCTCAAATGATTTGTATTCATTTCTATTTCTCCTTGGTCTTAAAAAGACCATAGAATAGTAAATTTTCTACTAACTGAAAAAACATTTCTTCGTCTTCGATTTCTTGTTTGAAGTGACCTCCAACAATAATATCAAGAGTCCCTTTTAGCATTCCCCATATCGCTCCTGCTAAAAGATAAGGAGGGATATCTCGTATGATTCCCTCTGATTTGAGTTTAATAAAAACTTTCTCAATGATTGCAATTCTCTTCAGCCTTTCTTCCTCTACTTCTTTTAGAATTTCTTCTCCTGCATTTTCTTTGATAATATTTTCTTCACATTTCTTTTGCATGAGATATTCTTCTGGTTGTTTCAAGTTATGCTCAAGATAAACTCGAATTGCTTTCCTAGCAAGCTCCTCACCAGGAAGCGATAGATCCATCTTTTCTAAATCTGAAAGCAATTCCTTATGCCGATTTAGGACGATTCGAATCATGAGTTCATCTTTGCCTTTATAATGAAGATAGAGTGTCCCTCTTCCAATTCCAACTGCTTGTGCTATCATATCCATACTCACCAGAGCTGGATTTTGTTTTTTAAAAAGAGTTTTTGCGACTTCTAAAATCTCCTCACCTCTTTTTATAAACTCTCTCTCTTTTCGACTTTGGGGTTTATTTAAATCATTTAAGACCAAGGGTTCCTCCCGGATTCATAATCCCCTTTGCATCAAAGCATTTTTTTAATCCCTGTAAAACTTCTAATCCAAAACCGCCAACTTCTTCTTTCATAAGATGAGAAGTCAATCTTCCGATTCCATGGTGATGGGAAAGAGATCCATGATTTTTGTGGATAATATCGATTAACCCTGAATGGAATTTATTAAACTCTTCTAGCTCTTTTTCTTTTTGCATTGGACTCATGAATATAAAATACAAATTGGCTCCATTTTCATAAGCGTGAGAGATATGAACAAGAGACAAAGTTTGTGGGCGGCTTTTAATATAGTCCCGAGCTGCTTTCCAAAGAATCAATAATTTGTCCCAAGTAACTGCAGTCTCAAGTGTATCAATCATGACAGCTTGATCCATTAATGTATCTCTTAAATACGCGCTGGAATATCTTTGTTCTAGCCATTTGTGAACAGGAGATTTTCCAACTTCGAAGGCTCCATTTTTTTTAGCGATTTTACGCACTTTGCGAATTAAAAATTTTGTGTAATCAGGATCACCGTCTACAATCACATACATCAAAGATCTCTTCATGGGGGTAAACTTCATTAGCCGTAGAAATTTATCGGAAATACTTCCTTCTTTTCCAGACATTCTAAAAGCAATGTCTGTTTCTTCTGGGTCTTGCAAACGGAAGAAATGAGGCTTTCCAAATCCACCTTGCATGATTTCACGCATTGCATTTACACCCGATTCAAAATCAGGAAAGATAAATGAAGTCATAGAAGAATTTTTAGGATCATACTTTCTAATTTTCAATGTAACAGTTGTAATCACTCCAAAGATTCCTTCTGATCCCAAAAAGAATTTAAAAAGATCCGGACCAATTGAGGCTGCTGGATAAATTTTAGACTCCAACTTTCCATTTGGGGTAATGGCTGTTAGCCCCAAAAGAATATCTTCCATTTTTCCATAACCAGTAGAAGCTTGCCCTGCTCCTTTTGCAGCAACCCAGCCTCCAACAGTAGAAAATTCGAAAGACTGAGGAAAATGCCCACAGGTATATCCTCTATCGTTTAAAAACTTTTCTAAAACAGGACCAAAGACTCCTGATTCTGCTGTGACAGTGCAATTGGTTTCATTGAAGTCTAAAATTTTATTTAAATTTTTCAGATCGAGCGAAATTCCCCCTTTCGGAGCTTGTAAAGCTTTGGTAACTGATGAATTTCCACCAAAGGGAATGATAGGAATTTTATTTGTATTGCAAACTTCTACAATCTTTGCTACTTCTTCCTGATTTCTCGGAACAACAACTGCATCTGGTGCATTTTCAATCTGACCAAGTCGCGCTTTTAGGATTTCCGTATAAAATCTTCCAATGCTATGTCTTGCTCGTTCAAAGTCGGAGTCATAGAAGTTTTCACTTCCCACAATTGAAATCAATTTGTCTTTCACAGCTTTAGAAAGAGAGGATTTCTTTTTTATGGACACTTCTGTGTTTCCAGGCAAATAAGGCTCCTTTTTGACCTGTATGAAGAAGTTCTTCTCCAAAAATTCAGCTGTGTGATGGTTTAAAGTCTCTTCTTTTGCTGAATCTCCCCATTTATATACTTTTCTATATGTTTTTTCTGACATACTGACTCCTAATTGAACTATATCCATTTTATGAACGTATGTCATTTTTGTCAATTTATAAATTTTCGAAAGAATCACTGATCCGTTTATAAGTCCTACCCAGAGTCTTTTTAGAATTATTAGCTTAGAAAGAATGAATTGGAATCTGAAAACAACCCTAGATCCCCTTTTTTAACAGTTTTTCTCTATTTTGCAGGAAATTGAGAAGAGAAGAAAAGTCTGAAATCCTAAAAAATCTTTCCACCTAAGAAGTAAAAGGGCTTTTCCCGTTTTACAAAGCAAAGAAATAGAAGAGAAATCAAAAGTATTCATTGTTCATCACAAGAAAATCTTATCGAATTAAATTAAAGGTGTTTTTAAATTATCATTTCTGAATTTTGATCCTTCTATAGACAAATCCTTGTTATCTCTATTTAAATGATTGTTTGTCTCATATGGGATGATTTTATTAGCGTAAACTTAGAATTATTTCTATAGATCATAGATTTAACATTTTTTTTAAATGACTTGCTTTTTTAATTACAATTTAAATAAAATATACCATATAGGGTATAGTATATGAAATCTTTCCTTACCAAGCAAATTCCATTGGAAAAAAAGAAGTTTATTTATGTAAGTTTCATTTTTATTTTTCTTTTTTTTACCTTGGGAATTCATTCAGATGATTTACAGCAAAACTGTAATAAATGCCATGCAATGAATAACTTTTCCTATTTGAACGAAGATTTAAAATCTTTGAAAAATTTAACAGTAAACACAGAAGAATTTAAAAACTCTGCACATGGAAAACTAAATTGTATTGATTGTCATAAAGAAACAAAGTCTTATCCGCATAACACTGATTTACCTAAAGTTGGTTGCAACTCAGATTGTCATTCGATTGACAAAGAAGGTAAGACTTATACTCATTCTAAACAAGAAAATGAATTCAATGACTCGATTCATACAAAAGGGAAAATAAAATCCAATCCTGATAGTCCTACCTGTATCAATTGTCATGGATATACAAATGTTCATAATATTAAAAAGGTTACAAAGACAATCACGCAAGGAGAAAAAATTTCACAGTGTATTGTTTGCCATGACAACAAAGAAATGATGATTCGAAATAAAGTAGAAGCAGACGCAGTAGAATCCTACAGACAAAGTTTTCATTACAAAGCTGTAAAATTTGGAGGAATCAGTTCTGCCACTTGTCAAGACTGTCATGCAGTCCATAAAATACTTCCGAAAGACAACCAAGAAGCTAGTATCCATCCGAATAAAGTTAGCGATACTTGTGGTCAATCAGGTTGTCATGAAGGAGTAAAACTGAACTTTGCTATGAGTGGAGCAAATCATTTAAAATTAAGAGTGGAAAAAGAACCTATATTATATTGGGAAGAAAAGATGTTTCAAATTCTAACCGGGGGAACGATGGCAATGCTTGTGGTTGGAATCATACTTGATATTCAAAAGAAATTTGGTTGGTTTTCTGTCTTTGAAAAACTTGGAGCTTTTATAAAAGAAGGATTTCTTCTATTTATAACTGTTCTAAAAAAAGTCTTAAAACTTTTAAAAGCTTTGCTTTATGATTAAAAGGAGAATTATATGAAAAAGGAAAACTCAGAAAAAAAATTCCTACGCCTCAGTTTAGAGCAAAGAATTCAACATGGCTTTATGATTCTAAGTTTTACTCTTTTGAGTATCACCGGAATTCCAATGCGATTTCCGGACGTTAGTTGGGTGAAATATATTTACTTTTTCTTCGGTGGCTTACAGGGGGCAAGGATTGTCCATAGAGTCTCTGCTGTCATTATGATTCTACTTGGACTCTATCACCTCTATTATATATTTCGCCTACTCGTAATAAACCGCTTTAATGTAAGTAAAGCTTGGCCAATGATTCCTAATTTAAAAGATGTAAAAGATTGGTGGGAAACCTCCCTTTATTATTTTGGTTTAAAAGAAAAATTACCGTTATACGATAGATTTAATTTTAGAGAAAAATTTGATTACTTTGCAGTTTTTTGGGGAGTTCCTGTTATGATGTTCTCAGGGCTTATCTTGTGGTTTCCAGTTTTTTTTGGAAACATGCTCCCAAATATTGCAATACCTATGGCGTATATTGCTCATAGCGATGAGGCAATCCTAGCTATTTCTGCAATTGTTGTCTGGCATTTTTATAATGTGCATTATAATCCAGATAAATTTCCAGGAAGCACTGTTTGGATTGATGGAAAACTAACGGAAGAAGAGATGAAAGTAGAACATCCGTTAGAGTATGAAAGAATTACTGGAAATAAAATTAAGGAGTAAAGTCATGGAACTCTCAAAAAAAAAGAAATGGGCAATACGAATTATCCTATTTTGGATAATCTTCTTTGGAGTTGTGTATTTGAATTATTCAAATATCATCAATCAAATCATTCCTTATGTGCATCGTTCGGAAAAGATTTCCTATCCAACGATCAAAGTAACGGATGCTGAATTTGAGGATATAGCAAAACAATTACAGGACGAGTTTAGTAATTACAAATCAGTAGATAAATCGATTCAAAACAAAGCAGTCTATGATGCAGTTGCTAAAAATCTATCAGATAAAGTTTCGACCTTTCAGAGAAACACTGGACTTGTTCATATAGATCGTTTTAGAAAGGCAGGAATTCGGGAATACAAAGGTCCTGAAACCTGTTTAAGTTGTCATGAGACTATGAAAGTTAAAAACGATCATGGTGGATATGACACTGTAAACACAAGGGCAAATATTGAATCTAGCATCCATTTTTCTTTAAACAAATTTGAAGGTTTTAATACCTACGGATTCAACGGAGAAAGAGTAAAAGGAATTCCTCTTGGAAAAATTGATAGAGCTTGCGGTATACCTGGCTCCTTCACATGGACAGGTTGGGCGACTATCGTTAATACAAAGCATGGTCCTAGAAGTGATGGTTGCGGTCAATGTCATGCTGGTGGGCAATATGGTCCTATCAGTGGAACTATGTTTCCTGGATATAAACCTAAGAGTTTTGAATTTGAATCCACAGATTGTTTAATGTGTCACTCTGCTGCTTACGATATGAATCAGAAATACGTTGTGCAAGATGAAAATGGAAAATATAGATGGAATCAAGATAGAAGCTTAAAAGCGGCGATGGCTGCAATCAAACCAAATTCAGACAATTGCTTACGTTGTCATGAGCACAACCATGGTGGAGATATGTATCCTGGAAATAAAGCAGCAATGAATTTAGGATATAAAAATCCAAGACTCCTTCACCCGGGAGCGAAGCGGGGAACTCCAACAACTGGCATAGACGTTCACTATAGAGCCGGTATAAATTGTATTGATTGTCATGAAACCCATGGACATTTAATTGCTCGTGGAAAATCAGGAACTGATTTAGTCAGTAACGACTTACCTAATGTAGAGGTAACTTGTGAAAAATGTCACTCTTCTTCTCCTCATATTCAAAACAAAAATCAAAGAGCTTTCTTAAACGCACATACAGATAAATTAGCATGTGAGACTTGTCATATCTCTCACCTAACGGATGAAAACGTAGTCCTTAGAGATTGGACAGAACCAGTTTATAGCGAAGAAGAAGGAGTTTGGATTTACAAAGACATACTCCGTTCTGGAAAACCAGGAGAGGCAATCATTTACAAATGGTTCAATGGTTCTGGAACTTTTATGGCTGGTGCATTAGGCGACAATCCGAATGGACTGAAAACATTCAAAGCATTTAAAACAAATCCTGATGAGCCTTATAAGAATTTCGATTACGATTCTTATTATGAGAAAACATTTAGACCAATCGCTAGTCAAGGCAAATCTAAGTTAACCCCATTCAAACGATTCAATGCAAAAATGTTTGAAGACATGGGAAACCAAGGTCCGTTTGGTGGAATGCTTTTACCATTTGACTACAATGTCTATTATGAAACGGGCAAACCAAAAGACGCTGTGATGAAAGCTGTAGACGATCCACTCATCAAACTCATGTATGGAAATATGTTCAAATACTATATGATGGATAAATTCATGTATTTCATGGGAATTGAGAAAGGTTGGACCATTCCATTTAGTGGCAAAGTTGAACCAAAATGGATGAGACAAGATGCAACCCTTATGATCAATCACTCTATCACAAAAGAAGCAATGAAATGCGAGAGTTGCCATACCTCAAAAGAAAAAGGTGTGATGGCTTTTGAAGAATTGGGCTATCCGGAAAGTAGAATCAAAGACTTACGCAACTTAGAGGAATTGAAACTAATCGAAAAGAAATAAATTTACTCCTAACCCCTACCCCTGACTTCAGTCAGGGGTTTTTTCTTTTAACGATGCCTTTTAAAATATTCTGGATATTCTTCTTCTTTTAGAATATTAAAATCAGAATTTTTTCCTTCTCCACCTACTTTTTTATCTTTGCTTAATGTAATAATTGCATAGTCTCCATTTGGAAAAATTTTTAAAATGTAGGGAGTTTTCCAAGGATCAAGAATGAATGATTTTTTATTTAGAATGGGTTCATAATTTTCTGGTATAGGTGGTAGAGTTGGTTTTTCAACTAGAGCGGATAATCCCTGTTCTTCGGTCGGGAATTTTCCATAACTATCTGCATACTTCTCTAAAGCAATTTGTAATTCTTGAGAGTCTTTTTTCAGTTTTAAACTTGGGATACCTGTATAGTGCACAGACGTGTAGAATACTGTTGTATATATAAATAGTAAAAATATTAACAAAATAATAACATATCCAATGATAAAAAAACCCGCCAAAGAATATACCAAAGAAGTTGGATTTTTTTTAGAAAGGAGTTTTGACTTTGCGGTTTATCTGCATTATCCATTTAAATTTATGAGCCTGCGGCAGCAAACTAACCGTTAGGTGCTAACCCTCATTTTGTGCGTCTGGTTCGATTTCATTTTCCTACGACACTCAGTTTTAGAATTTCATTCATTGAAACTATCATGCCTTCAGTCTAAAAAAATTCTATTTAAAGTAAATACAAAAACTAAATGCATGACCAATGTATCCGTTTAAAAAGAAAAAAGTTATAAACCACCAATGCTCTAAACTTAGTGATACAGTATCGAGTGGTAGTCGAGATGAGCCTTTATCGATTCCAAACATCGGTGTCCATCGGTGTTTATCCGTGGTAATCTTTTAATCCATCCAATATAACAGACCATCCATCCAACTTATTAGAATATTCTATTTGACTTAAAAAGAAGCATCCGTTTTATTGTATATTTATTCAATTTATAACGAACAGGAGCATTTATTATGGCAAGACAATTCAAACCGGAGACAATTGCACTCCATGCAGGCTATACCAAGGGCGATCCTGCTACTACTTCTAGAGCAATCCCTCTTTACCAAACAACATCCTATGTATTTAAAGATACAGACCATGCAGCTAGACTTTTTGGATTACAAGAATTCGGAAATATTTATACGCGTTTAATGAATCCAACCACTGACGTCTTAGAAAAAAGAGTAGCAGAACTCGAAGGCGGCATAGCAGCGTTAGCCACTGCATCTGGACAATCAGCAGAAACTCTTGCCCTTTTAAATATTGTAGAAGCAGGACAAGAAATTGTTGCTTCCTCTTCTCTCTATGGAGGAACTTACAACCTACTCCATTATACATTTCCAAAGCTTGGAATCAAAGTTCATTTTGCAGATCCATCTGATCCAAACAATTTCAAAAAATATTTCAACGACAAGACACGCGCTGTGTATGCAGAGACTTTAGGAAATCCAAAATTAGATACACTAGACTTAGAAGCGATTGCAAAAATTGCACATGATCATGGTGTTCCGTTTATCGTTGATAACACTCTTCCTTCTCCTTATTTAGTAAACCCAATTGAGCATGGAGCGGATGTTGTAGTTCATTCCCTCACAAAATTCTTAGGTGGTCATGGAACATCTATCGGTGGGATCATTATTGATGCTGGTAAATTCAATTACGGAAATGGAAAATTCAAAAACTTCACAGAACCAGATCCAAGTTATCATGGCTTAAAATTCTGGGATGTGTTTGGAAAATTTGAACCATTTGGTGGAGCGAATATTGCGTATATCATCAAAGCAAGAGTCCAAGGATTACGTGATATCGGTCCTGCAATTTCTCCATTCAATGCATGGCAAATCTTACAAGGGATTGAAACACTTCCAATTCGTATGGAACGTCATTCGTCTAACGCCTTAAAAGTAGCTGAATTCCTAAGTAAACATCCAAAAGTAAGCTGGGTTAATTATCCAGGTCTTCCTTCTGATAAAAACTACTCTCTTGCTAAAAAATACCACAAGAGAAATCTTTTCGGTGCTATCATTGGATTTGGAGTCAAAGGTGGAGTTCCAGAAGCAAAGAAATTTATAGATGGATTAGAAATCTTCTCTCTTCTTGCAAACGTTGGAGATGCAAAGTCTCTTGCAATTCATCCTGCCTCTACAACTCATCAACAATTGACAGAAGAAGAACAAAGATCTGCTGGTGTAACGCCTGATTTTATTCGTCTCTCTGTTGGTTTAGAACACATTGATGATTTAATTACTGACTTGGACGAAGCTTTAAAAAAAGTGTAATCTATGAATTTAAAAGATTCCGTAGGAATTGTTGAAACAAAAATTGCGAAGCTTCCCGATTTAACACTCGAAAGTGGGCAAGTCATTAGCCCACTCGAAATCGCATATGAAACCTACGGAGTCTTAAATCCAAACAAAAACAATGTAATACTCGTCTGCCATGCTCTCTCAGGAACCGCGCATGCAGCAGGCTACCATGCAGGAGCCGAAAAGCCTGGTTGGTGGGATGGTTATATCGGTCCCGGAAAAGCTTTTGATACAAATAAATACTTTATAATATCCACTAACGTCATTGGTGGTTGCAATGGTAGCTCAGGTCCAACGAGTATCAACCCAAAAACAGGGAAGCCATACGGATCAAATTTCCCATTTGTGTCGATTGAAGACATGGTTCATGCCCAAAAACTTTTATTAGACCATTTTAAAATCACTGAATTATTTTGTGTCGCGGGAGGTTCCATGGGTGGAATGCAAGCACTTCAATGGAGTGTTGCCTATCCTTCTATGGTAAAAAATTGCATTATACTTGCATCTGCTTCTGAACACAGTGCTCAACAAATTGCATTCAATGAAGTAGGACGTCAGGCGATTCTTTCTGATCCGAATTGGAATAATGGAGAATATTATGACAATCCTCCTAAGAAAGGTTTGGCTCTTGCTCGTATGGTAGGACACGTAACGTATCTTTCAGATGAGTTAATGAGAGAAAAATTTGGTCGTAAGCCTCCTGTTGGAAATATAAAAAATACTGACTTTGCAGTGGGTAGCTATTTAATTTATCAAGGGGAGTCCTTCGTAGATCGCTTTGATGCAAACTCCTATATCTATGTAACAAAAGCGTTAGACCATTTTAGTTTAGGAAGAGGAGAAGAATTGACTCGAAACCTTTCTGTTGCAAGAGCTAACTTTTTAATCATTGCCTTTAGTTCTGATTGGCTCTATCCTCCCTATCAAAGTAGAGAAATTGTTAAATCACTCGAAGTAAATGCAATTCCAGTTACTTACTGTGAAGTCAATTTTTCAAAAGGACATGATTCTTTTTTGGTTCCGAATCCAGAGCAGCATCATCTCATTCATCACTTTTTAGAATTTGCACAAAATTTTTCTTTATTCTATGAAATCTAAACAATTAAACCTACGACTAGACTTTCAATATATACTCGACCTTATCCCGACGGGTCATCGCGTGCTCGATTTAGGATGTGGGGATGGTGACCTACTCTATTTACTGAAAAGAAAAGGCGTTAGGGGACAGGGCATTGAGAAAAATGAAGACTGTATCTATAAATGCATAGAGCGCGGTGTAATCGTGCATCATGGAGATTTAGATGAAGGATTAAAACACCATATCAAGAAAAGTTTTGATTACGTAATTTTAAACCAAACAATTCAAGAAACTCATAATCCTGGAAATATCATCAAGGACTCTCTTCGCATAGGCAAAAAAGTCATTGTTGTATTTCCTAATTTTGCTCATTGGCAAAATAGACTTCAGGTATTATTTAGAGGTATAACACCAGTAACCGACAACCTTCCTTACAGGTGGTATAACACTCCCAATCTTCATTTTCTATCTGTTACTGATTTCCAAGAATTTTGTATAGATCATCGGATTCATATTGAAGATTCTGCCTTCTTTAGTGATCGAAAGAAAATAAACTTTAGACCGAATTTTTTTTCCAAGCTTGCATTGTTTGTGTTAACGGAATAATTCTAATATATTCATTGTAATTTCATTTGTATTTTTTCTATTCGCTAACAGTTATTCATTCATTGGTGTTTTTTATTTTTAAAACATTGCAACTTAAATGCCTCTAAAAAATATATTAGAAAATACACTATATTTGAAATCGACTAAGAACTTATCTCAATTTTCTTTTTTCATTCACTGAAAAATTGAACCTAATTAAAATACACTCGGGCATTCCAAAATTATTAGGTAAGAATCAATTTCTTCTTCGTTTCAAATTATGTTTTTTAAATCTAAATCCTTAAAAATCTAGAAGGGATAACATGCAAAACAAAAAAGTAGACACAAGCATCGAGTCATCAGAATCAATTTGGGAAAACTTAAAAGATGCGATGAAAGGAACAGAAGCTGATTATACTCAAATCAATCTAAAGAAAGCTATCTTTCTTTTAGCAGTTCCAATGATTCTAGAACTAATAATGGAATCAACATTTGCAGTCGCAGATATTTACTTTGTTGGTAAACTCGGTCCTTCAGCCATCGCAACTGTAGGCATTAGCGAGACATTTTTATTTTTACTTTATTCTATTGCGATGGGAATCGCGACTGGGGTTACAGCTATTGTTGCAAGAAGAGTTGGAGAAAAAAATCAAAAAGAAGCAACGAATGCTTCTGTGCAATCTATTTGGTTAGGGATAATAGCGAGTTGCCCCTTTTTTATTCTGGGATACTTTTATTCTCAAGACTTACTCCGACTCATGGGAGCAGATCAATGGACGATTGATCATGGATATCTTTATACTAAATGGATTTTATCTGGAAATATTGTAATCATGCTTTTATTCATCTTGAATGCAATTTTTAGAGGCGTTGGAGATGCGGCAATTGCTATGAGAGTATTATGGATTGCGAATACAATTAATATTATTTTAGATCCAATTTTAATCTTTGGATATGGACCTATTCCACCCCTAGGTATTCAAGGTGCGGCTATCGCTACCAATATTGGACGAGGAACTGGAGTTCTTGTTCAAATCTGGACATTATTCAATGCAGGTAAACATATTAAAGTTTTTGTGGCAGATCTTTACTGGGACTTAAAAACGATCCTACATATTCTTGGGACATCGATAGGCGGAATAGGACAAATGATAGTTGCTTCTACCTCTTGGATTTTTTTAATGAGTATCCTAGCTAAAGTCGGAAGCGAAGCAGTAGCAGGGTCAACTATAACCATTCGAATTATGATGTTCACTTTAATGCCTGCTTGGGGAATGTCAAATGCAGCTGCAACCCTAGTTGGTCAAAACTTAGGTGCAGGAAATGCCAAAAGAGCAGAATCAGCTGTATGGAAAATTGGTTTTTATAATATGATTTTTTTACTCTTTGTATCAATTCTTTATTACACAAATAGCAAGGAACTCATTAGAATTTTTTCTGACAATCCAGTTGTAATCCAAATAGGATCTGAATGGCTTCAAATACTATCTTATTCTTATTTAATTTATGGGTGGTGGATGGTATCTGCCCAAGCTTTTAATGGAGCTGGGGATACAAAAACTCCAACCTATATTAATTTAATATTTTTCTGGTGCATTCAAATTCCTTTATGCTATTACTTGGCTCTATTTTTGGAATGGAAATACACAGGCGTTTTTTGGGGAGTTTTTATTTCTGAAACATCCGTCGGAATTTTTACTCTTTGGCTTTTCTCCCGAGGGAGTTGGAAAAAAACAAAGGTTTAATTTTTAACTATTAAATTCTTGCCTTAAATTGAACTTTCAATTTTATTGAGATTCACTGCCCAGATAGTTCAACGGATAGAACAACAGTCTTCGGAACTGTGAGTGGGGGTTCGATTCCCTCTCTGGGCAATAGAGGTAGACTTTTGACTGATTTTTTTGGCACCATCGTAAATATTGATGATAGAGAATTTAACTACCTGAAAGATATCATTTATGAAAAGACTGGAATCTCTCTAGCGCCTCATAAAAAGATAATGCTGCAATCTAGACTCAATATAAGACTTCGTCATAACCAACTCAGTAGTTTCGTAGAATACGTCTACAAGTTGAAAAACGATAGGAACTTTATGAATTCTGAAATTCCAGAAATCATAAATAGAATCACTACAAATAAAACTGATTTTTTTAGAGAGAATCACCATTTTGAATTTCTAAAGACTACCTGCTTTCCTCTATTTGAAGAAAAGGCAAAGACTAGTGGTAAAAGAAAAATTCGAATCTGGTCTTCTGCTTCCTCAACCGGCGAAGAGCCTTACACTCTAGCTATGACAGTCAATGATTACTTTATTGGAAAGCCAGGTTGGGATATAAAAATCTATGCATCTGACATTGACACTAACGTTCTAGACACTGCTCAAAGAGGCGTTTACAGAGAAGACCGAATGGCTCCTGTAAAACCAGAGCTTCGGACGAAATATTTTACATCTAAAATTACTGAAAAAGAAAAAGAATATATTGCAAAACCAGTATTAAAAGATTTATTAATATTCAAAAAAATCAATCTTCTAGAGGATCCCTATCCTATCCAAGAAAAAATTGATATCATCTTTTGTAGAAACGTAATTATTTATTTTGATAAACAGACCCAACAAAAGATTTTTAGCCAAATGGAAAAAATCTTAACAGATGACGGTTTCTTGATTATTGGTCACTCTGAAACGTTATTCGGGATTTCGGATAACTTTAAATTTTTAGGGCATACCATTTACCAAAAAAAATCTCCAAATGGGAAGTAACATGATAAAAGTTGTTCTTTTAATCGGAGGAAAATCTTCCGAGCACGAAATTTCACTCAAAAGTTCTTATTTTATTTTTAATACATTGGATAGATCAAAGTATGAAGTAACTCCAATTCTGATTGATAAAAAAGGAAATTGGATTATCCCAGAAAGTAAGGATGCGAAATATCCCAATATTCAAAGTATCCAAAAAACATTTCCTATCGAAAGTTTAGCTGATGAATTTAAAAAACAATTTATAGCAGAGAATCAAATCCTACATTCCGAAGGAATTTCTATTTCGGATATCGACTGTGATATAGCTTTTCTAGGTTTACATGGGGGAGATGGTGAGAATGGAGTAATCCAAGCTTTTTTACAAATGTATTCCATCCCATTTACAGGATCAGGTGTTCTTGCTTCCGCTCTCGCTATGGACAAAGAAAGATCAAACTATTTATTTTTATCGGCTGGTCTAACGGTTGCTAATTTCGTGAATGTAAACAAAAAAGAATTTTCCTTAAAAGGAGAAGGCTTCTTAAACAATTTTCATTTGACCTTTCCCGTTTTTATAAAGCCAACCCATGGAGGTTCAAGTGTAGGTGTAGGAAAAGCAAACAATATACTAGAAGTCGCAACAAAACTTAGAGAACTATTTAATACTGAGGAATCTGTGCTAATCCAAGAAAACATATCAGGAATAGAAGTCTCGTGCGGCGTTCTCGAAAAAAAAACAGGTAGAGATTTTGAAGTCATTGCTCTCCATCCAACAGAAATTGTTCCAAAAAGTGAATTCTTTGATTACAAAGCAAAGTATCAAATAGGACACTCAGAAGAAATTACTCCTGCTAGAATATCAGACGAGTTAACAGCGAGTATCCGCGAATCTGCTTTACTGGCTCATAAAATTTTAGGTTGTAAAGGCTATTCTAGAACTGATTTTATAATACAAGATGGAAAGCCTTATATTTTAGAGACTAACACTCTTCCTGGAATGACTGAAACTAGTTTAATTCCGCAGCAAGCTAAATATGCAGGCTTTCAAATGAATGAAGTGTTTGATTGGCTTATTGAGAATGGACTTAGCCTCCATTAGTTCTATGATTTTTATCATTGCAAAATTCAAACACTATGCCTTCGAACGTTAATCGCAAAAAAGATTGAAATAAAGTCAAGTTTACCTTGTGATCTTCCCTTTATATATATAACCAAATTCAATTTTAAATAACAAAACTCAAACTCAGCCTAGAGATTAAAATACACTATTAAAATGGAAAAAACTCCTAGATAAGAAAAATACTTTTCAAAAATTACTATTGGATTATATGTAAATTAATCGGGAATATTCTTGGATAAAAAGGTTATCTTAATTGGCAAAAAGTAAAAAAGCATTTTATGTAGCGGGTGTCGGTTCCTCAGCCGGAGGATTAGAAGCATTACAGGATTTACTATCCCACCTTCCAAAGACTCTAAACAATGTTGCATTTATCATTGCACAACATTTAAGCCCCACTCACAAAAGTATGCTTGTTCAATTACTGAGCAGAGAAACCAAACTTTCAGTCACAGAAGCAAAAAATGGAGACTCCATTGAGCCAAACAATGTCTATATAACTCCGCCAGACAATGAAATCAGTGTAACAGGAGGAAAAATGTGGCTGCAACGACCAAAGGGTGGAGTTGGTCCTAAGCCATCCGTTGATGTTTTATTTCAGTCCCTAGCTGATGACTTAGGGGAAAATGTAATTGGTATTATTCTCTCGGGAACGGGAACAGATGGGGCAATTGGAGTTCGTCATATAAAAGCTACCGGTGGTCTGGTGATTGTTCAAGAACCACAAACTGCGAAATACAATGGTATGCCTCTCGCATCTATAGAAACAGGTTTAGTTGATATGGTTCTTTCTCCGGATAAAATGGGAGAAGAATTACTCGATATAGCTCAAAATGAATCCTATACTAGGAAAATTAAAATTTCTGATATAGAGAATAACGCAAATAGCCAACAAGCAATTTTTAAACTATTATCGAAAAGAACAGGAACCAATTTCTCAAATTATAAATCTTCTACGATAGGGAGAAGACTAGAGAAAAGACTCTCTACTTTAAAAATTACCTCTCTCGAAGACTACCTCACTTATATAGAAAAGAATCCACAAGAATTAGATTCTCTCTTCAATATGATTTTGATTGGAGTTACCTCTTTCTTTAGAGACTCCGCTGCATTTATTGAGTTCGAAAAAGTAATTTTAAAAATCTTAAATTCTAAGCCAGAAGGCGAACCCATTCGAATCTGGGCTCCAGGTTGTGCGACAGGCGAAGAAGCCTACTCTATTGCAATTCTTCTAGCAAAAAATTTGAAAGAGAAAGTCTCTGATTTCAACATTCAAATCTTTGCAACAGATATAGACGAAAAAGCAATTGCCATTGCAAGAAAAGGAATTTATTCTTCCGATTCTCTAAGCGAGGTTTCAGAGGATTTAGTAAATCAGTTCTTTATTAAAAAAGGAAACCAATATGAACTTTTAAAATCAATTCGTTCGATGGTTCTCTTTTCTAAACATGATTTAACAAGCAATCCACCATTTTTAAAACTAGATCTACTTTGTTGTAGAAATTTACTTATTTATTTTGGTCCCGAACTGCAAAAACAAATCATTCCATTGTTTCATTATGCATTAAAACCTAATGGATATTTGTTTTTAGGTAAATCAGAAACAGTCGGACAATACACAGATTTATTCTCTACAGAAGATGCAAAATCTAAAATTTTCCAAAGAAAGCGTGGAGGAAAACTACACGCAGTCCAATTCAATGGATTTCGACCTGAGTCAAAAGTTTATGCAAGCCCTGTAATTCCAAGACAAAAAGGCGAATTGTCACTCGTTGAAATTATTAAAGAAACAATCTTTAATACCTTTGAATATCCATACATAATAGTAAATGACGCTCTTGATATTCAGGAGATTTCAGGAGACGTTGGTCTCTATATTAGCATTTCAGAAGGAGCAATGAATGCTAATATTTTCAAATTAATTCATAAAGATTTATTAATCGAGATTAGATCGATTCTTACAAAAGCGATCCGTGATAGAATTCAGCAAAGAACAGGTGTGCTTAAATTTGCTTTTTATGGAAATCAACACTTTGTTAGAATCAAAGTAAAACCGCTGTTATTCTCAGAAAGCACTAAAGATTTGTTTCTAGTAATCTTTGAGAAACAAGACATGGAAGATTTTACTCCTGTCATATCAATTTCAGATAAAATAAGCGATGAAAATCCTCGTATTCTAGAACTAGAACATGAACTGCAGGCTACTAGAGAACATTTACAAACCTATATTGAAGAACTCGAAACATCAAATGAAGAATTGCAATCTCTCAATGAAGAAATGCAATCTACAAATGAGGAGTTGCAATCTTCAAATGAAGAATTAGAAACATCCAATGAAGAATTACAATCCACAAATGAGGAAATTCAAATTGCATATGCAGAATTGAAAGCGGCTAACGATGAGCTAGAAGAAAAAGACAAACTTTTAATGAATGCAAAAGCAAATGAAAAGGCATTACTCGATAATACATTGCAAAGTTTCTTTTTAATTGATAAAGCATATACAATTTTAGCATTCAATGTTACAGCAAGTGAAACAATAAAGAAAATTTATAATAAAACATTAAAAGAAGGGGATCCTATTTTTGAATATATCTCCGCTGATAATCTAGAAAAATTTAGAGATAATTTTACAGAAGCTTTGAAAGGAAAATCAAGTAACGGCGAACAAAGAATCCTAAAGCATGACCAAACAATGGTTAGCTATATATATAACGTTACTCCTATCATTAAAGAAGGTGGTATCATAGATAGTATCTCATTATCACTTTTAGATATAACAAATCTCAGAAATTTACAGATCGAATTGTCATCCTCTGAAAATCTACTAGCATCTGTATTTGAAACAAACTCGATTGGTATTGCAATCTCAGATAAAAATGGACATTTCGTTAATATAAATAAAGTGGGTTGTGAAATATTTGGATATCCCAAAGAAGAACTAATTGGGTTCCACTTTAATAAAGTTGTTTCTGATGACTTTAAACCTAATTTTGTAGAAATTTTAGATAAATTTATAAATACAGGAAAAGATTTAAATGCAGAATGGACGATCCAAAGAAAGGATAAATCTTTAGTAGATATTTATGCATCTGCTTCTCTTTTAGTTCAAAATGATGGAACGAAGTATCAAATAACGTCTATTCGAGACATTACTGAAAATAAAAAATACAAAAATCTTTTAGAAGAAACGCAAGAGTCAGCTAGTGTAGGTGGATGGCAATTCGATTCGATTACACAAGAACTATCATGGACAGAAGAAACCTATAAAGTATTTGGAGTAGATTCATCCTATAAGCTTTCCATAGAAAATATGGCTAATTTATTTTTAGATGAAGCAGGTGTTATCTTTAAAAACTCCATTGCAAAAACCTTAACAGCAGGTGAAGCATTTGATTTAGAATTAAAAGCTAAATCTACTACAAACTCACCACTCTGGATTCGAGCAACATGCAAACCGGTATCTGTATATAATAAAGTCATTAAACTATTTGGGACATTCCAAAATATCACTACCATAAAAGAGTCCGAAATAAAACTAAAAGAAAGTGAAGACTTATTTAGATCTATTTATGAGAATAATAAAGATGCGATTCTAATTAGCTATTTTACTGGAGAAGTCATAAAGACAAATGCTTCAGCAAATATAATATTTGGATATCTAGATTCCGAGTTTTCCAATGTTACTTTAAGAAGTTTATTTCCAGAAAATGATCCTTTAACTACTAACGGTTTTAATTTTTTGAAAACAAATGGTAAATTTCAAGGAGAGACATTTGCAATTCGAAAATCTGGAGAGTTATTCTCGTGTGAAATTTATAGCAGTATATTCATATTAGCAAATGGAATGTATAGAATCTGCACAATTATACGAGATTTATCCGAGCAAAAGAAGATGCTAAGCACTCAAGAGCGTCTTAAAAATGCCCTATACTTAAGTAATATTGTAATCATTGGAAATAGAAACGGAATTGCCATAGAGGCAAATGATAATTTTATCCAATTAGCTGAATATGATAAACAAGAGTTCTAAAATCTCAAATTTAAATTTTTAGATTCAAAAAACCTAGATCCTAAACAAATAGAGTCTATTTGGAATGAAATTGATAATAATAGAATTTGGCATGGAGAAATTCAATTACTAACGAAGACCGGAAAAACTATCTGGCTTGAGACTAGCATTTTTCCAATCAATGATTCGAATAATAAAGACCAATCTATCATGGCTGTTTGTTCTGAAATTTCAGAGCGCAAAAAAAGAGAAATGGAAAGAGAGAGACTTTTAAATAGTTTAGCCCAAAGAAACAAAGACTTGGAACAATTTTCATATATAGTTTCTCATAACTTACGTGCACCTCTTGCAAATATTTTAGGCTTAACTAATTTACTTAAAGAAACACAGATCGAAAATGAAACAACAAGACTAATTATCAATAATCTATATAAAGCTTCTCAAAATTTAGATAATGTAATTACAGATTTGAGTGAGATTTTACAAATCAGAAAACAAATTAGAGAAGAAAAGCAATTAGTAAAACTTTCTGCGCTTGTTGATTCAATCTATATTAGTCTAGAAAGCCTAATTGCAGAAACACAAGCAACCGTTGATGTAGATTTTACTGAAATAGATGAGATCACATCACTAAAAGGATATTTGCATAGTATCTTTTCAAATATGATTATAAATAGTATACGATATGCGAAAGCAGGCGTTCCTCCAGTCATACATATAAAATCTTATAAAAAAGATTTTAAAATAATACTAGAATTCTCGGATAACGGGCGTGGGATTGATCTTAAAAAATATGCAGATAAAATATTTGGATTGTATAAAAGATTTCATTTGGATATTGAAGGAAAAGGTGTTGGTCTTTATATGACCAAAACACAGGTTGAACTGCTTGGTGGAACTATAAAAGTTGAAAGCGAATTACTAAAAGGCACTACATTTACTATAGAATTACCTTTGATTTAAATATGATACCCTCTTTAATTATTCAAGTTGATGATGATGAAATAAATAATTTTATAAATGAATCCGTATTTAAATCAAATTTTAAAAACACAACGGTAAAATCTTTTGTTAATCCCATCAAAGCTGTTCAGTTTATTAAGACTGAATTTATTATAAATCCCGTTCCTGCTGCCATGTTTTTAGATATCAATATGCCTGAAATGAATGGATGGGAAATCTTGGAAGCGTTGAATGTCCATTTAAGTATTATTGAGAAGTATTTACCAATTTATGTTGTCTCTTCCTCTATCGACAGTTTAGATAAATATAAATCTTCCGTTAATCCATTGATAAAGGCTTTTCTATCAAAACCTATCTCCAATCAATTAATTCGAGATATTTTCAATGTTAGTTCCAAATAAGATAAAATAGAATCCTTTCCTAATTCTTTTGATTTGAAGCTTGACAGGATTAGTTAAAAGAACACTGTATTGGAATGGATTTAATTGTATTAATACTCTCTGTATTAGTCAGCGGTGGAATTTGGCTGCGTTTTTTATATCAACATGATCGTGTAGAGCCTGAGCCAATTTTAGTAGTTATAAAAATTATTTTTTTAGGTGGACTCATTAGCACAGTTGCCGCTGGAACACTAAATAGTATTTTTTCCTACTTATCCGGAATTCCAATTTCTTCAATGACTCTAAGTTTTCAAAAAAGTTTTATTCTATCTACGTTTGTGGGATTTAACGAAGAGATTATAAAAGCCTATATAACCTACCTTTTGGTAAGAAATTTAAAGGATCTAGATGAACCAATTGATGCAGTGATTTATGCAACCTCCGTTGGTCTAGGTTTTTCTGTATTTGAAAACTTTCAATACGCTAGGGAAAATGGATTATTTAATTTAGTTCTAAGATCGTTAACCGCTATGCCTTTACATATAGGTCTCGCTGCTATATGGGGATATAAAATTGCAGAAGTTAAATTTTTACATGGAAAAAACTATCTAGATTCTATGCGACCCGCTGTAGTTCTAGCTGCAGTTCTTCACGCTACTTATGATTTCTTTCAATTTTATATAGCAAATCCTTATTTACCTCTATTGATTAGCGCTACTTTTTCCTATTTTATGTTTAACACAATTCAGAAAAAATTGAATTATTTATCTACCCAAAGTCCTTTTTTAAAAGCAGGGACTTGTGTGAATTGTGGAACAATGAATCCTATAGATGCAATTAAATGTAAATCTTGTGGTATGAACTTGACTCAAAATTTTTATAAAATTTGTAGTCAATGTCTATCGAAAGTTCCTATTTCTGAAAGTAAATGTCCAGACTGTAATGCTGATTTAGATTAGAATAGTTTTTGAATTTCTTCTATTTTAATTTTTTTAGGCTTTTTTCCATTTGCGATTAGTGTTCCTCTTTTGTTTTCCTGGATGAAACTTGTAATACAATGTTTCTCTTTTCCATTGATAATCGCTGTAGGTATATTGGCGGATAATAATAATTTGCCTGCTTTTAACTTGGTATTCATTCCACCTGTTCCAGGACCATCAGGACCTTTTGCAAATGTTAAATCTTTATCGGACACTTCCTGTAAAAAGGATACATCCTTTCCATTTCTATTAAAACCATTCACGCCTGTCAAAATAATGAGTAAATCTGCCTGCATTAAAAGAGTAACTAAAGCAGATAATATATCATTATCCCCTAATTTCAACTCTTCTGTGGCTATAGAATCATTTTCATTTACAATTGGGAGAATCTTCCAACCGATTAATTGATTAAAAGTATTTCTTAAATTTTCGGCTCCAACTGTCTCTTTTACATCTAGCATTCCAAAGAGGATTTGTGAGATAGGAATATTTACCCTAGAAAAAAATGTTTCATAAAGACTCATAAGTCTACTTTGTCCAATTGCAGCAAGTGCTTGACGCTCAATGATTGTTTTTTTATCAAATGTCTTTCCGGAATGATCGGACATGATCTTTTTTCCCTGTGCAACTGCACCACTAGAAACTAATATAATTTCCTTTTTATCATCAAAGAGTTGTCGTATATCGCCTACTAGACTGTATAGAAAATCATTCATTTGACGTTCATCACCCGATACACGAGCAGATCCAACTTTGATTACTATCCTTTGGGCATTTTTTATATAAGTATTAAAGTCATTACGTTTCATCTGAGCTTATTACCACTTTTTTGGCTCTTGGTTTTTTCTTATCAATTTTTTTGATAAGTTTTGTATCTATCGTTTCTAAAAGTTTATTTAAATTGATTTCATTCTGTGCAGAAATTGGAATCACTGTTCCTAGCTTAGAGTATCTTTTTACTAATTCTTTTGTAAATTTTTCATCTTCCCAAATATCAATTTTATTTAGAACGATTATGCTTGGTTTTTTAAGAAGCGCCTTATTATAAGTCTTTAACTCATTTTGTAGCATTTTAAACTCTGATTCAATATCTACACTGCTTCCATCAAATAAATAGAGTATTCCTTTTACTCTTTCAATGTGTTTTAAAAAAGACAATCCAAGACCATGTCCTTGACTTGCCCCTTCTATAATTCCAGGAATATCGGCTATCGTATAACGACTTTCGTCGGGTCTTGTAACAACCCCTAAATTCGGAATTAATGTTGTAAAAGCATATCCGGCAATTTTGGGATGAGCATGTGTAATTTTACTTAAAAGAGTAGACTTACCTGCATTTGGAAGACCTACTATTCCGATATCAGCTAGTAACTTGAGGCTAAGACGAATTTTCCGCATTTCGCCCTCCTCTCCTGGTTGGGCAAATCTAGGAGTTTGATGTGTAGAGGATTTGAAAAATGCATTTCCTTTTCCCCCTCTGCCCCCTTTCACTACACAAAAACGCTCTTCATCTTTTAGAAAATCATGAAGAATCTCTTCTGTGTCTTCATCGATCACTTGAGTTCCAACTGGAACTTTTAAAAAAAGATCATCACTATTTGCACCACTAGAATTTCGAGCTCCCCCATGTACACCGGAACTTGCTTTATACACTTTCAAAGGAATATATTTATCGAGAGTTTGAACAGCGGAGTCTGAAATAAGGTATAGATCTCCTCCCTTTCCTCCATCGCCACCATCCGGTCCACCAAATTCTACGAATTTTTCATGTCGAAAGGAAATCGCACCCGGTCCCCCATCTCCCGCTTTTAATTGTATAATGACTTCATCTATAAATTTTGACATAGTTTACTCGTAACAGTATTTTAAAGATATTTTTTTAAATAATCTTTCCCTTTCAGATGAGATGGAAATAGAATTGGAAATTCTTTTTTTGTTTTAGAACGCGATAGGCGATAAGACTTTGATGATTTTGTGTATGTTTCAAATTCAGAGGGTCTTCTAAGCATTAACTTTTCCCAGAAAATGAAATGATTGTCGATAAATTCTTGTCTTATATCAAAACTTCTCTGAGTAAGTGGACAGCCCGTAGTAAACTCTTTCATAAAAACAAGTCCTACAAAGACTCCTCTTTTATCAATATAAGGTTCAAGTGGAAATGTTCTACAACTAATGGAACGATTGTCTCTTTCGCAAAACTGAACTCCTTTGCATTTACAAAAGACAGTGTTCTCATCATCATGTTCATCTATTAATTTTCTTTCCTTTGGATCTGTAGGATTCCAAACTGACCATAAATCAGATCTAGATTTTAATAGGGCAAATTCTTTTTTGTATAGAAGTGGAACTGCATTTTCAGTAATACAGCAGAAAGGGACACCGTTATTATCCCCTTTGCATAGACTACCACAGTCATAGTTTGTTACTTCTTCGTTTAAGAGTGTATAGTAATAAGCAACTTCATCTTCCGTAAGATCAGTAAATAAATCCTTACTCATACATACTTTAAAACTGTTAAGCCCTTCATTGACAAGAATAAATCCATTTTTATAAATACTACTCCCTTTATGGCAAAGTTAGATTTGTAGATTTAATTGCGATTTTTCTATGTAGGGGTTACCTAGAACTCCAAAGCTTAATCGAACTTCTTTTCTTACGTATCCTTTCACTCACACTGTTTTTGTAATGCGAATAAAAGGAATGTTCATTGAAATCTTCTAAGTAAGCTTTGAATGCAACAATTTCGAAATTCAATAGGACTTTTTAATTTTTAATCATCCAATGATGAAAGTAAATTATAGAATATACTTCGAGAGATCTCTGTTTTCAACGATTTCATTTAATTTATTTCTAACAAAATTTGCATCAATCACAGGATTCTTGTCTACCAGTTCCGGACCTTCAAAACTTAAATCTTCTAAAAGTCTTTCTAGAATTGTATTCAATCTTCTTGCACCAATATTCTCATTTTTTTCATTTACATCAAATGCAATTTGAGCAATTTCTCTTATCGCATCCTCTTTAAAATCAATCGAAATACCTTCCGTTGAAAGTAGAGCCTGATATTGTTTAGTGAGAGATGATTTTGGTGCTGTAAGAATTTTTACAAAGTCTTCCATAGAAAGTTTGTCTAATTCGACTCGAATTGGAAAACGACCTTGTAGCTCTGGAATTAAATCCGAAGGCTTTGACATATGAAATGCGCCAGCAGCAATAAATAAAATGTGATCTGTTTTAATAGGACCAATTTTTGTATTTACAGTTGCCCCTTCTACTATCGGTAGTAAATCTCTCTGCACACCTTCTCTTGATACATCAGCCCCTCCACCTCTACTTTCCTTCCCAGCGATTTTATCTATCTCATCGATAAATATAATCCCCATCTCTTCTACTCTTCTTGCTGCTTCTTTTTGTAATTTTTCCTGATCGAGCAATTTATCCGCTTCAATATCAGCTAAGACATCTAACGCTTCTTTGATTGGCATCTTTCTTTTTTTATTTTTTTTCTGAACTAAATCGCCCAGTAAATTCTGAATTTGATTGTCCATTTCTTCTAAATTCGTTGCACCAAAAACTTGCATCATCGGCATTCCTTGGTTTGGACTCTGGGAAATATCAATTTCAATCTCTTGTTCATTTAACTTCCCTGACTTTAATTTCTTTCGCATCATTTCCCGAGTTTCTAGGTATCTTTCCCTTCTTTCCACTTCTCCTGGATCATCAGGGTTTGTGTCGGACATAAAACCCATAGCAGGTTTTGTATTATCTGGAATTAAAATATCCAAAATCACTTCTTCCGCATTGATTCTGGCAAAATCGACTAGTTTTAATCTCAATTCGGACTTAACCATATTCAAGGCAATATTAGCTAGATCTCTAACCATCGATTCAACATCGCGCCCAACGTATCCAACTTCTGTATATTTAGTAGCTTCTACTTTAATAAAGGGAGCACCATAGAGTTTAGAAAGGCGTCGAGCAATTTCAGTTTTTCCCACACCTGTAGGACCAATCATGATAATATTTTTTGGATAAATTTCTTCCCGCATCGAAGGTTCTAATTTGCGTCTACGCATACGATTTCGAAGCGCAATGGCTACTGCCTTTTTTGCATTTTTTTGCCCAATAATATGTTCGTCTAAACTTTCAACGATTTGTCTTGGCGACATTTCAAATGTTTCGCCCTCATAATTTATAACAGGTTTAATTATTTCACTCATACGATTTCTTCTAATGTTATATTGTGGTTTGTATAAATACAAATATCTGCTGTAATTTTCATAGCTTCCAATACAATGTCTTTTGCACTCATTGAGGTATTTGAATAAAGAGCTCTAGCTGCGGCATACGCATAGTTGCCTCCTGAGCCTATTGCAAGAATCCCCTCGTCTGGAGAAATAACATCTCCTGTTCCAGACACCAGATAAGATTCATCCTTATCTGCAACAATGAGAAGAGCTTCTAACTTTCGGAGCATACGATCTGTCCGCCATTCACGAGCTAACTCAACGACACTCCTAGAAAGACTACCGTTGAAAGCATTTACTTTTTTTTCAAAAAGCTCAAAGAGAGTAAATGCATCTGCCGCTGAGCCTGCAAAACCAGAAATAATTTTATCGTGAAACATTCTGCGAACTTTTTTCGCTGTATGCTTCATTACAGTTTGTCCCATCGAAACTTGTCCATCTCCTGCTAGAGCGACTTTTCCATCCCTACGCACACATAGAATCGTAGTTGAATGGAAATCTGGATAAAAAGAATTTTTCATAGTTATTTTTCTCATGTATAAGATCTGAATCAGTAACCATCTTAGAGACTTTCAATCACCTTCTAAAAAAATGGAAATGACTTAAGGATAAGATTTCAAAAGGGCTTTTTTTATCTACAATTATATACCAAGCACAGTGAAAGCAAATTATCTGGTAAAAATAGCAAATGATCAGATTCATTTGAAAATTAAGATGAATCATCCGACACTATATATATGAATTCCTCTATTTCAGAAATGCCTATTGTGCGCGGAGAAATCATTGTAAATAGAATCCGCCTTGCACTCTTTCTTTTGTATGCTACTGCGACTGTTATATCACTCGGTGTATCGCATCCAGTCCTTACAGTTGCGTATTGTATTGGAACAATAAGTATATTGTTTTATACACTCTACTCAAGGGCAAAAATTCAAAGAGATGAATTTGATATTCGTATTGTTTTTATAAATTCTTTTCTAGATATCTTTATTGTTTTCATACTTCGTATCATGCAAGCAATCTATCTTGAAAATGGCGGAGATTATGTTTTGAAAGAGAAAATTCTATTTTCTGCTTTTTATCTTTATATTGGAATGATACCTCTTCGCTATAATGAAAAATTTGCTTTGTTCACTGGTAGCCTTATTTTATTTCAAGAAATTATAATTCAAATAATCGCTACAAGCTTGGGTATTGAATTCAAAACAAAATACGGAGGATTTAATTTAAACGAATATCCTCTTCCTATGATTATTAATATAAATCTATTTCTAATAGCTTCCATTTCTATCAGCTATATTTTAACAAAGCTGAGCCAATCAGCAATTTATTCCGCAAATGAGAAAGAAAATATTGCAAGAGAGTCCTTGAAAAAAAACTCTCAGATAGTAGAAAACCTAAAAGCATCTAGTATAAAATTAGTTGAATTGAAAGAAAAAGCAAAGTTTATATTAGGAGACATTCAAGCTTCTATTATGACACAAGCATCTAATTCAGAAGAAACCTCATCCTCGATGGAGGAAATTTCCGCGGCATCTAGAAGTATTAGTGTGGCAACAGAAGACCAAAATAATCTATCTCATAAAACCATGATTATAGTAAATGAAAATGAAACATTTTTTTCGAATTTAAAAAATGCAATTAACTCGCTAGGCTCTCTGAATGAAAAATTAAGTAATGTAATTAAAAGTGGAAAAATTGTAATCGGAAAGACTGGAAATTCCATGGAAAATATGCGAGAATCTTCTGTTGGGATCGCAAAAGTTGTAAACGTTATGCGAGAAATCGCTTATCAAACCAACCTACTGGCATTGAATGCAGCTATAGAGGCAGCTAGAGCCGGTGAAAGTGGAAAAGGATTCTCTGTGGTCGCAGATGAGGTCGGAAAATTAGCAAGCAAGTCTACTCTGCATACAAAGGAAATTACAGAAAATGTCCAAAAGTCATTAGAGGATATAAATGTAGGAAGTAAATCTGTAGAAGATGTGGCAAAAGCGTTCGACCAAATACTAAATAGTTACTCAGAAATTGAGAAGTTTATTTTAGTTTGTAATGATGCGCTTAGAAATTTTGATAAAAATAGAGCTGCAATGATCAATTCTCTAGACGAATTAAAAAATAATGCTATGAATATTCGAAATGCTACGAATGAACAAGAAATGGCAGTGAGTGAAACGACTAACGCTATGATGAAAATTTCGGAGCAGGCAAATGCCCAAGCAGATACAATACTGGAATTAAATGAACTCGTAGATTTCTTAACAGAAACAGAGCAATTGATAAACAAACTTACTATAAATTAAGATCCTTTTACTGTTTTTATTATTTTAAAAATAGACCCTAGAATCGTCTTAAAAAAAGGAAGTTTAGACATCTTAATTAGTTTAAAAACTAAATCTAAACTTTCTTCAATCAAGGTCTCTGTATTTTTTTTATTTGTCGATGAATCTGATATCCAATAGTAAATAATTGCAAGTTGATAAAGCCATAATAGATCCGGAAGACTTGCGGAAATTTCTTCTTTTAAATTTAAATTCGATGTTTCTAATGCATCTCGAATAATTTGAATAGCTTCTTGTCGAATCTCTCTAGTTTCTTTACTGAATGGAGAAAGTGGATTTCTAGGATCACCAGCATTTCTAGCTAAAACAGTAATAAAATTTTGATAATGTGAAAAGTAATCCAATTTATAGCGGATAATATTATTTAGGCGTAATTTAAAATCTTTCGTGGTTCTACAAAACTCTAGACTTTGTAATCTAGCATCATCTTGTGAAATAGTATAAAATTGTAATACAATATCTTCCTTGGTCTTAAAATGATAATAAGTTGCGCCTAATGCTACACCTGCTTTACTTGCAATTGCTCGCATGGTAGCTTTTTCATAACTTTGTTTTTGAAAAAGAGAAATGGCTGTAGAATAAATCAATTCCTTCGTTCGTTTTGATTTTTCTGTTTCTTTTCGATCTATTTTCTGTTTTATTGAAACCATAAATATTATGAAGTAAATGGCTATTAGCCTCTGCCAAAAGCCATTTACAGATTCCATTTTTTAAGAGACGGGTCTTACTACACCTACATTTTTATCCAAACCCAATTCTTTTTTCAAAAGAGTTCTCTTTCTAAGTCTACCAAATAAGTAGAGATTAAAAAAATGCATAAAACCTAAAATCAATATCACTAAACCTAATTTAAAACTTAAAATCTCTACTGCTTGTATGTTATCTTCTGGTTTAGATCCAATTTTCAGTGCGATAGTTATATAACCTAGATTAATGAGATAAAAACCAACGACTAATAAATGATTCACTGAGTCCGCAAGCTCTGTGCTATGAAATGCATCTAAGAGGAAAATTCGACCATTTTTAAAAAATGTCTGTGCAACCCAAATAGTGATGATACAACTAATTAGAACGTAAACCCCATAGAGCCAAAGAGTTGTAGAAGAAGAATGAGTTTTTCCAACTTTTCCTCCGCGGGATTTTAGATAACTAGTGAGTTCATAGAAACCATTTCCCTGTGCTATATCTAAAACAGTTTCCCCATTCCTATCCACTCGGTTTAACTCTGATTGGCTATAACTAAGTAGAACATCCAAAATCTCTCTTGAATTGACCTGTGCAGCTCTATGAATTGGCAAATTTCCATTAAAATCGGAGATTGTAGCTAAGTTAGAATAATTTGATAAAATCACTTTTATTAACTCAAGATTTTTAGCTTCCACTGCATAATGTAGACTCGTTCTACCATTTCCATCTTGGCGGTTCAAGTCTTCATAGTTAAACTCATTTTTTTTAATCCTTTTCTCGATGCATTTTAAATCTTCTACGCCACAGTAATCTCTGGTCTTTTCCATTTCTTGGGTAAATACACTTTGAACTAGAAATGCTAACAATACAATTGTGAATCTTTTCATAAGAATCTCCTTTTTGAACATGTTCAATATTATTAAAGAACAAGAAAAATTCAATTCTTTTTTTGAACATGTTCATTTTTTTAAATAACAGGACTGAAATGGGTGTCTTTCAGCGCAAAGAATCAATATTTTTTTACTCTTTACTTCAATTTATTTTTTAATTGCTTTTTATTGTGTTTAAATCCAAGTTAACAATAAACAATGATACAATTAGAAAACAGAAACCCTTACTCTAAATCAGAGATTCTCTCCTCTATCCTAGATATCGAAAGTAAAGTAAGCATTTTTTTTCAATCTATTAGTCCTGAATTATTTTATCACAATGGTTTAGGAGGCTGGTCACCTGCACAAAACTTATCTCATCTGATTGACATTGGAAATGGAACTATTCTATTACTCAATACACCTAGATTTCTATTTTCTATTTTTGGAAAAAGAAAGACGCAAAGAGATTTTGAAACTCTATTAACAGACTATATAGAAAGTAAAGCAGTAATTCAAATTGGACCAATTGCACCAAGCAAGATTTCGTCTATCGATGAATCTAAGAAACTAAGTGTGTTAATTCCTAATTTTAAAAAAGTTTATGATGAGTTGAATACTATCATTTTTAAAATTCCAGAATCTGAATTTGATGAATATTCTCTTCCTCATCCTACCATGGGAATGCTCAGTCTTAGAGAAGTACTGTATTTGATTCTCATCCATCCAATCCATCATTGCTATAAAGTAGAACAGAAAATTCTTAAAGTAACTACGGAGTAAAAGATTTGGATTATGAAAACATTATTTCATAGCCAATTTAAATCTTCCTATACTCTTTCCAAAATTCTTCATTCGGAGTTTTGCCATCTCCCCGAATAGAGAATTCTTTTTTTAATCCAAGAACATAATACATTTCTACTTCACCTTTATTTTTTGCTTTTACCATTCCTCGGTATTCACATTCAAAATATTTTCTTATAATTTGATAGGTAGACCCACTGACGTTTATTTTACCTGGAGTTCCAGAAGATTCCATTCGACTTGCTGTATTTACAGTGTCTCCCCAGACGTCATAGGCAAATTTCTTTTCGCCAATAACTCCTGCAACAATTGGACCGGAGTGAATTCCAAGTCTTAATTCCCAATAGGAAAATCCTTTTGTTGTTTTTAGGTCTTTCATCATTTCCATAAAACTTTGTATTTCAATAGCCGCAAGAACACAATCTATCGCGTGAGTTCTATTTTTTGTTGGAATTCCACCAGCGCACATATAACTATCGCCTATTGTCTTTAATTTCTCTAAATTATACCTCTCTGTAATTTTATCGAATTGAACAAAACAGGCATCCAATTCTTTTACTAATTCACTTGGAGGAAGTTTTTCGGCAATCTGAGTAAACCCTTTAAAATCAGTGAATAATACAGATACAGATTCAAAAGAAATTGGTTCTGAAAAACCTTTCTCTTTTAATTCAACTGCTATTTCTTTAGGTAATATATTTAAAAGTAAACGATCTGATTTTTCTTTTTCTTCCTGAACTTGTTTGTAAAGATTGGACCCATAAATAACTCCAGCTAATTGCTCACCGAGAATCGATAGGCGCGTTACGTCATTCTCGGAAAGCTTCATTCTTTCATCACTGGAAAAATCGATAATACCGATGGGTTCACTTTGCAAAAACAAAGGAATCATAAAAAAAGATTGGATATTCGCTGTCTCAATGATGGAAAGCTCTTCCTTTGAAACTCCAGTGCGTAAAACTTTTGGAATATAAAGAGGCTTTTGTGTTTGTAATACGTATGCATGAGCGCCTTCACCATTTCCAATTGGAATTTCTAAGCTTCTAATTTTATCTTGGTCTTCTTTAGAAATTCTATCGGGCATATCGGCATCCAAAAGCGAGATAGTGCTTCGACTTGAATTTACTATATACAAAGCATAGTGATTAATATTGTAATTTTCAAATATATAGTTCTTCACTTTTTTCATTATAAGCTTAATATCCAATTCTTCATTTAAACTTTTTATAAGAAGATTTAATTCTTCGGTTTCTTCCTTCTGCTTTTGTGTTTCCTTTTGTGCAAGAAAAGCCAAGTTTTTTTCTATCTCGGCCTGTTTTCTCGCTTCTTCTAGACTACGCGTTCTTTCTTCTACTTTTAGTTCCAAACTCTCCGAAAATGCTTTTAATTCCAATGCTAGTCTTTCTGATTCTAAAAATGCATTCGCAAATTTTCCGGACAGAACCATCGCTTGAAACAATACAAAAGAAATAAATCCATAACTCGTCATATAGGGAGTATGAACAATATCCATTGATTTTAAAATATCATTTATAATAGATACGAAAAACAATATCATCCCAAAAAAGAAAAATTTTGCTCCAACTCTATTATGAACAATAGCCGCAATGATTACCTTTAAGGAATAAAATATTGCCAATAGAATAGTAATTTGGACAAATATTAAACTACCAGTGTAGATAGAGCTATGTGTCACAATAACGAGCAATGAAGAAGGAACTAGAACAGATGCAAAAAACCAATACCACTTTTTGGAGAACTCATCTGGAAATAGATAATGCAAGAACTGCATAAATGCCCAAGATGAATAATAAAAAGAAACAAATTCTAATTTATGGACAACTGTGAAATTTAAAAGCGGTAATGCACCAAGAATCATTCGATCGTTAATCGAAACAGTTCTCACTGCAATTAATATACAGAATATACTGAAGTGTAGCGGAGACCTATCTTTTCTTCTTGTAATATAAAGACCAACATGATAGAGTCCCATTATAAGCAGACAACTCGATAATATTAAATCAAAATCATGGTTCCTTTTTTGTATTCCCTCAATGACTGAATAATTCCCAATGAATATGGCATCACGAATTCCCGCTTTTCTGTGATGAAAATTTGAAACATGAATAACAATATCCATTTCCGATAATTTGGGAATTGAAAAATAACTGGATTGATTCAATGCTTCCATTTCGTCTATTGTTCGGCCAACTTTGCCTTTAGAGGAATAAAGAACCCCATTAATAAAAAATGAATAAGCAGAATCAATTCCCTCCACTGATATTGCTAAGTCTGGGGTCTGTTCAGGAAGTAATAATTTTATACGATAACTGGCATATCCATTTGCTGGTGGATGAATGTTTTCACCAAAATATTTAATAGTTTGCTCATTCCAGTTTGAAGGAACTTGGATGTAATTATTTGGTTGTCTTAGTAGATTTGGATCAATGAATTCATTCCAATAAAATTCCCATTCTCCATCTAATTTAATAAAACCATCATCTGCTTCCGTTGTGTAGAATTTTTGATTTCGTAAATCTAAAATACCTTGGATTGATTTTGGATCATTCTCTTTTGTTGTTTCATTTGCAAATACATTAAATAAAAAAAGTAAATTGATTAAATAAAACAGAAAGGAAATTTTTTTTAGCGATCTAAAAAACATTACACCATAAATTAATACAAAACGCATACATTTCAAGCGTTATTTTCTTTATATGAAAAATCATGCTTAGAATTATTTATGAAGTGTATAAAAAAAAGGCGAGACGATAGGCATCTCGCTTTAATTTTTTATTGGGATGATTTGAACTATTCTCTTTTGGTAGAATCTTTGAAGGTTAAATTTTTATCCCGCCAGAAGCTTCTAAAACAACACCATCAATTAGATCATTTTCTACAATGAATTGGGCAGTTTTAAAAATCTCATCAGGTTCACCAAGTCGACCGATTGGAATGAGTGATTTCCACTTTTCTAATGCTGCTGGATTCATATCTTTTAAAACCATCTCTGTTGCGATAAATCCAGGCGCAATACCTGCCACTCTGATCTTAAAATTTTTAAGTTCATGTGCCCAGAGCTTTGTCATTGCCGCAACTCCTGCTTTTGCAGCAGAATAATTACTTTGTCCTGGATTTCCATGCATTGCGACAGACGATATAGGAATAATGACCCCACCCTTTTTAGAATTAATCATTTGAACCGCAGCTTCTCTTCCTGTTAAAAACACACCTGTTAAGTTTACATTTATAACTGCCTGCCACTGCTCAATAGACATTTTTCCTTTTACATTCCCTGTTTCTTTGTCCACCTTAACAAGCAATCCATCCCTTAAAATACCTGCATTTAATATAGCAACATCTAGAGAGCCAGTTTTAGATACACTCTCTTCCATCATACGGACTGCATCCGCTTCATTTGAAACGTCACCCGGAATACCAAAGGCGTTTCCACCATTTGATTTAATTTCATTTACAACTAAATCAATTGTTTCTTGTTTAATATCACTTACTATTACGTTAGCTCCTAGTTTACCAAAACCGAGAGCCATAGACTTTCCTAGACCACTTGCTGAACCTGTTATAAGAACAGTTTTTCCTTTTACTTCCATGCTTTTAAATCAAGCTCCTTTATTTCTGAAAGATACATAGTCAGAATTAAAGGGTATCTCAATTCTAGCAATCGTTTCTGTTGGCTTCGTTACAATTCTAAATAGGTTTGGATCCAAACTCTCATTTTTCATAAGAATCATAATTAACGCAATACCAAGACCTGCTCCTTCAGTATTATCCATATTATCCATATAAAACTCAGCAATATCATTGTAGCTCATTGCTTTTTTCATCTTTTCTCTCATTCTGAGTTCTTCTGCTTTGATAACAGGAGTATTATTAGTTACCTCTACATACATACCAGCAGTTTTATAAAAAAAATTAATTTGGACGTATACACCTTTTTCCTGACACTTTGCTCCATAAACTTCAGCCATAGAGTCAGAAAAACTCTGTTTGAATTTTATAATGCCTTCCGCATATTGATTTTCATCCAAAATATTGAGTCCTAAATCTTCAAAAAAGATCCTCTTTTGGTTCGCTTTCACAGCGTTAATTGCGAGTTCTTTGACGATTATATAAATCATCTCTGTATATCTTTCCTGACCTAATTTGATCAAAATTTCTGTAATTATAAGGAGAACATACTTCTCGAGGCGAGCATTAATCTTAGAAGACTTAAGCGAAATTTTTTCTCTTGCGGCAACCATTGCTCTAACTTTATCAGGGAGATTTTCTGGAGTTTTTTCCATAACACATCCTAAAATTCATTCTAAGAAACGAATATGCAACTATAGTTAGCAATATCGAATAGTCAATTGAAATATTTAAGTATTAAAGGAATTATTGCGCAAAAAAAAGAAAGCACACCAATCAAACGATGTTCTCTTCCACCTTTTCTGAAAAATGGCAACAGGGTCATGAGAAAAAGAAGACCTAAATGAGAATAACTTAAAGACTGAATATAAAAACTAAATCCAATAGAAAATAAAGTTGATACAATCACTAAAAAATAAAAAATATGGTGCAGGGAATGGAGAATTGGATTGCGAATTGGCTTAAAAACAGAAAATACTCCTATACTGTTTGCTACCATTACAACTGAGAATACAAGCCAATTGAAAAAACTAGAATTCATATAAATTTAGATTCTTTTCCATTTCCTAAAACTACCGATATTTAAAAGAGTATATGATGCCAACAATGAAAAAGATATTTTTGTTTTTATTTATAACACTATCCTTATATCCAGTCAGCCGCGAAGATAAAATTGTATATGCCTTCCGAGATACTGGCAGTGGAAACTACTCTAAAATGGTCATCATCGGAGAAACAGTAAGTATCGACAAAGCTTCTATGATGGATGGGAATAATAAAATCGATCGAGATCTAATGCAAATTGGTGTTGATTTAAGACCAGATACCCTGACCGTAAAAGTCCTCTACAATCCTGGAATTCGAGTAGGACAAACACTCTACTTAATTGAAAAAAATCCTGATCATATTTCTTACAAAGATGGAAATATCGTTGGTCAAGTAAAAGTAGTATCTATATTTAATACTTCATTCTTTGGTCAACAAATCAGAGGTGAAGGTTATTTAAGACTTATAGACAATAAAGTAATGACGGTTGCAATGCCGATCGAATCTGAAAGTTTAGAAGATGCTATTTTATTAAAAAAGCAAGCTGACTATTTTATTGCAAAAGGTGATATTGCCAGTGCAATCACCTACTATAAAAAAGCGATTAAAATGGATAAAAATTATCCAGAGGCCCATTATTTCTTAGGCAAAATTCATAGTAGCGGCAAATACGGAGTATCTTCAGAATCAGATGAACAAGGAAGCGGCGAAGGATATGTTTCAGCCGGATACGAATATAAAATAGCATGGAATAACAGAGACAAGTTTCTAGATAAACATGAAAAATTTCAATTTTATCTAGATTATATGAAATATCTAATAAACCGTTTTGAAATTGAGTCTTTTAAAAATACAAACCTGACAACAGATTTAGATACGTGTTTGGAAATTTCAAAAGAAGCTCTTAAAATGAGTCCTTCTAATTTTGATGCACTTCATTCCATATCCTACTCCTATTTCTTATATTACTTAAGAACGAGAGACACCCAAGTTACCGTTGACTCAGAAGAAAAAATGGCTGCAGAGAGGATCAATATTAGAAAGAAACAATCAGAGTATTTAGAAAAGGCGCAAGATACACTTGAAAAAGCGTTAAAAATTAGACATCAAGATCATAAGATTCAAGCACTAGCAATTCTATTGTATTTTGAAAAATTAAGAGAGCTTCCAAATAGCGAATCATTGAGTCAAGTAACAGAACGAAACCAGTTAAGAACAAAAATAGAAGCACATGGAAAACAATATCTAATCTACAAACCAAAATCAGATAAGAAAGATAAACTTGAAAAACGAATAAAGGATATTCTATATACAGCAAAAGGTTTTTGAACCCTACACTTTTTGAATACTAATTCATGAAAAGAACATTTATTTAGAAAGAAAGAAAGTATTACTTGCAATTAAAATCTAAATATATGTAACATGATTTATTCGAGTAAAGCTAGAATAATTAAATAAAGTCATGAGTGAAATAGATTCAACAGCCTCAATTTGCATCCTATGCAATGAAGAAAGGACTCCAGATGGTATCACTACTAATGGAGTTTTTAATTGCATAACCTGTGGGAATGAGTGGATATTAGAAAAAAGAAAATCACAAAGACTAGCAAAAATTCAGTTCACTGGGGATTATTCAAATTTAATTACTGAATTTGTTACAATCTTCGATTCCAATCTAAACCTAAGACAACTTTGCGATAAAACGTTATCTATTATCAAAACAAAATTTGGAATCGAGAAATTGGGGTTTATGATTCATGAACCTGTAAATCAGTTTTTTAAATTTGAAAAATACGTAGGGAGTGAAAACGCTAGTAAAGTAATTACTAAACTAAAAACAAACTCAGAAGATACAAATCATCCCTTTGCAAAATCAATTCTAAGTAAAAAGCCCTCGATTCGTTTTCTAAATGCATCCAATCGTTTTGATAAAATTTACACACGGGTTACAGAAGGTGTAGTGAGTCAAATCCTAGTCCCTATTGTTTATAAGTCGATGCCTCTTGGCTTACTGGTTTTTGACTTTGATGACAAAAGAATAGCAGAGGAGAAATTTCTAGATAAAGATGTATTCAATGTTATTTCGAATCAAGTTGCCATTGCACTCTACCATACAATCATTTTTAATAAATCGAATACAAAATATAAACAATTTGTTAATCTTCATTCCTCTGGACTAACGCTCAACAAACACTATCTTAATAATACACTTGAAATTATAAAGATGTCACTGCTTACAATCTCCGGATTAGTAGAAACTGATGTAAATATTTTACTGATTCATAATAAAAAATTTAAAGTGATTACCTATCATAAATTAATTAGAACGATAGACTCCTTAGACCTTTCGCAAGATTCTATTTTAATGGACAATAATGAGCCCTATAAAGCCTTTTTTAATAAACAAACACCGACACTTTTAGAGACAGAAAATGAACCGCTATCTAAAAAATTGGGATTTACTGGAAAGCAAATCTTAAATCTTCCCTCTTTCACTCTTGAAGTAAATGAGTATGTTTTTTTATTAGGAAGAAATTCTACTATATTGTTTACTCCAGATGAAGTTGAAGTATTAGCTGCTTATTCCGAACTCGTTAAAATTACAATCGATAATGCCTTTTTATATCATAAGATGGCAAAGCAAGAAAGACTGGAAAAAGAAGTAGAAATTGCGAGAGAAATCCAACTGAATTTATTACCAAGAGAAATGCCTAAGCATCCAAGGTATGAATTTGCTGGCTTTATGGTTCCAGCTAGGGAAATCGGAGGAGATTATTATGATATATTAGTTTCTCCAGATCAAAGTGAAACGTTATTTGCAATTGGAGACGTTTCAGGGAAAGGACTTCCAGCTGGTATGGTAATGGTTACGGCAAGAACAATTATCCACTCTGTTATTCGAAGAATCAGCGAATTAAAAGACATTGTAATGGAGTTAAATTCCTATTTATACTATAACTCTAAGAATGCAGCCACCATGAGATTCATGTCTCTCACCTGTTTAAAATGGAATGTTGAGTCCAATGTTTTTCAATATTCTGGCTGTGGACATGGTAATCTACTCGTTTACCGTTCAGATAAAAATACAGTAGAAGTTATTTTCACTGGAGGGACTGTTCTTGGAATTACAGATGATATTTCACCTATGTATTCAGAAGGAACTATAGAATTAGGAATTGGAGATTCGATTCTGATGTATACAGATGGAGTGACAGAAACGATGAATACTCGCGGAGAACAATTAGAGGAAGAAGGGTTAATTCGATCTTTTAAAAAATATAACAAAGAAAAACCTGCGGAAATATTAGAAGGGATATACAAAGATTTAAAAGATTATTCAGTAAATGTTACATCTCAGCATGATGACATCACAATGTTAATTATAAAAAGGTTCAAATGATTTTTCAGGATTCAACATACAAAATATTTCTAGAAATTTTCAATCGACTTGGTTCCTACCAAAAATTAATTCAAAACTATAAAGCTATCATTGGATTTTCTGGGGGAAAAGACTCTACACTACTCGCATATTTTTATAAATTTTTAAACCAAGAAAAATTATGCCCAGAACCAATTTTGTTTCACCTAGATCATTCCATTCGAAATAATTTTGAGCAAGAAGAAGAGATTGAATTGTATATGAAAGATTTTTTTTCCAACTCAATCTATAAAAAAAAAACATTCCAAAAATCGCGAAGTATCTAAAAAAAAGTTTAGAAGACTCAGGAAGACTTGTTCGTTATAAATATTTAAATCGTTATGCAAATCAATTTAATGGATATATTGCGACAGGCCATCACCAAAATGATTATCTAGAAACCATTCTCATTCATTTAATTCGAGGTGGCGGATATTCTGCATTATCCTCCTTACCAATCTATAAAAATAAAATTTTTAGACCACTACTTGTCTTCACAGAAAACGAAATCGCTACGATTTTAGAATCTGAAAATTGGAAAATCTTTACTGATGAGACAAATCAAGACAATAGTTTTCTTCGGAACAGACTTAGAAACCAAGTTATACCAATCTTAAAAAATGCTGGCATAAAAATAAATAAAGTCTATGAAAACTTTCATGAAAGTCATTTATATGATTTCGAAGAAGATCTAATCAAACAAAAAAAAATACCTAGCTATTTAAAGTTAGATCTAACAAATCTAGAAAATATCCAATCTTTTGAATTAAAAACGTTATTAGATAACTATTCCAATATTTTAAAAATTCATCCTTTCACTAGACCTATTCTAAATGAGTTACTAAGAAATATAACTAAAACTTTTGAAATAGAAAATAAAGAAGTATATTTATGGAAAGGATCAAATGGGATTTTATATCTAGTCCCCAAAAACTCTCCCGTCTTTCAAATTCCCAAAGTATCCTACAGAGATCAAAAATTAGAAATTAAATGGAATTCCCATACACAATATTATTCAGATTCTTTTCAAGTGGGCTCTTTTCAAAACGGTTTAAAGATTCAGAAAAACAATATGAGAAAAACAGTTTCCGAAATTTTAAGAATGTATGAAATTCCAAGAAGAGTCAGATTTAAAATTCCAATGCTATTTAGAAATCAGCAACTATGTTCCATTCTATTTAGTTTATGGGATGACAAATTAAAGGATTTTCAGGGAGACTTATATTATGAAGCAAAATAAACTAGTGATTCACTCTTCCGCCTTCCACTCCTCTCATTCGGATTGGAAAAAAATTCCTGAAAATCCGACAATGCCACAAATCGCGTTTTGTGGTCGATCAAATGCAGGTAAATCTAGTTTACTAAATGCGATTCTTGCAAGAAAAGAAATTGCGCGTGTATCTGCAACGCCAGGAAAAACCAGACTGATAAACTTTTTTCTTCTAAATGATCATTATTTTCTAGTCGATCTACCTGGGTTTGGTTATGCGAAAGCATCCAATCAAACAAGAGACGACCTAATTAACATAGTCAATGGTTATTTAAATCATGTAAAGACTCTGAAGTTATTATTTGTATTATGTGATGCAAGTAGACCCCTTCCAGATGAGGAATTAAGCTTAATCGATGTTGCGAGTGCAAAGAAAATTAAAGTAGCCCTAGTTCGAACTAAAGTTGATAAATTAAATCAAAAGGAAAAAGCAAAACTAATGAAAGAGTTAGAGGAAATAAAAAAGGAATATACCGAACTCGATATATTCCTTTCTTCTACAAAAACAAATGAAGGAATTTTAGAATTGAGAAACCTCTTGGCAGAGTATTAAGCAAATGTATCTAACGAATTACCAGTTGCTTGCATCAACCCTAGCTTGACAAGGGTTTCTCTAAAATTGCTTTGTAACTTAGTAATCGTCTGCCAGATAGATCTTCCTTTTTCAGAAATTTCTTTGTTTCTGAGTTCATCCAATTGAACAGCAATTCTGCTTTTTGTTTCTCTTAACTCTTGCTCTCTAGCTTCCTTTTTAATATCTTCAGAAGTTTTAAAAGCAGGGTTTGAGTAATAGGTCTTTCTCAGGGACATGTCTATTTCAGTTTCGATTTGTTCTAGTTTTTCTTTCAAGCGACTTTCTTCCATGTTGATTCCATCACCTGAAAACTCAGCTTTTTTAGCAGTATGAATGTCAACTATATCATCCGTTAAAGCAGGAACAGCCTTTTTAGATGTTTTGCGAGTTGGCTCCTCGGTTGGTTCAGAAGTAGTTACAGTTGTCTTTCCTCCAACTGCTACCATTTTACCATCTCTTAATTCATAGTCAATTTTAACATCTAAACTACGAATTTCAGCCTTATCTCGGATTGCTTTAGATTTAAACTCAGCTACATGATCCAATTCATGCCCAATAACATGCATAACTGAAGTGCTCGCTGGCGATTTTTCCAAAAGGCCATGACCAATATAATGAATAGAAGTATCATTCTCTTTTGGTTTCTGAGAAAAGTTTTGACTCTGGTTTATTGAATTTATTCCTGTTGTCATCATACTAATATCCTCGAACGAATCTTTTCATTTGTGTAGACATTTTTACAGTATTGTAAATAACTTTACTAAAAATGCAACAATTTTCTGATTTGGCTACTTTTTCTACCATAAAAAAGAAAAAAGTAGCGCTTTTTTAGGAAAATTTAAGACTTTTTTCTTTAAAGAGAAGTATATCCTTCTTTTAGAAACTTTCCGAGTTCCTTTTTGGATTCAAAATTACTTAAAAAAACCTTAAAATCGTATTCAGACATATTTGCTTTTTTTAAACCTTCTCCAATAGCAATATAGGTTAATGCATCTGTCTGCCATTCTAGGAGACCATTTTTTTGAGCCACTGTATTTAAATCTTTCTTAAATTCATGATTGAAGCCAGTTTGATAGTAAATAGCGGTTAGGTCCCTCACATCCATTTTATAGGTCTGCATTTGTGCTTTACTTCCACCCGAACTAGAACCACTGATAGACTGAATTGAGCCTGATAGACTTTGGACAGAATCTGAAATTTTCGAAATAGAGTTTGAGGATGTAGAAACTCCATTGAGCGAGGTGGATGCAGACCCCACCGATTCTGAAACTTGACAGTTTATTAGTAAAAATAAAACACTAATCAAAATTGGAAAAATAACTTTCATAAGATACTCCTTAAAAAATTTTCTCATACATTAACCCAAAATCCAATCGAATTGCAACCTAATTTTTTACTCCAATCACAATTGCCTGAAATGGCTTCAACATTACTTTGATTTTTTTAAGGTTGTTATCTACTTTTAAACTGTAGATTTTTTCTCCAGTCCAATAATCATTTGAATCAATCAATTTCACTTTAAATGGAATATCTAATTCGATCCAATCGTCTTTAGGGGTTGGGTTCCAAACGGCAAAAAAACCATTCTCATTTATAAATCCACGGGGAAATGAATTTCCAAACATGCCAAGAGGAATCGATTTCTTTTTTTGGCAAAGCTTACTAAGATCCAATGCTTTTTGTAGGATTTGAACTCGATCCTCTTCAATTGTAACCAAATTATCGCTAACTAATAAAATTCCTCCACTCATTGCCATAACGGTTGCCATAAGAATGGTTTGCTCAGGAGTCATTTTATTCTTCTCTTTTCGCACGATCAAACAGTCAGGATCATTTAGCCATAGATTTCTATGCATAAAACTTCGATTGATTGTATTAATAAGCCCTTTCTCGGTAGATAACGCATGTTTATCTCTTAGCATTCTTCTTTTGATTTCCGGATACCAAAAAGGTGTTACATCACAGCCAATTCGCATCCCATCAAAAATTCCAATCGATGGAATCAAAGGGGCACCACATCCTAATAAAAATGTATTTTTTCCAACTACTTTTCGAATTAACTCAAGTGCTTGCCGGTATCTTTCAAAAGGCGTTAATCTTTTATTATAAGGAACACCTGGCAGAGAAGCAGAGAATAAGAAATCTAATTTGAGATAACTATAACCATAATCTTTAGTAAAGGTCTTAAATAATTCCTCTAAAAATTCAATTGATTTAGGATGGGTTACATCTAACGTATAAGTGAAATCAAGACCCCAAAGTGGATTCCAAATTGCAGGAACAGGCTTGCCCTTTGCATCTTTTAAGATTGCTTCGGGATAAAGTGTAAAAAATGAACTCTTTTGTCTGACTAAAAAGGGTGCAATCCAAATTCCTGGCGTTAGTCCTTGTTTTTTAATTTCTTCCGCAAGAAATCGAACTCCTCTTGGAAATTTTTCATTTACTACAGTCCAATCGCCAATTTCATTTTGATATCCATCATCTATTTGAAAAAATTCAATTGGAAGCTTCCTATTTTTAACTTCATGTAAATTGGAAAGTATAATTTCTTCAGATATGTTTGTATAATAATAATACCAAGAGCACCAACCAGTGGGCACATTTTCTTCAAATGTTTTGACCTTTGCTTTCTTTCCGAGTCCGCTTGCATACTCCTCTAAAATCAATTCAGGTGGAGTGTCATTAAATAAATCCAAGCGAACTTGTGTCAGTTCAACTGGAGTATTGTTTTTAAATTCAGGTGTAGAATAGAAATCGTATATAATAGAAAGAGAATTTATTTTATTTGCATCCCAAAGAATATGAAATTTGGTAAATTGACTGCCTATTTCATTGACTCCGATTAGAAAGCCTTTTTCTTCTGTTTTTGAATAACCAATTAAAAGACCTTCGCTCACAAAATTTCCAGGTTTGCCTGCATGGTCTGTATAAATATTTTCCTGTCCATACTTTAAAAAACCTAAAAGTCTAGGCGAATAGTCTTTGTCTTCTGATGAATAGCGAGTGGTAAAACTCCAAGACTGGTAGCCATGCTGCAGAATATTTAAATTCGTAAAGGATTCATCAAAATTCAAGTCAATCCGTAAGTCTAAAATCACAAGTCCTATAGAAGGTCGTTGATGATCGATCCAAGAAAGACTTCCAATAAAAAGAATCGCACCTAGCTTATCTTTTTTTCTTTGAAATTTTAATTCAAATAAGTTATCCTCACTTAAATACCGATTTTCTGAATGCTTTCTAAATTCTGAATTGTATATTTTATTAAAAATTTTATATTTTAAAGTGGCTTTATTCATTTTATCCTACAACTATGGTAACATCAATCGGATGTAAATATTAGTTTGATACAGATTGGAAAGAAGTCATTTTTAACAATCATTCAGTCTGTTCTTCCTGTCAAATATAACAGTAAATTATTTATGACAGCTAGTATAATTATCATCTTTTAAAAGGTATTTATCTAAGTAATTATTTATGCAACAAAAACATTCACCCTTGAAGCCGAAAGTTTTTCAATCTGATATTGATGAAGAATACTTTGAAGCATATTCCAAAGATACTCATCTTGCAATTGACTGTGAAATGATGGGTCTAAATCCCCGAAGAGATCGTTTGTGTCTCATTCAAATTTGTGATTCCAGCAATCGTTTTAGTTTAATTCAAATCTTACCCGATCAAAAGCAAGCGCCACTACTTAAAAAATTATTTGAGAATCCTGATATTGTTAAAATATTTCATTTTGCTAGAATGGATATGCTTTTTCTGAAAACCTATTTAGGTATACAAGTAAATAAAGTCTTCTGCACAAAGATTGCGAGTAAGTTAGCTAGAACCTATACTGATAAGCATGGTCTCAAAGAACTCATACGAGAATTTTTTGATGTGAATATAGATAAAAAAAATCAATCGAGTGATTGGGGAAAAAAAGTTTTAACAAAAGACCAGTTAGAATATGCTACTGAGGATGTTCGATATCTGATATCACTCGAACACCAACTAACAGAAATTCTAATTAGAGAGAATCGATATGAGATAGCCTCTAAATGCTTTCAATTTCTTCCCACCCTAATTGATTTGGACTTTCTAGAACTTAAGGATGTTTTAGAGCATTGAAAAAGCAAGTCCGACTTTTTATCTGTCAATCTTGTGGACAGGAATACTCACGTTGGGCTGGAAAATGCGAATCCTGTGGAGAATGGAATACAATTCAGGAAGAAATTGGGCAAGAGAGATTTAGTAAACAAAGTTTCAAATCTCAAGTTGATAAATACAGCAAACCAAAGCCTATTTCCGAAATAAACGAAGAGGCTTACAAGCGTATACCCACAGGCTTTAAAGAACTAGACCATGTTTTGGGAGGAGGTATTGTTCCAGGGAGTATGACGCTTATTGGTGGAGAACCGGGTGTTGGAAAATCAACACTTATACTTGAGATCTCCAAGAACATTTCTAAATTAGGGAAAGTTTTATACATTTCCGGAGAAGAATCCGCAGGCCAAATCAGTCTTCGTGCAAAACGAATGGGTATAGAATCTAAAAATATTTTTATCTCATCCGAAATCTATGCAGAAAACATCGCAAGTATGATAGCAAACGAAGAGCCAACTATCGTCTTTGTAGATTCTATACAAACCATTTCTAAAGAATCAATTCCAAATGCAGCAGGAACAGTAACACAACTCAGGGAATGTTCTCAGCTTCTATTAGAAACTGCTAAAAAAACAAATATACCAATTTTTATGATTGGTCATATTACAAAAGAAGGAAGTATCGCGGGTCCAAAAGTTCTAGAACATATAGTAGACACAGTTCTGTATTTCGAAAGTGATAAATTAAATTATTATAGACTTCTTCGAGGAATTAAAAATAGATTCGGGGCAGTAGGCGATATAGCTGTTTTTGAAATGAGATCAAATGGATTAACCGAAATCATTGATAAACATAATTTATTTATCTCCCCTGATCATGAAAATAGGACTGGTTCTATTCTTTCCGTTGTAATGGAAGGAAGCAGGTCTCTCTCTGTGGAAGTGCAAGCACTTGTGAGTCGTTCCTCTTATTCACAAGCAAGAAGAACAGCAGAAGGATTGGACAATAAAAGACTTGTTTTACTTGCTGCTGTTCTAGAAAAATTCATGGGAATAAAAACGATTGAATGTGATATATTCTGCAACCTCGCAGGTGGATTAAATATCGATGAACCAGCTCTTGATTTAGCAATCTGTGCATCTATTGTATCTAGTTATATCGAAAAGCCAGCCAAGAAAAATTATGCAGTGATTGGAGAAGTTGGGCTCTCAGGCGAGGTAAGAACAGTTAGTCACATCCATACAAGACTCAAAGATCTAACAAGCATTGGGATAACAAATATTATCCTCCCAAAGGGAAATTTAACTGAAGTAAAAGATAAAAACCATAAAATAGAATTGATTCCAATTGAAAGTATAAGGGAATTAGAAAAATTGTTTTAAACTTGAGTAGAGGCGTGAATACAAGCCCCTACTCTTTCCTTTTTCAAATAAAAGCTATCCTATATTTCACTTGGATGCTTTATGTAATAGAGAGAAAGCCAGATAGTGCCTAATAGCACTAATGAGTAAGCGGCTAACGCGCTAGTAAAATCAACAATTGGAAGAATTGTTGCGATAATCGCGATTTTAGCTGCTGTAAGCCTAGTGGCTTCTCCTAAAAGTAAAAAGATTCCACCAAGTGCAATTAGGTGAAATCTAGCCATTGTCTCTTTACCAACTCTTGCGAATCTTGCAAATACTGGAACAGCAAGAAGAGCCATTGCGAAAATTGTTATCTCATTCATACTGAGCCTCCTTGGTATAGATGAGGATAACACTGATTTGGCGAAAAAGAAAGAATTTTTTTACTACGAATCAAAAAAAGAAAAGCTGCACAGTTTTTTAAAATCAATCGTTTCTTGTCAAGAAATATTTAATTTGGAGCAACTGATCTGAAACAAGTATGTAACAAAAAAGAAACAGAATATAAAATAAAAAACTTTTTTTATTCAATGTAAGTAGAGAGATAGCAGAATGGAAATAATTCAATTACCACCAGAATGCTTTTGGAGTTCCTTTGCTCCGCCTACTATCAAATATTGTGAAGAAAATATTTGCTCTATCATCACACAGCCATCGAACACATGGTCGAATTTGGCTTATATATTTATTGGCTTTTATTTGATTTGGAAAAATAAAAACGATAGTATATCTTCCTTAAAATTAGTTGGTCCTATGGCAATCGCAACCGGTATCGCTTCCTTTTTATACCATGCGAGTTTCACATTCTTTTTTCAATTCTTTGACTTATCTTCTATGTATTTATTTTCAACGATGATCTTAAGTATGAATCTAAAAAGAGCTAAGATAATCAAAAAAGAATATCAACACGGAACACAGTTTATTATTCTAGCCGCTTCAATGCTTCTCCTTTATATTTTTAAGCCATTTGGAATTCCCATCTTCGCCTTACAAGTATTAGCCGGTCTAATTTTAGAATTCTACATTTTTAGAAAAATGAAAGAAGAAATAACTTATTCTTATTATAAATTATCTTTATTATTCTTAGTATTAGCATTTGTTGCATGGACAGTTGATTTTAGAAGAATTATATGTGATCCAATGAATCACATTTTACAAGGACATGCAGTTTGGCATATTCTATCTTCTTCTTGTTTCTTATTTTTATACAAATTCTATTCACAGGAAAAATTAGAAAAAACTTAAAGATTACCGCGCCTCGACTAACGACTTCGCAGGTGGTATAAATATTCTCACTTCATCCAATGAGAGACTTTATAAGAAGCAAGTCTTATAAAGTCTCGTAAGAAATTTCTATAGTTTCGAATCACTGCTTGTTTGTTTTCTTTCGCTGGATTAAAAATTCCACGCTTTCGAAAGAGTTTTGATGGTTCTAATGGAATATCAGACCAAGTTCCTATCTCTAAAGTCCAGGGCAGAAATCTCGATTTTAAATTTTCACTCTCAATTTTATTTTGATATTCTAGGTAGAGTAAATCCCATAAATCTCCGTGAGTTGTATAAGTCTCACTCTGTGGACCATACTCATAAGCACTATGCAAATTCTTTTCTTTTAAATGCCACGCCATCTTCTTATATATTTTTTCATCCTTGCAAGCGTCTGTCGTAAAAGCAAAAGGCCACCACACATGATCTATCGATCCAAATCCAGAATGAATATCTATCAATGGCATAATTGCTGTTTTGTTATTAAAAAAATACTTCTTCGTAAATCGATAGGCGGCACGTCCTTCAGACTCTAGATAATTCCCTCTAAAATAAGGAAGATTAGAACTGATTCTGTGCCCCCCAAAAAAGAACGGAGCTTTAATCGCATCTACTCCTGAATTTCGCATGAGATCTACACCATTTGGATTAGAGCGAGTGGACTTTGCGATTCCGCCCGGATTAATGATAGGAATACTTACAATTCCCAAATCTCCATTAAAAATTTCTGGAAGAAAATCTTTACGGGGACTATTTACTAAAAATTCTAAAAAATCAAGAATGACTCATACTCCAATTGTCTCTAGACCATGAACCCCTGCCACAATTCCAACTGGATTTTTCTGGATTGCTTTTTCTTTTCCAATTTCTAAAGAATAAATTGGAAAACGAAAATTGTCTTTAGTCTTTCTAGAAAATCCCAATTGCGAAAGCCGAACGAGTTTGCCTCCATCTTTCACAATTTTAAAGATTCTGTTTTCATATCGATTTAATCGACGAATTCCTTTTAACATGAAGATTATGCTTTTAAATAATGTTTACCATAACGCTCATCGATTTCTTTTCTATCAAATAAAACAAATACATCTGTTGTTTTGAAGATTCTGTCTAATGCTGGGTAACCACAGATTTTTGCTCCAAGTCGAACATAACCTTTAATGATAGGTGGAATTGCTTTATTCACTGCTTTCCAATCCGCCACCTTATAATTGGGATCAAACCCAACTAATTGATAAGACTCATAAGGAGTTACACCGAATTCTTCTCCTGCAAGTGCATTGTTCTCTTTTAGATACGCATAGGCTTGAGAGGCAACGATTGAATCCATAGAGTGAATCGATCCGCAGCCCATTAGATAGCGAATATCGTTTTTTAGCATATATTCCCCAAATCCAGACCATAAGAGAGAAATCACACTCCCGTCCCTATAATCTGCATGCACACAACTTCTACCAACTTCTGCCACTTCATCTTTGAACTCATAGATTTTTGATAAATCAAATTCATTTTCAGAGTAAAAGCCTATATTTGCCTTTGCAACAGATCTCTTTAATATGCGATAGGTCCCAACTATCTTATTCGCGGTTTCATCTTTTACTATTAAATGATCAGAGTAATAATCATATTCATCTCTGTCTTTCTGTGCCTGTCTTGATTCCGGTAAGCCTTCCCCCATTTCCAAATTAAAAACATTGTATCTAAGAGATAATGTTTGTTCGATTTCATATTGATTTTCAGCCAATCTGACTTCTAACTTTCTTTCCACGCCTTGCTTTTTGCTGATTACACTAATAGCCATATGTTATGATTACTCCTCTCTTTATACTTGTATAATCTATGATAGATGTTACAGCATTGTTACGTAGAAAATAAAAAAAGGGAATTAAAGAATACCAGCGATTGGGACGATGAACACCGAGAGTATTCTGTTTCGACATATAGAGAGGAACATTGAGACTATCGAGGTAAGGGGTTGTTATAAACGCCTAATGGCATCAAAGATAATTTCATAGTTAAGTTTGTTTTGTTCTTACCAGTGTCATTTTCGTGCTCAACGCCTAATGGCATCAAAGATAATTTCATCATACCTATACAGAATTTTTCCTTGGTCGACGTTTGTGCTCAACGCCTAATGGCATCAAAGATAATTTCATTTCTTTGGCTTATCTTGAATAAAGAGCATTTCTTTATGTGCTCAACGCCTAATGGCATCAAAGATAATTTCATAAAGCTAAAATAGAATTGTCTTTAAGAACTCTATAAGTGCTCAACGCCTAATGGCATCAAAGATAATTTCATAAAAGAAAGATTCTGATGTAGTTAACGCACCAGATGAGTGCTCAACGCCTAATGGCATCAAAGATAATTTCATTTGCAATTTTCTAATTTTATTAAAATTTCTTCTATACTGTGCTCAACGCCTAATGGCATCAAAGATAATTTCATATAAATACAGTGTCTGGCGGTATAATTACTACAGATAGTGCTCAACGCCTAATGGCATCAAAGATAATTTCATCCGGAACAGAAATAAACAGTGTGTATAAATAGATTAGTGTGCTCAACGCCTAATGGCATCAAAGATAATTTCATTTCCCGTCACAAACTGCAATGTGTCCGGCTGACGTTTCGTGCTCAACGCCTAATGGCATCAAAGATAATTTCATAATATTAATCTCTTTGAGTTGCTCGTTTCTAAGAGTGTGCTCAACGCCTAATGGCATCAAAGATAATTTCATGATTGAGAGATGGAAG